>JAFABB010000016.1 GCA_023426245.1 Bacillota bacterium
AAAATTATTCTGGGGAACTTCATCAAAAACCTTGTCATTGCTTAATTTCTTTTAATTCTATTTTGATAGATTTGATCAAATTGATCGAATTATCCCTCTCCTGTTTGACTTATGGGTAATGCGTAGGCTTCAAGGGATTGGTTATAAACCGTTTTCGTTTTTGCGATATCTCTGTTCATCGAAACCTCTCCAGGAATTCTTTTTTTGGGGTTAATTGATAACCCGTTGCATACCGCCATTTCATTTGGTCCTTACATCACTCTTGATTTCAAAATCGATAACACCATCCGGCTCAACCTTTAGAATTTTGATCAAGGCTTTTCCATGATACCCTTTTTCAAAATAACCAAATATTACTTCCTTATGAATTTGGTGATTTTGATCCCGATAACTCAATCCCATGGACTTTTCCCCATGGGCGGTAGCTGATGGAGCTTCCTCAGGTTTAAAGGCCAATTTTAAATACGATTTGGCAGGGATACCGGAAATAAGGATATCTTGATGATTCTTTTGATAACTGATCGTAAAATCGCCGATTACATCCGCTGTCTTGTTATAAATCTCGATTTGGAAAGTACCTTTGTTTTTAAAATAAAAGAACGTAAAGGAAAAGGCGGCCATCCATATTATAATAAAAACGGCAATCAATATTAGCTTACGTGAAGTCTTCATCCAATCCCATCCTTCGTTTTCGC
This sequence comes from Bacillota bacterium, assembly GCA_023426245.1. Classification (GTDB taxonomy): domain Bacteria; phylum Bacillota; class UBA4882; order UBA8346; family UBA8346; genus UBA8346. The sequence goes on from JAFABB010000016.1 coordinate 696, forward strand.
ACCGATTTGTTTCGCCCGATGAATCAATTTATTGTACAAATATACATCGTGGCTGTCAAAAAAGTCCTGCCTGAATTGATCCACAGACAGCCAACGGACTGCGCTGTTTTCCTCTTCATTGACGATAAGAGTTTCACTTTCACTGGCAATAAGGATATAGGCAACCGAAAGATGCAAGTGGGTACTGACCCATTCCCCTCGTTTCATATGTCCATAGACAGGCAAAATATCCAGAGAAATGATCCGGCTGGTCAGCGGAGTTACCTCTTGGACACCAGTTTCTTCCTTCGCTTCTTTGATTGCAACCTGCAATAAATCCCCTTCACCGTCAGCATGTCCTCCAGTCCAAGCCCAGGTATTCCGTTGATTGTGATGAACCATCAACACCTTGTCCAGTTGCCGGTTCATGACAAAACCGGAACTGGTTATATGAGCCAGTTGGTTATCCCGCAGCAAAACCGTATCCGGAAACGCCTCAATATAATGCAAAATTAATGTTTTATCCTGGGTTTCCTGAGGGTTCTCAGGGACAAACCCATTGATTGGTGTGACGTAATCGATCGCCAGCGAACTTTTCTGATCCCGTTTCGCTCTGCTTGATACCCAGCCGTAGCATTCTTGGTTATTTATGAAAATCACCCTCTTTTACAACTCTTTCCACTCCGGGAGTTCTCTTCAACTTTTAGCAGCAGAAATATAATTTGACATTCCTTCTTTGAAGCTTAATAATATATTTTAATACGTTGCGATTTGAAAATGAAGTTCCATTGGTTCAAGAATTTATAAGGAGATTCTCCTCATGACAAACTTTATTCCTTCAACCTATGAAGTGGAGACACGCTTCCGTTTTTTATGTCCTGATGAAGTTTGGGATGTCCTGCCGATGTTTCAGTCTTATATCCACCAAGAAATCGAATGGCACACTATCCATTACGGTCAGGCTCTTTTCAAAGCCGATCAAATCTTGCGGATCAATCATACGCTCCGGCAAGGAAAATCAGGTTCTTCACTGGGATGGAAAGGGCCTGAACAAGGCGATTCCGTTAATATCCGGATCGAAATGGAAGAAACCATCACCAAAGGCATTCAAAACAGCAGTATTTTAACCCGCCTGGGCTGTGATAAAGCCTTTGATACGCCGGCAGCTATCGCCGCCGAGCTGGCTAGGCTCGGTCATCCCAAGTTTATGGAGTTTTCCGGAAGAAACTTAACCGGCGAATATGAACCTCAAGGATTTCATTTAAAACTTATGCTCGCTTCCGATCCGTCCTTGGGTTACCCATTGCTTTTTGAAATCGAGAAAGCCGCACATTCACGTGAGCAAGCCGCTGAATTTGAAAAAGAAATTACAGAATTTGTCCGGGACCACCGGCTTGAAGAGCGGGTTGTCCGGGAAGAACCCCCTACTCTTTTATACCGGGCGCTTCATTTGGGGTAACAGACCGGCCCGCATATATTTCTTTCCCCATGCCTTTTCCGGTTAATCAAGGCGTGCAAAATCAACCCCCGATATATTCCGAACTTCATTGAACAGTTGGGTAATATTTTGTCGGGACGACATTTTCAACTCCAATTCCAATATAAATACCGATTCCCCAGGCTGATCCGGAGGAGATTTCGGAGCGGTTTCTTCCCGATATTCCATGGTACTCATTTTCATATTATTTTGATTCACGAGCCTCAAAACTTCTTGAATCGCTTCCTCTTTTGTTATGTGAACGGTTAATTTCAAATGTTTTGCTTTGAATACCCCAAAACCGGTGTGCAAAAACTCTAAACAAGCAAATACTAATATCGTGGCGCTGAGACTAATCCAATACATCCCCGCTCCCACGGCCAGCCCGATTCCCGCAGTCGCCCATAGTCCGGCGGCCGTTGTCAGTCCGCGAACGGTTTCCCGTTGAAAAATAATCATTCCGGCGCCGATAAATCCGATCCCGCTGACTACCTGGGCCGCTACGCGGCTTGGGTCCAAGGCGATGTCCTGCATATGAAGAATATCGCCGAAACCGTATTTTGATACCACCATAATCAGCGCGCTGCCCAGTGCGACCAAAAAATGGGTACGGATTCCGGCTTCCTTCTTTTTACTGGTCCGTTCAAAACCTATGACCGCACCAAAAGTCCCGGCAAGCAAAAGCCGTAAAAATATTTCCCAGTTCATTTTTCCTCCAACCCAAACTCAACCACCACCGGCTAAAAACCGGTTATTGAGGCAATCATCAGCTACCGTTCAACCTTTAGTATGTCAAAAATCGATCATTTCAAGGGCCTTGGAAACAGCCCCGTCGAACTCAGGGGTTTCCTTGATATCTTGGATACTCTTGGGCTTTTGCGGCAACTGACTATGGTCATTGATTGTTAAGGCCAGCCACTGCACATCCTGCCATTGGTTAAATTTATAGCCCACCTTACAATATAAACCTGCCGGCTTAAAGCCTAACGATTGGTGAAAATCAAGGCTGCCTTGATTGGCCCCGGTTACGATGGCATAAACGTTATAAAATCCCTGTAATTTCAGCAATTCCAATAAGCAACTATATAAGGCCGTTCCAATCTTTTTTCCGTGAAAATCCGGGTGAACATATACCGAAGCGTCCACCGACCAATCGTAAGCGGATCGCTCATGAAATTGGGAAGCATAAGCATAACCTATAATTTTACCATCTACTTCACAAACCAGCCAAGGGTATTTCTTTACGATATTGATTATTCTGGCGCCAAATTCCTCAACGGTTGGCACTTCATATTCAAAGGTAATGACCGTGTCTTTGATAAACGGAGCATAAATCTCTAGTAATGCCGCACTGTCGGATTGCATAGCGAGTCGGAACTTTTTGTCAATTGGCACTGTTTTACTTCCTTTCTGATTCTACTTTTAAAATCTTTAAAATCAATAATATTAGTTTTTTATCTGATCTTTGATTGATATAATCGCTTTACAAATTCAACAGACTGCTAAATAATGTTGGGGGTTCTTTGCTGATAAAACTGATCCAAAAAAGCCCAATAATCACTGAGCCATAATACTCAGTATCCAGAGTCGTAAATATCATTTGTAAAGGCTGGAAATTTAATCATATCATAATCCACAATTCCAAATATGGCAACACGAAAAGAACTAACTTGACCGGATACCGGATGAAATGGGTCGAATAAGAGTTGAGGGGTAAGTTGAGCAAAACGCTATATATTTATAATGACGATTTTTGAGAGTTCCGGAGCTAGGACTAAATAAATCCACCATGATCTAAAGGCACCGAACGCTGGCCTACAAAAGGAAAAAAATATGACCGGCAGCTGTTGAATTAAAATGATAACTCTAATGCTGCCGGCAATTTTAATTAAGCTTTCATAATTTTGGACGGAGTCTTTATTAAAAGTTGTGCTAAAAAAAGGATAAGAGTAATCGGGATCATCATTGCAATTAAAATGCTGTTTAAAAACTGGATCCTGCCGGAAAAGATGAGAAAACCAAAACAAATCAAGTTAAATGTAATAACAATCGATAAAACTCTCCAAGCATTCCCACTTCCCCATAATTTCCACTCTTTATTTAGCTGGGTAAACACATCAAAACCAGTCATTAAAATTGCATGGTAAAAGCCGTAAATGATATAATAAAACTGGCTGCCATGCCATAATCCCATTAAACCGAATAAAACAAAATATCCGATATATGAAAGGACGTATTTATTAAGCCGGATTTTTTTCTTGGCGCAAAAATAAATAAACCGCATATACACATAATCCCGGAACCATGTCGATAAACTAATATGCCATCGGTTCCAGAAATCCTTAATACTACTGCTCAAAAAAGGCTTGTTAAAATTCTCGGGAGTTCTTATGGCAAATAAATAGCTGGTTCCAACGGCAAAAGTACTATAACCTGCAAAATCAAAGAAAAGATACATCGCATAGGCATACATATAATTCATCGTTACCAGGAAAGAGTGTGAATCGCTAATCGAATCGAGCCAATAGGACTTAATTAGAAAACCAATAATGAATTTATATAAAAACCCCAAAAATATCTTCTGAATTCCCTTAAGCAGCAATTGTTGATATTCCTCACCCGTCGGCTTCTTAGTAAGGTCTTTGGTAAACCTGCGAAAACGATCAATAGGGCCTGAACTAAGAGTGGGAAAAAAGAACATAAAGCTGATAAAATCACCAAATTTAACTTTTTCAATCAACCCGTCCTTAATTTCCATTACCATTTGGATACATTTAAATGTTACATATGATATCCCCAGGAAACCCACATCAGAAATAGCGGGAATAAAATGTTTCGCAATAGCTAAGGGAAAAAGAGAACCTATTAAAGCTACCGGATAAAATACAGTCCGATTGTGATAACGGTACAGCCAACTATAACCTTTGATGATCAACCATTCAAAAACAAAAAACAGCAAAAATCTTGTGGGAGCTGAATGCTTGGAATAAAACAGTATGCTGTACACCATATAAATGGAGACTATTAGGTTATACCATCGTGAAGTCCGGCCTTTAAGTCCCAAAATAATCGCAGGAATCGCCAAAACGATTACCGGCACGAAAAATTGAAACTCGCCAAATGGTGTCATTGGAGTTCCTCCTGGAGTTTTTTACGGTTTACTTTACCATTTGGATTCATCGGCATGGTATTTTTAAAAACGATTTTACGCGGTACCATATACTCCGGTATAAGATTCCCCAGCTGTCTTTTAATTGAGCTGCTCAATTCAAATTCACTAGAGTCTTCTTGATCAGAAAGAGTAATAAAGGCCGTTAAATATTCACACTTACCATCCTTAGTCACTGGTAGGACCACTGCATTCTTGACAATAGGTATCAAGCGAAGATTCTCTTCAATATCTCCAAGTTCAATACGATAACCATGTAATTTAACCTGAAAATCCAACCGGCCGCAATAAAATATCAGACCGTTTTGAATATATCCTGCATCGCCCGTCTTATAAGCGCGGTAAGATTGACCCTGGTATTCATCAACATAAAATGAACGTTTACTTAACTCCGGATTTTGAAAATACCCTGGACTAACACTAGGTCCAACAATGGCGATCTCTCCCTTTTCGCCTTCAGGTAAAACCCTCCCCTGTTCATCGATAATCCGGATTACGCAGTCCGGTTTACAATATCCGACTGGAAGGGGAGAAAAGTCGTCAATTAATTTTTGAGTGACCTGTAGGGAAGTAACTGCCACTGTGGCTTCCGTTGGACCGTAGGTATTAAACAGAGCGGTTTTGGGAAAACGGTCAATCAGTTTTTGAGCGCATTTATTGGTAAAAATTTCGCCACAGAACAAGAAAGTATGTAATTCCGGAAACATATTTTGAGTAAAAGTTTTTTCAATTAAGCACATTTCAGCAAAAGAGGGCGTTGAAACCCAAATCTGAGAATCCCCGGCATTTTGAAATTCTTTGAAAAGTTCTCTGGGGTTGGCTATCATTTCTTTATCGATACACCTTACAGTTCCGCCACTTACCAATGCCAAATAGGAATCCATAAATGAAACATCGAAAGAAAAAGGGACCTGATTTAAAAACACTTGATTTTCTTGAATCTTAAATTCAGAAAGTCCCCACTCTACAAAACTAGTGAGACAGCCTAAAGTTATTTGAACACCTTTGGGTTCCCCGGTACTACCGGAGGTATACATAATATAATAATTATCATCCGAAGTTACTCTTCGGTCCGGCGAAGGATGTTTCCCGGAATATTCCCTGAAAATATCCGATAAGCTTTGTCCCCATTTTTTGCTTTCATCACGAATGGCAATTCCATTGATTGTATTCAGCTCATCTGGCAATATTGTGGGGGATAATATTAATTTGCTTTTGGAATTTGCAATAATCCGCATGATCCGATCAATAGGCAAGGCTTCATCAACCGGGATATAAGCATGTCCTGCCTTTACGCACCCGAAAAAAGCACTTAGCATATTCGGGTGTTTATGACCATAAACAATAACCGGTGAATTATCATTGGGAATAACCGTTCCTATCCAAGCAGCCAGAGCATCCGATCTATCCCAAAGTTGACGATAACTAATAGAATCCTCCCTGTGAATACAAGCTTTCCGTTCCGGTACTAATTCAGCCCAACGATTAATCGTATCGAATAAGTCCATTTTCTGCACCTTCTATTTTAAAAGTCGTTATAAATAAAATCAGCAACCGAATTGTTATGTATCCCGTAAATCCATAATAAAGCGACCAAAATCGCCAAATAAAAAGTAGTTTGAACAATCCATTGCGTAAGAGGTTTATTCCAGCTATTGATGATAGAAGCGAGCCATTTCCCGATCAACATAAACCCATCCTTTCCAGCCGAAATGTTGAGTATCATGCAAAAAATATTTATCATATTCATGTCCCGAAAAATCGACATCGGTTAAACCGGCTTTTCGAATCGCTTGTTTAATTTGAAAATAGCATTGATTCCTGGTTTCTTTTGGCAAACCAATATAATCGGACCAAAAGCCGTTCAGCGGTTCGATGATAATTAAAGGTTTAATATTCAATTCTTTACACAGGCTTAGCAGTAAATGAAAATTCCTTAGTTCCCTAGAACTAAAATAAATACTATCTTTCGCGCTATTTTGATATTGATTTAATTTAGGTTCGATATGTTCTTTATAACGCTGATCATCGATACTGAAAGGATTGGTTCGACAGGCCTTTTCGCCCTCCTTTTCAGCATCCGCCATCAGCCGGTTCCAATCAGGATTGGTTCGCTGGGCCGATTGGTGCGGGGCTTGATTATATTCCATCATTAATTTGTAAGCAATCAACCGATCTTTTTGTTCCATCCCGTAAAGGATTATATGAGCGATTGGTTTGATAAGGCCATCCACAGTTTGGTTGGGGTGCTTTTGCGCTAAATTCTTTAAAAGCACGGTTAGTATAGGGTCTCGATATACTCCTACTGTTTTGAGGAGACTCCTGGCAATTTCACGTTTCAAATTTGAGCTAATTTTGGAATTTAAGACGAATTCATAAGCATGAAGCCCTGAAATATTTCCACCAATCTTCAAATTGCGTTCAACCAAAAAATTAGTCGGCTCGACCAGTAAAACAATTTTTTGATTACGGATGGAACCATTGAGGGCGGCAATTTTTAACGCATGAAAGAGGCTAGTAACACTATTACGACCTACTAAATACGGAATAAATCCGGCTGCTTTTCCGTTAAAAACATTTGAAGGATGGTAAGTGCAATCGGCATTGTTTAAGTTGGACGCCGCAAATATGCATAGATAATCCTTGCTGGCTAAGGCTTTTTGTTCAGTTAGGATCCCGTCGTATTTCCGGCGATCATATATCGGAGCCATACCATCAACATTGTTGACCTTACTGACGAAACGATTAACATAAGACATAAAAGCAACAATAACTAAGGCAAACAATGCAAACGCCAAAAAAATCGGGCCAAATTTAGGCTGTTTCATTGGGAAATTTTTGCCTCCAAATAACTGATAATTTTATTGGGAGTCGCCCAAACATCCCGGTCGATTTCTGTTATTGAGACATTAATATTTAACTTTTCCTCTAGCGCAACTAAAAATTGTACAGTTCCGAAAGAATCCAACATTCCTAAATTATACACTTCAATATCGGGATTATTCACGACTTCTGTGGTTTCACATACCTCTGACAGAATACTCAAAATTTTTTCTCTCATTTGATGTACACCTCTTAAAATAAGTTCACATATGAATATTAATTTTAGCGTATTTTATCTACAATAATTGGAATTTGTTTTATTGTTAACCAAAATGAAATAAAATTTAGCTTTACTGAATTGTTTCTAAAAATTCCTTTTCCATCATACAAACCGTAAACGGCAAATGACTGTAATTTTTCAAAGCCGTTTCCTTAAAACCATAATCCTGGTACCACTTTTTCAATATCGCATTTTCATTAATAATCCCGATGGAAACCTTGAGGCCTTTTTCTTTTCTGACATAATCAAATACAAAATCCATCAGCTGTGTTCCAAATCCACTGTGGCGAAACCCTGGTAATACAGCCAGTCTTTCCATGTAAAACAAAGATTCGCCCGCCTTTTCAATTGCTACAAAACCGACCTGGATATCATCGTTGTTATACAATCCGAAAAATTTGATTCCTTTTTCTTTCATCGCCTTCAAATTCCCGATATTCGTAAAAGCCGGATTGGTAGGGCAATTGATTTCCGTTAGATTTAGTTCTTTTGCAACGGTGTCAAAAGCTTCCCGGATAACCTGTACGCTTTGAACAAGTTCCTTTTCATCGCCAATCTCCCGGATCATGTTTTCATCCCTCTTTCCAAAAGCAAATAACTATTTTGCCTCCCAGTACATCTTGTTTTCTTCAAATTTATATTCCGCTTTTCCTTCATTATACAAATACGACAAAAACGAGCGTATCGTATTCCCAACCAAAGCATATTGCCCGAAATTCAATTCAATCTCATATCGAGTAGCCATTTCACCTAAAATATCCTCAAAAACTTTTTTTCCACCCATGGTCTTTAGCAATTTTTCTTCGATATCATACACCTTTTGAATATTGATCTCCGCCAAATCCAGGATTTTAGTTTGGACTTCGCCATGGCTGGGCACATAATATTCGGCTTCGATGGTTTTGATTGTCTCCAGACTATTCCTAAATGCCTTAACATCATAAATGTAAGGGATTTTATACTTGTCCAAAACGTTAAAGCCAAAGAGGCTGTCTCCCAAATAAAAGACCCTGTCTTTGGTTAATACTCCGATTTGGTCGAAATAGTGCCCCGGTAAAGCAATGAATTGCACATCTTCATCCGCAGTTGTGTTATCCACAATCCTGGTGACCTGCGAGGGTTTGGCTTCAAAAAACTTGGTTTGCAAATCCTTGAAAGGATATCCGCCCCATAAAAAGCTGCTCTCGATGATCGGGGTATTGATAAACGCGGATTCTCCCCGGCTGGCCCAAATCTCACAATTTGTCGTCCGCTGTAAGTAATCATTGCCACCGATGTGATCGGCGTTGGAGTGGGTATTGATAATTCCCTTCAGCCTCCAATCCTTTTCTTGAAGGACTTTAAGTATTTTCCGGCCCGCTTCTTTGTCGTTGCCGCTGTCAATCAAAAAAACGCCTTCTGCTTTTACAACGATGCCGATATTGGTAGGCCCGGGAATCAGCCAGGAACTGTTGCCCAATTGCACAATTGTAATGTCCATTGTATCCTTCTTCACGGAATATTATTTTCCAATACTTTGGTTGTTATTATAACATATAAATGATGTCAAATTCCTTTCGTTATCCTCTCAGGGCGGATGTGCCGATCCATGATTGTAAGCGTTGTTATTTACGGGTGAAAGTAAACCAGGCTCGCTTACAATTTTATTATTTAGTCAACGGGAAATAATGGCTTCTTGTTCTGCCATTTCCTGAACGATTGAAACCAGCGCTTTTAAATTTTTCGTTGAAACTCGTCCCGAGTTAATTCATAGCACGGGTGATGGAGGCCTGTCGGCGGATAATAGCGGTCACCTATATATTGGAAACCCAACCGTAAGAGGATCTTCTTTGAATTGGCATTCTGAGGATGGTGTCCCGCAAATAATTTTTTCACCTTCAACGTTTCAAAAGCATAACGGGCAACACATTCGGCTGCTTCACTCCCATACCCGCTCCTCCAGTAACGGGAACAAAGATGATAACCCAGTTCTCGAACACCACTTTCATCCTCGGAGCATGGCCGTAAACCGCAACAGCCGATAAATTCTCGGCTGTTCTTTAAAAATACAGGCCAGTATTGAAGCCCATATTTAACTTGATGATTCATTTCCTTGCGTAGGCGTTCCTCAATCTGATTTTCGTCAAAAGGGCCTCCGATAAATTGGGTTACCTGACAATCGCCCCACAGATATCTGGCCAAATCAATATCATCATTAGTCCATGGCCTGAATTTCAATCTGCTGGAATCTAAAAAGAATCCATCTTTCAAAATTTATCAACCCTCCTGAAATCGTTCATTCTTTATTGGATAGCGGATAAATCGTCCCTAAGATCACACTCTTCCAAATTTTTTATAAAAAGGGAACGCCGCTTCATTTCCCAATGCCACTGTGGCATTGCATCGCCGATTCCATTTGTCACGCCAAACCCACCGCCGGGAGTTTTTGCAGCGATGCCGCAACTTTTTCGGTGGGATAATCGTAATCTTCAATCTTTCCGGTCAAATAAAGGTCATAGGCGCCGAGGTCAAAATGGCCGTGCCCGCTCAGTCCGAACAAGATGGTTTTCTCCTCCATGGCCTCCCGGCAGTGTTCGGCTTCCCTGACCGCAGCACAGATGGCGTGGGCCGATTCGGGAGCGGGTAAAATGCCTTCCGTTTTCGCAAATAAATCGGCAGCCTGGAAAACATCCGTCTGATTGACGGCCAAGGCCTCGATCAGTCCATCCTGGAGCAACTGGCTGACCAGCGGCGAATCACCATGATAACGCAATCCACCGGCGTGAATTCCGGCCGGCATGAAATCATGTCCGAGAGTATACATCATCATAATCGGAGTCATTTTCGCGGTGTCGCCGTAATCATAGGCATAGGCCCCTTTGGTCAGTGTCGGGCACGCCGTGGGTTCAACCGCTACGATTTTAATATTCTTACCGTTTACCTTATCGGGAATAAACGGAAAACTTAAACCGGCAAAATTACTCCCCCCGCCGCAACTGGCCAAAATTACATCCGGATAATCACCGACCTTGGCAAGCTGCATTTTAGCTTCCTGACCAATCACCGTCTGGTGCAGGCAAACGTGATTCAAAACACTGCCCAAGGCATAATGGGTATCGGAATGGGTCACTGCATCTTCCACAGCTTCACTGATAGCCGCTCCCAAACTTCCGGGAGAATCCGGGTCTTCAGCCAAGAGTGAACGTCCGGCTTGGGTCCGGTCACTGGGACTGGCAAAAACCTCCGACCCCCACATTTGCATCAGAGAACGCCGGTAAGGTTTCTGCTCATAGCTCACCTTCACCATATAAACAGTGCACCCTAATCCGAACATCGTACAGGCAAGGCTAAGAGCGCTGCCCCATTGGCCGGCCCCGGTTTCAGTCGCCAGTCTCCTGATACCCGCTTTTTTATTGTAATAGACTTGAGGGATCGCGGTATTGGGTTTATGGCTACCGGCGGGGCTGACACCCTCGTACTTATAATAAAGCCTGGCCGGCGTCTTCAAAGCTTGTTCCAAGCGGTAAGCCCGGAACAAAGGGGAAGGACGCCATAAGCTGTAAATGTCCAGTACTTCTTCGGGAATGGGAATCCACCGTTCCCTGCTGACTTCCTGCAAGATTAAGTCCATCGGAAAGATAGGAAGCAAATCATCGGGGGTCAAGGGTTTGTTCGTTTGGGGGTTGAGCCCCGGGGCCGGCAGATGAGGCATATCCGCCTGAATGTTATACCATTGTTTGGGGATTTCTTTTTCATCCAGTAAAATCTTAGTGGGTCCCTGTCCAGCACCTATCATCTCAACACACTCTCCTCCACTTATCTTTACTCTGCTCGCTATATATATCTCATCTTATTCAAAACCGTTCTTTTCATTTATGTTCATCAACGCATCGATCCAAAGGCATCTCCAAGGGGAAACTATAGCCTCATCAATTCATTCCATATTCCTTCATCGACCGGTATTCCCTGTTCCATATTTTCTTGTCGGGTTTTGGCCGTGAGTTCACCGGGAAAATAAATCCCTCCCCCCTCCGTGACCGGTTCCCCGTTTTTTAATTGGGCAATGGCTTGCGTGATCGTCCGATCCACAAATTCTTCCCCGCCGGCTATATAGGGATCAATCGCCACAAAGATCTGACTGCATCCCCCGCAACTCCCTTGGGCCAAATTGTCAATTCCGCAGGTCGCTAAGCCGTTGGATAGGATTGCGGCCACTAAATCCAACACAATGGCCAGCCCCGAACCCTTCCAATAACCTGCGGGCAGAAGCCTTCTTGATTCTTCAATCCGTCCCGGATCGGTTGTAAGGTTTCCTTGGTTATCAAATCCTCCCGGGAAAGGAAGGGATTGATTTTTTAACCTTGTCACTTGCAATTTACCATAAGAATATTGGGACATCGCCATATCAAGCACAACATGCCCTTCTTTTCTTGGAACCGCTATACACAAAGGGTTGTTGCCAAGATTGGCTTTTTGGGCCCCCCAAGCCGGCATACAGGATTCCGTATTGGTCCAGCAAATCCCGATAAAGCCCTTATTTGCGGCTTCCCAGGCATAGGTTCCCCCGCGCATCCAGTGGGTGGTATTTCTCAAGGCAATTAAACCGATACCATGTTCTTTAGCCACATCAACTCCGCGGTTCATCGCAAACAAAGCATTCAGCACACCCGGACCAAGATTTCCATCATAGTTTTCAAAAACACCGGATTTCATTATTAACGCGGGTTCGGCATTGACATTAACAAATCCCCTTTGAATATGGTCGACAAACCGGGCCACACGGTTTAATCCGTGTGAATATACCCCATCTCTGCTTGATTCGGTATGAACTTTAGCACAAATCTCAGCTTTCTCTTCCGCCATGCCGTTTTTGATCAAAACCCGTTTAATCTCTGCCTTCATTGTCTCAAAGGGTACTCGCATCTCCTGACATCCTCCCTGCTGTTTGTATGGCTGTATCCACAAATTCCAAAGGCATTCCGGTCTTTTTGATGATCGCATTCATGGAATGTCCTTGTTTGTATAAACGAATAACCACTGCCTCCATGGTCTCTCCAATTTCCACAATGTGCCGGTCAGGATCGTAAAACCTCAAAACTCTTTGCCCCCAGGGCTGCTCTTCAACCTCATGAAGAAATTCCACTTTGATCCTGTTCAGTTCGTTATGGATTTCATCGATTCGTTCGGTCTCAAAGTATAATTCAAAGCGATTGGAGCCCTCTACGATATTTCCTGAATCTTTCATTTTGGCCACTTTCTCAAAATGGCTCCTTGAATGAATGGCAAAATCACCCTCAAAGCAAACATTTTCTCCGAAATCATACTTCACTTTTTGTTTCAGCGTCTTTTCATAAAACTCCTGGGAACGCGAAATATCTTCCACCAATACCAGCGGACATACAAATTTCATCTTCTTTTCCCCTTTTAAATGCAAATCCCTCAGGCATTTTTGTTTTCATCCCAAAATTCCATTTTTAAATGAAGGCAATTTCTTTGGCCGGTTTTACCTTACAAAACCAGGAGCCCAAAACAGAATTATGATGCTGAATGATTTTCTCAGCTTTTAAAATGTCCGAATCCATTGTACTATGTCCATCCTCCAGCAGGGTCACTTCATACCCCAGACTAAAAGCCCGGCGGCATGTTGTATCAATACAATATTCTGTTTACAAACCTACGACAACCAATCTTTGAATTCCCCTTTTCCCCAGTTCCTCCTTTAACGGTGTTTCATGAAAAGAGTCGGGAGTCCGCTTTTCGATGATCGGGTCACCTTGAACCGGTGAAATTGCGGAACAAATTTTCCAACCCTGCGTATTGGGTTCCAATAATCCCCCCCGTTCGCTGCAATGCTGAACATAAAAAACGGGTATATTTGATTTTCGTGCTTTTTCGACTAACTCAAGCATGTTGAAAATCAATCTTTCCCGATGATAAACCGGCGCATTGGCAATTGAAAACAAGCCATTTTGAACATCGATCACCAACAATGCAACATTATCCTTCATTTCCTTCCTTCCATCCATTTTTATCAAAGTGTAATGGGCAGCCTTTATCCGTCAGCAAACGATATGCATTTTAAACCAAAACCCCCAATCGCAGATGTTCATCGAAAAAGGGGGCAAAGTTAATTTATCTGGAATATGAATCCCAAAGCTCAAGCCTAAGCCCGGATATCGACCTTAGCGCCAACCGAAGAGTGCGTATAGGATACCCCTCTGGCAGAGTAACGTTTATGAGGGATTGGAGTTGTTTTGGATTTCTCATGGGACTTAAGATGCTTTTTGGCGATTTCTTCCGATCTTTTCTTTTCCCCAGTCTTGACTTTGGGTTTTGAAGCAGACTTCCCTTGCGAATTCTTCGCTTTTTGATTCTTCTTCTGGAGGTTATCATCGCTCGGAAATTTAAAATCGGAACGGCGAACCGTATTCATATCTCCACCCCATTGCCATCACTTCATAATTGCTGCAGAAACATACGATCGATATCGACGCTGCAGTACCAATGCAGCAGTCCCATTTTACCAAAAAAGTTAATACTAAGCCAATTTTACCATGGCCGTACCTAAAAGTCCATTGTTGGAATATTTCTTTCCATGGCGCTCCCAACTTGTCGACCCTATCCGTTTTTATTTCTGATGAAGTACCGTATTCAAAACATCAATCAATTCGTCGATTTTATAGGGTTTGGCCACATAGCCGCAAAAACCGTACTCCTTGTAATTAGACATCCCCGGATCATTGGCATAGCCACTGGAAATGATCGCCTTGACCCGGGGATCGATCCGGTGAAGCATCGCCATCGTTTCCAAACCGCCCATCCCGCCGGGTACCGTTAAATCCATAATGATAATATCATACCGTTCTCCTGCAGATATAGCCTGCCGGTAAAGGTCGATGGTTTCATCGCCGTCTTTGGCAATGGTAATCCGGTATCCGTAATATGCCAGCATATCGCCGACAACTTGACGGATAACCTCATCGTCGTCCATGAAGAGAATTTTATATTCTCCCAAAGCTGCAACCTTCGGCGATACTTTCGGAATGGCCGCTTCTCCCGCCAAGGCCGGAAGATAAATATAAAATGTAGTCCCGATGCCCACGGTTGACTCTACTTCAATATAGCCATTATGTCTTTTGATAATCGAATAAGAAGTGGATAAGCCAAGACCATTGCCCACCTCTTTTGTGGTAAAAAAGGGGTCAAAAATTTTATCCATAATACCCGCCGGTATTCCGCAACCGGAATCCTTCACGCTTAATTTGACATACCATCCGGGGTTATATTTGCTTTCAGCAGATAAAAAAAGGTTTTCAAAAGTAATTTCTAAAAAGCCACCCAGCGGCATCGCTTGTACGGCGTTAATGGTTAAGTTGTTGATAACTTGGGCGATTTGTCCTTCATCGATCTCCACCGCCCGGGGATTTTCCTGAAAATGAAATTTAGCTTTAACTTTCGATCCCCGTAAAGCAAACTCAACGGCTTCAATGATTAATTCCAAAATGGAAGCGGCCTTTTTAACAGGCGCTCCTCCCTTGGCAAAAGTCAGCAGCTGACGGGTCAGATGGCTTGCTTTCCGGGTGGTTTCGATGGTTCCATCCAAATATTTGGTGATATCTTCCCGGCATCTCAGTTTAAGCGCAGCCAATTGCAGATTGGCTAAAATCACTGCCAAGATATTGTTGAAATCATGGGCGATCCCGCCGGCCAAAATACCGAGGGAGTCCAGTTTCTGCATTCGAATCGTCTCCGCTTCCATTTGTTTTTCCAGTGTAATGTCGCGGATTGTTTCAATCACACCGGTGACTTCCCCCAGTTCGTCCCGAATCGGGGTTGCTTTCAAATCGAGCAGCACATTTTCTCTTTGATTGAACACCGGTAATAAAATTTGCCGGACCATCGCTTCTCCCGGGTGTTTCGCCCCGGATTGCGAACAAAATGAAATCCCTTTAAAAACACCATCAATCAACGATCCCTGAGGATCCTCGCCAAAAATACCCTTATAGGAATCCGTTCCCATGATGTCACCTTTGGATATGCCGGTCAACAATTCAAGTGCACGGTTCCACGCAATCACCTTCCGGTTTTGATCAACTACAAACGTTCCATCCGGTAAGAATTCAATAATCTGTTGCAGTTGATTGGCAAGAGCGGCTTTGGTCGTCGCCTCTTTTAATTCGGTGATGTCGCTGAAAATCAATACTCCGGCGACAATTTTACCCTCGCGGTCCAAAATAGGCGCGGAATTACAAATTACCACCATCCACGAGCCATCTTGCCGCTGACACAAAATTTCCTCCGTGGCGACCGTTTCACCCCACGTAACCGATCGAACAATCGGTAATTCCGCCTGAAGGTAACATCGTCCATCAGGGTGTACAAAATGGCCGGGACAGTTTCGTTGGTCCATCCCCATACCTGCAGCGGAAACTCGCCAAATTTCGGTATATTTCCTGTTTGTCAACAGTGTTTTTTGAGAGAAGGCGTCAACCATGATTACTCCACAGGGCATTTGTTCCAACACCGCTTGCAACCGGGCTTGTTCTTGCTCCAATTGCCGGACTAATATTTCCCTTTCCGTAAGGTCGCGAATCGTCATCACACCCATGATAGGCGCAGCGGTGTTTTCCCTGATCAAGCTACCGTTAAAACATAAATAACGCCTCTCCCCTGTTCTGATGGCAGACACGGCCAATTCCAAATTATTTATGGATTCACTGCGCTTTATCCGGTTCGAAGGCCAAGCCGCCAACGGAAGCTCGTTGCCTTCTAAATCGCACAATTTGAAGTCCAACTGGATTTGATCCAAATGGACCGGACAACTCCGGCGGTCTTTATATCCCAATAATTGCAGCGCCGCATCGTTTTGGCGTAAGATTTCACCGTCAAGATTGAAAATAACAACCCCATCACTCATACTTTCAATGATGGTTTCCAGTTGATGCAAATGCCGATTGGCTTGACTGGCGTATTCCTCTATCTTTTTCCGGTTTACGATCTTTTCGGTTATATCATAAACAATAATCATCAGATCAGGTACATCAGTTTGCGTGCATACAGGTAAAATACTACAGTTCCAGTAGTTCTGTTTTTGATGAAGCAAATCATCGCGCAAAGGAAGCCGAGTGGATACAACTTCATGTATCTTGGCCAACCAATCATTTTTTTGATCAGGGAATATTGATTCTTCAAAAGATAGCCCATGAAAAGAATGCAATGGCAGTTTCAAAAAATTCGCAAAGGATCGATTGACCCATTTATACGTCAAAGCCGAACCGTCAAGAATTGCCAATCCCGCCAGTGAATTCTCATTAATCTCGTTCAAAAGCTTTATTTTATTCTCTAAATCTTGGGATAGGACCCTTATCTCGTCTTCATTGCGTTTATATTGGGTTACATCCCGAAGGACCAGTACCCAGCCTAAAAAGGAACCTTCCTTCTCATTAACCGGAACAATCGTCACTTTCCAATAAGCCGGCCCCGAATCGGGCTGATTTTGGAAACAAAAGACCTCCAAATCAACGGTAAAAATTTGTCCGCTAAAACGGCTCTTTTGGCAAACCCTATCCAGTTGACGGGACCAACCCGGAATTAAATCTCCAATTGGATGGTTCCGTCCTTTTTCAAGCGGAGTTTTCACCATCCGCGCCATCCGTTCATTGGCATAGGAGACATTATAATCGGGGCTGATGTATGCCAGACCGTCTATACTGGAGCTAAACAGTGCAGAAATTAAGGCGTTTGACTCTTCCAGGGAAAGACTAACCGGAACTCCGTTAATCATGGCCATTGTAAACACCTCATCCTGGTCTCACGGAATCAACACTTTCTGCTTTTACAACCCTTTGTACCCCAAGAAACCCGTTCGAGCTTTGAATTTCTAGTTTATTTGCAAATAAAGCCATTTTCAAATATGTCGGGATTGTATATAGATTTCATAATATTATTCTACGAATATCCATTGATCCCTGCTTCATACAACCATTAGATTTACCCTTTGAAGCTTCTACATCAGGCTCTCAATTCCAGCCAATTCCCTTGTAGGGAAAGGGTAACTACCTTCAGATACTCCATCAAGCCACGGGTAAAGCGCGCGCGTGACCTCCACCGGAAAAGCCCATCAAAAAACGCCCCGGTTTCTAACCGCAGCGTTAAGTATTTCTGTCTTATGTCGGGGAAGCCGGCAAACCGTCCAACCGGAAAAAGTTAATTGATTAAAGATGACTCAGCTAAGTTGCGCTTCTATTAACTTACAGACATCCTTCAGGTACTTTGCAGGCCATCATTATTTTGTGCCGTTCCCCTCTCTCTAACTTCCGGTATTTTAGAATGTTTGAGTGAGATACAATGGAAGTGCCAGCATTTTGACTCACCGTATCGGCATGGGCGGTGAACCCGGTGATCATATTTACGGCTGTAATAAGCCGTTGTTGCAAATGTGCCATCTTTCATTCACCTCCTTTCAAGGCAATAAAAAAGAGCGAACTATAAAAAAGCCGCTCTTTGAACGTTTTAGGCTTGATCTTTTCTTGCTATAATCGAATAAAAGCCGGTAATTGCGGTTCCAAAACCCACCCTAGCCTAAAAGGGTATTCGCCCGATTCTTAGGTGTTGATCCCGTTTGGCATATTTTGGGATGTGGTTTCCCGTGCCCAAATTTACAAGGGCCAAGCAGTACTCCATATGGGCTAACGGCCAGAACGTAGTGCATAAACAAACCATATGATTATCCGCCACACTCACTCAATCTCACATATAACCTCAACCTCGACGGGCGTGTTAAAAGGCAGTTCATTAGCGCCAATAGCGGAACGTGCATGCTTGCCTTTTTCTCCAAAAATTTCCACCAGCAGATCGGAGGCACCATTCATGACATACGGCTGCTCAACAAAGCCTGGCGCGGAATTGACAAACCCCAAAATCTTGACAAACTGTTTAATGCGGTCCAAGTCGCCCAAGTGCGCCTTAAGCACGGATAAGATATTTATCATGCATTGCCGTGCCGCCTCGGCACCTTGAGCTACGCTCAACTCTATACCGAGCTTTCCTTCATAAAGTAACTTGCCATCGATGCGGCAATCGCATCCCGACACATAAACTGTATTCCCGACTGTTTTTGCCGGGACATATGTATAGGCAGGCGGTTTCACCTCTGCAAGCGTGATCCCCTTTTCCAGCAATTTCTTCTCAATATTCATCATGATCATCCTTCTATATATTCAAATTAGATTACATTATAGGATCCTACTTAAAAATGACCTTGTCCTGTTGTTCTTTGGATTCGAGAACACTTCGCCGGGAGAACCCTCCTCCACGATGAACCCGTTGTCCATAAAAAAAACTCGATGAGCGACGTCGCGCGCAAAACTCATCTCATGGCTTACCACAACCATGGTCATACCTTCCTCTGCCAGATTCTTCATTACCACAAGAACCTCGCCCACGATTTCAGGATCAAGCGCCGAGGTAGGCTCATCAAACAACATCACTTTGGGATTCATGGCAAGGGCCCGGGCAATGGCTACGCGCTGCATCTGGCCTCCCGAAAGATTGCCCGGATACTCGCCAGCCTTGTCAACTAAGCCGACCTTTTCCAAAAGATTCATAGCATATTCCCTTGCCTCAGCTTTTGATTGCTTTTTGACCTTTACGGGCGCTAAGATTATATTATCGATGACAGACATGTGCATGAACAGATTAAACGACTGAAAAACCATACCTACTTCCTTGCGAACTTCCAGTATGCTTGTTTTTTGGTTGGTGATTTCATGACCGTTTATCTTAATTTTGCCTCCGTTGACAGACTCAAGACCGTTTAAACATCTTAAAAACGTGCTTTTTCCCGAGCCCGAAGGACCAATAATGGATATAACCTCTTTTTCCTTAATATCGCAGCTGATATCCTTAAGCACGTCAAGTTTTCCGAAGCTTTTTCGCAAATTTTTCACTTCAATGATCATTTTTAGTTTCCTCCTTCGCCAGCCAGCCTGTTTCCTTTGCGACTTAAAGTGGCAGGGTTGTTGATGCGGTTTTCATACAGCACGGAAAGCTTTGACAGGCCAAAGCATATGACAAAGTAGATTGCCGCTGCGCTGATATAAGTGGGTAACGGCTCCATCGTCAGATTGCTGACGATTTTCCCAGCTTTGGTAAGCTCCACATATCCGATTACCGATATCAAAGACGAGTCCTTGACCAGAGCGATGATGAACCCCATTGCCGGAGGAATCATAATTCTCAAGGCCTGCGGGATGATGACGTACAAATATTCCTGAACGTAATTTAAACCGAGAGACTGCGCTGCTTCGAACTGTCCTTTCGGGATGGCCTGAATGCTGCCGCGCACAATCTCCCCGATATACGCACCTGCGTATATGGAAAGGGCAGCGACTGCCGTGACCCCTTTGGAAAGGTCAGCGTCAGGATAGATGATCGGAATGGCAAAATAGATCATAAACACAAGGATCAACACCGGGATTCCGCGCAACAGGTTAATATAGATATTAAATATGAGGCTGAACACTTTATTTTTGGAAGTAACGGCAAGTCCTGCGGCAATCCCCAGAATCCCGCCGAAAATAATAGAAAAAAAACAAATGTATATAGTGTACAGCGCGCCCCTGAACAAAGGCATGAGGTGTATCCACCCGAAAGGCTCAATACTTTGCATACCTAATTCCTCCTACCATCTAAACAGCGTCTTTTCACAATATCGCGATAGGATATTGAAGATACTCGAACACGCATAGTAAAACACGACTGCAACGATAAACACTTCAAAAGTTCTCGCAGTCTTCGAACTTACGTTGAGAACGTTATAGGTAAGCTCCGGCAAGGCGATGATCGAAGCGACCGAGGAAAACAGAAACAGCAGTATAAACTGATTTGTCAAGGCAGGGAACACGCTTTTAAGCATCGGCGGAAAACTGACATGTAAAAACGATTGCACTGGGCTAAGGCCAAGTGCCTTGGCAGCCTCAACCGTACCCTTGTTGACAGCGGCCAGCCCTCCGCGCAGAATCTCGGCTGTATATGCGCCATTATTGATCGTCATTCCAATCAACGTAGCCCACTGAGGAGAAATGTTCAGATTCAGTTGACCAAGGCCAAAATAGAGGATGTATAACTGCACAAGAAGGGGAGTATTGCGCAGTACCTCAATATACCCTGAGCATAACGAGCTGATAAACGGTAACCGACTCACTTTTCCGATGCAGACAATCTGTCCAAGGAGCGTACCCACAGCCATGCTTATGATTGTCACATAGATGCTCACCCACAAGCCTTGAAGCAAGCTTTGCATGTAAGGGGTAATGTCGCTAAAATAGAGATTCATTCTTACCTCCCAACTCCTGCGGCCAAATACCAGCCGATCATTGAATAAATCTACGCTGCTCTTCACACGGGAAGCCCAGATGGCCGGACTTCCCGTGCAAGGCAAAGCGGCTCAGAAAGGATAAAGCTTAGGCATATCGCGACCAAACCATTTTTTATATAATTCGTTCGTTTTACCGGAATAGTTTAAATTGCGTATATAATGATTCAGGAAGTTTAGCCATTCTTGATCTCCCTTCTGTAGACCCATAGCCGAATACGCGAGATTTCTCGGTTCACCGGCAAGAGCTTCCATTTCCGGGTTATTCTTCGCAAAATTGAACACCTGTGAATCGTCCTCGATAAGGGCATCGACCTTGTCGGTCTTAAGCGCGAGCATAACATCAGCGATCGTGTCAAAACGAGAAATCTTAGCGTTTGGGTAATCGTTTGTGACCATAATATCAGCGGTCGAGCCGCGTGCGACAGCGATTCTTTTGTTTTTCAAGTTATCCCAACTTGAAATGGGGTTGGATTTTTTATACAACGCAAGCGAGCCCGCAGCAGCATATGGATCGGTGAAATTAATGAGCTTTGCCCTTTCATTGACAGCAGTGAAGCCAGCGATTACAACGTCAACCTTATTGGCTTGCGCCAATGTAATGCGGTTCGGGCCATCGGTGGAAACAAACTCAATCTTGGCGCCCAGTAGCTTGGCAAGGTCTTTGGCAATGTCAATATCGAAACCCTCAAAACTTCCGTCCGCTTTCATGACGCTCCATCCCGGATTGTCGGGCAAAACCGCTATACGTATTGCCTTCAAACGGATGACCTTGTCAAGATGACTTTCCTTCGCACTACCGGTATTGGGCTGTCTGGAACATGCCGTAAGACCAAAGACGAGTAATGCGATGACAACAAGTACCACAAGAATCCTTTTCATTTTACCCCTCCTCATTATTCTTGTACCGAATATGACATTCGGTTACAATGCCGGCATTTAATGGCTGACGGCGCGCCAGGATAACATTTGAAGCGCAAAATAGCCTATTTGATACTCTTCATGTCCTTCAGCCCGTGTCCGGTTAGAAGAACGACCACCCGATCCTCGGGGGCTATCTTTTTCTCTCGAATGCTTTTCATAACCCCGGCGAAAGCGGCGGCCGAAGACGGCTCAACGAATAATCCTTCATTCCGGGCCAGTATCATTTGGGCTTCAAGGATCTGTTCATCGGCAACGGACACCGCAAATCCCCCGGATTGGCGCACCACAGTCAGCGTGTAGGCGCCATCCTTCTCGTATCCGCACAAGCCGTCCGCTATTCCCCCAGCAATTGTGTCCGGGGCCGGTTCCGAAAGGACACAGTTATCGTTTCGCAAAAATGCCTTGACAATGGGGCAGTTTCCATCTGCTTGTACGGCAACCATTTTCGGCAGCTTTTGAAGACTAAAAAGGTCCCGGTACTCACAAAAACCCTTATATGCGCCGACCAGCAGGGGTCCACATCCAACCGGCACGAAAACATAGTCTGGAAGGCTGTTGCCCAACTGTTCAAATATCTCATAACCGACAATTTTATCACCTTCGACCGTGTATGGATTGAGGAAGGTCGTGGTCAGGTTGGCGGTTTTACTGCTTGTTGCCTGTTTTGCAGCAGCAAAGCTGTTGCTATAGGGTCCGGGCACTTTATTCACCCTTGCGCCATAAAAACGTATTTGGGCAACCTTCTCGTCAGAGGTGAATTCGGGCAGATAAACCGTGGGAACGACACCGGCCTTTGCGCAGTATGCAGCCACCGATGCAGCCCCATTACCGCTCGATGCAACAATAAAATCGCGAATCCCGAACTCGAGCGCCTTGGTAAGGCCGATAGAAACGGGGCGGTCTTTGAAAGAGCCTGTCGGATTCTGAAACTCGTTTTTAAAATAAAGAGCAGTAGATTCTATCGCTTCAATGCTTTTCGTCGCTTTCATTAAAGGAGTGTTTCCTTCTCCCAAGGTGATCAGCTGCTG
This sequence comes from Bacillota bacterium, assembly GCA_023426245.1. Lineage (GTDB taxonomy): Bacteria > Bacillota > UBA4882 > UBA8346 > UBA8346 > UBA8346. Next base: position 23,730 of record JAFABB010000016.1, read on the forward strand.
CTTTTTCACTGGCATATAATCAAAACTCTCGCTGAGTTTTAAGCTTGCATCCGCACTGTTACGATAGCACACTTCAAAGATGCCGCCACAACTCGGGCATTCATATATGTTCTGTTCGTCAAACCGCTCTCCACATGAAATACATTGCAACATAATAAACTCCAACGCCGCGTCACAAAAAATATTCATCCTAAACCGGCATTTAACGCGGCTGCCGCTCTTATCGATGAACGGCGTACCGAATTTGGCAATCGCAAATGAAAAATAAAGGTTTATTTAAGAGGTGTGATAAAGTCTTTTCCGCCAAAAAATGGGGCCAATTTTAGCAGAACACACCTCTTCTTTGAGAGTTGTTCAATCATTTTGGGATAAATTTGAGGGTTTTCACAACTCTTATCTAACTTTCGCCTATCCAAGATTACCCCCCGTACCCGATAGGCGCCCTGAATACACCCGGCATCCGCATCAAGCATTTGCATCATTTGACTTTTTTCTCACGGCATCAAGATATTGATAAAACACAAACTTTGATATATTAAGCAATTCACAGGTTTTTTCTCCGGACTTCGTGATCAGAAATGCCCCTTTTTCATCGAGGTATCTGATGAATTCCATTCTTTCGTCCTTATTCATGAGCGCCGCTGCGGTTCCAATAAACTGTTGCCCCTTTTGGAAGAAATGCTCAAGCAACTCGTTTACATCGTTAAAAAACACTTCGCCGCTTTGTTCGTAAGAATCCAACTGATAGTTGTTAAAATCCTTGAGATATCCCTCATACCGCACCGAGTCAGTAATATCCAGATTGACACAGATGGAACCGATCACTTCGTTTTTGTCATTCCTTATGTAAATGGAAGATGAACGCAATATCTTATTGTCCTTCGTTTGGGTAATGTAATTGAAACAATCGCCATCTTTCATGGTACCCCGCAGTACCTCAAGTCCGAGATTGCTCCCGCAGTCGCCGATTTTACGACCCGTAACATGACCGTTACGAATGTCGACAATCGTATGTTCGTAATCGCCTGTCAGATTATGCAGTACTACCTCGCAGTTCCTGCCGAATTGATTTTCCAGCAAAGTGACAATCTGATTTAAAAAAGACATTTCTTCATTGATATCATTCATTTGTTTTGAAGTACCCCTATCAATTTTTCTATTTTTAGTATAGCATGGCAAGAACGGAGAAGTAAATACTTTTTGTTATGCATAATAAAATTTATTTTGCATCTTTTTTCGTTAATTTCTTGGACCATTTTTAATAATGAATCTTTGCAAATGCACCATTGATGTGGATCAACGTTTGTATTTTTCAATTCCTATTTGTTATGGCCACCGACAAGCCAACACCCGGCTAATCCCTAATCTTTTCTTTACTCTCTTCCCCGCATTCTCAAAGGCTTTCTCCAATTGCCGTATCGCCCAGTGCCGGTCCCGTTCTCCTATATGCCACAAGATATATATTTCAAATAAATTTTCCCATAATCAAACATTCAAAACAGCTTAGATAGCCGCAGGTAAATGGCCCATCAAAAAAACGCCCCGGTTTTTAACCGCAGCGTTTCATTCCGTATTTCCGTTTTAAGTTGGGGATTCCTTCGGAATCCCGAGGAATCCGAGGAGCCAACATCTACTTATTACCATATTATCACATTTTTCCGAAAAAAGTGTGTCGATTTTGTGTCGATAACTCTAGATGCTAATATGAAAAGGTTTTAGAGGATTTTTTAAAGCAACATTCCTGATAAATACCCGGTTGATAACTTTAAACATTGAAAATCAAAACCGATACAGCTTCTGGGAATCACGTCTTGAATTATCCACAAGATGCTGTCAGGCAGTGGCGTCAAAATGAAAACATTTTTTTGATTTTAAACTAAAATCAGACCAACTTATCCAGCCGAAAAATTCACTGCTTAAAAGATGACTCAGCTAGGCTGCTCGCCTATCGACTCACCCCTTCAGGTACTTTGCAGGCTATCATCACTTGGTGCCGTTTCCCTCTCTTTGACTGGCCGGTGTTTTACGAACGTTTGAGACAGGGGAAATTCGTTATCCTATGTATGGATTGCTTGAGAAAAAAAGATCCTCCAAAAATCAAACACTCAAACATATCAGTCTGGAAAAAATTGATCAACTCCTGTGCATAGGAAACCCCCGATCCATGGGGGAGGGCCACCGCTCCGAACCGGCCCTAAGGGTAAGGACATTGGCGCAAATTCGGCATTCATTCGAGTCAACTGCAAAATTTTAAATAAAAAATCCCCGCCAGAAAAATCGATTCTTGGAAAAAAAGTTTTTCCTTTCGAAAAATGATTTATTCCTTGCAAAAAAATATTATTCCCGGAAATGATTTTTTCTTATCGGAAAAAATCTATTTTCCCGTTCAATCCATCCCTCGGGTCACGGAAAGGATCAATTTTGTCGCCCGAAGGACCGAGCGGGTCACAGAAAGGATCATTTCCGCAACCGAATCGATCAATTTTTCCCAAAAAAAGTCCTTTCGGTCGTTCAGAGCAGCGATCCAACTCCAAAAAAGAGCTTTTTCTTCCTCCGATCGGTCCCTTTCCCTCCAAAAAAAATGATTTCTGTGACAAAAATAATTTTTTCTCTCGGTAAAAGAATTCTTTCCGTCGTAGAAATGATCTTTTCCGTGACGGATAGGATCGCTTACCTCATTCAAAGGATGCTTTCCACGGTAAAAATGATTCTTTCTGTGATTCAAAGGATCGATCCGGCCACCCAAATAATTTATTTCATTCCCCGAATCAACGCTCTCAGCTTTTCCACATCATCGGGCTCGTTAATCTCCGCCGAATCAAATTTACTCTCCACCACTTTGATCCGGTAACCGTTTTCAAGCGCCCGGAGTTGTTCCAGCTTCTCATATTGCTCAAGATAACTTGGTTTCAGGCTGGAGTATTGCACCAGGAATTTTTTTCTGTAAGCATAAAGGCCCAAATGTTTATAATAGGGTACTTTTAATAAATCAACGCCTTGCTGGTCCCGGACATAGGGAATAGGTAGCCTGGAAAAATAAATCGCCAGCCCGCTACAGTCGCTAATTACCTTGACACAGGCCGGGTTATTGATATCATCCGGATCGGTAATCCGGAAAGACATGGTACTCATCACCAACGACTTATCTTCGACCAGGGGTCGGATCAAATTATCAATCGTTTCCCCGTCGATCAGCGGCTGGTCGCCCTGAATGTTGACCACCACATCTTCGTCAGCGAAACCTCGTTTTTGGGCCACCTCGGCAATGCGATCCGTCCCGGATTGATGGTTTGGCGAGGTCATCTCCACATCGCCGCCGAACCGTTTCACTTCATTATAAATCCGCTCGTCATCCGTGGCCACGATCACGGATTCCAATAATTTAGCCCGTTTTGAACATCCGTAAACCCGTTCAATCATGGTCTGCCCGCAAAGATCCACCAATGGTTTACCCGCTAAACGCGACGATCCGTAGCGTGATGGTATTACTCCGATGATTTTCATGATTTCTACCCTGTCCTCTCCGTGAATTCAGTTATATTAACACCAATGATTACATTCTACCACTTATTCCCTATCCCGAATCACCAATAAAATTCTACATCCCATTATTCATATTTCCACCTTACTCCTTGCGGCGTGTCTTCCAATACAATCCCCTGGGCCTTCAATTCATCCCGAATCTGGTCGGCCAAAGCCCAGTTTTTGTCCTTTTTGGCCTGAACCCGTCTGGCTATCATTTCCTCAATCGCCGCGGCGTCGGCTACGGCGTCAGCCGAGGAATCCATGGGAGCATGATTGCTTTCTTCGCTCAATAGTCCCAAAATCCCTGCGAGTTCCAGCAAACGATCCAGAGCATCCCGGATCAGCTTTTGGGTTCCTTGATTCAATTGGAAATCCGGACTTTGAGTCCAACGGTTGACTTCCCGGACCAGGTCGTAGAGGCTGGCCAAAGCTTGCGGCGTATTGAAGTCATCTTCCATTGCCCGGATAAAATCAGTTTGAGTTTGGTCAAGCCATTTTTTAATATTTTCCACGGAAGTCTCGGGTGCCAAACCATAGACTGTAGGCTGTTTCAATAAGTGCTCCCAATTAAATTTAGCATTCTCCAAACGTTCAAGCCCTTTGGCCGCGGTGGTCAGCTCTTCTTCGCCAAAACTGATTGGATTGCGATAGTGGGTTCCTACAAACCAAAAACGCACCACTTTCGGCGGGAACTTGCTTCGGACATCACGAATCGTTGAAAAATTCCCTACCGATTTGCCCATTCTTTCCCCGCCCACTGTGATGAAGGCATTATGAAGCCAATATTTTACAAACTCTTTACCGGCATAGGCCTCTGACTGAGCAATTTCATTTTCATGATGGGGAAAAACCAGGTCTTCACCACCACCGTGCATATCAAAACCGGCTCCCAAGTATTTAAGGGACATGGCCGAACACTCAATATGCCAGCCGGGACGACCCGCTCCCCACGGAGACGGCCAGGATATCTCTCCAGGCTTGGCTGATTTCCAAAGGGCAAAATCCATCGGATCCTGTTTTGCCTCATTCACTTCAACCCTGGCGCCGGCCTGTAAATCTTCCAGGGCCCGGCCTGAAAGTTTGCCATACTCCTTAAAGCTGCCCACCGAGTAATAAACGTCGCCATTTAAAACATAAGCATGGCCTTTTTGGATCAAAACTTCTATCATTTCAACAATCTCCCCAATGTGTTCGGACACCTTGGGGTAACGGTCGGCCGGCATTACTCCCAGTGCTTGCAAATCTTCGAGATAAATTTTGGCAAATTCCTCGGAAAGCTGCAACGGTTCGCGATTCTGTTGCCTGGCGCGGTTAATGATTTTATCATCCACATCGGTAAAATTTTGAATATAGTCGACCTGATAGCCCCGATACTTCAGAAAACGGCGAACGCAGTCCCAAAACACAGGCGGCCTTGCATTCCCGATGTGGGCAAAATCATAAGGCGTTACACCGCAAGAATAAATGCTTACCTTACCCGGTTCCCGCGGTACAAATTCTTCTTTTTTACGGGTTAATGTGTTATATACTTTCAATACTGAACTACCTCCTCATGTTTCTAAAACTTGGGCTTCAATTTTTCTTCTATGCCCTGTATCCCCGTGGCCAATGATTCATTTGCCACAGAGACACAGAGTTTAAATCACCTTTTTTTGTTCAATAAAGCTTTTTGTTTTTCATAGACCCTGGCATTATCATGATTTCGGGTATCCATTTTTCCCTTCTAGTTCTTCAATCCGGTTCTCAAGTTCATTGATCTTATGCTGCATACATTCAATCATTTTCGCTACAGGATCGAGAACCGGCTGGAGCATATCCATATCATTCTTCACCCGGATACCGTCCTGAACGACCACCCGGCCGGGAACCCCAACAACTGTCGTGTTGGGCGGGACATTCTGCAACACAACGGCGCCGGCCCCGATTTTTGCATTATCACCGACTTGAATCGAACCCAGCACTTTCGCGCCGGTCGAAACCATTACGCCATTACCGATGGTCGGATGGCGTTTGCCTTTTTCCTTGCCGGTTCCTCCCAAAGTTACCCCCTGAAAGAGCGTTACATCATCACCGATTTCGGCGGTTTCACCGATAACGACACCCGTACCATGGTCAATGAAAAAACGTCTGCCGATCTTAGCTCCCGGATGAATCTCAATTCCCGTGAGAAACCGGCTGATTTGAGAGATTAGGCGGGCAAATAAAAAATAACGATGGCCATGAAGATAGTGTGCCAACCGATGCGCAATTAAAGCATGGATTCCCGGATAACAAAGCAGAACTTCCATCCATGACTGGGCCGCCGGATCCCGTTCAAAGACCGTTTGAATGTCCTCTTTAATGTGCTTTACCATCGCACTTTCCTTTCTCCTATCTAGAAAATACTTTTGCCCAAAAGCTTCTACCCTTCCCTAAAAATGCAAAGCGCTTTTTAGGGCTTAGGTCGAGTTTATGCTTATTTCCATCCTTTCACGCGGTCCACCAAGCCTGGGTGGGGGACTGCTTTTAAAAAATAAAAACCCTCATCCCTTTTTCAGAGACGAAGGTTATTTCGCGGTTCCACTCTGCTTGGATAAATCCAAATGAACTTACCCCAACTCTAAAAAAAGCTGTAACGGGCTACCCGTGTGAAGTTTTGCTTCACCACTCCGGGGCGCATCATTCACTGCCGCTAGGTAGTTGCACCTCTCTACCCTCTCTGAGAACGGGCCTGTAAATTTGGTTCCCCATCAACGTTTTAAAAACGGCTTATCAATTTGAATCGCAAGCAACGTTCTTAATTATCTTATATTATATAAAAATGGTTCCCCAAAAGTCAATCCAATCCCCGGAAATAATTGGCCCCCCCAAAAGACTAAACGATGACGGCTAGTCGTTGGCATTTAGCGCTTAACTTCCCGTGATTCATCGAGTAAACAAATTAACGCCGGTTTAATTCACTCCAAAATTCGGGCATTTCGGCCTGAATAAAAGCAACCAACTCATGATCACCGATGACTGTTTCACGGCCGCCTGCATATTGCAGATCCACCCAATCCTTTACTTTTAAAAGCTGAGGATCGCGCTTTTCCAATTTACGATCTTCTCTGAGATTAAAATAGCTATTCACCCAGTGGGCGATCCCGGCAGCTCCGGAGTGCTCATTCACAGCTACAACCACTTTCCGGTTCAATAACTTCTCCGTATTGAAAATATTATAGATTTCTTCGTCCTTTAAAAGCCCGTCTGCATGAATTCCGGAACGGGTAAAATTAAACTCCTTACCAACCAGCGGCGTCATGGGTGGTACTTGATAACCGATTTCTCTGGAATAATACTCGGCGATTTCCGTGATGACCGTAGTGTCCATATCATCCAATGTGCCCCGTAACGAAGCATATTCAAAAACCATCGCTTCCAAGGGGCAGTTCCCGGTTCGTTCACCAATTCCCAATAAAGTGGTATTTACGCCCGCGCATCCATAAAGCCATGCTGTCCCGGCATTGGATACCGCTTTATAAAAATCATTATGACCGTGCCATTCCAGTTGTTCACTGGGAACGCCCGCATGATGCCACAAACCGTAAATAATCCCCGGAACACTTCTCGGCAAAGCGACACCGGGATAACCCACTCCAAATCCTAAGGTGTCACAAGCCCGGACCTTAATTGGAATTTTGGTCTCTTCCTGTAGTTTCATCAATTCCAATACAAAAGGTACGACAAAGCCGTAAAAATCAGCTCGGGTAATATCCTCCAAATGCACCCGGGGAATTACTCCTATTTCCAAAGCGCTTTTCACAATGGATAAGAATTGCTCCATCGCTTGTTTCCGGGTCATTTTGAGCTTTTTGAAGATGTGATAATCGGAGCAACTGGCTAAAATACCGGTTTCTTTTAATCCCATCTCTTTGACCAACTGAAAATCTTCCTTAACAGCCCGGATCCATCCGGTAATCTCCGGATATTTGTAACCGAGCTCCATACATTTTGTAAGAGCTTCCTTATCTTTCGCACTATATAAAAAGAACTCCGTTTGACGAATAATACCTTTCGGACCGCCCAAACGACTCATCAACTTAAATATATCGACTATTTGCTTAACTGTATAAGGTTCACGGGCCTGCTGCCCATCCCGGAAAGTTGAATCGGTAATCCAGAGTTCTTCCGGAGGACGCATCGGAACATGCCGGTGATTAAAAGGAACTTTCGGTACCTCCTCATAATTAAACAGATAACGATACAAATGCGGTTCTGAAACATCCTGCAACGAATAGATATATTCTGTTTGTTCGAGGGTGTTACTGCCTTTATTAAACTTTAACATAAAGCTCACCTCTACCCAATTTAAATTGGATTATTTTATTCAACATCATCTCGAACAATCCTTTCTCGAGAACCTATGAATAATGTATACATATAAATCGATAATTTTAGTACCAGAAAACCAATTTGCGACAACTCTTATATCAATAAGGTTTCTCTATGAATTAATATTTATAGACATGCATTTTTATTAGTTTGATAAACCCTTTGGTGAATGATAAAAAATAAAACCCGTCCTAAGACGGGTCCTCTTTTATTTCGTAGTTCTTCTTTTTCTTGCTGCCTCTGACTTTTTCTTTCTTTTTACACTCGGCTTCTCATAATGCTCGCGTTTTCTAACCTCAGCCAAAATGCCGGAAACCTGGCATTGTCTTTTAAAGCGCCGTAACGCGCTATCTAAAGTTTCATTTTTACCAATCTTAACTTCAGCCACATATTTCCCTCCCCTCCACTGCTACCTACCTCGTGACCCCGACCGCAGTGTCCGGTTCGAATATAACATCACATTCAAATATTATACTATATATGCTTAAATACTGTCAACCTTTAACCGGGTGGCCATGCAAGTTTTCGACCGGCCACAATATGCCAATGAAGGTGCGGTACAGCTTCACCCGCATCACTGCCATAATTCACAACAACCCGGAAACCATTTTCCCTTAATCCAATATTCTGCGTAACATCTTGAATTCCTTTTATGATAGCCCCACCAAGATTTTCTTCCAATATCTTCGGATCACAAATATTATCAACATGACGTTTTGGAATTACCAGCAAATGAACAGGAGCAGCCGGAGCAATATCTTTGATGATTATAATTTGATCATTTTCCAAAACGACTTGACTGGGTATTTCTTTTTGAATAATTTTACAAAAAATACAATCTGACATCTTTCTTTACTCCTTTTCTGCTCATTTCGACTTCTTTTTCTAAAATCCTGCTTTTCTTACCATAAACTACCCAATAAATGATCATTTTTTTGATTATCAATCACTACGGTTTGAAGTTTATTCTTCAGATTCTCTTCAGTATCCACAATGACTCTCAAATATTCACCCGATAGCCCTATCCAGCCGTCAGAGGTTTTTTCCTCAAAGAGAACCTCGACTTTCTTGCCTAAAAAAAGGCGGGAAAAAGAAATTGCCGAATTCAAAGCAATTTCTTGGATCCTCCGACTCCGTTCCTCCTGAATTTTTTTTGTAACTTTACCCGGCATTGTCGCCGCCGGTGTTCCACTGCGGGGTGAAAATCGAAATACATGGACCCTGCTGAATCCTTGTTCTTCAACGAAACGGCAAGTATTCTCAAAGTCCTGGTCATTTTCCCCGGGAAATCCCACGATCAAATCCGTGCCCAATGCAATCAAGGGATTTAGTTCGCGCGCTCTATGAAGCAACCTGCTATAATGTGCAAGATCATAATTGCGGCCCATTTTTTCAAGGATTCGATCACTGCCGCTCTGCAAAGGAATATGTAAATGCTGACAGATTTTCGGTTCCCCAGTGATTAAATTCAGAAGTTCTTCGGTTACATCCTTGGGTTCCAGTGAACCCAGACGAATCCTGTAGTCACCTTCATTCTTTAATAATTGTTTCAATAGCTCATCCAAACGGATATCTAAATCTTTTCCATAATGTCCCAAATGAATACCCGTAAGCACAATTTCATGAAATCCTTTTTTAACGAGTACCCGGAAGTTATCAATTACTTCAGCTATCGGCATACTACGGACTCTTCCTCTAGCATATGGCACAATACAGTAAGAACAGAACTCATTACAGCCGTCTTCAATTTTTAATGTTGCCCGGGTGCGTTCAAGGGGATCATAAACCGGTAAATCCTGCCATATTTTAATACCGGTAATATCCGTAACATTCATTTGATTTTCACCGAATTTTAAATAATCACTAACCAACTGGGCCAAACGTGGACGGTCCGCCAAACCTACCACCAAATGGACACCGGGGATTCCGGCTATTTCTGTTGGCGAAGTTTGTGCATAACAACCTGTAACGACCACCAAAGCTTCTGGATTCAATTCCTTTCCTTTTCGGATCATTTGGCGGGATTTTTGTTCACTAATCTTTGTTACGGCGCAGGTATTTATGATATAGACATCAGCCCCTGCTTCAAAAGGAACAATTTCATGACCATGCCCCCGAAAAAGTTCCGCTATGGCCTGAGTGTCATTTTGATTCACTTTACAACCTAAAGTATGAAAAGCAATCTTCATTATTTTCTCCGAAATATAGGATCTTCTACTGCAAATGGGGAATCCACCGAAAGTAATATGAGCGGATAAATGATTAGCAGTGACAACAAAATTAGGCCAATCTTCCAGATATCAAAAGGCAGAATCCAAAATAGCAACATCAGAAAATTCAATATCGCCATACCGTAACCTAAAGGAATCCGGTATAGCCGCGGGACTAATTTCGCAATAATCCGGCACAGGCATATTTCGACGAAAGCGAAAAACAACCAGGCTACAATCTCCCGGGAATCAACTTCCATCCCACTGCCGACTTTAAGCCTCCATAAAAAAACTAAAGTCAAAAGAAATCCGGCGAAAGTCCACAGAGAAGCCACGAATATCCGCCGCCAATTAATAACCGAAACAGTTTCAAATTGGCCTTCTTGTTCAGGGTTATATGTGAAAAAGGCACAACTTATCCAGCTTCCGATGATAAAACCAAAACTCAATCCGGGAGGTATTGCCAATGCAAAAATAAAGGAAAGAACGAGATTCATAATCGGCGACCATCGAATCACAAATTGTAAACCAAAACCCAATATAAAAAATATGATATCCATAACGATACTTCCCGCTGAATCCATATCTTATGCCTCCTCAGCCTTTTCTTCCTGCTTATTCCGGATTGCCCCCAAAAAAATTGATTTCCCAAGTCCCGGATCATATGCTGTCCACTGGCTTTCGGAATTTTGACCCCGGATTAAAGTCAAAAATTTTTGAACCTGTGCATCCATGTTATCGGCATGATGAAGAATACAGGCTTCCACCGTGAGCGGTTCGATGGGAGAACCCCATTCCATGACTCCGTGATGACTGACCAAGAGATGCAATAAGCTGTTTTTGAGTTGAATAAACTCTTCGTCTGCTTGATTGGTCTCTAAACTGCGTTGGAATGCCTCTTCCACCATTTGTACACCCAGAACCAAATGACCGATTAGTTTTCCTTCATCCGTTCCTTCAATATTCTTATCCCATTGATACGTTTTGACTTTACCGATGTCATGAAGCAATGCACCAGTAATTAATAAATCCCTGTTCACCAAGGGATAATATTGGGCTGCCGCCTTGCAAAGCGCGGTTACTCCCGCTGTATGTTCCAGTAGGCCACCAATATAAGCATGATGACGTTTTAGAGCCGCAGGTGCGACTCTGAAACGTCCGGCCAAAACCTCATCTTCAAAGAATACTGCCAAGACTTTCCGCAGTAAAGGATTACGGGTTTCATTAACCATGGCCACGATAAACCGCCAGTATTCGCTGAGATTACCCGGGGAGCGGGGCAAAAACTTTGAATAATCGATTTCTTCATCAGAAAGTAAACGGAAGGCATGAGTATTATTACCCTCCCATTCCAATTGAAGCTGTTCCTTAAAAACCTTCGATTTAATATTTTTTAACTCAATCACTGTGCCGACAGTCAGGCGTTGATATAACTGCTCATCGGCATGCCATATTTTTACCGCTAATTCCCCCGTTTGGTCGCCAATTTTAAGCGCCAGATAAAAACTTCCATTTTTGGCGGTACGAATTTGGTTTTCAAGAATCAAATATTGACCCGATACCGATTCATTGCCGATTATTTCTTTAATCTCCATTGGACACAACCTTCTCCGCTTTTTTAACTGTTAAAAATCCTAAAAATTTAGCCATTGAAAACAGATCATAGGCATTATGCTCCAAAATTGGCCGCAGATATTTACCATCCCCACTATCTAAAAAGCAGTTATAAAAACGAGCAATCTCCGAGCCTGGTATATCATCATCCCGTTCCTGATTCAATAAGCATTTTTCGATTGTCAACAACCGGCAATCCGGTAAAACTCCACGATAATTTTTCCTGGCTTGCCGTAATAAATCCAGCTGCCAAGAATCAAAATTCACCGCTAATTGGTGATACCCCATTCTGCCCTTTAAATAAGGCAGATCAAAGCTGCGCCCATTATAACTTACTAAAATACTACTCTTCATGAGTATCTTGGAAACTTCTAATAAAATGGCTTTTTCCTCTCCGAAATCTCTGGCTAAATACTGCCGGATTTGGCCATGGCCGTTTTCAAATTCCAGGATCCCAATTAAAAATATGGGGTGTATGTAATACAAACCTAAGGTTTCGATATCAATAAACCGAACTGTCTCCGGCTGGTAAAAACTGAGCAATTGAAAATCACTCGCCCCATATCGTGCCAATCGGACTGTATCCTTAGCCTCTATGGTCCTTATTAAATCCAGGGCAGCCCTTTGCCACCGCGGGTGCCGGGTTAAATCATAAATCGTCAAATATCCTTCCCGTTTCAGCTTAGCTGCAATGGTCGGTCCAACACCATAGATTAAGCACAAATCCGTTGCCAATTCCTTTGGGTTTGAAAAATGAAACTGAACATGTTCGGTTCGCATTTCGATCAATTCAAACAGTCCGGCTTCGTTGGCGTGCTCTCGTTCTCCCATTACCAAAAGCTCCGGACTCAGACAATAGGGCTCATTGTTTTGATCCGCAAAGAATTTTATCCTCTTCATTGCCGCTTCCTACCTGATTTCTTGTATTTCATTTTCCATCACGGAAAGCGTTTCCTTTTTTTGTCGGCTTGATTTTCGTTGATTTCATCAACTCTATATTGGATATCAACATGGTTGCTCACTGTAAAACTTTTATCATGAATAAAAATCGTCATCCTGTCCCCGTGAAGGTCTTCTCCTTTGGGCCTTTTTAGGTAAGCGTTGCCTATAAATTTCATCTGTTGCAGCTTATCATTATATTGAATCCGATCGGCAAACCCAATAAAATCCTTATGCTCTACCCTGCCTCTGCTATCCGTTGCAAAATTCTTGCTATCCGAATCAAAATCCAGTCCTACAGTTGAAAGTTTAAAATGATCTTTGGCAACTTTGCCACTGGAGTTTTTGGTTTCAGCACGCTCCAAAACGACTTTAGAGTCGAAAACTCCGTGCCTTTCACGGTAATCATACCGTAAATCATCTCCAAGAATCGTTACATCTTCATGAACAAGTCTCACACTTTTCTTGGCAATGATACTGTTATTTTGGGTATTGATGATAACTTCATCCCCATCAATCTCCTCTTGATTTGGCCTTTTAATCTTTGCATTGCCCCAAAAAGTCAATTCCTGTTGCTTATCGTTATACGCTATTAAATCAGCTGTCCCTGTAAAATCTTTATGTCCCACCAAACCTTGGTTTTGAACTCGAAAATTCTTGGTATCCGATTCGAAATAAAGATGTTCGGCAGATAGTTTAAAGCTATCTTTCGTCACATTTCCCCGGCTGTCTTTGAGTTCTTTTCTGTATAAAATGATATTTTGCAAAAAAGTACCGGTTTTTGCTTTAAAATTATATTCCAAATGGTTGGCGGTAATTGTGACTTCTGGAGAAGTCAACTGAAGTTTATTTTCAAAAGTCGCGATTTTCTTATCGAGATCGACCTTGGTTGTCTCTGTGGTGATTACAGTGGAACCTTGTTTAAGCCTTACATTACCTTCCAGGTAGGTTAACTTTTTTTTATTATCTCCCCATATTTGGTCGCTTTTCACTTGTACGGGTTCATCACCGGCTTTCACGACACTTGCCAGCAAATAAAAACAAACCACCCAACCAATCAGGGAGCGCCTCATGGAATAATCGTCGCTCCTTTAGGATCAATCAATCGATAGGTTTCATCTTTGTGGTAAAATTTAATACCCTCCGCAGTAACACGATTATTGTTCTGAACGAGTACCACATCTCCTTCTAGATCCATTTCTTCTTCTGAAAGATTAATCTGTAAACGATTGGCTGTCATCAGCGTATCCTTCTGGTAAAGTCGGACTGCCGTTTCTGAAGTCATCATTTCTTTGCGATAATCGATAACCGCTTCTTTGGTTTTGACAATACAGTCGGCGATCTTAGCTTCGAGATCACCACCGATATATAACATTTCGGGAATCCTCTCCCAGCGTGCCCAGGCCGCCCTAAAATCAACCCGCTCACTTTTCATCGAAAATGCAACCCCGTGGGCTATTCTTTGAAAATAAACAATATTACCATCTGCTGATTGCCACATTCTCCGAGCTTCAATCTCCCAGGATTTTTTATTCTGATCCCACCCGGTCAGTTTGGTTGTTTCCATATCCATGCTGGGAATCATCGGTTTATTGGGCTGAATCTTTTGAGAAATAACGGAACTTATATCCCACCATCCTCCCAAATATCCCACGATGGCAATGAAAAAGAGGATCAAGAAAGGAAATATCCGTTTTACAATTAAATTCATTTTCCCGGCTTTCAGGGTTAACTTTTCAGCGCTCATTTTTACTTTACCGTTTCCGTTCCATCATACAAACCAATCCGGCTCCCAGTGTAAAAAAGAACATATGAGGAGCCCATGCTGCTATCCAAGGTGAAATTAAACCGTTTGAACCCATCGTCCTTCCAATAACCTGCATCGTATAATACCCCATAATAATTAGAAAACAATAAACCAAGCCCATCCAGCGAGAATGATGCCCCGTCAAAAGTGTTAAAGGAGTTGCCAAAAAAACTAATACCAACGCAATCAGGGGATCGGCAAATTTCTGATAATAAAGAACGGTATAAATTGGAAGTTGAAGTCCACTTCTCTTATAAACACCGATTAAATGCTTTAATTCGGTAGCCCGCATTTCGTTGGGAGATTTTTCATTGCCTACCAAAACATCATTATCCGTCGTCATTTTGATTTCCATCTTTTGAAAACTGACTTCCGAATTTATTACTCCTGCTTTATTCATTTCATGAATCGTACCGTCATGCAACTCCCAAAAACCATTGTGCAATATTCCAGAGTCTGCGGTAATAATCCTGGGCCACCTTCCTCCAGTCCTCGCTTCAAAAATCAGAATCCCGGTAATTTTTCTTTGTCTGCGGTCCACTTGCTCCAAATACACAAACCGATCCTGGGGGCCTTTAAAAACTACCTTCTCCTTAAATAAAGGCATGTTTTCCTGCATCGACAAACGCCGAAGTTCAGTTTGGAAACGGTGGTTGGCGGCAGGAACTATTAAATCATTCCACCAATAAGCACTGACACAGATTAAAAAAAGGCCCACAAAAACAGGAAGCATGATCCGAAACAAAGAAGGCCCACAGATCCGAATCACATCCAGCTCGCGTTCCCGAAGCAATCTGCCGAGGGTTAAAATAATTCCAAACAACGAAGCAGCGGGCAACACATCCATCCAGAGCGACGGGATTTGATTCAACAGCAATTTAACCAACAATCCTGAAGTAATATGATATCCAATAAACAAATCGTTATAATCGAAAAAAATTTTACCGATTCCCAGGGCAGTAAAGCCTAAGCCGCAGATGAAAAACTGTTGTTGAAACTCCTTCCAAATATAACGATCAATAATTCGCACGCAATTGATAACCCCTTGTAAAAAACTTTAAAAAAGGACGTCTCAAAGACCACTCATAAAAACAATAAGATATACAATATATAACATGATCGATAATCCAACGTTTATATACGGTATACCTTTATTGATATCCCAAGCGCATTAAAATTTCTGTGAGGACAACCCGTTCAATTTGGCGATTTGCCTTCCAACTCTGCTATTCTTTTCTTTAATTCTTTCATTTCTTTTAGCAAATCGGGCAGTCTACTCATTGCCGCCTGAATTCGCATATCTTCTGCATGAGGGCGGGCAGGGCTCCCGGACACAAAAGAATTGGCTGGTAAATTGCTTATGACCATCGAACAACCGGCAGCAACCGAATCATCACCGATAACGACATGATCCACCACGCCCGCTTTACCGGCTAAAACCACTCGATTACCCAATTTGGAACTACCTGCCATTCCGGCATTGCCACACAAAAGACTATCTTCCCCCACGATGCAATTATGGCCGACTTGAACCAGGTTATCAATTTTAGCGCCTCTTTTAATTAATGTTGCTCCGGTGGTAGCCCGATCAATGGCAGTATTGGCGCCAATTTCGACATCATCTTCAATTTTCACGATGCCGACATGGGGAATTTTAAATTGTTTACCTTGTACCGCTACATAACCGAAGCCATCGGCCCCGATTACAGTTCCGGCATGAATTTGAACATGATTTCCGATAATACAATCCTTACGAATCACGACATTGGCATGAATAACGGTATTCTCGCCAATGATGACTCGGTCCTCAATCATCGCTCCGGGATGAATCACGGTGTTTTTACCGATAACAACATCATCCCCGACATGTACCAGGGAGCGGATTGTGCAACCCTCTCCTTTAAAATTCCTACCAACGACCGCACTGGAATCGATCCCTGGTATATAATTTTGGGGCGGGTAAAAATAATTTAGAATTTGGGCAAAAGCTAATCGAGGGTTAGAAGCCTTAATTGCCGGTTTGTTAATTTCTGTAATGTTAGCAGGTACTATCATCGCACTCGCTTTCCCCTGATTTGCCGATTCCAAAACTCTTATCGAAGTGACCAGCGTGATATCTCCGGGTCCGGCATCGTCTATTCCGGCTATCCCCTTAATTTCAACCGTATTATCGCCAATTATTTCCCCTTGAACCAACTGTGCTAATTCTTTTAAGGATGGCATTGGTTTCAAACCCCTTTTTGGTTTATTTATCTAATTTGGCAATAACATCACTGGTAATATCCATTGAGCTATAAAAGAAAACTTGCGGACTGGATACAGCTTTGATGCCTTTGGCTTTCGCTACTTGTGCAGTTATTTCTTTCACCCGCTCCACAAAAGCATTTTGCTTGTCTTCTTGGAATTTCCGGAATTCATTATTAATTTTAGCTCTTTCAACATCAGTTTTAGCCGCTGCTACCTGAGTCCTTAATTGTTCGCCTTTTTTTTGTAAATCCTTATCGATTTGTTGGCCGTAAGAGCTCTCTTTAACAATTTTATTTAAATCAATGGTAGCCACGCGAAAACTAAAGGCGTTAAAAGCCCAAATCATTCCCCCCAGCAATATAACAAACCCCAGTAAAATCGCCCCAGGGATCAAAAAATTGCCTATTTGACCTTCATTTTTTGACATCTTAAAATCCTCCGTTTCAATATTTCCAATTTTAATTTTTCTGTTGCCGACAGTACCCATTTATTTTTTCTTTTCCTGCTGACGAGTGTCGATTGCTTTCGTAAATTCTTCATTCTGGCTCTGATGCCACTCATCATAATTATGAGTTAAGTTTTCCTTAAATGCTGCTAAATCATTCTCTAACTGGTTATTTAATTTCTGCTTCAGATTCTCCAATTGCTGTTGGATATCATCCGTTCTTTGCTGCTCATAAAGGATCAAACGTTTATTAACCGATTCCTTCCTGGCTGCTACTTTACGGGCAATTTCCAACTTAATGGCCGTTATTTGAGCTTGAACTTTTTTACGATAACTACCAATGGCTCCCTGAGGTTTTTCTTTTAAATCAGAAAGGGCCAATTCCAATTGTAAATTGACCAGAGCCAGTTGTTGTTCAGAAATTAATCCATTTTCAAAATCATGAAGCTGTTTTGCTGTTTCCCGCTTTTTTCGGGTCAGATCGGACTGTAATGATTCCTGCATACTACGGGAATTTTTTTGAAACTCATTATTGAAATAGTGGCGCCGCTTTGTAGCATAGTCTTGAAAAGTTTCATGAAGCCTAGATAACTTTAATGTTTCCTCAATCTCCGAAATTCGTTTGATTTCAGAAATTTGGTGATCCAATTCAGTTTGAATAAAGCCGTTTTCCTCAAACGTTTCATTCCCGGCTGCTTTTCGGTGAGAGACGCCAGCCCAATTTTTCAATAACCCGCTTATATTCTTATTTAACTTGGCATAGCCATCCCAATTTGGCTTCTGTAAATGCAACAAATGGTTTTTTATTCTTTGTTCCGTCATTCTCTTCGTTCGCTCAAGTGTTAGCTTTCCTAAAACCAAAACCAACGTGATGACCAGACCGGCAATCATAACAAGCAAGAAAATAGCTCTTTTTTTACCCCATGAGAAAATCATTTTTTATTAGGGGTATTATTTTTTCCTGCGGCGGCGGCATCCTTTTTAGCTTTGTCGATTACATCTTGAGTTATGTCAGTGCCACCATAAAAACATAAACTCTTTTCAATCACCAAAGATATTTTCTTTTCTTCAGCCACTTTTGCGATAATGTTTTTCACCCGGTTCATCGTGGCGTCTTTTTGATCATTGATATATTGCTGCAGTTCATCGTATTTCTTTTGGATTTGAGCATTAACTTCATTGATCTTTTTATTATTATCGTCTTGCAATTGTTTATCGATTGCAGCCTGCTGTTCGGAATTTTTACCAACCTTGTCGGCAGCTGCTTTCTTTTCTATATCTTTCGCCGTACTCTGCTGTTGGGAAAATAGATAACCTCTGAAATAATTTAATTCGGATGTTTTGTCTTTGGCGATTTCCTGGAGTTTTATGAAGTCGGGTAGTTCGGCCTGCAATCTCTGCATATCCACATAGCCAACGGAGTCTTTACCCGCTGCCCCCGCATAACTGCTGAAAAGTACCACTAAAGCCAAAATGATAACTCCAACTCCTAAATACCCTTTGATCCTTTGAAACTTCATTGTTTTTCCCCTTTTCCTCATATAATTTATTTCCATGCCCTTCATATAGAATTCTTTAGAAATGGCACATCAATTGTAATCCAAATTTTCTTTGATAATTAACTACTTCCAAATTGGTAGAGCGGTTTAAATATATCCCAATCGTTGCCTCATTGGGACTTTCGTCGAGTCCCAATTTCATGTCGAGATAATCGCCGCGTTCAAAACGATAATGCAACCAAACCTGACGGTACGGATGTTCGAATTCATATTCAAAACCGCTGGTAAGGTTTTCATCAATCGGGAAAGCGCAACCTACTTTCCATTCTCCACTTGGATTATCACCCCAGAAATATTTGGAGTAAACTTCCAGGGTTCCCATCCGATAACCTAAATAGGCTTGTATATTTCCAAAAGTATCGTCATCACTGAAAAAATAACGGCCTTCCACTCTGGTTTGGATATACCTGGATGTTACATGCAAAACTACTTTAGTTTCCACACCCGGATCAACCGATAATTGGGTCCTGAACCCCAGTTTCCGCAATTCCGAAAAATTATTCAGAGTTTCCGTCAAATATTTTTCAAGTCTCGACCGATAGTGAACTAAGAACTCCACCGGAATCCCTTTAAGCAAATCCGCCTTATCTTGATAATGTTTTGCCGCAGTGCTCACAAGAAATACCGGTATATTGGTCGTCGCATAATCAACCGTTACATTGGATACAACCACCCCTTGGGGGATTAATGTCAAATCAAATTCAGTTGTAGTTCCCGGCCGGATTGAAAAACTGCTGCTAAAGCCGGGAAGCTCCCGTTCTATCATATAATTGGCCACCGTGTTAAAAATTCCGGAAGACCAAGAAATCGAAGAAACCGGAAGCCCCACAAATATCTGATTCAGTTCTTTTTCAACTTTCGATGCAACCTCATGAACCAACTGACTAAGCTCCGGATTAAGGCCGGGAGTATTTAAATTGAGCCGTAAATCACTGATTAAAGGAGGAATCGGCGTGATGTGCATCACGATTTTCGTATGCTCTCCCAAAAACAAGTCGACCGATTCCAAACTAAAGCCCACTAGAACTTTGGAAAAAACATTATAAATCGCTTTTTGAACCGTTGCTTTATTTTTTGTCAGTAAAGTAACCGGTTGGTCCAATAAAATTTTTTCACCGACTTTGGCAATGGTAAATTCAATCCGTTCTTGCAGTCCTTCATAAATTTTGCCGTCAATATCCAGTTGAACTTCAACAAAATCGACTTTCTTATCCTCTGGTCCGTCGGCGGCCGCATAAATATTCTCCAGCCGTTGACTGCTTAAAAGCAGCACCAATATTGCAAAAAGAAGTAGCTTAGGCTTTAGCAACGCATCACCCCGTTTAGAATAATTCTCCTAAGCTAAATACAAATTTACTATCGCCATCAACATTCCATGCTTGATCCAGCCTAATCAGGCCCAGCATCGGGACACTAATCCGAAGGCCAACGCCATAATCGGATTTTACATTACCGGTATCATTGTTATTCATCCAACCGGCATCGTAAAAAGCAACAAATTCCAAATTTTTATTATTCGGTACCCGGTAACGCAGCTCGGTATTGGATAATAAATAAGAATCTCCCACAAGGCCTTTGGTCGTATCATCGCTATAACGGCGGTCACTATAACCACGCAAGCGGTACATTCCGCCCAAATACAAAGCGTTATAATCCGGATAGTCTCCCGAAAGCGTAGTACTCTGCAAACGAGTACCGAAAACCAGGTTATCCGTGAGCGGTGTGAACCAACGGCCGTCCAGAGTTAGTTTATTATAATCATAAGCGCCGCCCAAATACTGCGTGGAGGTTGTATTATCCACCGATAAGCGGTATCCGCCTTTTACAAAGTTACTGTCGGCATACAACAACTTGTTCTGAACCAGGCTCAGCCTGATCGAGTTGTCCCAAAAATCGGTATTATGAGGCAAGTTCAGGGTATTGCTCACTGTTTCATCACTGGAACTGGTATCTTTATCCCACCAGCCCTTAAGCTTATTCTTTTCAAAATTTAATTGAACCTGACCATTTAGATTTTTCGCAAGTTGCTGGCCCAATGATATTCCAAAACCAGTTCGGACCAACTCTTCGTCATAATAATTTTTTGAATTATAGTTAATAGCATTGCCATCACTATCAGTGCCAATCACATCACCCGTCTTGAAACCCCAATTATTCATCGTCGAAGTGATGGTGCTGTCGGAATTCCAAACCGACAATCCGAAAGAAGTATGCTTGTCCGTCAACCAGGGTTCATTGAAAGAAAACTCCACTTGCCGGTTTTCAGTATCATCAAGGCTGTAATCCAAATTCAAAGATAAATTTTGACCCGTCCCCATCAGATTGGATTCGCCGTATCCCAATAGTCCTCCCCAGGTCTGGGTGGTTTCGGAATAAGAGACGCCGAAGGAAAAATTGCCCGTTTGAGCCTCTTTCAATTGCAACGTCAAATCCAAGGAGTCCGGGATCTCGCTCATTTCCAACTGAGGTTCGACACCGTCAAAAATCCGTAGCCGCATGAGCCGGGCCAAATCATCCTGTAAGACATCCCGCCGGATCACATCGCCGGTTTTAACCGAAAGTTCACGGGTTACAACTCTCTCCTGGGTTTTTACCAGTCCTGATATTTTGATCTTACCATATTTTAATTCAACAAGTTCAACGTTGACAGTTCCATCCGCAGTTATACCTAAATTCCTGGAATTTTTGGGTTGAATCCACAAGCCCTTCTTTTCCTGGCAAAATTTGATGGCCTTTCCGAGGTCGGCTCGAAATGTTGCCGTATTAAATACGTCTCCCGCCTTTTGAGAGAAAAAAGGGTTTAATTCTTCAGGCTTGACATTGGCAAGCCCGCTAATTTGCACTTCTTTAAAGATGGGATTTTCAAAAACTTCAAAGATAACTTTAACCCCGTTTAACATATTTTCCGTTTTCACCTGAACATCCGCAAAATAGCCCAGGTCCATAATTGCCTGAGCGTCATTTTGGGCCGATTTAGCATCAAAAGGAGCCCCCATTCTGGTATTGGTGATAACTCCTAAGACCTTTTCAGCAGGAATATGCGCATTACCCTGAAGCTCAAAAGTTATTACGATTGGAACGGATTCCGCCCGGGCTGGTATCGCCAGAGCCACCCCCAAGCATAAAAGGATCAGTGTCATTCCCGCAAGAATGCGGTTGCGGCCTGAAAATTTCAAAAAATAGCCCCCTTTGGATGCTTATTAATTATTTACCAATCCGTAAGCTATGTGAAGCTTCCTTCGTTAAGGCATCTTCATCGATGGAAAGTCTCGAAACTGCTTTGAGTGCTGGTTTTGAATCAACAACACTTGTTTTAGCCCGCTCAGGTATGGAATCAGCATAACGAACCTGCTTATTATTGGCTTTTATGCCTGTAGCAGTTTGATCAACCGGTGGGTTGCTCGCTGTGAGGTCAGTTTGTGTAACAACGTCATCCTTATCCGTGGTTTTTAATTCAGTCAACGAAGGAGACGAGGCCTTGCTCACCGTTGCAATTTCTTGATTTGGAAGAGTTGCCCCGGAATTTATTTCCTGCGCCAGCGAAACGTTCTTTGATTTTAAAGCCGGTGAAAACAGTCCGCTTAGACGAACGCCAACCCCCAAACCGGCCACCAATACTAAAGAAGCAGCTATAGGGATAATATACTTCAGATTGGAACGTCGCTCCGGTTTCCCATGGAATGGCGTTACAGTTTTTGAAACGGATTGTTCATGACTTAGTTCCCAAGCATGTTTAACTTCTGCTTGCGCCAAGTTTAGGATAAGCCCGGCCCGTTCCGGGTTGGAATTTTTATATTCATCTTTGGCTTTCTCAAGCCAGTCTTTGGCATTCTCGATTTTATCAATGAGTTTATCAGCTTTTGTTTTTTCCATTCTGATTCCCGCCTTTCAAAAATCTTTCATAGATAATATCGATAGGATCCTCTGATTTTTGGAATGCGATTTACGATTATTATTGAGCTTTTGCTCAATTTTGCTTTCAATTTCTTGGCTTTAGGCTCTTAACATACTTCTCATAAGCCATTTGCTTTCATTTCCGCACGCAATTTAGACAACATGCCCCGTAATCGCTGTAATGCCTTCTTTTGAAGTTTATAAAGGTAGGATAAACTGATATTCAACTCTTTCGCCGTAGCGGCAGGTTCCTTGTCAAAAAGATATAAATCTTGAATGATTCTTTGTTCTTTGGGATTTAAACGAGAAATTGCCTGGTTGACTTGCTGATGAATGACCCGGTGAGAAACTTCATCTTCCACATTCACATGCTCATCAACAATTCGGGAGATAAAAGTTTCAACCTCTTCTTCGTAAAGCGCCAATTCCAGACAGTCTTGATTGGATCGTTGCCTACGGAGGAAATCGATCATCCGGCCACGAATCCGATACTGTGCAAAGGTGCTGAATTTTACAGCATGTTGCAAGTCAAAATTCTCGACCGCTTCAATCAAGCCGACCGTTCCCTCCTGGATTAAATCAAAAAACAACTCTTCACGATCGGTAAGCCGGGAGGCAATTTTAAAAACCAAGGGTTGATAAGACTCTATAATGCGTTGACGTGACTCACGCGAGTTTTCTAATTTAAAACATTTCCATAATATTTCTTCTTCCGCTGGTTCAAGCAGATGAACTTTAGATAACTCAGTTAAATATTGCTGAATCAACCATTCACCTTCCCGGAAATCCGTACATCAAAATAAACAAATGAAACGATCCTTGATCAAGTTGGGTTTCTTTTTGTAAAGCCGATTTCAAGGATGAAAATTTCTCGTTTTTTATCCGTTATCCTTCTTGAACCGATAAAGTTTTTCCGGAATATTTGGAGATTGTTGCAAATATTTTTTATCTTTTCCAAAATTCACGAAATTGCCACTTGGCGGTAAACCCTAAAACCCGAATCGATAAGTTAGACGCCATGAAGTGCCGTCCAATACCGAATAATCGGCGCCAAGTGATAAACGGGAATTAATATGGTAATCCAGGCCCCACTGATCTTTTTGGTTATACATAAACGAGCGGCTATACGATAAAAATACATCCTTGCCTATATTTCGGCCAACATTGAGACGCAAATCACTTTCTTGATAGTTAGGCTGCAGATACAAATAATCCAGATCGAGAACATTGCGCACCTGATACAGAAAATCTCCAAAAACCGTATCTGTTACTACACTTAGGTTTCCTGCAAGGACGTCATTAATCTCCGTCGCTTTTTCATCATCATTAAATTCAGGCCAATTCAACATCGCAAATATTTCCGTTTTTGACATAAAAGGTTCCGCTGAAAGGTTAACCGCAATATCACTGCCCACTTGACCCTTGGCGGTTAAAAAAACTTCAGCCCGGGAAGTTCTCATATTGGAATTTAGATCAATATATGGCATATATCCTTGTTCATGGCTGAATATGGCCTTCGCGCGGTTGATTTTAAAGGTTTGACCATAAAAAGTGACAATGCCTTGTTTGGATGTGGCTTCACCTTCGATTGTGGGATCAGACCAATTGCCTCCTATCTGAAGTTTTCCGTTTACGTCGATATCTGCCAAGCCGATTTGGCGAAAACGAACATTATCACGGGTATTCACTTTAATGGATAATGCAGGATCCCAAGCGGGAGGAGTCTCACCTTTCCCGGAATTGGAAGAGGCTATTACAATTCTGCTATTAAATAACGTGATATCTCCGGCGACTTGCGATTGGGTTAACCCGCCGGTTACGGTAAGATTTACATTGCTGTAACCGCTATAATAGCGATTGTCATAAAAAATTTTCGAACCGCTAAACCCCAAATTAAAATAGTCAATTTGAAATCCGGTATAAGATACATAGCCGTCCAAATTAAATTTTCCCGGCCCGTAATTACCTTTCGCTTTCTTAATCATCGCCGTGTGGTCATCAAAAGAAACCGTTGCTTGAAAACCATCAATAGAACGGGGTAAGTCCTCAACCTTAGCTGACACATTATTAATATCGACTTCGCCGACTATTTCCGGTTTTGTTAAAGAACCGCCCAATTGAAATTCCCCATCGAGCGTACCTTGAGAAATCCCCAAACTGGGAAAGAACACATTCACGAAGTCTGTGGGGAAATTCTTTAGATTGACATTCAATTTTAGATTTTGGGATGTCGATATCCGTTCATTCCCGACCGGAAGATGAAAGCTGTTTAATAATTCCACGGGCCAGGGAATATGACCGTTAGCCGAAAAAACGATCCCTTTACGGTTTAATACACTCTCATTAACCGATAACCCTTGATTGTCCAAATGTCCTACAGTGGTAAAATCTCCTACCGGATAACTATTTACTGTCAAATTACCAACGGACAAACGATATTCCCCGGACAGGACCGAAGGCGACCAATTCACCAACATATATGCATTCACTATGCCATTCACTTGATAAGATGAATCAATCAAAGGATTGATGGCTTGAAAAGAAAAATCTTGCAAATATACATTCATTCTAGACAATTTGCCCGGTCTCCAAACGCCATCAGCGGAGAGAACTCCGGTTCCTTGATTCAATTGTAGGTTATCAATCGTCAATTGGCGGTTTTGATAGGAAAAAGCAAATTCTCCGGAGATCGGTAAGGAATTGATGGCTCCTTGCATGATAAATCCATCAACGTTAATCTGGGGATTATCGAACGAACCCCCTAATTTTGCGGTACCAAATAATAATCCGTCCGTTTCAAAGCCTTTAGGCAGGGCCACAAAATTATTCAATAACTCCCTGAGATGCAAAGCTGTTACTTTTAAATTCAAATTCATGGATGCCGCTTTGGCAAGAGAAATATCGCCTTCCAATAGCACTTGAGCTTGACCCTGATTAAGCCGGACCGTATGAACTTGGACCATTTGCGACTGCCAGGTGATTTGGGCTTCCATCGACTGAAAATTCAAAGTTCCATAGCCTAACTGTTGTCCGGAACACTGAGCAGTCAATACCGGATTCATAGGATTACCCGTTAATTTTCCGTTGAGATTTATCCTTCCGTGGAGACTCTTACCGCCATATGTCAGTTGTAAGGCTTCCAAAGGCAGATTTAAGCCTTGAATGTCCAAGTCAATCCGTTGGGGATTCACCATCCCGGCCAGTTCAATCGAAGTGTTTTGTTTGGTTAATTCAAATTTTTTAATTGAAAACTCCGAGAAGTTCCCCGAAAATTGCAGTAACCCTTTTTCCATTTGAATAGGCCCGAAAGTTGGTTCTGCGAGAGAAACTTCACCCTTGATATCCGGATTGTTCCATTTACCATTCACCGTACAATCAATTCTAGCAGTTCCGGACGGTTTAAATTTAGCAGTCGCCGGCAACCATTCCGATAAGGCATTTAGTTTAAAGTTATCGCTTGTAAGTTGTAAAGCGAGTTGAGGCTCATCCGGGAATGAAACTCTTCCGGTAATCCAGCAATCGCCAACATCGGTTGAAACGAAAGCTTCGCTAATATTCAGCCCTGAATGACTATAATCTAAAACGCTGCTAACAGTGCCAATTTTCAGACCAGACCAACTCACATCGGAAAAAACACCTTCAATTTTTCCGGTTAAGTCCTGCAGCGGGCCTAAGAATGAAAAATTACCATTGAATATTCCTTCCAACGGATAGGTTTTATTATCAGGGATGATTTGATGGATGTTGATGTTCTCAGCGCTTAAGTTAGCTTTTATTTCAGAAGCATTCCATAGCAAATGCCCATATATCATTCCCTGGTCTATTTTAGCTTGAATGGAATCAATGCTCAGATTTCCGTTCATCCAACTGAACACTCCACTGGCTTCTTCAATTGCCGCATCATGATACGCCAGGTTTTCTCCCCTGAAAATACCAAAAACACTGCCGGGTAAAAAAGGCGTCCCCTTATCCCAACCTCCTTTAAAGATTAATTCACTCGATATTTTTCCTCCAATATTCCACTCCGAACCAAAATGAGTTTGATGAATGGAAAGGTCCATAGCCTGGCCGGAAATTCGCCAATCAACACCCTCCTTTTTAAACCGGATATCCCCTTTGGCAAGCAAACTTCCATCCAAAAGATTACCTTCGGCATTGAGAATTTTCAGAACATTGGTATGATTATTCCACGCTAATTTCAAATTTAAATCTTCCAGCTGGATATTCTGACAAGAAATTCTCCGGGCTGAAATCTCTCCTGAAACTTCTGGATCAGTCGGTTTTCCCGTAATTGTTCCTTCGACATCCACCTGTCCCTCTATTTTTAAGCCTCGTTCCCTTAAAATGGCGAATGTATCGGACTGAATTTTCAAATCGGAACCATAGAGCTTTAGATTTAACTGCGGGTTGAATATATTATCAATTCCACCACTGACTCCGATCAAAGAATCGTCCCAATTTCCTTCCAGTCTTTGAATCCTAAGATTGTTGTCCCGAATGGTAATCCGTGCTCCGATTTGGCCGAGCAATCTTTCCCGGTCCCATAACAATTCCCCGTTATCGATAAATATTTCTCCATCAATGCTCGGTTTATCAACAGTTCCGGCAACTGTCAGCCGTACTTCGCCTTCACCCCGCAACGCCGCTTTTTGACTGAGCGGTAATAAACCTGCCCATTCCGCGAGACGAATCCGATCTGCGCTCAGCAGCCCTTTGATCGCGCCTGTCTTGTTGTTAAATAAACCGGATACTCGAATCACAGTCTGATTATGGATGAACTCGGCTTTTTTAATTTCACACGCAATGGGTGTAAACTCAGCACGCAGATTTTTTATAACGAATGAATCCCGAACCTTAGGAACCCTAAATTCCATGCCCGATAACGATAAAACGCCTTTGTTCAGCCAGGCCCCATCTTTATTCCAAGCAAATTGAAGCTTGGTACTGGCATATCCCGAACGAATCCGGTACTGTTTTGCCTTGGAAATAAAGGGCGCCAAACCATCAACCGCAACATGAACGGCCGTAAATTCACCGGTACCCCCTAATTTGTCCAGCCGGCATCTCCCTCGGCTGCTCCATTCCATTCCTTTGTTAAGATTAGCATTTCCTTTAACATTCCACGTAAGAAGTGAATATTTACTGAGGTCGAACTTCCCTGAAATATTATGAAGTGTATACAGGCCATATTGGTAGTCCTGAAATTTCAGCGTCCCTTGATTAATCCTTAATAAAAATTGCATTTCCATTTTCCCGGGGGGCAAATATTGCGAAAAATTTATCGTTCCGTCCTCAAAACGTTTCACTTCAAACTTTGGTTCAAAAAGGCCTATCTCTCGCAAAGCACGCCTTGGGTGTTCCGTATTGACCAAAAGAGCAAGGAGATTAAAACGAAAAGTTAATTCTTTACATTGAAAAGGAATGGAACCATCTTGAACATCCTGAAAAACCACATGAGTTGCAGAAATACCATTGATCCCATCCCAGCGGACCTTTTTGATGATGATTTTAACTCCGATAAAATCACTTTGCAGCTCTGCCCTCACTCTGGATGCAATCCAACGGTCCTGCATAAAAAATCCGGCGGTCGCATAAAACAAAAAGCCCAAAATCATCGTCAGGGCTGTTAACAAAATAATTTTATTGCGAACCATTTTAACCACTTTTAAAATCCCCCTGGACAATCCTTGGCATTTGTCTATTGTACATCCACCGTAAATTGGGCTTCTCCAAATAAATAATACTGGGTAGCCGATTTAAGCAGCGGCTGGCTGGTAGCTTCATCGGGCTTGGAGTCATAATCTACTGCCAGCTCGTTATTTCTGGGCCGGACAAGAAAATTTTTCAACAAATCATTGAAAGATGAAACATTCTTGTAATCCATTTTAAAAGATTCCTTTTTGTCTTCTTCTTGCCCATCGGCCATCTCTTTTGAACCACCGTAAATTATATAATTCAACTTTCCCGGTTTTGCAAACGATGGCACTTTTACCTCCAGCGGCACCGTAAAATCATCGCCGCGAAAACGGTGTAAGAGAACACTAAGCCGCAAAATATCACCCGGTTTGACTTTGGTAGTTTCCGAAGTAATTTTAACAATTCGGGCGGTTTTTTGTTCGCTTCTTAAGTCTACATTTACAGAAATGGTTTTCAAAGCGATGGAGGAAAAATCATTACCCACCAGCAGAGTTAGTAAATCATTCAAATCTTTGACACATGCAGTAGAAATATCTTTACTGTAATACAAATTTTGTTGAACGATTTTATCGTTCCCGGAAGAAGTTGTAATTTCAGTAGATACAGTGGCGGTTCCAGGGCCGACCCGATCAAGAGTTTGATCGATGGCATCGGTTACACCGGCTACAATTAAATCACGCGCTGTTTGTTCATTGGATTGCACATAAAACGTACTTTTTTTGAGACGATTTCTTTCATTGTCCCGGATATTAAGCTGTACCTGAATATAGGCAGGAATCTCTTCCAACTTCCCAAAAATGCCGGCTTGACGGTCCTCGGTAATTCGACCGATCATTTTCAAAGGTGTACCGAGCTTAAAAGCCATTTGTGAACTTTGGACCGTTTGGAGAACGTTAGCCTGGTATGCGAAATAATCAACCTTGCCTTTGTTGTTATAGGAATGGCCAAAAGCCAAAAAATCCTTACCGTTAATCCAAGTGACGGTCCCAAGAGCCGAGACCTGATAATCCCCTGCAACCATCATTACTGAAATAGCGCTGCCGGGCTTGATTAAATTCTTTCCCATTTCCAGGCTGGATTCTCCCCCATCAAGCCCAGCCACCGTTCGGAAACCATAATTTTCCAACGAACGAGACAATAAATTAAACCCTCGTTTTTTCATTCCCGATATAATAATCGGCGTACGAACCGGAACTGCCCTTAGATGATATGACGGGAGATAAAAAGCCCGTTCATTCGATTCCCTCATTTCCAGCATCATCTCTATCGGAGTAACTAAGGCTAGAGATGAATCCGCATTTTCAAATCCATAACTTATTGCGCCCGCAAGCCGGTTATGAAAATAAACCGGACTACCGCTCATACCGGCTGAAAGGCCGCCATTTTCCTCCAACAATTTACCGCTTAATTTCACCAAAAACAGTTTGTCTTTCCCCATACTCTTATTGACTGAGCCAATCACTTGCACCTCGAATTTTTGGATTTTCGTACCAGAAAAAACCGTGCAACCGTAGCCTTTCATTCCGGGCTTGATTTTGTCGAGAGGAAAAAATTTATCGACTCCCAGCGAAGTTTGCACGACACATATCATAAAAGTTATGAAAAAAAGGATAAGACCTATCCTGCGATATATCTTATGTACTGGCACTTTATCAACTCCTAATCCGGTCAGACGGGTAATTTACTTCAGGATCAAACTATTAACCAAGGCCTTCCAAAAAAATTTTTGTGATAAAACAGCAACTAAAGTCAGGCATACCATCATTCATTTGAAACGGTTTTCTTAGATATTCGTTCCATAGGGGGTAAATCCTGCCCATAACGACCAATTTTAGCAGGTAATCGATAGGAATCTACTTCCAAAAAGCCTCTATCATAGTTTATAATAGAGTTCTAATGTTTAACTTGTAATTTATTCGTTGCGAAAAGATTATATTTCAAAAAAGAAGCTGTCCCGAAAAGTATTTTTCATAAATAAAAAAATCTTCACTTCCGAAGCTTGGTATCTGTTGTTGTTTTCG
The DNA here is from genome assembly GCA_023426245.1 of Bacillota bacterium. GTDB lineage: Bacteria > Bacillota > UBA4882 > UBA8346 > UBA8346 > UBA8346. The sequence continues at coordinate 54,038 of JAFABB010000016.1, forward strand.
GATTGTTTTTTTAAATGATAATACTTTTTTAAGACAGCCCTGGTTGAAAATTATTCTATTTCTTTGGCCAACTCACTCTTTCCTTTCTCTACCAACTTTTTGACCATATTTCCACCTATCTTCCCTGCCTCTTTTGCGGTTTCCCATTTAAGTTGCTCATTACCATTGGAATTTTTTTTCATTTCATTCGTATTTTCTTGATCTGCCATTTCTTCACTTCCCGTGATCAATTTTTACAATTATGGCGGGATTTATACTTTCTTTAATCCTCGATTCCCGGCTTGCTTTAGGAAAAACTCTTTCGACAGGTTTATAAAAAAAATCACTGGGCAAAATAATTCCGGTGATTACAATGATTCAACTTCAAAACCCTCAAGGTTTCCTGGATAATGAAGACAAGGAACTTCTTCAAACGCCTTGCCCGCCTATATCTGATTTTACAACCCAAGATCCCTGGCGAATTTTACGGATTCAAGGCGAGATGGTCGAAGGATTCGATGCTCTTTCAAAAATCGGTCCGGCTGCGACCATTTTTGGTTCAGCCCGTTTTGGAGCCGATAATCCATATTATCAAGCTACAATTGATATAGCACAGCATTTATCGGCAGCCGGCATGAGCGTGATTTCCGGTGGAGGTCCGGGAATCATGGAAGCTGCCAATCAAGGCGCATTCCAATTTCACGGCACCTCTGTCGGTTGCAGTATTCAACTTCCCCACGAACAGGCTCCCAATCCGTATCAAACCATCGCTTTAAAGTTCCGCTACTTTTTTGTACGGAAATTAATGTTTATCAAATATTCAGTCGCTTTCATCATTATGCCCGGCGGTTTTGGCACCATGGATGAACTGTTTGAAGCCTTAACCTTGGTTCAGACCGATAAAATAGACCATTTCCCAATTGTACTTTACGGTTCTTCCTATTGGAAGGGCTTACTGGCCTGGATGGAGGAACAAATGCTCCCGGCAGGCAGCATTGGTCCGGAAGATTTAAAATTGCTGCAAATCGTTGACGATCCTGGGGAGGTAGCCGCGATTGTCATCGAAAATAGTCGTCGACATGGTTTTTTAAAGAGACCATGCTAGAAAACTAGTAGAGCGTCTCATAAATAAACGGCAATCAGAATAGGGAAGATACGCTCTACTTAAGTAAAACGTTCCCAACCATTAAGTAGTTATTTAGAGAACGTTTTACTAGCTTACACTGAACGCTTTTATTTTTGAGTTCCGGATGAGGTTTTTCCCGGTTAGTTGGGTACACAATTCCGCAATTTTTCGTTGATTTTCTTGAATCAATTTCTCTCCTAACACTTTGTACATATGAATCCGGTCCGGGTCCGCGGCATCCATCTGATCGTTATCTTGATCCAAGCGCACTTGAAAACGGTAATAACGGGGCATTCCGTTTTCAGCGGGGGGCAGCAATCTCCGCAATTGATAATCTACAGTGTCGCTCACTCCATCAAATACTACATCCAAAATCGGCTGAGCCCAGCGAATCCCCCAGTGTTTTATTTTGGCATAGGGCAATGGACGGGAAAATTGTCCAGTCCCAAGTGATAATAGAATGATATCGTCTGTACTTTCACAAATGGTCCTGGTTCCGCCGGAAGTAAAATTTTTTCGGTTTTGACGATCATGGGCGCGGGCATTGGCAATTGCTTCAGCATAGGCACACATACCAGGATTATTGGCAAATACTCCTCCATCAATCAAACTGCAGTAATCCACTGCTGTGAGGGTCTTAATTTTCGCAGGTGAAAAATATGTGGGTGCGGCAGAGGTAGCGCGAGCCACATCCCGCATTAGAAAATCCGCTTCCGGATGATTGACATTCTTTGCCTTGGTACTTTTAAAAAACCAGGAATCGCGGTTTTCCGTATCGTAAGCTGTAATCAACACTTCAGTCAACGCTTCCTTAAGGCGGGTATTTCTGAAATATTTAGCCAAAATACTTTCAATACCACGGGCAGGATATTTTTCACGGAGGATAAATCCCAGCGCCAGCAGCTTATGGCCCAACGAGCGGCAAAAAATCGCCTTCCCTTCCTTTTCATACAATTCAATCATATCATCGGCACTGTATTCCGGTTTGCCATTACCATCCGGCCTGGTTAAGCCAAGAGCTAAAATACCCCCGGTTGATGTTCCGGCGATAAGGTGGAAAAGCTCCGCAATGGGTTTTTGGGTTCTTTTTTCAATCTCCGAAAGAACCATTGCCGGGATAATCCCCCGGATCCCTCCACCATCGATTGATAAAACCCTAATCATCATATACCTCCTCACTACTCCGAAGGAAGGGCTGAATATTTAATGAAATAACAACCGCTTCCCTATGACTTTTCAATAACAATCCGCTAAAAATGGATGAATACTATCTGGACTTTACCTTTCGTATGATAATATATATGAATAGGATTTATCCTATAGGCTAGTTCACAAATGGTAAAAAAATCCTATCCCCGCAGACATTTGCTGACAGGGATAGGATAATGAACCGAAATTTGTTGATACGATTCCGACAACCGAAAGATTATTTCACCTTGAAGCCCGCTTTCAAAAAGCTCTCTCTTAAAGAGTTGGCGGTAATATCTTTGGTTTCAGTCGGCTTTTTGGAAGCATCACTTCGAACAGGTTTTTTGGTTCCAGCTCCCATGGCTGGACTTTGGGGTGCGTCTTCTCCGGCTTCTTTTTTCATCGATAAAGCGATTCTTTTTCGTACCAGATCGACTTCCTTCACCCGGACCTCTACAATATCGCCCACAGCCACCACATCATTGGGGTTTTTTACATAATTGTCGGAAAGCTCCGAGATATGAACCAGGCCGTCCTGTTTGACGCCGATATCCACGAAGGCCCCGAAATCAATCACATTCCGGACCGTTCCCGTTAGCATCATTCCCGCTTTTAAGTCTTCCATCGTCAAGACATCATTCCTGAAAATGGGTTTCGGCAAATCTTCACGGGGGTCGCGTCCCGGTTTGGCCAGCGCCTCTACGATGTCTTTCAAGGTTGGTTTTCCCACTTCAAGTTCTGCAGCAGTTTTATCAATATTAACATCCTGTAACTTCGTTTTTAATAAGGCCAGCCGTTCTTTATCACGGATATCGTCGGGAGCAAAGGCCAATTTCTTCAGAAGATTCCGGGCTATTTCATAGGATTCAGGATGAACCGCAGTGGCGTCCAATGGCTCATCGCCATCGGCGATTTTTAAAAATCCCGCCGCTTGCACAAAAGCCTGATCTCCCAAACGTTTTACTTTTTTGAGCTGGGCCCGGTTTTTAAACTTACCGTTTTCATCACGGAAAGCGATCACGTTCTTGGCTACCGCAGGCTGCAAACCGGCTACATACTGAAGCAACGCCGGAGAAGCAGTGTTGAGGTCCACTCCTACATAGTTAACGCAAGATTCCACAACCCCACCCAGGGTTTCTCCCAATTTCTTCTGGTCGACATCATGCTGATAGAGGCCGACTCCAATGGATTTGGGGTCGATTTTAACCAGCTCCGCCAAGGGGTCCTGAATCCGCCGGGCAATGGAAATGGCGCCCCGGATCGAAACATCGAGATCGGGAAATTCCTCTTTGGCTAATTTCGAAGCCGAATACACCGAGGCTCCAGCCTCACTTACGATACAATAAGAGGTTTTGGTAGCCCCCAGCCTGTGAATCAATTCCGCCACCAATGTTTCGGACTCCCGGGAGGCTGTCCCGTTGCCAATGGATATTAAAGAAACATGATATTTCTCAACCAGCTTTTGTAATACTTCCAGGGTTTCTTCCCAGCGGTTAACCGGCGGATGCGGGTAAATCGTCCCGGTTGCCAGTGATTTCCCGGTTTCATCCACGACTGCCAGTTTGCAGCCGGTACGGTATCCCGGGTCAATGCCCATCACCCGGAGTCCATTGACCGGAGGTTGCAAAATTAAATTCCGCAAATTGAGGCCGAACATCTTGATGGCGTGTTCTTCGGCTGTTTCGGTAATCGCCGCCCGTAATTCCCTTTCCAAAGAAGGAAATAACAGTCGTTTATATCCATCAGCGGTCGCCTCTTCCAACTGGGCGGTAAAAATTGATTTGCGGTTGGCGACGATCAGGGCTGTCAATTTATTCAAAGCCGTCTCATGTTCCGCTTCCAAAGTCACTTTCAATGCTTCTTCTTTTTCGCCGCGGTTGAGGGCCAATATCCGGTGGGGAGGAATTTTTTTCAACAGTTCCTTAAACTCGGCATACATACGGTATTCATCAAGTTCCGCAGCTTCTTCGTTCTTTTTACTACCTTTTTTCGCCTCTTTAGCCTCAGAGGCAATCAAAGCCTCTTCCCACAAAAATTCGCGGAGGACCTTACGGTAATCGGGATCATCGGATACTTTCTCGGCGATAATATCCCGGGCGCCGGCTAAAGCGTCCTCTGGGGTTTCCACTCCCGCTTCTTTATTGATAAACGGCGCCACCAGTTCATCGGTGTTACCGGATTCGAGTTGTTGGTTCCAAATAAGATCCGCCAAGGGTTCCAGGCCTCTTTCCTTGGCAATCATGGCCCGGGTCCGTTTCTTTTGTTTATACGGACGGTAAAGGTCTTCCACCTCTTGAAGCTTGGTGGCTTCCATAATCGATTGAGCCAATTCCGGGGTTAATTTACCCTGTTCCTCAATGGATTTCAAAACTTCCCCTTTTCGGGCTTCCAGGTTCCTTAAATAATTTAAACGTTCCTCAATATCCCGTAATTTTTCCTCATCAAGCTCCCCGGTTGCTTCCTTCCGGTAACGGGCGATAAAAGGAATAGTATTTCCATCATCAAGCAATTTGACGGTACTTTCGATTTGGCGCGGCGTAATTTTCAGTTCTGCGGCAATCACTTTGATTAAATCCATTTTCTAAAACTCCTTTGAAATGTTCTGAAACAAATTATACCAAAAGCGGCCTGGAATTGACAGTTCAAAATTGTCCATAAAACATAAAAAAACTGCAGTTCAAAAACGAACGCAATTTTTAAGACTTCTTGACGAATTCGGATTTCCTCCATCAATTATGGATATTTATGAACAGAGGATTGGATTTTTCAATTTAAATTTTAGCCGCTTTAATTTTTGACTGACGGCTTATTTGGGGCTTCATTTTTCTTGCCCGACGATTCATCATCGTAAGCCCCTTCAGCGACTATCATTTGGGATTCCTCCGACTTGACAAGCCCGATTTCATGAGCTTTTTCCTCAACATAAGAGGGTGTTTTCATATAATCCCGTTTTTTACGAATCGCCACTAACTGTTTTTGCATCGTGCCGTACTGGTTTTTCAACTGATGAATCTCGCTGGTGCTGGCAATATAATAATAAACTCCTTCAACCAAAGGAATAACGGTAATTTTTAATCCCGCAAACAAGGCTAAACCCCACATTACAAAAGGCCATATTGAACGCGGCCGGAAATGCCACTTCTTGTTTGCTTTTTTGACACGATGGATCGGAACATTTTCCGGAATCCTGTTAAACCGATTATCTTGATCCAAAAAGGTTCTCGGCCTTTCCATCCGTTACTCTCCTTACGTTTCTTCATCATCCGCGCCGGATATCCCCAAAGCCGATCCGGGCAGAACAATAACCACTTCATAGCCCTTTGCCTTGGCGCGATTGTATAAAGTCGCCACCGAACTCTGGGTGATTCCCAGCTTCTTACCAATACTATCGGCTGTTTCTCCCATTTCCTTTAAGACGACAACCTGGCGTTCCCGGAAGCTCAACTCCTCCACGCCGCGAATTTCGATTTTCATTATATCACCGCTACCACAAAATGACTACAAAATTTTTACATTATTTCGACAACATCTTAAGATTTCCTGCCCGCCTTTATTTTAATACCATTTCGCCAATCCTTTTTTCATTTCTCCCTTGGATGATTTCATTTCGTCAAACATTTTTCTCATTGGCCCTCTCCCGTTTTGGACGAGCGAGGGATCTTTGATTGCCTCTTTTTCGCCGCCTTGATCCTTCTCACGCAACAGCGGGGGGAGACAGCCTTCTTAGAATAATCCCCCGCTATCACATGATCCAACAGTTTTAATTTTTTATCAGCCCTTTTCTCTTTTCCCTATCTTTATATCCATCACTTCCAGCATCATCAACACGGCGAGCTTAAAACCATATCCAAAGGATGCGTAAGCTTCCATCACGCTTATATTGCAATCCACATCCAAAAGCTCTTCCACCGTTTGAAAATCTTCAGCCGGCAGTCTGGTTTCCAATA
>JAFABB010000030.1 GCA_023426245.1 Bacillota bacterium
ACAATTTGCTAAGTGATGGGTTTTTTCCTCTGTTCACTTGTCCACAGTTATCAACATCCCCCGGACCCCCTGCTACTACTGTTAGAGAATAATATTAGGGATATAAATAACATACCAGGAACCAAAACTTCTTTCGGACTAATTCAGGGCCGATGGGAGACTGTTCCTACCTCCCCCAACGCGTGCACAGGGCACGCGACCCCTCCAGGACAAAAGGTGCGGGGCGGCGCACCTTTTGAATCCGCCGCTCGGAACCTACGGCTTCCGAACCTCCCTTTATTCATCCCGATAGAGTAAAGGACAGGGACAAACCTGCCCCTCCTCATCAAACCGGACGTGAAGTTTTCCCTCATCCGGCTTTCCGACATTCTTCACCTAGCTGCATGCGCTAATCAACAAGTTTCAGCAAACCTTCGTTTTGCAATATCTGGTATACTTTTCCCATCCGCTGATAATGACCTTTTTGTTGTGTTTTCTTGTTGTACCAGATAGTAAAACGCTCAAATATATACCAGTCTACTTTCCTAAGCCATTGCTTAGCAGTATTCATCCCATAATAATTCCGCCAGCCGCGTATCTTCGGATTCAGTTGATTTACTAACTCTTTTATGTCCATCTTCAATACTGATCGGTGCGATAATTCATCTTTTACAGCTGCCCGCATCTTCTTCATGGCTTTCATACTTGGAAACTGATACGTTGCTTGATATATCCGGGCATGTTTTGCAACCATAACAAAGTTTTTATGGTGCATACCCAAAAAATCAAATCCTCCCCGGCCTTTCCACATCGGAACCAGCTTGGTCTTTTCCGGATGTAACGTTAACTCCAGCCGTTGCATAATCCCTTTTAAGAGTTTCAGTGCTGCTTTGGCATTCGTCTCCGTTTTACAGATAATTACCAGGTCATCTGCGTATCTTACGAGTTTTCCCAGGTTTTCCCTGTTCTTTTCCCAGACTGTATCCAAATAGTTTAGATAGATGTTAGCCAGCAGTGGAGAGATAACGCCACCTTGAGGACTCCCAATGACAGTTTCCTCGTATTGGCCAGCATTTATGACTCCGGCCTTCAACCATTGCCGAATAAGCTTAAGTATGCGGCGGTCATTGATGCGCATTTCTACCAATTTCAGCAGTTTCCCGTGGTTGATGTTGTCGAAATAGCTTTGAATATCAGCATCTACCACCCACCAGCCTCCTTGATTACAGGCCTTCCTAATGACTTCCAGTGCTTGATGGGCACTTCGCTTGGGGCGAAATCCATAGGAACTTTCTTTGAAATCAGCTTCAAATACGGGCTCGATAACAATCTTTGCCGCCATCTGGACAATGCGGTCCCGGATGACCGGTATTCCCAAGGGACGTTTCCGTCCATCCGGTTTCGGGATGAATACTCGCTTGACCGGCTTCGGGCGATAATCTCCTTGTTTTAGGGCTTGACTTATTTCCGTCAAGAGTTTTGACACTCCGTAGTTTTCTACGTCGACTAGGCTGATACCGTCAATTCCACCAGTGCCGCGATTAGCTTTGACTCGTTGCCATGCCTCTTCGAGGATGTCTATCCGATAAAGCTTGTCGTAGAGAGCATGGAACTTCCGCTTGCTGTTTTGCTTGGCTGCTAGGTAGAGCTTCCTTTGGAGTTGTTGAACTTTTGCTTTGGTGTGGTTAGCCTTTAGGGCATTCACTTGCTCGTACCTCCTTAGGTTAGCTTGAATGAAGCAGGGTTCCTTCCCTGGCTGCGGTTATGTTGTCCGTAGCTTCTCTGGTACTATGAACCCCTCTGACTCCCTTTCTGCTACCGTCAATTTCGCCGTGGGTTTATATGGCGGCTTTCCTATGCAGGGAAGGGTCTCTCCAGTTCCGTACCATACTTTCGTTACATGCCGTTTCCTCTACACCGAAGGGTTCTTTGACGGTGTTGTGTTAAACACATCCAAGTTCTTCCCGTCTTCCGTGGCCTTCATCCAAAAAACCCGGATTCGGCTCCCTCTTGTCACGTTACTTCACTTTGACCCATCCATGGAGTAAAGTACGGATTCTCTGACGATGCGGCAGAATTCACCTGCCTACTTTGTAGGCGATTGTTACGGCCTGTATCTTTGCTCGCCCTGCTTTTAAACAGGTACTTTATCCTCCCGCTTAGCACCCCACATCTCTGTGACGCACCGGGATTAGCTACCCGGCTCCTTGGCGATTACCGGGACGGGACTTACACCCGTTAGTATGATTCGATTTATCTGGACACGCGTTTCTAGAGGGTCTTCGCCTTCCATGGCCTTTCGACTAGCAATTATATGAAGCTTCCGATGGCAACCGCTATTTTACATCCATGTGCAAAAGCGGTGCCCGTCTTCCTCCATGAAGACGGAAAAACTTTTGAATGTGGATTCTTTAAGCCATTGCTTTGGGTTTTTTCAGATTGTTTTTTTCGCCTAAATATACAAGCCCAGAAACATTTTTCTCTTCTCTCTTTTCACTTTTCCCTTTATAACAGTCCTTTTTCCTTCAAGCTACAATAACTCCGTTCTCCCGTTATCACATGATCCAACAGTTCAATACCCATGATTTTCCCCGGCTTCCTGGAGTTTGTGGGTGAGATCAATGTCATCCCGGATGGGGGTAGCTTCGCCACTGGGATGGTTATGGAATGCGATGATTGATTTGGCGTCGCATGCTAGCATGCGCTTCATCAGGGCCGCCATAAAGACTTCCCGGGGTTCGATGTATAGTTGATCAAGGGAGCCGGTGCCGATGATGGCGGGATTTCCAATCCCGAGATGCCGATGATTTTATTTCTGGAACTCAATGATATAATGCCGAACTTCTCGACCAGCTCTGACTTGAGATCAAGTAGAAATTGGAGGACTTTATAGCAGATCAAACGGCTGGTGATTGGATGGTCTTCCAGATCATAACGATGGCGCTTGGTACGGATTTGTTTTAGGGTGTAGATGTTGATCGATGATAAAGGCATGGGAGGGTACCTCCGTAAAGATAAATACAAAGGCATTTGTTGTTCTTGTACGGCTTATTATAAGTTGGAAGAACAAAGTTCGAAATGTGAAATCAAAAAAAATTTTTCATCACTTTTAAACTACTAGTTGAACATTATAAATGATTAATTGATTAAATTATATAATTTGTTATCTGTTTTGTCAAGTAACTAGTCGTTCATCTTGTTTGTCTTTAAGTTTATTTTAATTTATAATTTGCTCATGGGAGGTTTGACATGATAAAGTGTAATCTTTCAAAATTGATGGGCATCCATAAGATGACGATTCAAGATGTCCATGAAAAAACTGGATTAAACCGGGCTACAATATCTAATCTTTATCATGAAAAGGTAAACCGGATTGATTTTGAGACTATGGAGAAAATATGTAAGTTATTTAAGATTGGACCTGGGGAATTATTTGAGGTTATACAAGACGATGAAAATAAGTAAAAGCCCAGTTCATCATAGACATCATAAGAAAAACTAGCTAATAGGACTGGTTGTCGTATTTTTATAAGACTTTGCCATAAAAGACTCAAAGTTTTTTTCTATTATAGGTATCACCCTTCTCAATGATAGGTTAGATAATGATATTTTTTTATGTTGCAAATCTGAGAATAGCCAGTTTTCAAAATTATAATTTTGAATAGTTTGATAATATTCCCTAAAATCGATATTACATATTTTCTCTTTATCAAAGGTAATATGTAACACATGTGCTATTATACATTTAAATATCATATCAGTAAGTTCTTGATTATGGCAAAAATTTGGATATAACGTTAATATATATTGAATTGCTACTTTAAACCTAATGTAAGGAATCAGTTGAAATTCTGAACACATGGAAACAATATCAATTACTTGTAATAAATAACCGTATATACCAACCCAAAAAAAGTCTGCATCTGTAGCATTAATTGGCAAGGGAAAAACTGCAGATTCTTTGTAGTTTCTAAATCTGGTTTCAAAATCAATTGTATTATTATCTTCTTCAGAAAAAACAATATTTTCTTCCATACCAGGTAATAATCCATTCTTTATATCACTAATTGTTTTAAAATTTTTTCTGTAGTTATCTAAATCTAGATTCTCTTTAAACATATCAAAAAAAACTTTTCGGGCAGTACTTTGGAGCATTTTGGTATCAATATCTGATAATAATCGTATAGGTAAAATATAAATAATATCTGAGGCCTTATCAAGAATCTTGATATTATCATGGATTGTTGATATTATTTGTTCTCGCATTGCTTGTTCAAAGGGATTATTACCTTTTCTTGCTATTTCAGCATACTTACATATTGGATCATCCCATAAATGACACTTACCTAGAGCTACAAATGGATAATGTTCATAATCATCTAAGTCCATAATAGTAGCCGCTGTAAAAACATACGCACTATAAGGTTTATACAGATAACGTAAAATACATTGAACTAATTTTTTATTCCTATACCAAAAAATGTTAATTTCATCAATTATAGCATTGGACTCTTTTTGGTATATATTTTTTGATGCCAGTTCAAGAATTTTTCTATATTCATTTTGGAGTTTCTGCAATTCATCTTTTAATAAATCAGTTTCCATCTTTTTCAGCCTCTCTTGAAAAATGTGAAGGAAGACCGTAAACACCTTCTAGTATAGTTAGTGTTTTATTCATGATTTCAACGCAATCATTCCATACATTTTTCATCTTTTGTTTATCTTCTATATCCGGGATACAATGATATTGATGGGAAGGTGAATCACATTTAATAAGTGAACTTTCTCGGATTGCGCCCCATAATCCATGTTCAAAAGCAGAATCATAGTCGTAAAAGAAATCAAAGAGTTCTTTTTCATCAACACTTATTGCTTTTCCCCTAATATTTTGCTTGTCAAAATAAGTAGTATCCATATCGATAAACTCTTTGTCTTTATATTCATTAACTAACATATCCATATAATCATATACGGCATGGCTATCGGTTAATGTTTTCCCTGATTGTTTATATCTTTCAACAATGAGTTTATACTGACCAATTCCATAATATTGATATTCTGTCCATATATCATCGTGCGCTGACTCATTTTGAAGCAGATACTTCATCATTATATAGTCTTCTATTAGTATACGAACGATACTCCTCCCGGAAATAGCATAAAAGAGATCATGATTAACTAATTCTAATAGCCGTTTATATGAATAAGTTGCAATTCCTAAAAGAACAAGCATTTTATTATCAAGGGGATTTACTGAAACCAATAAATCTGTATAATATTGCATTACTGTTTTTACATATTTCATGTAATCTTCTGTGTTTGGTGAATCTCCCATAAAATCAATACAAAATAACTCACAATCACTCATTCTGCTAACACCCTCCCAAAAAACATCTAGGTAATCTGCATCATAAAGATCGATTTCACTAGGCGCTATTTCTGTGGCCCGTACCATAGGGCGTATCATTCTCATTTTTCCATCATCATGAGATAACTTTGGATATTCTAGTAACAAATCTAGCGTTTCTCTTGGCATTTGTAATTTACCAGATAGTAAATTAAAGTAAATTACTAAAAACCGTATGTCTGTTGAAAGATGGGATTGATGATCACTGGTTTTTCTCATAACCGAGTTGATTTTTCCTATTTTTCCTTTAATAGTCAATTCAGTTTGAAATTTTGAGGCAAAACTCGGAAAACTAGAATATGTAAATATGGTTGTTAAAGGTGTTAATGTATTAACATCAATAACATTTATTATATAATCATACAGTTCATTTTGCTTATTAGAATCAAGCTTTAATATTTTGGAAAATTTAGGGGTAGATAGATCAGGAACTTGTTCTCTTAATTTGCTAAAAATAGAAATACATTTAACTAACCCATTCTCTCTACCATAGTGTTCTATTATTAGGGCTAACCACAAATATTCTGGCAGTCTTCCCCGATACCAAGAATTCTCTTGCATGAGTCCATTCATCAACTCATTCCAAGGTGTTACGAATTTTCCTTTTTTAAACTTGTGATCAGAAAGTTTACTATGCATAAAACTTCTCCTAATAACTTAATTACTTCATCTACTTTATGTCTAATTTCATCGAAACTTTGTTTATACTTTTCCTCCATTAGGTCTTTTATCTACAAGTAATAATCCTCCGAATGAAGTTCTATTTGTCCTCTTCTTCTGGTAGCACTTCAGCTCATGCCCAGGTTCTTTCCCTGAATTTTGGCATTCCGACCGATTTTTTGTAATAGCTCATAATTTTGATGATTAATTTGATTTTATTCATATTTTACTTTCTTTCTGTTCCTCACCAATACTCTGCAGTAAAGCATTATACTGATCGATATCTTTTTCTTTTATTTTTTTTAAAATAAACTCGGCTGCGGTTTTCATTTCCGGAATATCAACTGGCATGACACTTCTTTCAAATATGCCAGCAAGATGTGAATACTCATTGTTTACCCGATCCGTTAGTGAAGATGCCAAAGCATCATCACCAAAAAATCGTTCCAATTTACCGTCATTTTCTTTAGCATTTGGATATTTATAATAAAGGAATGCCTCTAAGAATTTTCTCGCATTGTTTCCAAAGTTATAATAGCAATCATAATTATTATCGTTCATAATATCAGCCTTTGCACATTTATAAATTTGATGAAATAAAAAATTAAATTCCGTTACATACTCTTTCAAATAATTCGGCATTAATTGAATACTACTACTCTCGCCGTTACGTTGAATAATAAAATATTGAGAAGAATTTTTATTTAACGCTCCCGGTAATCGCTTCAAATACTTTAAGAAATCTAAATTATGAGTTGATACAAAAAGCTGCTTGAGCTTATCCTTCTTAACGATTTCAGAATTAATTAAACTATACGCAAAGAAGATATGGTTGGCATCTAAACTTGAAATTGGGTCATCAATCCATATGATCGGCTGATTTCCTTTTGTTTCGACATCATCTAATTTAGCTATAAAATAACAAAGTGAAATGAGACTACATTCGCCTTCACTTAAATGATATGCTTTCTTATTATTTCTTGTAATTTCAAAACGATACCCTATTTTTTCTCCGTTGTCCCTGATTTCAACAGCTTTTAAAGATATAGACTTATGCCCAAAAAAATTGTTTAAAAGTTCATTTACTCTTTCCGCACCTTTGCTTTCATCCTTCAATTGTGCCTTTAACTCTGCAATAGCTTGTTTTTTAGGAATTATTTGTTCTTCGGCCGCACTTTGTTCTTTTTTAGCATTTTCAAGATTTTGTTTCAAATGCTCAATAGTCTTCCATTCAGTTGAATAGTTGATATCGGCAACAAAGGAATAAACTTCATGTAAACGCAAAGCGTTTCTTGCCTTAATTTGCATAGAACTTAGCGAGTTTGTGAAGTTATTTGATTGAATTCGAAGACTTTCATACTTATTCTGTATTTCATTCAGAGCATGTGAAAAATTATTTGGTTCAGAAAATACGAAGGAGGTAAAAATATCATTCTTTCTTTGCTCAAGTATATCTATTAACGATTGTAGCGATATGCAATAATCATTGACTGTTGTTTCAAAACTTGTTTTTAGTTCATCAATTTCGCTTGAATAATTTGAATAGAAATCACTGGTTCTAATAATAAGTAAAGCAGGAATACGAGTTTTTTCAGATTGAATTTGTTTACTTAGTTGATTTATATCGTCACGTAATTGTTCAGATTCTTTGTTGAAATGTTTTTCTAATTTATCCCACAAATCATTCGGTAATTGATTACCACAAAATGCACAAGTGTTCCTTTTGGATTCATGAAGTAAGCGACCATCTCTGACCCAAGCTTGTAAAACCGCATCATTAAGTAAATCCTGAATGGGTTCCGATACCGATATTTTTTTTTCAACTAACTCTTTGGTTCTCAGAGCAAAAAAGTCAAATTTTAAATTAAAAGCAGTTGATTCTTGAATTGTCGGCTTCGCTTCTTCTTTAAGCAGTTGAAATAACCTAGTAACTTCCTCATCATTTAAAGGTTTGTAAGTATCGGAAGTCACTTCATTAATATCCTTCTTTATTTTTAAAACATTGTAGTTTGCATCACCGAAAATCTTATCATGTTTGATACCAGTTCCAGTTTTGTTAGCTTTATCTGTCAATTTAATCTCAAGATTGTTATTAGCAACATCATAACATTGTTTAGCAGAGTCAAATGTAATTGTTGCATTCTTCAATTTTCCATAAAGGCCGCTAGCCATTTCTTCAAATCCAAGTTCTAATTCACGTATTTTGATTTCTTCCTCAAGCCTGTTATTTTCATCTCCAAGAATTGCAAAGGCATTAATACTTTGTTCATCATCGATAATAAAATGGAGATTTTCTTTAACGAAGTCCTCATTGAATACACGGATTATTTGACCATGAGTCAGCAATGAAGTTCGAGTAATATTACAGTCTTCCTCTAGATTAACAACGAATTCAGGGTTTTCATATTTATTAGATACAATGCCTGTTTCTAATGCCCTTATTATTCGAGATAGTGTTGTTTTCCCAGAATAATTGCGCCCATAAATAATATTAATTCTCTTAAACTCGGCAATATTGTTTCCAGAGTCTCGTATGCTCACATCCCAATTGAAATCTTGAAAGACAGCCATAGACTTAATTAATTTTATCTTTTTTATTGCTCCACTCATAGATTTTAGCACTTTCCTTTATAATAAAATCACATGTTACACCAAAAAGAGTTTCGCAAACAGCATAGTTGTGAATTAAGATTTTAAATGAAATTAGCCATTAATAAATCCATACATTAAGGCCAGATTCTAATTTATAATGTAATATGATTAAATTCGTTTATGCTTCTTTTCTTGCATACTTCTTTCTAACATGATTCATGATAAAAGCGTTTAATCCTTCCCCTGCTTCCGCCAAAGATTTCATCCTCTCAATATTGTTGTTACCTGCACTTGCATAAGTATAAAGATATACAGATCGATTCTTAAATTGTACTCTTATAAAATCAGTCCCCATTTCATATCCAGCCACATTTGAGTCTCCATCAAGATTCCTATACTGTTTCATATCATTACCCCTTTTCTTTTTAAGACGTTACACTTTTTTCTCATTCCTCTGCGCCTCCGCGCCTCTGCGGGAGATAAAAATTCCCCCAGCGCACTACTATCATTCATTCAAACCCATTAACACACCGTGTGATTCCTGTCTTCATAAGCTCTTCCCCGAAATTGAGCAAGTAACCCAGCTTGCACCCGGTAAGCCTCAAATATGTTTGAACTTGCTTTCTATGAGCAGCCATTACATGCTCTACCGACTTTAGCTCCACGATAACTTTTCCTCCCACAATCAAATCTGCCCGGAAACCCTCGTCAAATTGTATTTCTTTATATACAATCGGAATAGGCACTTCCCGATCAACATGTAGACCCCTTTGCTTCAGTTCGTCCTCCAAAACTATCATACATACCGACTCAAGCAGGCCCGGTCCGAGTTCGCGATGGACAATAATTGCCGTATCAACTATGATTGTCCCAATTTCATTTTCAGTCATTTCTCTCGCCTCCGGTACCTTTTAGTGCCAATGCCTCTCTGCTAGAGATAATTTAATTTTAATTTTTACGCTGCTAACGATGTCATAAAGAACTTCAAGCTCCAAAACGCCAATCGAATATACAAACCTCGTTCAATTTCTCTTCAGAATTATTTAATTATATTTTAAATTATCCTACCATTTCAATTTTTTGACAACATTTAATATGTCTAAATAAAAAGTCGATCCCACCGTTTGACTTGAATTGTTTTATGTTTTATAACAAAAAAACAATATGTATGTTTTTTTATACAATAAATTCCAATGCCCAAGTCATACACCATCCGGCTCTTTGTTGCGAATAAATCACTTACCCTATATCCTAAATTATCACTTCCTCACCCCAAATCCTTTTGCCACTTTTACCCGTCATATTTTCCAAAGCCATGGATTCACCATTTCAAGAACCCGCACCCGTGGCCTCAGACCGAAATCCCGCCCATCCAAATCCATAGATCCTCAAAACCGGCAATCATTTTAAAACTCGCAAATCCATAGCTGGTTCCCTTTAAAGGTTAGGCTAATAGGCCATAATTTTTCCTATACAACAGATCATTCTGCCACAAGTCCAACTTTTTTCCTTCCTTTCATTTTTGATCGCCTCTTGCCCCTCCTACCCCTCTATATGCCAATCAATATAGGCTTTCTTTTTGATTTTTGGCCTAAATAAACCCTCCCCGTCATTTGAGGCCAGGACGCCGAAAAGCGCGGCTTCTTTTCAGGACGAAAAACAGCGGTCGCCCCCGAAAGCCTTATATAATTGCCAGTCAAAATGCCACGGATGGCGGCGGCATTCAAAAACCCTGGAGGAATAGCAGGAGGTCCGGAACTACGCGGTTCCGGCGGCCTTTTGGGTCCTTTTGGGCCGCTCCAAAAGGACCTCAGCCGGTGAAATCCGTGGACAATAACACTGGTCATTCATTTATAGGCATTGTAAAACGTCACATTATTTTATTATAAGATTATCAGATTATTTTACCAATCAAATCAATATTTTATATGTAAAAACATTTGTTTAGCTCGACAAATGATTGGAGATTTACCGCTTTGGTTCTCCAAAGGGCATATTAAAAACAACAATATTAGCCTAAAAATGATAATCTAAAGAATTTGGCTCTATCTTACTCATTTAATTTGATCGAAAACAGTAGATCTAGTGATAAGACAACGTGATGAATAACAAGGCATCATAGTTCATAAATTTTAAGCACGGCGGCGCGTCTCTAATTATTTAAAGCCCGCAACGCCTGACCAATACCAACCGAGCCGTACTTCTGCCGGCCCTTTGATTTCAAGACTACGAAGCCAAAACCTTCGTTCCTCCATTTAGGTTGAATACTTGTATTCGCGGAAGCCAAGTTGGAGGGTTGACCCAATTTTAATCAAACTGTCGCCGTCGCAATCCGTCTCCTTCAAAATATTATTTCTGATGATATTGAAAATTCTGGAAAAAATCATTACAATGCTATTCAATCCAAACAAAGAAATATACATATCTTTCTACAACACCCCCTCTGCCCCACATCACCCCTAAACCCAATCCCCGTCGGACTTTAAGCCGTGGGGACACCCTTGGGCGAGGCGTTTAGAAAACAAACGATTCCATGCCGAAAAGATTTGGGGAACGTTTTCCCGCCGCAAAATTAAGTTGCGACTCAATGACCGGCATTCTCCGGCCGTCTGCCATCTCTCCGACCCTGAAATCATTTCTTCGGGCCATACCGAAACAATTTCCGCTGCTCCAGCGATTTCTGATTTCGTTTCTCCCTTTGCTGATTTCATTTCATCAAACATTTTTTCCATTTCTCCCTTGGGTGATTTCATTTCATCAAACCTTTTTTCCATTTCTCCCTTGGGTGATTTCATTTCACCAAACCTTTTTCCCATTTCTCCCTTGGATGATTTCATTTCACCAAACCTTTTTTTCATTTCTCCCTTGGATGATTTCATTTCACCAAACCTTTTTTCCATTTCTCCCTTTGGAGATTTCATTTCATCAAACATTTTTTCCGTTTCTCCCTTGGGTGATTTCATTTCACCAAACCTTTTTTTCATTTCTCCCTTGGGTGATTTCATTTCACCAAACCTTTTTTTCATTTCTCCCTTGGATGATTTCATTTCATCAAACATTTTTTCCGTTTCAAAAAAGAGTAAAATGGCAAAAAACTTGGATTTTCCATAAGCACCGGAATTCACGCCGGGGATAAATTTTATGGTATACTAAAAATATTATATACTCAACTTTCGCAGTTCAAATTGGCCCGCAAAACCTGGAAAGCGTTAGGTCTAATCCCATACCAATACCTCTGTTCACATATTTGAAATTAATTTTGCTTCTTTAAGCAAAAAAAAATTTCGTTGAATTCAGGGTCTAAAAGCGACCCTATCCCTTAAAGGGAACTGGCCCAAATTGAGGGTCAATCACGGTATTTCAAACTCGAAGCTCAACTCTCAAACCGGAGAGTCGGGCGAATACCCTTTAAGACCAGCTAGGGTAGTTGAACTCGCCCATGACCTCACCAAAGGAAAATGAAAGCCGATCCTATTGGGTCGGAAGATTTTGATATAAATTGATATATCCAAGTCTTTGGCTGCAAACCACTCTATCCCGAAAGAGATTTATCCGGTCCGTGGGTTGAAGAATTAACCAAAGTCACCGGAGTCAGAATCCGGGGAATGCACCTTCAATTGCCCGGGTACGAAGAAGAGGGACCGACCGACCTTGGAAATATTTCAATATCAGCCGGATCGGCTTGGAAAGGATGATATGGGCATCAACCGGCAGGGCTTGGGACATCTGGCCTTCCATGTTGATGAGGTGGAAACGGTTCTGGCTGAGGTAATCGCTCATGGTGAAAAACAACTGGGAAAAGTAAGATCACCGCTCAGTATAAGGGTACACATTGGAGCAAACAGATTGAAAACCGCAAGTCATCGACAGGTTGCAAAGTAGAGCACCCATTTTTTTAATCGTCAAACGACAATTCGGTTATTCCAAAGTATCCGATCGCGGAATAGCCAAGAACCCAAACTGGTTCTTCATGCTATTTGCCAACGCCAATCTTGGTAATGTGCATCAGGCTAGATAGGGTGAATTTTTGGCTTTACTTGTTTCAAAAATCAATTTTAATCAAGGGAAACTCTGTAACGTTAATTAATCAGTGGTTCCTTAACAGATCCCAAAATGATAAATGCCACCTATGAAGAACGTATATCGCCACTCATAGACGCCGGCAAGCCCTCGCTCAATTTGCCGGAAGACATGGTCAGCACCCTGTTCCCAAATTTCAAGGTATCCAACTCATGGGTAACGATTAAAATCGTCGTCCCGTTTTTGTTGATTCGGGAAAAAAGCTCCATGATTTCTTTGGTCGTCTCGATATCCAAATCCGAGGTGGGCTCATCCGCAATCAGCAGATCCGGCTCGTTCATCAGCGCCCGGGCAATTAAAACCCGGCGCAGTTCCCCGCCTGAAAGTTGGGAGGGCGACATCTCGGCATGGGCGGACAGGCCGACCGCCTCAAGCAGAAACCATGCCCTGCCAAAGGCATCGCCCTGTCTTCGGGAAAGATAATAAGGCAATCGGACATTGTCAAAAACGGTTAAACTAGAAAGGGCCCCGGCGCCCTGGGGAATATACCCCAGCCGCGAATTGCGGAACTCCGACATTTCTTTATCCTTCAAAGTGCAGATATTCTTGCCTTCCAGTTCGATACTGCCCGAGGTGGGGGTTAACAGGCCGGCCAGCATATTGAGAAGGGTACTTTTGCCGCTCCCCGATCGTCCGATGATGCTGACGAAATCACCCCGGCGAAGGGCGAAAGCCACCCGGTCAACCGCTGCGAACGTCTTCTCCCCCCGTTGATATTGCTTGCTTAATCCGTTGACTTCTAAAAGCATCATTCATTCTCCCTCATGACGGTATAAATTTCCGAGTTCCCGATTTTAACCGCAACATAAACCGAAGCGAGCGGACCGGTGATGAAGGACATCAGCAGGCTCAACGCCGCCACTATCAAAATGGTTCCGTATGAAGGCTGTAAATAAGGCAGCCCCAGCCGCGAGCCGATATAGGCGCTAAAAGGAAATATCGTGAGAGCCGCAGTTATCGTTCCGGCCACAGCCCCGATAAGGCTGATCAAAGATGACTCATAAAGGATCAACTTTACCAGCTTGCTCCTTGGCGCGCCGAGAACTCGAAAGATGTTGAATTCCCTTTTCCGCCCGTTTAAAGTAACTGCGAATACGACGACCAGTACCCCTACAGCCAAAATCCATAAAATACCCGCTAATATGTAGATATAGGTTATCAGTCCGCGCAAACTGCCGGAAATTTCGCTGATCATATTTTGGGCGACGACTACATGGACACCCGCTCTGGCATACGCTTGAAGGATGTTGTTAGCAACCTCCTTAGCGTTATAGCCGTCCTCGATTTTTACCGTGACGGACGAAATCAAGTTCGCCTTCTCCGCTACCGGATGCGCTTGCAGCCTCTCAGATTCCCGGGCCACCTGCTTTGCCGTAGTCAGATTCATAAAAACGGAGGTATCAAAGCCCATACCCGTTTTGTCAAGCCGGGCGGCTATCCCGAATATCTGGCCGAAGAATTTGAGCTTTTGGCCAGTTTTGGCATTGATGCTATTGCCGACTACAATTTCTCCGTCTGCCAGCGGACGGTGCAGTGCGTTTGACAGCCACGGCTGGATCACAAAATCGGTTTTGGGATCAAAGCCGATCAACTGGATCGGATAAGAACAACATCCCGCCTGCAGTGTTGCCAGATAAAGCTGCGGGGATACGCGGCCCACCCCCGTAACGCCCGCCACCTTTTCGGTGATACCGGCATCAAAATAAAAGGTGCTGGGTTCTCCCCGGAGTAGGGTGCTCTGGATATCCGCTTCATAACCATAGGGCACCGCCAGAATGTCGGCGCCAAGTCTTTTTGACAGGTTATTCATGCCATTCTCCAGACTTTTCGAGAGAATTGTTCCGCCAAAAAGCGTGAATGCAAATAAGGCGACCACCAGGATCAGACTGGCCGTCCGAAACGGTTTACGTTTCAGATTATGGATAGCGATCTGAACGGTTGTTAATGGCTGCTGGTCCATTTCTTAGCTCCTGTGATGTTTCGATTTTGTTGCCAGAGATACATCGCGTTTACCAAACCGACCATTACCGTTAAGACATTCAAAAGGATTAGGGCGGGAAAGGTGGTCATCCTGCAAGTCATGGTCGCCATCTCGCAGCCGCCAATTAACCAGGCGGGGACTAAAATCCCTAAAATACCAGCCAAAGCGGTCATCATGCTGATTCCAAACCTAACCAGCGGCGATTTGAAGCAAGCAATCAACACCCCGCCGCCCAGAATCAATAAACCGGTGCCGATTTCAGCCCGCCCGGACCAAAAGCATTTCATCGGCACCGTATTGCCAGCCGCAGTTTCAATCACTTTAGTGCAGGCCGGGAAGATACAAACCGGCACCAGTGAAATCAATAGCCCTAAAGCCGCAATCACCATCGCGGATAAAAGCCTATTTTTTATAACAATCGCCTCCTAAATTTTAATTTTGAATATAATCATAGCCCAATGCCTTTCCTTTGAATCACTTTTTTGCTTGGTTCAGGGCGTTTTCAACGGCTTCGCTAAATTGGTCATAAGCAATCGTAGCGCCGGATATGGCATCCACCTTCTCCGGCTTCTGAACCTCCACCAGCTTCTTTTCATATTGTTTCATGGCGTTTACGGCAAGCTGCGCTTGGCGATA
Organism: Bacillota bacterium; assembly: GCA_023426245.1. Lineage (GTDB taxonomy): Bacteria > Bacillota > UBA4882 > UBA8346 > UBA8346 > UBA8346. The sequence goes on from JAFABB010000030.1 coordinate 15,336, forward strand.
ATAATCCTGATTGGAAATTTCCCCGTTCACCTTACCGTAATTTTCATCCTTAACGGTTCCATCCTTCTGCCAGGTGACATATTGGCAGTCCGTGATTTCATTGTCATCAATGATGAGCGTCGCCTCTCCAAAAGCGCCCCGTTCATCCTGGCTGCTTTTCCCGGTATAAATACCGTCCTTATAGGCGCTATTGCCTTCTTTACACCCCGTCAGCACCACCAAGGAGAATACCAAAGTAAGAATAACGGCAATCAACCTTTTTTTCATCAAACGCACACCTCCTTATCTCCCGCTTTATTCCGGACGATTCGCGCCACCCGTCCATGCTCCAAAACCACGGTTCGTTGCGCTTCCTCGGCAACCTCTGGATCATGGGTGACCACAACAATCGTGCTGCCCTCGCGATGAAGCTGCCTGAAAATATCCAGCACGATATGCTCATTGGTTTCATCCAGATTACCCGTAGGTTCATCCGCCAGAATCAGCATCGGGTAATTGATCAAAGCCCGGGCGATGCATACCCTTTGTTGCTCCCCTCCTGAAAGTTGACTGGGAAGATGCTTGGCCCGGTCTCCCAAACCCACGCGTTCCAGTGCCTGCAATGCTTCTTTTTCATCCGGCATACTGTGATAATACTGGGCTACCATTACGTTTTCCAAAGCGGTGAGGTAGCTTATCAAATGGAATTGCTGAAAAATTAGGCCGATCTTATCACGGCGAATAGCGGTCAAGCTTTTGGGTCCTTCCCTGGCGATATTGGTCCCGTCCAAAATAACCGCGCCATTGGAAGGCTTATCCATGCAACCGATGATGTTCATCAGCGTGGTTTTCCCGGAACCGGACGGCCCCATAATCGCCAGCCATTCACCCTGTCCAACCGTAAGATCGATATTTTGCAGCGCTTTTACGTTGCCGTAGATTTTTGAAATATCTTTAAGTTCCAACAAATTCATAATTTCCTTCCTCCCTTATTCACCGCGCAAAACAATCGCCGGATCTACGTCTGTCGCGCTTCTAACCGGTGCCAGACAGGCGAGTCCGGTGATAGTGATCGACACAATCAAAGTTACCGGTATCAGTAGCGGCTGAAAGGATATGGAACGGCTAAAAACATTCATGCCGACTGTTTGGGCAAATAAAAATCCGAATATAACGCCGAGCAATCCGCCTAAACCTCCCAAAAACAAACCTTCTCCCAGAAACTCCGCCACAATGCTCCGGTTGGCTGCTCCCAACGCTTTTTTTAAACCGATCTCCCGGCGCCGTTCCGCAACGACCGCCATCATGGTGGTGGCGACGCAAATCATGGTGAGCAACAGGACCACCGCCGTTACCAGATAAACCAAAGCCTGAAGTTTGGTTAACACAGTCCCTTCCGATTGAGTGACCCGCTTAACCAGCCGGGGGGCCACTTCCGCAACATTTTCATCGATTTGCTTAACGACGCCATCCAATACTGCTTGGGAAGCAGAAATGCTGCATTCCACGATATCAAATGTACCGCCGTTTCCTATCAGGGCCTCCAAATCTTTAAGGGACATGAATAGAAAGGCTTCCTCCGTACCGCCGGTTTGAACGATCCCGGCTACGGTAAAGTCATGCTCGAAGTGCTTACCATTGACGGCCGTACCAGTCGCGGTAAAAGTATCGCCAGGCGAAAGACCGATGCGACCCGCCACTTCCTGCCCGATGAGCACCGATCCGTTATTTACGGGCCATTTCCCTGAGACAAACCAATAGGGACTCGTTTTTTTCACTTCCGCCATATCGGTTCCCGCGGCCATAAACGGCTGTTCGTTGATTTTGACCGTTTCATATCGGTAAGGGGCGATGCCTACGATAGCAGCGCCAGGAAGAAAAGCAGTCGCCTTTGCCAGCGCCTCCCTACTCAACTTCGATTGGGCGCCGGCGGGAATGAGTAGCAAATTTGCGCCATAGGAACGAAATTCCTGACCCATCTGCCGGGGAATGTCATAATAAATCGTGACCAGGCCAGAAAGAATCGTCGCGCCGATCGCCACCGCCAATAGTGCCACCATCATTCGTGAACGGCGGCGCATGAGCGAGCTGGTTATCATTCTAAAGTACATCGTTTGTTTTTTCATCATCATCACCTGCCATGCAAGACTTCGGCCGGGCGTAGCGACAGCAAAAGCCGGATCGCCGGAATGCTTCCCGCTATGGTTACCAGGAATACCAACACTGCTACCAGCGGAATAACCATCGGCTTAATATCGATCGCCGCTCCGAAAACCGACTGCCCAATAATTTGAGCAAAGCCTAGCCCGGCGAAATACCCTGCCAGGCCGCCCACCACCGCCGTAACCAGTATCTCCGTTAAAACGAGCCATGAAATAGGAAAATCAGGTGCGCCAATCGCTTTGAGCAATCCAATCTCCCGGCTGCGCTCCATCACACTGGCGGTGACGAGGTTGGAAATACCCAGCGCCGAACCGACCAGACTCAGAATGGTGATTAACAGCATCAATAATTGGGTTTTTTCAAGGATCGCGCCTTCCGATTCCGCCACCTGGCGAATAGGCTTGGCAACCGCATCCGAGATCACTTCCTCAATCTGATAGCAAATCGAACTGACATAGGCCGTACAATACCAGGTTTCCATTTCCTTGATGGAAAGACTTTTCGGATTTTGAGCCGCCCGGCGGGAAAGCTCGTTATCCGGTGTGGTAAGGGCACTGACTTCGATACTGCTTACCAGCCCCGGACGGTTTGCCATTTCCTGGGCAACCGGCAAAGGAAGATAAATTTGTTCGTCTTCGGCACTGCCGGCATTAAAAATGCCCTTCACGATCAATTCCTTGGTCCGTCCTTGCGCTGTGATGGTAATGGCCTCACCCACCTTGATATCCTTTCTTCCGGCAATCAAGCTGCCGACCATGGCATCATTCTGATCCTGATCGGTTAGCCAGGCGCCGGATATCTCCCACCAACTTTTCATGTTTTTCATTCCCGTATCCAGGGACTCTCCGGTGGGAAGATCCAGATGATGAGTAAACCAGGTTCCCACAAGTTTGATCTCGCCTGGCTGCGAATTAAGTCTGACTGGGGTGGTAAGATAGGGGGTAAAATCCACAATGTTAAAAGCCCAAAAGATCGTTTTGATCTTGCCGAGCTCTGATTCCTGCAAATACTGTTCCGACGTGCCGGATCCCTCCACTACGCCATAAAGCTCATCAAGGAGAGAAGTTTTTTTGGGAAGAACATTGATATTGGCGCCGTAAGTTTTCAGTTCCCGATTCACCTTATCTCCCACGTCAAGCAATACATTGAGCATAGCCGTGGCCAGAGAGGCACCCAAAGCGATTGTAAAGCCAATCATCAACATTTTCCCTTTTTGTCGCAGAAACGCGCCCTTCACCATTCTCCAGAACATGTCCTCACCTCCCTTATTGAAACCTGTTTTTTTCATTTTCTAAATTCTGCGTTTGAATCACCATCTTGCCACCCCCCAGGGTATAAGCGAGCGGAACAGGATTGCATCCGCCCTTGAATCCGATGGTGGTGACGTTCATCACCACATCGCAAAGTTTACAAACAACCTCGTTTTTACGTTCATAATAGCCGGTCGGACCGCAGATGTCGCAGGCGTCCAGCCCCACGCCAAAAGCAACCGCATTCTTTTTGATCACGATAAAGCGGACTTCGGTGCCGTCGACGGCCCGATACACAAAGCGGTGCAAGTGGCCATCATTGATGTTCTCAAGGGGTATAACGACCGCGTTGTCGACGATGCGCATCGGTTCCGCCGGGGAAAGGACAACCTCCCGTTCATCATAGGCCTTGATCACTGTCAGGCTTAAAACTGCCAAAATATATCCTGCGGCCACCATAGCGCACCAGCGTCTTTGCCGGCGCGCTGCCGCCCGAATTTTGCGGTGCTGCGCGGGGTTGGCATACGTTTCTTCCGGATGCAGGCTTTTCAGCCATAATAGTAACGGTAATGAGATCGTCATCACCATCAGGGCATAGAGAAAATATTCATGATAATTGATGACCGGTTTGATCATTGCAAAAAGCCATTTTGACATGGCGACAATCCGCCTTGCCAGCAGGAACTGCACAATGGTTGCACTTTGATTCACCATATTGACGGCAAGTCCGGCGGTTAACAGAGTCCGCACCAGATTATACGATAAACCTGTCCCCGCTCTATAGAGGGCCAACCCTGACAGGCCTACGATGAACAAACCTCCAAGGTAGCCAATGATTTTAAAGAGAACATCCGTACTAAGCATACTTTCACCCGACATTACAAACTCCGTCGGGTACAAGAATATATCCGGCAGGCAATAGAGCAGCAACGAAGCAGTTAAAATAGCATTTATGATATTCCATATTTTTTCACGGATTTCCGGCGCCCTCTTTCGAAGAACACCCCAGGAAAGTATATAGAAAATGATTTCCGCAAGGATTGCAACCGATAAAATGCCAATATTAAAATACTCTCGGTTGATCAGTACAGTCGTATACTTTAAAACCGATAAGATAAGCGCAGACACCACTCCTGCAATAAATCCCCAAATCAATCCGTCTTTTGATTTTGCTTGATTGCAGAGATGTACCAGTGTAAACAGCATCGCTAAAAGGATACCCGTGGTAAACGAAGCTTCTACCACCTGGATCAAATATTTCAACATGGGTGTTAACCCTCCGCCTGTGGCTAAAAAATCGCGCCATGAAAGTCTCGCGCCGTTACGCGAACTACTCTCATGGCGCGTACAATATCAAGAGCTTATCAAACTAACCCATTACCAAACTCTGGGGACATAATCGAAATCCCACTCCGCTACAATCGGTTCTTTCCAAAAATGTCCGCTGACGCCTGTTGCTTTGTCAGTATGCAGCAAATAACCCTGCACTTCGGGATTTTCAATAATAAAACGGACTTTATACGTACCAGCCGGGCCCAACTTGATGTTTGCCCCATAGTGAGGTCCGTCGCTAGCATTCATGGGCATAAAGGTTCCTTCCCGTTTTATTTTCCCGTCTTCACTGGTAATTTCATATTGGACGGTCAGATACGGGACAAAATCGCCCACCCCGTATCCCAGGTCGTTTTCCCGGGCGGAGATATCCGCTTCGATATGCATGTCAGCCTGTGCTGCCGGAAGACTTTTACCCGCCGGCTCCATGTCGACCGGTTGAAAATAAACGCCCGCCACATTGAGAGGGCCATGTTCCTGATCGTCGCCAATCGGGAATTCCTCAAATCCGCCAGCCTCGCCGGGAGCCACCGCTTCCGTATTGCTGGCCGGTCCCGCAGACTCTTCAGTCCCCCTCTTAGCACCAAAGTAAATTCCGACTCCTAGCAATAAAACCACCACTACCACTCCTGAAATGATCAAACCCTTCTTATTCTGCATTTGTTTCATCCTCCATTTCTGCATATATGTTTTTCATCCCGCGCTTCGTAATGAAACACGGAAATTTTGAAATCTTACCTTCTGGATTGCAACGATATTTATTCCATTCGCTTGATTAAAGTCACATCAACCGTTGGCGCCCGCTTTCAACGCTTCCCGCATTCGGCGCCACTTCTGCATTTGATACAGCATCAAAACAATGACCATCAGCAACAAAAATACCTGAGGCAACAAGGTTTCCACCGTGGGATAAATCCCCAAAATATCGATGGATACCAGACCCGGCACCGGAGTCACTCCGATTACGTCGCCTTCCTGAAGTTCCTTAATCCCACCTCCGACAAAGGAAAGTGCCATAATGAAAAGCAGGATGCTGGTTCCCATAAAAAACGGTTTCAGTGGTATCTTAATGCTCAGGTAACGAATCAGCAGATAAACAACGACCAGCACCAAAGAGCCGACGATCAGACCATACCAGACCATATCAAGATAAGTTTTGGTATCCGCCAGCAACGCCTGGTAGAAAAGGATCGTCTCCGCCCCCTCGCGGAACACTGCCAAGAACGCGGCGAACGCCAGTGAAAAAAGGCTACCCCGCGAGACTGAACTTTGCACCTTGCTTTCAATATAACGGCTCCAAGCCTCGGTCTCGGCTTTGGAAATCATCCAGTTGCTGACATAAAACAGGACTCCCACCGCAATCAACATGGTGACGCCTTCAACGATTTCCTGGTTAGCGCCGCTTAACCCGCTGAGCAGTTGCAGCCCGATAGCCATGATTACACTGGCACCCAAGGCTATTAAAGCTCCCCAATAGACCGCTCTAGTTCGCTGCTGGTTGCCTGATTTTATCAGATAAGCGATGATCGCTCCCACCACGATGATCGCCTCAAAGCCCTCCCGCACAATAATTAAAAACGCGGACAAAAAGACTCCCAGCCAATTCTCCTTCTTTCCATCCAGCTGATTGGCGTCTTCCTGCAGCATCCCGATGAGCTCGTCCAAGGACTGGCGAACCTCGGCAGCCGGTCGCCCGGTTGTCATCTCCTTTTTCACCTTGCTGAACTGGTACTCCACCTCAGACGCTCTTCGCCCGGATATGTATGCCTGAACGGTTCGTTCAATGCCCTCTTTTTCATAGTAACCGAAATAAGCCTGGTTGACTTTAGCCTTGGCGCCCTCGGCATTGCCGGCGCGATAGGTATTATATGATTGATTAAGGATGGCTTCCATCTCGTCGGCCAGGCCGCCCCAGGTTGTCGCGGCAGCCAAAGCCGCTACCGAGCACATCACCGTTAAAACGGCCAAAAAAGCGATTGCGATTAATCGTCTTCCCATCATAACCTCCTTTCGACTGTGATTTGATTCAGTCAGTTTGAATGATCACGCTGTCCCGGTTTTTCCGAAACAACCGCCACCCCATTTCTGATTGGCATGGATTTAAAATCATGAATAGTCTCTATTCAGGCATGATTTTCACCTCCTTTCATATTAAACATTTCAAACAACTGCAAAATATTTTTCTGATGTTAGTCTCTCCTAACATTTTTCATTGAAATTCCCTTCTAACTTTGCACCTCTTTCCATCCCCCAAGTTATATTCCCATCGTTAATTTTGAATCCATAGGGGATATTCTTCAATGTTAGCTCAAACTAACATTAGCTTAACAGTCTCCCTTTTCTCTTTCATCACTTATTCCATAACACCGTTTCCATGACGTTTGTTCTGTATTTGCGTTCCCGTTTCTCTCCGGATGTGCTGCTTAAGATATCGCTCAATGGAGCGTAAACTCTCGGTACTTATCGAATGTTCAAAGCTGCAGGCATCCTTATCGGCTACCGCTGGATCGACTTTCAATACTTCAGTAAAAAACTCCAGGATGATGGTATGCTTACTGGATATGTGTTTTACCCGCCGCATCCCTTTTGAGGTGAGATATATCTCCCGATGTTCCCCTTTGATGATAAGTCCATTGCTCTCCAATACAGCTGTGGCCTGGCTGACGCTCGCCTTGGTGACACCCATTCTGAGCGCTATGTCGGACACGCGCACTCCCACATCCTTATGACGCAGTTCATAGATTGCCCTTAGATAATCTTCCATGGCAACAGTTAACTTCTCCATTCATTCCGATTCCTTTTGACCATGTTCATCTGGCAATTCCCCATTCTTTTTTCACGGCATTGTCCATGGCAGTTAAGACATACGGTTAACTCGTTTACCGGCCAAACGCAGTCCATTCAATGTCACCAGTATGGAAGCGCCCATATCGCCAAGAACCGCCATCCACAAACTAAGCCAGCCGGGAAAGATGATGACTACCAAGATAGCCTTTAATATCAAAGAAAAGCTTATATTCTGTTTGATGATCCGCAGGGCCTTTTGACTCAGGGCCATGGTATAACTCAATTTACCGAGATCATCGCTCATGAGCACGATATCCGCCGTTTCCAGGGCCGTATCGGTTCCGGCGGCTCCCATCGCAATTCCCACCGTGGCGGTTGCCAGAGCCGGCGCGTCATTAATGCCGTCCCCCACCATCGCCACTTTTCCATATTGATTAGCCAATCGTTTAATCGCCTCAACTTTGTCTTGGGGCAACAGATCGGCCTCAAATTCGTCAACGCCAAGTTCTGTAGCTATTGTCCTCGCAGTATCCTGATTATCACCGGTCAACATGACTACTTTCCGGATTCCTGATTTGTGAAGCTCCGCGATAGCTTCCTTACTCGCATCACGAACCGCATCAGTCACCGCAATAATTCCCAATATGCCTTGGTTTGTTCCTAAAAGCATCGCGGTTTTGCCTTGTTTCTCCAATCCATTCAGGTTTTTAGCCAGCTGCTCCTGCTCAGTTGCCACACCTAACTCCTGAAAAAGCCGCCGATTCCCGATATAGTAGGTTTCAGCGGCGATGCACGCTTTGGCCCCTTTTCCGGAGAACGACTCAAAAAGTTCAACACCCGGAAACCTAATCTCACCTTGTTTGGCTTTTCGGACAATAGCTTCCGCTAAAGGATGTTCCGAACGGCTTTCGATTGCGGCCGCAATTTCCAGTAGCTTATCCTCCGCCATATCAGTCAAAGGGATAATCTCCGTAACCTCCGGTATTCCTTCGGTCAGTGTGCCGGTTTTATCAAAAGCAACCACCGAAAGGCTGCCTGCTTCTTCCAAATAGACGCCACCTTTGATTAAAACCCCGTTTTTGGCAGCATTTCCAATGGCCGCGACAATCGCTACCGGAGTAGAGATCACCAAGGCGCAAGGACAAGCCACCACGATCAGAGCCAAAGCTCTATAAATCCAAGGGCTCCACGGTTGGCCCAGGAAAAGGGGTGGGATTAAAGCAAGTCCCAGCGCGCCAATCATCACTGCGGGCGTATAATAACGGGCAAACTTATCTACAAATGCCTGGGAAGGCGCGCGCCCCGCTTGTGCCTCTTCCACTAGATGAATAATCTTGGCCAGGGTACTGTCAGCCGTCAGCTTGGTCACCCGGATTTCCAAGGTGCCGTATTGATTAATGGTACCGGCATAGACCGCATCATCAACCGTTTTTTCCACCGGAAGCGATTCCCCGGTTATGGGAGCCTGATTGACGGTTGAAACTCCCTCGATAACCACACCATCCACTGCTATCTTTTCACCGGGCTTCACGATCACCACGTCACCGATTTGAATCGCTTCTACCGGCAGGTTAATCTCGGTTTCACCCCGCCGTATCAGGGCTTCTTTGGGAGCAATCTCCATTAAAGAACGGATCGACTGACGGGTTTTTTCCATAGTGTAGGATTCCAGCAAATTACTCACCGAGTAAAGAAATGCCACCGAGGCTCCTTCAAACCACTCACCAATAATAGCCGCGCCGGTAACCGCAATCGTCATCAAAACATTCATATCGAAAATTCCGGCTTTAATCGATGAAAAACCGCGCCGGAATGTCCAAAACCCACCGGATAACATCGTAAAGACATATAACAGAATGACCGCAATTTTGGGGATAACCGGCTGAGTTGACAAAATCCAGCCGATCAGCAACGCAAACCCTGACACTACTGTAGTAATCAAGCGTTGGTTAGTTTTTAAAAAGCCTTCTTTTTGGAGTTTGAAAGCCGCTATTTTATTTGTATCCAAACTAGCCTGATAACCCGCTTCGGCCACCAGTCTTACAATTGCTTCCGGATTAAGATTATGGGTTACCGTCAATTTAACCGCGCCGAAATTCACGGCGGCGTCCTGAATCCCTTTCGTTGCCCTCAATTTTTGTTCTAATTTCGCGGCACAATCCATACAATCCAAACCACTCAGATGAAAAACCGAAGTCTGAAAGCCCCCTACCACTCCTTCAAGCTCAGCCTTCTGCCCTGCTTTCGCAATCTCTGCTAAAATCTTTTCCAAAGGTACCGTATGTTCAACGACTAGTTTAGCGGTTGCAAAATTTAACCTGGCAGATGATATTCCGGGAATCGCGGTGATCCGTTTTTCAAGTTTGGCGGCACAGTCGGGGCAATCCAAGTCAGTGATCCGAATCACTGAAGTTTTGGCCGGTTCGATTTTCCGGCCCTCGATTTCAACATCATATCCGGCATCCTTTATGGTTTGAACGATTGTAATCCATGGCAAATTAGAGTCAATAATTAATTTAGAGGCAGCAAAATTAACTTGCGCCGAACATACTCCAGGTAACTTCCTTATCCTTTGCTCAAGTTTGGCGGCGCAGTCCGGGCAATCCAAGCCGACGAGTTTAATTGTTTGAAGAGTATTTCCGGAAGCAGTCACTATAATCACCTATCCATCAGTAGTCATGACATAGTATTACAAACACAACATTAAAACACTTGCTTTAATATTATAATAAAACGATAATATATTGGTGTCAAGTAAACAAATGCAAATACTATATTTTAATTTTTTAAAAGAGGAAATATTGGGCAGTTTTATTCCCTAGCAAAAGGTTGCAAAAGTTTGGGCATAGTTGTTACAATATGTAACCTCGAGTACCCTGTGGTCTCTGCTAGAGTTCATGAAGATTGGAGCGGGATTCAATGGCTTCTTAAGTTACTAGCTTGGATTTCCCGAAGAGTGCTCTTGAATATGAGCTAAGCCCTGGTGGATTAAATGAAAAATATGTTCATCCTCCAGAGAATAATAAACCAGCTTTCCTTCCTTGCGGTATTTAACCAGGTTCATCGTACGTAATAAACGCAAATGATGGGAAACGGCTTGCACAGACATGCCCATAATCGACGCTACATCGCAAACACAGAGTTCTTCTTGGGAAAGGCAAAAAAGAATACTCGCTCTCGTCTCATCACTTAGACCCTTAAATAGGTTTCCAAGCCCTTTGGCTTGATAAAGGCCTTGTCTTAACCGATCAACTTTTTCCGGGTTGAAACAAAAAATTTCGCATACATCTGAATTTGATTTACTGTCAGTCATAACAAGTTATCCCTTCATTATCAGTTATCAATGAATTATTTCCTTGATTGCCAGCGTGATGATTATAAGGAAACAACAGAAGTTTTTGTGGGGTTTTTTCATCCCTAAGATCTTCGATGTCCATTCCCTTCGTTCCTGCTTTGAATATTGATAGTCCTATTGCTCTATAATTCCACTATATTATCAATCATATAAAACCCCTCCGGTTTTTTTTAAGTGGTAAATCGCAACCAGGCTCGCATGAGCAACAGCAACTATTGCTTGTTCTTTCCCCTTCGGGATGCAAGATGGTGGTACACGGCATTAAAATAAGTGCCTTTCGTCTTTGAAGCGGAAATTGCCACTTGATTTAGCTTGTCGAGTTTTACCGTTTTTGCGTTTACCGCCGCTTTCGTTATGCCGGAACAAAGCGCTGCCAATGAGGCCAAAGTGTTTATCTGTGGAGAATCGACTCATATCAAGCCCTGCTTTACAAAGAATTTGTTCCGCGTTAGTTCCAGATATTCCAGATTTAGTTAGGCCCCCATTCGCCAAAATCAGATTCTGTGCCGGAATCTTGGCACCAGAGAACGTCGAGCTTCTTCATCCGATAATGAATGATTAGATAATTTTAATTTTCATCCTTTCGCTTGCCGGAATGGATGACTCTGTGGTTAATCATTTTTTAGGCCTCCGAGGGATTCTGTTCCTTCTGCATCTTGACGCCGCTATCTCTGTGGCTGATCACTTTTTTTATTTCCAATCATTGGCGGTAATATACTTCTAATCAAGGTCGCAATAAAACCACGCAGGATATCGGGAATGATTTCCTATCAATACTTCCATAAGAGGCATGGCTTACTAAGGTGGTGCTTTCGAGACTATAAAAGTAAATTCCAGCTTGCCTTATTCGGAAGACTATTTTCTATAACGGGGGTCTCCCCTATACAATAAGCCATCGAATAACCCGCCAGTCATTCCCGCCAAGAGTCGCCGCTAAAACCAAATTTCTTGGATGACATCCCAGACAACAATCCCATAGGAGTCTAAAGACAATTTCAAGTAAAGGTGTTAGGAGAAATCCTCCCCAACACCAAACAGACCAATCAGAAAGCCGATGAACAACCCGGTAAAATCAATCCAAGCCATCGACAAATAAATTTGCCACATGGAAGATTGCTCCTTCATTCTGAAATATACTTTCTTTGGTATATTTTTACCGATAAGATAAACTATAGGCTCTGAGAGAATAATAAACTTTATCAGGTCCATTCTTGCCTAGCAGCCGCAATCCTCTTCAATCTTAAACTTTGTGACACTCTGTTTTAGTTTAGCGGAAATCCGCGCCAAGTTTTCAGCAAGGGCATTAACCTCTTCCACCGAAGCACTCTGCTGCTGAGTGATCGCCGAAACTTCCTCGGTACTGGCCATGCCCTCTTCACTCAGGGCGGCAATACTGCTCACAGCTGTAATAACGCTTTCATTCCGACCCGCCATGTTTTTAGCGGATAACGCAACAGTATCAATACGCTCCAAAATTTTCACTAGTTTTTGAAAGATCTTTTCAAAGGTACCCGTTGCTTCAATCGCCATATTTTTTCCCGCTTCGACTGTTGTCATCCCAGCCTCAATGGAATCCACCGCCTTGCTGGTACTGCTTTTCATCTGAGCAATCAATCGCTTAATCAGTTGGGCAGCATGTTTGGATTGGTCGGCCAATTTTCCGGTCTCCATGGCAACCACTGCGAACCCTTTTCCATGTTCACCGGCACGGGCAGCCTCAATGGATGCGTTTAAGGCGAGCAAGGAGGTCTGTTCGGCGATTCCCTCGATCATCGCCGTCATATCGCTAATCTCCTCCGAAGCTTTATCCAGTTCGCCAATGACCTCATGGACTTCTTTGGTCGTGTTGTATATATTAACAATCTCGTCAGCAACATCGGCAGCAACTTTTTGCCCAAGCCGGGCGGACCGGGCGATGTCCTCCGAATCTGCGGAGACATTTCTCAACTCATTAGAAACGTCCCGCACCATCCCGGCTAAAGAATTGACATTTTCCACCGTTTGATTGACCTGTTCCGTTTCTTCCGACGATGCATTGGCCAATTCCCCCATGGTCCGGGCCACTTCCGCCGCTGACCGGCCGGTTTCATTGGAGGCGTTTTTCAATTCCTGGCTGGCGGTAAATAAAATATTCGACTGTTCATTAATATTCCCGACCAACTCCCGGAGACTGTCGATGGCTTGATTCAGGCTCGCAATTACTGAGGCGACTTCCCTGGAACCTCTGGCAGGAATTTTTCGGGTCAGATCTCCTTCGACCAAAGCGTTCGCAATGCTTTTAACCGAATTTAAAGGTCTGGAAATGGAAAACGCCATCAAAAATCCCAAGCCAGTCGCCAAACCCGAACCGATGAACAATAATAAGATCGTAAACAGCATCGCCAAATTGGAAAAGTTTTTTCCCTCCGTTATGGCGTCGTAGGTGGATATAGTAACCCTTTCACTGGATTGTTCCAAGGCCAACTTGATTTGAAACATCACGCCTTCCAATTCTTGATAATTCTCGATGTTTACCGGTCTAACCAAAATTTCCCGGACGGTTTTATATTTTTCTTCAACGACTTTCAAAATGTTCGGATCGAGCCCTTTGATCACTGCAATTTTCGAGCTGATCAGCGGTTCTAAAGAAGATTCATATAGGCTTTGAATCGTATTATCCGATTTGGCAACATCGTTGCTATAACCCATCTGAAGCGCTAAAAAATTCCCTTGAAGTTCTTTCAGCCCGCTCACTAAATTCATGCTCTTGTCGACAACAATCTTCGAATTACTGTTCAGGGTTTGAATCACATAGATCCCTACCCAGCATTGAACAGCCGCAAAAGAAATCATGATTCCAATGACGATTAATATCTGATAAATAACTTTCAATCTTCTAAAGGGATTCAAAATGGCATGGATGATCTTTTTAAACATATGCTTTCTCCCTTTAATTATCAATCATGCAATAAATGAATAAAATAGGTGATGATCAAATAAAGCGCCGGAAACATGAACCAGAAAAGTTGGCCTCCTATGCCTTGGATGCCATTTCTGCCACTTTCCGGAGTTTTTCCCAAGCATGTTCAAAAAAACGTTGATGAGCGGCGCAAAAATAGTTCAAAACCGGCTTTCCCTCATGGAATGGCTCACGATGCCGGCGACAACCGCCCCGGCAAAAGCCATACCATGGGCAACTCTCACATTGCGGAGCAACCGGTTTTGAACTCTCGATGAATTGCCGGCTCAAGGGTGTTTCCCTCAAAGCCGCAAAATCGCTGGTAGTAATATTGCCCAAACACCAACGGTCGCTGGCATAGAAATCGCATGGATAAACGTTGCCATTCCCTTCAATCACAAAACTAACCGAGCAGATGCCGGAAAATCCACATATTTCCGGAGGATAACCCTGGATCATCTCCACCCAATTATCAAACATCTGAATGCTAAAGAAATCTCCCCGGGTTAGATCCTGATACCAGAGTTCAAAAAGAGTAATCAAAAAGTGAGCGTAATCATCCGGGCTTAAAGAATGGGGGTAAGCTCCGGGATCTTCAGCCAAGGGATCCAGGCAAGGAATGAACTGTAAGTACCGGAAACCCTGCCGCTTGAAAAATTGATAAACTTGAGCCGGATGACGGGCTACCTGCCGGTTCACCACAGTCAAAATATTAAAGTCCACCGCATACCGGCCAAAAAGCCGCGCTGTATTAATTACCCGGTTGAAAGTCCCTTTACCCTTTGCGTCTATACGATGGTAGTCATGGATCTCATTGGGGCCGTCCAGTGATAAGCCGACTAAAAAACGATTCTCTCTGAAAAAGCAAGCCCACTCTTCAGTGATCAGCGTGCCGTTGGTTTGCAAGGTATTGAAAATCTGAACATTCTTAGAATTATACTTTCTTTGCAATTCCAGCAACAGCCGGTAGAAATCCAAACCCGTCAGGGTGGGCTCACCGCCTTGAAAGGCAAAGGTACAGACCTCATCGGCATAGTGCAAGGCTTTTTTCACTAACTTCTCCAACAAGGCCGGACTCATCAGGCCAAAATTTTGAATACTCCGATTTTCAGCTATGGAATGATAAAAACAATACCGGCAGCTTAGATTGCATAAACTGGAAGCCGGTTTGATCAGTAGTGTTAGTGGCGGCATTTTTATCCCCAGCTTTATTTCTCTAAGATAATCCCTGGGCCATAGGGCGCCAGAGAAACCATGATATAGGGACAGGTGCAATTATCCTTGGTCTGTTTGGCAAAGGCCCATATTTTTTTGCACATCTCCTTAATTACAGGCTGTAATGATTTTTCATGGATTAAATTCTTTAATTCCAGCGGATCGTTTTCCAGGTCATAAAGTTCATCATAGGCAAACCCGTTATAAACATACTTCCATTTTTTATTCCAAACGGCCCGTTGGATACCATAGAGTTCATTACCGTTGGTCTGGGTGTACATTTCCGTCCGCCAATTTTCAGCTTTTTGGTTATATAGCAAAGGTACCAGCGAGCGTCCCAAATAATTCATTTCAGATTTTATCCCTGCAAGATCCATAATAGTGGGTGCAAAGTCGGCCAGCGAAACCAATTCTTCATTCCGAATCCCGCCATGGATGTCCGCACCCCCGATAGCCGCGCAAATATTATAAGCTTCCCTGAAACAGGGCAGCCCTTTGGCCCAAAGGCCGTGCGCGCCAAGATAATCGCCATGATCGGTCAGATAAATGATAATGGTATGATCTGCAATCCCTTTTTTATTTACCGTATCGAGTAATTTACCAAACAAAAAGTCCTCATAGGAACAAAACGCCAAATAGCGGCGGATGGATTCTAAGTGTTCCTCCTGGGTTAAAGCGAATCTTTCTCGGGTTCGGCGATATAATTCCGGTTTATCTTTCATTTCATCAGCGAAGTTTTCCGGCAGATGAATATCGTTAAGATCATACATATCGATAAATTCCCGGGGCGGGCAATAGGGATCGTGTGGCCCGGTGGCCCCAACATACATAAAGAAAGGCTGGTTATCGCTATAGTTCTCGATAACTCTACAGGCTAAATTGACACTGTCCGTATCCCCAAAGGGGTTTGGGTCACTGCCGAATTGATAATAGGTGGGATAACCCTCTTTGATGATCCGCCCAAAATCTTTGGATTCAGCGGCGCCATCAATTTTCACTTTTCCAGAGTAAACATGTTCCCAATCATTTGCCTTTGGCAAATTTTCTTTGACCGCCCGGCCGTAGTTTGATATGTATTCCCGGAGCACCACATCAAATCCCCTGTCAAGCGGTCCTTCATATGCGCTTACATGCCACTTCCCTGAAAAATATGTATTATATCCAGCCTTTTGCAATTCTTGTGGAAACATCTCAATATTATCAAATACGCCTCTGGAAAGAGTATTATCAATTTCCACGTTATTCCATACCCCATGCTGGGAAGGGTACAACCCGGTAAAAAAAGTGGCTCTACTCGGGCAACAATGGGGAGCTGGACAGTAACTCTCCGTGAAATGAACGGCCTTTTTTAAAAACCGATCCATATTCGGAGTCTTGGCCATATGATCAGGGTTTATCGTTGCGGCGTTTTGTTGATCGGTCATAAAAACAAGGATATTAGGTCTGTTCTTCATCCCGAAATTCTCCTGTTCAGAAAGGTATTAATTTTACCACCACCGGATTAAATCGGTTACTTCATTTCTTAATTTGATAAAATCCGGTGAAGCAACGTTGCGCGGTCTTGCCAAGCCACAATTTAAAATCGTTTTCACTTTGGTCGGTTTATTGGTCAAAACCATGACCCGCTCGGCCAGGTAAACCGCTTCCTCCACATTGTGAGTTATAAAGATAACGGTGGTGCCGATTTTCTTCCAGAGCTTCACCAGTTCGTCTTCGAGCTTAAAGCGCAAATCCAAATCAAGCTGCCCATAAGGCTCGTCCATCAAAAGAAGTTCGGGATAAGTTGCAAAAGCTCTTGCAATAACGGTTCTTTGCAGCATACTAATGGATAATTGTTTGGGATAATAATTTCGATATTCCGTTAAGCCAACCACTTCCAACATTTCTTCAACCCGTTCTTTTTTCACTTTTTCAGGAATCTTTTTAAAATCCAGGCCGAACCGGATATTTTGTTCTACTGTCAGCCAAGGCATAGCCGAGGTTTCTTGAATAATATAAGAAATATTATTCTTCCGACAATCGATCGACTCCCCGTCAAAGAGGATATCCCCGGAGGTAATATCAAAAAGCTTCGTCAAACAATTGAGAAAGGTGGTTTTACCACAGCCCGTGGGACCTACAATACACAGAAACTCGCCTTCCATTACATCAAAAGAAATATCATCCAATACCAATAAATCTCCGAAAGATTTGGTAAGATTCTTCGCTTGAACTTTTATTTTCGCTCCCATATCCTTTGCCTCTCACCTTAATTTATGAACAATACTGCTAATTTCTTGTCTTAGCTCTAGAAATTGTGGATCCACGTAACTTCTCGGCCTGGGCAGGTTAATTTTATATTCGGCGCAAATCGTAGAGGGGCATTCGGTAAATACAATAATCCTATCCGCCAAATAAATAGCTTCTTCAATGTTATTGGTTACAAAAAGGACCGTCCTTTTTTCGGTATTACTGATTCTGACCACTTCATCCTGCATTAAATACCGAGTCTGCGCATCGAGAGCCCCAAAGGGTTCATCCATCAACATCACTTTCGGTTCATTGCAGTAGGCCCTGGCTATACCCACGCGCTGTTTCATGCCTCCGGATAACTTGACCGGATATGCCTCTTCAAAACCTTTCAATCCAACCAGTTCAATATAATATCTGGCTCTTTCCTGACGTTCTTTTTTAGGAACGCCCCGGGCTTTCGGTCCGAATTCCACATTCCCCAAAACCGTAAGCCAGGGGAAAAGCAAGATATTTTGATAGACAACCCCACGTTCGGGTCCAGGTTTAGAAACCTCCGCACCATTGACGATAACCTGTCCCTTAGTTGGAGTTTCAAGCCCTGCAATAATCTTTAACAGGGTTGTTTTGCCGCATTGGCCGGGTCCAAATAATACTACAAACTCATTTTCTTCAATTGCAAGATTAATATCCTGGAGAACCTGCATCGCTCCTTTATCGGACGGGAATTCCTTGGAAACCGATTGGGTGCACACCATGGTTCTTATCTGCCCCGTACATTCCACTTGCATAGGCTGGATTCAACTCCTCTCATCAACGTTACAATGATCAACCCTACGATCCCAATCAATAATATACCGCCATACACCTGGGTCATGTTAACCGAATCCTGTCCCATAATGATGATCCAGCCCAACCCTTCGGATGAGCGAACCAGTTCGGCGGCGATCATGGTGGCCCATGAAGCGCCTAAGCCCACTTGAAGGCCGGCAAAGATTTGAGGTACGGCGCTTGGCAAAACGACTTTAAAAAACAATTGATTTTCTTTCGCGCCGAGCATTCGGGCGGCTCCCAATAAATTTTTATCCACACTGCGAACTCCATCGGCGACATTGGTCATAATAATCAGCAGGGTTCCGATAAAGATGATAAAATACTTGGATTGTTCCGCAATTCCAAACCACAGTATCGCCAGAGGGATCCAGGCGATGGATGGAATCGGCCTGAGCATTAAATAAAACGGTTTGAGGATCGCTTCGCCGGTTTTGGTCCAGGCCATGGCAATTCCAAAAACGATTCCAAATACCGCCGCCAAAACATAACCCACCATGACTCGCGACATGCTCCAGAGAATGTGCCCCCAAATCGAATAACTCCCAATCGGTTCGTAGGTGCCGTGGTAAAGAAATTTGAAGACATTCAACGGATTCGGTAAAAGAAGGCTCATGTCTTTTAACCGGGAGGCAAAATACCAGACCATCAAAAGTGTAACCAGGCTGGCGGCGCCCCAAATGATTTTCGCGCGACTTTGATTTTCCATCTTTATTTTCCTTTCACAAATTTCTTTTCCAGCATTTCAAGTCCGATTGTCAATATGGCTCCAATTCCGCCAATGGTAATCATACCGACGATCACCAAATCGGGACGTCCGAAATTCCGCGCGACTTGAATCATAAAACCGAGACCGCGTTCGGCGGCTATTAATTCAGCGGCAATAAGGCCTAACCATGCCATGCCGAAGGAAACCCGCAGGCCGGTGAAAATATAAGGCAGAGCGGACGGAATAGCAACTTTCCATAATATTTCAAAACTGTTCGCGCCAAATATTTTGGCAACCCAGATATGCACTTCATTGGTTTGTTTAATGCCTGTGTATACATTGACCACGGTCCCCACAAAAACGCCTACAAAGATAATAGCGGCCTTGGCGGTTAACCCAATCCCCAACCAGACCGTAAAAATGGGGATCCAGGCGATTCCGGGAATCGTTCTTAAAAAGTCAAACACCGGTCTGATAATATAATCAATCTTATTAAACCAGGCCATAGCGGTTCCAACCGGCAGTCCAATCAGTACTCCCACTACATAGCCGGTTAAAGCAACAATTAAACTAGCCCAGATATGCTCGAATAATGTTCCACCGTCGGGAACTGTTGAAAAAAGCTTATTAATAAAGCTTAGCACGATAGTGAATGGATTGGGCAGCATGGTTCTGGGAAAAAGGTTAAAAACCGCGGTTGCCAAGTACCAGATAAATACGAATACGCTAATGGAAAGGACTGATATTGCGCGATATTTAAATTGGCCTTTCAAGATAAACCCTCCAAAAAATTTATCAAATCGCCGGGTAGACAAAGGGAGCTTCTTTACAACACCCCTAAGGAACCGGGGTCTAAGTTCGTCTATCCGGAACTTAGACCCGGCATTCCATTTATTTTTCCGCTTTCAACTGTTTGATTGCATCCTTGACAATATCCAGTTTAATATTGATACCCATGGCATCCAATACTTGTTTATCCATTGTTTTGTTGTCAACCATGAATTTGACCAGGCCGGTCATCCATACTCCGGTTTTTTTCTGAAATGCGTTTTTGCTGTCGATATAAGTATTCCAGCTGCACTCTTCCCGCACTCCGGCATCGGTAAAATCGGTTCTGCCGCTAAGTTTGTAGAACTTTTTGGTCATTTCAACTTCATATTCCGGATTACCGTTTAACTTATCGGTAGCCCTGTACCAAGCTTTCATGAAGTTGATGCAATCCTTATAATTCTGCTTATAAAACTTCTCGCTTACTAAAAGCGCATCTTGTTGGCTTTTGCCTTGTTGTTTCAGTCCGCCGACAATTTTGTAACCTTGGTCTCTTAACTTTACCCCGGCAGCCGGAGAACCAATACAAGCCAGATCACCATTACCGGCTACAAAGGCCGTATATACCTGCGATGTTTCCATATGCACGAATTTAACATCCTTCATTCCCAAACCAAACAGTTTAATGTAATCCAGCGCCATATAATGGCTGATGTTTCCGATGGTTCCGAGAATTGTCTTGCCTTTAATCGCGGCTTTGCTGCCAATAACTTCCGGATATTTGGCAATATGGGAACCGGCTTTTACAATATCGCTGTTTGGACGGGCCATAATCCAAGCGCCATCCATATCCAATTCAACATCGGCTATGAGTTTGGCATTATAGGTTGGGATAGCAATCATTCCGCCGGCTCCAATCGGCCCGATATCCCACTGTCCTGCACCAAGTGCCTCGGCCATGGGCCCGCCCGAAGGAAATCCGATAACTTCCAAATCAAACCCGTACTTTTCATCTAACTTTTCATCTTTAATGACTTGCAAAGGAACGCTTAAATAATAGGGCATTGCTCCCACACGGATTTTAGTAGGTTTAGCGGCAGCGATAGTATAATTGAATCCTCCCGCAAAGACAGCCACGGCCGTCATAAAAATCACCAATAATGCCCACCGTTTCATTGCGCCCTTTTTCACTAAACTCTCCATCTTCTTCCTCCTCAATTAATTTTATCTGTACAGGAAGTTCCTGCAAGATACATCGCAATGTTGACTCGTGTCAACAACAGGAAACATTATCCCTGTCTTTTTAAACTCGTTAACCAACCGTAGTGAGTTGATTAAACACTTTCACCATAGGTAAACTAAACCCAAATTTCTACTATTTTTCAGTGGATTCCCTCAAAATCAATTGCGGCTCAAGGAGAATATTGGTGGCTTTTTGGCCGTTTATTTTATCCAGCATTACACTGAGCATGATTTCACCCAGTTGATTGACGAACATATCGATAGTTGTCAAGCTCGGTATGGAGATCCTCGAAATTTCACTATTGTCAAACCCAGTTACCATAACGTCATCAGGGACCTTCAATCCTAATTCGTAAATCGCTCTTAATACCCCTACGGCAGCTGTATCATTGCCGCATAAATACGCCGTAGGGTGGTCGTCCAGACTAAAACTTTCCTTAACGGCTTCACAGGCCATGCTGGCATTGGTGATATTGTAAATAATCTGAATATGCTTTGAATCCAAATGATTGGCTTTCGTTTCATCGAGAAACCCATGGGCTCTTTGATCGATATATTTATATTTCGCTGCCGGACAGTTGGATACGTACGCGATTTTAGTATGTCCCTTGGCAATAATATATTTTACCAATTTTCTCATTGCGGTATAGACGTCAATCTTTATTTCCGAAATACTTTCATCTAAGTTGTTCCATTCCATATTGGTCAAGGTCACGGTTGGTATATTCCTACTTGCAATTCGATTGATTTGTTCCGGAGCGATCTTATTGGTTACAATGAATACCCCGTTCACCTGATAACTGCAGATTTTTTCGATATAGTCAAAGTCATCAATTACATTGCAGAAGAGCATTGTATAGCCCTTTTGATATGCCAATTTAGTTGTTCGGTATACAAGTTCTGAATGAAACGAATTACGAATTTCGTTACAAACCATCACCAGCTGGTTGGATGTTTTAATCCGTAGACTTTTGGCAATCAGATTCGGACGGTAATTGAGCGCCGCAACCGCTTTGGCGATTTTCTCCTCTTTTTCCTTGCTGACATACCCGCTTTTGTTGATGAAATATGAAACTGATGCGGGAGAAACCCCGGCTAAATTTGCAACGTCTTTTCTCGTGACCATTAAAAAAACCCACCTATCGAATTTTTCATATCCAATCAACCACAGATAAGGAATGGATCGGTTAACAAACAGCAACTTAAAAGGTAATATTTATTAAATTTTTGGTAACTCTATTTTAACAAGGATATTTACACGTGTCAATATAATAAAACATAATTGACCGAGGAGATTTTTTTTACGATGTACTTAACGACGGTGCTCCCGCCTAGAATGAATTTTATGATATAATAATAAAAATTTAGAAATCTTAAGGAATAGCCCCAAAAAATTATAGGACTGTATACTTAGCAAATCGCCACAGGAGGTTCCTTCATGTCCATCCGTTACGTTCATACCAACATTATCGCCAAAGACTGGCGTAAACTATGTGATTTTTACATCCAGGTCTTTGACTGCAAACCACTCTATCCCGAAAGAGATTTATCCGGTCCGTGGGTTGAAGAATTAACCAAAGTCACCGGAGTCAGAATCCGGGGAATGCACCTTCAGTTGCCCGGGTATCAAGAGGGCGGGCCGACCCTGGAAATATTTCAATATCAACCGGAGCGGCCCAGTAAGGAGGAAGCGGCCATCAACCGGCAGGGCTTGGGACATCTGGCCTTCCATGTTGATGAGGTGGAAACGGTTCTGGCTGAGGTCATTACCCACGGCGGAAAACAACTGGGAGCTATAATTAAAAAGCAATATGAAACCTTGGGATTGTTGACCGCTGTCTATGCAGCCGATCCGGAGGGCAATTTCATTGAAATTCAAAACTGGAGCCGGTAAGGTTTTGATGGACCATGAAATATAACAAAAACATCCTTTTATTATATGGGTTCAACTTTTTTAAAAGCCTTCAATTTTTCGGCGCCCTGGTGGTGCCGTTCTACCTTTACCGGGCCGGACTGGATTATACCCGGATGTTTTTGCTGGAAACCATATTTTCGGTGGGAATGTTCGTCTTGGAAATACCGACCGGGGTCGTTGCCGACAGGCTGGGCAGAAAGATTTCTTTATTCTTCGGATCCTGCTTCTTTGGAATCGGCTTTTTGCTTTTTGGGTTCTTTACTTCTTACCCGATTTTAATCATAGCCGAGGTTATCTGCGCCATCGGGATGACGCTTTTAAGCGGCGCCGACCGCGCCATCCTTTATGAAATTCTCAAAGAGAGTCATCAAGAAGAGAAAGCAGATACCGTAATGGCCCGCTATGATGCTTTCGGAACCGCCGGAATGTTTCTGGCGTTTCCTGCGGGTACACTGTTTGCCGGCAGTCATCTGGTAGCCTATAAAAGCGCATTGGGTCTTGTTTTCGTTGCTACGGCAATTGCCATCGGCATTTCGGGGTTGATCCTGCTGTGGGTTAAAGAGGGAAGCTATGAGAAAAGTCCTGAAAGCGCAATCCGGCAAGGATTGAATGGCTTTTTATATATTTTTCACCAGCCGAGGTTAAGGGCATTTAGTTTTAATTTTGCGTTCATTTCCTCGTTAACCTTTTTTATGTTCTGGTTTTATCAATCATTACTGCTCGAAAATAAGTTTCCTGTTGCCTGGCAAGGCTTTATCGCATCAGGCTTTAATTTAACCGCCATCCTGCTTTTATCGCTAACTCCTTTTCTCAAACGCCGCCTGGGCATGAAAAACACTTTATTTTTCACTTCAGTCATCCCCGGGGTTTTATATCTTTCCGTATCCTTGATTCCCGGTATCATCATGACCCTTATTGCCATTTTCGGTGTCACCAATCTGAAAATGTTTCGAGCGCCGATGCTGAATGCGCTCATCAATGATGAAATCGAAAGTTCAAGCCGGGCTACGGTTTTATCGGGCGTATCCATGCTGGAACGGGTTTTTACCGCGTTTCTCTATCCGATAGTCGGAGCATTAACCGATATTTCATTACGGGTGACATTTTTAACCCTTGGAATGATAACCATTATCTTGTCGATTATATTGCGGGTCGGGGAAGACTCCATCAAGGGAGATTCAGTCAAGAAAATTCAGGCAGGGAAGACTTCGCCGGTTAATTCCAAGCTCCCCCTAGGCACGGGGAAAAGACGAATAGGATGGTGGGTAATTTAGCTTTAATAATGGATGATACTGCCATATTTAAGCCGGCATAAGCGGGATCGTTCAGTGGGTTTCACCATTCCGTGGCCAGCACATTATTCTCTCGTAGTAAATAGGCATACTCCGTTGTGATATACTCCAATACCTTGTCCGCGATAATCCGGTGTCCTTCCCCATTGGGATGGATCCCGTCCACACATAAAAACTTATTAAAATCAGGATACTTAAGAAATGCTCCCCGAATATCAATCCAACGGGTTTGGGTTGCCTCTGCCACCCGGATAATCGTAGAACTGTATCGTTCTTGCCACCAATAAATCTTGGTAACGCTCCCCAGCCATTTTAAAATATTCGTTTCGGCCAGAGGGTTGTTTTTGCTGACCCATTTCAGATAACGCTCCGCATTCAGCGGCGGCAAAGTCATCAGAACCGGAATAACCTTGTGATTCTTAAGAAATTCCACCGTCGTAATTAATGTCTTTTCGAACTGGTTAAAATCAGTCTTGGGTTCATGAATCCCTTCCGGATTACTGGCGATTTGCTCCCAGTCATAATCACAATCATTACCGCCATATTCAATCAACACAATATCCGGTTTGTCTTTGATAATATCGTCTTTTAACCTGGAAATCCCCTTCATTAAAGTATTCCCAAACTTAGCGGTATTGGAAACCACACCGGCTAATCTCTTTTGAATTAAGGCTACATAGTTATCGGCCAAAACTACATATTTTTGCTTCACGTCATCATAGATAACTCCCCTGGATATGGAGTCACCCGAAACCAAATATTTATAAATATTTTGGGAGGTTTGTTGATTCATGATCCATGCCTCTAGAATATTTTGGTATTACTTTTAGTATAAAAAGGCTGTCTGAAAAAGTCAATATTTGTAACTTATTATGAAGCAAAGCTTAAACAAACCATAAACTTTGAAAATAAGCAAGACTCAACAATCCCGCATGCGGCAAATCAGATGAATTTTAAAAAGTTTTTAACATCGCCCGCTTGACTATCAAGCAGGACCATCATAAACTAATAATACTTAGCCGTCTAATCTTTTTTTGGAGATCTCAAAAATGAATACCAATCCTCCCGATTCACTCTATGCTATATTTCACCAACTGGCCCGTTTTCACTACTATCGAATGTACAGTCTCTTTGAAGAGCATAATATTTATCCAGGTCAGCACGGTGTTCTGTTTATATTGGAGAAACATGGCGGGATCCGCCAGAGAGAATTAGCAGACAAACTTCATATTAAAGCCGCTACAACTACGGTTATGTTGAATAGGATGGCTAAGGCCAACCTGATTGAACGCCGTCCCGATCCAGACGATCAGCGGGTTACTCTGGTCTATTTGACCGACCAGGGTCAAAAGGCCCTTGCTAAAGTGAAGGAAAGTCTGAAAATATTAGAGAAGGAATGCTTAAAGGGCTTTACTTCTGAAGAAGAAATCTTATTGCAGACACTGCTTACCAAAATGCGGGATAACTTGATAGAAGCCGTACACGTATGCAAGTCCAAATAATTTGTATAAACCATTCGAAAGCTGCATATTCTAGAATTTTCGAAATACCTCATGAATTTTACGCTCTTTTTACGGCAGACTCCGCAATAAATACCAAAGTCACTCGTTATTAACACGAAAGAATTTTTCATGGCTGTTTTGCGGATTATCAACATAAATCGTAGTATGCCTCCCGAAAGTGGTGGGGTTAATCCGATTTAATTTTCATGACTGGAGATGCTTTGATGTTTAAATTATTCCGATTTTTAAAGCCATATGCCATTCCAATTACCGCCCTGGTTATTTTGGTATTTTTGCAGGCCATGGCTTCTTTATACTTGCCGACACTGATGTCGGATATCGTCGATAGCGGCATCATTAACGGAGATATCGGTTATATCACCAGAACCGGCGGTCTCATGTTACTGGTAGCTTTGGCAGGTTCCATCTGTGCTATCTCAGCCAGCTTGTTATCATCCCAAATCGCCATGGGTTTTGGCCGCATCATTCGCAATGAGATCTTTAACCATGTTACAAACTTTTCATTGAATGAATTTGATAAATTCGGTACACCCTCTCTGGTAACCCGAAGCACCAATGATATTACCCAAATTCAGAATGTGATGATGTTTGCCATGCGGATGGTAATTTTATCACCCCTGATGTGTATCGGGGCCATTATTATGGCGGTATCCAAAGATAAACATTTGGCCTGGGTGATCGTTACCATTGTTCCGGTTCTGCTAACAACCATTTTACTGATTGCCCGAAAAGGGTTTCCTCTATTTCAGGTAATTCAAAGTAAACTGGATCAAATCAACCTGGTCGTCCGGGAATCATTAATCGGCATCCGGGTCATCCGGGCTTTTAACCGGAGCGATGATCAAAAAAGGCGGTTTCATCTGGCCAATCTCGATCTTACGGATACTTCCATCCGGGTCAATCAAATTATGGCCAGCATGATGCCGGTGATGATGTTATTAATGAATTTAACCACCATTTCGGTTATTTGGTTTGGCAGCATCTATATCGAACGAGGCTTGACCAATATAGGGGATATGATGGCATTTTTGCAATATGCCATGCAAATCATGTTCGCGATCGTGATGGCCATGATGATGTTCATCATGATCCCCAGAGCGCAAGCGGCTGCCGTCCGGGTCAATGAAGTTTTGGAAACCATTCCGGAAATCAATGATCCGGAGCATCCCAAACCGGCAGGAAACAAAAAAGGATATTTGCAATTTAAGGATGTCTCCTTCCATTATCACGGCGCCCAGGAGCCGGCTATCGAAAATATTTCTTTTGAAGCCCATCCCGGTGAGGTTACTGCAATTATCGGCAGTACCGGTTCGGGCAAATCAACATTGATTAATTTAATACCCCGTTTTTACGATGTAAGCAGCGGGAGTGTTGAAATTGACGGTATCGATGTGCGGGATCTCTCTCAGGAGACTCTGCGTTCCAAGATTGGACTCGTCCCTCAGAAGGCCATTCTTTTCAGTGGTACCATTGCCGATAACATCCGCTATGGCAAAGAAACAGCCAGCGACGCTGAAGTGCAGCACGCGGCGGAAATAGCCCAAGCGACGGAATTTATATCCGGGATGAAAGACGGCTATCATTCCATGATCGCCGAGGGCGGGACCAATGTATCGGGCGGTCAAAAACAACGCTTGTCCATTGCCCGGGCCCTCGTCGGCGAACCGGAGATTTATGTTTTTGATGACAGCTTCTCAGCCTTAGATTTCAAAACCGATGCCAAATTACGGGCAGCCTTAAGAAAAGAGACAGCCGACGCCACTGTGATCATTGTCGGACAGCGGGTGGCTACCATCATGGATGCTGACCGGATTATCGTTTTGGATGAAGGGAAAATAGCCGGAATGGGCACTCATAAAGAATTATATCAAACTTGTGATGTTTATCGCGAGATCGTTGCTTCACAACTCTCAGAGGAGGAGATTGCATGAGATTTTTGATACGGCATAACCGTAGGAGGTGGTTGCTATGAGTGCGGAACAACGAAAATCCAGTGCAGCTGCAGGACCCGGAGGCGGAAGACCCGGATCCGGGTTTGGCGGCGGTCCCATGAGAGGCCCCGCTGAAAAAGCCAAAGATGTCAAAGGCACCGTGAAACGGCTTTTGGTTTATCTAAGTCCTTTTCGCGCCCAACTAACCATCGTGTTTTCCTTCTCCATTTTAAGCACTATTTTTAGTGTTTTAGGCCCTAAAATTCTCGGTAAAGCAACAACCCGCTTGATGAACGGTTTAATTGGAAAATACGTGGCCTATATGCAGCATCAGCCTGTGCCATCCATTGATTTCAAATATATTGGCACCATCATTCTGATTCTCATCGGTTTTTATATTATCAGCGCTGTATTTACTTATATCCAACAGTATGTCATGGCAGGAGTATCCCAGAAAACCGTTTTTGCGATGAGGCGGGATGTCAACGACAAATTGGCCCGTTTACCTTTAAAGTACTTCGATTCCCGTTCCCATGGCGAGATTATGAGCCGGGTTACCAATGATATTGACAATGTCAGTAATACGTTACAACAGAGCCTAACCCAGCTCATCACTTCAATATGCACCATTATTGGAGTGATCATGATGATGCTGACCATCAGTCCCATGCTGACCTTGATCACACTGGTCACTTTGCCGATTTCTTTTGGAGTAACTGCATTCATCGCCAAAAGTTCTCAAAAGAATTTTGCCGCCCAACAAAAAGAAATCGGTGCTTTGAATGGTCATGTTGAAGAGATGTTGACCGGTCATAAGATTGTGAAGGCGTTCCGCCGCGAAGAAAAATCCATCCGAGAATTCAATGAAATCAACGACCGGCTTTATAGTTCCGGATGGCGCGCCCAGTTTGTCTCCGGGGTTATTTTTCCGGCCATGCAGTTTATCAGCAATATCGGTTATGTAATTGTTTGCGCGGTCGGTGGTATTTATGTCATTAAAAAGAAAATTGAACTTGGGGATGTCCAGGCCTTCATTCAATATTCCCAGCAATTCTCGCAGCCGATTGTACAGACCGCTAATATTGCAAATATCCTACAATCAACCATCGCTTCGGCGGAAAGAGTTTTTGAAATTCTGGACGAAACGGAAGAGATACCTGAAAAAACTGATGCCAAAGTGATTGAGCATCCTCAAGGCGCGGTTCAATTCCAGAATGTTAAATTCGGCTATAAAGATGGCGTCACGCTGATGGAAAACATGAATATCGATGTTAAACCGGGTCAAACCATTGCCATTGTGGGGCCTACCGGAGCCGGAAAAACCACCTTGGTAAACTTGCTGATGCGGTTTTACGAACTCAACGGCGGAAAGATAACTATCGACGGTGTCGACATTCGCGATCTCAAAAGAGGCGACCTCCGAACCATGTTCGGTATGGTGCTTCAAGATACTTGGTTATTTAACGGTACCATCAAGGAAAATATCGCCTATGGCAAAGAAGGAGCCAGCGATGAAGAAATCGTTGCGGCAGCTAAAGCTGCCCATGCCGATCACTTCATTCGCGCGCTTCCAGATGGCTATAATACGGTGCTGAATGAAGAAGCCTCCAATATTTCTCAAGGTGAAAAGCAACTATTAACGATAGCCCGCGCAATTCTGGCCGATCCGGTTATCCTGATCCTTGATGAAGCTACCAGCAGTGTAGATACGAGGACTGAGGTATATATTCAAAAAGCCATGAAAGAACTGATGAAGGACAGAACCAGTTTTGTAATCGCCCACCGGCTTTCAACTATTCGCGATGCAGAATTGATCCTCGTGATGAACAACGGTACCATCATCGAAATGGGAAACCACAAAGAGCTCATTGCCCAAGGCGGCTTTTATGCCGACCTTTATAACAGCCAATTCACCGGTGCCTACACGGATGAGAAGGCAGTATAAATAAAGAATTAAAATACAGGAAGGAAGAAAATCCATGCCAACCAAAACCCCTGAACACAAAAAACCCGTACTCATTGGAGGAATCATCCTTATCATCCTGGTCACTGCTGGATTAGGAGGTCTATATTACTGGATCAATTCATTCAAGTATGTGTATACCGATGATGCATCCATTGATGGTGATCATGTTTCGGTCAGTTCCAAAATGATGGGGCGCATCCATAGCTTAGCTGTTGATGAGGGCTCAAAGGTGACCGTTGGACAATTACTGGCTGAGCTTGACGATTCCGATTTAAAGGCTGAGGAGAACCGAGACAACACCGGACTGGTGTCTGCCGAAGAAAATGTGACATTAAGCAAGGTCAACCTTAAAAAAGCTCAGGATGATTTCGACCGCGCCGATCTCCAATTTAAAGGAGGAGTCATTTCCAAAGAGCAATATGATCATACCAAGAGCGCTCTCGATACTGCCAAAGTCCAATATAAAATATCTCTTGACCAAGTAAGTAACACCCAGGCCCAGTTGGGAGTGGTTCAAACCCAGCTGAAAAATACCCGTATACTGGCTCCCATTTCCGGAATTATCGCCAAACGTTCCGTAATGCCCGGGGAGGTGGCCCAAGCCGGCCAGGTTATCTTTTTGATTAACGACTTAAATCATATTTGGGTTACCGCCAATTATGAAGAGACCAAAATCAGACTGGTTCACCCCGGGCAATCGGTGGAAGTTGATGTGGATGCTTATCCGGGACGCCCGTTAAAAGGCCGAGTTACTCAAATCGCCGCGAAAATAGTCGACCCGCCCTTTCAAATAAGCGATACCACCAAAACCACTCAAAAGGTCCCGGTAAAAATCTTCCTTGACCCGGTCCCGGGCTCAATGGTTTTGCTGCCGGGAATGTCCGTGGAAGCTAAAATAAGGGTCAAATGAAAGGGTAAAAAAATCCCCCTCTTTTTAGTCAAGCTTTCCTAAAGAGGGGGATTTGATTTATCCAGTTGACATTAATTAACAATCCCGTTCCAATAATTCTTAATGATTAATCCAAAAAATCCCTTAACTGCTTACTTCGGCTGGGGTGTTTCAGTTTTCTGAGGGCTTTAGCCTCTATCTGCCGGATTCTTTCCCGGGTGACATGAAAATATTGACCCACTTCCTCAAGAGTCCGGGAACGACCGTCTTCCAAACCAAATCGTAAACATAAAACCTGTTGCTCCCGCTGTGTCAAACTTCCCATCACTTCGGCTAATTTTTCTTTGAGTAATTTAAAAGATGCCGCATCCACCGGCGCTTTGGCATCATGATCTTCCACAAAATCTCCAAGATGGCTGTCTTCTTCTTCCCCGATAGGAGTCTCTAGAGAAACCGGTTCTTGAGCGATTTTAATGATTTCCTTGACCCTCTCCTCGGTGAGTTTCATCTCCGAAGCTATTTCTGAAGAAGTAGGCTCTCTACCGAGAGTTTGTGCGAGCTGCCTGGAGATACGCGTATATTTATTAATTGTCTCCACCATGTGAACAGGTACCCGGATAGTGCGGGCTTGGTCGGCAATTGCTCTGGTAATTGCCTGGCGAATCCACCAGGTAGCATAGGTGCTGAATTTAAAACCTTTACGGTAATCAAATTTCTCGACCGCTTTGATAAGTCCCAAATTCCCTTCCTGGACCAAATCCAGAAGCAACATTCCCCGTCCAATATAGTGCCTGGCAATACTGACAACCAACCGTAAATTGGCATCAATCAAGTGCTGTTTGGCATTTTCATCGCCTTGTTCAACCCGTTTGGCAAGTTCAACCTCTTCCACTGCGCTCAATAAAGGTACCCTGCCGATTTCTTTCAAGTATATCCGTACCGGATCATCCAGCGCAACATTATCGACGATAAACTCATCAACCGTCAACATAGGATCCGGATCAGCCTGTTCCAGGGTCAAATCTAGATCAGCCTCATCCACATCTGTTTCGGACCCGTCAGTTATTTCGATCTCATCGTCATTCAAATCTTCGTCAGTCTTCTCAATCAGTTCCTCCTCATGCGCAAGAAAAATCTCTTCCTTTTTCTGGGCAAGTTCAATATTCTTTTTATTCTGGTTTTCTTTTTCCCCTCGATGGGGCAACTTATCAAAATCGGAAACAACGACTTTAACTGAAGTAACTTTATCCAATACCGACTTCACTCCCCCTGATGTAATTCATGATATTGCATACTCTCTTCAAAACGGTTTCTTGGCACATGCAAACCGGGAATTCTGAAGCAATTACAATAAAAACACTATTCGGCAGCTTGTTTTGCTCTTGACAAATCAAAAGATATATGGTATATTTATTGTGGTTTGTTGTAATTTTATTCATTGTAGTGAACTTAAATGATACCAAAAAAATTTATAAAATACAACCAAGATATTTGACTTCCTAAAGATGTCCGGATAAACCGGATAAATAAGATAAATTCATCTTCAAATTTCGCGATTTTTCCATGAAAAATATTGGATAACAAAATGGGTCAGAAAATTTCTGATCTTTTTTCATTCCCAGCTTAATGTTTTTCAAAATTACAATCAATCCCACAAACATGATGCTCATGATCATGATTGCAATTTTTTTCATCTACCACGCGAATCCGACTCAATTCCGTCTTAACATTCCCTTTAATAACATCAATGTATTGCCTTCTCAACTCACTCTGCTCGTCAATTTCCGCCACAGTTAATCCTTGTGTTTGGCGCTTGTGATAAAGGAAATTGAGTCTGGCAATAAGATCGTTCATTTCCATCCATTGACCTCCAGCTGCTCCAAAACATTTCATTTTATATTAGAATTAATTCTATGGATTTGCTTTGAAACCTTTCGCCAACGAGCTCTATTTTTAAAATAATACTGGTAATCTTTTAGCCTTTTTATGGTAAGGATAAAACTTTATGAGACACTTGAGGTTGGTAAATGTTAACAATTTTTTAAAAAGGGATTTAAAAAACTTCAACGTATATGGCTTATATATTTCATATTATTTTATCATTTCAGATAGGTCATGAATCGAAACCAAAGGGATGAATTTCGATGACACTTAAAATTTTCAAGAAACTATATCCGTATTTCCGCCCGTACCGTTGGCTTTTCTGTACGGGTTTTCTATTGATGATTGTTCAAAACAGTTTAATGTATATTGTTCCCTGGGGTGTCGGACATATTTGGGATAATGTTTTCCCCGTTCTTGGGAAACGGCCCGATGGTGGATGGTTACTGGCAAAATGGTGCGGGTTTCTTCTTTTTGCCGGATTAATGCGGGCGTTGTTTCTTTTTCCAATGATTTACTTATTTTGGTATACCGGAACCAAAATTGTCCGGGATTTACGAAACCAGTTGTATCAAAAACTTCAAACCCTCTCATTCCGGTTTTACAATCGGGTCCGAATCGGCGATTTAATGTCGCGGCTAACATTGGATATTGAGTTGATAAAAAATTTTTATGCCTATAACATTGAACACCGTTCCCAAATCTATATGTATTATGTCATTGTGGCTTGTTTACTTTTTATCACCGATTGGAAACTTGCCCTGGTGTGTCTGGCAATCTCCCCGATTATTGTGCCAACCGCCTTGATTTTCAGTAAGAAAATGCGCCGGGCAGTCGTGGAGCGCCAGATTCAGACGGGAATACTCAATGCCAAGGTGCAGGAGAATATCACAGGGATCAGAGTTGTAAAGGCCTTTGCAATGGAGAATGCAGAAATCACAAAGTTTGACGCTGAAAACGGAGCCATGCTGCTCAAAAATTTAAACGTCATCAAACTTCAGGCCCTTTTGCAGCCTTTCTTAATTTTCGGAGCCTCGATCGGAATGGCAGCCATCCTTTGGTATGGCGGGTTTAGAGTGATGCGGGAGCAGATGTCCCTTGGAAGCTTGATTAGTTTTGTTTTTTACTTAACAATGCTGAATTGGCCTTTTACCATGTTAGCCCCGAATACCAACCAAATCCGGCAGGTGGAGGGAGCTGTGAAACGGGTTACTGAAATCTTAAATGAAACCGAAGATATCACCTCACCTAGGGGCGGAGGTAAAGTGTTGCCCGGGTTCAGCGGTAAAATCCAATTTGAAGGAGTAACTTTCGGGTACCAAAATCCGGAAGCCCCCAATTGGTACCCTATTATTAAAGAACTTAATTTGACGGTAATGCCCGGTGAAAAAGTCGCCATCATCGGTTTGACCGGTTCCGGTAAAAGCACTTTGGTAAGCCTTATTCCCCGTTTCTACGATCCGCAGCAGGGTCATATCCGAGCGGATGGAGCCGATTTGACAGAAGTAAATTTAAGTTGGTGGCGTAAACAGATTGGTTTGGTATTGCAAGAAACATTTTTATTTTCTGCCACGATCACCGATAACATTGCTTTCGGAAAGCCCGATGCCAGTATGACCGAGGTTCGAAAAGCCGCCAAGGCGGCCCAGATAGACGATTATATCATGTCATTGCCCGAAGGTTACCATACGATCGTCGGGGAAAGAGGCGTAGGCCTCTCAGGAGGCCAAAAACAACGGGTAGCGATTGCCAGAGCACTCCTATTAAACCCCAAAATATTAATACTCGATGATTCTACTTCCAGCGTGGATGTGGAAACCGAACGGGAAATCCAAACGGCGCTTAATGAATTGATGTCCGACCGCACCACGATAATCATCACGCAACGCCTTTCAACCGCCAGACTCGCCGATCGGGTGATTATCCTTGAAAGCGGAGAAATCCGGGCTCAAGGAACCCATGAAGATTTAATGGATCAAGATCCATTTTATCAAGAACTATATTCCATTCAAACGATGCAGGAATTGCCCCAAGAAAACGCCTAAATGGGTGATTTCATTGAAAGAGGGATAAAATAATATGCAACCCCAACTCGTGAATCCTGTGGAAAAAGCGAAAAAAGGTTTGATCGTGCTCTCTGAAGATGAGATGTATGATGACAAAAGACCCTTCGACAGCAAATTGCTTCAAAGAACGGTCTTCTATCTTAAACCTTACCGCTGGAAAATCTTCGCCATGGTCTCTACCGCAATGGTTGCCATTGTGGCTGCGCTTTTACTTCCATACCTGCTTGGAATCGGCATTGACCGCTATATTTCGAAACACGATCCAGCCGGTCTCACCAAAATTGCACTGGCATATATTGGAGTCGCAATCATCCAATATGCCGGGTTAATGGTTCAAAATAATTTAATGAATTTCGTCGGTCAGCATGCTATATTCGACATCCGGCGTGATTTGTTCGAGCATATCCAATTCCTTTCCGCCAGTTTCTTTGACCGACAGAAAACTGGACGAATCATGCTCCGGGTTACCAATGATGTAAACTCTTTGGAGGAATTGTTGACTTCCGGGGTCAGTACTGCCTTCGCCGATACCCTTACCCTGGTGGGATTGCTTGGAATGATGATTTGGATCGACTTACGCATGTCATTGATTATCCTTTTTGTCACACCTCTTACCATCTGGTTGGCTGTGTTTGTACGCAACAGAATGCTGGAAGTATCAAGAAAAATGCGCCGTACACTCTCGGCAGTCAATTCAAATTTAAACGAATCCTTAATGGGCATCCGCGTTACGCAAGCCTTTTCCCGTGAAAAAGTTAACACGAGCTTTTTCTCCACTATTAACCAGGAAAATTTTGAGGCCGGATTGCGTTTCATCCCTCTTAACGCCTTTTTCTGGCCGGCCATCGGTTTTGTAAATATTATCGGTACAACAGCAGTAGTTGCGGTTGGTGGTGTTTTATACCTTCATAGTTGGATAACCTTAGGCACTATCGCTTCATTCTCCAATTACATCAACCGTTTTTTTCAACCCATCCAAAATTTAAGCAACCTCTTCAATGTTATCAGTAATGCAATGGCCTCCTGTGAACGGATTTTTGAACTCATGGACTACCAGCCTGAAGTATCCGATCCCGAGAATCCCATTGCGATGAAAAAAATTAATGGTACTGTAACTTTCAGTCATGTCGACTTTGGTTATGGGCCGGAAAAATCGATCCTGAAAGATTTCAATATTGAAGTCAAATCCGGTGAAGTGATTGCAGTGGTGGGACCTACCGGGGCCGGCAAAACAACGATTATCAATTTGCTGAGCCGCTTTTACGATCCGGTTGCAGGCTCAGTCCAAATCGATGGCTTGGATTTACGGAATATTGCGCAACAAGATTATCGAAAACAAATCGCCATGGTATTGCAGGATACATTCATTTTTTCAGGAACCATCGCTGAAAATATCCGCTATGGCAAACCTAACGCATCCATGGATGAAATCGTTGCATCTGCGAAAGCAGTCGGTATTCATGAATATATTACTTCTTTACCGGATGGGTATGACAGCGAGGTTCACGAACGGGGCAGCAGTCTTTCAATCGGTCAACGTCAATTGGTCGCCTTTGCAAGGGCCTTAATACGGGATCCCCGCATACTTATCTTGGATGAAGCAACTTCCAATATCGACACGCAGACTGAAAAAGAGTTACAAAATGCTTTGATGGTATTGCTCAAAGGACGGACTTCCTTTATCATTGCCCATCGTCTATCTACGATCCAAAACGCCAATCGGATTATCGTGATTCAAGACGGTAAAATTGCCGAAAGCGGGTCACATGCCGAGTTAATCAAATGCGGAGGTATTTATGCGCGCCTCTGTGAACAACAATATCAAGCATGCTAAAAGGCAAGGACTGTCGC
This sequence comes from Bacillota bacterium, assembly GCA_023426245.1. GTDB lineage: Bacteria > Bacillota > UBA4882 > UBA8346 > UBA8346 > UBA8346. Next base: position 51,448 of record JAFABB010000030.1, read on the forward strand.
AAAGTATTTCAAGATCTATGAGACATATATTGCACCTATAAATGGGGCTAATTTTAATCTATTGGATATTTTTCGTAAGAAATCTTCTTTTGCAACAGTCCCTTATTTTAGATCGACAGAACTGTCTGATAAACTTTTTTCAATTCCATGAAAGCCTTATAAATTCATTTTTTCTCTACGAATGTCATGAATTCGATCTTCAGCCTGTTGATTAAAGGCATCTTTGCCGCCATCTTTTTTAATGGCCGTATAGAAGTTATGCAAAGCTTCCTTTTCATTTCCTTTCTGTAAATAAAGTTCACCCAGCAATAAAAAACATTGTTGAGCCTGGACGATCGACAAATTCTCACCGGTTTTATAGATCACGTCATAATAGCCCTTTAGCGCTTGGCCTGTAGCCATACTAAACATTTCCTGATCTTGAACATCGTGATACAGCCAGGATAGTTGTAGCCAAATTTTCCCGAATTTCAAGGAACTAGCATGAGCCAACTCCGCACAAACCAATGCCAAATAAAAAGCATCAAATACTTGATCAATGGTTCGGGGTTCACTAAATTGAAAAGAGAACTGTTTTTTTAATTCTTCCAGTTTAGCCAGTACCACCTGCTTTTTAAAGGGCGGAATATCGTTGTAGTCTGTATAAAAATTAGCATAATAACATTTCGGACAAACCCAAATCGAATACCATACCGGTTCAAAGTCCACATAATGTTTTCTAAAATCATGATCCATCGCTTTAAACTTCATTTTCGACTGATACAATTTCTTGGTTTCAAAAATATTACCGCAAACAGGACAAGTTGATTGACTGGCGATCAAGTAGTCATTAAAGCTACCGGGTGCAATCTGACCATACTTCTTATGCCCATCGGGATACAAATTGCCATATCCACTAATTACAAGGTTGGTACCTATCTCCTGAACCGTTTGAACAGAATGATCATTTTCGGATTGCTCTGTAGTTTCGGTTTCCCTCTGCACATCTTTGTCCATCCGGTTGTTTGAATCCGCTAATTGTTGATTACCGCTCAACTTAGCAATTTCACTATGTAATTGATTCATTTGATGAACCATTCCGATAATAATGCGGTAGGGAATTGAAGTTGGATCGCAAATGGCATTTTGAAAATTGTCTTTGGCGATCCCCAGTACCGTGGTATCGGTTTCAGCCATCGCTGAAGTATTTCGCGGCAAGCCATCGACTAATGACACCTCGCCTAAAAAGTCACCAATTCCCAAGCGTGAAATCGTCAAAGAGGAACCATTAAGGGTTTTAAGAGTCACTACAACTCTTCCGGATAAGATGATAAACATTTCATTACCGGTTTCACCTTGCCGAAATACGTAATCATTGGCCTTGATAACTCTGGTACTACCAATCTCTTTCAGTTTCTGAAGATCTGTCATCCCACACACCCTATTTACTGGTTTATGTAAAATTAACAAATTTATATCAATTTTTTATTTTATCATCCTAAAAAATTAAGAATACTTTCATTTAATGATTTTTATCCCCATGATTTTTTACAGCAACCTCAAATTATTCACTTTGTTAATAAAATTCATTATCATTTTTAAAAAACCTTCTAATCCTGGCAATTTATTATAAGAATATGAAAATAACTTCTGCCGACAATCAATAATTTTTTTTGCCGGTAGTGTCTGAATAGGAACAGAAAACATAAAAAGAGGCTGTTGCAAAAGTAATTAAAATCAAAGAGAAACACAATATATAGCATCAAATAATGAGCAAGTTTTATAGTGTATTTCTCTATCGATAAATTTTATTTTGCAACAGACCCTTTTCATTCATCAACTGGTTGCAATCTAAAACGAAACGGCGAACAATATCTTTAAAACTTTAATTACCAGGCCAGCTTTTCCGTTAAATACTTGGTCAATTCGGCAATGGGAATTCGTTCCTGTTCCATGGTATCCCGATCTCTTACAGTGACCGCCTTATCTTCAACGGTTTGAAAATCGACAGTTACGCAATAAGGGGTCCCAATCTCATCCTGACGGCGATAACGACGTCCGATGGCTTTAGAATCATCATAGTCAACCATCCAGTATTTACGCAATTCTTTTTCGATTCCACCGGCTATTTCAAGTAACGGCTCTTTCTTTGACAACGGCAAAACAGCCACCTTATAGGGTGCTAATGCCCGGTGAAGCTTCAATACCACCCGGGTTTCATCCTTATCCGGTTCTTCATGATAAGCATCCAGCAGAAAAGCAAGCGTACCTCGATCAGCCCCGGCCGAAGGTTCGATAACATAAGGGATATAATGTTCGTTCGCTTCTTGATCAAAATAATCCATCCGCTGCCCACTGTATTTGGAATGCTGGGTTAAGTCAAAATCAGTGCGGTTGGCAATACCCTCAAGCTCGGACCATCCCATCGGGAAGAAATACTCAATATCAAAACAACCCTTGGCATAATGGGCCAGTTCATCTTGGTCATGCTCCCGAAGCCGTAACCTTTCTTTCGTCAACCCCAGGTCCAGATACCACTGAAAACGCTGCTTAATCCATTCCTGGTGGATCTGTTCATCGGTACCGGGTTTGACGAAATATTCAATCTCCATCTGCTCAAATTCCCGGGTCCTGAATGTGAAATTACCCGGTGTAATTTCGTTCCGGAATGATTTTCCAACCTGGGCAATGCCAAATGGTAACTTCATTCGGGTCGTTGTTAAAACGTTATTAAAATTGACAAAAATACCCTGGGCCGTTTCAGGACGCAGATACACAACTGCAGCGCTGTCTTCCACCGGACCCATGTGAGTTTTAAACATTAGATTGAATTGACGGGCCTCGGTCAACTCCCCGCCACAAGCCGGGCATTTATCCCCTTCCAAATGATCGGCCCGGAATCTTTGTTTACAAGACTTACAGTCAACCATTGGATCGGAAAAGCCGGCCACATGTCCGCTGGCCTCCCAAACTTTAGGATGCATCAAAATAGCGGCATCAAGTCCTACCATATCATCCCGTTCCTGAATAACTTTACGGCGCCAGGCCTGTTTTACATTGTTTTTCAGTTCCACTCCCAATGGGCCGTAATCCCAGCAACTGTTTAATCCTCCATAAATCTCACTGGATTGAAAAATAAATCCCCGCCGTTTGGCTAATGAGACGATTTTCTCCATTGTTGTCGTAGCTTGCACTTCAGCCATTTAAAAATCCCCCGTTTCAATATTTAATTTTATTTTCAGATACCCAATGCTTTTAATCCCACTATTTTCATAACCAGCGGACTCACGGTTACTTCCAGAACAGCTGCCACCAGTAACATCAATACTATTAAAATTGCATAATAAGGCAAGTCTCGAAAGAATTCCCGAAATAACGGTGGTGAGTTATGTTTGGCTAATTCATGGTACATTAGCCGCCAAGGAATCAAACCAAAACGAATCCCTAAACCGGAGGCGATGATAAAAGCCGGCAGCTCAAAAATACCGTGCGGCGCCAGGGATAAATAATACCAAATAGGCGATATTCCATGCCTTAGTCCTAATGCTTTTTGCAAAAAGCCTAAAAGCACTCCATTCTCAATCAAACTCACGACCGGAGGAAAAGTAAAAATCCCAAGAAGCACTGAAAATAACGATGCAAGAACATTATTGCCCCATAATAGGCCGATCTTCCCGATGAGCGGCGCCTGAACAAACCACTCTTTGAGCTGGGCAAGTTTTTGAAGCGATGCTTTGGTGATCATGACAATCATGGGGTTATTTTGAGAGAGGCTAACCCCAATTCCCACTCCCAAGATTAAAAGCCATGATGTCCAAAGGAAAAAACGCCAATCCCTTTTCAAAAGTTGGATCATTTTTCTTCGGAAATTTTGGAATTCCATTAATTTCACCCAAAATACCTCCCCGGATAAAAAAAAGGAACCCTCTTCCCTTCAGGGGCGAGAGTTTCCCGCGGTTCCACCCTGTTTGATTCACTGCTCGCCTTGGCGAAGCTTTCGCTTTAGCGAGAGGATGAATCCTCTTCAATCTTTATCAACTCCAAAGTGCCAGCCCATCATTTCAACCGGTCGGGTTTCACCAACCCCCGACTCTCTAAACGGTCCACCAAAGGCTCTCTTTTTCATCGCCGATTATTTCGTTCACTACGAATATAACAAATGGTTCCCTTCCTGTCAATGGTAGAGCGAAGAATATCTTAAGATTGAAAAATTATCGCAATAACCTCAGATTTCCTGTCAGTCTGTTAATCTTCTGCTCCTGTCCGTACAAACAGAGACCTAAATATTGAAACGCTTCCTGGCCGCAGGCGGCAAGTTCCCGGGTATAATCATCGTAGTTTTTGCACCGTTGAGCCACTGTATTGAAATCAATGATTTGAATATCGCTATCGCTTTCTTCCAAAAGGCGTTCATAAAGTTCCTTTAAAACCACAGAACTTGCTCCTAATACGGGAATATTGACCTTCGTTATCCCGGCGTGGATTCGTCCGGCTCCATCGGTAATATCCGGCCCGGTTAATCCCGTTACCCTGTCTCCTACGCTCAAGCCTAAAACAGCAGCTGTATTTGCTATCAGCCCCAAGGGCAATTCCTGATTGATAATCATCACCAATTTCATAAGAGAATTCCTCCGAAAGTTTTTTCCAGAATACTTCATCGGAGGAATCTTGCCTTGTAAAAAATTGTTTTCCGGGCATTCATTCTATTTTAGATCATGTTCATACGTGGTTCTTCATTTGCTGCTATGGGGAACCTGCTCGGTTTTGGAAGATTTCTTAAAATATCGGCCCAAACCAATCCCCCGTTCTGCAATGTAAACCCCGCAAAATATCAATAATCCTCCCAGAATCATCCATCCGTTCACTTTTTCTTTTAATACCAAAACTGAAGCAATCATAGTAACTAGCGGTATTAGATAAATGTAATTGCCGGATTTCACAACCCCGATTCTTTTTACCGACTGATTCCACATAACATAGCACAATGCCGAGGCAATAAGTCCTAAAAATAAAATATTAAAGACAACCGGGAATCCCACATGACTAGCCTTCAGATCGTCCTTAAACCAAAAAAGCCACGGCACAGTGGTTAATAAACCATAAAAAAAAGTTTTGCGAACCACATAAACCGGATGCCAGTCAGGTCCAATTCTCTTCAATAAAACGGAATATATCGCCCAAACCAACGCCGCGAGAATAGCGAGCATATCGCCTAAAGGATTCAGTCGTAATACCAATTTTCCATTAAAAACCACTAGAAAGATCCCGGCCATCGCCACAATAAAGCCTTCTATCAACCGGTGGCTTAATTTTTCATCACGAACCGTAAAATGGGCTACAATCGCCGTCAAGATGGGTGCGGCCGAGATTAGCAAACTGACATTGGAAGCCAGTGAAAATTGTAAAGCGATGTTTTCAAAAAGAAAATAAAAGGTGACTCCGGTTACACCCAAACTGAAAAACAGTAATTCCTCCCGTAACTTGATGCTCTTTTGGATTTTAGGGTATATCAGAAATAAAACAATATAAGCAATGATAAACCTGTAAAATAATATTTCAACCGGTGTCAACTCCGTTAAAAGAATCTTCGTGGATATAAATGTAATACCCCAGATAAAAACGGTTATCAAAGCCAGTAAATGTCCAAGTAAATTTTGATTTTTCATGATGAATGAAACGGTCCTCCGTTAAAATTGCAATCAAATAATAATCATTATCTCTCTTTTTGGCGGAAAGAGCTATATAGGGTGAAATAAATTTTAAAACCAGAGTCAACAAGCAATAACCCATTACAAATAACCATGAACTATATTTTAGTGTCCCAGACGATATTCCAGCGGCGTGGTTCCCAAATATTGTTTAAAAGCCTTCACAAAATGGCTTTGATCATAGAACCCTGCGTCTTGGGCTATAGCTGTAATGGCTTCATCGTGCCGTTTCTGCAACAGGTCCTTGGCGAAATTGATTCGCAGCATGGTCTGATAAGCATGAGGGGTTGTCTTATAGGCTGTCTTGAAACAATGCACCAAATGAAATTTATTAAATCCTGCAATCACAGCTAAATCATCGAGACTAATCTTCTCCAAAAAATTGTCCTGGATAAACATCTGGACTCTTTGCATTATCTGGGGATTCACCGGCAATCGATCGGGTTTTTGCTGAAAATAGCCCTCGAAATCAAAGAAATATTGCAACTCGGTAATCAATTGGGTCTCTTTTTGAAGTCCGGGCAAATCCTCTTTAAGAAGTCGAAACAACTTCAATATCCGCTGAAACTCCTTAGGCCGCAATTCTTTTACCGATATATACAGATTTTCAGGTTTGGTGTCCAGTAAGGACTCCAGCCAGCCGGTTTTTAAATATAACATTTGGAATTGCCAGGACTTCAAATCCTTCGGGTTGCATTGGTGGATAATCCCCGGCGGTATCATGATCGCCGCACCTTGCTCAACCGGGAAATCCTGAGCCGGGCTTCTTACCAGGCTGGAGCCCTTAATCACGACACCCAGGGAAAACTCCTCATGGACATGCCTTCGGGAGGCGTGAATTCCCGACTCACAACTCTTGATTTCAAAAAAGGGTACATTGGGATCGCGATAATATTGGATACCGGACATTTTCCGCTTCCTCCATGGTTACTGAACCTATTGTATGACTTTTAGCCCCGACTGTCAAAAGGACCGCTCCATGAAATTTTATGATTTAAATTTTAAAAGCAATTTCTTGCAAGACGGTTAATTGCATTCAGGCTATAATAGAAATCAATCGACAAATTGTATTTTAAACAAGGGGGGATATGATGGTGATAACTGGAGTGAGTTCAATGTTAGCCAAAGAATGGAGCCAATATGGGTTTAACCCCCGATTGAATCTGGAATTTTACCAGGCAACTTGCATCAAAAAGGGGTTTCCCCTTCACATGCATGAACACTATGTGGTCTGTTTTATAGAACAAGGCCTACAATCCTTCGTCCATCATAAAGTGAAGCATTTAACGCCCCCCGGAGGTCTCATTGTATTAAATCCAGGAGATGACCATACCGGAGAACCGGCCGATAATAACGGATTTAAGTACCGGGCTTTATATCCGACCTTGGGCCACATGCGGGAAGCAGTTTCTGAAATTACCGGTAATCAGAAGACCCTACCGTTTTTTATGAATGTAAGAATCGATGATCCGGAGTTGGTACGGGCATTTTACGCTTTACATTTATCCTTAACCCGTGAAATCAACCCTCTTGAATGTGAATCATTATTAATCACGGCATTGTCGCAACTGATTATCAAACATGCCGACATTCACGGGCCGGCGGAGGTCTCCAAAAAGGAACATCGCGCCGTTCAAACCGCATGCAGTTATATCCGCGAGCATCTGGCGGAAGGCTTTAATCTGACGACCCTGGCTGAACAGGTAGGATTGAGCCGTTTTTATTTTTTAAGGGTCTTTCGCGATGAAATCGGCGTGCCTCCCCACACTTATTTGGAAAGCTTACGGATTGGCAAAGCGAAACAACTACTAGAATCAGGTATTTCCCTAAACGAGACCGCTTTGGAATTGGGATTTTCCGACCAAAGCCATTTCACCAATTCCTTCAAACGATTCATTGGAATAACTCCCGGCCAATACATGCTGGAGATTCGAAGCAAATACGCATGATATTTGTCCAATAAAATAGCCCCCTCTAAAATTCCGGAGGCCTCCATGATCAAAAAAAGATTCCAAAGCCAACCGAAGTTGCAATCCAACAATTCACTCCATTTCATGGCTGTTATCGCAGCCGTTGTTTTCTGGAGTATATCTTTTGTAGCAACGAAAATTGCCTTCACCACCTTCCCGCCGTTCACACTAGGCGCTCTTCGCTTTATATTGGCCGCCTTTTTGCTGGGGAGCGTTTTGACTTTACAACAGCAATTCCTTTGGCCTTCTCGAAGAGATTTGGTTCGTTTCATTGGAAGTGGTATACTGGGAATCACCATCTATTTCGCTATGGAGAATCTGGGGGTGAAACTGGCTACAGCAGCAGATGCGGCTATGATTGTGGCCTCCTATCCCGCCATGACGATGTTGCTGGAGAGGATGATATACCGGAACGCTGTTTCGAAAGTCCGCCTTTTCGGCGCCGCTATCGCTATCTTCGGGGTGTATTGGATAGCCCGCGAAAGCTCTCATACGGGAAGCCTACACCGCTTGCTCGGGGATATCCTACTGGCAGTAACCGGCATCGTTTGGGCGTTTTATAATTTTGTTACCCGTAAAGTCGTCCACCGGTATTCGGCGATTTTGATCACCTTTTATCAAACAACAGCCGGAGCACTCGCCTTCCTGCCATTGGCATGGATCGAGCGGAGACAGTGGAAACCGCCGACAGGGAATTCATTGTTTGCTTTGTTGTATCTGGGATTGTTTTGTTCAACCATAGCCTTTTTATTGTACGCGTATGGACTTAAAAAACTCACTTCAAGTTCGGCGGTTTCCTTGATGAACCTGGTGCCGGTTCTGGGAGTCATTTTCGCTCTTATTTTCCTCCATGAACCGTTAAGCGGATTCCAATTGATCGGCGGAATCGTGGTTATTGCCGGAATCATGCTCAGTGTCCGGCAGGAAAGTAAAAAACAATAAATTGATGTAAAAAAACTTTTCACGCTCTTTCTTTTTTCTGCAACCATTTTGGGTTATGCCCCGGCCCGTCCGAGACACATCGTCCAACACTGTTAATCCTCTGGGTAATGCAACCCCGGCATTCGGCCGCTTCTTCGCCTAAACATATTTTGTCGGGATAAATCTGATAATCCGCCCGGTGAATCCGGGGTGTCAAATTAGGCATGACCACATTGGCGCCGGATTTTAGGGCTAATTCCCGTCCTAGCGGCGAAATACTTCCAAGGGCGGTGGTTGCCGGTATCAAGGCGTGAGGAAGAAAAAGACGGGTTAAAGCCACCATTATACAGGTTTGTTCAACCGTCCCCCCGGAACAGTGACCCAGTGGTGTATCCGGATGGGGAATGAACGGACCAATTCCCACCATTTCCGCTTCAAGCTCACGGGCCAGTTCCAAATCCTCCAGTAAGACCTTTTCGCCCTGACCGGGCAATCCCACCATAAAGCCCGTTCCCACTTGATAATCCAGGGACTTTAAAATTTTTAACAGAGAAATCCGCTTGGCCAGCTTCTGCCCTGGATGTAACCGGTCATATAGAGCAGGGTCGGCTGTCTCATGGCGCATCAGATAACGTTCGGCCCCGGCGCTCCTCCATAAATCATACTCTTTGGGCTCGCGTTCCCCAATGCTCAGGGTTACCACTAAACCGATTTTCTTAATTTCCCGGATAATATCAGCCACAATTTTACCGGTAAACGACAAATCCTCGCCGGACTGAAGCACTACTGTCTTATATCCGAGACCGGCACCCTGTTCTGCCGCGGCGATAATTTCACCAGGATCCATCCGGTAGCGGGTAACCCGGCGATTATCACGGCGCAGGCCGCAATATAAGCAATGATTCCGGCAATAATTAGAAAACTCGATTAATCCGCGTAAATGAACTTCCGGTCCCACAATATCCGACCTTAGCTTATCGGCTTCAGATTGAACCTGTTGGGCTAATGCTCCGCTTGGATTCTGAATAACCTCCAAAACAAGATCCCGTTCACAGGGAAACCCTTTCCTTCGCGCTAAATCGTCAATTCCGTTCTTCAAGTCATCGAATCGAGTGGCTGTTTGTTCCATCATACGCTCCCGTTTACGATTGTTTGGCCATTGTCGCTCTGGCATTAACCCCGTGGATATTTCCCAACTTACCGGTCAGGGTATTAATCTCGTTTTCGGTTCCTTCAACAATCAAGGAAAGAACGCCGATATTTCTTTCGTGATTGGGAATACCCATTCTTCCCACGACCATCTCGCTGAATTCACTGATGATGCTATTGACTCTGCCCTGAACTTCCTTAGGATTTTCCAGAATAACGGCAATCACGGCAATGCGTTTTTCAGAACCCAAAATAATCTCCCCCATCGTAATCAATCTAAACATCATTTAAAATTTCTCGCACTTCCGGAAATGGTTCCAGGGCCCTCGGAAAAATGCCCTGCAAATAAGCAATCAGCACTCCGTAATTAACAATCGGGATCCCTTGGGTTTTTACCTTCGTTATCCGGTGCATCATTTCACGCCGGTTTAGCATACAACCGCCGCAATGAATCACCAATTGGAAAGGGCTTAAATCTTCCGGCAAACTTTGCCCGCTGGCCCACTGGAAACTCAATTCTCCACCAATAGTCTGCCTCAGCCAGCGTGGGATTTTCACCGTCCCGATATCATCCGATTGCCGGTGATGCGTGCACCCCTCGGCTATCAAAACTTTATCACCGGGTTTAAGCTTTTCAACCACTTTGGCCCCTTTGACCAATTCTACCAGATTTCCCTTTTGGCGGGCAAACAAAATCGAAAAAGAGGTAAGCGGTACCTCTTTGGGGGTATCGGCCGCCACTTTCAAAAATGCCTGGGAATCCGTAATCACAACGGCCGGCTTCTTCCCCAAAGTCTCCAGAGTCGCTTTCAACTCATGCTCTTTGGTGACAACTGCCATGGCGTCATGTTCCAAAATATCCCGAATCACCTGTTGCTGGGGTAAGATTAACCGGCCTTTGGGTGCCGCTTTATCAATGGGTATGACCAACACGGCAAAATCGCCCGGTCTTACCAAGTCTCCAGCTAGAGAAGGTTCCTCCTCGATTTTTCCGGCTAACCGGACCAGGGCACTCTTTAATTCATTCAGACCCTTTCCTTGACTGGCCGAGACTTCCAATACATCCATCTGAAGCTCTGCTTCCCAACGCTGTTTTTGCCCTTCCGAAAACGATTGTAAGTCTATTTTATTGACTGCCGCAACTGCAGGAATCTTTTTTTTACGAATCGCTGCGGCGATCCCGGTTTCAAATTCAGTCAGCCCAATCCGGGCATCGATCACCAGCAAGGCCAAATCAGCCCGGTCCAAAATATCGTAACTTCGCTTCACCCGAAGTTCCCCCAAAGGAGAGCCGACATCATCCAGGCCGGCTGTATCGATGAAAGTAACCGGCCCCAGCGGCAGCATTTCCATGGCTTTAAAAACCGGATCAGTGGTGGTGCCCGGGTTATCCGATACCAAGGCCGCCGACTGGTTGGCCAGAGCATTCATCAAGCTGGATTTACCGGCGTTACGCCTGCCAAAGATGCCGATTTGAATTCGCGAAGCATTGGGGGTTGCGTTTAAATCCGGCATATTGAGACCTCCAAATGTTTAATCCATCAAACTTTTTTCCCGGGAATTCCCGGTTTGGTCAATTGATAAGGATCGAATATCCCATTCAATTGAATCTCGGTAAAAAGCCCGGTTCGTAAGGCTTCTTCGCGGATAGTGCTTCCGTTCCGCTTTGCCTGTTGCACTAAAAGGGTGGCTTTTTCATAACCGATATAAGGTGTCAAAGCTGTCGCATAAATCATGCTTTTTTCCAAGATTGCCTTACAATGTTCTGCGTTAACCGTAATCTCTTGAATGCAACGCTCCTTAAAAATTACCACGGCCCGGTTTAACAGTTCCAAAGAGTTGAATAGATTATCGGCAATCAAAGGCAGCATCGCATTGAGTTCCAATTCGCCGGAGGCGGCTCCCATGGTGATAGCCGTATCGCTGGCCATAACTTGGTAGGTAGCCTGACGGACCGCTTCGGGAATCACCGGATTGATTTTCCCCGGCATGATTGAAGAACCGGCCTGCATCTCCGGCAGATTAATTTCGCCAAAACCCGCATGGGGTCCTGAGGCCATAAGCCGTAAATCATTGGCGATTTTGGCGAGGTTAACGGCCACAGTTTTAAGCATCCCTGAAACTTCCGCAAAGACATCGTTGTTTTGCGTCAAATCGATGGGGTACTCAGCCCGGGAAAGGCCAAGCCCCGTCACGTCCCGTAATTTTTCAATCACTGAAAAAATGTACCGCCTATCGGCATTTAAACCGGTTCCAACCGCAGTGCCGCCCAGGTTAACCTGACGCAACCGTTCTTCAACCTTATAAATCCGCCAACGATCTCTGGCAATCGCCTGCGCATAAGCTCCAAACTCCTGCCCCAACATGACCGGAAGCGCATCCTGAAGCTCGGTGCGGCCCATCTTGATGACTCCGGAAAATTGTTCCTCCTTTTGCTGCAAGGCTGCTTGTAACCCCGCCAGATTCTCACTGAGCGGTTTCAACAGGTTAATGGCGGCGATCCGAACCGCAGTCGGAAAAACATCATTGGTAGATTGACTCATGTTTACATGATTCAGCGGGTGAACCATCCGATAATCGCCTTTTTCCCCATGCAGCCTTTCAATGGCCAGGTTGGCGATGACTTCATTGACATTCATATTGGCGGATGTGCCGGCGCCCCCTTGCAATGCATCCACCAAAAATTGCTCTCGAAATCCCCCGGCGATCACTTCATCGCAAGCCGAGGTTATGGCTTCTGCAATTGACTTTTCAAGCAATCCGACTTCAAGGTTGGCTAAAGCCGCCGCTTTCTTGACCATTGCCAAGGCAATAACCAATGGATGGCGGATAGGCCGGCCGCTGATATTAAAATTCTCAACGGCCCGCAAGGTATGGATTCCGTAATAACATTCAGCCGGAACTTCTCTTTCCCCTAATAAATCATGCTCAAACCGATAGGCCATTTGTCCCTTTCACCCCTTTCCAGTGAGTCTAGTAGAGCGTATCGTAAATAAACGGCAATCAGAAATGGGGAAGATACGCTCTACTTAAGTAAAACGTTCATAATCATTGAATAGTTATTTAGAAAACGTTTTACTAGTTCAACCAGGCTGAGGAACTTCGATTTTTGACTTTCGACATTTGACATTTAAACTTACACCTTATTAAATATATTGATCTCTTTGGCCGGTTTCCAGGTTTTTCAAGGCCCGGGTCACAAATTCCTTGGTTTTGGGATCCTTGATCTGCGGCAAATATTTTTGGATGGCGGCCTCCCCAACCTGGCGGGTTTCCGGGCTGGCGTAGTCCAGCAAATATTCTTTCAAAGTGCAAATGGCATTGGGCATGCAAAAATTATGAACGAAGCTGGACTTGGCAATCCCCATAAAATGTTCGCCGGTCCTGCCCTTACGGTAACAGGCGGTACACAAGGATGGTATATCGCCCATTTGGCAAGTCTCCCGGATAACTTCATCCAAAGGCCGGACATCTCCCAACTGGAATTGCTCCTTATCCGGCATGGCATTGGCTTGGGATTGCTGATATCCTCCTACTCCAATCCGGCTACCGGCATCAATCTGGGAAATTCCGAGCGGGATAACTTCCCGGCGGACCTCGGCGCTTTCGCGGGCTGTTAAAATCATTCCGGTGTAAGGAACGGATAGCCGCACTACGGCCACTAATTTTTTAAAATCATCATCGCTTACCGCATATTCGGGATTTAAAGCATAAGGTGTGTCGAGAGCCGGCTGAATTCTGGGAAATGATACCGTATGGGGTCCAACCCCGTTATAGTTTTCCTCAAGATGAATCGTATGATAAAGCAGGCCCATGGCTTCAAAGCGCCAATCATACAGTCCGAATAAAACACCCACTCCAACATCATCACACCCTGCATCCAAAGCCCGGTCATGACAATATAAACGCCAGCGGTAATGGCCCTTGATGGTCCCGGCAGGATGCAATTTCCGGTAAGTCTGATGATGATAAGTTTCTTGAAAAACCTGAAATGTTCCAATACCGACTTGTTTTAACTTTTTTAACTCATCCCGGGTCAGGGGAGCGCAATTGATATTGGCTCTCCGGATTTCCCCATGTTGGCTCTTTACGCTATAGACTTGGCGCACCGTATCACAAATATAATTAATGTTGGTCTCGGGAGATTCTCCATAGACCAGGACCGTCCGTTTCTGGCCCTCGCTAATCATGATTTCAACTTCCCGTTTCAGCTCATCCATGGTAAGGGTTTTCCTGTGAATTGCCCGGTTCGTGCTGCGGTAACCGCAATAAACACAATTGTTGGCACATTGGTCACTGACATAAAGGGGGGCGAAAAATACGATCCGGTCTCCATAAACTTCCCGTTTCAATCGACTGGCCAAAGCATACATTTGGTTTGTCAATTCCGGATCTTGATTTTGAAGCAAGATTGCCATTTCTTCCGGTTCCAAACGGATCATCCGGGCCGCTTTGTCTAAAACCCGGAGGACATCCTCCTTGGATGGATTTTCCCATTTTTTAAGCTGGCTCCAAATCAGCTCATCGTCGATAAAGTCCCGTTCCATGCCATCATACTCTTTAAAATCCTCTTGATACTTTTCTAAAAAATTCATTTCCGAACTCATCCTCCTCGCGGCTCCCGCCCTAAAAAATTAAAAACCCTTTTCTGAGGAACGGAAGCCATTCTCAAAAAAGGGTACGAATTCTTTTCCATCAAACGCCACTTTATCTACCAAGCGCCGCTCCCGGAAGAATCAATTCATAACTCTTATTTTCAAACGCTCTCCGGCCTCAGAATTTTCTTCGGCTTCAGAACAAAAGACAATCGGTTGGTTCGCCATTATGAAATCATTCACAATAGAAAACCTTGTGGATTCATTATACCATATTGTGAAAAAAAGTACAAATAAATCTAATTTATACTTTTCCCTCGATGATGATAATCGGGTCGACTTTTTTGAGCATCCGCCAGACCGGAAGCAAACTAATAAAAATGACGACTAGCAGTGTGGATAGAAGTTTAAAAATATAGCTTTGATCCCATAACACCAGTGGCACGCCCTGCTCCATCAACATAAAACGGTTTAAAGCCCATCCGCATAACAAGGCACTAACTAATCCGCAGACGAATCCGAGTAGATTAATAACGGCAATCTCCAAAAACGCTTTGCCGATAATCGTTTCCCTCGTATGCCCCAATGCTTCCAACAAACCAAACTCCGGACGTCTTTGATAAAAATAAATATAAAACAAGCAACTGACACAGAGGGTAATCACACTGGTGATTACTAAATCGAAAATGTTTAAAGCCATAAGGGTAGAGTTAGCAGCATCAGTAATATCATCATGTTTAATTATATTTGAAGCTTTTAGTTCTTTATCTTTTTTAATACACTCTGCTAAATAACTTTTGGCTTGAGCTAGTTGCCCCTTTTTAGGGATGACCAGCCACGAGGCCTCTCCCTGTGATAAGTGTAAATCGTTGTTATATGTATCTAGATCGGAAAAACCGGTGATGGAATTTCCATCCAGCAGACCCACTAATTTATTGTCTCCAAGAAATAGTCTGGTTTCTATCCTGATAAAACGTCCGGATATACAGTCTTTATTACAATAATTACCGATTTTTAAGCCATGAAAGGCGGCTATCTTCCAATGGAGGGCAATCTCATGGGTGCCCCGAGCCGGAAGACGGCCCCTGATTAAGTTAAGCTGTAAAGAATTCATCACGGGCCTAATATCTTTTGATCTTAAATAAATAATATTGACTGGAACCGTACCCAACGCGGTTACTGTAAATTTATACAATAAAGCTTTAGAAATTGCCGGGTGTTTTTCAAGCAATCGTTCTAAACGGTTCTGGTATTCCAGGGATTGTTGAACGCTGTCATCGGTATGTAAAGCATAGGCAAACGAATTCCAAGGCCAGATAGCCCGATAAAGATTCAGCTTGGTTGTGGTATGAATCAATAGTGCACATTGTGCCAAGATCCCTAAGAAAGTTATGATAAAAATAATGGTAACTTTCTTTCGATTATTAAGATAGTATCTCCAGACTGAGAGCGGTTTGGTCATTCTTACTTTATACTTCTCCTTCAATGGTGGAAATCGGGTCGGTTTTTTTGAGCAGAAGCCGGACAATCAATAAACCGCTTAAAATAATCACGAGAGGGGTGGACAATAATTTGAAAGGATAACTGATACCCCATAATTCTAAAGGCTGGCCCTGTTCTACATACATCCATCTGTTTAAGGCATGACCGCTTAACAGGCCAACGGTTACACCGAGTATTAATCCGGCCAAGCTGATACCACTAATCTCAAAAAGCGCTCTGCCGACTATCATTTGCCGGGTATATCCCAACGCTTCCAACAAGTGAAATTCGAAACGTCGTTGGTAAAAAAAGATATAAAACAGAAAACTAACGCAAATCGTTACAATACTGGTCACTGCTAAATAGAGGGCGTTTAAAATAAAGAGATCGGTTTCGATATAAGGGCCTCTTTTAAAAATATATAATTTAGGATCTTCTCGCGCACATTGGCCTAAAAAACTAACGACTTTGTCGAATTGGCCTTTGTAGGGAATAACTAAAAATCCGGTATCTTCTCCTGATAGATGATAATCATTGTTAAATGGAGTCAGATCAAAAAAACCGATGAGCAAATCTCCATCCAGCAGACCGACTAACTTGTAGTCTCCCTTTAAATAATCGCGCCCGGAGTATTGACGGCCAAAATGAGCGCCGATTTTTAATCCTTTGAGTGCGGCAAGCCTCCAATGGAGGGCTATTTCTCTGGTACCCCCGGCCGGAAGCCGGCCTTTGATTAAGGTAAGCTCTAAAGCGTTCAGCGCCGGGTTCATGTCTTTTGCGTGTAATGAAAAAACAAAGGCCCTCCCATTAGGCCTTGAGGTATATCCAAGCCTGAGTGGGAAGACTTTAGAAATTGCCGGATGTTTGGCAAGCAATTGTTTTAATTGAGACCGTTTTGATTTTTGGGCATAGACATAGATATTTGAATTAAAAGGCTCGAGTGCTTGTGCCAGTTTTAGCCAGGTCGCCATATAAACTAGCAGCGTGTATTGTAAAAAGGCGCTCAGGGCAACTATGGTCAAAACCAGGGCAACTTTCTGTTGATTATTACGATAATATTTCCAGGCAGAGAGCGGTTTGGTCATTTTGACTCCTTGCGGTAAATCGATGCATAAACAATAGATTTCTGAGGCGTTTTACAAAATCCTGCCAGATGCCGAAGTTTGCTGGTAATGTTCCTGAATAATTACTAAACAGAAAAACATTGTTTGGTCTTTCTGGCATAAAAATAAGAGCCCCAAAAGGTTCTAGCAAATTTGTCGCTAACTACCAGGGTTTCACCTTTTTTTATGTTAAATTGCTCTTGGGGCAGCCCGTTTTTAAACCCATAAAAAACCGGATCGATTGATTCATCGATCCGGCCCGGATTGAAACGGTCAAACTATTTGATTCATCAGTAATTTAAGGATTATAAGTTTCATTGACGGTTTGCGTGACACCATTAAATGTATTCTGTCCGCAAATGGAATAACGATAGTTGGTGCGATCATAGATTACATCATAATATGACGCCGCATCCGCCGGTGAAGTTAAAGAATAGCTCTTTGACTGAGCCGGGATGTCGAAGGTCCCCGTTACATTGGAATAATTTCCTGTGCCCATAGTCAGGTCCGCATTGGAAAAGCTTGCTGAAAAGGAGGTGATATTAAAGATTATCGCTGCGCCCTGAATAATAGTCTTAACACCGGAATCGCTGAAACTAACCTCTCCGGTCCATAGATCGTTCACTAGAATGGCATTTAACGTAAAGCTTCCCACCATAGTTAATACATTATTATTATTTGAGTAGAGATTAAACGCAAAAACATGATATTGGGTATCTGGATCTTGCCAATATGTCATTTTAAATGTATAAGCTTTACCGCTAATGTTGCTGTTACGGGTACACGTATAACGAGGAAACGAACTTTTGTTGGATGTATCCAGGGTCCAGGTACTGTCCCATAACCAAGATAAATTATAAGGCCATAGAGGAACGGTTTTATTACTTCCAAGCGTAAACGTGCCACCATTAATAAAGTTGGCAAACTTGTCACTTGCATAATTTTCCAACAAACCGACTTTTTGAATGGAATATAACATTGTGTTTATTTGACGGGGACTGACGCCAACGATTGTATAGGTTTCATTAACGTTACTATTGGCAGTTCCGTCAAATATTTGCGACCCGGTCAGGTGAAATTTCGACGTAAGGGCATCAACAGTACCTACGTAATCGGCGGTTATGGCAATCGACCGGCCCGGGACGGCGATAGTTGCCGTAATATCTTTGTAGATGCCGCTACCCGTATCCAAAGCCGCATCCTGAATTGTTTCGGAGAAAGTCCAAGTGCATTTTTGAGAAATTTCTCCAATATAGTCTTCTCCACTCACATTGAGAGTTCCGTTCCAGCCGTTCTCACCTTTGGCGACCGCCAGAACGTAATTGCCGGTCCGTTGATACCCATCATGACAATCTTCGGTAACAGCGGCTGTTAAATTAATCTCCTCCGGGGATGATGACTTGATTCGCAAAACTTTTCTGATCTCGGACCCTTCATTATCCGATTCACTGTCACAGGCAATGTACCAGCCATCGGATTCAGGAACCCACACAAAGGATGGTGTCGGTAGGACAAAGATCGGCTCACCACTGGGCACGAAGTCTTTGTTATTGCCGCTCTCCAAAAAATTATCAAATTTGTCCCACATACAACACAAAACCAAGTTGAACCTTTTCACCGCATTCAAACGGCGGTTGATCTCCTCTGAACTCAGGGCATCGCTTGGATATGGATTTAATACTTCAGCACTGGTGGCGGTAAATGCCTGGGAACTATTGACCGCATAACTTGTGGCCAAGCTGTAACCCGGCGCGCCCGGCACCTGGAAAGCTGCTGATACGTCGTAGTTTCCCGCTCCGGTATCCAAAGCCGCACCCGTAAACCGCTCCACCAGATTAAGATGGTAGATTTGCCGGCTACTGAGAACCGTATCATAGCTGGTATCATAACGGGTGTAATAAACCCCGCTCCATAAATTATCGGAACCCTTGACAGCTGACAGATCGGCAGTCCCGGTCAATTGCGCACCATCCCCAATGGATCGGGTGAAGGTCACCTTGAGTCGGATATCTTTAACGTTCGCCGACTTGAACTTGATGGTTGTAGTTGATAAGACAGTACCATCTCCGGCTTTATCGATTTTAACATTCTTATACCAGCCATCGGGATCAGGACCCGACCATGTGAAACCGGTGGTATTCACCGGGTTACCAATTGGGTTTCCGCTGGACTCAAATTGATGTTCCGCGCTCACCAGGAAATTGGTGAACTTATCCTGGATATAGTCTTGTACCAGGCTAAAATACTTGACAGAATTGATCCGGTTGTTGATTTCGCTTGCTTGTAATGGGCCACCAGTTCCTGCCCCGTTAGCAAAAGAAACCATCCAAAAAATACAACCAAAGAAAAAAACAACCCATCTCCAATGTAATCTTTTTCTTGCTTTCGGTTGAAGCATAAAAAATTCCTCCCCTTATCAGCTAAAAAGCAGTATCGAACTTGTTATGTTAGTTGAATTGAGCAATATGAAAAAAACTAACATAACCGCCAGTATAGAGCCCCCTTTCTCTTTTCATTGTTTTTACATTAAAAATATAACACTGGTGCAATTTTTTTTATAATTACGTTAATCATAAACTTTGTCATAAAAAAAATGAATGATGTCATATGACAAAACCGATTTATTTCCTACAAACTGCAAAATAAAAATGTCATTTTTCTATCACTCCAATCGAGACTTGAGTAATAAATAAAATGACATGGTTAATACATCTTTTAAATGATTTTGGCGCAAAATCCAAGTTCCATACAAGCCACAACAGGCTTTGGGATTATTCCGGTAACACCTCAAGGCTGACAGCGGCTTGACCATTTTGGCTACTATATATGCCTGGTACAGTGTTTTCCTTAATACCAGGGAGACTTGATGGCGGAGTCATCTTGATGATCCGGCCATCCCACATGTGAACCACCCGGTCGGTTTGAGCTAAGATCGAATGATCATGGGTAGCTACCAAGATCGTCGTCCGGCCTTTTAAGCCCGCCAAAATATCCATTACCAATAGGGCATTGCCATGATCAAGCGAAGCAGTGGGTTCATCGGCCAATATGATTTTCGGCTGATGAACCAAAGCGCGGGCAATGGCCACTTTCTGGCGCTGTCCCACTGACATTTGCCAAGTCTTTTTATAAGCCAGTCCGGCGATACCCAACATTTCCAGGCAGTCCAAAGCGGCCTTTATCCAGAAAGGGGTATTTTGGTTGACCACGGCCAAAACATTATCGATGACATTTAAATAATCAATCAAAAAATGACGTTGAAAGATAAATCCATAGTCTTTACGCCGGAGCGCCGCCAAATCATTAAAAGATAACATTTCCAAAGAGTGATTCTGATAATAGACCGTACCGGAAGTGGGTTTTTTAAGCCCTGACAGAACATAGAGCAAAGAACTTTTCCCGCTGCCGGATGGGCCAATCAGTCCCACCATTTCGCCGCGACCAGCCGAAAAATTGATGTCACGAAGGGCATAAAACTTGTCATTCGGGGCATTGTCATAGATAAGATTTAAATTTCTAGCTTCGATCATTGTTTTCTCCCATGAATGTTTACACTGATATGTCGTAAACCGGCAGTCACAATCCTTGGTTTTTCAATAATAGCACGGCGTTCGTCCTGTCATTTACCCCGATCTTGCTATAAATGGTGCTGATAT
Source organism: Bacillota bacterium (assembly GCA_023426245.1). Lineage (GTDB taxonomy): Bacteria > Bacillota > UBA4882 > UBA8346 > UBA8346 > UBA8346. The sequence continues at coordinate 72,011 of JAFABB010000030.1, forward strand.
AGTTACGGACCGTGCCTTCAGAAATGAAAAGCGCCAGCGCGATTTGTTTATTGGAAAAGCCTTGGGTCAGCATGGAAGCTATTTCCCGTTCCCGTTCAGACAGCTCAGCCAAAGCCGGGCTTGATTTTTGAGGGATAATTTTATGCAAGCCTTCAGCGAGTTTAGCGGCGACCGAGGGTGGTAAAACCATTTTACCATTGATTGCATCATCGATGGCTTCCAATAATTTTTCGATTTCGATATCTTTCAGTACATATCCGTTAGCCCCGTTGGCCAAGGCTTCTATGACATATTCTTCATCGTTGAAAGTCGTCAACATCAGGACTTTGATTGCCGGATACGCTTGCTTAATTTGCTTAACAGTCTCCACACCATCCATTTCAGGCATCCGGATATCGAGCAATATCAAATCGGGAAGTACGGCGGAATTAAGTGATAAAAGAGCCTCTTTGCCGTTGGCCGCCGTGGCGATGACGCTTATGTTCTTCTCCAAATCCAAGACAGTCTTTAATCCGTCTCTGAATAAGGATTGGTCATCCACGACCATGATGTTAACCGGCATAACCTGAAACCTCCTGTAGCGGTAATGAAATATGAATCAAACAGCCTTCCCCCGGTTTGGAATCAACGCTGAAAATACCCCCCAGTTCTTTTGTCCGTTCTGCCATGGTTGTTAAACCAAAGCCGGGCGTAAGTTGCTCAGCTCCGATGCCATTATCTTGAAGGAAAAATTCAATCCATTTTTCGGTTTTTTTCAGATTGAATACAAAAGCAGTGCTATTGCCATGGCGAATTCCGTTGGTAATGCCTTCCTGGAGAGCGCGGTAGAGAGCTTTTTCCTGCTGTAGCGTAAGTAAAGGCATTTCGTCAATTTGATATCGGATGTGAATATCTCCGTGGATCACTGTTTCATGAATAAGTAATTTGAGTGAAGAAATAAAGTCTAACATTTCATTTCCCGAGTTCAGGGTTTCAACGGAAGTGCGAATGTCGTTCAATCCTTTACGGATTTGGCTTTTGGCGACTTTCATTTTAGTTGCCGCCGCAGCAGGGTCAATTGAAATTAAACGTTCTCCAGCCTCCAGTTCCAATAAAACCGTAGTCAAAGTGTGACCGACCGTATCATGGATTTCCCGGGCAATCCTGTTTCGTTCCCTTAAGACAGTGAGCTCTTCCAACTCCATAGAGGTTTCTTTCAATTTTTGATAGGTCTTTTCCAGTTCTTCGGTTTTGATCTTTAACTCAACCATCACTTGACGCAAATGCTCTTTCTGCTGAATCTGATAACGAATAAAAACCATCAGGATATAGGTGCCTGCAAAAATTAATAAATCAATCAAAAGCCGTGAAACCAAAGCATGGAAATCAGGATGTTGAAAGTGAATGGTTCTTACAAAGCCATGGATAATAAAACTAAAAAAAGTGAGCCCACCGGTAAAAAGGGTTGAATATGTCAATGAAGCATCGATGATTAATACCAGATAAAATATATAAACGATAAAGCCGTTGTCATTAGACTCTAAAGCGACTATCAATATCAGATCCAAGATGAAGTTGAATTTTCCGAGATACAAATACCGGGAAGAATCATAGATGATAGCCCGGCGAACCGTTATCGACGTAACCAACAAACCGACAAGGAATAAAAGCAGCCAGCATTTTCCGGGATTTTTGGCAATCGCTAAAACGGTCCCCACCCATACTATTAAATACAATAATCGGGTAATCGTAACTTCGGTTCTTTCGTCGGTGGTTAAATTGGTTCCCGGAAAGTTCATCCTACTGCCTCGTTGACTCATAAAACATTATTTAAGATTCCATAATCAACCGTTAATTTCTGGAATATTTATTAAAATCCTGCCAAAAATAAGTCGTTTGTTTGCAATAAAAAACAAACCGTCATTCATCAACCCCATTTTTAACGGAATTCGCCTCTTTTCCAAAAAATTCTTAACATTTCAAACCTATCCAAACCCAAGCTTCTCCTATGTTTCCGCCACCATATACTCCCTATCGATATTGGATAATATCAAAAATTCAATTATAATAATCATTAGAAATAGAAACCCATCCATATCCATTTAAAATTACGTCGTTTGCCATATAATCATATGTTTATTATCTAGATTCGCATTCACCCTTCCACTTTTGTTGCGCGATCGTTCGGTATGTATGCGCAACTCTCGGGGAGACATACGCAGCTGTCCGGGAGACATGCGCGACTCTCAGGGAGACATACGCAACCGTCCGGTAGACATGCGCGACTCTCGGGGAGACATACGCAACCGTCCGGTAGACATGTGCGACTCTCGGGGAGACATACGCAGCTGTCCGGGAGACATACGCGACTGTTGCGTAAATTTTTATAAGCGAATTTCCAGGTAAATTTGAGTTCAGTATCCTTATAAAAAAATTTTCCCAACTCAACCCCAATAATGATTGATTCGGTATTCAACAGCTTTTTCCTGAAAGAAATGATTGATCCTCCCAATACAACCCATGGGCATAAAAAAACTCCTTCCCGTTACGGTCGGAGTCGAATGAAGTTCTACATTCTTTTTCATGTAAAAATTAGTGATACGTTTCCGGGTCTTCGTTTTTTTCAATTTCCACCGTACATTTGCTGACCAAGGCGGCCACAGCTCCAATAATCGCCAGCTGTGGAGCAAGCAATGCCCCGACCACCCCGGCGGTAACCGGAATTTCCACCAAAACTTGATCATCCTGTTTGACCCGCAAACGATTGATATTGCCCTTGCGCACAATTTCCTTAATTTTTTCCACCAGTTCGTTTCCGCGTACAAAAATTTCCTCGCGGCGGGCTTTCTCATCACGCTCCAGCGTAATAAGGGCTTCAACAACATCCCAATTGGCGGCTTCCAGTGCCCCTTTGGCTTCCTCATAAGTAACTTTCATCCGCTCGCGTACCATATCAATCTTTTCGATATTTTCCATCGGCGTCCACCTCTCATCCTCTCACTTAAGTAGATTTCCCAACCTACGCCGATGATATTCCTTATGGAATCCACTCTTGCCAAACTATTAATAAATTGCTCGAGTTAAAGGGATAAGCTATCCAAAAACACTTGAGATTTGAGGGGATGTTCCAGACGGGCCTCAATGAAGTTCCTTAATATCCTCTGAATCGTTTTACAATTTTCCTGCGATAAGGTAAATAATGCCAGTTCCCGTAAATCGATCTCGCCAAGGCGTTCAAATGCCTGCAAATCTGAGATATTCATTTTTACCGGGTCGCGGTATTTGCCACTACAATTGGAACAAACAACCCCGCCCGCTTCGGCTGAAAAATAAATCGGCTCTTCCAAAATTCCGCCGCAACAGGTGCAATGAGAGATTTGGGGTTGATAACCCAGATAGTTCAAAAGCCGGATCTCAAATGCCAGGTTTAAAATGGCCGGGTCCGGAGTTTTTTCCAAAACGATAAACGCCGCCAGTAAAAATTTAAAGATCTCTTTCGCTTCTTGCCGTTCCGGAATAAAGCCGTCAATCAGTTCCACCCAAAAGCTGGCATAGGCGAATTTGGTCAAATCTTCATGCAGCTTCGAAAATGAATGAACCAATTCCGCCTGACTTAAGGAATCTAAACTCTTTCCACTAAGCAGCATCGCCCGGATATAATTAAATGCCAAAGTACTTCCCACAAACCGGCTGCGTTGCCTGCGGGCCCCTTTTACAATCGCCTCAAATTTGCCCAATTCTTCACTGAACAAAACGACGACCCGGTCGGCTTCGCCGAAATTCCGGGTTCTCAGTACAATTGCATTGGTGCGGTAAAGGGCCATTACTTTTTCCCCAATAAGTTAAAGATTAACGACAAAATGATACTAATAATGATACACGTGACAATCGGAAAGTAAAAACTGAAATTGCCCCGTTTGATAAAGATGTCTCCCGGCAAATGCCCGATTCCCGGAATTTTACCACCCAGCCAGATAAGAGCGCCCACAATGAGCATAATGGCTCCGAATATCATCAATAGTTTTCCGATACCTGAAAATTCACTCATCAACATCACCGTCCTATTGGACTCCAGATTATTTTTCCTTATAATATCTTTCCTTTTCACTATAAATACAACCGCAATATTTCTGGCGGTATAAATCGTATTCTTTGGCCATGGCCTGACTTTGCCGGAATCCGGGCCGCAGATCTTGATCATAAAATTCCAGTCCGTGTTCCCGGCCTAACTCCCTGCCGATTTCCACGATTCGGTCCCGGTTTTGGTAAGGGCTGATTAACAAGGTGGTGCCGAATAAAGAAAAACCCAACTCCTTGGCTTTTAAGGCGGTTTGACTCAAACGGCACCGGTAGCAATATTCGCAGCGCCTGGCGGGATCGGATGCCACATGGGCCAGAAATTCTTCGATTGGGTACCCGGAGGCCTCAATAACCTCCAGATTACGGATGGACGCCAACTGCCGCAATCCCTCACGCCTCGCTATAAATTCCTGATAGGGATGAATATTGGGGTTATAAAAAAAGAGGGTTGGATGAACGCCGTCCTCCATAACCTTTTGCGTGCTATAACAAGCGCAAGGCCCGCAGCAGGCATGTAAAAGCATGGTTTTTGAACCCATTGCGATATCCTCCAAGTCTATTTTTTGCCACAGAGTCCCCCACCCCGGCCCACCGGGGCACGTGAAAGGATAAAAATAGGTTTTATCTCCGTGTCTCTGTGGCCTAAATGCTTTTTAGCCACAGAGACACGGAGAAACAGAGAAAGAATTGAGGCAAAAAAGTATTTTCTAGATAGAACTAATAATCAATAACTTTTCCCCATGACTACTCGCTTTCTCCAAACAATCCCTCCTGCTCGGATCCACTCTTGGAGGGATATTTTAACCGCAAGTGCTCATAAGCGAGCCGGGTGGCGACCCTGCCACGGGGTGTGCGGTTAATAAATCCTATCTGTAAAAGATAAGGCTCACAAACATCCTCAATCGTCTCCGATTCCTCACTGATGGAAGCGGCAATGGTATCGAGGCCCACCGGGCCGCCGTCGAATTTTTCGATGATCGTCGACAGCACCATCCGGTCTAGGTTGTCCAGGCCTATTAAATCCACTTCCAGCATTCTTAATGCCTGATCAGCCGTTGACTTACTTATGACTCCGTCGGTTTTCACCTGGGCAAAATCCCGGACTCTTTTTAACAAGCGGTTGGCGATCCTGGGTGTCCCCCGTGAACGCCTGGCAATTTCCGAGGCCCCGCTGTCTTCAATATGAATCCCCAAAATAGAGGCCGAGCGGGTGACGATTTGGTGCAAAGCTTGCGCATCATAAAACTCCAACCGGTTGATAATTCCAAAACGGTCCCGGAGCGGCGAAGTCAGAGAGCCGGCCTTGGTTGTAGCGCCGATTAATGTGAATTTTGGCAAATCAATCCGCACCGAACGGGCGCTGGGCCCTTTACCAATGATGATATCCAGCGCAAAATCTTCCATGGCCGGGTAGAGAATCTCTTCCACACTATGGTTGAGCCGGTGAATTTCATCAACAAACAAAACATCGTTGGGCTCCAGGTTGGTTAAAATAGCGGCCAAATCCGCAGGCCGCTCCACTGCCGGTCCGGAAGTAACCCGGATATGGACATCCAGTTCATTGGCGATAATATGCGCCAGGGAAGTTTTTCCCAAACCGGGCGGGCCGTAAAGCAAAACATGGTCCAAGGCTTCATGCCGCTCTTTGGCGGCTTTAATAAAGATTTCCATGTTTTCCTTGACCTTATTCTGCCCGATATATTCCATAAAACGCCGGGGTCTAAGGCTTAGTTCCGCTTCCGAGTCTTCAGGTCTTTTGGTTGCTCCAATGATACGTTCTTCTTCCATACATTTTTCACTTTCTACCTAAATTTTTGAGGGCTAACCGCACCAGTTCCGGACTGGTCAGACCCTTATTCTCACTCAATAAAGCTTCCACGGCCGTAACGGCCTCCCGCTGGGGATATCCCAGTGACACCAAAGCATCCACCGCATCAGCACTGACACTAAAGGTGCTCTCCAATGTTTTCACATTCGATTCCGGAGTGCCCGCACTCTTACCCAGCTTCCCTTTAAGTTCTAAAATTAAACGTTGGGCGGTTTTTAATCCGATTCCCGGTACAGCCGTTAAAATCCGGTGATCTTCGCTTTGGACCGCCTCCCGGAAACGGTCGCCCGGCAGATTTCCCAGTATCGCCAAGGCGGTTTTAGGGCCAATCCCCGAGACTCCGATGACCTTTTTAAAAACATTCAGATCGGAATTTGACAAAAAGCCGTATAAACTGGCTCCATCTTCCCGTAAGTGAAAATGGGTATAAACCTTAACTTCTTCCTCCGTATGGCTTAATACTTCCAATGCCGGGAGCGGCATGTTGACCAGATAACCCACGCCGGCGACTTCGATAATACAATTTTCCCCGCCTACACTGGTTACGGTGCCGGTTAATGTAGCAATCATCAGGATTTCCTCCTCAATTGACTTCAATTCATACCGGATTTTAGAATCCGAAATTCAGAAGCCAGAATCAAAGCACCAAAAAGAAAAAACAAAACAAGAGTCCGGCTCCTTAAGCTCCTAAACTATCGGCTTCTTGCCCCCAAATTCTCTATTTTGCATGAATGGGCATGACATATTGCAATGGCCAAAGCATCGGCCGCATCATCGGGTTTGGGAATTTCACCAAGGCAAAGTAAAACCCGGACCATCTCCTGAATCTGCATCTTTTCCGCCCGCCCATAGCCTGTTACTGCTAATTTAACTTGTAATGGCGTATATTCCGCCACCTCGTATCCGGAATTTGCCGCAGCCAGCAAAATTACACCGCGGGCATGCCCCACCGCCAAAGCGGTCCGGACATTTTTATTGAAAAACAGCTCCTCAATGGCAATTGCATCCGGCCGGTACTCCCCAATTATTTTGATGGTTTCAAGATAAATATGATGCAAACGACTGGCTAATGAAAGCTCCGGACCGGTACGAATCACTCCGAAAGTCACTTTTCTTAAATGATTGCCTTCGTATGAGACGAGCCCATAACCGGTAATCGCCGTTCCCGGATCAATCCCCAAGATAAGCAAATAATTTTTCCTCCATCCAAAATTACACTTCCCAAATTCAATTCGCTTTTGGAAAAATAATTCCTGCGTTAATCGACCCTTTGTTCGATCCTAAAATTTTATCGCCCATCCCAAAATTTTATCTCAGCAGGCTAAAGCCGATCATGACCATCCGCTTCAAAATTTTCAGGTAGGAGTTTGACGACTTAAAGTCGAATCAAAAAGAAATGGAGAAATTTTTCATCTTTTGGTTTGATTTTCCGCTAAAGAACTTAAAAAAAAGGAGCAAAATAGAATAATGAATATTTCCGAATCCTTTCAAAACATCTCGACGAGCTACCCGGAACGTCAACCCGAATCGGCTGGAGCCAAGGCCGTATATGATTGCATTAAACAAGAGACCTCAAATTGGGAATTTCATCCTACCACCATCAAAATTCCAGTATTTAATTTTTCAGTCAGTCTTCTTGCCTACGCCGTACTTAGCCTGTTAGCTATCGCTTTGAGTTTTTCTCACCCCAAAGGCGGATTTGTGGTAACACTCATTTTATTTTTATTATTTGCAACTGAACTGGTCCATCCGATTTTAGCGAGAGTAAGGAAAAAAACGGCGGAAAGTTTACTCTTGACGATTCCCGCCCGGAGTAAAGAAACCCAAAAAATCGTGATTCTGAGTAATATGACCACCGACTATTTCAACGCTCTGCCCGGAAAACTTTCCAACCGGGTTTACCTGGGACTCATTTACGGAGCCGGTTTTATTGCTTTGTTGATGGTAGCCGGCAATTTATGGCTTAAGCTTCCGGTCCTTTTGTACTTTGCCATTGCCGCCTTACTGATAGTAGTCGTTTTAAAGCTCTTTGCCAAAGTCGAAGGCCATCCGGCGGGGCTTGACAATTGCGGGATACTATTGGAATTAGGCGCCCTTTTGATGAAATCAAGGCCCTCAACCCTCTCCGTTTCTCTATATTTTTCCGGAGCGAATTCCTTGAACTCCGGCGTACTGGAGATACCAAAACTTTTATATAAGGCGCCGGAGCTGACTTACGTGGTGACCTTATCCAATTTCCCGGATAAACGAATCAATGTGGTAACCACCGATGGTCTGGCAATCCCCAGACAAAGCGATCCATTGTTGGTGGAAATGTTGATGGAAGTAGCTAAAGAAAAAGCAATTCCCGTGCAAACCATTAAGCTAAGTGAAATCAGCCCTGCCTATGGCTTAAAATTGAAAAAAAAGAAAGCCATTACGTTAACCAATCCCGTGCAAGGCCCCGATGCCAATCACAATATCCGGGAATTACTCAGCGGGTTGATTCGAAAACTGGATCACTAAAATTTGGGCTCCGGGTTATTAGGTTACTAGTAGAACGTATCGTAAGAAAATTGCAATTAAAAATGGGGAAGATACGCTCTCGTTTTACTAGGGTTATCAGCAAATGAGGCAACCCGCTTCCATCTTCGCAAGTGGGTGTTGCCTCATTTTTTACATCCATCCGATCTTTTGAAAGACTTTGGCCAAAACGGGAGTATGAATCGATAAAGCGCCGTAAGGACACATTTCCTGACAACAACAGCAACGGATGCATTTTTCTTCATCGATCACAATTTTATCGGGGTTGCCAATCGCTTTGGCCGGGCACACCGATTCACAGCGACGGCAGTTGGTGCAAAGTTTGGAATTCAGGACCAACCGTTGCCGCAGCATCCTGCCGATAAAATCACTGAACACCCGGTTTCCCAAAACACTGGCGGAACGAAAGGCCGGAATTTGAAAATCTTCGATTCGGCAATCCGTGACCCTGTCCCCCAACACTTTTATTTTCTCCATCTCTGTCCCGGAAAGATGAAGGGACCGGGCCGCTTCGAAAATGGGAAACTGTTCCGGTTTCTTCCCAATGATTTCAACAACCACCCTGTCAACCGCCAGCGGATTGACACCGGCCACCAATAGATTCAATTGCCGGACCCTTCCATTGGAAGGGCCGTTGCCATCCATGCCGCTGATCCCATCCAAAATATGAAGCACGGGATTGACCGTCAAGGCAATTTCCACCAACAAACGGGCAAATTCCCGGGTATCCTTGCCGACTTCGAAATGCCACTGGGCTTTGTTATGCCCGGAGACACAGCCAAATAAATTTTTAGTGGCCAAAGTTATCCCCATTTGGCCGTGGGATTTTAGCTTGGGCAGGTTGATGATCCGGTTATATTCCTTGAGTTGTCCCGCGAGTTGCAAGTTTTTAAAACGCCGTTCAAATACGGCCGAGCGGCTGCCGTCAAATGGAGCCAAAGCATCCAATTCAACTATCCGGACCTGTAACCGTTTCAAATCGTCATTAAGACCCAGCCTATGAATGACCCCGGCAGCGCTTCCGAGTCCCGGGCTATCTCCAACCCCGACTTCGCAGCCTAAATCCTTTAATAACATCGCTACCGTCAGGATCATTGTGGGATGAGTGGTTGCAGCGCTTTCCACCGGACGGGCCGAAATAAAATTGGGTTTTAATAAAACCTTGTCACCTCGTTTGCAAAAGGCCTGCAAACCGCCGAGGGGTTTCAGCAACTCCTCGATTTTCGATGCCAGTTGGTGATCATAAGAGGTTACTCGTAATAAAGAGACTTGTTCCATTCCGGTGTCCTTTCCCACTTGAAATCTCCATAGAGGCTCAAGAGTAAAAAATAGGCTAAAGCATTTTTTAAGTAATCATCTACCCCAGCTTTTGGGGGGCAATCGAAAGATGAAAATAGGGTAGTTATTCTCGCACAGAGGTTTTCTCAACAATGTTTTTCGTCTTTTCTCTGCGTCTCCGCGCCTTGGCGGGAGATTTGATCTTTTAGCCTCGAAGCATTTTCTAAACAGAATATAGAGGTTTTACAATTATCATTATCTTTGCGACCTCTGGGGCCTTTGTGGTTAAAAGACTTCACCACTCTTATGTCCACGCCGCCGTTGTTTCAAATATTCCTCAAACCGCTCCACTGAGCTGTTGAGGACCAATTCCTCCGGCATCCCGATCTCTTCCAGCACCTGAGACACCTTGTCAAATTTGCCGACATCAAAACTAATATGGGCGTCGCTTCCGCAGACAACGGGCACCCCATGATTTTTACACTGGATAGCGATCTCCCGACAGCGGGGAGCGCTTCCTTTCCTGAAATAAAAAGAACTGTTATTCAGTTCAATGGGTTTGTGATATTCCTTGGCGGCCCGGACAATTTTCTCGATATCAACCGGGTAGTAAGGGTTGCCGGAATGACCGATGGTATCAATGAGAGGATTCTTTAAGACATTGATAATGGCTCCGGTATTCTCTTCTACCGACCCGGGGGATATGGAGCCGTCATGCAGGCTTGCCAATACAAAGTCCAAGCGTTTTAAATATTCATCCGGCATGTCGGTCCGTCCTGAAAAGTCCAAAATATTGGCTTCGACCCCTTTGAGAATTTTTATGCCATATATTTGCCCGGGAAGAGCTTTCAAATTGCCGAAATGGTACAACTGCGGGGCGCCGATCATGGTTGGCCCGTGGTCCGTAAGTGCGAACATTTCGATCCCATTGGCCGATGCTTCCCTGGCGATTTCTTGAACGGTACTGTAAGCATGGCCGCTGGAAACGCTATGGGTGTGACTGTCTACCACGATTTTCAAAAGTAAGTCCCCCTGTTTTTGAAATGTCTTTCATCGGATATCATTCAGTAAGCGGCGCTTTTTTCAAAAAGCTTTGCGATTACTCTACCCATCATATCATTAAACAGGGTACCGGTAAATATTTACCATATTACGTTTTCCAAATCGTAACCAATCCAAAGCAGGAGTCTGGTGAGAGGCGGTCGAACCGTAACTCAACCGCAATCGGCTAAACCCCCGGGTTTGAATCCCCGTAGCCTTTAGACAATGAACCCGGGATCGAATTGGATCTTTCAAAAATAGCCGGATGGATCGATAGGGCATTGCTGAAATGAGCAGTTATTTATATAATACTTTCATAGGATTTTTCATTAAAGTTTAGGTAGGGTATCGACATATGATTGATGTTCAAAACAGAAAAGATGAACGGGGCATAGAAATTCAGCGGGTTGGAGTGAAGGATGTCCATCTGCCCTTTCAGATCCGGATGAAAAACGGCGGCTATCAGAATGTTCAAGGAAATGTAACCGTATCCGTCAGCCTCGCTCACCAGTTTAAAGGCACCCATATGAGCCGGTTCATGGAGCTTTTAACCGCATGGAGGGACAAGCCCATTGCCGGAAAAGAAATCCGCCAACTGCTGGCGGAACTTTGTAAAAATTTGGAGGCCCCCGCCGCTGAGATCAGTCTCAAGTTCCGTTACTTTTTGCCGGTGAATGCCCCGGTCAGCGGGGCCGTGGGCGTTCTGGACTACCTGGGGGAGTTTTACGGCAGACTGCATCAACCGGATAACACATTTGATTATCGGTTGGGAGCCGAGATCCCGGTCATGTCCCTTTGCCCCTGCAGCAAAGAGATTTCGGAGTTCGGCGCCCACAATCAACGGGCCGTTATCCGCAGCCAGGTCAAATTCGCTTATCCGGGGAAAATCTTATGGCTTGAGGACCTGGTGGAATTGTTGCGGGTCCAGGGAAGTTGTCCGGTATATCCTGTGCTGAAACGGGAAGATGAAAAATTCGTCACCGAGGCCGCCTATGAGAACCCCAAGTTTGTGGAAGATATCTTAAGGGATTCGGTCATTGCCCTTCGTTCGGAATCCCGGATTCATAGGTTTCAAGTGGAAGTGGAAAGTTTCGAGTCCATTCACAATCATAGCGCTTTTGCTTCCCATGTGGAAGAAGGGAAGGAAGTTGAAGGGTAATTTGATGGAAAATTTTTATCGATAACCTTTGATTTCCCTTTATAAGTTAGTTTCAGTGAATATAGATTAACTGCCCGCCAAAATAAATCTTGATATCCATGCTACCGCAATATCAAGATTTATAAGAATTACCAACCGCACCACCTGAAAGGCTTTATTAAACGGAAAGAGCGCAATCAAATCAAAACTATTGCTAGTAAAACGTTCTCTAAACAACTACTCATTGATTGTGAACGTTTTACTTAAGTAGAGCGTATCTTCCCCATTTCTGATTACCATTTATTTACGATACACTCTACTAGTTCACCAGCCGAGCATAAACCATCAGGGGGTAAAAGGAGATTTTATCGCCGGAGAGATAATAGCCGTTGATGCCGTCGCGGACCCACATGGTGATCCATTCCCGGCCGCTATCGACCTCAAGCCGGTCGCCGCAGGCCAAATCATGACGTGCGCCGGGGTAGGGATAGATGGCGTAATGGCCGCGGGGATGCAATAGAACAAAACCTTCGATAGACATGGATACCAACCTCCAGTTAAAAACAGTCTGGACCACTGATTAAGCTGATTTAATGATTACTCTGATTTCTATTTTCTAATGTTTTTTACCGGCATTCCAGATGGTCGTCGTTGAGGATTTCACCATTGATATAGGTCTAACGGTCGAAAATGTGTTTTTGAATGTTGTTGTTTTTATCGGTGATCATGGCGTTAGTCTCCTAAAGTTACTAGTTCAAGTAACTAAATCTGTCAAAAACCTTAAAACAATGCTTGTTTGCATCTCCACCCAGCCGTAAAACGGACTGGGCTAGGTATATTAAAATCACTCTAAAGGCCCCCAGTCCTCGGTATTGCTTCGAAGCAGAACCCAGCCCGGCTTAGAGCCGGGGTTTAGAACATTTTTATTAGCTTAGCCCAGAACTTCAGGTCTGGGTGGACAGAATGACATCAATGATGTAGATTTTCAGATTTACAAGTCATGAAACAGCCCGAAAATGGTTTGTTTATCCCTTTATTCTCGTTTTCATTTCCTCTACCATCAATAACAAACCCCCCGTTACTTCATTGACTGAATATTTACAGCCGGGTTTAAAACCGCATCGCTCCAGCCACCGGCCGGATAGGTGGGAGCTGAGGGACTTTTTTTGCCATTGCTTAGGATAGAATAGACGCTGCGGTTATGGTATTTCATGGAGAGACTCCTTTCATTCAAAAAGCCATTGTACCTTATATCGAAGTTTGCTAAAATTAATTTAATTACAGTTTTAGGAATAACTCAAATAAGATTCTGTCTGCAAAAGAAAGAAACATAATAATTTAAACATCATAAACTCAATCTCCAATTCGGAGATTATTTTAATTTTATTATAAATCTCCATAATGGAGATTGTCAAGTATTGCAAAAAATAATTTCGGCGGTGGTTTAAATGGATAAACCAGTCAACAATATTTTTAAGGAAAGATTAGTCCAACTGCGGGAAGAGAAGAATTTAAAACAGAAGGAATTGGCTGAATCCATAGCAATCCATAATCGGAATATTAATCGATATGAATTAGGCCTTAGAGAACCCGACTTTGATACTTTAATTAAAATTGCTGATTTTTTTAATGTTAGCACAGATTATTTGCTGGGAAGAACGGAGAATCGGAAAAGGTTGTAACGATAACATTTTGAATGAATCCAACAATTAAAGACAAAATCGTAATGATATTCATGTTCATATTGATAGAATTAAATACGATTATTTCCCAAGTCCATAAAATAACAGGCTACTTTTCTCTAAAGGAACCCAGCCTCTCCAGCCGGTTCACCAAAAATTCCCGCCTCCCCAACATCCTTTGGACTTTCTATATATCCACATTGAGGTTTCCACGGCTTGCTCAATCCCCCATGGCCTGTTTCTGCAATTCGGAGATATCCGGGTTCTATGGGCAAAGCATCGATCCACTCCGGATTATCCCCAATTTTCCTGCTTTAGCGATCAATCGTCGCCATAACCCAGTCGGGATAACGATTTCCGGAAATCTTTCCCGGGGCCAAAGCCTCGTCTAACATTTGCATCTGTGAGACGTCAAGCCGGACACCAGCGGCAGCCAGATTCTCTTCAAGATAGTTACGGCGTTTGGTGCCGGGAATCGGTACGATATCTCCACCCTTATGGAGTAGCCAGGCAAGCGCAATTTGAGCGGGTTTTACATTTTTGTCTGCGGCGATATCGTATACAATTTGAGCAGCCTTTTTGTTTCCATCATAATTGCTGCCCTGGTAACGGGGATCGGCACGTCGATAATCGCCTTCCGGATATTCTGCCGCCCGCTTACCCTCTCCTGTCAGAAAACCGCGGCCAAGAGGGCAAAAAGGTACCAGGCCGATACCCAGTTCCCGCAAAACCGGTATGATTTCCGGCTCCAGATTGCGTTCCCATAAAGAATATTCGCTCTGCAGGGCGGAAACCGGATGCACAGCGTGAGCCCGGCGGATATTGGAGATACCCGCCTCCGAAAGCCCGAAGAACCTTACTTTCCCCTCCTTCACCAGATCACCGACTGTACCGGCCACCTCCTCCATCGGTACGGCCGGATCGACGCGGTGCTGATAGAGAAGGTCGATGTAATCGGTATCTAAACGGCGAAGGGAGCCATCTACCGCTTCCCGGATCTGCTGGGGCCGGCTGGCTCTTTCGGTACCAACTTGTTTTCCGTCTCTAAATAAGAATCCAAATTTGGTGGCGATCACCACCTGATCCCGCCGGCCCTTAAAAGCCCGGCCAAGCAACTCCTCGTTGGTAAGAGGGCCATAACCCTGGGCCGTATCGAAAAAGTTGCATCCCAATTCAATGGCACGGTGCAACGTGGCAATCGACTCTTTCTCATCCGCCGGCCCATAGTACTGGCTCATGCCCATACAGCCAAGGCCGATGGCGGATACTGCCAAACCTTGACTTCCAAGTTTCCGTTTTTCTAAAATCATATCCATACTCCTTTGCATCTTCATTTACTCTCTATTATCCTGTATTTTTCAAAAACCGGTTAGTTCATTTCTGCCTAAAAATTGCCCGATTCTGCAAATACCCGATTTTTTTATTTCCCGATGTTGAATGAAACTTGGAGACAAGATATAATGAGAGGCATTAAGCAGTGGAGCTTTTGCATCAAAGGCAGGTGAAAAACATTGCATGACCCAAAACAAACACCACAATCAACGGTTCTTCCCGGCAATCCCCTTTCAATCTGTCAGAAACAGCTTCATGAGCTGATTGCCATAACCGAACAAATTACCCAAGCCGAAGGGACTACCAAAACAGGCATCGATTTTCTTGCGGTTTGCCGGCATAGCTACCAGGCTCCATTGATTCCCAATGTATTAAATCCGTCTCTTTGCCTCATTCTGCAGGGAATGAAAAGCTTCCATTTAGGAGGAAATATCCTCTATTATCACGACGGCGACTATCTGGCTTCCATCATCGATATTCCTGCTTCGGGACAAGTTATCGGCGCAACGGAAGAATCGCCCTATATCGGTTTGCGTATCGATTTTACTGCCAAAGAGATTGCTTCCCTAGTCATCGAAGCTGAAATTAACGTCAGGCAAAGGAATACCGAACTTGGCCCGGCAGCTTTCATCGGTAAATCGGACGTTGAATTTCTGGAACTTCTTATCAGACTGCTGAAATTGATTGATAGACCCGGAGAAGTCCGTTTTATTGCCGGACTCATCAAACGCGAATTGATTTTTCATTTATTATCGGGGGACTATGGACATCTCTTTCTTCAACAGGCAGTTTTCGACCAGCAGGCAGACGGTATTGGCAAGGCCATCCACTGGATCAAAGAAAACTATTTCCACTCGTTTACCGTCGAAGATCTGGCGAAAATAAGCAATATGAGCGTTTCCGGGCTCCATCATAAATTTAAAGCCATTACCACCATGAGCCCCTTACAATACCAAAAACAGCTTCGGCTTTTGGAAGCAAGACGCCTCATGTTGAGCGGCGGGATGGATGCATCGACTACCGCTCTGGAAGTGGGTTACGAGAGCCCGTCACAGTTCAGCCGTGAATACCGGCGGCTTTTTGGTCTACCGCCTGCTAAAGATATAAAGACTGTCCGTAAGAACTCCATTTTGCAATGAGAACAATGTTGCAACGTCAGAGAGGTGGTGGACTCTTATTGAGTCCGAACTACAGTGGATTAATTGGGCCGGAAGAAGCCCCGGGCGGTTTACGAGCAAAATTCCGGCCAAAGGAGAGGTTTGGTACAATGCAACGAAAGGTAGCCAAATAGGATGATTTGATTTAATAGATCCCGCAAATCCCTTTATAATTACAATATTCGCACCGTTCCCCTTTCTGATAATCCCGCCACTGGTCATGTTCCTCAATAAATTCCATAATGGACATCACTTCCCTCTTCGTTTGGGCAAGGGAGTCCTCATCCAAGGGAACCGCCACGGTCTGATTGGGATAGAGAAAATAAAGCAGCGCCTGGTCGGGTAAACGGCCCCATAGGGCCTGGATTGCCAAAGCATAAAGTTGCAATTGCCAGAAATACGGAACAGCCTTTTTGCCGACTTCACCCGCTGAAATCCGGTGCGACTTATAGTCGACTAAGGTCAAAGCGCCGTCCCTTGTTTGGATCAAGCGGTCAAAGCGCCCCTCCACTCTTTGGTTATCATCCAATTTCACAATGAAAGGGACTTCGTCCCAACACTTTCCCAGGGCTTCCGTGAACCGGCTGGCCCGAAAATTTTGCCACATTTGCAATAGTTCGGCTTTCAAGCGCTCCGGCTCCGGCCCGGTCTGTCCCCTGAAAGTCTGTTGCCATAAATCTTCAGGCCATTTTGTGCTTCCCGATTGAAACACCTGATGCAGAAAACTGCCGATCTTCGCTCCGGCGCTATCACCGGCGGGATTTTCCCTGTCATGAGGACCGTCCTCAGTCAATTCAAATTTGAGACCGGCTTGATACTGCCAAAAATATCGCCGCGGGCAATCCTTAAATACGATTAATTCCGTGACCTTAAAGGACTTAGCGGGTGATCCAACCGGCAACAGAGTAGCGGCGGTTTCCTGCACTGTCTCTGCTGGAACTGCCTTTGAAAGTTCGGCGATACTTTCTGCTAAAAAGTTCGTTTCCTGCGCTTGAATTGTTGAGAATGGCACTTCCCGGGTAATTTTAATTTTGTTCCCCTGATAATCGAGGAGCGGCTGATCGGTATCCAGAGGTATCAAAAGCTCGAACCATTTCATCCAGTTATTTGCGGTTTCAATGGTTTGGCCCTTGCTGCGGCTCGCCCCCGAACCCGCCATAATCAATTGTTGCTTGGCCCTGGTTAGGGCCACATAAAGCACCCGCTTTAATTCCGAAAGTTCTTCCCGGCGATCAAGATCCCGGATTTGCTGCCACAAAGATGACGGGTAACTTTCGTTTTCACCGAAACGGATACTAAGGCCGAGACCGGCCGACTTGTGGAAAGCCAGCTTTCCTTGAGGGGAAAGCAGAAATTGACGATCCAAATCCGGTAAAATCACCACCGGAAACTCCAATCCCTTGGACCGGTGAATGGTCATCAAACGAACGGCATTCCCGGTCTCAGCCTGGGTTTGGGCTTCTCCTTCCACCACCTCGGCCTCTTCCAATTTTTCAATAAACTCCAAAAAGCGCCGTAAATCATTGAAACCTTTGCCGGTAAACTCATCGGCTTTTTCCAGCAGTTTGTCCAGATTGGCGAGGCGTTGCCCGGCATGAGGCAAGCTCCAGATTACCTCCCGGTAGTTGGTACTTTGCAGGGCAGTCCGGATCATTGCAGCAATATTCAGATACTCCCGGTTTTTTTGCAAGCCTACGATCAGCTGGCGAAATTGGCGCAGGCGAACTCTTTCCGCAGTAGGAATCTGTTCGCAGACGCGTTCGGAAAACTCCTCCCCTCCGTAAAATTTTTCTAAAAGATTATCCCCCTCGCTGAGCCATAGGAGACTTTCCGCCGATAAACTGACGTAAGGCGAATGAAGCAGGCCGAGCAATGCCACGCTATGATAACGCTGCTCCACCAAACGCAATAAGTTGAGTTGATCGACAACTTCCGGGCGCCGGTAAAAGCCTCCTCCGCTGGCTGTATAATAAGGAATTCCCACTCTTTGAAGGGCCTGTTGATACAAGGTCATGGAAGTGCTGGCTCGGAAGAGAATAACGATATCACTGTACTTTAAATCGGCTTCTCCCGACCCCACCAATTGGGAAATCCTTTCGGCGACCATCCGGGCCTCAGCTTCCCGGTCGCAAGCCCCGTTCAGCAAAAATTCAATATTTCCTTCCTTATCTTGACTGGCAGCTTCTAACCTTTGATAATCAAATATCTCGTCTTGAAACAATTCACTGAAAAAAGAATTTACAAAATGAATAATCGTAGGGTTTGATCGGTAGTTTTGGGTAAGGGGAATGATTTTCCCCCGGCGGTCTTGTAAATCCTCGGCAAACCCTTCAATTAAATCGGCTTCCGCCCCCCGGAAACGGTAAATCGACTGTTTGATATCCCCAACCACCATCAGCCGGCCTTGATGACGTTCCTCCCCTACCAACAGGTTGACGATCTCAAATTGCAGGCTATTGGTGTCCTGAAATTCATCCACCAGTAAATAACGGATCTCTTGCCGCGTTTCCAATAAAATATTGGGATTGGTATGGAAGAGGTCTCGTACCAGTCTTATTTGATCCGTAAAGTCCATGAATCCGAATTCTTTTTTGACGTTGCTGTATGTGAAATCGATTTGATTCAGCAAAAGGCCAAGGATTGTCGTTCGAAGCAACGCCTCCCGGTCAATCAATTTCTGACCGTAGGCGTCAATCAGTGCATGGATGGCAACAACCCGGTCTTTAATCGTATTGGGTACCGTTTTGGGCAGACCCTTCTTGAGCTTTGTCAAAATGGATAGGACCATGTCCGGTGAGGAATTTGATTTCAAAACATCCTGTTGGCTTTGATATTCCATCCGGAAAGCATCCACGACTTCCTGCGCTTTTTCGGTCAGCTTCACAGTCCGGCAGAAATCCAAAAAACCGGCGATTTCTTCCTCAATATTTCCGAACCCGTAAGGGATTTGTTCAATCGAACCTTGAATGCTCCGGATGCTTTTTTGGATCACATTATCAAAACGGTCGCCGCTCTCGCGGATCCGCCGGTAAATATCGGCCAAAGTACGGATAAAATTCTCCCAACCAAAATCAATCGCCATTTTGGTGAGGGCTTGACTATCCAGCGCCTCGTCATGGAAACTTTTCAGTAAAGAATCTTCAATAGCCTGATGTAGGTATATGGTTTCTTCCCCATCGCCCAAAATCGTGGTCACAGGAGCAAGACCAATATCTAACGGATGTTCATGAAGCATCCCCAGGCAAAAGCTATGAAAGGTAGTGATCCGGGCACTCTCAAGGGCCTTCAACTGATTGGCCCAAAAATCTTTGGCTTCCGGATCTTGTTCTTCCAAGCTATGATTAAGAATTTCCTGTTGAATCCGGTTACGCATTTCCGCTGCGGCTTTCTTGGTGAAAGTAATCGCCACGATCTCTCCCACAGTGGCCCGGCGTTCCTCCAGCAAGCTTAAATATTTATTTGTAAGTACACTGGTCTTTCCGGTACCGGCTCCCGCCGTTACCAAAAGGTCAGTGTCAAATTCCTGAACCGCCTTGGCTTGTTGCTCATTCAGCGGATGTTTCATCTTTCACTTCCCTCTCCCTTTCATCCCGGCGGCAACAGGTTTGAAACTCGCAAAAAGCCGGACAGTCTTCACTGTTTGGGAAAAAGTCACCCCTGCGGATGGCCTGGACAGAGACAGCCAGGGAATCTCTCACCGTAGATAACCAATCCTGCCACTCTTTTTCCCCTAGTAAACTTTTACCGCCCAGGCGCAATCGTAAACGGTCGGAATGCCATACTCCTCCCCGGCTGCGGGAAGGTTCCTTTAATCCCAGGTAACTTCCTCCCACCGCTTTACCCTCTCCGTAATATAAATCTTCAAGAGCCATAAGGTATACGGGGATCTGATAATAATCGGCACTCAGGATGTCTTTGGTTGCCGGACCCCGCCCCGATTTATAATCATAAACGATAAAGCCGCCTTCCCCATCGGCATCAATCCGGTCAACCTTTCCCCATATTTGAATGGGTATCTCTTCCGCCACCAATTGATAGGGACGGTCGAGAGAAGCCGGGTCGAAATCCCCGCGCACCAAACCGAAACCAAATTCCAAAAAACTGATTTTAAACCGTCCATTGGTTTTTTCAGCCCAATCGAGCTCCGTCCGAAGCCAGCGCTGTAAAGTATTCCAAATTTGGGCTTCTTGCAGTTTGAGTACAAGCTTCACCAGATCGTTGGCGGCATTTTGCAACCATTCCCGGTAGAAGCTATGGAAACATTCCCTTAGGAAGTTGTGATATTCCTCCCGGTCTTTCGAAATTAAGCTCTGGCCTCTGTACCTTTCTGCGAAATCTTGTAAAACCTGATGATATAAGTTTCCCAGGTCCAGATTATCCGGCAACATTTGAGGCCGAAGAAAAGGTTTGACCCCTAGCATTTGTTTGAGGAAAAAACGATAGGGGCAAGTATGATAATCTTCCAAGGAGGTGATGGCGAAAATATGGGCGGCGCCGAATGTCCTGGCGATAAGTTGATGAGACTCGTCCTTGGAGAATAATGAGCGCCCCTGCAGGCGCCAACCGGATTCCTGCCAAATTTGTTTCGCCAGTTGCTGATATAAGGGCTTTTGAAGCAGCTCAAGGCAATCAATTTTTTCCGTTTCCGAAAGCTCGCTTGTTGCAGCCATTAGATGGGCTGCTAAGTAACTGCCTTTTTCAAAACTGGAGTAGCAGCCTGTTAAACTTGTTGGCGGTTCCAAAGCCAATGGATATGTTTTGGCCTGTTTGAAAAGCTCAGGACAATATTGCCAAATTTCCTCCAGGAATGATGAAGGATTTAATGGTTGCCCACTGCTATCCTGTGTTTGATATACGAGGTACAAGCGCTCCCTTGCTGTTTGCAATGCCCAATAAAATGCCATCTTTTCCTTGGTTTGATACTCCTCGCCCGTCTCCAGATCGACCCCTAAAGTTTGTAACTCCAACCGCTCCCGTAAAGATAATTTCCAGTCATTGATGTAATACCGGGGAAAAGATCCTTGCTCAAGGCCGGTAATAAAGACAAATTTAGCCGAAAGCCCCCGTGCTTCCTGAGGGATCATCACTTTGACAAAGGAACCGGCGGGGGTCTTTCCTTTGATTTCCGAAGTCAGTATGTGAGCCCAAAAATTGCGAAAATCCGCCAGGCTCATTTCCGTTCTTAAGGAAGGCAACAGGTCGATGGAGGCCGTAACTTCCTCGATTATAGCGACTGCTTGTTGTATGGCAGTCAGGTTCCCTAATTGCAATTGAAAATCAATTTCACCCCTTAAAGAACTCACGATAGCATTCTTTTGGGTCTCATTCAAATACCGGACGACAATTTCCAAGTATTCTTTTAAGGTAGCGGTCTGCGGAATACTTTCAAGCAAAGCGAGGCCCTGTTGCAAAGGCAAGGTATCCAGCCCTATTTCCAGGGAATAACTTAACCAATCCTTCTGAAAAACCCCCAACCAGCGTTTCTTGCCCGACAAAGGTCCGTATCTGTCACCCAACTCTACTAAAACCCGATCTCCTACCCCGGCCTTGTCCCCGGCATATTGCTGGCGGATGAAAACTTCCATCTCCGGCCACTGCCAATCGGAGTCACCAATGGCCAAGGCTTGGGAAAAATGATTCGGGCCTGGAAACTCGCTCACTTTCATCCCACTGGGTGGTAAGGCTAATTGATATTCGGTAAAAATTGGGCGGGCAGTTTTCATAAACTCTTGAGGGTGCGGGGAAAGGATCAAAAAATCATCCATGCTGCATCCGGGATTCTCATGTAAAATAGTAACGATTTGCAAGGCGATAGCCATATTTTGTTTGGAAGATCCGGCTGTCTGCAAGACCTGCAACGTAGTATCATCCGGTGATTTGGAATACTGCGGAGTCGGATTTGCCCCGAAATTCGCTTGCAACCAGCCCAATGCATTGTTACCGCAAGATATCGGCATCTCGGGCAAGTGACGATAGGCGAAACGCCTGGCTATAAAATGGCGAATTTCTTCTGCAGGCGTCGGGTCGAGAATGATTTCAAAATCAAACCACTCACTCAAAACCTCAATAAACCGGTTTTGTAAAGGAGTTAAATCGGTAAAACCGTAAAGGATGGCCAAAGGACGTTCCGGTTGCATCCGGGTTTGTCCTTTTAATCGTTGCAGCTTATCAAGGACCGCGTCTTCCTCGCAAAAGCCGCTTTTAAGCAGCAGTTCTTGAAAAGATTGATATAAAAGAGCTAATTGTTGCTCCTTTTCTCCTTTGGAGGATGCCCAACCTAAAAAAGTTTCAGCTGTCAAACAACTTCTTTTCCATTCCGCCATACCGGCCAAAATAGCTTCCCGGTAGCCGGTATTAAACGAAGCTCTTGCCAAATAGTTTATTTTTCCTTGTTTCTTTAGGGACTCAAAAACTTCCGTGAGCATCAAATCCCGGATTAGCGGTGTTGGGGCCGACTGTGCCAAGGTGAAACGCTCTCCGATTTCTTGGATGAATCCTTCAAATAAAAGAAAACGGATACCGCCAAGACCATTTACGCCCGGCTCATTCAATAACTCATTTTGGATGTGCCGTAGCAAGCTGAGGGTAGGGAAAATAACCAGCAATGAAAATTTCTTATCCTGTAAAGCCTTTTTTATTTGTTGCATTATCCAGCGGTGCTCACGAAATTCGCCGCAAATGGGATGGATGGTTGCCAAAACGAAAACCTCCGGATAGAGAATTTTTTAAGTGTGATCATATTGATTCCACTTAAAAAATTTAAATCCTCTCCCCGGGAAAGTCTTCATCTCGGCCCAGGAAAAATTTATCTCCTTCATTGGTGGATGGAAACAAAAATTTAATCAATCCATTACCAAATCTTTTCCAACTTTCTTTTGAAATATTGTATAATGTGATTATAACGAAAGGGGTGAGTGCCATGATAAATGGCTATTTTCCCTGCGTTCCGGGTCTCTGACCCGATATATATATAAGGGTTGTCTTCGCGTTCATGGAGACAACCCTTTTTGATTCATTCATCCCATACAGAGGCATGGAATGGAATCGATGACTTTTGTTTCAATTTCGGTGTTGCTGATGATTGGATATGGAAATAGTAGGCCGGTGGCGACATGTAAGAGCCTAATTTGCACTTTTAAATGTGATAATGCACCATACCTTTATTTTAAATATCCTCATATATTATCTATCATAAAGTGATGATCCAAGAGGTGAATGAAATGTGCGACCAATGTCAACCAGTCATATATCCTCCGCAATTCTGTATTCATGATTCTTATACATACCGGGTTGTTACCCATGTTCATCCGGTTGTCCATATCAATCGCGAAAACATAGTTAACGTACCTCAACATGTTTATCAGCCAATTACAAGGAATATAGTTGTTGATCCGGGTTGTCCGGGAAGATACCGTTAATATCAAAGCTTTCTCATGAATCCTAACAATTTGGGGGGCTGTGGCAAAAGTAATTTCATACGCGAGAAATACATCCATTGAAATTAACATATTCGATAAGTTATCCATCATATTTCTTATTGTTTTCGAATTACTTTTAAGACAGCCTCATTTCTTTTTGTTTGTTCAAAGATTCATAATAGGGCGTCATTTTAACTTACACCTTCGGCAAACCATATTTTGATTTCCCGCTCGGCGCTTTCCGCTGAATCTGAAGAATGAACGATATTTTCGGTTTTGGAAAGGGCAAATTGTCCTCGAATGGTACCCGCCTCCGCTTCTGCCGGATCAGTCGCCCCATTGATTTTCCGAACCATCTTAATTACATTATCTCCTTCGATAACCAAAGCGCATACCTTTCCCCGGGTAAGGTAATTGACCAATCCTTGAAAAAAAGGTTTATCTTTATGCTCTGCGTAATGGCTTTCCGTTATTTCTTTGGATGGCCTGACAATTTTTAATGCAATAATGTTAAGCCCTTTGCGCTCATAAATAGAAATAATTTGACCCATTAATCTTCTTTCCATTGCATCCGGTTTCAACAGTACCAATGATCGTTCCACCATTTCATCCCCTTTTGTGATTTTGTATGCCATTTTGATTATTTTACCTTGGTCTTGGAATCAATTCAACAGATTTGTTGATTCTTTTTTATTTCATCAGCAAACCAGGCATTCCTCCTTACCTCCATGCTCATAAAGGATTTTCTTAGCAAGTTTTTTGCCATTTTGAATGTCAAAAACAACGTTGGTTACTCTGGTGTCATATTGGAAGCGAACCCCGTGAGATTCCAAATATGACACCATGGGTTTAATCAACGACTCATACTGATTGGACTTAGTAAATTTCAAAGCGGAAAAATCCGACAAACCGTCGATGTGATGAATGAATCTTTGGATATAGAGTTTCATTTCCAAAGCGCTGTTCCAGTCCTCGAAGGCAAACATGGTCCGCCAGTACAGCCAAAAGTTGGAGGAAAAAAATCTCCGCTGAACACTTCCGAAATTCTCTTGTCATACAAATCTTCATCTCTGGTTAAAAATAGCTTTACAATTTCTAAAGAAGCTTTTGGACTTAAGCCGAATTTCCCATCCGTATGGGCATCCTCTCCTCGGTTCCGGATGACCCTCATCAACGAATAGTTCGGGTCTTGCTTGTTCAGCCAATAAAATTCATCCAGGACCGAAATCCCTTCGGCCTCCAAAGAGGGAATGGAACGGAACAAATCCCACAAACACTCGAAATGGTTTTCCATTTCGCGGCCACCACGGATGATAAAACCCTTTTCACTTCAAAGGGTTTTAAGGGACGGGCAAATGCTTCATAATTGCCGTTGCTGTAATACATCGCAGTTTATTCCCTCCATTTTTATTTCCAACAAATCCCGCCATTACTGGATTGCCGTCGGCAATTTGTCTTCTTTTTACAAATCCACGACTTCCGGTAATAATATTATCCCGGCCATCGCCATACTATCCAAGAATTCCAGCCACTTCGGATACTCAACAAAGATCGCCGGACGTAACCATCAGTGACGGTCTTGTCAAATCATTCCCATCATTATATAATTTCCTCAAAAATAAGGGGGAACCGATCGAATGGAACAATTTGATAACGCCACCATCGTAAAAAAAGCCAATGTTTATTTTGACGGTAAAGTAACCAGCCGGACAGTGATTCTGGCGGGTGGAGAAAGAAAAACCTTAGGCATCATGTTGCCCGGGGATTATGAGTTTGGAACCGGGGATAAGGAAGTGATGGAGATTTTAAGCGGTATATTGGAAGTTTTATTGCCTGGCAGTACCGGGTGGTTATCTTTAAAGGAAGGAAGCACTTTCGAAGTGCCTGCCCATTCCAAATTTCAGCTGAAGGTCAAAGAAATAACGGATTATTGTTGCTCCTATGTCAAGAACTTATAACAGCACAAAAACAAACGGTCAAAAACACCGTTTGTTTTTACTTTCAAATTCATTAAAATAGGTTGTCTCAGTTTCAAATCAACACTTTACTATCGCGCCTTGATTTTTATTACATCAACCCAACGTTCGATTAGCTCTTGACTTTCGATATTATGAATGTTTCCTGAAACGATTACCGGATATTCATGGGTAGAGCCGGTCTGAGGCATCGTCTGAATATTGCTATTGCGATCTAAAATTTTAAGTGATAAAACCGCCATTCCCTTTTCTCCTTTCCATTTGGTAAAACGTTTATCCTAAGTGATAAAATTAGAAGTGACGTTTTACTTGAGTAGAAAGTTTCACAGCTTATTTTTAGTTCCTTTGGTTATGAAACCTTCTACTAGATTTCTAACAGTATATGAAGCATTCAAAGGGACTGGCCATATGAATTTAGAATAAACATTTAGTCATTTTGTAGTTTTATAGAGGGCTTTTTGTAATAATCCTGAAACAGTAGAAAAATGATAACCTTGTCGGGTAAGTACCGGAAGTATGATATTCAAAGCCGTAATCGTATTGGAACGGTTTCCGCCCTGATCGTGAAAAAGAATAATATTACCTGGTTTAACTGTTTTAATCAAGCGCATTGCAATCGTCTGACCGCTGATGCCGGTCCAATCCCGGCTATCTTGCCCCCAAGTCCAAATCACAACTTTGTATCCCAGTAAACGGGCAACTTTAACAATTTTATCATCATAAAATCCACTGGTTGGTCGAAACAAGGCCATATTTCCACCCGTAATTTCAGCAATGAGCTGATGAGCTTGAAATAAATCTTCCTTTAACTCCTCAAAAGGAATATGATTCACTTCCGGGTGGCTATAGGTATGATTTCCAATTTCATGCCCTTCGCGATGTTCCCTGAGAACGATTTCCGGATACATCTGGGCTTGTTTTCCCATCACAAAAAAGGTGGCTTTTGCATTATATTTTGCAAGTAAATCCAGTATCTCCCGGGTGAAAGTCGGACTTGGCCCATCATCAAATGTAAGAGCCAGCAATTTTTCCCGAACACAAACATCCCAAACAATAGCCCCTATTCGTTCCCATTGCTCCCTGTCTTTATATACCTTAAGCGGACGGTTTGTAAAGGCCATCAAACAGCAAGCCATTATAATCCCGCAGGTTATTCCATGAATCAATGACTTTTTAATAAAAATAATCCTGGATCATCCCATGTTCATTAAGTAGCCGGAGGTGCATACCCAACCTCAGCTCCGTTACAGTTTATTCATAAGTAAACGCCGGTTATGATTGAACATTTGCAGTTTTTTCCCGAGACTCCATTTTATCAATCACCCAAAAGCATAAACTCCCCAGAATACGTAAAACCGCGCATATGATAAAGGCCCATTGAAAATTCATGATGCTTAAAAGTCCCACTCCGGCAATAGGGGCAATAATTGTAGACAGAGTAATCGCCGTATTGTAATAAGCAATGTAGGATGTTTTGCGTTCTTCGGGAGTTACTTCCAAAAGTGCGTTGAACAGAGCCAGATTCACTCCTGAGAATATAGCTCCGACCAACAAATTGAATGCGGAAACAACATATAAACTATGGGAAAATGCATAAATTGCCGGAACGACAAAAATAAAACTACTGGCATAAAACAATGTTTTAAGATTACCATGCCGACCCAGGATCCTGACCCAAAATCCATAACCGACCAAAGAACCACCGGTATTCATCAGACTCAACACACTAACCCAAAGATTATTCGCATGCAGTACTTTCACCTGATACCAGCTAAACAAAGGCCAGGCGATCTGCCAACTAAAATAAAACAAAATAGAAGCCATCATATACCGGACAAATCGCGGCTGCGTTGTAAATTGGCAAATCAACGAAGAAATGATTTGGGTTGGAGAATTTTTTCTTTTTTGAGTCCTATCAACGCATGAGGTAACACTTTCCTCCGGCTCAGGTTCTTCAATCTTACTGAAAACATATAATTCGATCATTCCAAGAATAAAGGCTGTGGTGAAAAAAATCTGATACCCAATGGGATATTTTAAACGATCCAAAACAAGTCCGGCTATAACAGTCAACGTAGTACCGACCAGATTCATGATCCGGTTTCGAGCAGCAAACGCCGCCACCCGGTACTCAGGAGGAATAATCCGGGAAATAAAAGATTGCCAAGCCACATTGCCAATGGAACCCGGTAAATTCATTACTGCTATGATCGCCACAAACAGCATCGCTCTTACGGAAGGTTCAAAAAAAGGGATGCAGGCGACAACCAGGAAAAAACACCGATGAGCCAGCATGAAAACAAAAGTTAAAAACTTCTTTCGGGAACTCCGGTCGATACATCCGGCCAGTGGAATCATGGAAAGAAGGCTGACTGCAGCTGGAGCTGAAGACAACAAAGCGACGAGGAATTTAGAAGCTCCCAGCTTGATCGCAAAAATACCCAGAAATGGATTGACCATATCCAGGGCAGCCACATTAAACATGCCATGAATCACATTGAGGCTGATATTTCGCTGCAGTTTTTCACTGGGAATGGAAGAATCCGAATTTAAACCTTGGAAAGCAAGTCCGAATTTGGAGATAAGTTTGCCCAAAGAATATCCTCCCCAACAACAATAAGATGACAATAGAAATGGCGTTTCGATTCCCTACAACTCAAAATGGGCTAACCCCAAATATTTACTACCGCATGCGCACAAACTAAAATAATGTCTGCTTAAACCTGTCGATTTAATGCAGCTGTCACAAAATTCTAAGCGCGAGGCACATTTTGAAGCCTTTCTTTACAAAACATTATCGGCATTTTCAGCGGTATAATGAGATCATCCGGGTCATCAGCACCCATGGATTCGGCTATTTACTGGAGTTAAGCCCTATCCGCAAAGTCATGCGATTGCCCTGGCACCGGAAGACAGGGGACTCCCCCTTACACATTGCCGGGCGATTCCGAATGATGCTGGCGGAGTTGGGCCCAACCTTTATCAAGTTAGGCCAAGTTTTAAGTACACGCCCCGACTTGCTCCCCGCCCATTTTATATCCCAATTGGAATTATTGCAAGATCAGGTCCCACCGGTTGGCTTTTTTGAAGTACAGCAAACCCTGGAAACGGAACTAAGACAGTCTTTGGAGTCAATTTTTAAGGCATTCAATTCCACCCCCCTGGCTTCTGCTTCGATTGGCCAGGTCCATGAAGCCACTTTATTAACGGGGGAGCGGGTGGCTGTCAAAGTTCAACGGCCGGGAATACAGAAAACCATTGATACAGACCTGGAAATTATGTATGACGCGGCAGGCTTTCTGGAAGCCCGAACCGATTGGGGTAAGCTTTACAAGATTCAGGATTTTATTAGTGAGTTTGCCCGTACAATCCGCGACGAACTCGACTACATCATCGAGGCGAAAAACGCCGATCGCTTTCGTGAAAATTTCAAGGACGATAAAGATGTCTTGATCCCGAAAGTACATTGGAAATTAACTACAAAAAAAGTCTTGGTCCTTGATTACGTTGAGGGTTCGAAAATAAAGGCAACCGCCGAGTTGGAACGAAACGGCATCTGTAAACCGGAAGCAGCCCGTAAACTATCCAAAGTATTTTTTAAACAGATTCTCATTGATGGATTTTTTCATGCCGACCCCCATCCAGGCAATATTTTGATTTCCAAAGAGGGAATTATTCTATTGATGGATTTCGGAATGGTCGGCCGTCTTGACGGATGGTTGAAAGAACGTCTCGTCAAAATCCTCCTGAGTATACTCCGCAGAGATGTTAATACTCTTTTAATGGTTCTAAGCGAATTTTCAAGCAAGCCGTTGAAAGGGGACCAACACCTTTTAAAACGGGAATTATACTATTTATTGGATCGCTATTACAACCGCCCGTTAAAAGACATCGAACTGGGTACCTTATTCCGGGAACTGTTAGAATTCTTCTCCCGTTTTCAGATTCGTCCTCCCCAAGAACTGATCCTAATTGCCAGATGCTTAGTACTACTGGATAATATTATCACCCAACTTGATCCCGATGCCAGCCTGTTAGAACTGGCGAAACCTTTTGGCCCACGGTTATTTTTCGAGAAATTCACCCCTCAAAACCTAAAAAAAGCCTTATTAGAATATTTGTTGGATCTTACCACGGTAGTGACTACTCTACCCGGAAAAGCAACGGAACTGCTGCAAATGGCCGGCGATGGGGAGCTGAAATTAAGAATTGAACAACACCACTTTGACTTACTCATCTCCAGGTTGGTGATTTTGGGAAACCGGCTTTCATCAAGCATCATTATTGCGGCAATCATCATCGGCTCATCATTGATCTCCTTTAAAACTTCCGCTTCATTATTCGGTCACTTTCCCATTGCGGAAATCGGGTTTCTCACTGCCCTCGTCATGGGAATATGGTTGTTGATTTCCATGATCCGATCGGGCCGAATCTAATCATTCTGGTAGATCTTCCTGGCAATAGCCAACCATTTTTTCTCTTGATATTCAAGCGTCAGTCTCTCTTTATATCGATGGTTTCTCCACTTTTCGCCCTTCCATTCCCAGCGGCAAACCGAAACTTCAACAATAGCTTGCTTAAGTGTTCGGGAAATAAGCCGGATTCCTTTAACTTCGGCCAAAGGCCGCATCAAAAGTTCCGTAGCGACTTCTAGTCTTTGCTCGCGCTCCTTCGCATAATCATACATCATAGAAGAATGGGCCTGTATATTCATCCCGGCTCGCGGAGGACCCGCTTCTACCTGATATAGTTTTTGGACTGCGATAATTGGGGCAATTTTTTGATCATTCTTCCCATTCGTTTTGGAACTGATAAGAAATATGAAAAGGGCCAAGAAAATCAATCCGGCTACCGTTCCCCACACCGGACACCGTATCTTTTGCCAACAAATCTTTCTTTGAAATTTTTTCTGTTCTTTCTTTATAAATACTTGTGCCGCTACTGGAGCCAAAAAACTTTTTTCTTCCAGCATGTGACGCCAAAAGGCTTCGAATTGTTGGATGGTACCCCGTTTTTCGGGATTGGGATATAATAGAATTTTAATCTGTTCCGCCAGGAATGGATGAAGAGAGGGTTGAAAAATCACTGGGGAAATTATGTCACCCTTGAATAAAGCTTTTGTGGGCCAACCAAGCCGCACTTCAAAAGGGATTTTTTTCGTCAAAGCAAGATAGACAATTAATCCCAAATAGAATAAATCCCCGTATTCGTTTTGCGCCGATCCGTTATATGTTTCCGGTGGCCGGCAATTTTCAAGACCCAGCGGAAGCTTAACGAAGGGTTCGGTCAGATATGGTAAATAAAGAGGATCAACCATATAAATGCCATTTGCATCCCAATATAACCGACGCCAATCAGGCCTTCCAACAACAAAACCAGCCCTGTTAAAATTCTGATAAGCTTGAATCAGTGGATAGAGTCCAGTTATCGTGTGTGCTAAATCCAAAGGAGGCTGATTTTCAAAAGAACGAAAAAAGCTTTCTCCATTCCGCGATTGCCACCCGAGCCAAAACTTACCACCAAAAAAATCAGGTCCACAGACGCTTAAAATTCCTAAATTACTCGTTTCAAGGCATTCTAGAACTTTATTACGCGCTTGTATTCCCGCCCGAAACTTTCCGGCTTCGACGGCCGTGAATTTGGTAACCAACGGTTCAAAGCGGTAAATTTTCATATTCAGCAGGTTTTTAGCATACCGGATGATATTGCCGTCCTCTTTGCACTCACCTAAAAAAAACCAATGTTCCAAAATACTGCCCCATCTTTCATTTTTCCATTCGATGGTTGGAAAAGGATAGTAAAGATAGGGTACCCAAAAAAGGCTTCTCAAATAAAAATCCAAAAATAAAAAGAACCCTTGAAATTGTTCATCCCGGATAAAAGCATAGCATGATCAATGTTACCAGGATTGATGCCAGGATCGACAAAATCACTCCACCCTTCAGCCAGGCGCAGAAGGCGGCAGTTCCCAAACCGGCCAAAGCGGCCAAAGGTTTACCGGGTGTAGCGTCTACAACTCCGGGAATGATTAATGCGCCTAATGCAGTATATGGAATGAATTGCAAAAAACGCTTCAAAAAAGGGGGTAAGGGTCGATCTGCCAAAGTAATTAGAGGAATTAGCCTAGGGATGTAAGTTACGGCCATCATCCCAAAAATTATCAACCATATTTTCATCATAATCCTCCATGAATTCGAGTAACATTCTTTACCCTGCGGACACCTACTCATCTTCCTTATGGATGAATGGACCGGAAATCCGGGAACAACGCCTTAGATAGTATCCTCATCTTTTATCAACACGGCCCCCAAAATTGCTGCGCATACCATTGCAGTAATAATGCTCCAACCGGGAGGCATTATTTTCAGCGCAAGGATCAGTAGATGAAGGGCTCCGGAACCGAACGCAAGAAAAACTATGCACCAGGAGCGTTTAAACTGAGGAACCAAAATCGCAGCGAACATAGCATACAAAGTGATTCCCAAACTCGCCTGGAGAAAAGCGGGCAAAGAAGAACCGACAAGAAACCCGGCAATCGTTCCTCCCACCCATCCACTGTAGGAAATACCCTCCAACCCTATTAAAAACTTTAACCCATGTTTCTTTGGTAAAGTCGATGCCACTGAAAAAGTCTCGTCCGTTACTCCAAAAGCGACAACCGCTAACTGGGGTTTTTTTTCTTCTTTTAAATGGGCAGCCAAAGAAGCACTCATCAGCAAATGACGAAAGTTTAGTAAAAAAGCGGCGATGATGATTTCCCCCACTGCGGCTCCGGCATTCAATAAACCCAGCGCCATAAATTGGCTGGCACCGGCAAAAACGAACACAGAAAAAGCAATTGTCGGTATAAAGCCTATACCACCAGCCTTAGCCATCAGGCCAAACGCCATAGCCATTGGAAAATACCCCAAAAAAATCGGCAGACCGGTCTTCATGCCTTCTTTGATTTCGAGTCGCCTAAAACCCATCATTTTATCTCCTTGTTACTCCCAACAGGGTGTCCAAATTCCAACTAAGGGATTATTTCCAACCAGTAACCATCGGGATCTTCAATAAAATAAATCCCCATATCCTTATTTTCATAACAAATACATCCCATCTGTTGATGAAGTTGGCGGGCAGCTTGAAAATCATCAACTTTAAAGGCTAGATGAATCTCGTTGTCGCCTAGATTATAAGGTTCTTTGCGTTCCCGTAACCAGGTTAATTCCAGTTGGTGCCCGGTCTGACCGTCACCTAAAAATACGAGAATAAAGCTTCCGTCGGAAGCTTCTCTTCTCTGGATCTCCTTTAGACCAAGGACCTCTTTGTAAAAAGTCATACTCTTTTGAAGATCCAGCACATTAAAATTGTTATGATTCATGGCAAATTTCATCGTGAACCCTCCATTCTTAAATATTTTGATTAAAATAAAATCGCCCTTCGTTGGACGATTTTGATGACTTCGCAATTTATTAAAACCCAATTTTGATTTATACCTATTTTATTATAAACCAGATTGAAATTGAAGTAAAGAATTTTAGACCCCTCAACCGATATAAAATCCGGTCGTAAACATGTAGACAACCCACTTGCTTTTGTGAAATTATCTTTACATAATGCAAATTCTAATCCTTATGCCAAAAAATGTGCTATACTAATTCTTGATAATCTTTTATGGAATTTTTCGACCGTTTTCCGGTCCGCTACGATGGGCACCGCACACCCTGGCCAAATTTTTACTCCTTGTCCAGGCTGGCAGGGGCGGATAATTACTTTAAAAATGTAATCGGAGGCCGTTAGAAAAATGAGTTTTAATTATCTGAGTCCCAAAGCGGAGACTCGTAAAAGCGATATCTCCAATTACGGTACATTCGCCCGTAAAAAAATACAAAAAGGAGAACTCATCGCTGTTTTTGGTGGATTTGTGATGAACACGGACATCGTCAAGAATTTAGCCGGGGCTGCCAAATATATGGTATTACAGGTTGACGATCATCAATTTATCGGTTCCAGAACCAACAAAGAATTTGGTAATGGTGATTATATTAACCATTCCTGTGATCCCAATTCGGGAATTAGAGGTCAGATTGATTTGGTCGCCATGAGGGATATCGAAGCCAACGAAGAAATTACTTTTGACTACTGTATGACCATTTCGGATGCTTTATTTGACCGGATGGAATGTCA
The DNA here is from genome assembly GCA_023426245.1 of Bacillota bacterium. Lineage (GTDB taxonomy): Bacteria > Bacillota > UBA4882 > UBA8346 > UBA8346 > UBA8346. Next base: position 105,612 of record JAFABB010000030.1, read on the forward strand.
CTGTGGCGCTAAAAATTGCCGGAAAGTCATCACTTCTGGCGATTGGAAACTTCAAAGTCTCCAAGAAAAGTATAAAGGCTATTTTTCTTATTACTTGCAACAGAAAATAGCGAATTCCCCCGGGCAAGTGAACTTTCATCTGCCTGCTCTTTAATAGGCCCAAGAAGCCAACGACATTAGGAAATATAAATCATGCAAAATGTTCTTACCGAACAAGTTTCCATCTTATTTTTATTGATGCTGGTGGGCTTCATCGCCCGAAAAAAAGACTTGTTAAATCCCGAACTTGATGCCGGTATCACGGAGGTTTTGCTTAATATCACCGTTCCGTGCATGATTGTTTCTTCATTTCATCTTAAGTTTTCTACGGAAATTTTGCACAATGCCATCACGCTTTTTGCAGCCGCGATGGTGGCTCATGGGTTATCAGCTTTGGTTGCCTTTCTAATTTCGTTGAAAAGCCCTCAGTCTGATCGGAAAGTCCTACAATTTGTCATAATTTTTTCAAACACCGGTTTTATGGGATTGCCGGTTTTAGGAAGTTTATTTGGTCCGATGGGGGTTTTTTATGGTTCAATTTATGTAGTGGTCTTTAATATTTTAGTTTGGTCACTGGGAGTATGGATTTTTACCGGAAAAGAAGGGGTTCGAGTCCGAAAAGTATTGACCAACCCAGCCATTATCGCAGTATTCATCGGTTTCCTTATTTTTCTGCTTTCCGTTCCGCTTCCGGTTCCATTGTTCAAAACCCTTGATATGGTTGGATCAATGACTACACCCTTATCCATGATTATCATTGGCTCGATGTTGACAGAACTGAAGTTAAAAGAATTATTAACCGGTTGGACAATCTATTACGGCGCTGTTTTTAGACTGTTCATTATGCCGTTCTTTATTGCAATTTTGCTAAACTATTTTGGAGTTCGGGAAGATTTGTTGAAAATCACCGTTACGTCTGTAGCCATGCCGGCAGCCACGATGACTGCTATTTTTGCCGAAAAATATCATGGAAACAGTTTACTGGCCTCACGGATGGTTTTCATAACCACCGCCTTATCGTTAGTGACTATACCCTTGGTTATTATGCTTATTTAATATTAAATTTATATAAAAGAAGGATGAAACAGACAATGCCAATTAAACGGGCTTTAAAATGGGTTGCTTTCTGGGCCGGTTTAGCCCTCCTTTTTGATTTAGGAATTTATTTCTGGCCGGCTAAACAAATTGCAGCATTTTTTCACTTAAAAGACTATGTTTGGCCGGGTCAGGAATACGCTTTACAATTCCTGGGCGGTTACATTATTGAACAAAGCCTGAGTTTGGACAACCTTTTCGTTTTTTTACTCGTATTCAGCAGTTTTAATATTCCGGCACTTTACCAAAGACGAGTTCTCAACTACGGAATTATCGGCGCCATCATCTTACGGTTGATCTTCATTGTGCTTGGGGTGGCCGTTGTCAACCGTTTCCACTGGGTACTTTACATATTCGGTTTATTATTAATCTTTAGCGGTTTCAAAATGTTTTTTGGGGGGGAAAAGGCCCCGGAGTTTCAGGGTAATCATCCGGTCTTCCGGATCCTCGGAAAAATGATTCCGGTTTCGGCAACCTTGGAAGATGAAAAATTTTTCATCCGTAAAAATCGTATCCTTTATGCCACTCCACTTTTAGCAATCCTAATCATTATCGAATTTTCAGATATTTTGTTTGCGATTGACTCCATCCCGGCGATATTTTCCATTACCACCAATCCTTTTATTGTATACACTTCAAATATTTTTGCTATTTTAGGCCTCCGGAGCCTTTATTTTGTTTTGGAAAAATTGCATAGCGCCTTCCGGTATGTCAAATATGGGGTTGCCTTTATTCTCATATTCACCGGCGTCAAACTGGCTGCACTCTTTTTCAAATTTGAAATTTCAATCGGCTTGTCCATAGCAGTTATTTTCGGAATCCTGGTTCTCAGTATATTCCTTTCAATACTCCATCCCGAGAAGGCTTAAATTTGAAAACAAAGCATTATTATTAACTTTTTCATAATTCCATTTTCCCGTGCCCAATATATGCAATCTGTTTTGATGATACCGATTGAGAGTTTGGCGATGCCCCACACTGATCACTGTAGTGTTTTTTAACCTATCGCTGACCAGCTGGTATAGAAGACCCTCTGTCGGTTCATCCAAAGCCGATGTTGCCTCATCAAGGAAAAGCCACATCGGACTCTGTAACAACGCCCTTATAAACGCAATACGTTGTTGCTCACCCAAAGAAAGGATTAGCGACCAATTCTCCACTTCATCCAGTCTCGGGATTAATTCATTCAATTTACAGACGTTCATTAATTCGATCAGCATTTTATCCGATATAGCGCCTGTCCTTTGAGGGTATAGTAAAACATCCCGCAAAGTACCCAATGGTAAATATGGCTTTTGAGGTAAAAATAAAATTCCTTCATTTTCAGCCCGATTCAATTTTCCCTTGGCAAATGGCCAAAGGCCTGCGAGAGTCCTTATCAAAGTACTTTTACCGGAACCGGAAGGTCCGGTAATTAAAAGATTTTCACCGCGGCCTATCTCAAATTCTAATTGTTCAATCAGGGTTTCCCCATCCGGTCTCCGAATGGTCATCCCGGATACCGAGAATTCCGAATTGCTATTATATCCCTTGTTTATGATGGCTTTTTCCGAAATACGCTCCGTCTCCCGGAGATGGTTTTTAAAGTCAACCAAGCGATCGCGAATAGCTTGCCATTCGGCGATGGACGAATAACTGTTCACAAAATAGGAGAGGGAGTCTTGGACCCTGCCAAATGCAGATGCGATTTGAATTAATCCCCCCAGTTGAATCTGATGGCTGAAATAGCGCGGAGCAGCTACTAAAAAGGGGAATATTATCGCCAGCTGAGAATATCCTGAAGTCAGCCAGGTCAATTTCTTTTGCCGCCTCATCAAAGTGTGGAAATTCTTAAACACTTTGAGAAAACGCTCTTGAAAGATGTGTTTTTCATTGTTTTCCCCATGATAAAAGGCTATGCTTTCTGAGTTTTCGCGTAACCGGACCAGGCTAAAGCGAAAGTCGGCTTCATAACGTTGCTGTTCAAAGTTAATTTGAACCAGCGGCCGGCCAATTTTGGATGTCAACCAAGTGCCGATAATGGCATAGCCCAGAGCTGTCCATACCATATATCCCGGTACTCTCCAGACATTTCCTCCCCAGGAGATTGGTAAAGACCCGGAGAGTTGCCACAAAATGAAAATAAACGAACTCAGGGTCACAATGGCTTTTAAACATCCAAGCACCAGATTTAAGGTTGAAGAGACAAACATCCGGATATCGTCACTGATGCGTTGATCGGGATTATCAGTCGGATTGCCCACCAGTTGCAACCGGTAATAATTTTGCTTCCAAAGCCATTGGCCTATATAATGATCCGTCATCCACCGGCGCCAACGAATTTCCAGTACTTGCTGGAAATACTGTTCATATACTGAAATCACAATGTAGATCCCGGCTAGGATTGAAAAATAACCCAAAGCGTGCAGAAAAACACTTTGGTTATATTTTTGCAAAGCGTTATAAAAAGTGTTATTCCAGGCATTTAATAATACTAAAATGTATACATCACCCAAATTAAGGGCAATAATTAAGGCGAGCAGTCCCCGCGCTTGCCATTTGTTATCCGAGTTCCAGTATTCACTGATTAAACTCCAGGTTCCTTTTGAAAAAATGTGGCCGATTTTAATCATTCATTCGATCCTTCCTAGAAATCATTTTCGTAGCTTACGGCATGGAATTTTTTTCGTAAAAATTACTATTCCATCAGCTAAACGGCCTTTTATTCCATCAGTTGCAGGTTCATTATTCCAGAACTGACAACCGTATCAAAACGATTCGGTTTCTTCTAAAGAATAAAAAGGATTTCGAAGTTTTTTCCCGAAAAACTTTGGTAGGAATGGTCTTAATTTTTAAAAGATCATGTTCAAAAAAATCTCTCGAGGTGGTGCAAGCCCATGGATTTCTTTAGTTTTGCCGCTCAAATCTCACCATTTGCTGCAACTTGTTTTATCCTAGGCATCCTCTTGTTATTGGTCGAGATGATCCATCCGGGCTTTGGAGTTCCCGGTATTACCGGTATTGCTTTGCTTTTTTTAGGCGTATTTCTTTCGGCCCGCACCTGGACAGAGGTATTGGCTTTGACCTTAATTATCCTCGGACTCATCGGACTCGCTCTCTCGTTCGTTTTCAATTCAGCCAAAAGCGGTTATCTATCCAAAAAGCTCATTCTTCAGCAAAAGTCCGTTAAAGAATCCGGATATGTGGCAGTTGCTGATCAAAGTGAGCTTTTGGAAAAAGAAGGTACCGCGCTAACGGTTCTACGCCCCTCCGGAAAAGCCGATTTTGATGGAACAGTCATTGATGTGGTCACCGAAGGGGATTTCATCCCGGAGAAGTCCAAGATCCGCGTGATAAAAGTTGAAGGGAGCCGAGTGATCGTCCGTACTTCGGAATAAAAAATCATAGGAGGTATATGAAAAATGGAACTTTTGGGACCGATTTTCCTGATCTTTGCCATCATTATTGTGTTGTCGATTTTTTTCAGTTTTTTCCCGCTCGGTTTATGGATCTCCGCCCGGGCCGCAGGAGTGCAGCTGGGAATATTCAATTTAGTCGGAATGCGGCTGCGCCGGGTTATCCCCGGTCAAATCGTATTGCCCCTCGTAAAAGCCGTAAAGGCAGGCCTGGATGTGAATGCCAATCAACTTGAAGCCCATTTTCTGGCTGGCGGCAACGTTGACAAAGTAGTGAATGCTTTGATTGCCGCTCATCGTGCCGATATGAATTTAAAATTTGAACGGGCGGCTGCTATCGACCTTGCCGGGCGTGATGTTTTGGAAGCCGTTAAAATGAGCGTCAACCCCAAAGTCATCGAAACCCCTAATGTCTCTGCGGTTGCCAAGGATGGTATCGAATTGATTACCAAAGCCAGAGTAACGGTAAGAGCCAACATCGATCGCCTAATCGGCGGCGCCGGCGAAGCCACTGTTCTGGCTCGGGTGGGCGAAGGCATCGTTACCACAGTCGGTTCTTCGCCCTCCTATTATGAAGTGCTTGAAAATCCCGACCGGATATCGAAAACCGTGCTTAGTAAAGGGCTTGATGCCGGTACCGCTTTTGAAATTTTATCCATCGATATCGCTGATGTTGATGTAGGCCGTAATATTGGCGCCCAACTGCTTACATTAAAAGCAGAGGCCGATAAGAATATCGCTCAGGCCAAAGCGGAAGAACGCAGGGCGATGGCTGTTGCCAAAGAGCAGGAAATGAAAGCCGTGGTAGTGGAAATGCAGGCTAAAGTTGTAGAAGCCGAGTCCGAAGTGCCAAAAGCCATGGCCACTGCTTTAAGAGAAGGAAAAATGGGAGTCATGGATTACTATAACATGCAAAATCTCATATCCGATACCCAGATGAGAAATACCATCTCCAATTCGGAAAAACCGGAAGCTCCTGGAAGTGAAAAGAAATGAGAGACCCTTGGGAAACGGACGAGCCAATTAAAGAAGACCCTCCGGTAACGCCGAAAAACAATGTCAATACCGGCCCGCTTGCAAGCGGGCCATCGGAACCGCGTGTTGCTTTGCATCATCTGTCAATGGAAAAAGCAAAACCCACCGGGGAAAATAGCCCTTCCAAATCGTGTTCCGATGCTGATAAAACCGTAAAACCCCTTGCTTTTCTCACATTGAACCGGGATAATTTCCTGCAGGGAATCATCTGGGCGGAAATTTTGGGAAAACCCCTTTCCAAAAGGGGACGACGATAAATTCAATAAAAAAATGCCCTTTCCGGAAAAGTAGGGGCATTTTTTTGTTGCCAGTGCGCCTCAAGGAAGTTTAAACCAGTCAAACGGTTTAACGCTCTTTATGGTCTCAACCAGTTCCACCCGTACCCCGGTTCCTTCCGGAATTAATTTAAGCTGACCAAGGTACTCATCATCGCCATGATATACGTTAACCAAAGTTTCTTCCGCTATTTTGGGATCCCGTACAAAAAAGCTGGTCATATTTTTACGCTGCCGGGGATCAAGGATACACCCTAGAGCCTTTTTGTCTTTCAAGTAAACACTTAAACCATATTGATAACTTTTGAGTTCTGCGACTTTGCTTTCACCGGTTCGGATTTGTTCCTGCAATCGAAGAATTTCCGCCTGTTTTTGAGCTAATTTGTTCTCATAAGCTTTTGTGAGCTGATCAATTTGTTTTTGACCTTTCATTTGCAGCCGCTGCAAGGATTTCTTATCGGTCTTCTCAAGATCTGCCTGTTCTTGAACTTGTTCCTTAATCTTTTGAACTTCCTGGTCAAAAGAATTTCGTAAATTGCGTATTTCTCCTTTTTTACTGTCGAGTTCCCTATTTTTAACCGAAAGTTCCTTGGCCTTTGTATCAAGTTCGGCGCTTTTTTGGTGAAGTTCCTCTTCCTTTTCCTTGGCTGCACTTAAAGTTTCTTTTAGGCGTAAATCCTCAAAATCGGAAATATCAATACTCACTTGCTTCGATTTGACTTCCAGGTAGTGCGTGGTATATACTGTAGCACCAATTAACACCAAAATAAAACCGAAGAATATAAAATAGGGTTTGATGTCCCGGTTGTTCTTGGTCTTAGAAAATTCTTCCTCCAAGGAATATATTTGGGGTTGTTCAGATTCAACCAATAAATTTTCCAAAAAATGGTTTTTACTGAATTCTTCGGTTATTTTGTTTCCAGGTTCCATATCCCGCTCCAATTCTCAGGGGCTCTTCCGCTTCCTGTTCTTTTTATGAATTCCTCTGTGACCGGCAGGTGGGTTTGGCCGAAAAGTCGATGAGCTTCATCCCACGACCCCTGATAATAGAATGAACGGGCCTGATCAAACCTCTGTAAATCCATGTTCAGCTCATCATTTAAGCTCGTTTGCGGTATCGGCCAGTAGATTTTTTGGCCGACTGACTTCCCCTTAACCTGTACAGTATCGATTTCTAAGAAATAAAAGCCATGTTCCGGCTGGTTTTGTTCAATATCTCTTTTGATATACTCGGAACAAATTACCGGAACCTTGTAAAAACGGGTTAACCCCTCCAATCTTGAAGCGGAGTTAACGTTATCCCCGATTACGGTATTGGTCATCCGTTCGTAAGAACCGATATTTCCATAAAACACATTCCCGCCATCAATACCCACGCCTACTTCGACCAAAACAGCCCGGTATATCTGCTCATCCTGCGGAGTTAACTTTCCTTGAACCCGGACGATTTCTTCATAACGACGTTGCATTTCGTCGCGTAACATTTTGGCCACTTTCTGAATTTCATATCCTGCCAAGACGGCTTGATATGACTTATTGACCGCTTTATGTTGTTCTTCAACCTGAACCCCGAATACGGCCAAAACCGCATCGCCGATAATTGAGCCAATAATCCCGTCATATTGAAAAATTGCCCGAATGGCCCTTTGATAATGGAGGTTTAAAATATTAATAATGTCAGTTCCTAAGGTTTCAGTCATCGTCGTAAAACTTTTGATATCGGAAAAAAGCACAGTCAATTCTTTTTGCTCTCCTTTAAGGAGGACGATTTTCTCACGATAGGCCTGCGTGGCGACATCTTTATTGACAAACCTCCTGAAGACGGTTAACAAATTGTTGATACTACTCGATAAAGAATTGAAAGCCATCCCCATAAAAGTAATATTGTCATTGGTGGCCCCTTCAAGGGATATCACCTCCAATTGTTGGCCTTGAATCATGGTCATGATGGAGTCGGTGATTATTCCAATAAAACGGGTGATATGGCGGATAAAATAGATGCCAATCAGGGTGCAAATCAGGGTTATCAAGGCAATAAACAGGGATATATCCCGGAAAATGAGCCATGAATCATGATAAAACTCATTCATCTCCTCGGCCCGAATTAAAAAAGCATCCCATTTGGGTATTCGCTTATAGACTCCATAGTACTCTTCCCCATGAAACATGAAACTTAATGTACCATCGGAAATACCCTGACGAGTATTGGTCACGATTTTCTGCAGCGCTTTATGGTCCGTAAAATAATGTGCTTTAGGAATTTTCGATGCTTGAAAGATTACGGGGGAGCGTCTTAAATCTTCAATTTTTATGGCAATGGTGATGGACTTCTTTTTCTTATTCTTAAACTGGCGAAGGCCCCGGGCCTCAATGGCGGCTATCGAGGAACGATAGGCGGCCGGGTCCTCATTGGAATACTCATAAATATCATATTGGGAATTGGAAAAATCGTAAATCTCTTTTAAATCATTGACCAGAAGCTCTTTCATCATTTTAATCTGCTGAGCCCGGTTGAGCGTAAGATTAATATAATTCGAAGTAAAACAGGCCACCAGGAGCGATATGGTGAAAATGATAATAATCCGGCTGGTGATGGATGTAACTTTGGTATTTCCGATTTTTTGGACATAATTTTGTTTTTTTGATGTTTGGAACATTTTTACAGTCACCATTTCTTAAAAGTGAAAGCTTGAAAATATCAATTAAAAACAACGAACTCATCATGGAAAATTGGTTGGGTTCAGACCAAATAATTCTTTGGTTTTTCAAAATACCCAATTAACAAAAAACTACCCATGAATTCGTTGCCGCTTTCCAGGTAAAACCAATATTTTATGTATTATTTATATACAACATATTTTTTTAATTTACCTTCCAAAATGATAAAAATTAACCAAAAAAAATAGAACCCTTCTTTCCTTTAAAACGTTCCAAAACATATATACCCGGATTTCTAATCCTACGTATCAAAACAATTAATTTTTCACACTATTGGATAATGAGTTTTAACTCTTGATTCTTCATTAAATCGACGCGAATTCCCGGCTCAATCCGATGCCATGGTATTTCCCTGCTTGTAATGTCGTTCGTAACGATGAAGGTTCGTTTGGAATAATTGAATAACTTTAATAAAATTGAATGGGAACATCCCAGGGTCTCCTGTAATAAGACGACAGTGCGGTCATGAGAAAACTCCAGTGTTTTAATTTTGCAGCCATCAATACCGATTCCCCGCCCGGTGCTTAAATCCAAACAAGCGCCTCCTATCGAAAGATATTCCAAGCATGGAACGACTTGGGGCCAGGCCCACTCTTCGCTGATATTCCGGTAATCTCCCCGCCTGACAACGGATTCCACGTTATAAAACCAATTGGTATTCAAAAGCTGTTCCGGCTGCTTCCGTCCGCAATTTTCTCCCTGTGGAATCGACCAACGACCGTCCAGCGCAAAATAAAGCATCGCCAGACCCAATTCGGTATATTGGGATTCTCCGCTGAAAAGTCCGGTTAAAACCAGTGCCGCATTGTTATAGGGGTCAAAATGTTGATTCTCCGGGGATACGGAAGTGGCTCCCCTGGTATCGACTTGATGAACTTGGGCCATGGAGTCCTTCGGAAAGGTCTTTATCCGATAGGCCCAGGTATATGTCAAAACGTAATCGGCAATTTGCTTGGCGTCATTTAAATATTTCGGGTCACCGTTAATCCGAAATAAGGAAATCGCAGCCTCAAGTCCAAAATATGCCGCTTCTTTATCCTCGGTATCGGCATCTAAAGTTCCCCCGTAAAAAGCCTCTTTTTCGATAATTTCCTTCCGGTATGCCTCATAAGCGCAAACAGCAGCCTGCTCATAGTCGGGACGGTCAAAAATTCTAGCGGCTTCAGCCAAGACCGTAATCACAGTCCCGGTAGCTACTATCGCCGGGCTTGCCGGAGCGCCATCGGAGAAATAATACCGGGCAAACGCTCCATTACTTAAACGGTGCCGAAGCAGCCAATCCAATTGCTTTTCGGCTACCTGCCGAAATAAAGATTCGGACTTGCCGATGGCTTCCGAAAGAGAATAACACCGGACAAACGCCTGAACAGCTTCGGCCATAACCCTGGTCGATAAGGCCTGCTCGCCGTATTCCCGGCGGATACAATAATTTTCACCTTGATAACAAGTCATAATCATACCATCGACGTTTCCATATTGAGCCCAATGTAGAATCGACCGGTAACCCCGATTAGTATCCGGATTTGGCCCGTTATCCGGTTTCCCAGGCTGGCTCCAATTTTGCAGCCACCAATCCAAATAAGCTGCTTCTAAAGAACGCCAGATAAAACCGATTGAGGCATAATCATAAGCCATATTACAGCGATAATGTCCGGGTCCTAGTTTGGAATCGTAATAAGCTGCGTTTAAAAACCGGATTCGATCTTCCATCTCAACTTGAAGGGGCCTTTGTTGTTTCAACCTTTGTTCTTCCGCTTCATTCCAGACGTGCCAAGAGATTGAGGCATAGGCACGAGTATCGCCGGACCCGCCAAACCAAACATGAAACGGCATCCTAAGCCGGTTCGGACCCGACCACTCCAAAATCCCCCGTTCGGCCTCTTTAAATTCATTTTTTTTAAAATAAACCGCATCGGATCCGGAAGTACCATGTCCGTACTCCCAAAACGGGTATATGAAACTCAAAACAACCGATTGGTTCCCCGATGGCATCTCCCAATTTAACGAGGCCGGAAGCTCTTCAACCTCTCCTTCAATAGGCCCATCGCCATATAATCCGATCGCAAAACTGCAACCATCATCCTGATAAAAAATATAAGGTTGGGCCATGCGGTCCGCCCGGACTCCCAAGGCCCTATCAAGCTGAGGATGAGGATATTTCCCTTTGCCGTAAGGATTGCCATTATAATTAAAAGTGGGAATCAACCATTGTTTCCGCATTTGCGGATGAACTCCCGAAATAAAAAACAATACTTCGATATTTCCTGAAAAATTGCCATACTGATGTTGAATTTCCAACATTCCCCGAAGGCATTCAATTCCCGTCTTTGATTCCGGGTGAGGTTCCATGTTTAAACCGATTACGCCACCGCAGTCAGTCGTTTTGTATCTGCCTTGGAACACCATAGGCCGTTTTTGATTTTGGAATAAGGGGACTATGTGGGTACTGCCGTCCCGGTTGTGCATACGGATGGATAACAAATCAAACTGAGCTTTTGTCAATTGGAACAAGCAGTTTTTATCAAAGAGTGTCTCATCGAAAGAAACAGGTAATTGACCCTGGATAAGCATTTTGCAATATACCCCTTTAATTTTTGATAGCGCCGGCAGTAAGTCCCTCTTGAAGGTATTTCTGACTAAACAAGTAGATTAAAATAGATGGTATCGTCATTAAGATGAGTGCCGCATATAGCTCTGCCACCATTTCCGGTGTTTGACCCCGGGTCGAAGTGAAATAAGAAGTAGCCAAAGTAACGGTATACAGACTTTCCTTCCGGACAAAGAGTAATGGAATCAAAAAGTCGTTCCAGGCATAAATAAAAGTCAATACAGAAACATTCACGATAGCCGGAACTCCCAGAGGCATCATGATCGTCCGGAAAGTCCGAAAACTTGAACTACCGTCGATCTGTGCCGCTTCCAGCAGGGAATGGGGTACGGTATCAAAATAATTTTTCAGTACCAGGAGCATAAACGGAGCGTTGAAAGCAACCAACGGCAGAATAATGGCCCCATAGGTATTCATCAGTCCAATCACTTTCATCGTGAAAAACATCGGAGTCATAACAGACGCCGCCGGAATCGCCAAGCAAGCCAACAGTGAATAATAAAGAACTCTCTGCCCCCGGAACTCCATTTTGGAAAAGGCATAAGCCGCCAGCGAAGCAAAAGCCGTAACAATTCCCGAGGTACATACGGCAATAAACAGGCTGTTGAATAACACCCGAAAATAATGGACTGCAGGATGATGGATGACTGTCAGGTAATTTTTGATGCCATTGATTTTAAAAGATTCCAGGATAGCATGAACGATCGGATAAGCCCAGATTACCGTTAATAATGCTAAAACAGTAAAAACAGCAGTTTTACCGGCTTTGTTTAAATTGGAGAACATGCCACAACACCTACTCTATCTCTTTTTGAGTTTTTTCGTAGTAACGGATTTGAATAATCGACATCAAGAGGGCCAATGCTAAAATGACCACCCCAATGGCTGCCGCGGATCCCCCATTAAACTCTTCAATGGAGCGTTTATATAAAAACGTGGTTAAAAACTCCGTGGAACGCCCCGGACCACCCCCGGTCAGCATGACCACAATGTCAAAAGTTTTTAAAGAGCCGACAATTCCCAGTACAAACAAGGTCGATGTAGTTCCTTTCAGCATGGGGATGGTAATCTTAAAAAGCGTATTCCAAAACCCTGAACCGTCGATTTTGGCGGATTCATAAATATCATTGGGAATGGCTAATAAACCCGAATAATAAATCAGCATGCTAAAACCCATCCACTCGAAAATGTTAACGATGATTATGGAAAGCAGTGCAAAACGGGGATCACCCAGCCAAGCTACTGCCAAGAAGTCTAATTTTAAAAATCTCAACATGGTATTGAGGCTTCCTACATTAAAATCCATGATGATCCGGAAGATAGCCGCAATGATTACCGGCGCCATTACCACCGGCATGAAAAATACGCTTTTAAACAAATTAACAAATAACGGTTTGGAGCGGAGTAAAATTGCAATCAATAAGCCTAAACCTGCTTGAATGCCTACCGTACAAAATAAGAATATCAAATTATTTAATAACGATATATAAAGAACGCGGTCAGTGAAAAGGTCACGATAATTTTGAAGCCCCACAAAATTCATTACCGAATCGATCCCGTTCCACTCTTGAAAACTGGTGTGAATGGTAAATCCAATACTGTAATAGAGAAAAATCCCCGAACAAATCACTAAAGGTGCAATATACAAATATGGGGTGAATCCTTTGGTATAATGCCTGCTTAACAAGTTGCCACCAACTTTCGTCCTGTGAAATCGACTGTTCCCGGCAAAATGCCGGGAACAGATTAAAAAGGAGGGGTACGTCAACGCTTAATTTTTTGAGAAATTGCTTGTACTTCTTGAAGTGCCCTGTCAACCGGTTTTCCGGCCGCTACATCTTGTAAGGCGACTCCCAGCGCATTGGTTAATTCGGGATAACTGAGCAGCCTTTTACCTACCGCATTACTGATCTTTTCGTTAACATACTTGACGGCATCTTTCTCGGACTGGAACTTGAACTGGTCCAGCGAATTAATTTCAATTCCTTTTTTAGAAGGGCTGCCTTGGATCCAGTCAGCCATGATTTGTTGCCCTTCGTCTATGGTCATGAAGCTGAAGAGCTTCCAAGCCGCATCTTTATGTTTGGTTGCCTTGTTCAAGGCAATGGCCGTATCAACACTGGCGACTGCTTTGGATTCATGAGGGCCGATCTGAGGCAGAATAAAGCATCCGGTGGCTTGTTTCTCAATCTTGGTACCTTGTTTTTCACCACCCGGGAGGGCATACCCTACATGCCAAGACCCAGTCATAAACATTGCTGATTTTCCGGCATAATAGTACTGGTCACGGGCATCCGGGTAAGTCGAAATGCCCAGAGCTCCTTCTTGAATGATCTTGTCATCAAACATGCGCTTCCAAGCTTTCATGGTATCGACAAAAACTTTGTCGGTCCATTTCACCTTACCGGCTTCCGCCTGGTAAACTTTACCCGGTGCAAACTGATTGCTAAGCGCTACAAAGACATCCACATCATGCCAAATATCTTTAGCACCCATGGCAACGGGAATATATCCTTTAGCCCGGATGATGTCGCAATCTTTTTTCCACTGCTCATAGGTAGTGGGTACTTCCTTAATGCCGCATTCCTCAAAAATCGCTTTATTGTAAAGCACAAACTCCTGAGCCGTAAAGTTCATCGGCAAAGCGACTAACCTTCCATCCTTGGTTTTGGTTTCTGTAAAGGCCACGCTCGATAATTTATTCTCCCAACCCTTACCCCATTTCGCATCGGCCATGGGCTTGACCGGCATCAGGAAATTGGCATATTGATTAAGCATTCCGCCGACTTGCATACCCATAACATCCGGACCTTCACCGGCCGCCATCGCCACTTGGAGTTTCTTTTGAAAGTCGGGCAACTCGCCGCGCCAAAATTCAATTTTAATATCGGGATACTTTTTATTAAATGCCGTTTCAATCGATTTGTACTGGATATCCGTGGGAACCCAAGTCCAGAAAGTGACGGTTTCGGTCTTGGCTGCATATCCAAAAGCACAGGAAAGGATCAAAATACCCATCAAAAAAACTCCCAGTATTTTTACTGCTTTCATTAACTTTCCCCCTTATTTTTGTCTAAACTTACGGTTTCATGAAACCCTCTATGATCTATTATAGCGGGTAAAAAAAACTGGAGGACTCAATATTTTTTTGAATCACTCCATTTTTTTGTTTACCTCTTCTTTACAATTCCGTTCATAATCAAGGGGCGTCAGTCCGACTTGATCCTTAAATACTTTAAAGAAATAATTATAATTGTTAAACCCCACTTCTTTCACAATAAATTTGAGTTTGCCGGACTGATTTTCAATCATTAATTTAGCCCGCTCCACCCGGACCCAATTTAGGAATTCAACAAAACCTTTACCGGAGTCTTCTTTAAACACCCTGCTCAAGTAAGAACCGCTGACCCCGGCGAAACTTGCGGCATCATCCAATGAAATATCTTCTTGATAGTGATTGTAAATGTAATGGACCGCTTTTTCGGTGTATTCCGAATAGTGATCCCTCGTCCCCATTTTCCCAAGAAGCTGACCTAATTTACCGTAAAGCCCTAAAATCATCTGTTTTAAATCATCCAGCGTCTCCAATTTGGATAGTTGGAGATAAGGAGATTCAGGACCGGAATAAACCAATTTTTCAAGATTGTATTCCCGCGCCACCCGGGTGACTAAATTCATCAATTCGATACAAATCATTTGCGTGGATTGGTAATCGATTTTTTGGGCGGTGATATCGCTAAAGATTCCCTCAACGAGGATACTTACCCGAGAGATATTGAAAGATTTTAATTCCGTAAGCAGCTTTTTCTCCAACGCCACACCTATACTGAAGGCACTCTGCCTGGAAGGCTCAACGCCGCTGTCCCGGTAAACATGATCCTTCCCCTCATAGAATTTATTTTTTAAGAACCGTTCCGCCTCATGGTAACTCTGAGCGATTGTTTTGAAACTATGGGTCGTCCGTCCGACACTCAAGGAGACGGTAAAATTGAGATACCTGGCGATACTATTGCGGATCCGCTCAATACAGTTATTGATCTGAGTTTGGGAATAGGCTTGACTGTGACAATTTCCAAAAGAAAAAATCACCACAAACCGGCCGCCATTAATCTGAAAAATCAAAGATTTTCCATAGTCCTTCAATATTTCCGAAGCCAAATCCAGGAATGATTTTATAACCGTATCCAGCTCGGTCAGGGTATACTTCGTTTGCAACTGGGTAAAGTCATCCATTTCAATAATCATCACCGTCAGGTATTCCGGGGTCAACTCAATTTCCAAAAGGTCCATTTGTTGCCCAGTCATCTCCGGTTCCTTAAGGGTCCCGGTAGTCAATTGTTGCAAAAACTCCCGTTTTAAAGCCTCCTTCCCGAGTTGCAACTGCTGAGCTACACTTCTCTCTCGTGTCAGCGTCTGACTCTCTTTTTGAATCCTTTTACAGGCTGCTTGGAGTATGTTCAATAACTCCGTTTCATTCACGCGGTGTTTTAAAAGGTAATCGATAGCGCCTAATTTTAGACTTTGACGAACATAATCAAAGTCATCGTAGCCACTGAGAGCAATCACAATCACTGCGGGATGATTTTCGACCAGGTACTCGATAAGGCCGATACCGTCCATTACCGGCATGCTGATATCCGTAATTACAATATCGGGAGCAGTTCTTTGGATCATTTCAACGGCGTTGGACCCGTTGGATGCCTCTGCACAAATGATGTAGCCGTGTTTTTCCCAATTCATTATTCCCTTTAGACTTGTACGTGCGAAAGCGTCATCATCCACCAGCATCACTTTATACACCAGCATCACATCCTTCAAACGCGCTTTCCCTAACCGGCAATGTAATGGTAACCGTGGTAAAAACTCCCGGGATACTTTCAATTTTCAGCCCATAATCCTCCCCGAAATACATCTTCAACCGTTCATTGACATTATAAATTCCGATACTACTGAAACGCTGTCTATCCTTGTTTTGATCCTGCCGGAAAATGCTTGCCAGCTTTTCTTGAGAAATGCCGACTCCACTATCCCGCACCGAAATTATTATATTTTGACCGTCCTGATAACCTTTAATGGCAATCAAACCTTGATGTTCCAAAGGATCAATCCCATGAATCAAAGCATTTTCGACGATTGGTTGCAAAATAAACTTTGGAGTCAACATCTCCAAAATAAGGGGTTCGATTTCGTATTGAACCCTAAATTTATCACAATAACGGTATTCCTGAATATTCAGATAATCTTTCAAATACTCCAATTCCTGTCCGATACTGATGAAATCGGCTCCAGCCACACTGACTTGAAGTAATTCAATCAGTGATGTTACTAACGATTCGATATTGACGGCTTTTTGGCTTTGCGCGAGCCATCTGACGGTATTGAGCGTATTCGAAAGAAAATGCGGATTAATTTGAGCTTGATAGGCTTTTAATTCTGCCAGCCGTTTCTGGCGTTCATTGTCCTTAACATCTTGCAGCAGTTGATGGATTTCACCCACCATGTTATTAAATCCCCGGCTTAGTTCCTCTATTTCATCTCCGGTTCGGATTTCCACTTTGGTATCGAAATTCCCTCGACCGACATTCTTCATGGCATCCCGTAGCCTAAAAATATTGCGGGTAATTGTAAGCGCAATAATATTGGCGGCGAGCATCAACAAAAATAACGCCAGCAACGAAATATAAAGAGTCTCATTGGTGGCCTTTGCAAACTCTTTCATCATACTCGCCTGGGAAATGACTCCAATCGTCGTCCAATGGGTATAATCGGACTTGTAATAGACCACGAAGGTTTCATTCCCTTCAAGCCAAGTGCTGAAACTGCCCTCGGGATTTTTAAGTCTAGGCAAAAGCTTGTTATAAAAAGTTTTTCGGATATTCCGGCCCAAAAACCGGTTTTCCGGATGATATACAAAATCACCGTTTTGATCCATTACAAAAAGGGAACTTTCATGAGGTATTTTGGTGCTGAAAATTTTTTGGATGATGTCATAGCGGAAATCTATCAGCACGACTCCCAAAAATTTGTTATCGTCAAAGATACCTCTGGCAACGGTGATCACATTTTGATTGGGAAATTCTCCAGCTTTATTGGCGCTCCGGGTGGAGTGGGTTTTAATAAAAATACGGCCGGTACTTGAGGTGGACAGCCGCTGATACCAAGGCTGATGCACCACTTCATCGGCGGAAAGGGTTGTCCCTTGAGAATATTTTTTCCCGTTAGCCCCCACAATCAAAATGCTTGAAATATAATATTTATAACCATATAAGCTGGCAATGAAATCATCGAGTTTCCGATCGATTAATAATTGCTCGTAATTGAGTGAATTGGCCCGGGTGGAAAGGACCTCAACCACATTGGATTTATTTAATGAAATCACGGTGCTTAAATAATCAACATCTTTCAAAGTCAATTCAAAGTTATTATTGGCTTCCTTAATTAATTCATGAGTATAGTTTTTAACGGATTTTATGTTGATTTGCGTTGATTTCACATACCATCCGAAAGAAATAAGCCCCATCGCCAGCGCAAAGATAGCGGCCAGGCTCAGAAACAACTTTGTGCGAATGCTGCGAATTGGAGACACCCCGCTTTTAAGCTTGTTACATTAATAATTGGGCGAATCGCCGCAAAATCCTATCGGGCTTTTCGGAAATCTTTTGGAACGCATGGGAAATAGCCTGGGAACAAAAAACGCCCGGTTGATGAACCGCAGCGTTTCAGTTTTTCTTCATTGGGGGTGGGTATGGGAACTCCTTCAAGATTCCTTTAAAATCTTTTCCGATGGCAAATACGATTTTCTTTCTCAATCAAAAAATTTTACTTGAGCAAGTAAGATTTTGCTTACGCCAAACCCTTCTTGTCATACCGGTTATGATGAGTAAAATCATTCACCTCTCGTCGTACCCTTAAATATCCCGTATCGGAAAGGGGATACCCCAAACGGATCGCGTACACGATGTCTAGGGAATCCGGGATGCCCAAGATTTGCTTGACTTCTTTTTCGATGGGGCCGTCTCCGAAAGAACTGACAATATGAAAACCTATCCCCAGCGAACTTGCCATCAACCACATATTTTGGGTAACATTGCCCAAGCT
Source organism: Bacillota bacterium (assembly GCA_023426245.1). Lineage (GTDB taxonomy): Bacteria > Bacillota > UBA4882 > UBA8346 > UBA8346 > UBA8346. The sequence goes on from JAFABB010000030.1 coordinate 123,875, forward strand.
GATGACGCCCAGAAAATCCCCTTCCGAGGCGGGCGCCCTCCGGCTGGGATCATAAAGCATGAATACCATCAATGGACTGGTTGGAAGCGATGTTTGAGTAGCGGTAAGATCTTCCCAAGCCTCCGGATTGATCCAGGCCGCCGGAAAGCGGGTTGCCAAGATACCGGATTTTTTCTGTCGGAGTTCGGCTTCGGAAAAAGAGAGCTGTTGATAGTTTTCCTTAATAAAATCAATGGAAATGGGATTTTTAAGTTTTCCCAAAGTGTCTATGATTTTGGGATCATCAACCACCAGAAACTCAAAGTTTTGCATATTATGAGCGGTTGGAGCCCAATTTCCCGCTTCCAAAATCCGCTCTAAATTCAGTTTGGATATGGGACGATCCGGATCGAATGGACCTCTGGCGGACAACCTTTCATGAATTAACCCTGAAATTTCTTGCATTGTTGTGACCTCCCTTGCAATTTCACATTTTTAACACCGAGCGGAAATGGACCTTAGCCTCCATCATTTTTTCAAAAGCCAGCGTCGCCTGTTCCAGCGGAAATACCTCAACCATCGGTACAACTTTAAAAAGCACACTGAAATGAATAGCCTCTTCGATACTGCCTCCGGTGGAGCCGCTCAGGGAACCGCCTCCCAAAATAAATCTTGGTTGAATCTCAATCATATCCTTGGGTGAGGAAACGATAATCATTTGCCCGCCCCGCCCCAGGCCGCCATACATTTGGGAAATCGGCTTGCCGCTAGGGGCTGTGGCCAGTATCACCCGGGCCCCGCCCATTTTCTTCAAAGCCTGAGCCCCGTCCGTAACTGACGCATCAATGTATTGGTGAGCCCCCAGTTTCAGAGCCATAGCTTCTTTCTCTTTGCCTCTGGAAATCGCCACAGTTTGGAACCCCATTTTAGCGGCATATTGAATCGCCAGATGGCCCAGGCCGCCGATACCGAGAATGGCCACCAAATCGCCGGCTTTGGCATTACTGTTTTTTAAAGCCCCGAAGGTGGTCCGGCCGGCACAAAGCAACGGGGCTCCTTCCACCGAATCCAACTCCCGGGTTATTTCCACCAGCACTTCCGAGCGGGCTATCATGTATTCGGCATAACCGCCATCAATGGTAATCCCGGTAATCAAAGACTCCTGGCAGCCCCAAAAATCACCTTTTTTACAAGCACTGCATTTAAAACAATGACCACCATGCCAGCCGACGCCTACCCTTTGTCCCAGATGCCATTCATCCACCGCGGAACCCAGTTTCTCAATGATTCCAATTACTTCATGGCCGGGAATCCGCGGATACTGCAGTCCGGGAAAGGTTCCTTCCTTGACAATGGAATCCCCATGGCAAACTCCGCAGGCCTCAACTTTAATTAACACTTCATTCGCTTTGGGCTCAGGAATTTCCCTTTGAACCAACTCCAAATCGCCGCCTGGTTTACTGATTTGAACCGCTTTCATCAATGGCATTCTATTCCTTCTCCTTTCACGCAACAGAACACTTATTGAATTAACGAAACCGTGCCTTCTTTTCTTTGAGGCGGGGCTGGAATTTCTCCGGCCGGGTAACCGAATGCCCCGGCACTATGAATGGTATATCCGTCGGGAATCGCCAAAGATTTTGCCATCGCCTTGCCGGATTCTGCATTAAAAGTCATTGAGATGGCATTGATCCAGCAAGAACCCACTCCCAAAGATGCGGCAGCCAGAAACATATAGCCCATGGCAATAGCCGAGTCATACTGCGGTGTTGCTACTTTGGGATCAGCAGAAACAATAATCAGGGTGGGAGCATGATAAAAAATACTGAAATTTTCGTTTTTGGCCCGTTCTGCCATTTGCGGATTTCCTGATTTGAGAAGTCCTTCTTTCACCGTAGCATTGATTTTTTCCAACAACTCCTTTTGCTGGATGACACTAAAATGCCAAGGCTGGGTATTCATCCCGCTGGGTGCAAACCGGCCTGCTTCCAGTATGGCTTGTAATTCCAGCTCTTTAATCTGTTCCGGTTTATAAGCCCGGATACTTCTGCGATTTAAAATCGTTTTGATAGTTTCATTCATTTTGGATCACCCTTTCTCCAATTCAACTAAAAGTTAGAACCTCTATGGTAATGATTCGTCATTCCCAAAAGACAAACGAACCATTCCGGATCATTTTAAATTTTACCCCATTTCTCTTTTACCTTTTCACTTTTCATTACCACCGGCTGTTCATCCGTTCAAAACTTTGATCCAATTCGGCTCTGGAGGCGCGAATATATCCTTCGCTCATACCGTAACCGATCTCTACTTGATCATTCTCCAACCCTTTGAGTACTGCAGCCACAAATTCTTGAGGTTGCAAGTCAACCCGGAAACCACCCCTTTTGGCCCGCCCCTCGGCGTTCAAATTCGTATCCACCGCCGGCGGAACCACTTCAACAACTTTAATTGCTTCATGAGCCAATTGCCGCCGCAACGCCATGGAAAAAGCGTGTAAACCGGCTTTACTGGCACTATATACCGGCATTTTGGCTGCAGGCACAAAACCCAGGCCCGAGGAGACATTGATAATAGATGCTTCCCCTTTCCCCTTCAGATAAGGAACCATCAAACCGGATAAAATAATCGGGGCTTCCAAATTAATTTTGAGTTCATTTGCTCCGGCCAAATATTCATCAAGGCCCTGAATAAAATCAATATCTCTTTGGATCCCCGCATTATTCACTAAAACATTCAAGTTTGGAAAATAGGTTGTAACCCACTCCACCAACGCGCGGCAGTTTGCTTCAGTACTGACATCACTTGTTACAATATGGAATTCCGGATGTTTTTTCTGGGCTTCAACCAGTTTGGCTTCGCGCCGTCCGCAGATAATGATTTCATTACCTTTTTCCAGGAAAGCCTCAGCCATGGCCAAGCCGATGCCGGTCGCCCCTCCGGTGATTAAAATGGTATTGCCGGAAATTTTCATGCCAACACCTCTTTCAGGATCCATCAACTCTGGCTACTAAAAGGAAGCCAGAGTTGATGGATCAGTTTTTACGAGTGGCGTTCCGACAACGGTACTCCACCTACCCCGATATTCTCCGGGTCATGCTCGTTAACAATCACCGTGAAGGCTTGGGCAGGAATATTGGTAACTTCCACCATGGTTTGGGTTAACTTTTCAATGATTTCTTTCTTCTTTTCCTTGGTTTGATGGGTCAATTCTACACTAATAACAGGCATCAACAACACTCCTTTGTTTATTTATTATAAGGTTGCCCTTCCCCTAGTACTGCATGGGCTTTGGGCATCCATTCACTGATGGAAATTTTTTGAGGACACTTTTCCTCGCAAATCCGGCATTGAACGCAAACCCCGGCCCGTTCTTTTTCATCCAAAAACCGGCTATACACAGCCCGGGTCGTTTGCAGGTCTTCATGCATAAAGCCGTCATTATAAAGGCTAAATACCCGTGGAATATTGACCCCATTGGGACATGGCAGACAATAACTGCAGCCGGTACAAGGAATGGCGGTTCTTTCTTGATACTTTTTCCGCACCTCTTCGATAAAATGCAATTCTTGGCTGCTTAAAGAATGAATTCCGGAACGATTGGCTGAATTGATGTTTTCCTTCACCTGATCCATGGAACTCATGCCACTCAGTAACAGCGTAACCTCGGGCTGATTCCAAACCCACTGTAACGCATAATCTGCCGGAGATGACTTGGTGCCGGATTGCTCGAAGATGTCCCGGATGGCCTTTGGAGGTTTGGCTAATTTTCCGCCTAACAGGGGTTCCATAATGATTACCGCCAGGCCTTTGGAGGCAGCATCATGAAGTCCCTTGGTTCCGGCTTGGTTGGCGGTATCCATATAATTATATTGGATCTGACAAAAATCCCAATGATCATAACCTTCCATAATCATTTGAAATGACTGATATTGATCATGAAAAGAGAAGCCCAGATGACGAATTCGTCCGTCCCGAAGTGCCGCTTCGGCCCGTTCCAAGATATTGTGCTTTTGAATAGTCTGTTCCCATCTTTCTCTATCCAAGCCGTGTAACAGATAAAAATCAATATGATCCGTTTGTAACTTGGTTAACTGTTCATTCAGGTACTTATCGAAATCCGACGCCTGATTGATTAGCCAAGTCGGAGACTTCGTAGCAAGTTTTACCTTTTCCCTGTAGCCGTCCTGTAATACTTTTCCGACAATCACTTCACTCTGGCCATTGTGATAAGGATAAGCGGTGTCTATGTAATTGATTCCCTGGTCAATCCCATAGCGAATCATTCGCTTGGCTTCTTCCTCATTGATGTTGCCACTCATCGGATTGTTATCCATGGTCGGCAAACGCATGCAACCAAAGCCTAAAACCGATGTTTTCCAATCCAGCCTGCCAAATTTGCGGTACTGCAAATTTCTCATCCTCCTTAGCATATTGGGGTTAAAGCTGATTGTTATATAGCTTATTGCAAATTTCCCAATGCTTTTATATACTGAATTATATCGAATATTCATGATAAAAATAGTATGCACTTTTAAGTAACTAACTAACTCATTGGTGAGTTAACTCTTAGGAGAGTAATTTAAAATGATTCTAACCACAGGCAAATATTCTTGTCCGGTTGAATTTACCCAAAAAGTCCTCGGTGGTAAATGGAAGCCGGTCATTCTGTGGTACCTCGCCACGGACGGCATTAAACGATATGGAGAAATTAAAAAAAAGCTGGCGAACATTTCCCATAAAATGTTGAGTCAGCAGCTTAAAGAGTTGGAATTGGATAACCTGATTCATAGGGAGGAGTACCGCCAGATACCGCCCAAAGTTGAATACTGGATAACGGATAAAGGCCGGACATTACTGCCGATTTTAAAAATGATGCATTTTTGGGGTTTGGAGAATATGGGGATTGCAACGGAGGCCCAAGAAGAAAATTGCGCAAGCCATTGTGAAGCAAGCATACCGGATCTACCTATGAATCAATGAAATGAGGTTCAATACAATTCCAGCTCCACCACGGTATCCGTTTCGTCCGGCAGCCGGGAACCGGTAAAACCAATGAAAATGTCATCCTTAAAATCTGCGGCATTCCGGTTTAGGAAGACCTGAGCCGCCGTAGCCACAAATCCCGGCACTATTTTGGACTATCCACTACCCGACTTTGGTCAAAATCCCGATGCTTTCCCATGGTATCTCCCCTTTGGCATCCGGCCCCAGGTTCACAAGCAGATTGCGTTTTTGCCGACACACTTAGGAACTGGCTTAAAAGAAATTAGATGGCTTCCAACCGCTCTCTAAACTTCCATTCGATAAAATTTTAAAAAGTAAAAACAATATCTCCCGCTAAGGTGTCGTCGCCAAAATTTGTCGTCGCCAAAATTTGTCGCAGCACAGAATTTTTAAAAAAAAATCCCATCCCTTTTTTCTCTGCGCCTCCGCGCCTCAGTGGGAGAATAAAAATCGGCCTATCCATCACCTATATTGAAAACGGTGTCTAAACTTCTTTTTGGCAGCCTCTTTCTTTGAGAAATATAATCATCAAATTCCCGTTTCAACGGCAAAACAAGCAACTAGGTGCCCGGGGGCAACTTCCTTTAATTCAGGGGTCCTCTCGCTGCAGCAGGGCCTTGCCATCCGGCAGCGGGTTTTAAAACGGCAACCGGGAGGAGGATCGACCGGACTGGGTACATCCCCTTCCAGAACAATGCGGCGCCGAGATGCCTCCAATCGTGGATCCGCTATCGGAACGGCAGATAATAGAGCCCGGGTATAAGGATGCAAGGGATTTTTGGCTAATTCGCCGGCTCCCGCAAGTTCAACCAATTTTCCCAGATACATTACTGCAATCCGCTTACTGGTATGCCGGACCATGGAAATATCATGAGCAATAAACAGATAGGTCAGATTCATTTCCGATTGCAATTTTTCAAGCAAGTTGATGATCTGGGCCTGAATCGAGACATCCAGAGCAGAAATAGGTTCATCGCAAATAATAAACTCCGGTTCTACAGCCAGCGCCCTGGCAATCCCGATCCGCTGGCGCTGTCCTCCGGAAAATTCATGGGGAAAACGGGAGGCCTGTTCTTTGCTGAGGCCCACCAGTTGCAATAACTCATGCACCCGGCTTAGGGCCGCCTTTCCGGAAGCAATTCCGTGAATCGCCAGGGGTTCCTTTATGATTTCCGCTACAGTCATCCGGGGATTTAAGGATGAATACGGGTCTTGAAAAATCATCTGCATCCTGCGCCTGTAGGGCAGCATTTCTTCATCCGAGAGCTGCAGAATATTTTGTCCTCCAAAAATTACTTCTCCTCCACTCGCTTCATAGAGCCGGATCAAGGTCCTCCCGATGGTCGTCTTGCCACATCCGGATTCTCCAACCAACCCTAAAGTCTCCCCTTTAAGAATCGCAAAACTAACATCATCAACGGCCTTCAGGATTGATTTCCCTCTGGTAAAAGGGCCTTTGGAAATGGTAAAGGTTTTTTGCAAATGCTTGACTTCCAGTAAAGGCTGAAAACTTTGCCCGGGAACATTCATAGGGAAGCGCTCCTTTCCATGGAATGTTCGACTTTCTCCGCTCTCGGATCAAGCAGCCAGCAAGCAGCCCGATGTGTCGCGGAAGCGACTTCAAAATCCGGTGGGATTTCCTTTTCGCAGATGTTCATGGCATACTTGCAACGGGGCGCGAAACGGCACCCCGGCGGCGGAACCAACAGGTCCGGCGGTTTGCCCCAAATCGGGGTCAGTTTTCTTTTCTGATTTTCTTCAATATCCAAACGGGGAACCGCTCCGAGCAATCCCCAGGTATAGGGGTGCTTGGGCCGATAATAAAGTTCTTCCACAGTGCCCCGTTCCACAATTTTTCCGGCATACATCACGATTACTCTTTGACAAAGTCCGGCCACTACACCTAAATCATGGGTTATGAGAATAATCGCTGTCTTTAAGGTATCCTTTAAGCCTTTCATGAGTTCCAGGATTTGCGCTTGGATCGTTACATCAAGCGCCGTTGTGGGTTCATCGGCGATTAAAATTTTGGGTTCACAGGCCATCGCCATGGCAATCATCACCCGTTGGCGCATACCGCCTGAAAATTGATGGGGATACTGATGAAATCTATCTTCAGCCCCGGGGATTCCCACCATTTTCAGCAGTTCAATCCCCCGGAGACTCGCCTGTTTCTTGGATAATTTCTTATGGAGCATTAAGCTCTCAATCATTTGTTGTTCAATGGAAAGGACCGGATTCAAAGAGGTCAACGGGTCCTGAAAGATCATCCCGATCTCATTGCCGCGGATCGCGCACATTTCTTTAGGGGACAGCTTGGTTAGGTCCCGGCCGCTCAGATCGATCCGGCCATCCACAATTTTACCGGGTTCTTGCAATAGACCCATAATTGACAAAGCGGTTACGCTTTTCCCGCAGCCGGATTCGCCCACCACTGCCAAGGCTTCACCGCTATGGAGCTGAAAGCTGACGTTATCGACAGCTTTCACTTCCCCGGCATAGGTATAAAATGAAGTTCGTAAATTTTTAACATCCAGTAAACGATTCATCGTACCATCCCCTCACTTCCGCATCCGCGGATCCAAAGCGTCCCTTAGGCCGTCCCCAAGGAAATTAAAGGCCAACATAATGATACAAATCATGCAGGCTGGAAAAAAGAGCTGATAAGGAAAGGAACGTAAGCCACTGATGGCATCCGAGGCCAACATTCCTAGGGAAGCCATGGGAGCTCCGATCCCTAGTCCGATGAAACTAAGAAAGGCCTCAGTAAAAATCGCTTGCGGAATATTGAAAGTAGCAGTCACCAATATCGGTCCAATCGTATTGGGTATTAAATGCCGCAGAATAATCCGCATCCGCCCGGCCCCAATGGCTTTGGCCGCTAAAACATAGTCTTGTTCTTTGAGGCTCAAAACCTCGGCCCGCACTATCCGGGCCATACTGAGCCAATACGTGATTCCAATCGCAATCAGGATATTTTGCAGACCGGGTTTTAAAACCACCATCAATAAAATAACCCATAACAGCAAGGGAATTGCATAGAAGATATCGACAATCCGCATCATGACATTATCGACTTTCCCGCCGACCAGCCCCGAAAAACCGCCAAATAATACCCCGATGGTCAGGCTGATAATTGTGGCGAAAATTCCCACAATTAATGAAATCCGGGTTCCATAAAGGCAACGTACCAGTAAGTCCCGGCCCACATTGTCCGTTCCAAACCAATGTTCCACCGTAGGAGGAGTATTTTGAAAAATTAAATCTTGTTTGGTGTAAGAATACGGAGACACAAAAGGTCCCAAAATAGCAGCCAGGAAGATAAACAAAATCACAAAAAGCGAAATAACCGCTCCCTTATTTTGTTTTAAACGACGCCAGGCATCTTTCCAGTAACTGGTCTCCGGCCTCTCGGCTCCCTCTTGTACAAAATCCAATGAGTCTTGCCGTACTATCGGTTCAAATGCGCGAGAGTCATCCATGTTCTCATTCCTCCTTGGACGCCAGTTTGATCCGGGGATCGATCACGGCATAGACGATATCAACCGCCAGATTGAGCAGCAGCAATATGCCGGCATAAAAGACCGTCAGGCCCAGGATTACGAAATAGTCACGATTATAAATACTGTTGACAAAGTAATTACCGAGACCCGGGATAGCGAAAATTCTTTCAATCACAAAGGTGCCCGTCAAAAGGTTAGCCAGCATCGGCCCCAGAACCGTAATGAACGGAATCAAAGTATTTTTCAGCACATGCCGCAATACCACCGTTGCCTCGCTGAGTCCCTTGGAACGGGCGGTCCGGATATAATCCTGGGATAACACTTCCAGCATACTGGAACGAATCAACCGCGCGAAAAATGCCAAAGGGAGAGCGGATAGGGCCAGGACCGGCAATACCAAATGGGCCGGTGTCCCCCAAAGCGCCGCCGGAAACAGCTGCCATTTATAGGCGAAACAATATTGCAAAAGCGTAGCCCCAATAAAACTCGGTATCGAAACACCCACGATCGCAACCAGCATTACCATATTATCCTGCCATTTGGAATGCCGCAAAGCCGCCAGGATGCCGGCTGGAATCCCTAAGGCTACCGCCACCAAAACCGCCAATAGCCCGATAGCCGCGGAAACCGGAAATCCCGCCCGGATCAGATCATTCACCGAAGAGTCCGGATACTTGTAAGACGGACCCAAATCGAAATGGATGATTTTCTTCAAATAATCAACATATTGCCGCCAAAGGGGGTCGTTTAAATGGTAATGTTCCTTGATATTTTGGGTAATCTGTGCCGAGACCGCCTTTTCCTGATCAAAAGGTCCCCCCGGAATCGCATGCATTAAAATAAAAGTGATCGTTATGATTAACAATAATGTGGTCAAGGCGGAAATCAAACGGTCCAAAGCATACCTAGCCATTGTTTCACTCCCTTATTCAAAACAACAAAACCTCTAGGAAAACGCCTTTTCCGGAAATAGAAAAGGCGTAACGTTCAATTATTAAAATACTACTTAAAATGAATGCCTAGAAATTGGGGCGCAGACCTCTCACTCGCTCTCCCCCAATGATGCAATTTCGATAGTAGCTAATTCAGTGGGAGAGTAACCGATGCCTTCGCAGTCAAGAATCTTTTTAGAGATCAACGAACTAGGGTTACCCTTCCACTCGAATTAGCTGTTTAATTCCCTTCTCAGGGGAAGGGCTCGCGTCCAATGGGACGCGCAGGTTAGGTCGCATTTAGGCATCCTACAATTTTCATCAGTTCTTGTGCCTCAAATCATTAATCCATACAAATCAAATCACTTATGGGCCCCAATGGTGACTCTCGAAAAGTCGATCAAACCAACGGCCGAATAACGAACTCCTTTGACCCAGGGTTTGATGATATAAGGCCGGGTGTAAAAATAAATCGGAATCACCGGCATTTGGTTCATCAGGAGTTTCTCCGCCTCGTGCATGGCTTGATATCGTTGCTTGGTATTGAGAGTCGTTTTGGCGGTATCGATCAGTTTATCGTATTGCGGGTTTGTCCAGCCGGTAAAATTGTTACCGTTGCCGGTAGCCCACAGATCCAGGAAGGTCATGGGATCAACATAATCCCCAATCCAACTGGAACGGGCGATTTGGAAATTTCCTTCCCTCCGGGACTGCAGGAATACTTTGGATTCCTGGTTAACCAGTGTGGTGTTGACGCCCAATTTCTCATGCCACATCTGTTGAATCACTTCAGCAATTTGTTTGTGGGTTTCATTGGTATTGTATAAAATCTCAAGGGTCGGGAATTTTTTGATATCGGAATAGCCCGCTTCCGCCAATAACTTTTTGGCTTGGGCGACTGCATTATCGGTGAAACAGGCGCCGCCTACTTTACGAAACTCCGCTTTCGGACTGCTATCCGGTATTCCATAAGGTACAAAGCCAAGAGCCGGTTTTTCGCCCGCTTTGGTGATGTATTTGACGATCTGCTCCCGATTGATGGCCAGAGCCAAAGCTTTACGGACCCGCGGATCATTTAACGGCGGTTTTTTGGTATTGAGCATATAGTAATAGGTATTAATGGTCGCGCTGTACTTGACCATACCCGCCGCTGACAACCGGGGAATTTCCGGTCGCGGCAACTCATCGGAAAGGTCGATTTGACCGGTATCGAACATGGTTAAGGCCGTGCTTTGTTCTTCGATCGGATAGAAGACTAATTTTTTCAATTTGACGCGGCTCTTGTCCCAATAATTGGGGTTGGGGACAAACTCCAATTTCTCATGCCGGGACCAATTGGTCATTTTGAAGGGGCCATTGCCGACATAGGTTTCAGGATTGCCGGTCCATTTGTCGGGACTTGATTCAACCGTTTTCCGGTGCACCGGATAAAGGGCCGGGTTAATGGTTAAACCCAGGAAATAACTGCAGGGAGCATTTAAAGTGACAACGAGCGTGTAGTTATCTTTGGCACTGACACCGACTTGGTCGGCTTCTTTGATTTTACCGCTGTTGTAATCCTCGGCATTTTTTAGATAAAATAGCGTGCTGGCATTGGGTGAGCCGGTGCCGGGGTTAAGCAGTCTCTTCCAGGCATATTCAAAGTCGTACGCTGTTACCGGGTCACCATTGGACCATTTGGCATTTTTGCGAAGATAAAAGGTGTATGTTTTACCGTCCGGCGAGATCTGCCACTTCTCAGCCACGCCGGGCTGGAGGGCGTCCCCTGCGCCAAAAGTCGCCAATCCTTCAAAACAAGCATATTCGACTCTGAATTCCTCGATACTGGTTGATTTAGCCGGATCAAGGTTAGCCGGTTCAAGCGCCAGATTGTAGTTGAGAACCGGTTCCGCAGTACCACCATTCTTGGCAGGTGATTTTGCAAATACCGCCGTACCGATCAGCAAGGCTGCGATGATGGGCAGCCAAATCCACACCGATTTTTTCATCGAACATTCCTCCTGTCCGTTAGGTGAAAGTATATGGAAAAACTTCTGTAAATTAAGTTTAAGCTTTTTTCGACACCCTAAATAAAAAACCTTTATATTTCTACTGGTAATTAAATCTTAACAATCAAAAACATTGAAAATGGCGTACAAAAAAAGCCACCCTGTCCTGGGGTGTGCGGCCCTCTCTTTAATTTTGGCTCTCTTCTCTTTGAAGACAATTATCGAAATAATTCGGGTCAACCCGCATTCTATCTGGGGCTCTCTACAAAGCATTCAAAATCAACAAGAAATACATTATATAGTTTCATTGAATATGTTGATTTCTATATATTGTATTTCTTTATCGTAAAATTTTCTTTTGGGACAGCCCGACGAACTGCCATTCTTTTGGTCTTTGATTTTAAAAACTTCGTAAGTCTAAGCCTTAGTGAGGATTGACCCGACTTTTAGCAATCTTTTGGTCTAAAACAACAAAAGTCTTAAACATTTTGGTTAGCATTTTCGCTCATTTATAGCATTTTACGTCTTCTAAACCACGATTACCTCAAATATTAATACCGCTTTGCAAGATATTTCTTTTGATAATTGGTGGCATCGGTTGTCAACTCATGAAAAGATACGTTTAGGCCAGAAAACAAAGTTTTAAAACACAATTAGTCAGTTCTCTGCGCGAGATATTTTTTGATTTTCAAACATAGCTGATAGATCACCACATCCCAATAATCTGCTGAATTACTTTATAATCAGATTGTTTTATTAGCAAACATTAATTCGGTAATTTTAATGATAAACTCCTTATAAACATCTTTTACGCTAGTTACGTCGGTGTTTAAAATTTCATCCTTATATATTTGGAGATATTTTTTAAAACTTGAAAGCATACTATGACTGTTGGTGAGTATTTTCGCATCGTTGGCATTAACTAAAAAACCATATAAGCTACAATTACCGTAAATATTTATATCTGACTTTTCTTCTAGTTTTATATTTAGCTCCTTTGGGTAAACAATAACAGGGTTTGGTATTGCATAAGCGTAATATACAATTAAAACCGTTTTACAACCTTGCTTCTTAGCGTATTGAGCGGCTATTTTTTCATCAATAAAAAATGACCCTAAATATTTTTTAAAGACTTTTTCATAGGGAATAATCGAATTAAGTTGGACAACTTGAAACCCTTTTTCTTGAAATAAAGAAGATAAATATGTACCTCCTGTTTTGATCACAAAATCTCTCAACATGAGATCTTTATTATCATATAATTGACTGGAAGCAATAATTTCTATTCCGATAGGATTGAATTGATCAATACTATCCTGTGACAAAGTCATATATCCACTTGAACAACCCGATATAATGAATAGACCTACAACCAAAACTGCTAGAACTAGCTTCTTCATATCAGTTACCTCTCAATTGGTAAATTCATCTGCAATCGTAAATAGGCCTTAATTTAAAAGCTACCACGGAGGGCAGCTGCCCGGATCATTTTACATAGAATTCATTGATGATAATAAACGGCTCGTGGTCATAGATGATGAAAAAGATAAGATATAATGTCAAGTCACAACCCTGATAATATTCTTGCCGAAAGGGTTCTCGAAAAGTTTCCTGAATAGGAAGCCAATATTCTCTCCCATCGGAATCTCGAATGAATATTTCATGTTGATATACATCATATATTCTTTTATTGTCAGGCAAAAAAGTTTTTTGAAATACTTCCAGCCCTTTTAAGTTCTTCGCAGAAAGCAGCCTTTCTTGATTCAAGTATGTTGCTTGAATCGAAAATACCACCTGGGGGTGGATCAAAATATCAATATCATTCCGCCCGGTGGCTCCAGGCGGATTTTTACCGATATTGCCATGTTCTTTTTGCATTTTATTAAATTCTTCATTGATTGTTGAAAGCGGATATTCCGCCGGATCAAAGGCTTGAGCGATAACTGGGAAACCAAAGCTTACAAGTAAAACAGCAAAAATACCGATTCCAAAACAAGAAATTTTATATCGCATGGAATACCTCCTTAAAATTACCGGTGGTCCCCTCACCTAGTAAAATCAAACAACTTCTGTGATTTTTTGCCCGCTCAATCTCGAAAACTCCCCTAAGCATCGGCCCTCGGATGTAACCACGCACGGTGTAGCCGGTAGTCCCTCGTTTCATCCATTCAAATCTTTACCACTTGCATACAAATCAACATCCAATGTTATATTTAATTCAGACATCTTTTTTATAATATCCTTCTCAAGATGGATTCCCCACATTTGATCTTTGTAACCATAGTAAGTGATAGAAATTTCAACTGTTGCAATATCCGATAAAGTTACAATCGATTCCTGACGTTGAATAAGAAAATTAATAAGTTGTTTCAGCTTTTCTTCTAACTCCCCTGTTTTTCTAGTTTCAAGAGAAAAAACAAAACCACTATGATCATAAACAACAGAATGGGTAGGTCTTTTTCTTTCCCCTTTTTCCCATTGCCTTTGGGGCTTAAAATTAATTTTTTCAAGTATCCTATCCAAACTATGATTTTCCGAAACAACAACAAGTTCTACAACATTACCTGGAGACATTTCCATCCACAGTGGTTCAAAACTATCTTCAGTACAAATATAGACAACGAAATAAAATTTTTCATCTTTTACTGGAAAATAAACTGCAGCTTTGTTTTCTGCTTCATAAACAAAAACATCTTCAATAAAAGGCATACCATCCTTATAAACCAGTTCATTCACACTTAAAAACTGTTTAGTTAATTCAAAAGTAGGATTTAATACCTCTTTTATTGCAGCTTCTTTTATTATCATTTCATTCATGATCCGGTTCATCCTCATCTTCCGATATATTATCAGGGAAAATTTATATATCACTTCTTCAGTTTTCATCTCCATAGGAACCTGAATAAACCGCGAATAGACCTCGGTTCCTGAATGGATATTTTTATCCAATAAAGAAAAGCAATCTAAAAAGTCAACAAATCTCCACTCAACTTTTTCATCGTAAGGATTAATGTAATCATGCTCGTTTTCTTTTGCCTTTTTCTCTGCTATTTTATAAGCATGATCAAATGATTGTGCCTTTACAACAATAATGCTCTCTTCAAACGTCTTTAATGTTTTTGAATAGTTTTGATCGACTTTTTCAGGAGTTGGTTCACCGGATATAATACTCTCCAATAAAATTTTCATGGCATACCATTCCCATTTTGACTTTCGTTTCATCAGTTTTTCTCCCCGATGCAGGAACGGAACTGTGCTACAACGTCCCTTCCCAAATTCAACAACCATGGATGGCGTCTTTCTTAAATGAAACGCTAATACCTTTTCAAGTAATCACAAGTTATGAATGTCGAAGAGAGGCGAAAGTTTATTACAAATAATCTTTTCTAGAGCATATATTCGAGTTTTTAAGCTAATTCTTCGCTGCTTGTTTTTAAAAATAACTCCATGCTAAATAAAACTCACTCCCCCTCTCTCAAGCATCCATATTAAACTATCATCAGAGAGAGGGGATGTGCAACCAAGTGAATATAACCTATAGGATTATCTGAGGGGTGAGTTGAATAAACTTCTGATACGACTTACTTCGAGTACCCATCTTCGAATTACCGCCCCCGAAGCATAAGCAGCATGATGCTGCGCCCTATAAATCAATAAATGAAATATTCAGCCACCATCAGGTTCACTCCCATTGTCATTCTGCCAGTTGATTTCTCGTTTTTGGAAATCTGTTAGTTCCAATTTTTCTCCAATGTTCCTTGTTAATTTAACACCTTTCATATTTGCCCCGGAAAAGTCGCAATTTTCAAAACTAGAATGCCTCAAATCGACGTTTTCTAAATTTGCATTACAAAACCTAACTTCTATATAAATAGATGCCCTTAAATCGCTATCCGTTAAATTCGAATGGGAAAAATCAACCCTAATAAAATCATTCCAACATAAATTGGATTCTGATAAATCCGACTTAAAAAATGAAACATTCCGTATTTCGGAGCGACCAAAATAAGTTCTCAGCATTGTTAATTTTTCTAATTTTTCACCGGCAATACTGGTCCGAAAAAAGCTGATGCCCAGAGGTTCTTCATCGTCATATCTTGGCATTCTTTTGGGCAATGGTGGAATTTTACCATTTTCAATTAATTGAATCGACTGTAAATATTGGCATGTCTCTTCATAATTCATTATGTCCGAATCTCCCCGGCTTAGCACTTTATCACTGGAACTACTTCCAACTAAAAAAATTAAAAATAGAATAAGGCAAACCCGTTTTTTCAAAACTTACACCTCACTACCATACTTTACTTTTATCAAGCGACGCAGGAGGCGCCGTTCATTTGCCCACCATTACATATACTCATTCATTACCGACTTATATCTATATGCGAATATATTTAATCCGATACGGCATAAGTCGAATATTAGACTTTCAAAGTGTTGCTATTACTCTTTTATCCCCATCAAACGATCCAAAGCACTCTCTATCGAACCGATAAACGGTTTGCTTCCCTGTGTTAAGTTCTTATCAAAAAGGAATATTCCCTATTTACCTGTAATTTCCTGCCTTTCATCCGATTTACTGGAAATATTCAAATTATTGTTAAAAAAATATCCTTTAAACCACGTTTCTGGAAGTGGTTTAAAGGACAGGAAACCCTCCCATACCATTTAAATCTTAAGAAGGATTTCACGATACCGGATTTAATGTTTCCGGTGTTTCTTGCGGCTCTTTGGCTGCAAATTCACCCGCCCTGAATCCGAATGCGGGCCAGGATTCCTGGGGCATTTCGATCTTAACCAACCTTTTGGCTATGCTGTATTGGTTGTTTAAGTCGGCCATAATTTGCTGTTGCTCGGCGGTAGCCTCCTGGGCGCTGGCGCTTAGAGCGTTCCTCTTACTTTCAAGCAGGTTTGCCCGATCATGCAGGCTGGACATGGCGGCAATAAAATCAGCAGTAACTCCCCATTTGGCTAGCTTGTCCGCATTGCCTTTCAAGCCATCCAACATATTCTTGGCCTTATTGATCTGATGCGCAAATGTTTGATACAAGATATCACCTCCTCTCTTGTAATTTTTTTTTAAACAGCCCATTGCCATGGATGCAAATTGGCATTCAACGAAGAGCTGTATAGATGTCGGACGGTTTATTAAATTGAGCATAAAGTTGATTTAGCAAACTCTCTGAAATCAACTCACCCCGTTATCATGACATTTATTAAAAACCCAATCAAAGAAGACCCGCTACCTTTAGGTAGCGGGTCTTCTTTGACTTCTCCCGACAATAATAATATATCATCTTTTTCGTGACTTTTGGTGCCGGAAAAGTGCCGAAGTAAATCACGCAGAGCAGCGCTTTTGGCAGTTCTTTTATATTTCAAGCAGATTTCTCTACTGAACCGATGACTAAACCCATTTCAATGATTATTTTTTCACTCATCCTGTTGTCCGGCTCATTCTTTGAATTGTTTTTTCCCATCAACCGATAATCGAAACCATTTCAACAATCACTTTTTCCCTCCACCCAATCGCCCGTTTCATTTTTTCAATCGGCTTTATCGATCATCCAATTGTTTTTGGCCATCATCCCATGATCCGGATCATTTCAGCAATTGTTTTTTTCAATTATCCAATTGTATTTTCTCATCAACCCATTGTTTTTTTATTTCAACCCATCACTTTGTGTTATCATCCAATCGTTACAACCACTTCAGCCCCACCGATTGAATCCATTCCCCTTAAAAATAGGCAGTAATGGAAAAGAACTCAAAAGTAGTAACATGCTCCTTGGTATCCGCATTGTACAAATACCCGACCGGCAGAAACTCCATACTCAATTTGAAGTTTTGGGTAAAGGCTGACCTGCCGGAACTAAAGGGGCAAAATCTTATACCATAATATTGGAAATCTTTTTGATCAAGATTGGTGAGGTAAACCAAGGAAATGTTGGAGTGAAGCGATGCCTCCGGTTTCCCAAAAGTGTATTGCGGTTCCAGCGAAACAAGATGATCGGTGAAACTGTCCGGCGCAATATCCCATGCATATTTTGCATTGATCGCAATTTTAGGATTGAAACTAAAGGATGTGCCCAAGAATAAGTAGCTTCCGCCGCTAATATCCTTGGCTTTGGAAATGCTCTCCTGAAGCATTTGGATGCCGAAATGGTAGTCTTCGTCAACTGCAAAGGCCGGCGCCGCCCAAGCTAAAATCAAACACAAACCTATGATCAGAATGGTTTTCTTCATTTTCTTACCTCCGCTTTTAATATCCAAACCGGATAACCTATCGTTACCGCTGGAAAAACCAAGGGATTTCAATTTACAATAATTCTTTCCCCACCAGTCAAATCCTGTTCCATAATTCGTTTTTCGGATTACCGACTTTTACGATAAAAAAAACAGACCCCAAAATACGGGATCCTACCATCATCAATGCCTTGACAAATTGTTTGTGTACCCGGACAACTTTTTTTGCAATACCTGTTACTCTATCCGGATTAGGACAGCTTTAACTCAAAAAGCCTGGCGCAAACCGGTTCCGGGAAAGACACGGTTAACAGCGCCGTTGCCGGATTCCACTCATACTCACAATGATGTGCTTCAGGATAGATACATTTTACGTCGACAGCCCGGCCTTGTAAATGCTTAAGCGGTATCCCGCGGGATTGTTCATGACTGTTGATCCGCCAAACCGCCAGATAGTTTTGAGCTCCGCTTTTTAGACCCAAAGACACCCAAGGGTCGCCGAAATTTGCCAGTCCTAAAGGCCAAAAGGGCAAAGCATCCTTAATATCCCGGCGGATGATTTTATAACAGCGGATCCCTTCACGGACCAAAGCTTTCCGATCCGGACTCAGCTTGACCAGATGGCCGCTCTGGTGTATCCGCAACAACATGGCATTGACCATGTTAAAAATGACTTCCTCTCTGTCTCCCTCCAACAGGGGATATGACCATACCGCAGCCTGCTCAGGCGTTAGTGCGCTCGGCGCATTGGCCGCAATGACGGCATATTTCAGATAATTTTCCTGATCGCTGGTGGACTGAATACTGTACCGGCTTAACATGGCGTAGTCCATCCTGAGACCGCCGCTGCTGCAGTTTTCAATCACCAGTCCGGGATATCTTTGAAACACTTTATCCAGCCAATTCAGATAAGCGCGGTTATGTCCCAGCAAACCGTCGCCGAAACTGTCGCTGTCAAGTTCCGTGCCGATTCCCGGCTCAATATTGTAATCCATTTTAATATAACCGACGCCATATTCGTTCACCAGGCGGTCAATCACCGCATCGGCATGGGCGATGACGTTCGGATTGCGGAAGTCCAATTGATAACGGCTGCGGTCGGCAATCCGTTTGCTGTGGCGGATAAAAAACCAATCATCCGTTGCCGCCTTCACTTTTGGGCATTTGATCCCCATGACTTCCAGCTCCAGCCATAATCCGGGCACCATTCCCCTGGAGCGGATATAATCCAATACTTCCTTGATGCCCCCCGGAAAACGTTCCACTGAAGGCAGCCATTCCCCTACGCCATCCCACCAGTATCCGTCCGAATACCATCCGGCGTCAATGCAATAATACTCACAACCGGCTTCGGCGGCGGCGTCAATTAGGGGAAGTTCCTTTTCGGTGGTGGGTTCGGCCCACAAGCAGTTCATATAATCATTGAAAATAACCGGCAAATTTTGATTGTCCGCATTGGGCCGGCGGATGATTCTCCGGTACCGGGTCAATTCTCCCATGGCTGTACTGACGTCCCCAATGGTGGAACCCACAGCCGCCGGAACACTCACAAAGCTTTCGCCGGGATTCAGCTTTTTCCACCAGTGAGACTCAAGTTCCGTCGGGCCGCTGAGTTGAAGGTAAATGTGATTGTTCTGGTCGCTAATCTCCCAATGCCACGAACCGTTGTGTTCAATTTGCCAGAAAAGGTTGGTTCCAGTCGCGGCGTTCTCCAGATACCCCAGGGGTAAATATTCCTTGGTGGACCAATTGCCGGTGTTGGTTAGGGAGATGCATTTGGAAGAACGCTGTTCCCCCTTGGCTACCGACTGTGAAAAACCAAGTTCGGGAAAACGGTAACTGCGCCATTGCAGCTCCCGTTGCCAGGAGTTATGCGCTATCGACAACCTCATTTTGGAGTCGGTATTTTCCAGGCCTTCTTTGGCGATTCCGGTTAAAGCAAACGATGATATATATTCAAGACCCAGGCTGTCGCCGCCCTTGTTTTGAAGAGCCGTCCATGAGCGCACCAGCGGTATCCCGTTAAAAAACTGAAAATGGCTGGTGACTTCAAGGCCGATCTCTTGATCAAAAGTCACGATCTCCAGCTTTCTTCCCCATTGATTATAAACATCCTGATGGCTTCGATATTGCAGCCGGTAGCCGGGGGCCGTCACCGTATACTTGGTGCCGTGCCGTTCTTCCGGCCGGTCCAGGCCCGAGACCATCACCTCAACCAGCCTGAAACCAACCTTTTCATTTTCACTCCGGATGGTGGCTTCATGAAAGGGCATTGCCGAAAAGTGCAGCAGCTTCACTTTATTTTCAGCTGTGATCTCCAAGACCATATATAAACCGTTTTCTTTGATATCTATGATTTGGCCCATCATCATTTCGCTCCTGATCTTTATTCCCCCAAGAAGAGTTCGCTTTCACCGGTAAAGGCCTCGGGAATCAGTTTCAATCCGAGAGCGTTCCCTTCGGTCCGGCCCTTGGAAACCGACACCGGGTTTTGAGTCAATCCGCGGAATATGATGTTCCATGGTTTTCCGATACCTTCGGCCCGGATGGTGATTTTGGAGCCCTCTCGA
The DNA here is from genome assembly GCA_023426245.1 of Bacillota bacterium. Lineage (GTDB taxonomy): Bacteria > Bacillota > UBA4882 > UBA8346 > UBA8346 > UBA8346. Next base: position 144,097 of record JAFABB010000030.1, read on the forward strand.
TGCAGCGTTACTTTTAATTCCACGCCGCCGGTTTGGTCATAAACCGTTGTGGAAACAGTTTTTCCTGCGGTTAATTCAAAGGCATGAAGCGTCACTCCGTCGGCGAAATCATAATCCGGCCTCCGCTCATGATTTCCCAGCGCAATCAAGGAATTGGGCCTCACAAAAAGGGGCAGGCTCAAGAAATCATACTTTTCAGTCCGCCAGCTTCCGCCTTCCGCTTTGGAGCCGTTTAGAAAATGGGTCCAGGTTCCTTCCGGCAAATAGTATGTCACCTGGCCATCCTCCCGGAATACCGGCGCCACCAGCAAGGAATCCCCCAGCATATACTGGCGGTCCAAATAATCGCAAGCCGGATCATCCCAAAACTCCAACATCATGGCCCGCATGACCGGAATTCCCGTGTCGGCGGCCTCACAAGCCTTGGAAAATATATACGGCATCAGCCGGCACTTTAACTTTGTAAAGAAACGCACCACCTCCACGGCTTCTTCATCATAAAGCCAGGGAACCCGGTAAGAACTGCTGCCGTGCAAACGGCTATGGGAAGATAACAAACCAAATGCCACCCAACGTTTATAAACATAGGCCGGAGCGGTATTTTCGAAACCGCCGATGTCGTGGCTCCAAAAACCGAAACCGGACAAACACAACGATAGACCGCCTCTAAGGCTTTCCGCCATCGATTCGAAGTTGGCCCAACAATCACCGCCCCAATGGACCGGAAATTGCTGGGAGCCCACTGTGGCCGACCTGGCGAACACGGCGGCCTTCCCTTTGCCGAATTTTTCTTCCAGCAGGCCGTAGACCAGTTTGTTATAGAGATAAGTATAGTAGTTGTGCATCTTCAGCGGATCGGAACCGTCAAAATATACCCCATCGGTAGGAATCCGCTCGCCAAAATCGGTCTTGAAACAATCGACTCCCATATCGAGCAACTGGCGCAAATATCCCCCAAACCACTTACAGGCTTCGGGATTGGTAAAATCGACAATGGCCATCCCCGCCTGCCAACGGTCCCATTGCCAAACATCGCCGTTGGGCTTTTTCAGGAAATAACCTTGGGCCATTCCTTCGTCAAATAACCTGGAACTCTGGGCGATATAGGGATTAATCCAGAGGCATATCCGCAGCCCTTTCTCTTTTAACCGGGCCAGCATCTTCCGGGGTTCCGGAAACACCCTGTCATCCCAGGTCAAATCGCATAAATGAAACTCCTTCATCCAGAAGCAGTCAAAGTGGAAGACATGCAGCGGCAAATCACGTTCCGCCATCCCGTCCACAAAATGATTGACGGTTTGCTCATCATATTGCGTGGTAAAGGAAGTGGTCAGCCATAAACCGAAAGACCAGGCCGGAGGCAAAGCAGGTTTTCCGGTGAGGAGTGCGTAGTTCATCAATATTTGCTTCGGAGTCGGCCCGTTGATTACATAATACTCCAAAAATTCCCCGGCCACGCTGAATTGCACTTTGGACAACCTCTCGGAAGCCACTTCAAAAGATACTCTTTCGGGATGATTCACAAAGACCCCGTAACCCTGGTTGGTCAGATAAAAGGGAATGTTTTTATAGGTCTGCTCCGAATTGGTGCCGCCGTCTTCATTCCAAATGTCAACCGTCTGCCCGTTTTTTACAAAAGCCGCAAAGCGTTCCCCCAGTCCATAAACACACCCGCCCACTCCCAAATGGAGCTGTTCCCGAATGTAGGCGGGAGCCCCTTCATGAATGCCTCCCTGGTTTACAATATAAGCGGCGCTCCGCGGTCCGCTGCCCGTAAGCAATCGGGTTCCATCCCAAAAGTCCACCGACCAGCCCGGTCCCTTCTGAATTTCCACCCGCAAGTTCCCGCTGGTTAACGAAATCGCTGAATCATTTTCGGTGATTTCAGGCGACACGCCTCTGCCCGGTTGCTGAAGTTCAAACCGGGGCCCCCTTTGGACGGGGCCTTTAAAATGCCACATTTGCACTCCAATCACATCCGGCAGCGGTGAAAAGAAGCGCAACGTCATTGCGCCGGTATCGACAGTATTGGCACGGTTTTCGATCCGTTGAAAAGGAGCGTGAATGGTCAGGGAATCCTTATCTTTTTCCCACTCATAGACCTGAAATGGATATTTAACGGTGATTCCCTCGCGAATCAACCATTGCCCGTCGGAAAATTTCATCCAAATCCCTTCCTTTTTTACCCCGAATAACAGTATTACCGAAAAGATAACCGCGCCTACGCGCCCTTTCCGGTAATACTTTCACTACAATGAATGTTTATCGATTATTTTACGCCGCCCAGCTTAATCCAGGCTTGTTGAATTTCATTGACAGCTTCATCCCGGGTTTTCGCTTTGGCAATATAAGCTTGAATGATTTCACCGAATTTTTGATGAAAACTGTCTAACGAGTAATTGATGGCCAAAGCACCTGCCGGCTCTTTCTTCATGATTTCCTGAGCCGCTTTAGGTATCTGCAGGTTCGGCGCGGGTGCGTTCACGATCGGCGGTACCACCTTTGCGACTTTGGGGAACCAGGTATTCCGGCCGTAATTGGAAGTATACATCCAGTTGAAAAACTTTTTAGTCTCGGCAAGAACCTTGGAATCTTTGGCTATCCGTAAAGCTTGGTCTGCACCGTAAATAATTTTGGAATTTTTGGGGTCGTTATTGACCGGATATCCCATAATGCCAAGCTTAATACTGGGATCCATTTTCAAAATACCTTCTTCAGCCCAAGCGCCTTGACCGGTAATCATGGCTACTTTGCCAGTGCCCATGGCACTGACTTCGCCGTTAAAATCGCATTCCAAAGGTTTGGGTAAACCATACTTCACCGTTAAATCAACAAAGTCGAAATATTGGTATAAAATCGGATGATCTTTAAAAGTTGTTTTCCCGGCGATGAAATCTGCCACTAACTTGCCGGGGTCGTTTCCGGCTGCGTCCAGGAAATGTTGGAAGACATGTTTGTGGACCCACCATTCTTTGTAACCATTACCGAAAGGAGTAATTCCTTTAGCCTCAAGCTTCTTACAGGCTTCTTCCATCTGGCTTATGGTTTTCGGTACTGCCGTAATACCGGCTTTGGTAAAGAGTCCTTTGTTATAAACAAGGGCAAATACGTTTCCCTTGATCGGCAATCCCAAAACTTTTCCGTTAAAGGACATATCATTGCGAATCGTTGTGGTCATTGCTTTGGCTAACGGTTCCTTGGTAAGATCGGCCGAATATTCGGCATAGGCTTCGATTTCGCCGCCGGCGGTGGTTTGGAAAACATCCGGTGTGTTTCCAGCAGCAATTCTGGCTTTCAAAACCGTTGGCAAATCCGTTTGCATGATTTCCAATTGAATCGTAACGTTCGGCGCCACTTTTTTGTATTCCTTCACCAAGGCATTCATGGCGTCTGAATATTCCGGAGAACCCATAAAAACTTTGATAGTAACCGGTTTGGGCCCCGCAGCACCGACTAAACATCCGAGCATGCTTACGATTAACAAAAGGCACACCGCGAAACTAAAAACCTTCTTTTTCAATTACGACTCCTCCCAGCATTTTATTATTTTAGTACCCTCAGGCAAGCCGGGGCCATTTGCCGATACTCTCCCGGCAAACGCATTCCAACTTGATATTTGTATCATATGACAAAACAGTTACGGATTAAATGTATTTAAGTTAACACTTTAGGGTAAAATAGTGTTTACTTTGCATTCCATCAACCTTCATCATTTTGTTTCAAAATCAATGACCGGTAGTCCGTCGGCGATATTCCGAAATAATTCTTAAAAGCCTTACTGAAATAGTTATGATCATTATAGCCTAACATTTGCGATATATTCAGAATCTTGATGCTCGGATCGCCGAGCAATTCCTTGGCGCGGTTCATCCGGACCTTCAATACATACTCGTAGATACCGAAGCCGAATTCCTTTTTGAACAGTTTCATTAAATAAACCCGGCTCAAAAAATATTTTTCCGTGAAAAAGGATATTTTAATTTCCTCATGATAATTCCGGTCGATATATTCTTTGATCTCATCAATATTGAAATCTTTGCTGGATTTGATATACGAGCTGATTTTGTTATAAAAATATTCCGCCAACCTTACCAGCAATTCGGAATAATCTTCAAACGACTGATAATCCAAGTCGATTTGGCCGATTCGCAGCGGATTCCGGTCGATCCGGGGATTACCGGGCGGCTCGCCATATTCAAGGGCAATATTATTCATCATGATCATGAATTCATCCAAGGTCCGCGTTGCGTCCCGAAAACTGAAAAAGGCCGAATCCTTCACTTTTTTCAAATACTGACGGATAATATTTTGGAGATAACCCAGACTGCCGTTTTCAATGGCATTGCGGATCAAGGAATTTGGGGTCAATATGGACTGAGTTTCCTTGGTAAAGGGCTCATCCTCTTTAGACCATACCCGTTGTTCCATATCCAACAAATTATGGTTGTTGATGATGGACCGGGCGCAATGATAAGAATCCCCCAGCTTGTCCAAATTCGCCTGGAATTGACCGATACTGGCAACTCCAATTACCCCGCAGGTTTTCTCCATATCTTCCACAAGGGCCTGTAATTGTGAAAAGACTGCTCCTTCAAGTTGTTCCAAAGAGGCCGTTCCAATGATCACGCAAATGATTTCCCGTTCATTTTGGGGGTTCCGGAAGCCGAAGAATTGTTGCCCATCACGGGTCTTCCCATTGATCAATGTTATCAGAGACGTAAGTAGATGGCCCAATTCATTATCATAATTGAAACGGGCTATTTTTGCCAAATTGGTGATTCGAAAAATTGCCACTCCCAAGAGATCCCGTTCCTGGCACCCGATGATTTGCAGACTTTCAGCACCAAGGTGGGGAGCGCTATCCTCTTGGAGGAGGGATATAAAAATCTTTTCTTTCAAACTTGGCAGGGACAGATCTAGCTTTGAATGAATATCTTTGAGGGCATTTTCTTCCCTCTTCCGCTGTTTTAAATGAAGAACAGCCTTTTGCAATGCCAGATTCAGTTCTGTTTTATTAATTGGTTTTAATAAATAATCAATCGCTCTGGATTGAATCGCCTGGTGGGTAAATTCAAAGTCGTCATAACCGCTGATGACGATGTTCAATGTATTCCGGCACTCAACTGCCGCTTTTTGTAAAAATTCAATGCCGTTAATTTCCGGCATCTTCATGTCAACCAGGACGATATCCGGCTTTTGATCTCTCAATAATTGCAGGCCGGTTCTACCATCACCCGCCTCAATAATTTCATCGACTTCCAATTGGCTCCATTCTCCCAGGATGCGGATGGCTTCGCGGACGGGTTCCTCATCATCAACAATCATTACTCGAAACATCGGGATTCAGGCCTCCTTTCGGGGCACTTCAAAGGTAATGAAGGTCCCGTTTTGATTGGTGTTGAGAGTCAAATGAAATTCTTCGCCAAACATTAATTTCAAACGGGTATTTAAATTGGTCAAACCAATACATTGATTACCGCTTTCCCCCCAGCCCCGGGATAGAGAATCCTGAATTTGCGCAAACCGGTCGGCTGCAATTCCCGGGCCATCGTCCCGCACCGATATCCTAGCCTTTCTCCCTTCCAAGTAGACCTTTAAGGTAATGGTCACCGTGGAGCTCATTTTCTCCAGGGCATGTTTGATGGAATTCTCAATCAGCGTCTGCAGCGCCAATTTTGGCAATTCAACCCTCAACGCTTTTTCTTCCACTTCCGACTGAAAGCGCAGCCGGTTGCCGAATCTGGCTTTTTGCAATACCAGGTAATTTTGTACATGCTTCATTTCTTCTTCCAGGGTAACAATATCCTTACCGCTGATGCAGTAACGGAAGGTGGAAGCCAGGGCATCCACCATTTTGCTGATATCCGAGTCATTACTTTTCAAAGCCTTGGTAGAAATCGCCTGCAGCGCGTTATACAGAAAATGGGGATTTATTTCCGCTTCCAGCGCCTTTAAAATGGCATTCTTCTCAGTCAGTTTCATTTTATATTCTTCATTGATTAAGTCATCAATCTTTCTCACCATCAGATTGAATTGCCCGGCCAATTGGGCGATTTCGTCATTACCGTTGATTTTGACCTCCGCTTTAAAATTACCGTTGCTGAATCCTTCCATTTTGGCGGCAAGTTTTTTTAAGCGAAAGGTAATGGCTTGAGAGGTTATGCTTACCAAAACAACGGCCACCACCAAGAAAATTCCACCCATCAAAAAGCTCAAATTACGGTTGGTTCGGGCTGTTTGATAAATCAGACTATAGGGGATAAATTTTACTAATTTCCAGTTGTCGCCGGGAGAAATATTACAAACCACCAAATACTTAAGACCGTTCATTCGCCAATTAAAAGTCCGGCTGCCGGGGGAGGAGAGCTGTTTTAAAAACCGCTTATTTCTAAATATGGCCTTCCGTTGGGAATCGTCGACATAAAAAAGATGATTGGTGAAGTCCAGCAATGCCACATGTTCTCCAGGATTGACCGGAATCCCCTTCAGTATCTGGTCCCGTTTTGATGTATTGAAATAAATCGATAATACCGCCACCGGTTCCCGGAAGGTGATATTAATAATATTCCGGTGATAAGCCATGAAAATATCATCACGGATAAAAGAGAAACCGGTTTTTTTCGTGGAAAACAGGGGTTGAATGTAACAATTTTTCTCACTGCCGATGGTCAGGCGGTACCAATTGGAATCGGACAGTCCCTGATCATGAATGGACTTTACCCCGCCGTAAATATCCGAACGGGAAATATAATAACTCTTTTGCGAAGAGATTAAATACAAGGTGACACACTCGATATCTTTCCCGGAATAAAACAAATTTCGCAGGTAATTTTCTAAGAATATTTGGGCCAAATAGTCGGTGGGTTCATTTTTAATAGCATCAATCATTTCATCATAATTGATATTGGGCAGGGACAGCTTTTCGATTTGCCCAAAATAGTCCTCAAAATTCTGATTCACCAGTTTTAATGTATTGCTATTACTGGCGATGTTATTTTGAGCCGATTCATGTTCCAGCATTTTATAGGATATAAATGTGAAGGAGACTGCAATCAGCAAAATAATGGAGGTAAACAGCAGGATCAGTTTGTTTACCAAACTGCCGGTACACTTCAAGAAAAGACGGTGCATGTTGACATAAACAAGATTCCATAACCTCGTAATCAATTCGAACCTCTCTGCGGCAATGAGTTTCAAAACGGAAACGAAAATGGGCACACGAAGCGAATCCCTCATTTTGTGTGCCCATCCCAAACGGCTCAAAGAAATCTCTACTTATATTTCCCGACTTCGTTCCCAATTCCTATCGGCGGTTTAAATAAAATTACTGGATCGGACCCTAAAAAACACCGGCCCGGTTTCATCCCTTAACCGCCCCTGCGGTGACGCCCTTAATGATATTCTTTTGCATGAATACAAAGAAAACTATCGAGGGAATTACCGCCATAATCACTGCAGTCATCGCATATTGCCAATCGCTGATATATTGGCCGAGAAAAGTATAGACAGCCAAGGTCAAGGTCTGCGTATCCTTTGATCCGTTGATCATCAGCAAGGGCAAAAGGAAATCATTCCAAATCCACATCACGTCGATGACCACCAGGGTGGTCGTCACGACCTTCAATTGCGGAAAGATAATACAGAAAAACATCCGAAAGGTTGAAGCGCCGTCTACCAATGCGCATTCATCAATCTCCTTGGGAATCGACTTGATAAAACCGTGGTAGAGAAAGATGGCTATCGGTGCGCCGAAAGCCCAATATTGAATGCCTAAGCCCAGAACGCTGTCAGATAAATGGACCATTTTAGCAAGCTTTAATAAAGTAATCATGATCGTTTGGAAAGGGATTAACATGGGGGTAATACAAACAAGATAAAGAATCCAGCTATACCGGGTCTTGGTCCTGGAAAGCTTATAAGAGGCTATCGACCCGAAAAATACAATCCCGAAAATTCCTACCGTGGTAATGATCACATTATTCAAAAATAGCCGGGGATAATTAATAGATTGCCAAACATATCCGTAATTTCCAAAAAGGAATTGTTTCGGCAGAGTGATGACATCGGTCATCACTTCTTTATAACTTTTCAACGAGTTGCTGACCACTAAAAAAATAGGATATAAATAAAGCAAAGCCAGAACAATCAGCACGATTTCCAGGATCATTAATCCTTTACGGTTTTCCTTCATCATACTTCAACCTCCTTACCTTTAAAATAGCTTACTTGCAGCAAGGTAATGACGATTACCGCAACAAAGAGAATCATCGATTCGGCAGTACCATACCCGTAATTGTTGTATTGAAATGCTTCCCGGTAGATGTTAAAAGTAACGCTGGATGTAGTCCCGCCGGGTCCTCCGCCGGTCAAAGAAAGGATGACGTCAAAAACTTTAATGGAATTGGTGAGCGCCAGGAAAACACAGGTAGTCACCGAAGGCATAAGCATCGGCAAGGTTATGCTGAAAAATTTCCGGACCGGTCCGACTCCATCAACAACCGCGGCTTCCATAATATCCTGCGGGATCGATTGCAGTCCCGCAATATAAATCACACTATAAAATCCCACCGATTGCCATACCGAGACAAAAAGCACTGAAAAAAACGCCAGATTCGGGACGCCGAGCCAGCTCAATTTGAATATTCCAAAGCCGGTCATCTGGCTTAAAGAATCAAAGCCCATGGAAAAAATGAACTTCCAGATAAAGCCGACAATCACCAGACTCAGAATGTAGGGGATGAAAAAGCCGGCCCGCAGCAAATTTTTAGTCTTAATGTTCTTAACCAGCAATACGGCTAAAACTAAAGCCAGTACATTAATGAGAATAATGTATAAAATACCATACTTCACTGTAAAAATGGCCGAATTCATAAAGTCGGCATCGCCCTGAAGAATTTGGATATAGTTCTTAAGTCCGACAAATACCGGGTTTCTTTGAATACCGTTCCACTGGGTCATCGAATAGTAGATATTCATGCCGAATGGGATATAAAATGCAAAAAAAATAAAGATAATAATCGGTAATACATAGATGACAAACTCCAGTTTTTCGAGGGCTTTTTTCCCAATCTTATTCACATCAATTCACCTCACCTTTATTTTAAATGAATACCCTCTTTGTTAAAATGTATTTAAGTAAACAACAAAGGGTAATATTGTGTTTTTTAAGCGGGGAATTCATGGTAATCGGAAACTGGCCGTATCAACGTTGGGGATGAACTGCAATATACATTTACAAAAAGGGGCTGCCACTAAATATTTTTTGCAGCCCGTCATCAACTTTGATAAAATAAGCCTTACATACCCTTCCGGATATCGCCAAACCGGAGAGATGCTTTGATATGCTATCTATTTATCAAAATCAACTAAAAAGTACCAGCAAAAGGGGACCATCATGGATAGAATTGTGGAAGTCACGGGCGGAATGGGTGGTAACGCTTTTTTAGTGCGGGGAGCGGAAAAAACTGCCTTAATTGATTGCGGCATGGCTTACTGTGCTTCCAATCTGATCCGCAACATCCAACAGGCGCTGGATCAATTGACGCTTGATTACATATTGATCAGCCATTCCCACTATGATCATATCAGCGCGATTCCTTATTTAAAAAAGGAATGGCCTCATAGCAGAGTGCTCGGGGCGGAATATGCCAAGCGGATTTTACAGCGGTCAAATGCTTTAAAAACCATTCAAGAACTGAATCGGCAAGCTGCTATACTCTATGGCGCCAATACCCTCATCGAATACGACGATAACTTGTTGATGGTCGATGATACCGTGACGGATGGAGACCTGCTGGAGCTGGGCGGTTTAACCGTTCAAGTCATCAAAACTGAAGGCCATACCCGGTGTTCCTTATCATTTTGGGTGAATGATGAAACCCTGTTTACCAGCGAATCATCCGGGTGTATGACCCGGTCCGGCAAGATTTGCCCGGCATTTATCACCAGTGTTTCGGAGACAATGAATTCGATTCGCATCTGTCAAAAACTAAACCCCCGCTTTATCATCTCCCCACACTTTGGCCTAGTGGATGAAAAAGATAGGCCGAACTATTGGGAAAACTGCCTGTTAGCCGCCAGGGAGGCCCAAGAGCTCATTCTGCATTTTTCAGGGCTGGGATATGATGAACAGGCGATACTCGACGAATATGAAAAAGCCTTCCGGGATGCGTCAAGCGAGACCGTACAACCCAGGAATGCGTTCCTGCTAAATACCCGGGGGATGATCAAAAATGTGCTGCGGGAAAAGGGGCAGGGTTTATTCTCCCGCTGAGGCGCCGCACCAAGAGTGCGCAGGCCCAGGGCTTTAAACTCAACCAGCAACGGCTGAAGCCGAGATGTGAATCCTAGTTGTTAAGACAGTCAGATAATCATTTCTTCTCAAATAAAACATAAGTTTTATGCTTTATCCTGTTTTGATAGTCTATTCCCTCCCTATAAAAGACGAAATTTCACGATCCATGAGGGAGGGCCGCTGGTTTGACTCAGCCTTAAGGGGTCCCTCACGAAAAAATGCCTTTGGATAATAATTGCTTCAAAAAAAATCAAAATTGAAGTAAACTATTCATAAAACAATCTACCCCTTTTTTATCAAAAGAGGTTTCGATTCAAATAACTTATGAATAGGAAGCGGATGCCAAGCATGTCTCACCAAGGATTAGAACCAGTGTACGGAGCCATTAACGTTCCCTTGGCCATTTTTTGGGCCAAACCGGATCAGGAAAAAACTTGCCGGGATCTGAGTTGCCAGGCTGCTGCCGATACGGCTGCCTGGACCGAAAAACTGACAATCGACGAACGTTTATGGCTATATGGCAAGGTCGACACCATGGCCCTGTATGGAGAACGGGTGGCAATTCTGGAACATCAAGGGGATTGGCTAAGAGTGGCGGCTGTTTCTCAAAGGACAATCCAAAACCCCTTGGGATACCCGGGTTGGATACCCGCCGGACAAATAGCGCTGAATGACAATTACCTCAAAGAACAGTTCAACTTAAAAAATGTTGCCGTTACCGTGCCGAAAACCCCCTTGGTTAAGAATGACGGTTTGGATAACCCTCACTGTTTCCTGAGTTATCAGACCCGGCTACCGCTTTTGGACGAAAAAGATTCCAGCCTGGAAGTCCGTCTGCCGGACGGAACCTGTGGGGTTCTATCGGGCCATGAGGCAAAAAAAACATCCCAGCTTTCCTTTTCCGGTCTTACCATTGTTGGGGAAGCCCGGCGGTTTTTAGGGCTCCCCTATTTATGGGGCGGCACCTCCGGCTGGGGATTTGATTGCTCCGGCTTTATGTTCCGGCTTTATCAGTCTCAGGGCATAGCAATTCCCCGGGATGCCTCGGAACAGGCGGCAACAGGTGGGGCGGTTCAAAAGGAAAACCTGCAACCGGGAGACTTGCTCTTTTTCGCCAAAGATAGACTGGCTGAAAAGATCCATCATGTTGGAATGTATGTCGGGAACGGACAGATGATCCACTCTCCCAACAGTAAATCGGTCATAAGAATTGAGTCCTATGAAGCTGGTATTTATGGTGAGGAGTATTGGGGAGCCAGGCGGTATTGCTGATGGTAATGTGCTTGTTTAGAGATTTCTGATTCTCCGCCAAACTCCGGCTTTCAAAGAGACGTCTTTGGTGCTCGGGCAAAGGCCAGGAAGTCATCGGGGGTCCCTTGAATGATGAACGGCGCCCGCCTCGGATCCAACCACTCAAGGATTCGTCCCATGTTCTCCTCCGACACGGCGGTACAACCCACAGTCGGCTGTTCTTCGCTTTTCCAGACATGAAGAAAAATGGCACTCCCCTTGCCCGGCTCCCGGGCCGCATTATAATTAATGACGACCGCATGGCGGTAGGAAATTTTCTCTTGATAAAGCCACTCCGCGCTCTGCCAATCCTTCGGGTCGCCATTATGGTAATGGACCCATTTGTTATAATTGGCCGACCGGCTGTCATCCACCCAGTAGTCTTCCGGAGTCAGACAAACATACGGATATCTTGTCTCCTCAGGCATCGGAACCAGACCAAAGGCTATCCCCAAAGAAAAAATACCGCTGGGTGATTTCCCGTCACCTTCCAAGGTTTTTCCCATCCCGTCCCGGCCGATATTGGCAGACATGGCGGCAACCATATTCCATTGCCCGTTTTGCTGTTCAAACAAGCCCAGATCAGCCTTAAACCCACCACAGCCCATCACCACCAGAGCCTGTTCCGACGGAAGCCTGCCTAGAAGCTTTAAAATCGCGGTGTTGCATTTGTTTTGAGAAAAATTATTCACTATACTCTCTTGAGTCAAAACCGTCACTCCAATTCTTGTCCCTTTTGACTCTTTGGTTATTGGACGAAACCAGCCGCTTGATTTCTATCTGTATCCAGCGGTATGATGTATTTCCCGTTACCTACAATCTCGGTCGGGCGTTTTGCCAAAGACAAAGGCCTTATTAAAAATTGCTATATATATAAGGTATATCGGCAACTTCTTCCCGGGTTAATAGGTATAAAAAAACAGCAAGACACACGAGGAGCAAAATTGCTTTTTTAGCGGTTGAAATAATCGGCAATCTTTTGTTCAATCTTCCAAGCGCCAAATGTAGAATTATGTTGTGCATCCCGGAAGCCTCCTTTCAAATAAGACAAATCCGTTCCATCAATGAATTCAGTTTGTGATTGTTTCAATATTTGTTTTACATGACCCAATAACGTCTCATACCGGGGAATAACCTGCGGTGAGTAATGGCGCGCCAGAATTCCATTATAGGGTCCGATAAAAACCACCAAACGAATACCCACCCGCTTGGAGAGATCAACAAGCGCAGTCAAAGCCCGGTATTGAAAATCAGATCGGCCGACTCCCGGGATTCCAGTTCCCGGATTTTGTTTGAAATACTCCCGGCTGACATTATGAGTCAGATCTAAGCCATCTTGCCACATCTCAATTTCCGTCTGATCCGGACTGCTGTAATCGTGGCTTTTCGGGGCCGGGCCGCCTTTCAAAAGGCTCCGGAGATCATAGGAATAATAAGTCATATAGTCCTCAAACTTATTGGAAATAATTTCACGCCAACCTTTCGGCTGATACTGGCCGAAATCATAGGGTTCAACAAAAGACCAAACCCCAAAGCTTTTGGCCGCCGGCAAGACTTTCAGGACCAGGGAAGCATCATTGTAGCGCTCATAATAATGCTCCGAAAAGCGGTTCAAATCATCCCGCCAATAAGTCGGATTTAAATAATACAAAACAGTCAGACCTTTAAAAGATTCCGGATTGGCCAAAATCGGCGGAAACCAAACATAGGAGCAACGGCCGGCGCCCCCCAGCACCGAAAAATAAGGTTTGACGTTTCGATCCCGGTTTAAGAGGGCCCAATAGTTTTCACCGCTCAAATGATTGTCCGTCTCGGAAGTACCGAGGATCAAAACTCCGTTGTGCTTTTTGACAGCTTCCAGAAAGCGCGGAAAAGTCCGGCTATTCTCACGGATATATGTGCCCTTGATCGTCAGCATCTGGGGCAACGCAACCCATTTCATCATCAAGGGAATAATTAAAACAATGATTACGGCCACCCATACAATTCTGCCTAATCTCGCCTGTTCAGCCAAATTCATCTTTTCTATCTCCATCCCGTTCAGAGTAATTTGGGACTTGGACCGATATCTCCGTCCAATCACTGAAATATCCCTTTTTCGAGTTGGTGTAACGGATCCGGATACAATACACACCCGGCCTTAGGCTTTCGACTATTCCCCGATCCGTCTCTTCTCCGGTAATATGGGCAAAGCGAAAACGGCCTGGCCGCTGCTCTTCATACCGCATCCAAAGGTTACTTCCCAAAGGCCGGTAATCGATATCCACTTTGGCATCGTAAGTCGGCGGATGATATTTTAGCTTAATGATCCACCTTTGCTTGGAAGTACGGCAAACTTTGGCCTGTAAATCATCAGCGGTCAACGTAGCATACCTTGTATATTCGGGAACCGTTACCGGCAGGATAACCGAACATTGATAATCGCTTGCTTCCTCTTGATAGGACACCCTAAGCTCATATCGCCCGGGTGACAAATTATCATAAGAACTCGAATCCTTCCCTTTGATTCCATAAAGGTCAAACCACCCGCTACCAACCGGTACGTCATCCGCATAACGGACCCAGTCGTTTCCTTTCGCCCGGATATCCAAATCAATCTTGCCCCGGCTCGAAATCGGTTGATATTTCAGCTTAATTCCCCAGGTATAAGTGTTGCCGTAAAAATAATAGGGTTCGGCGGAGATTTTCAATTTAGCGATATCCCGAATCTCCCGGATCTGAGGGACCGAATAATTGAAGAACAGCCATCCCAATGAAACATAGCAAAATGTCACTCCAACCGATAGGGTCATGAAAGCGACACGGACAACTTTACCGTTCATTTGTTGTAATTTTCGGCTCAGGGCAGTTTGGCTCCAGAGTTTGTGGACGGATAGTCCCAGCCCATGCCATAAACCCCAGAGCGCGAAGTTCAAACCGTTGCCATGCCATAGACCGCATATTAAAAAGGTCGTTAAATAACCGAAAACCGTACCCGCCTGACGGGGGACCCGGGTAAAATGTTTTGAGATGAAACGTACCAGGGGCAAAAAGATATATTCCTTTAAAACGGATGACAAACTGATATGCCAGCGTTTCCAAAACTCCCCAATGTCTCCGGCGAGGTAAGGAGCATTAAAATTTTCCGGCACTTTAAAACCAAGCATCATGGCGATTCCGATCGCCAAATCACTGTACCCGGAGAAATCAAAATACAGATAGAAGGAATAGGCAAATAAACTTACCGCAATATTGACCCCAAAGAGGTCACTGACATGAACCTGCCCGAAATCTTTGGCATACGGAATCAACAACGGCACCAAAATGAATTTCTTGACAACTCCCCCAAAAATACGGAAAAAAGCCACTCTAGAAAGCAACCCTTGATTGCGCAACGATTGTTGCTTCAGCCAATGAGAAAAATTTTGATAACGGTCAATCGGCCCGGATAAAAAAGTCGGAAAGAAAAAAAGATAATTCAAAAATGTAACAGGGCTCAATCCGGGCAAAATCCCCCGGTATGAATCCACCAAAACGTGAACCAGTTTGAAGAAAATATACGATAATCCAATGGTGCTGACCAGACCAAGCGCATCGGCGAGCCCCTGAAAATGCCATAAGCGAAGGAACTCTTTGGGCCCGTTATACTTTAACACAATCCACCACAGGATTAATAATGCCAAATTTCCTAGCAGCAAGCCACGGGAAAGCGCCAGCCAGAATCGAATGCTCTTTCCAGGATTGACGTGGTTTTTTTGAAAACAGACGGCAACCGTATAACAAATCGAAGCCACAACAACTGTTGTCAAAATTGTAACTGGAGGAATCAGATAGGATAATACAAAAATATTGGCAAACAGCAAAAGAGCTTGCTTATAGGGAAGCGTCGCTGAAACATACTCTTGAATCAAAAAAAGTAAAATGATTCCAATATATAAAACCGTTACTCCTAATGAATCAAATATCAATTCAAGTCATCCCTTAGCTGTAAAAATATCTTCTTTCGGTTTTATTGATGCAATCCCTTAATCTCTCGAAACCCAAATCCCGGTATTTCCGGAAGTCGAATTTGATATTCATCGAAGTTAGCCCCACCAGGGATAGGATCTTCACTGCATAGTGAAGGACCGTCCAAATCGATTTTGGTAATCACCCGTTTTGCTGCAGCCAGATGTGCTGCCGCTGTCACACTGATCTTTCCTTCCAGCATGCACCCCATCATGCATTCAATGCCATTGATTTCGGCTAAAGCGCAAATTTTTAATGCGTTATGAATCCCGCCGGTTTTCATCAGCTTGATATTAACCAGATCAGCCGCCCTCATCTGCATGATTTTCAAAGCATCAAGCGTCGAAAACATGCTTTCATCGGCCATCACAGGAATATCAATATTGTCCGTAACATGTTTCAGGCCCTCCACATCATGGGCAACAACGGGTTGCTCGACCAATTCAATGAGCAGCCCTTCATCCTCCAGCTTACGAAGCGTTCTTACCGCTTCTTTCGGTTTCCAACCTTGATTGGCGTCAATCCGCAAGGCCACACCATTGCCGACCGCTCTACGAATCGCTTTGATGCGTTCGATATCTCTTTGGGAATCTTTGCCAACTTTTATTTTCAAAGTGTCGTAACCCAACTTAACGGCCTCAGCACTATCTCTTGCCATTTGTTCAGGTTCATTAACGCTGATGGTAATATCAGTCCGAAGCTCGCTACGGTAGCCACCCCATAATCGGAAGAGCGGTGCGCCATAAAGTTGCCCGACCAAATCATATATGGCTATATCGACTGCCGCCTTGGCGCTGGTATTCTTGACCATGCATCCGTCAAGCCGTTCCATGATGGCCTCCGTATTTTCAATCTCCATACCGGCCAATTGTTTACCGATGACGTTTTCGACCGCATAGGAAATTGAAGCCGTGGTGTCACCGGTTATCACTGCAGTTGGAGCAGCCTCCCCGTACCCCACTCTTCCGTCATCGGTGGTAATCTTCACAATGACATCATCAATAGCCTCTACGGTACGAAGAGCGGTTTTAAAGGGCTTTTTGAGCGGGATGGCCATTCTCCCGGTGATAATTTCAACTATCTTCATTCTAATGCCTCCGCAACTACCTTTTTAGTGTTTTATCGCAAGAGAAATAATCATAGACAATTTTAGAGATTTTTCCAATGGTTTGCCGCGCTTCATTATTGGAAAGAGCATTCCATATCGAAACCACGAAAATGTAATTGTTTTTCTCCAGATAAACAATGCCGGCTTCGTGGGAAATCCCGTCAAGTTCTCCTGTTTTATGGGCTATCACGGTTTCATCCGGGATATAAAGCCTCATCATACTATTTTCCAATTGTTTCTTCATGATTTCAAGCATATAAGTACTGGAAGCCCTGTCAATGATTTCTCCCAAATAAAGCCGTTCCAAAAATCCCGCCATATCCGAGGCAGAGGTGAAATTTTCACGTCCCGCTTTGCGGGCCTGGGTGTCCATCATCTTCCGTTCCAACACCGTATTCCGCATCTTATAGTCGATACAAAAGTCATTAATACTGTCCATACCCACCTTGTGGATTAAAATATTGGCCGCTGTATTATCGCTCTGCACAATCATCAAGGTCAACAAATCTTGTAACGAGTATTGATTGTCGGTTTCGAGCATCGTCAGGATACTAAATGCCACTTTATCTTCGGCCTTTACACCGATCCGCTCCTGAAGACGTAGTTTTCCTTCTTTTACCTGACGGATCATTTCAGCCATGATCGGTAACTTAATCAAACTCGCCGAGGGAATTTTTTGATCCTGATTATAGGCAGCGGCTTCACCAGTTCCTAAATTCTTAATGATAAAGGCGCAATTCATCTTTTTAAAATCGACCGCTTGCAAAATGAGCTTTTGGAGCATAATTGTTCCTCGATTCTTCAGTAACTACACCCTTATTTGAATAGGTTTTCAATAGATTTCCGAGAAATCCTGCTTATCGATTGGAGATTTCTAGGAGACATTCCCGGAAGGATTTTTTCGGTATCCTCTTTCACCCCCGCTTTCAAGTTATATGTTATAAACATGTTACTTATTTATAAAATAATTTCCATTTGGATCCCTCTTGCATTGAAGTTAAGTTATTTATATGTTATATTTAAATTATAAATATTACATAAATATCACATATAAAATATTGATATGAGGAGCTTCCAAATGGTTCAGGAATTATTGAGTATCGGCATTGATATCGGTACTACTTCCACCCAAGCGATTTTCAGCAAATTAACATTGGCAAGTCAAGCCGGTATCGCCACCATTCCTGAACTTAAAATCGTCAACAAAGAAATCCTTTACCGGAGCCCCATTTATTTTACGCCTTTATCGGATCATGATCATATCGATTTTTTAGCACTCAAAGATATTTTGTTTTCCGAATATCGGAAAAGCGGTTTCAAACCTCATGACATTCAAACCGGGGCCATTATCATCACCGGGGAAACCTCACGGAAAGAAAACGCCGGCTTTGTATTAGATAACTTGGCAGGGCTAGCCGGAGACTTCGTAGTCACGGCCGCCGGTCCGGATCTAGAATCCGTCCTTGCGGGCTTTGGCGCCGGAGCCGGGGAATTTTCCAAAAAATATAGCAGTCCGGTGATTAACTTCGACATCGGAGGCGGAACCACCAATGCCGGAATTTTCTTTAACGGTGAAGCCATTGATAGTTTCGCCCTGGACATCGGCGGACGGCTGATAACATTCGACAATAACCAAATTATCACTTATATTTCAAAGCGGATCGCTCCTTTGCTCTATCCATTCGATTTGAATTTAAAAGTGGGAGAACCCGTTTCTTTTTCTGCGCTCAAGCACTTATCGGGGCGTCTGGCGGAAATGTTTTTGGAATTATTGGCAATTAAGCCCCTGACCTCTGAAACGCAAAATTTGTTCATCCTTCATCAACACCAGGCTGTACCAATAGATGCCGTATCGTTTTCCGGGGGTGTAGCCGAATACGTTTACAACGAAGCAACCATCACCGAAATGGCTGATCTGCCCTTTCATGACTTTGGCCCGTTATTGGGACAGGCAATCCGGGAAACGATGAAAGCTCACTCTGTTAATATCATCACACCCCGGGAACGGATCAGAGCAACCGTAGTCGGAGCCGGTAATCATACCATCCACATCAGCGGAAGCACCATCGCATTTTCCGAGGAAATTCTTCCCCTGAAAAATATCCCGGTGATTCAGCTTTTCCATGGGGATGAGCCCGAACAACCTGACTTGTTGCACCGGGAAATTATGGGTAAGTCCACTTTATATCCCGATCAAACTGTCGCTATCGCTTTACGGGGCCGGCAAAGTCCCAAATATACGGAGATCAGAGCCATAGCCGACCAAATCCTAGCCAGTTTACCCCCAACTGACTCCTATCCTTTAATTGTGATTGTGGAGCATGATTTTGCCAAAGCACTAGGACAAACCTTACGCAATCTTCTTCCTTCTCATAAACCTTTGGTATGTCTGGATCGAATCCGTGTTAAAGGAGGCGATTATATCGATATTGGCGCACCGGTTGCGGGAGTTGTTCCCGTAGTGGTTAAAACATTAATTTTTGATACCTAAGGAGGACTTTCAAATGAGTAATACGCTTGCCAAAAGTTTGTCTCCATTGCAACTATGGGGAATCGTCGTCGGAATGGTTATTTCCGGCATGTATTTCGGATGGAATTATGCCTTGCAATACACAAGTCCCATCGGGTTTATTATTGCAGTTGCCATCGTAACCTTGTTTTATACCAGTTTTATGTTTAGTTATGCCGAATTATCGACTGCGATTCCCCATGCAGGCGGTTCCATGGAATTCGCCAAACGAACCATGGGGCCGTTCGGCGGATACATCACCGGCTTTGCCGTATTCCTGGAATTTCTATTTGCCGTTCCAGCCATTGCCCTATCCATCGGTGCTTACATTAATTTCTTAGTTCCGGCTATTCCGACTGTGGCAGCTGCCGTGGCCGTATATGGGGTTTTCGTATTTATCAATTGTCTGGGTGTTAAAACTGCGGCTACGGTTGAACTGGTCATCACCATCATCGCCATCGCCGGTGTAATCATCTACGTTTGCGGTGGAGTCGGCCATATAAAATCCGCCAACATTTTCACCAAGGAGCCCTTTTTAGGCGGCCTTCCCGGAATTTTTGCTGCCATTCCCTTCGCCATTTGGTTTTATTTAGGCGCCGAGGGAGGAGCCATGGCAGCCGAAGAATGTAAAAACCCCAAAAAAGACATTCCACTCGGGTTCAACTTGGGTATCATCACCCTGGCAATCATGGCGGTTGCAACACTGCTGGTGACCACCGGAATCAGCAGCGCCGGCAGTATCGATAAAGTGGATTCGCCCCTTCCCTCCGCCCTGGCTCTGGTTTATGGCGTAGGCAGCACTTTCTCCAAAATTTTGTCTTTCATCGGATTATTCGGACTGATTGCCAGTTTACATGGTTTGATTATCGGTTATTCCCGCCAGGTATTTGCCATGGCCCGGGAAGGTTTCTTCCCGTATTTCCTTTCCAACACCACTGCCAAACATAAAACCCCGATTTGGGCATTAATTTTGCCCAGCCTGGTAGGATTAATTTTCGTATTAACCAAGGCTACTGCCACTATTATCGTTTTATCCTGTATCGGTGCAGTGGTAATGTATGTAATGAGCATGATCTGCTTTTTCCTGCTCCGTTCCAAAGAACCTTCATTAGAAAGGCCCTATAAGGTAGCCCATATCAGTCTGCCGATCATCGCTCTGGTTATATCGGTGTTATTTGTGGTCGCCGTAACCTATGCTAATTTATCAACCATGCTTTGGGTCGTCGCTACCTTTGCCGTAGCCGCCCTCTTCTATTTGGCATATGTCAAAGCCCATATGAAAAAGGTTGCCGCATTAAAAGGGCAGGAAGCAGCCTAAAGCAAAATCGCTTTTACGGTAAAGTTTCTCCCTATCCCGGCAAGTCGCTGAAGAAATTCTCTTTAACAACTTGCCGGATTTGATAATTGCAATTTTAGTTCAATTAAAGCAGGTGAATTTCAATGCGATTGAAAACCAAACTATTTGATAAGATTTATCAATTCAAGGATCTCAAAGAACTTCTCGCCAAAGCTAACGAAGAAAAATCCGGGGACAACCTGGCTGGTATTGCCGCCGAGAATACTGCCGAAAGGATTGCCGCCAAAGTCGTTCTGTCTGAAGTGACCCTGGAAGAGCTTTATAATCACCCTGTCGTTCCCTATGATGAAGATGAGGTTACGCAAGTGATTCAGGATTCAATTCATACTACGGTTTTTAATGAAATAAAAAACAAAACCGTTGGCGAATTTCGGGAAATGGTATTAAGTCTGCCCGGAAATGAATTAAGACGTTTGTCTGCCGGGCTCACTTCAGAAATGGTGGCTGCCACAGCCAAACTGATGAGCAATTTGGATTTAATTTACAGCGCCCAAAAAATTGAAATTCCGGCCACTTGTAACACGACCATCGGCAAAGTTGGTACCCTGGCTTCCCGCTTGCAACCCAATCATCCTACCGACGACTTGGATGGAGTCATGGCTTCGGTACGGGAAGGAATCAGCTATGGAGTCGGTGATGCCGTTATCGGCCTTAATCCCGTGAACGACAGCCTGGACAATGTGGTCAGGATTTTGACGGCTTTTAAAGATTTTATGAATCAGTGGAAAATTCCCACTCAAAACTGCGTCTTAGCGCATATCACCACTCAAATGAAAGCGGTTGAAAACGGCGCGCCGGTTGATCTGATGTTTCAAAGCATTGCCGGCTCACAGAAATCCAATGCCGCTTTTGGAATCACTGTCAAAATGCTGGATGAAGGATATGAATTGATGAAATCCCAAGGCACCGCCACCGGTTCAAATAGAATGTATTTTGAAACCGGCCAAGGATCGGAACTCTCTTCCGAAGGTCACCATGGTGCCGATCAGGTTACAATGGAGGCCCGTTGTTATGGACTGGCCCGCAGGTACCACCCGTTCCTTCTCAATACGGTTGTTGGATTCATCGGCCCAGAATACCTCTACGACGCCAAACAAGTGATCCGTGCCGGTTTGGAAGATCATTTCATGGGAAAGTTAACCGGTATTCCCATGGGAGTTGACGCCTGTTATACCAATCATATGAAGGCCGATCAAAATGATATTGAAAATCTTTTGGTGCTGCTCACCGCGGCCAATTGCAATTATTTCATGGGCATCCCAGTGGCTGATGATGTAATGTTAATGTATCAATCCACCAGTTTCCATGATATCGCCGCGTTACGGGAAATAACCAGAAAACAGCCGATCCAGGAATTTGCCGCCAGGCTTGAGGAATTGGGTATTTATCATCGAGGCAAACTGACCGAGCGGGCAGGCGACCCTTCGATATTTTCCTCGAACTAACGCCTGTACCCGGCAGAGTGGAGAAAAGCTGAAATACAATAAGGTAAAATGTCTTTGCGGTCAATTGATTTTGACAGGGAGACACAGAGGAAGAAGCGGTTTCCATTATCACAGACCATAAACTGCTGATGAAGGTTCCCATAAAACTATTTTTATAATCGCAGGAGGATAAACAATGACCTCTACAGATATAATTCCGGATATTTCCGAGCTTGACCTGACTTCACGGGTCACGGTCGACAAACCGCAGGACAGGGAATATTGTTCACGCTTGAAAGCCACTACCCTGGCCCGGATTTGTGTAGGCAGAGCGGGCGATCGTTATAAAACCGAAACATGGCTCAGATTCCGGGCCGATCACGCCGTGGCAATGGATGCGGTCTGGTCTGAAGTGGATGAGTCTCTGCTGGAACCCTTTGGATTTTTTAAAATTCAGACATTGATTGGCAACAAAGACGAATACTTAACCAGGCCCGATCTGGGCCGCAGGTTTGCTCCGGAGATATTGCAACGGATTCAAGCCAAATGTTTACCCAATCCCGATGTTCAAATCATTGTGGCAGACGGGCTTAGTTCCCCGGCCATCAATGAGAATATTCAAGATATTTTTCCCATGATGGTGGATGGGTTCCAGGCTAAAAAATACCGGATCGGCACACCCATTTTCGTTAAATTCGGACGCGTTGCCACGATGGACCGAATCAGCGAAGCTTTAAACGCTAAAGTCACTTTGTTATTAGTCGGCGAAAGACCCGGACTGGCCACCGGAGAGAGCATGGGGTGCTATATGGCGTATGAATCCAGCACTTCCAAACCCGAATCCCAGCGGACTGTGGTTTCCAACATTCATAAACACGGCACCCCGCCGGTTGAGGCCGGAGCCCATTTGGTTTCACTGGTAGAAATCTTGATGCGCGAGAAAAAAAGCGGAGTCGATTTGAAACTATAAACAACCGGGCTAACCAAAAGTACCCGGCAATCGAAAAGATATACAATGGCATCCTTCGGTTAAAACTAAACCTTTTATGCGATCTACAACTCAATCGAACGGCCCCTGCTTTGGGTACATATCGTAAAGATATCGTAATCCAATGGCAAAAAAATACCTATCCGGTTTGAATATCAACCGGATAGGTATTTTTTATCGTTTAATTATGATTTAAGTAGTATTTAGAACGGTTCTGGAGATTTATGAAAATAAGCTAAATTTTTACCATTTATCTTGATTATTCGGATCTTTTTTTATATAATTTTCATCGTTATTCTAAAAAATGAATTGGGGGATTGATATGGGAAAAACTTTGATTATTGGTGCTGGAGGAGTTTCAAGCGTTGTTGTGCACAAATGCTGCCAAAATCCAGAAGTTTTTGAAGAAATCTGCTTAGCAAGCCGAACTTTATCTAAATGTGATACGATTAAAAAACAGCTGGCCGGAAGCAGGACCAAGATTCAAACCGCAGAGCTCGATGCGGACAATACCCAAAACGTGATTCGTTTGATTGAAAGTTTCAGGCCGGATATTGTTATTAATGTTGCCCTCCCCTATCAGGATCTTTCGATTATGGACGCCTGCCTCGCTACGGGAGTAGACTATCTCGACACCGCTAATTACGAACCTCCCGACATTCCGAAATTCGAATATAAGTGGCAATGGGCTTACCAAGAAAAATTTCGAAATGCCGGTATAACAGCACTTTTAGGAAGCGGTTTCGATCCTGGTGTGACCGGCGTTTTTTGCGCCTATGCTCAAAAACATTACTTTGATGAAATTCATACTATCGATATCGTGGACGCCAACGCCGGTGATCATGGATATCCTTTCGCAACCAACTTTAACCCGGAAATTAATATTCGGGAAGTCACCGCCAACGGCCGTTATTATGAAAACGGTGATTGGATAAAAACAGGCCCTCTGGAGCTAAGACGGACCTATGACTTGCCCGAAATCGGGCCCCGCAATGTCTACTTGCTTTACCATGAAGAATTAGAATCCCTAGCTATCCATATCAAAGGAATCAAGAAAATCCGTTTTTGGATGACTTTTTCCGATAATTATCTCAACCATTTAAAAGTGCTGCAAAATGTGGGTATGACTTCTATTAAGCCTATCATTTATGAGGATCGGGAAATTGTTCCCCTACAGTTTTTAAAAGCCATCCTGCCGGATCCGGCTTCACTGGGCCCCCGAACAAAAGGGAAAACGAATATCGGATGCATCATTCAAGGCGTCAAAGATGGCAAGCCCAGAACCTATTATGTTTACAATGTTTCCGATCATGAAAGATGCTTTGCCGAAGTAGGGTCCCAGGCCATTTCTTACACTACGGGCGTACCCGCAATGATTGGTGCCATGATGGTCCTGAAAGGCCTTTGGAAAAAACCCGGCGTCTTTAACGTGGAAGAATTCGATCCCGATCCGTTCATGGAGGCCTTGAATCGTTACGGACTGCCCTGGAAGGAAGATTTCGCGCCAACTTTAATCGATTGAGGTAAAAAAATGCATTTTGATCTGAATTTACTCCCATCACCCTGCTATATTGTGGATGAAAGACTGCTGCGCAAGAATTTGGAAATCCTCGACTCTGTCCAGCGCCGTACCGGATGTAAAATCCTTTTGGCGTTAAAAGGATTTTCGATGTTTTCAGT
Organism: Bacillota bacterium; assembly: GCA_023426245.1. Classification (GTDB taxonomy): domain Bacteria; phylum Bacillota; class UBA4882; order UBA8346; family UBA8346; genus UBA8346. Next base: position 168,734 of record JAFABB010000030.1, read on the forward strand.
CTTTCCACTAATATCCAAATATCTAAAGGGCGTCACTGCCAGCTCATTGTTTGAGGCAAGACTGGGATTTGAAAAAATGGGCGGGGAGGTTCATATCTACGCCCCTGCTTATGTAGAGGCGGAATTTGATGAATTGATGCGCTATTGCGATCATATTGTCTTCAATTCGTTTAACCAATGGTTTCGTTACAAGGATAAAGTGAAAAAAGCATCCAACAAGATTAGCTGCGGGCTCCGTATCAATCCGGAGTATTCGGAAATCGCGACGCCGATTTATAATCCTTGCTATCAACATTCCAGACTAGGTATCACCCGGATCAATTTTCAACCGGAAGCCCTGGAAGGCCTCAGCGGACTGCACTTCCACACCATGTGCGAACAAAACTCGGACACTCTGGAACGCACCATTAAAGTAGTGGAGCAAAAATTCGGCGATTTCCTTCCCAAAATGAAATGGTTGAATTTTGGCGGTGGGCATCATATCACCAGGCCCGATTATGATCTGGATACCCTGGTCCGTTCAATCATGTTTTTTAAGGACAAGTACGGCTTGGAGGTCTATCTTGAGCCGGGAGAGGCTGTAGCTCTCAATACCGGATTTCTGGTTGCCTCGGTTTTGGATATCGTTCATAATGGGAGCGATATCGCCATCTTGGATACTTCGGCCGCCTGCCATATGCCGGATGTCCTGGAAATGCCTTATCGGCCTGATATTATTGATGCCGGAAAACCGGGAGAATATGCTCATACTTACCGTCTGGGAGGACCTACTTGTCTGGCGGGGGATATTATTGGCGACTATTCTTTCAAACAGCCGTTAAAACCCGGAGACAGACTGACATTCTGTGATATGGCCCACTATTCGATGGTTAAAAATAACACCTTTAACGGGGTCAACCTGCCGGCCATTGTCCGCTATAATGAGACTGAAGGGGTCCAAATCGTCCGGCAGTTTGGCTATGAGGATTATCAATCCAGATTATCATAAAGTTTACGTTTCAATCTTCGGGGATGGTCCATAAGTAAATTCTTGCGGTAAACGCATGACGGCAAACGCACGCAAATAAAGAAATACAATATATCGGAATCAACTTATTCAATGAGTCCACATATTGTATTTCTTATTGATTTTCAATTGCTTTTTAGACAGCCTCTTGTTTCAAATAAGAAATGCTTCAAATAATTACTGGATAAATCTCCATTGCTGACAATAGTTTCCGTTGTTTGTGTACTGCTGCACATTGGCCCCATCGGCAGTTGAAGCGCTGATTACTTCTAAAAGCTTTCCGCTATTGACATTAATAATGCGGTAAAAACCACCGCCGGCATCTTCTAATCTCCATTTCTGGCAGTTGTTGCCGTTATTCGTATACTGCTGCACGTTTCCTCCATCGGCCGTGGAGGCGTTGACAACTTCCAAAAGCTTACCGCTATTGACATTTACGATTTGATAGTAACCGCTGCCGGCGTCAACCAATTTCCAGCGCTGGCAATTGTTGACCGTGTTTGAGTATTGTTGGACATTGGCGCCGTCGGCTGTGGAGGCATTGATTACATCCAAAAATTTGCTACTGTTCCTATTGATGATTAGGTAATTGACCCCGGTTTTCGGAACCGTACTCCCCAATCCGGCCGTGGTTTGGACCACCTGTTGAATTGTCCCATCGCTATTGTAATATAAACGGTCGATACAGACCGATCGCCGGTAATCGCCGCCCAGCAATCCATTATGATAAATAAAATAAGAATTGCCGTTAAACTCGATGATCGCCTGGTGGTTGGTGCCGCAATTGGGCACATAATCATTGATGATTCCCCGGTAGGTCCAGGGACCGGTGGGGCTGCTGCTGGTAGCGTAAGCGATTTTCTCCGGCCAGCCATACGCGTAGGATAAATAGTAGATTCCATTATGCTTATGCAGCCACGGTGCTTCGGTGAAACTGGGCAGACTGACAGTTTGAATAGAACCACTGTAAGTGATCATATCACTGTTAAGCTTGACATATTTGCATACGGTATTGCCCCAGTATAAATAGGCTTGTCCATCATCATCAATAAATACGGTGGGATCGATATCATCCCAGCTGATACTGGTTTGGGTGGTCTGATTGTTGGTAATCAAAGCGCTGCCCCTGGCATCGGTAAACGGACCGGTGGGGCTGGTGGATACGGCGACCCCGATGGCCTTACCGGAAATGGTTTTATGTTCGGCGCAGATGTACCAGTAAAACTTGCCGTTTCGATAGATAACCTGCCCGGCCCAAGCATCGGCCTTGGCCCAGCTAAAAGCGCTCACGGAAAGCGCTGTGCCACGACTGGTCCAGTTCACCATATCCGTGGAAGAAAAGCAAAGCCAGTTATTCATCACATAAGATGAGCCACCCAAAGCCGCTTCATCATGGCCCGTATACAGATAAACCGTGCCATTATAGACCATAGCCGCCGGATCAGCGGTAAATACATTGGAGATGATCGGATTCATCGCCAAACCCACCGAAGTCACCGTAATCATCATCAGTAACAGTACCGTCGTGATTGCAAATTTTCTTTTCATTTTCTCCCTCCTTATTACAAAAGATTACGGGGCAACAATCTGCCATTGTTGATTATAACTGGAACTGCTAGTATATTGGCCGACTACCGAGCCATCACTGGTCAGGCCCATGGAATCTAAATATAAACCTGTCGCCCGGTTAATGATTTTTACGTAACCGCTGCCGGCATCGACAATCTGCCATTGCTGGTTATTGCTGCTACTGCTGCTGTATTGGGCCACATTAGAACCGGTGGAGGTGCGGCCCATCCCATCCAAATACTTGCTCCCGGTACGGCAGACAAATTTAAAATATCCACTGCCTGCATCCACCAGTTGCCACTGTTGATTATAACTGGAACCACTGGCGTACTGACATACATTGGCACCGTCCGAGGTAGAACCCATGTTGTCCAGACATTTTCCGGTTGAGCGATTGATGATTTTGCAGTATGAAGTCCCGCCGTTCATCCAAAATGAACTATAGGGTATCGGTAAAATAACGCTGCCGGCAATATACATCTTATCAATACAGACAGAGCGGCTATATGGATTGCCATTGGATAATTCCTCCGTATGGTAGGTGTACCACCATTGATTATTGAAATAAGCGGCTCCTTCATGATTGGTACCGGTCCCGGTGGCGCTGCCAATGACCCCGCGGTGGGTCCAGGGGCCGCTAATACTACTGGCAGTGGCATAGTGAATCTTCGAAGGCCAGGGCGAATCGGCATACATCAAAAAATAGGTGCCGTTGGTTTTAAAAACGAAGGGAGCTTCCAGGTAAGTATATCCACTTCCGGTTAGACCGGGGACATCCATCACACTGCTGGCAAGGGAAATCATATCACTATTGAGTCTGACATAACGGCAATTTCCGTCGCCGCCCCAGAACAGATAGGCTTGTCCATCGTCATCCATGAAGACATAGGGATCAATATCCCGCGCGGCATGTCCCGGCGTATTCTTGTCGATGAGTGCTTTCCCGAGGGGGTCGGTATAGGGACCGGTAATACTGCTTGAAGTCAAGACTCCAACCGCATAATCGGTAGCGATATAAAAATAGAATTTATTATTGCGATTGATAATAGTTGACGCCCAAGCCCGATTGCTAGGCATCCAGCTATAATCCGCAGGTTTGGCAATCACCCCGTGATCCGTCCAGGTATTCATGTCGGAGGATGACATCAGCCGCCAGGCATACATATTAAAGGCAGTCGAATTGGCCTGATCCTGGCCACAAACAATATAGAAGCGGCCATTATAAACATACGGATTGGCATCTGCTGTATAAACACTAGTGAGAAGGGGATTATCCGCTTGTGCAAAGGCAACGGCGGAAATAAAAATCGATACCAGAAAAACCAAAATTAAACTTTTGATTGGAAGATAATGTTTAGTAAAATGTTTCATTTTCTACACCCTTTCTTTTTTTATTTTCCGGGAAGTTCCGAAAGAATAGCTACATCGATATCACCTCCTATCCAGAAAATACTTCGAAGTCCGAAAAATCAAATCTCCCACTGAGGCGTCGGCACTATAAGTGACACAGACGCAAAGAAAAGACGAAAAGCATTGTTAAAAAACTATACGCCTGCGTCACCAGTGGTGACGGCGCCCCTACGCGAGAAAAACACCCTATTTTCATCCTTTCACCTGCCCCGGCAGGGGCCAGGGTGATTTGGAAAATCTTTAAACCCAATCCCTTAATCTTGGCTTACAAAGGTTACGTAGCGCGGCCTAGCGTTATTTTATATTCCCGGCAACGGTGCGGATGACTTTTTAGAAAAGTTCCCGTTCAAAATCAAACAGACGATATTTAACAAAAGAACGCTTTTGACTACAACGGTTTTCTAGTCAACCCCGAAAAGGAAGAATCTGCAAAATTTAGTTGGAAAGTTTTGCGACTGGGATGAGTTGACCCAAATTCGGCCCATTTACTTTTCCATACGTGAATTCAATGGTTCAGGAAGGATTTTAAGAAGGGAAAAAACATCAATATAAATGCTACAATAAAATTCCAATATTTGTAATTTAATTTTACCTCAATCCCATCCGCCTTCAATAGATTTTTTTTGATTATCCTATGATTTTTTTAAAATTTTCCAAAAAATCCGGTACCTTCGCTCAAATATAGCCGCATTCTTAGGATATACTAGATTTTTACATGATTCCTGATTCGCCGAGAAACAATAAAATATCCCAAGAAAAAGAGAACGGTGAATGAGATTGACTATCAACAAAGATCTTATATTCTGGCCTGGATTAGCACTTCTTTTTGCCATTCCAACCATAGTTTTCATACCACTGAAAGATTATAAAAAATTTTTCATATTTGGTTTTGTTTTAGGTGGGTTAGTGGATATTGTTACGATACTTTTTATTGGGAAACTACTCGGTGAATTTTCTTATCGGTCAGGGCCATTCGTAGTGTTGGGAATTCCGATTTTTATTCCTTTGGCTTTTACTTTTATCTGGATGGCCTTCTTCTATTTTTTGCCAGTCCGGATGGAATTCTTGATTCCATATATCATAGGCTTTAGCGGATTTGCAGTGCTGGTAGGATTTGTAGAGCAGAACTTAGGTTATTTTCAATACCATCATGGATTTTTGCGAGGGGCGGCCATTACAATAACCGTCTTTACTCCATGGTTTAGTTTCTCTGCCTGGGTATATCGTCATTATTTACCTAAATTACCTTCAACCCGACTATAAATAAAGAGCCCCATTAGGGAATTTACAATATCGGATATGAAAATAAATAAAAAAAAGAGTCTCGATTTTTTGGAGACTCTTTTTTTATACTGGTCGCACATCCATTTGCAAAAACTATTCGCTCTCAAGCAGGAAACTGCCTGTTCTTTTGCAGATGATTTACTTTTTACCCTCAAATACCATTATGACGGCATCTAATTGAATATCTGCTGAAGAGCGCCCGATCATGATGCGATAGTCGCCCGGCTTCACATAAAAACCGTTCCGCTTTTGATCCCAGCATGCCAATTCCCGGGCGGGCAAATTAATTTTGACGGTTCGCCTGGAGCCTGGTAGCAAATGAATCCGGTCAAATCCTTTAAGTTCTTTACTTGGCCGTTTTATCTTGGGCTGCAATTCTTTAACATATAGCTGGACCACTTCGTCGCTAGCCACAGTCCCGGTATTTTTCACCTCGACACTGACGGTAATCTGTCCGGAGTTCTTCATTCCACCGGAACTCAGCCGTAAATTACTATATTGAAAACTGGTGTATGTTAACCCGTAACCAAAGGGGTATAAAGGTTTACCTTCAAAATACATGTAAGTACGCTTGCCATTGATAATATCAAAATCAGTAATAGCCGGTAATTGATTCAGTGAGCTGTACCAGGTGGAATTCAACCGACCGGCGGGAGCGTAATCTCCGAAAATGGCGTCGGCAATCGCCGTTCCTTCCTCTTGTCCCCCGTGGGATGAATAGATGATCGCCTTTACGTGCGGGTTATTTTCCACCTTGCCTATAGCCATCGGATAGCTCGAAATAACCACCACAATCGTGTTTTGATTTACCGCAGCCACTTCCCGGATCAGCTCTTCTTGGGCCGGAGGAAGGGAAATTTCTTGACGGTCTAAGGTTTCCCTGCCATTCAACATCGGCTCGTTTCCCACCACCACAATGGCCGCATCGGCTCCCCGGGCTACGTCAGTGGCCGCTGTCAAACCATTCACCAAGACAGTGGATTGAAATTTTTCATTGGTGCCGGCAGTCCCTTGAGTAGCATTCAAAGCATAGGAGGATCCAGCATCCACTGTCACATATTTCCCGCCGCTAAGCCCGGTATCCCAGTGAGACACTTGATAATTGTACAAAGCATGGGTTCCGTCCGCCTGACGCTCATAATTAAAGTTCTGATAGGTAAACCATTCCTGGGCTGCCACGCTGTTATTCTGAACACCCGGCGCATTGGCAGTGTTGAGCACATTCGCACTCCAGTTGCCATTGCCGGTGAGAAATTTATCATTGGCATGGGAGCGTAAGAGATATTGGCCCCATCCAAAGTCATATAAATCGAAGGTTTCATTGACTCCCACCCTAGCAGCAGTGGCTGTTAATTGTCCTCCGCCGGCAGGAGCGGTTACATATCGGGAATTGGCCACCGATTTAAGGGCTATTTGGTCGATCCCTCTGGTAAAAGCGACTTTATCCGCAGCAATTTTAGTTTGAATACCATCCAGGACTGATTTGGTATAAGGAAAAGGCGCCGAATAAAAATCGGTTAATACCTGATCGGCCAAAGGGCCAATCACAGCTACTTTTCTGAGATGATTCTTAGGCAACGGTAAAGTTTCATGATTATTCTTTAAAAGAACCAGTTGTTCCCGGGCTGCCTTAAGGGCTAATGTAGCATGTTCAGCAGAACAGATTTGCTCTGTGCCTAAACTCTTATAAGGATTATTTCCTCCGATATCAAACTCACCCGTATGAAATCTCACTCGTAAGATGTTTTTGACTCCTATATCAATATCGTCCATGGTAAGTAATCCTAATGCCAGAGCGTCTTTAATATGAGTGACGGTATTGGTATTATCACTGTCGTCCTGGGTCATACTGTCCACTCCGGCTTTGATCATCCCGGCATGAGAATAAGCAGGGTCACTGTAATAATGTTGGGAATTAATCAAATTACTCGGTGAATAGGCATCGGTAACCACAAAAAAGTCTTTCCCTTTGGCCCATTTATCCTTGACCAAGGTATTGATTTCCGGAGAGACAGTATTGGGGATTCCATTGACTAAATTATAAGAAGTCATTAATGATTTGGCGGCCCCGGCCTCAACCGGATATTGAAATGATTTCAGATAGTATTCGTTTTTGTTCCGCTCATCGATGTTCACGGAAAATATATCCCGGTTCGCTTCAAGATTATAGGCATAAAAATGTTTAAGTGTCGGAATCGCTTTATAGTAAAAGGGATCTTCGCCTTTAATGCCCAAACAATAAGCGATGGCCAATTGGCCTACTAAATAGGGATCTTCCCCATATCCCTCTTCAAAACGGCCTGCTCTAGGATCTCTTTCCAAATCAACGACCGGTGCCCACAATGATAACCCATTTTTTACCGGATCGAGCTGATGAAATCCTCTCGCTTCCTCCCCGACCGCTGAACCGATTTGCTTTATCAAATCCCTATCCCAGGTGCATCCAAATCCGGTGGCTTGTGGGAATACAGTTGCCGCACCCAGCCAGGCAATGCCATGCAAGGCTTCAGTCCCGGTACGGAAAGACTGAATTCCCAAACGCGGTATGGCTGGTATCCATTGATGGAAAAAAGTTGCTTTTTCATCATACGTTAAGCGCGCCATCAAATCGCTCACTCTGATTTCTAAAGAAAGCGTTGGATCTTGAAATGGATAAATATCTACCGCCCATGTCACTGCGGAATAAAAAACGCTTACTAGTATCAACATTCCAACCAATAATCGTACATAGCGAAATGAATGATTTTTCATCTCTAGTTCCTCCTTCATTTAAACAACCAAACTTTGACAATCGGCAAGTAAAGCAACCCTCCTTCCCTGGCACCCATTGGAATCAACTCGAAGCCCGGAATTCAATGTAGCATCGACCTGGAAACAAAGGAATCCGGATCAATTCAAGATCATGAGCCAATTCCGGAACAGTCTGGATAGCACGGTTGAATCGCAGAAGTTTTCAAAACATTGTCGCCAAATAAAATGGAATTTATGATTTCTCAGATGAAAAAAAGGACTTACATCTTTAACGTATATGCAAACATGCTATACCCTCCAGCCTGCCTTCCCGTAATCTTGGAAGATTTTTTATTTTACCTATGCCCTTTTTCGATCAGGAATATATTGGAAACCAGAGAATATAATGTTAAAAAGTTTGGGAGGCCCTAAAAATATTGATACCTCGAAACTTTTGAAATCAATTTAAAGGAGGAGCGTTTATGAAGAAAATCTTCGTTTTTCTGCTTGCGTTCACATTGATTTTTGCAACATCCTTCAGCGCCGTCGCTGCCACCAGCGGACCAACCTTTGGCTGTAAACTACAGTACGAAAATTATGGTGATACCGGCGAGTCCCTCTTGGACACCAGAATATCGATGAATGGCAGTTTTGATGATACTACAACTTACAGCATAACGATTCAAAATATTGACGCCAATACGGTTCCCGAGAATACGACTATTGAAGAGGGAAAATCGGTTACCCAATCCAATTCCCTGGCCACCAATATCCGGGAAGCTTACATTACCACCAAAAGCGGTTTTGGAACCTTCCAAATTGGAAAATTCCGCTACAACCCCGACATCATGGATACTTTGGGGGATTTCACCAGCATTGTTGCTCCCTTTGGGGTTAAGTATTCCTGCTCTCTTGGAGAAAATACCAGTTTTGCCGCAGGCGTGATCGCCAAGGATTATGATAAACCCATAACGGATACCATAAAAACTCATTACGATGCCGGTGCTTACACTGTGGAATTTCATCAAAACAAAATAGGTGGCCTGATTAATTTAGGATTGGCCTATCAAGATATGGGCTATGGCGTTCCGGAATGGGCGGTGCAACTTGATGCGCAGCTTATCAAGGAATTTAAATTATATTTCGAATATGACCGGCCGATTGCTAAAACCGACAATAAAGAAAACCGGGATGCCCGCAACTACAACTACGGGGGTCAATTAACTCTGGATAAATTTTACTTTATCGGTGAACGGGAATGCAGTAATGGCTATTATGTGTTAAAAGCCGGTTACAATTTTACCAATCATATTGCTGTAGAGGCTATCCGCGGAACCTCCGGTTGGCCAGGGGACTCCTATGACGGCGGGGATCTTTTAAAAATGATTGTTAGCTTCTAAAATGAAGGCCGGATAAAAGTTGGTTCCGATCAGCGGTTAATTAAAGGGGCTGCCCCAATTTCTTTGGGACAACCCCTAAAATATCGCTGGAAATTACCGGCCATTCAATGAAACATCACGGAAATTGAGTGACCGTAGCGATGTTGGTAGCCGAGTTCGATGGGCCGCCGATGTTGTTAACCACATGGGTGATTTCTCCCTGGCCACCTAAAGAAACAGTCACCAGATGATGAAGTTTAACTCCCGCGTTAACCGGAGCCTCGATACCGCTATTGCATTTGATGTTCAAGTCAACGGTATATACGCAGTAAACTCCCAGTCCCCAGCCCTCGTGGCTGCTCACAGTGTCTGCTACTTTGTAACTGGTCCAGCCGTTAATCCCGTTATGCTGCCAGGATGCTTGGTTCGGTGCATCATACGGGCATTCGCTTTGATAAAAATAGGTCCGTCCACCGTTGCCATTCCATAAAGTTTGATATTCCTGAAAGTGCTCAACAAACAGGCCGTAAAAAGTTACATGATTGCCGTTGACGATCAAACCGTTAGTCGCCGTGTTGGTGGTCCAGCCAACGCCCGTACCGTGGTCAGCCCGCCATATCCATAAATCGTCGCCGACCACATCATTGCTGTTAATAACCACACAATGGGTAGCCTTCCCCACAGCAGCTCCGCCCACCCGGCAAAAAATATCATATAGGAAAGTGGGATTACCGGCATGGCTTAATGAACTGCCCGCCGGTCCCACCTCCAGCAATACCGGCGAATTCAATGCACCTGCATCAAAAAGAATACCCGCCAGAGTGATACCGTCCACATCGGCAACTTTCATGGCCGCCGTTCCGTTATCCGGCACCAAAGTCGGCAGGCCCATCCCCAGTACCACCGTATTGGCGCGGGTGATTTGAATGGGTTCATTCAGATGGTAAATGCCCGGCGTTAGGATTAAATTTTTTCCCTGACTGAGTGCTGCGTTAATGGTGATTGCATTGTCTGTCCCCGACTTGGCGATATAGAATTGATCGATGGAAAGGGATGTGCCTTGTCCCATATTACTGGACCAGCTGCTTCCCTGACTGTTGTTCCGAAGCGCCGGTACAAAAACAAAATAGTTTCCACCTTTATCCAGGTATAAAAACGGCTTTTCCCGGATAACCGGTGTCTGGCTTACTACAGTGTAAGAGGGGCTGGGCCAGCTATCCCCAGGAGCGCCATTGGTCCCGACAAAAACCATGTTCCAGTTGGAACCGCTCCATGAGCCCACTTGACTATTTCTGGTAAAATATTGTTGTTGGGATCCGGAGCTTATTTGGCCGTCCACGATGGAGTCGGCAATGAATCCGCCGCTGGACCAGCTCCCGTCATAGTTGTTGGGATTGGGATCCCATAAAGTCAGAGAGCCCTTGATATGCATTCGTCTCATGGGAGCCGCCTGGGATGCTCCCCAAGTTTCCGTACCCGAAGGAGCCAAGGGGTTCGCCGAATAAGTCGGTACATCAGCCAGATTTTCCACTGTCCGCCAAAAATTACAAGTGGCATTGCCGCCCATCCAATCGGCTTCACAGCGAATGGAACCGGTTATGGTAGTGTCGTCGGGCCTCGGACCCAAACCGATGATGGAGGTGTAAAAACCTACATTAACATTGACATTGTAAGAACCGGGTTTAAAGAGTAAGGCATAACGCTCCGAACCAAATTGATTGCTTTGTTGCCGGGTATATACGGCATCGCAACGGCTTTGAATCTCCGAAGCAGGCATGGAAGGATCGAAGATGTAGACATTGGGACCAAAGTCCACCGTTCCATTTGAGGAATCCGCATAAACTTCAAATTCATAGAGGGAATAACCGTAACCGCTTCCCCTGGCAGTTCCGTACATCCTTACATATTGCGCGTTGGTTGCCGCAAAGGTTGCGGTTACAACACCACCGCTTCCGTTATCGGTGGACCAAACGGGACTCCAGTTGCTGGCATCGGACGAAACCTGAATCTGATAAGATTTCCCATAAGCGGCTTCCCAGTTTAAAACGACTTTATTAATTGCGTAGGGTGAGCCCAAATTTACATAAATCCACTGAGGATCGGAAAACGCCGAACTCCAACGGGTTCCGGTATTGCCATCCACTACGTTTCCTGCAGAATAAAGGGTGGCATTTTCAGTGGAATATGCAACTGCTGTTTTGTTTAAAGCCAGATTTCCGCTTGGCACGGGGGTTACCGATCCGCTAAGACTGAAACTGACCCAATTGATGTTCCAACCATTGGTCACCGCGTAGACTCGTAAAGTTTGATTCCCGGCAGGAAGGCTAATATTGTTCACGTTTACAGTCGTCCAAGCCTGATATCCACCGGTATTGGGCACGTTGACTGTTGCTAAAACCGTAGAACCGTTGAGCAATTGGAATTGAGTATTGGCAATACTAGCGACCCTGAATTCTACCGTATAACTGCTGGTTGTCTGAACATTCACGCTATAATCCATCCAATCACCGGCGTCAATCCACCCAACATCTTCCCCTCCTTCAGCACAAGTCTCGGTTTGGATTCCGGACATGGCGCTATAGCTCTCCGCCTCTATCCGCCCCGGAACCGTTTGGACAACAGCTGCATGGCTAATGGGTAAAAATAAATTCATTCCCGAGAATAAGCCAATCGCCCAAATCACTAACAACCAATGTTTACTTTTCATTTTGTTCCCTCCTTTAATTTTCTTGAACGTAAATAATAAACAAGCAGATAAAATGAAGTTTTCAGTCCTCCTTTCGTCGATTATTTATTTTCAACCCGTTAAAAGTTTTTAATCATTTTGATACAATAATTTTCTTATAAGTCATCCAAAAATTAAAGTAGAATAATTTAATAAATAGTTTGATATTTTAATAATATTATTGCATATAATAATTACAAACACTAAATGTCTAGCATCGGCTCATTTAACCCAATCTGAATTTCACATAAACAAACCAGGAGAGAATATAGTCTCTCCTGGTTTGTTTTGATAGGGATTAAAAATTACCTTATCATTCATAAATTCCAACCACCACCGGCTAAAGTCGAGGGTTAGAATTACAGTATTGGGACAATCAACGAAAAACTCCATTTCTTATAATCTTGGCCTTTACTGATACTCGAAAAGGCACCATTGGGAAAAGTTCTTTCCAGTCCATTTCTTTCCATATTCTATAATGCTGGGCCCGCAAATGCTCCCCGAAACCGATTGAATCGGAGTGCAGCGATTGCAACTTATGAATCAAACTGGTGGTCCTCAACTGCATTTCCTTTTCCACTTTTTTTTCTAATTTTTCGAGGGAACGCAAGGTTAACCGCTGGCCCATGTCATTTGTTTCCGATAAGGAACCTTTTGTCTCACAATCAACCCAAAAAAAGAGCTTCCCTCGCATGATGTTAACTTTTATCTTAGCAGTTGCCATTATATTTCGCATCGAAAAGGCTTTACCGTTTTCTCGTTCATCGAGACCAAAGGTCATAGTACCGGCTTTCATTTGATTGGTGAGAACATTGAAAATTTGAGTCTCTTCCCGGTTTAATTCACCGACTAAATCGGCGCCATTAAAAACGGCCAAACCTTCTTTGATGAATTGTCCTTCTTCTTGATCAAAATCAACCATGGGAGCATATAAGTCCCTGGTTTTATTAACCATAATCTTGCGAAAACGCCATGCAGGGACAAATTCGGTATGATTTTCCTTGGTTGCTAATTGACTCGCTATCCTGATTTCCAGTCCCGGCATATTGGATACGGAAGGAGTTTCTGATAATATCTCCTTTGCCAAACGATGCCGGGCTATAAATATCAACGATTGGGGTGAAAGCTTTGGGTTCCTGAAAATCCAGTCTAATAAAGGATTAACCCCTTGCCGGGCTGCCTCTTCGCCTATAACAATCAGCCTGTTCTGCTGAACTACCAGATGACGATTGGTTTTAGATTGTAACATTCCAAAAGCGTTAAAAACATTGTGAGCCGTGGCGCTAATAGTGTGAAAGCTTTTCCCTTCTTTTCCACCCGAAGTTGAACCTGGCGGCAGCATCTGTCTGGGCAAAGGAAGTTGGGCGGTAAGAACCACTAAACCTTTAGGTTTCAAATCAATCCCCAAAGCGGTAACAAAAGCCCGCCGGTCGATCTCTTCCAAGTCCCAACATCCTGGTACAATCATTATCAACATAAAGACTGTAACCAAAACCCGTTTCGAGTTCAAGTTTTTTTAACTCCAATCCCCCGGACCAGTGCCCCAATATAAATTAAAAGCGGATAACCGTAAAAAAAGATAATAAAGTTTTTGCTGATAACCCTAAAAATATAAAAATCATAAAACTGGCTGGGTATCCATAAAGTTCCGATACCCACGATAGAGATGCTTCCCAATAAGCACCACCAATATTTGAGTTTGCTAAATTGCTGGCTGAGCCCACCTCCCAATATATAAAATACCAACGATAAGCCTATCAAAAGTGCGGTGAACCATATGATTAGAAAGATAACTCCTAATTGGTCGAGGGCTAAAAACGAAATATCGATTCTACGGATAACTTCAAAAACAGGCCAGGCATACGACTGAAGCCCAATATCCCCAAAGACTCCGATCACGATGCTGAAGCTGACAAAAGTAATCAAGATTTGCGTACCAAGTAAGCTAGCGGTAATTAGTTTCAATTTTCCGGGTTTGGATAACAAAGGATAAATAAATAAAAGACCGATCCCGGCAGGACCAAAAATCATCGCGATGGAATTTCCGCCTTGGAGATATTCCAATGGACCAGCCGATATAACAGGTAAAAGTTGATTTACTTCAAATCCCTGAGTTGCAAAAGCCAATATCAGAATCCTGAAAAAAAAGACCGGAATAAAAACAAACCCGGCAAGCCTGCTGATTCCCACCAAACCATTTTTCACAAAAAAACCCGAACTAATCAGAATCAAAACCATAACAGCCCAAAGAGGCGTTCTATTTAAAGAATAGGTAATAATCAGCTCAGCGGTGTTATAGACAACGACAATAACTTGAAAGAAAAGGGCCCCCAAATAGAAGAGATTCAAAATGGTGCCCGGGATTTTTCCAAAGGTTTCTGTTGCAGCCCCCAAAATATTTTTCTCCGGAAAACGATGTTGCAGTCCTAGGATCAAAAAAACAAACGGCAATAACATTATTCCGGCGGAAAGTACAGCCAGGTAAGCACTGGGGCCACAAGTTTTGGCGACATCGTGCAAAGGGGTCAAATAAGCTAATCCCATCCCCGAAACGAGGAGTAAAACAAACAGCATCAAGGGTGAAACTTTGACCCTTGTCTGACCCAAGTCATTCATCTTCCCGTTTGCCATATCCCGTGTCCGGGTCTCCTTTCTGCTTATACCTTCTTTTATCTTTTGGGTGGTATGTTCCTCCCCTACGGGGCATCCACAGAGGTCGCCGCAAAATTGTATCCAGAAGTTCCACGCCGCGGATTGGTGTCCATGGTGACAAATAGCCAACACCGAAGGAATTCTGCACAGCAGCAAAACCCAAAACCATTAATCCAACAGCTACCAAACCTACCAATCCAAATAAAGCCGCTGCAAAAATCAAAATATACTTTAAAATCCGCCAAGATAAGCCAATGCTGTAATCCGGCCCTGAGTATGAGGCAATGGCAGTAATTACAGTTACTACCAAAGTGGCATTTGACACAATACCGGCACCGACAGCCGCAAATCCCAAAACGATTCCCGTTGTGACACCCAAAGTTTGGCTCAGGGTTTGAGGTAACCGTAAACTGGCCTCACGAAATATTTCCAGGGTTATTTCCATCAGTAAAAGCTCCATCAATAATGGAAAAGCGACCCCCATCCGGCTCCCGGTAATGGTTAAGACAAATTGAACCGGCAATATCTCGGAATTGACCCCCAGCAGGGCAATATATAAACCAGGAAGAGCTACTGCAATATTATTGCCAAGGACCCGGAAAAAACGCAAAAAACAGCCAAACCAAAACCCCCAATAATAATCCTCCGGGCTCTGATAGAGGTCGTTGACGGTCACCGGTACAATGACTACGTTTTGACTCCCGCTGACATTGATAGCTACTCTGCCTTCAAAAATAGCTGACGCCACTTTATCGGGACGTTCCGTAGCTTGAGTAAGGGGAAAAATAGACCATCGGTTATCGGTTATGAGTTGCTCCAAATACCCTGAATCCAGCACACTATCAATGTCAATACGCTCCAGCCTTCTCCTGACCTCTTCCACTAAGCCGGAGTCGGCTACCTCCTCCAAATAGATTACGGCAACCTTGGTACGGCTTCTCCTGCCGATTCGCATTCCTTCAATCCGTAAGGATGGATCCTGAACCCAAGAACGAATCATCGAAATATTATCGTCAAAATCCTCGACAAAAGTAATTCTGGCCCCGCGTACAGTCCGTTCCACATTGGCATCAGTCGGCTGCCTTTTAGCCCTTTTTACCGTTTCAAATGAATAAACCTCGGTATTGTCTCTCAAATGAAGGATAGTTCTGCCCGCCAAGAGATCGTCGACTACATCCCCCAAATCATTGCGAATTTTTTTGCCTCTCTCCCGAACAAACGGCAAAATCAGCTCCCAATTTCGGTTATTACGGCGAGACGATTCCAGTCCTATAGTCCCCAACGGACCCAGAATGTTATTTTGAAGTTGATTGGCATCAACGATCGATCCTAAGTAGGCTGCGGTTATATGGCTGTCTGACAAGGTTTCGAAAGCCAAATCGTATGGATTACCAAGTAAATCGCGGATGGAGGAAATAAATTCTTGTTCTCCAGGAGGAATGAATTTCATGATTTTCCCTGATCGTATGATTGAATGAACTGATTGAACTAAGATGGATTTTAAATAATATTTTTTGCGGTTTTAGGGGATTCAATACATGAAGAATCAATAATCGATTGAATTCTCATGAAGATTAATAAAAATGGATAACCTAAAAAAGCCAAATCGTTTTATTTCTACACACCATCAAGCTTCCCATGATGCAGAATCCGATTCATCATACCTGTATGAATAAACGGTTGCAAAAGGAGGTGCATTTATCTCATCCCTCTTAACCGCGTTTTTTAACAAAGCGACTTGAATTTTTTCTTCTAAACTCGATAAGTTCGGGAAAAGCCTTCATAAACGCATTAACACACTTGGGATCAAATTGTTTTCCACTTTCCCGTAAAATAATTTCCTGCGCCCGGGCGAAATTGGTAGCAAAACGGTAATGGCGGTCCGATGTTATGGCATCAAAAGTATCAGCCACAGCGATAATTCTGGCAAATAAATCAATCGATTCTGTTCCCGACAACCTCCCGGGATATCCCTTTCCGTCGGGCCTTTCATGATGTTGTAAAATAGCCTGTTCACACCAATTTAGCTTCAGAGGAGCAATGATTTTCACTCCTTCCTGGGGATGTTTTCGTAAAATCGCCCACTCGGACTCGCTTAAAGGCTCCTTTTTCTGTAGAATTTCCTTTGGAACTAAAAGCTTTCCAGCATCATGCAAAGTTCCCGCTAAACCCAACCGTTCCAGACTTTTACGGTTCATACCATACCATTTTCCAATGATCTTGGCAAAAATTGCGACACGTTTCGAATGTTCGCTCGTAAAAGTTTCATGAACTGCAATCGACTGAATCAATGATTTTACCGTAAGATTAATATGCAAAAGGGAGCGGGTCATCAAAGCCCTCCACAAACTAATCATTAAAAACCAAAACGCAGCTAATTTAAAAAGATAGCCGATGAAAGAAGCCCAATCATTCATTGAACTGCTTCGCCACAAAAACACTTCACTGAAAATCAATAAATGTACACCAGTTAAAAATGCCCTCTTCCCTGACTCAATTACTCTGGCCTCATAAATCAATATTTCCTTTTTAAATGAAAATTGGTGTAAATATCCCCCGATTGAAATCATGAGGATAATCGATGCCAATGTCACGAGAGCATATATTAAAGTAAAGAGCTCTTTTCTATGCTGAGGCGACAAAGATTGCATGAGAAATGAAAAAATCACAATCAAAATTGTCGCAAATGATAAAACCATACCCAGACTAATCAACGGGTTCATTTTTTTACCCTTAGATTTTCTAAAAAAAACGAAGACAAACATTAACAGTCCTGAAATTAAAACAAACCGGCAAAAAAGCCATAACCAAAATTGACTCTGAAAACAGAACCCAAATAATACCCCGGAATTCCGGAAAAATGGGGTAATAAAGCACAATGGTTTGTCTAGTATATATCCAATCATTAAAGCCGGCCCCAGATAAAGAGTATACGTTGCAACTTGATTTCTCCAGAAAAGAAAATTGAGCAAAGTTTCCATCAAAGTGACAATTCCTAACAATGCGATGAAGATTTGCACCATTATCCAGCTTTCTCTTGAAAAAGGAACGATCCTTGCCAGAAAACCACCTTGCAATCCTAAAATCATAAACACCGAATATGCGGCAAAATATGCTATGATTGTCTTTAAACGAAATCGGGTCCCACCCGGCCAAAGGATTTGAGTAAGAATCATACTAAATCACACCTACTTCATGAATTCAACAATTTCGCTCCAAAAAAATACCTTTAAGCAACACTTTTGTTAATTTATAACATTTTGTTCTGCTTCTCAACGGACAATTGGTAAAAAATAACTGAACGTTATGTAAATGCCATTACAAGCAGCATATTCCTGTAGCATGTATATTAAATTTTAATAATCAACCCACATTTTTATTGTAACAACAGTCATTTCACCCAGGCCTGGTTTGGAGAATAAAAAAAGCCCTCGCTTGGTGTCGGAGACTTCTATCAAAAAACATCGTTTTAAGGATCTATCAATTTTTTGACATGTGTGAGAGTTAACAAATTTCTTCCGTGATCATTTTCCTTTAAAACCATCTATAAATAAGCATAAACCGATCCCGTTCGAATTCACATTGTAAAGTCAGTTGCCCTATTTGATCAATCGTATAATTCAATTTCAAGACATCCAATGTCTTATAATAAAAGCTATAACTGATTTCCATGTCCAAGCGATCTTGGGCTATCGGAATACTGGCTTTTGAGGAAGCTTCCAAGATATCAAAATGATAATTCCATTCGAGACGATTCAATAATGATAATGTTCCGCTGTGTTTCAGTTCCAACAGGTATGTGGTTTGATTGGCGCTATACAAGCCATCAAAAGTATACTGAGCAATCCATAGAACAGAATATTGATTGCCAATGGGGATTTCCATATATCCCTTTGCTTGCTCCCATTGACTCTCCGTAAAATTATATTTCAACAACAAATCTGTAATATTATTGCCGATATGCCAGTTGAATTCGGCAACACCATTACAAGTGTGCTCCGGATTATCATCAAATTCAAAAGGTGTATCACCGGTTCGTCGAATATCCTCATAAGTTAATTGATAATACCCGCCATTCTCCCACTTGTAACGATATTGACCTGAGGCACCTAACTCTGTGCGCTGATCGCCCCCGCTATAAACAAATTCCTCAAGGCTGCCTCCGAATTTCCAATGTTCCAAACCTGCCGGAGTATGATAATATTGAGCCCGGATTCGGGAACGATCTTGTGTGACCCCGGTCGGGGTTTCCTCAAAATGGCCCGTTCCAATCCGCAAAAAATTCCACGCCGGTGTCAACAATAGTTCAGTGCTTTCGCCGACGATTTGATCCCGGCCATACTGATACTGATTTTTTTGATAATCGGTTTCAATGATATTTCCAGCGACCTTGAACTGCTGTTTCCATTCAAAGTTGTTCTTCACCATGTCCAACTCATCTTGATTCTGGCGGAATATCAGCCCGGCAAAGAAATTAGGCAGTTTATAGCCGACACTCAACCGGGACTGTATATCCGAGGTATTGTCATAATAAGCGCCGTCAGCAATTAAATTGCCATGCAAAAAAGTCAAACTGCCCTCTTTCTGCTCTAAAATCCGGTCATCGGAATAAGCCATGGTAAAATCGGGTATTTTCAGATCATATTGTTTGAGCCGGGGTTCATCGCTCAGATTAAATTGTGAAAATTTATCGTGATAGTAAAAACCGCCTCCCAGTCCATTTTTTTCATACAAAGACAACATCAAATCATAGTTGGCGTTAAGAGCAAAACGGCTACCCATAAATAATTCACCTTCTTCAACCCCGCTAAAAACAGACCCGGGATAAGCCCAGGCCGGTTCTCCCGGACAAAATAGCAAAAACGATAAAATCAGTAAACCTATCCAACATTTTGAGTTCATCGTTTCCCTTTCAAAGTCACTTCCACATTTCCCAACCGAACCCATCGCCCTTTCCCGGGATATACTTGGGCCGTACCGTATAAAATACTATTTTCGGATCACTATAAACGTAACTACCGTCTGTAAGCGCATAATAAACCCAGATTTTCAAAGTATAAATGCCAATATCAGTCGGTAAAGTAAAGGTAGTAACGCCATCCGCCGCTATCTTATCGGTCGCAGTCCCGCCGTCAATGGTTAATCTCGTATCGGTGTAAGCCAAGTTATCAACTTGGACGATTAACTGATTGCCGGTAATCTTGGTTGAAATCATTACTGGACCCGCCACGAAACTAATCAGGGTGCTTTCAGCCAGTGCCGTGTTGTTCAAAGTAGCACTGACAACAAACGGGCCGCTTATCTCCGATGATGACCGAATAATCGCCTGGTATTGTCCGTTGCCTACATAGCTGGTTTCGCTGATTGTAGCGCCCTTAGCGATCGCCCCGGGGGAGGCGATTACCACTGTTCCGCCGTCACTGGTCAACTGGTTGTCGTTAGCATCGATTAACTGGACTGTCACCTTCGCCGTACTGGTTCCGTCGGCCAGTATTTGATTCTTACTAATAGTGAGAGTGCTCTTGCCAACCACTGCCACTCCGGGTGTAAAAGTAATCCTCGCAGTCGCGGTGAGCGACACACCTGCCAAGGTAGCGCTAATTTTATATTCTCCCGCTTTGGTCGACGAAGTGATCATTGCTTGGTAGCTACCATCGGAGTTATCCGTAGTGTCACTTACTGTACCGGCCTCACAGCTAATTTGGACAACTCCGCCCGAACTGGTTAATTTATTTCCATAAGTATCGATCAATTGCACGGTTACAATCGCGGTACTACTGCCGTCGGCGGTGATAAAATCCGGGTTTACTGTGATAGTACTCTTACCAATCACTGCGGTATCCGGTTTAAACGTAACGGAGACTGTAGCTGCTAATACCGCCCCATCCAAGGCTGCGCTGATGGTATATGGACCGCCAGCTTTGGTTGAAGAAGTAATCATAGCCTGATATTGTCCATTCCCCAAGTCGCTGGTGTCACTGACTTTGGCGCCGGTACTGACGGCGCTGGGGCAACTGATTTCAACCACACCCCCAGAAGTATTCAGATTGTTACCATAAGCATCGATCAATTGAACTGTCACTGTCGCCGTAGAAGAACCATTGGCCGTGATGGAGCTATTATCAATGGTTATCTTACTTGTCGCAGCACTGGCATCCCCTGTCGTAAAGGTGACTGTCGGATCGCCCGTGGTAATCTTACTTCCATTGATCTGGCCTCTAATCATGGCTGTCCCCTCTTTTGTGGACAAAATGGTCGCAGTATAAGCTCCATCCATAGTATAGACAACCGCCCCTATCGTGTCGCTGCTGCCACGGCTACTGCTCAAAGTGACCGTATCGCCGCTGGAAATCAGGTTATTACCATAAGCGTCTTTCAACTGTACCGTAATCACGGCTGTGGTCGTTCCGTCGATCTTCACCGAACTTGGGCTGACACTGATAGTACTCTTTATGGCGCTGGCCGCTCCCGGGGTAAAGGTGACCGTTGCGTTGCCGCTACTGATTGAAATACCATTCACTTTTCCACTAACAGTTGCAGTTCCGGCTACTGTCGAAAGAATCGTCGCCGTGTAAATACCACCTGTGGTATAGGTTACCGTCCCTATCGTATCGTTGCTGCCTCGGCTGCTGCTTAAAGTAACCGTATCACCGCCAGAAGTCAGGTTATTACCATAGGCGTCTTTCAACTGTACCGTAATCACGGCTGTGGTCGTTCCGTCGATCTTCACCGAACTTGGGCTGACACTGATAATACTCTTTATGGCGCTGGCCGCTCCCGGGGTAAAGGTGACCGCGGCGTTGCCGCTACTGATCGAAATACCATTCACTTTTCCACTAACAGTTGCAGTTCCGGCTACTGTCGAAAGAATCGTCGCCGTGTAAATACCACCTGTGGTATAGGTTACCGTCCCTATCGTATCGTTGCTGCCGCGGCTGCTGCTTAAAGTAACCGTATCACCGCTGGAAATCAGATTATTACCATAGGTATCTTTCAATTGTACCGTAATCGTGGCCATTGTTGTTCCGTCGATCTTCACCGAACTTGGGCTGATGCTGATGGTGCTCTTGACAGCGCTGGCCGTTCCCGGGGTAAAGGTGACCGCGGCGTCGCCGCTGGTAATTATACTACCGTTAATGGTGCCGCTGATTGTAGCCGTTCCCGCCACAGTTGATTTTATACTGGCTTTATAAACACCACTGGTATAACTGACTTGAGTAATAATATCGTTGCTGCCCCGGCTGCTGCTAACAACTACGGCGTTACTGGTCGACGTCAAAGCGTTTCCATGGGAGTCTTTCAATTGAACAGTAATGGTCGCAGTGGTGCTTCCGTCAGCCCTTATCGAAGTTGGACTCAAAGTGAGCGTGCTGTTGACCATGCTGACCGCTCCTGCGGTGAAGGCGACCGTGGCGTTGCCGCTGGTAATGGCGCTACCGTTAATAGTTCCGCTAATTGTCGCTGTTCCTGCCAGGGTTGATGTGATCAGAGCCTTATAAACCCCATTGGTATAACTGGCTTGAGTTATAGTATCACTGCTACCACGACTGCTGGTTAAAACGACGCTGTCGGTAGCCGTGGTCAATGAATTGCCATAAGCATCCTTTAACTGAACCGTGATTATCGCCGCCGTACTGCCGTCGGCCGTTACCGAGCCAGGGCTGATACTGATGGTACTCTTGGCCGCACTAACAGCTCCGGCCACAAAATAGACCGTACCGGTATTGGTCATAGTTGTACCGTTTAATTTCCCGTTAATGGTCACCGTCTGAGCAATGGTTGTGGAAGTCAAAGTCGCTGTATAAGTGCCGTTACTGTTGTCCTTCACCGTAGTGAGACTACCCGCATTGGTGCTTAAGGTCACCGTGCCGCCGCTGGTGGCCAAGTTGTTGCCATGGGCATCTTTTAGTTGCACCGTAATCGTGGAAGTACTGGTCCCATTGGCCGTGATCGAACCGGGGCTTCCGGTAATGGTACTATTAGCCGAAGTGGCACTCCCCACGATAAATTTTACCGTCGCCGTATTGGTAATCGACTGAGTCGTAATGGAAGTTCCACTTAAGGTCCCGCTGATAGTGGCCGTTCCGACGCTCGTCGGGGCTATGATCGTTGCGGTAAATGTTCCATCGTTTTTATTCGTAGCCGTAATGGAAGTATTATCCGTCCCAATGATTTCAACCAAGGCCACCGAATAATTGCTGCTGTCCGTCAGCTTATTCCCATACTGATCTTTAAGTTGCACCGTAATGGTTGACGTACTGGTTCCGTCGGCTTTGATCTCCGTCGGACTTGCACTGATGGTGGAATAACCGCCAGCTGCCATGCCAGCCACAAATGCTAATGTGACTGTATTGGACATCGCAGTGCTGTTCAAAGTACCGCTGACCGTGGCTGTTCCGGCACCGGTGGAAGAAGTGACCACCGCCCTATAGGTCCCGTTGTTTTGATAGATAGGGCTGGTAATCGTCCCTAATGTGGAGGACAAGGT
The DNA here is from genome assembly GCA_023426245.1 of Bacillota bacterium. GTDB lineage: Bacteria > Bacillota > UBA4882 > UBA8346 > UBA8346 > UBA8346. Next base: position 191,977 of record JAFABB010000030.1, read on the forward strand.
AATGGATGATACCCCGGTCTTATCGCTCAAGTAATTTCCGTAACTGTCGATTAACTGCACGGTTATGGCCGTAGTGCTGGTTCCATCGGCTATAATTGTAGTCGGACTGGCCAGAATCACCGATTTGGTAGCATTAGCGCTGCCGGCCGTAAAGGAAACCATTTCGCTATCGCTGATTGCACCGCCATTTAACGTGCCGCTAATCACCGCTGTCTCCACTTTGGTCGATGAAGTCAGGGTTGCGATATACGTGCCGTCCAATTGATCCACAGCGGCGCTGATTGCTCCCGCTGTGGTGGATAAGATAACGGTTCCGGCGCTAGCGGTCAAGTTGTTGCCATATTGATCCCTTATCTGTACGGATATCTTGGTAGTGGCCCCGCCAACTTGGATAGAAGATGCCGCCGCCGTAATAACGGCATTAGCAGCCACTACCGAACCGGGCGTAAAGGAAACGGTCTCCGAATCGGTTATCGCCGTACCATTCAGAGTCCCGGTAATGGTCGCCGTGCCGGTTGTAGTGGCAGAGGTAAGCACGGCTGTAAAATAACCGTTTTTCTGATAAGTGGCTGAACCAGCGGCGCCCAGAGTAGTATATAAAACAATTACATTGCCAGCGTCATTACTGGTCAGATTATTGCCGTACTGATCCCGTAGTTGAACCGTGATGGTAGAAGTACTGTTTCCATTGGCCGTAATCGAAGACGGGCTGGCGCTAATCACCGCCCTTGGCGGAGAGGCGGGACCCGGTGTGAAGGTTACCGTGGCCGTATTGGCCATCTGAGTACCGTCAATCTTGCCGTAGATCGTCACAGTCCCGGCCGTGGTTGAAGGAGTGAGCCGGGCGGTATAAGTGCCGTCACCCACATCGGTAACGGCATCCACCGCGCCACCGGAAGCGCTAACAGTTACTGTTACCTTACTATTGCTGCTGTTAATCCCGCTGGTGGTCCACAAATTACCGAATTGGTCCGCCAATTGAATCGTAATTATTGCGGTTTCACTGCTTCCGACTGTGAGCGTAGTGGGGCTGGCTGAAATGGTCGAAGTCTTCACCGACGGTGTTCCAATGGTAAAAGAAACTGCTGCGGTGCCGGCGATCGTCAGGGCATTCGCCGTCCCGGTAGGTGTAACCGTTCCGCTGATAGTGGTCGAACCCACTGTAATTGGTGAAGTCAAAGTCGCGGTGTAGGTACCGTCGCCTTTATCCGTAACGGCACTCAAGGAACTGGTTGCTCCGCTGCTCTGGGTCAAAGTTACCGTGCCGCCGCTGCCAGTCAATTTATTGTTATACTTATCAATCAATTGCACAGTAATCGTAGTAGAGGAACCACCCACTGTCAGCGAAGAAGCCGTAGCGGTGATGGTCGACTTATCCTTATCGGCCGCTCCTGGCAAAAACTTAATACTGGCCGTATGGTTCATGGCTGTGCCATTAATATAGCCTTGGATGGTCACTATCCCCGCCGTGTCCGAGGACACCAGGGTAACGGTATAAGTGCCGTTTCCGGCGTCGTTAACAGTATTATCCTGAATGATCCAGTCGCTTGGAGTAAAGGTGACCTCATCCCCTCCACTGCTCAAATCGTTCCCGTACTCATCTTTAAGCTTGACAGTAATCGTTGCGGTGGAACCACCTACCGTTACAGATGGTTTGTCTACACTAATCGTCGAAGTGACGGGTGAAGCCTTCGCCGGGATAAATTTCACCATGGCTGTAGCGGCAATTGCTTCGGCGCTTCCCCCGCTAAGCACCAGAGTTCCGCTGATGGTGGCCGTGCCCACCGTGCTGGCCGCAGTCAAAAACGCCGTATAGGTTCCGTTTCCGGCGTATATGGGAGTGGTGATACTTCCCGCTGAAGTTGCCAAAGCCACCGTCGCACCGTCGGCCGATAAGAAATTACCATAGGCGTCGATCAGTTGTACTGTGATGATCGTTGCCCCGCCACCGGCACTGATCGAATTTTTCGCCGGGGTGATGGTGGTGGTATTGACCGAAGCCGTCCCCACTGTGTAGTCCACCGTCTCCGTATCCGTTAAAACGGTTTCCTCACTCTCTCCGGTAACTAGGATTGAACCGCTGATAGTAACCGTCTCGACTTTGCTGGCGGATGTCAGGGTTGATAAATACGTGCCGTTATTTTTATCCACTACCGTACTAAGTGAACCGTCGGTAACACGCAGATAAACGGTTCCCGCACCGGAAGTCAAATTATTTCCATAAGTGTCCTTTAACTGTACAGTAATCGTAGTATTGGCTCCGCCTGCCTGAATCACCGAAGAAGAGGCGGTAATCGTGGATGTAGATAGGGAAACAGCCCCTGGCGTAAAGTAAACCGTCGCCTTGTTGTTGAGAGTTATCACCGAACTGTCACCGAGGGTGATTGTACCGCCGACCACCGCTGTCCCCGATTGGGTACCGGCTGTTAAAACAGTGCTATATGTGCCGTCAGCGTTTTTAATGACTGAGCCAAGGCTGCCCAGAGTGGTACTTAAAGCCACCGTCCCGCTGGTGGAGGCGGCATTGCCATAAACGTCGCGCAGCTCCACGGTTATCATGGCCGAGGCGTTACCGTTGGCCGTGATCGAAGTCTTATCGGCGGTAATCAAAGAAGTGTCCGTCGAAGCTTCTCCGGCGACAAAATTGACCGTAGCCGTATTGCCATAAAATACTCCGTTTACTTTCATCCCGATGGTGGCGGTTTCTACCGTGGTGGAAGCTGTTAATATAGCGGTATAAGTACCGTCGCCATTATCCGAAACGCTACTCAACGTCCCGGCGGTAGTGGTCAGGGTTACCGTTTTGCCACCGGTGGTTCCATATTGGGCGGTAATGGTCGAGGTGCTGGTACCGTCGGCGGTAATACTGGCGGGGCTGGCGCTTAATGAGATGGTTACCGCACCCCCACCCCCTTCCCCGTAAAAGGTGACCGTGGTGGAGTTATCCATTTCCTTACCATCAATAAAGGCATGAATGGTCGCCGTCCCGGATGTACCGGACGACGTGATGATTGCCGTATATATATTGGAAGCGGAATTATAATTCATGGTATTGCTGCTTAACGTTCCCGCTGTGGTGGTTAAGGTTACCGCGCCCCCGCTACCGGTCAAATAATGGCCTTGGGCATCCCGCAATTGGACCGTGATGGTGGAAGTGGCGCTGCCATCAGCTTTAATCCAATAGGGACTGGCGGTAATGAGTGAAGTCGCGGCAGAAGCAGTTCCAACCGTAAAGTCCACCGTTACTGAGCGGCTAATCAACGTCCCGTTTAAGCTGGCATAAATCGTCGCCGTTTCCAAATGAGTGGAAGAAGTCAGCGTAGCCGTATAAGTACCGTCATTCTTGTCCGTCACGGCACTCAGCATACCGGCGGTGGTGGTCATGGTCACCGTACCGCCGCTAAAAGTCAAATTATTACCATATTGGTCTTTAAGCCGAACCGTAATCACCGTCGCGCCGGTCCCGTCCGCCGTGATCGCCGAATCCGCGGCACTGACCGTCGAAGAGGCGGCGGTGGGATCGGCAGCGGTAAAGGTCACCGTGGTCGGGGTCCCGATGGCGGTGGCCATAGTGGTACCGCTGTCCTTCACAGTTCCGCCCACCGTAAAAGTTCCGGAAGTAATCAGCGAAGTCAGCGTAGCCGTATAAGTACCGTTGTTTTGATCGGTAACATGGCTTAAGTATCCTCCGCTTGTGGCAAGTTCCACCGTATCCCCTCCGGCGATCAGTTTATTATCGTATTCATCGTACAATTGAACCGTAATCGTACTGTTTTTGCCACCAACCTGAATAGAAGCGGGGCTGGCCGAAATGGTGGAGTTGGCCGCATAAGCGGTCCCCGGTGTAAAAACCACTGTTTCCGTGTCGGTAATTGTAATGGAAGCATTGATAATACCGCTGATCGTAACGGAGCCAGCCACTGTTGAAGACTCGAGGACGCCGGTAAATGTGCCGTCACCGTTATTGGTGATGGATCGAATAGTTCCCCCGGAAGATGTTAAGGTTACCGTATCACCACTGGTCCATAGCTTGTTACTGTGTTGGTCGCATAGCTGAACCGTCAGATTCAGTGTATTACCGCCGACCACCGCCGAACTCTGCCCGGCGGTAATGGTCGAAGTGGTCCCGCTGGCCGCTCCGGGGGTAAAGCTAACCGCGGCCGTGTGGTCCATGGCCGCCATCGTTCCGTCTACCTTCAACTTCCCGGTGATGATAACATTTTCCATGGCGGCCGTCCCTGCAGTCAAGGTGGCGGTATAGGTTCCGTTTCCTTGATCGGTAACCGTTGTGATAGTCCCGCTGCTGGTGCTTAAAGTAACATTATCGCCTCCGCTGGTCAGCGCATTGCCGTAAACATCTTTTAATTTTACCGTAATGGTGGTGCTTGCTCCATCGGTAGAAAGCCAACTGCTGGCTGCGGTGATCGTCGAGGTGACCGTTGAGGCCACTCCGATAGAGACATCTACTAAGGCCGTATCACTTAAACTCGCACTTCCCAATTTACCGGAAACCGTAATCACTCCGGCAGTAGTAGAGGAAGTCAAGGTCGCTACATAAGTGCCGTCACCGTTATCAATCACCGTGCTCAGCGTGCCTTCCGACGCCGTCATGGTTACAGGGCCACCGCTGGATTCCAAATCATTACCGAACTGATCCTTCAATCGCACCGTAATTTTGGTGCTGGCACCGCCGTCGGATATGGAAGTATGACCGGCGTTAATTGTCGAAGTAGCGGCGGAGGCTGAACCTGGTGTCAACGTAATGATGGCCTCTGTACCAATCTCTTCCCCCTCAAAGATTCCGGAAATAGTTACCGTACCGACGGTTTCCGCCGATAAATAAAAAGCAGTATACGTGCCGTCATGATTGTTGGTAACTCCACCAACCGTACCGGCGGAGATGGGGCTTCCATTTAAATTGGCCGTAAGGTTCACCATGCCGTCCCCGGTGGTTAAGTTATTACCATACTGGTCTTTCAACTGAACAGTAAGAGTAGTCTGATTGCCGCCCACTTCAACCCAGGTTGGGTTGACGCTGATGACTGACTTTCCGGCTACAGCCGGCCCCGGAGTATAGGCCACCGTTTCGGTATCCACCATTTCCATACTGTTCAAATAACCCTTTATGGTGGCGGTCCCAGTGCTTGTAGCCGACTTCAGTGTGGCAATAAAATAGCCGTCGGTCTGGTAAGTAGCGGCGCCGATTGATCCCAAGCTGGTGGATAAGGTAACGCTATTGCCCGCGCTATTATTCGTTAAATTATTACCGTACATATCTTTTAACTGAACTGTAATCGTAATGGTGCTGCCGTCGGCCGTCGAGGAACGGTCGGCCGCAGTAATGGTCGAAGTGGATTTCACCGCTACGCCGGGTGTAAATGTGACGGTGGCCGTTCCAGCGGTATTGTCGGTAAACAAATTTCCGCCCAGATAAGCGCTAATGGTCGCCGTTCCCGATTGGGTCCCTGTTGTTAAGGTAGCGGTATATTTCCCGGTGCCCTGATCAGTCACCGCACTCAAAGTGCCCAAGTTCGTACTGATCGTTACCATTCCCCCGCTGGAATCCAAAACGTTACCATACTGGTCCTTCAGTTGAACAGTAATCACCGTGCTGGAACCACCAACTTGTATGGAATTCAAAGCGGCGCTAATCGTAGAAGTGGTAGCCGAAGCCGCTCCGGCCACATATTTAACCGTTGTTGTTTCACTCATCGTCGTTGAAATTCCGCTTGCCACCAACTTACCGCTGATGGTGGCCGTACCAACTGGAGTGCCCGATATTAGTGTAGCGGTAAAATAGCCGTCCTTTTGATAAGTAGCCTCTGTATCGATAGTTCCCCAGCTGGTAGCTAAGGTGACACTATATCCGGTGCTATTATCGGTAAGGCTATTTCCATACTTGTCTTTTAATTGAACGATAATGGTGGTGGTAGCGCCGCCAACCGCAATCGAGTCATCCGCCGCCGTAATGGTGGAAGTAGTCGCCGAAGCCGCACCCGCTGTAAAATATACCGTCTCCGTGTCGCTAATCGACACTCCGTTAATTTTTCCACTGACGGTAACAGTCCCCGCTGCGGTGGACGAAGTCAAATAAGCCGTATAAGTACCGTCGCCGTTATCCGTTGCCGGACTGTCGATGGCGCCGAATGGATTCGCCTCCAGGGTTATGGTTACTCCGCCTTCGGAGAGTATATTGCTATAGCCATCCCTCAATTGAATTGTAATTTTGGTCTTGCTGGTACCGTCTGCCGTAAGTGAAGAATCAGCCGCCGTAATGGCGGAGGTATTGGTCGAGGCGCCTCCCGCGGTAAAGACAACCTCGGCCGTTTTATCAAAGTAGTCATCCCCGATTTTGGCCCTGACAATTACCGTTCCGGAAGTCGTTGAGGAAGTCAGGCTCGCTGTATAGGTTCCATTGTTTTTATCGGTAATGGTTCCGACGGTTCCGACGGAAGCTTCAATGGTCACCGTGTCACCGCCGGAGGTCCGATAATTACCATACTGATCGATCAACCGGACGGTGATAGTGGTTGATGTCCCTCCCACCGGAATAGAACTCAAGGCCGCACTGATTGTAGAAGTAGCACTGGAAGCCGGACCGGGTACAAAACGTAGAGTTTTGGTCGTGCTGATCGCCGTTCCGTCCAATGTGGCGCTAATCGTATAAGGGCCTCCAGCGGTTGTTGAAGAAGTTATGGTAGCCTGGTATTGGCCATCCGTCGTATAATTCGTGCCGCTGATTGTCCCGCCCGTGCAACTGATTTTGACCGTTTTATCGCTCTGACCGGCCAGGTTGTTCCCATAGGCGTCAATCAACTGAACTGTCACCGTGGCTGTAGTGGTTCCATTGGCTATGATGGAACTATTGTCCACCATGAGCGTGCTCTTGCTGGTATTAGCTTCTCCCGGGATAAAGGTGATGGTTTGGGTAGCGCCAATCGTCGTTCCGTCCAATGTGGCGCTAATCGTATAAGGGCCTCCGGCGGTTGTTGAAGAAGTTATGGTAGCCTGGTATTGGCCATCCGTCGTATAATTCGTGCCGCTGATCGTCCCGCCCGTGCAACTGATTTTGACCGTTTTATCGCTCTGACCGGCCAGGTTGTTCCCGTAAGCGTCAATCAACTGGACCATCACCGTGGCTGTACTGGTTCCATTGGCTATGATGGAATTACTGTCCACCGCAAGTGTACTTTTGCCGGTACTGGCATCTCCGGCTGTAAATGTGACAACAGCGGTTCCGATTGTTGTGCTTCCCACCTTGGCCGTAATCGTCGCCGTACCCGCTGTGGTTGAAGTAATGGTGGCCGTATAGACTCCGCTGCCGTCTTCACGAATATCACCAATCGTATCATCCGTTCCCCGGCTGCTGCTGAAAGCGAGGCCGTTTTCGTCGCTGATAGCATTGCCGTAGCCGTCCTTTAAGGTCACTATGATGGCGGCTCCGCTGCCGCCGTCGATCTTCACCGGGCTGCCGCTGACCTCCACTGTACTTTGGGAACTGCTGGCATCGCCCGTGCTAAAGGCAACGTCCGTCGTACCGATGATCGTCGCTCCAACCTTGGCCGTAATCGTCGCCGTACCCGCTGTGGTTGAAGTGATGGTGGCCGTATAGACTCCGCTGCTGTCTTCACGAATATCACCAATCGTATCATCCGTTCCCCGGCTGCTGGTTAAGGCGATATTTTCGCTCTGGCCCTCCAGAAGGTTCTCATCGTCATCTCTTAACTGTAATGTAATGGTTGCACCCGAAGATCCAGCTTTGACCGAACTACTGTCGACACTGATAGTACTGTAGATCGAACTGATCGTTCCCGCCGCTGCGGCTCCTTGCAGCAAAAGCAAGCTCAGACCGAGCGTTCCTACAAACACCCAGACTAGCCAGTTGATTCTATTTTGTTTCAGTTTTTGTTTCATCATGTTACGTTCCCCTTATTCAATCCGTACCTTCAACCATCCCCGGTAAAAAACTAGTAAAACGTTCTCTAAATAACTACTCAATGATTGCGAACGTTTTACTTAACTAGAGCGTATCTTCCCCATTTCTGATTGCCATTTATCGACGATACGCTCTACTCGTAATTATGGCTGTCAATTGGCTTGATAGATTACAATCTCCACCCGGCGGTCATTACGCCAGACGTTTTCATCGGAGCCTTCTTTAGCCTTTTCTTTGCCGTAAGCGTAAATGTCGATCCGCTCCGGATTGATGCCCCCTGCTATCAAAATGGCTTTAACCGCATCCGCGCGGCCCATGGAAAGTTCAAGGTTATAGCGGACGCTGCCCCGCATATCGGTATAGCCTCCCAAAATAATCCGCGCCTTCGGATTCTCAAGAAGTTTCGGCAATAAGTTTTTAATGCTTCCGATTTGAGCTTCAGTAATTGTGGCCTTGGCGACATTGAAATAAACCGCCATGAGTGTCTGGGCATTTTTTTCGGAAAACGCCACAATTTTGAAACCTTCCGGTAATTTGACCGAACGTCCGTCGGGATGGCTTATCAAAACATCATAGGATCCTTCGTTTTGATTCTTTAAATTGAAGAAACCTGTAATTTCACCCGGCTGAATCTTCACAATTTCCCCTGAAATGACATTTCCCGACGGTCCTATCATTTTTACCGTGGTTCCGGGTACAAAACCCGTACCCTTGAAGGTGATTAGGACCGCTCCATTGCTGAATCCTTCACCGGTTGAAACTGAAACCTCTGGTTTTCCTGGGGAAACCGGCAATGCTTGTGGCTTAATAACAAATGCATTGGCCATTTCACCAAATTGTCCGTCCGGATTGGTAACTTTCAGACGATAAGTTCCTGGAACGGCATTTTTTAAATCAAGGCTGCCGGACAATTGATTCTCGGAAATCCAGCTCACATTGGTGAGAGGTAGTACTGTTTCTCCTGCGGTAAGAACCCCTTTAGAGTCTGGCCGGAACCCTTTTCCTTCAATAATCAGGTCTACCTGTGTGTCAATAAAGCCGCTATAGGGAGAGACCCTGGTAACTATGGGCGCTGGATAAGTGGCAATGGCCACCGGTGTCTGCTCTACCGTTGGATACGGTTCCATAGCAACCGTTGCCGGGGCCTGAAACTCCTTTTTTTTCGCTTCATCTTTCGCCGGATTTGGGCCGCCAAAAAACCGGGTCCCAAAAAGGGCATAAAATCCGTACTGCTGGTATTGATGCTCTAAGAAACGGTAATCCGGATGTTCATGTCCATCGCCGTGCAGAACCTGGTAAGAAAAACCCGATTCCAGCCACATTTGGGAATTGATCATGATTCGCATACCCCATTTTGTGCTCCAAAAATAGGCTCCATAGGAAGTATTGGCAGTACGGCCGGGATTATCGTAGTCACCCTTAACATGGTCGGCAACAGACAGAGCAGGAGCCAATTGGAAGTTCCCCTGAAGCATTAACCGGTCATTGAATCTTTTCTCTCCATGAAAAAGCACTTCCACTCCGCTGTAATCACGTACTTCCAAATAACCATGTTCTTTGGCTATGAAATTATAATCAAGGAATCCAATACCCATTTGGAATTGGTCAAAAATTCCTCCCCAATTGAAACGATAGGAAATACCTCCATCCATAATCCTATTGGTTAAAGTCCCTTTTCGATCCGCCTCTACAGATGGATCCAAGATTTCATAACCCGGATAAACAGTTAAAGCATCATAACTATTGGAATGATTAAAGTTCACCCATAGCGACCACGGGCCCCTGAAATCCATAACAACACCAAGCCCGCCCCCGAGTATGGTTGCATCGTCAAATCCATTACCATCACTATCTCCATATGTAGCCTTGCCAAAATTAAATTGAAAATTTAAAGAAAGACCCGGCGGGTGTTGAAAATTATCGGAAGATTGCGAGTCCCTATCTTCATTACTTCGATAATTGTTTTTTGCCTCATTACAAAAATTGGAATCTCCCGGCATAGAGTAATTTTCCACCAAGGCAAGTCCTTTTTCCCCTTGAAATGCCAATAACAAAAATAGTGCCAATAGTCCCAACATATTCTGCGGTTTTCTCACCATCATTCACCGAGCCTCTTTACTTAATAATTTTTGGGTATACCTATATCTCAACGCCGACCGAACAAAATATCTATTTTGATACAAAAAAACAGCCTTTCCCGACTGTCTCCCTGGAAACAGCAAGTAGCTGCTGAAGATAACAAAATCCAGATTATACAAATTACTCACTTTCATGGATTTCTACCAGATTTCAAGAACATTATGGATGAATTAATAAAATAACTCTATTGTTTATTAACGAAGTTTTAAACCTAAAACAAATCACCGGAATTGTCCATTATGATAAAATGCGATAAATCATTGGAATTTCTCTTCTGTCAATCATATTACTTCCCTTGTGACTTGTCTATTAGCAAACCGGATAAGATTTTACCCTTAATCAATCGATGTCATTTATCCCTATGGATAACAAAAACCCCAAACCGGTCGATTCATTCGCAACAAATAGCATTTTATTGCGAATATAACTTTTTATTATGAATTATCGATATTAAAAGATACTTCCAGAAATGATAATTCATTTTTCGGACAAACAAGTTCGATAATAACAGGCAGGCCGAAACCGAGGGATATGGGATGCAGGGATTCGGAGCATGATTCGATTCCATTTTGAAGTGCAGGTAATCCCGAAACGGAAGTTAAGGGAGAGAAGAAAAAGCAGTGGGAGAATCAGCCCCATCAAGGGGCAGGTATATCGAAAAAGTAGTTTGACCGGGATTAGACCGTACGATTATCCTGCCTTTGTGACGTTCTACAATCTCTTTACAAATGGCTAAGCCAATTCCCGTGCCTTCACCAACTTTTTTGGTTGTAAACAAGGGTTCAAAAATCCGGGGCAAAATAGCGTCAGGGATACCGGGGCCATTATCGGTGAAACTAACCATAACTTCCGTTTCATTTCGATGGACCCCGATGGCCAGTTCTCCTTTCCCTTCCATTGCTTGAATGGCATTATGGATTAAATTGGTCCAAACCTGTTGCAATTGGTCGGGATATCCCATAACAGACGGTATATTTTCAAAATCAGTAACGGTTTTGATCCCATTTTTAATAAGATTGCCATACATCTGTAAAACCGTTTCAACGCCCGAGCGAATATCGGTTAAAACCGGCAAATCCCTTTTCGGCTGCTCACTGTAATTCTGAAAAGCATAGACAATTTTCATCGTTCGTTCTTGGGCTTGGATTATTGTCCGGACATCCCTGCGCTCAAGGGCTACTGTCAGGATAAACTCCAGCAAAGCCGCATCCTCTGGTTCTTGAAGAATAGGAATCAAGCGGCTTAAATCATCAGCCAACCCCAGTTTCACCATATAGCGGATAATACTATTCGGTTCATTCATACGGATAATTCCATGCTCCAGGAAGGGGGTAAGTTTCCTCAGGCCATCCCGTTCTTCACGGGTTGTCAGAAACGGAAGGGTTTGAAGTTTCTGCAAAATTTCCAAAAACAACTCCTTACGTTCCCTGCTCATCTTATCCAAAAAAAACGGTATTTCCCGCCAAAGCAAGTCCAACGAATGAGCGATATCTTCAGCATTGGTTTTCATGATAGTTAACGGCAGGTTTAATTCTTGAGTAATATTGGAAGCCAATTTACACAAAACCGCCATTTTTTCGGCATGAAGCCTGTAGCTTTCCGTTTGTTTCTGACCGGTCACATCACTTAAGATAAGAATTTTTCCGATGGGTTCCCTGTTATCCGATAAAGCCACGGATAGTTGGGAATGAATATATTTCAAGTCTCTTCCGTCGCCCATAGAAAATTCGTTACATTCCAGGTTATCCAAAACCTGATCAATCAAAACCGGCTTTTGTTGAAAAACCTCTGTAACATTCCATCCTATGGAAGAATTCTTCAACTCCGGGAACATACTCTGGGCTGCATGGTTAAAATCGATTACCCGATATTGGAGATCAACCACCAGAACTCCATCCCGCATAGTTTCAAACATTTTATCCCGGGCGATTGGCGATAAGTCGAATAACCGATAACGAAACAATCCCATCCCAACAACCAAACCAGTCAACGAAAAACTAAAAGGATTTAAATCCAGTCCCCAGGGACTGAGGCCCAATACAAAAAAAGTATAACCGATCCAGGGAATAAAAGAACCTATCATCAGAAGATTGATTTGTTTGCAAAACAGCGGAATCATCCGTTCCCTGATCTGCAAAAAAATAATATCTCCGGCTAAGATGCCTAAAACCAAATAGGCAAGATTGATCCAATACCAGAGCCCTCTTTGAATGGTTGTTACCATCAAATTGCCATGCTTGACAAATGTCAAATGGGAATAAAAAAGATGGTGCAGGTCATTGGTGAGATAGAGCACCCAATTGGTTGTGGAAAACAAAAAAAGAACCATATAGACCCATGGCTTAACGGGTCCTTCCAGGCCCGCATAATCAGTGGTAATCGCAATCCAGAAAAAGGGTATAAAAGTAATTCCCAGGTATTGAAAATTAAGACATATTTTAGATTGTGGAATTGTATTTCCGGCAAGTTCAAAAGCATATCCCAAGGAATAGATCATAATCGCGATCATCAGACCAAAAAAGCCTTTCGCCCCGGGTTGCCGCCGCCGCTGATAAATAAACAAAGCCAGTATACCATTGACAATACTGATGATTAAAGAAAGAACCGCCGCCAAATGATTCCATTGCATTATTCTTAAAACTTATCCCCCATTTGATAGAAATAGTAAAGAGCCATAGCCGTCCCCACCAGGGTTCTCCCCTCAAAAGTATCCAAAGATACCCCCAGAATCTTTTCAATCGATTGTTTCCGGAAAATAACCGTTTTATAATGAAGAAACATCTCATCGGCTACTTTTCGCAAGTTATCGTAGGCGATGATTTTTTCCAAAGTCACAAAAAGGCTTGTTCCATTGGTTGCGTCGTATTCAATAATTTTACCCAGCGTCCGGTCAAGGAACCGTTTCGATTCCTCATCATCCGTTAACTTGGAAAGCAGAGGAAATGCGCCGATTTCCAAATAATGATGAATACTTTGAAGCGGATGCAGTTTCCCTCCAATCAACGCAGAAATCCTGGCTTCTTTATAACGCTTGGCAAAGTGCTCCAGCTGCGGCCAAAATTCAGCAATCCCAATCATAAATTGCCCATCCGGAAAGTCCCTGCCCATTTGAACCAACAAATCATTCGCCAGCTGTTTTTCGGTCATAACATCACCGCTATAATCCGGGGGCATAGCAAGCAAAACTCCGATTCCGTCCCGGGAATCCCAGGCATAAGTCTGGGGTTTCCCGGAAAGCCAATCGATAACCTTATCGATGTATATGTGTTGGCTCGTTTCCAGCTCCGGATTACCCTGTCCATCAGGATCGGTCCGATGGATCATGAAAAAAAACAACACCGAAAAGGAACTTTTTAGCGGAATGCCAAGCAGTTGGCCTTGAGTCAAAACATCTTTCTCCGGCCTATTTGAACTTGCCGCAAGCATATTAAAAAAATCATTCCGTCTATGCCGTATGTAGGAGCGTTGAAGTAAATTTGCCGTTTCCCTTTTGAATGTCAGATCCTGATAAACGATAATAGAGCCCCGGGATAAAGCATCGATATCCAAAGGATATGAAGTCAGGGAAACCGGGATGAGTTTTCCATGCTTATTCCGGCGCTGGGTTTCCAAATGGGAACATTGTCCGGACATCGTCTTAGCCCGCAATTCAGCGGCTTCCTCGCCAAATTCCCGGGGCACGATCATATCGGACAAATAGCAATGTTTAACTTCGGAAGATTGATATTGAAATGTCCTCTCAAATGCCGGATTGACTTGAAGAATTCTATCGGATTCATCCACAATGGCCATAGCGTCCGGCGAGTTGGCGAAAACTTGTTGAAACAGGATTTTTTGTTGATTCAGTTCCTTCGTTCTCCCGGCGACTCTTTCATCCAGCTCTTGATTTAACTGTTGCAACCGGATATTAAACTGCTTGAGCTCGGAGTTTTGCGACTGAATCATTTTTTGTTGCCTGAAGCTTTCAACCGCTTCTTTGATGGTTAAAATTAAATCGTTCCGTTCCCAGGGTTTACTGATGTACCGGTAAAGAGCCGCATGATTAATGCTATTGATTACCGCTTCCAATCCTGCTTGCCCGGTTAATAAAACATTCCGGGTTTCAGGGGTTTTGGCGTGGGCCCAGATTAAAAACTGGTCGCCTTTACAACCCGGCATCAGATAATCAGCTAATATCAGGGGGATGTCAATCTTTGATTGCAAATATTCTTCAATAATTTCCCGAGCTTCTTCAGCACTTTCAGCAAGCTCGATGGCGAAATCCAAGCCAAACTCGGCTCGAAGTTGACTTTCCAGACTATCCAGAATGCTTTTTTCATCATCTACGCACAATATTAACGGTCTTGTCATGATAAACCTTCTCCTTTGCTGCAATATCCGTTATGAAACACGAAAGGTTCCGACAATTTTTCCAAATTACCTCCGGGATGCCCGGACGTCCATTCAGATCCCGGATGGATGACTGTAATTTTTCAAAGCATGGATGATATCGGCGGCCTGCTCTTCTTCCCGCAAAAGCTCGGCCAGTTTTTGACATTGAGACGCTATCTCCAGCACAAACTTTAACCGGACCCGTCCTTCTTCATCTTCAAGCATCGGGATAAAGCTGGTAAACCGGTCGGCAATGCCCAGAAAAGCAAATGAACGGGCAATATCATAAGCTGGAGCCAAATTTCTTTCCTCCAAAACCGGAAGCAGCTTTCGAAAAGCTTCGTCCCCATCCATCGAGGACTGGAGAGTCGAAAATGGCTTTTTTTCAAGAATCTCCAACCATAAGTCCTTTCCCCAGTCTTCGAGCCCGGACATAACGTTGTCCATTTGGAACATCAAGGACTCCAAAGTACGATCAACGTTTTCCGCCGTTGCTTTAATCGCTGCGAGCGGAGTACTCATTTCATGGACCACATTGGATACCAGTTGCCCATGAACAGTGAGTCTTTCGGCTTGAATCAAATAGGACTGAGCCTCCCGCTCCAAAGTTATATCATCCAGTATCACGAGCTTTCCGGCAAGAGTCCCGGAATTGGACAATATCCAGGAAAGTTGTGAATCAATCCATTGAATATGATCTTTCCCCGCGATAGCAAACTCGCAATGCTCCTTATTGCTGATAATTTGATTCCTGAAATCGTTGTTATCAATGATACTTGCTATATCCCGTCCAATTGCAGCATGGGTTAACTCTCCGAACATATTTTGAGCTGCCGGATTATAGTCAATCATTCGATTTTGTAAATCCAATATCAAAACGCCGTCTCTCATCGTTTCAAAAACAATGCCACGGGCAATGGGAGATAATTTGAATAGCTGGTGCCGGAAGACTCCCCAGGCTAGAACCAAACCGGTTACTGTAAATGCAAAAGGGCTGGGATCCAGTTGATTTGGGGTAAAACCGAACAGATAGATAATGCTTCCCAACCAAGTCAATAGCGAGCCGCAGATCACAGTGTAAATCTGGCGCCGGTATAACTTGGCCGTTTTTGTCAACGCAAGCAGCAATAGTATATTTCCACCGAACACCGCTGAATAAAGGTAAGTTAAATAGACCAATTCCAAAGGGCCCGCGGTATAAGTGATAATTGGAATCGGCACCCCTGGCCAAATGGTAACTTGGGTATAATACAAGTGATGAAAATCATTAGTAAAATTGGCAACCAAAACCAAGAGGGACAATGCCCCCAGAAAAAAGAAAATCCTTGATTTCAACGGTCTGGAAATTCCAACAAAGTTACTGACCAGCATCACCCAAAAAAGAGGAATCATTGCAATGCCCAGGTATTCAACTTTATTCCAAAACAACACTTGTTTTAAAAAGTTGCTCGATAATTCAAATGCATACCCAAACGAATAAATCGTAAATGCAATCATCAGGGCAGCAAATTCCCCGGCTCCCGTCTGGCGGCGATGGCGGTAGGCAAAGCATGCCAGCGCGCTTGTAATAATACTGGCAAAGAGTAAAAAAACCGTTATTGCCGTGTGTTGCCCAATCAACGGGATTCCTCCCTGAAAACGAAGTGATTGTTTATTGTTTTAGGATTGTTTCATGAGAGCAATTTTTGATGAAAGCTCCTGCTTTACGAATAATTCGCTTTGAAAAGGGCAGTTCCTTTCCTTCTATGAATAACTTCTCAATTCTATAGCCAATACTTATCCAGGCCATTCCATCCACGCTTTACAGTTTCCGGGAACCAACAAGGCCAAGGATCGTTAAAATAATAAGGACGATTTGTCGATGTTAACTTTATGTCCGCTTATTCTCCGATTCAGTCAAAAATGTTACTTAATATTTACATTATTTCAACAAGACTGTCGCACTCTTTCTGAAAAATCATGTATAATATAAGACAGTAAAACTTTTTTTCATTACTCCCTCCCTTTTTTACGGGGCCGATGTTCAGTCGGCCCCGCTTTGTTATGCTTCCACCGGGTCATGATTCAATGGCCCCATTTTGATATGGACATTTCAATGCCATGGCTTTGGCCAAATTGAGCGATATCAAAACGCAAAAAAGGATACCCCATTGGAAGTATCCTTTTTGCGATATTATCAACTCTCGTCTTCAAATTCTTCATCTTGTTCGGAGCTTTCCCGAAATTCCCCTAAGCAACTCGGACATAGTTTCAATTCCGCATCGGCCCCGGCCGCGCCACAGATTTCGCAAAAAGTATTCCCCTCTAATTCTTCCATGATATCCCTCCATTACGGTTTTGGTTGTGGATTTATTATTATCCGGAACCACGCTTTTTTATTTATTGTTAGGGATATGCAAACTCTTCCTTCGGGAACTTTCCGGATTATAAAGGAATGCCGCAAAATTGAGACCGGGTGCCTAACCGTCATCTGCCCTTCATTTGAACCATTTGGTTTCGGGCAATTTCGAAATTCCCTTATGGGCTACTTGAAACCGTTGAACATATCTTCTGGAAGATTCTATACCGGCCCAAGCGCCGCCGCCATTGTATTCTCCAATTGCCATTCCCACATTATGCCGGTTTTGCCTCAATAATTCCGCAAAGTGGGCCATAGCAACCCGGTAATTGCAACGCCATTGATAAAAGTCGTCCGGATGATATCCAAATCTTCGATAATAAATGTTCCATGTATTATGCATGAGTTGAGCCGGTCCCTGTTCACCACGACTACCTACTTTATGTAAGTTGAATCCATTTTCAATTTGACAAATCGTCAAGCAATCATACGGGTTTATTTTAAATTCTCTGGCATATTCCACTGTTAAATAGGCAAAGTCATTCATTTCTCCGGTTATGAGTTTCTGGTTGGTTGAATTCAGATAGCCGACCACATATCCATAAATGGCATCCGTCTTGATGAAATCGATGTTTTTATAATTTTTCCGCTCGACCCAAGCGTTGACTTCTTTTAATTCACTGAATGTTTGTTTGATGTTCCAATAATTGAAGGCATTGAAGGTGGAAAATAATAGCACAACAACGATAAAAATCCATAGACCTTTATTCTGCAAGCATTTCCCTCACTTTTTTTAAAATCTTTTCTAAAGGCAAACTACACTCCTTTTTATTTTCGGCCAATCCCGTCCATCTCATCATAGGACTTAGGTCGGGATGTTATTTTTTTTCATGGGACGGTCTGCGCCCTCACCCCTCTGTCCATTTCGCCTAAAACATCGTCTGAACCAGGATTTAACGGATTAAACCGATGAAACGGATTTTAAAATCAGTGTTGGTAGATACTTTTGATTAAAAAATGTCAGAATGAATTTTTTGACGCCGAGGTCTTACGAATTTGGGGCGATGGGAGGCTTTTAATACCTCCCACTTTGCTTGATATCGGATTTTTTTGGTTTAAGGGACGATACTCGGGATCTCGAGGAACGATCCGTTTGAAGGGGGAGATATGGCCGTAAAATAATTCTTCTAGAATGGATTTCATGAGACATGCCTTCTTTCGACAGAAACATTACAAAAAATCGCCAATGTATTCGGAGTTTCATTCGATTATCTTCTAGCTGATAAGCCAAGAAATACAAATATGATCCCTATAAAGGATAAATCCTTATTACCGTACATCGAAAAATTGGATCAGCTAGATGAAGATGAGAAAAATTTGGTTAAGTCAACCATTGAGACACTTGCTAATAAAAAGAAGAAACGTTAAAACTCCGTCCTATCCCATTCCACAACCCATGCCTTTCATTTTTATCGCCTCCTGCCCCTCCATAATTTTTTGCCTTTTTGATATTTTTTTCTTTTAAAAAATGCCAACATATCCCAACATAATCAACATGGCGATTTCACGATGGGGTCATATGTTGGCATAAGAGGTGCATAAAGATAAAAGAAATATTCAGACCCCCAAATACCCGAAAATCGAAAGAACAGCTCCCTCCGGGCCTTCCAAAAACCATTTTGGCAGTTCCAGCGATTTCTGATCTCCTCCCGCCAATTGTCTCCACGATTTTTTTGCCTTGCTGATTTCCTCCCGTCAATCCTCTCCGTCGCTCAGGAAATCGCAGTCAAAATAATAATGACCCCCAAAAAGGTTTGTTTGGGTTTTCCGGTGTCTTTGCCGTTATGCTCCGTAGTCTGTGCTACAAGCCTATCGGCCCTCAATTCCAGCCGGTTCCCTTTAAGGCCCTTTAAGGGATAGGGTAAGTAGGCCCAATATCTTTAGGTTTGAAGAAAGCAATCTGCCGGGTTTAATGCCTGGCGAACGCCCCGCCGCTCTTTAATCCTGTAAATTCTGTCTTCGTTATCCTTTATTTAGGCCAACCTTTTCCCATCAATAAACCTAAGCGCAAAACTATATTCCGTTTCAAGCGTCTTTCTCCAGAAAGAGGGCCGCTCTCATCGCCCAGCCCTGCGCTCTCACCGCCTAGTACCCCGCATTCATTGCCTAGTACCCGACAATCACCGCCTCAATCTTTTTTCTCACCGCCGGGCACCCGGCTGTGGACAAAATGGCTCACTTTATAGAAATCCACGAGCAACCCTTCATTGTTCTCCCCCGGTATCCATTGACATAAAAAAAATCCCGGTATCATCCAGGATTTTAGTCCTTGCTCAAAGCGCATTTTTATGGTAAACTGCGACCCCATAGCTTATTTCCAGTTTTCCAACAAATATCTTTCCGCCTCCACACACCACAAACCGTGATTGGCTCCGGTAATTTCAGCCAGCCTGGCAAAACGGGGGTCCGTCTTTCCTTTGGCCTCAAAATCCTCAATCGCCGTGAGTTCCATGTTGATATTGGTATAGATCAGTTTTTTACCGGCCGGCACCTCGGGCAGTCTCAGGGTGGCCTCGGCCGCACTGTCCAACCCGCCGATATGGGTCACCATCACCGCCGGATGAATCCGGTTTTGTTCCGTAAGGCGCAAGGATTCGATCATATCATCGGTATTGCCCCCGGTGGAGCCGACAATATGGGAAGAATTGTAGTGCACATTATAAAAATTGCACAATGCCGAAAACTTGACATCGGTGGGTCCGGCAAAGAAATTGAGACAGCCGTCCCTTCCCAAAATCTGGTCGCCCTGCTCAACAGCTGCTGCCACCGGCGCAAAAACAAACACATCATCAAAACCAGTTCCCCCGGTTAACCCCCGCAAATAGGCGGGCACATCCAACAAATCCCTAGTATTGACGAAAGTTAGTTCGACACCTTCCGCTTTTATCTTCTCCGGCGGAAAAATCGCCTCGGCCCTCGCCAGCCGCTTGGCATCAATATCCGTAACCACTATCATTGCCGGCCGGCGCTGGGAATGCAACGCGTAATCGATGGCGCCCAGCCCCATGGGGCCAGCTCCGGCGAGGATCGCCAGTTTTCCGCCTTCCACGATTCCCATCCGGTGTTCATAACAGCCCATGGTCGTATGATAACTGGCATGAAAAGCCCCGATAATGCAAGACATCGGTTCGGCGAGCGAAGCGTCAAAATAACTTTCACCCTCATATTTCAACAAACAACCCAGCTCCATGACCTCTTGCGGCATAATAATATAGGTGGCTGCGCCGCCACAATACCGGTAAGAATATCCCGGCGAGTCCATACTTCCCTTATAGTTTAAGGCAGGTTGCATTGAAAATTTTTGTCCGGCTTCAAATTGATGCTGCCATTTGGCCCCAACCTGAATTATATTCCCGGCCATTTCGTGACCGATAATAACCGGATGGGTGGCGATATCCTTGGGAACCCTTTTATGATCACTTCCCAGTACGGCTGCCTTGTAGCTCGACATGCAGATACTGTCGGAAATGACCTGAACCAATATTTCATCTTCCTTTATCGCCGGTAATTCAAATTCCTCCAATCGTAAATCCTTTTTGCCGTATAATCTTACCGCTCTGGTCTTCATTGTTTCTGCCATCCTTTGCTTAAAGTTGTATGAATACATTCCATGGTTACCTGTTTCTCCAATTCTACAATGGTCTGATATTCGGCGGCCTGCGAACCCGATGTCATTACATTGGCCGTACCGGCAGCCACTGCCAGCCGAATCGCCTTTTCAAAATCATCGCCTCTTTCGAGGGAGTATGCAAGGGCGGCCACCATCGAATCTCCGGCTCCCACCGTACTTTTAACTTCTACATCCATCCCGTGGGCCATCATCGAGCAATCCTTATTGATAAAAATGGCTCCCTTCTCTCCCAAGGAAACCACGATTTGTTCAATACCGTATTGCTCGATTAAACCGCGGGCCAATTTTTCTCCTTGACGAATATCCTGAATTTCCGTTCCAAAAAAGCTTTCCAACTCATGGATATTCGGTTTAACCAGAAAAGGACCCGCTGCGATACCGCGTTTGAGCAATTCACCGTCGGCATCCAAAATCGTGAGAGCTCCTTTCTGTTTGGCAGCAGCAATCCATTCACCATAAATACCCTTATCGACATTGGCCGGAACACTGCCTGAAAAGACCACTACCGAATCTCTTCCCAGATCATCGAGGACCTTTTGTTTCAAAATCATCATATCTTCGCTGGAAACCTCAGGACCCGGTTCATTAATATCGGTATTGGCTTTTTTATTGGGATCGATCACTTTTAGATTGGTACGGGTCTCTCTTTTGATGAAATGGAAATCATTTTCGATCCCGATATGGTCTAGGTAATCTTTAATGAAATTTCCGGCATTGCCGCCTAAAATCCCCACGGCTTTGCTATTTCCACCCAGGCTTCGAATTACTTTGGAAACATTAATTCCTTTTCCACCGGCGTCATATCGCAGCGAGGACACCCGGTTGACGTTTCCGACCTGAAAATCGGCGATTTCTACCGTTTTGTCCACGGCCGGATTGAATGTAATGGTAATAATCATTTTTTGCCCCTTAGAACGTTAGTGATAGTTAGTTCAGAAAATACTTATTATACTTGAGTTTGTAGAACTCATCCAAAACATTGGCCAGCCCATCCAAGACATCTTCCGGCGTTCCGGTGATTAACAACGTGATAAAATCGGGTTTTTCAATCAGGGTTTCATTGACGAAACTGACCGTCTCCAGCAGATAGGGGTTACAGTTTTGCGGCGCCGCGATCACAATTCCCACACGGGCGCGGGCCTGTTCACCCTGGAGGTTTGAAGCCAAAAAACCCTTATCGAGCTTGAGCACTCCAAAATAAAGATGCTCGACCGCTTCCGTCCGGCAATGCAACAACAATATCCCATGTTCGGCAATATAGGTGCCGCCTTTGGCTTCTCTTTCCAAAAACGCCGATTCCAACCTTTCCCGGTTGGCTGCGGTCAATGGAAAATCCCTGCTCACTTCGGAAATTAGGGCCTCGATATTCCCGGCCCGAGGATTTTCTTTCACGAAAAAATGGTCCAAAATCTCGGTAACTGCCTGCCCATACTGGTTCAATTCTTGCATTTTATCCTTAAGGTTCAGTGTTTTTTTACGAAATTGCGGCACAAGGGCGGAAGTTTCCTTCAGCTGTTCCAGCAATTGAAGGATGTTCCGTTTGTCCTCCTCAAAAAGGAGCGGATTTACCATCACCACCGGTACGGGACTTTTGGCGATACCCACCGTGGAAATAATCAATTCGATTCCCTGTTCCCGCAGCCAGCCTTCTTCAATATCCAAGGCCGAGGTAACCTCAACGATATCAATATTTTCAAATTCCTTTTCGATTTTAGCCGCAAGCAACCGGGAAGTTCCGATGCCGGTTGCACAGGCAATGGCTGTCCGGTAAATATGTTTGGATACGATTTCATTTTTCTCGATTGCCGCCCCAAGATGCATTGCAATATAAGCGATCTCCGCTTCCGGTATTTTCATGTCGATTTGTTTTTCAATCCCTGCTACACATTTGGCCGCCAATTCCAGCAACTTGGGATAATGGGCCTTAATGGAATCATAAAGCGGATTCCTGATTTCCAATTTCATCCGCAACCTGCTCAGAGCGGGCCCCAGATGATTGACCAGTCCGCTTAATAGTTTTTCGTTTTGGGACAGTAACTTACCGGTCTGGGTTTCCGCAACCCGGATAATTTCATTGGCAAACCTCAAAAGATCTTCATCTTCAACAGTATGAAGAGTGAGATCACCGCTCATCGCTCTGTTTTTGGTTCCCTTAATATGCATTGCAATATAGCCGATTTCATCCTCGGGAATCTTGATCGCAAACAAGCTTTCCATTTCCAAGGCCAGCTTTGCCGCTGATGCATATTCTTTGCTCTGTTTCAATTCTTCCATGAACTGCCGGTTCATGACGATATCTTCATTTTGAGTAATCCGTTGAATCGCGATTGCCAGGTGCACTATCAGTCCCACATAGGCACTATCGGCCAGCTTTTGCCCGGTATTTTCTTCCAGGCCCCGGATCAATTTTTCCAACTGGTGGATGGTATTATTATTAAGCAAGTTTAACAGCCGGTTCCTGGCGAGCAACTCCGTATGGCTTACCGGTACGGGCTGTTTGATATTATTCCCCTCAAGCAGGCCGAATAGATAATTTTCATTGATATTCTCATAGATCAAACTAATCATGCATTTGCGGATATTGTCTTCTTCCCCGGTGATATAAACTCCCAAACCTTGTTTTCTTACCAGAGCCAATTTATGCTGATTCAGCCATTCCTCCACCTTGTCCAAATCATTACTTACGGTACCCTCTGTAATATTCAGGATTTTAGCGAAGGTATATAATTTAACCGGCTCCTGGTTTTGCAACAATTCGCTGCAGATAATGGTTTGACGCTCCTTGGGCGTATAGATCCGTTCTTCTTTTTCTTCCCCCAAAAGATGAATGATTTCTTCACGGTCTTCCTGGTTTCCGCAGACCTTAATGCCGACGCCGGCCTTTTTTACTAACTTACAGCCTTTTTTGGCAAGCCATTCCTGGACGGCCGGTAATTCCCTGAGTACAGTCCGGCTGCTGATTCCAAGGCCTCTGGCAATTTCGGTCACGGTAATATAATCGCTTTCATTGCAGATTCGCTGCAAAATACTTTTAACTCTTAATTGAATCGTAGCTTCCTGCATATACCCTCCTAAAAAAACCAAGGTATATTTCAAAAATCCCCATTAAGCCGTATCCCGCATTTCCGATCTTCAAAGTCTCCCAAGGACTCCCTATCATTTTCTCCATCCGCTTCAAAACCTTTCAAAAAAAAGAGCGACTTTCCATGAAAACTCCGCTTTGGGCAGTCTTTCTTAAAACCGCCCAAAACAGAGTCCATTGGAAGTTAACAATACCTCATTGAACCACCATAACTATTTTTGAGAAAACCTTTCCACCAATTGATCATACTCCGGAGCGTTTACAAAATTCTTGATCGAAATATGCTCGGCATGAGGCGCCATACTTTTAGCCCGTTCACTCAGTCCTTCATGGGTAATCACAATGTCGGCATCGGCGGGAATATCCTCGATAGCGCAATTGGTCACTTCGATTTTCAGTCCCGCCTTCGTCAGTTTATTGCGGAGCATCGAAGCGCTCATGGCGCTGGAGCCCATTCCAGCATCACAGGCAACCACGATCTTGTTGACCGTTGATTTGACACCCAGCCCTTTACTGGCGGCTTTCATTTCCTTCACCGTGCTTTGGGCCTCGCTTAACTCCTGACCGGAGAATTCCTTGGAACGCTTAATCAATACTGAGGCGATTAAGAAGGAAACAACGAACGATACCAATACTCCGAACAACACTGTGAGCAGTCCGCCTCTGGGCGCCATGACAATGTAAGCAAAGATGCTTCCCGGCGCCGGCGGAGCAATCAATCCCGCCCCAAGCAGCCCAAAGGTAAATACTCCGGACATTCCTCCCAAAATAACCGGTATTAACAGGATCGGATTCATCAGGACATATGGGAAGTAAATTTCATGAATACCGCCTAAAAAGTGAATGATAATAGCCCCAGGCGCGGACTGTTTAGCCATTCCTTTTGAAAATAAAGCATAAGCAAGTAAAATACCAAGGCCGGGTCCAGGATTGGATTCCAGCATGAAGAAAATTGATTTGCCTGCTGCGGCAGCTTGCTGAATCCCCAGGGGTGAAAGAACCCCGTGATTTATCGCATTATTTAAAAACAGGATTTTGGCCGGTTCGATGAAAATACTCGCCAGAGGCAACAATCCCGCATTAACAATGTTTTTAACCACATTGCCGAATGCCACCAGGCCCGCACAAGCTAAGAGCATTCCGATAATGCCGTCGGCGAAATTATTGACCAGCATTTCAAATCCGGCCGGTATCTTGCCGGCAGTGAACTTTTCCAACTTTTTAATGATATAGCCGCCCAGCGGGCCCACGATCATGGCTCCCAAAAACATCGGAGTCCCCTCGGCCAGATTCCTAGCGCCACCAGCGCCCATCATGATACCAAAGGTCGCTACGGCACCGACAACTCCCCCGCGATGACCGGAGATGGCCCGGCCCCCGGTATAACCAATTAAAAGCGGCAACAACACCCTTAACATCGGATCAACCAATTGCGCCAACGTCTTATTGGGAAGCCAGCCCACTCCGATAAACAATACCGTAATCAATCCCCAAGCAATAATCGCCCCGATATTGGGAAGTATCATTCCACTGATAAACCTGCCGAATCTTTGAACTCTATCTTTGAAACTGGTCTGGGAAGATAATGCGGTCATACTGGTACTCACTTTTTTACTCCTCCTCTTTTTCCATTACTCAATTCTATCCTTAAATAGCTTCCCTCTCATCTAGAATCAAGGGAGTATTCCAAGGCGGGTCCTAATGTTTATAAGTCCTTCAATTCCTTTTCAAAAAACTGTTCCAGTCTTTCCATGGCCTCTGCCTGATCTGTGCCGGAAATTGAAATTTCAACATTCTTGCCTGCTTCGACACCCAGCGTCATGACTGCGATCAGACTGGAGAGCGGTACGGTTTTTTCCTGATACTTCATGGTGCTGCTGGATTGATAACCTCCCGCCAGGGATACCAGAATAGCAGCCGGTCTGGCATGCAACCCGATGGGAGATGTAATTGTAAATGTTTTAGTCAACATTGAACTGCCCCTTTATATAATTTGATATCTGACTTGCATCCTTCATTTCCATGACTTTCCCCGCGATTTCATGCGCCTTTTGAAAGGATATATTGCGGATTATTCCTTTAATAGAGGGAATTGCCGAAGCGGCCATCGAAAACTCATCAAGCCCAAGTCCCAGCAAAATTATGGCATTTCCAGGGCCAGAAGCCATTTCGCCGCACATTCCCACTGAAATCCCAGCCTGATGACCGGCATCGATTATCCTTTTGATGGAGCGCAAAACTCCGATATGCAAAGGATTATACAGATAACTGATCTTTTCGTTCATCCGGTCAACCGCCAGCGTATATTGACACAAATCATTGGTTCCGATACTGAAAAAGTCGGCCTCTGCAGCCAGTAAATCGGCAATCATCGCGGCGGCTGGAGTTTCCACCATGATACCCACTGGAATATCTTTATCAAATGGAATAGCCTTCCCTTCCATTTCCTTTTTCACTTCCGCCACGATTTCTTTAGCCGCCCGCAACTCTTCAAGACCGGAAATCATGGGAAACATCACTTTCAAGTTTCCAAAAGCGCTTGCTCTCAAGATGGCCCGTAATTGGGTCTTAAATAGTTCCCTCTCTTTTAGACAAATCCGGATCGCCCGGTACCCCAAAAACGGGTTCATTTCCGGAGGAATGTCGATATTTTTGGGTTGCTTGTCGCCCCCTACGTCCATGGTCCGGATAATACAAGGCCGCATGCCCATAATTTCCGCAGCTCTTTTGTAGGCGCGAAATTGTTCTTCTTCGTCCGGTAGTTGATTCCGTCCCAGGTAAAGGAATTCGGTCCGGAAAAGCCCGACACCGTCACCGCCGCTTTCGAGCACGGCGAATGCCTCATCCGGTCTGGCAATATTTCCGGCCAATTCAATTTTAATGCCATCCGTAGTGAGAGCTGGTTGATCCTTTAATTTGGCGGCTTCCTTGAATTTTTCAGCCTGCAGCCGTAATTTCCGATCATATTCCCTGATTTCTTCAGGAGCAGGATTTACAATGACCACTCCCGCCACGCCATCCGCAATGACAGTCGTACCCGAAGAAATACACCGGATATCCCCGCCGCATCCTACGATAGCAGGTATTCCCAGAGTTCTAGCCACAATCGCGGTATGAGAGGTAACTCCTCCTTTTTCCAGGGCAATACCTTTAATATGTCCGGAATCTAAAGAAACCGTCTCTGCCGGAGACAAATCCTCGGCAATTAAGATCACGTCCTCCTCCAGCCGGGCCAGATCCATTCTTCCCCTGCCTAAAAGCGCATCCATTACATGCTTTCCCACATTGACCATGTCATCGGCGCGTTGTTTCATATACTCATTGTCGATAGCCACAAACATTTCCCGGATTTTGTCAACAGCCTTCAAAACAGCGGCTTCGCTCGCCAATAACTCAATTTTGATATTTGTCTGAACCATCTCGCTAAACAGCGGATCGCGAATCAACATCTGATACGCTTCAAATACCAGCAACTCGTTTTCTCCCAATACCCCAGCAGCGCTATTTTTTATCGTTTTAAGATACTCTTCCGCAGTGGCTAAAGCATCTCTAAACCGCTTTAGTTCATTTTCAATTTCATTTCCGGTTATTTTCATGCCGGCAAATTGAGTAAGGTTCTCCGTTTCTTTATATACCAACGCCTTACCGATCCCGATTCCCGGCGAAGCCGGAATCCCTTTAATCATCACGACCACCTGTCTTCCATTTGGATAAGGCTTAGAATCGATTGGTGAATGCCTGAAAAATATAGTCCCTGTCCCCAGTGGTAAATAGTTGTTTCAACGCTTCGCTTTCCTGGATGAACTCAGCCAGGGCTGAAAGGATTTTCAAATGCTGATTGTCTTTTCCGGCTATCCCCACCACCAGGTAGGCTTTCTCCCCTTCTTGATATTCGACCCCTTCCGGAAATTGGAGGATGCAAATACCGCTATGAATAATTTGGTCTTTCGAATTTCCCACTCCGTGGGGAATGGCGACTCCCTCACCGATATAGGTTGATAAAACTTTCTCTCTTTCCTTCATCGCCGTAATATACTCCGGTCTTACATATCCTCCGTCCACCAATAACTGTCCCGCCATTTCAATAGCCTCATTTTTGGTTACACTTTTGAGCCCGATACGGATACATTCGGGAATCAAAACTGTCTGTTCCTGATTCCCGGCTATTGCAGCGTTTTCTTGAACATCCGCCCTCTTTGGTTGCATTTTTTTGCCCGAAAATAAAAAACCCATCCTGATCTCCCCTTAATTTGTTGGTCCTGCTTGTTTCGTTTATTCAATGGAATTCATTACCAAATATTTACAACATTATTACGTTTTCGTTACTAATTCCTATTTTGATTATAATCCGAGCTTATCATTGATTTCAATGAATTGTTACATAGTTTTGACACCAATAGTTCCTGTCAAAATCGAATAACTTATCTTACAAAGGGCTTCACTCTTTTGGTAGTGGTAACATAGGTGAGGATAAAAGGTATAAAAAAACTACAATAAAACGGATATTCAACAAACCAGGCCTGCCTTTTGCCCGGCAGACCCGTTGCGTTTTTGTCGTAAGTTTTTACACTAACTAAGCTTTTGTAGAAAAACGCTATTAAAAATGCCGCTCCATACCGAATAAATCCCTTTGAATCACTCAATCACTCTTCTTCTCTCAATGCTTTATCGTACTCATTTAACAACTCGTCTAGTCCCAATGCTACTTCCATATAGAGTTTATCAACGCTTTGTCTGATTTCCCAAAGTTGCTGCATTCTTTTTTTTTCCTCATCAATTTTTTTTCGCATGCTCATTTTATCAGACATTCTTATCACCTTCCCTTATTTAGTGAAATCGGTATGAAAGGACACAAAAATTAACTTAAAATAATGATTTTTGCCATAAAAAAAGCATCCCGAATTGAAGATGCTTATGAAATAAATTCCATTGGTTATATACTATCAAAAACGCACCGGTTTAGAATTGTTCTTGTAATTTTTATTTTTATCGACATTACGTATTCTTCCATGCCAAGGATTTTCCAGAAAGCTCTTTCTTACTGGAAATACGCTCTGCTTCATTTTTTTTTCATTAACAGCTTTTCATACTCAACCATTAAAGCATCTAAAATTTGACTGGCGCCTATCACCTCAGGATCGGTTAACCGATGGTTCTCAATGAGTTCACTGAGTTCTCGCCGCAGTTGTTGAATATGATTCTTTAATTCCTGAATATCGTCGGAAACCAAATCCATCACCCCTGAAAATATGATTTCCAAAAAGACAATAAAAAAGACTCCCAATTTTCTCAGGAGTCCGTTAATTCTTTTTGGTGCGCCAGGAGGGGCTCGTATTCCCGGCCTACAAATTCGAAGTATGTCTAATATTTTAAAATTGATTCCATCAAATTTAATATAGGTGATATATCGAGAATTTTATAACCGGGATAAATATATTCTACTCTCGTTAAGTCCTCTGATAAGTATCCAAATTTGATCAAAAATAATATAGCCCCATCCGAAGACAACGCCTTGTTAAGAAAAATTAATCCGGGAGAAACAATTCATCTAATGTATATACCGTAGCAACCCTCCTATTAATCTTCAAAGTACTTGTTATCGTTAAACAACTAGTGTATATTTAATACAACAGATTGTACCGGGTGAAGCGGCGGTATTAATTTTTTTGGAGATAAGATTACTACATAACAACGGAGGTTCATTATTATGAATGAAACTTTGAGGGTTATTAAAAGCAGGAGAAGTATACGGAAATACAAATTTGAACAGATCGCTGATTCTGAATTACAGACAATACTAGATGCTGCTGTTTTCGCACCCGTGTCGGAACAGAAATGGCACTTTTCAGTGATTCAAAATAGGAACTTACTTGATAAAATGGTTGATCTGATCAAAGAAGACTTTCTGAACTCGGATAGCCAAATAATGATAAAAAGAGTTAAAGATCCAGTTTATCATACCTTTTATAATGCGCCTACAGTCATTTTGATTTCGGCAGACAAGATTGCTCCACAGATTGAATGCGGATTAGCGGCACAGAACATCATGTTGGCGGCAGAATCGTTAAATATCGGTTCATGTTTTATTTTGTCTTCAGGGATTCTTTTTAAGACGGAAAAAGGTAATAACTTGAAAAAGGAATTAGCCATTCCTGATAATTATAATTATGTATGCACAATAGCGCTTGGATATACATATGGAGATGCTCCGCTCGCCCCGTCAAGAGACATGAATGTAATTGATTACATCAAATAATCGAATCCATTTAGCTCAGAAAAGGTTTTCTACCAAACTATAGTAAAAAACAGGTTGCTTTTTTATTTTCTAAAGATAAAAGCCCCATTACAAACTGGGTAATGGGGCTTTTATAAACGATGGCCTCAGTGTTACTTATACTAATTTTAAGTAGTGCTTATAAATTAGCCTTTTTAGATGAAGAATTTGGGGCTTCCGCAACGGAGGCAGCTTTACCTGAACAAAAGAAGGTAAGAAAAAAACCTCGTCCAAAACAAAACGAGGTTTCCCTTTAGCATCAATGGTTTACAAGTTTTCTTTGCATAATTCTTTGAATCTACCATTTACTACCAATCTATGTTAATAAATCTTTGTTTTAACTGGTGCGCCAGGAGGGGCTCGAACCCCCGACCTACAGATTCGAAGTTTGGAAACCCGCGTCCTTATTCAGTTCTATTTTTACTTATATGTTTATTTCATGCTACTTTGCATCATTTTATTAATACCCATTTCCTTAAAAAATCCTATTAAAATCTAACTTTCCCTAAAAAATTATGACAAAAATTATGACAAAATTTTTAAGCAAAAAAGCCGCCCAATCGGACGGCCTAAAAATTATTTAACTATGTATAAATACCTTTCTTGCTTTTTCTTTTCTATTTCTCGCTTTTCAGAAGTTAAAGCCATTAAACGGAGTGTAATCTGATCAATTTCCCAATTAATTCTTTCGATGTCATCGATTTTTGCCATGCTTATCACTTTAAAGACCTCCTTGTTAGATTATTTATCAAACTCTTATTTGACAAAAGGAGGCTTATTATACTATACTTTATTTAGAACTATTAGTAGTAATAGTATACTAAGCCTCTAAGAAAAACTCCTGTTACAGCAGGTGTTTTTCTTTTTCTATGTTTATCCATCCATTTTAGCACCTCCTTTCTGTGTAATAAATCTAAGTCTATCACCACTTATATCAAAGTACAAAGCAATATAAGTAACTTAGTGGGATAAAACTAAAAAATTTACGAACATATGTTCGATAGTTTTTATTTTACCCCTCCCAAAAATTTATGTTAAGTCTTGATCTTTTCTAAATTATAGTTTTCTATCGATTTTTAAACGAAATATTGGATTTCTATTTCGAATTAATTATAAATCATGAATTGCATAAAGTACACCGTGTCAAATGTCGCGACAAGCTCCTTTTCAAGTACTATATCATAAAATATAAATTTATAATGGTAGACTTTCTACGATTTAATTAATCAGAATTTGGTTCCAAGTTGATAAATCAATATTAGCATCAAAACTTTATTTTGCACATGTCCCAAAAAACAGGACTATACAAATACCGATTTCTCAATATATTGAGTCAACACACTGCATAAATACTATATATTGGGATTTGGTAAATTACTTCAGTACCATAAAAGTAGGACCTAAAATGATTCTATCAAAAAATAAAATCCAAGGACTAAAATATGGCCCTTTTTTGAAATCTAATTTGTTGATTTAATATTTATTGCAATCCCTTCCCCATGTCCTTGCCCTTTACTTTAATGGTAAAGCGTTGATCCTTTTGATCTATGGCGATAATATCTATATCCTCACCATCAAAAAGAGCAATTGGAAAAGAATAAATTTCAGACGGCGGAGCCCCCCAGCCGATTAAAGTTTTAGATTGTATACCCGCACTTTGATACACCGATTCACCTTTTTTGATAACCAAATTTTTGAGATTTGACGGAAATAAATGCATACTGCTATCTTTGGCATTGGTAAATACAAAAGCATAATCTTTAACATCAAATATATCTTTGAGCATTGAGTCGCTAACCGGAATAAATGCTTGTTTTTCTTGGTAATAGGCATATTGCAGCATTAAATAAGGGGTCATTAAATAAAAATGCATTGAATATAACAAAATAGGATATTTATACCCTAAATAATAACTAAAATAAGCTGTTGGACTGGCCTTTGCTTGCTCGATTGATTGATCATCGATCAATCGAAGAGCGGTTAAATTAGGGTTGATTTGAACCTCTTCAGCCAGGCAGGTGGTGCCAAAACATAAAATGATCATACCTAAAACAATCAATTTTTTAAGCATTTGAATGATCCTCCAAATCTTGGGTATTTATTATGTTTTCGCCCAAAGTTTGGATTTTCCTTCAAAAATACACCCTTTTCACCAGTCATCGATGATATAATTGGACTATATTTAAATAAGGAGAGTTAACATAATATGTCCGATAGCATAACTAGATTTTTCAGAGGTAGTTGCCCGATCCATCCTGAAGGCCAGACGGTTACTATTACATACAATAATAGTGAACATAAACTGGTATCAACGATTTGCCCGGGTGAAAATAAATGTACTGCAAAAACCTGCCCAGTTAAAGAATGCGTCGCTTCGTTGTATGAATAAAATTTACCCCGGTCACTCACTGGCCGGGGTTTGTTGCTTGCATAATGGTTCAGACACTTCGCTGCGATACTTATTCCATTCTTCTAATCGTCTATGCTTATGATTTTCTATAAAGAATCTATAATCCTCAAGTATTTCTTTCAAATCAGGTGTTAAATAGTTTTTTTCAACCAAAAATTTTTGAATTGTCTCAGGCGATGGCAGATTTTCTGCCCTAAAAATTTTTTCCCATTCTTTATACTCTTCATTAGTAATTCCTCTTGGGATCTGACTTCCACCACCTAAATCATAAACATAATTAGCCATAACAGAAGGATTCCAAACCTTATTTAATATTTCTTCTTGTTCAACCTTAGAAACTCCTAAATTACTTAGCCCTTGTATAAGATTGTTTTTGGCTTCTTCTTGGCCTTTAATTGTGTAGCGCCAGGATTGTGTAATCAAAGTTAGCTGTATTTCAACAAATTTTTTACTAATGTCTTGTAGTTGTTCGATTTTAATTTGAGCCTGTTCAACAATTTCACGAGCCTTAATTAACAGTCCAGATACCCTTATTTCGGATATTTTATCAAAATTGTTAAGAAATAAAACAATTACAAAGGCAAGAAATGCTGTAACCATCACATTGTTTTTACCTATAAATCCAGAAAAAAGAGAAAAAGTTAATATCAAATACGGGAATAAACTTTTAATTACTTTGGTTATTCTTGACTGTTTTTCTTCCATAACTTTCACCCCAAAATATTATATCGGCAAATTATGGAAATTCTTTATTAAAGTACCCTCACCTCCTCATTCTTCATCATGGCTAATTCCTTCTGTTTCTTTTTATCCCGTGACCTTTTGGTTTTACAGGCATTACTATAATACTTACTTCCTACTCTCCTCGGCCTGTTACATCCACAGATACATAGCTCATTACCATATGTAACCGGCTCCAGTGTAACATGTTCATCTGTAACGGCTGTTTCCTGTATCGCCGTAACAGGCTTAAATTTTCTGTGCTTTTTGGTTACCGCGGACGTTACGGTGTTATCCGCTACAGGTGTTTCATCATCTTCAATGTTAACTTTCCAGTATGTGAGCATAACCCCAAGGTAAATCATGAAAACACAATACCCGAAGATAACGAGTTTTAAAATATTCTCTGTAAATCCAAAAGGTTTTAGAATATCGCCAAGGGCGGTAAATACGGTCCCTTGAGTTTCAGTAACTTCGGATTCAATAACTACAGGCGTATTTTCTAATTCATCACGTTTCGATATGGCCTCGTTTATTAGTCCTTCGATCTCAATTGCCCTTGGTCCGCGTTTATCGGTTTCGTTATTTGCTTGAGCTTGATAATACCTAATTTGGGCATTGTATTGGTCAACTTTAGCCTGCTGATTGTTTTGGGCCTGCGTAATTGTTTGAGCTGCTTTCTCCTTAGTGCTAATCTCCATAGAGAAAAATCCTACGGCTAGTAAAATACCAATCAATATATATCCTATACAGGCAGCTTTAAGCCATCCGGCTTTAGCCCAACAGCCTTTATCTTTATATGCAAAACTGAGGCCCCAAATATATTGAGTCTCAACCTCGACGAAAATCCCAAAGACAAACATAAAAGCCTTGGTTAGGTAGTTGTCTGAAATTTGAACCAGGCCATAAATGACTATGATACAGGTCAGCCCCATGCCCACCTGATTAATAAACTTTTTCGCTACCTCATGGTTAACTGTCATAATGATCACCTACTTTTTATAAAAGGCCCGGTTAGGTGCCGGGTTAACTTACTTTGAATTCAACATTCGAAGCTTCAAAAACTGTGTTGGATTTTCCATCAGCTACTAAGATATATTTTCCGCTATCGAATAACACTTGGTTGATATTCCAAAAATTACAAAGATGTGTTTTAAAATTGCTGCCTCGTTCAAACACTTCAACCGTCATTTCTTTCCGCCTCCATCAGTTTAATCTAAGGACCGGATCTCCGGTTAAGCTGTATTTTTCAATGATTTTTCAATTGCTTCAAGAATGCGGTTCGTCTCTCTGTTCAAGTAAATTTTTAGCCACAAACTAATAACCAAGGTAAGTTCGGTGTTCTGTTCAGATCGATAATACAGGTTATAAACAAGTGGTTTAGGATCTAAATTCATTGCTTGATAAGTTGGTAGCGCGAAACAATGATCTATTCCATATTGTGTCAACATTTCGTCTAATTTCTCGATGCTATCGTTGATTGATGGCTCTCCTTCGGTTGTTTCGTGAACTGGAATACTTATATCGTATAGTTTCATTTTAGTTGCCTCCCTTTATCTCTTCGCTTTGATAATCGCTAATACTGCCCACACGCCCATAGGAGCCAGGGCAATCCAGTTTAAAATTGTCAGCTTAGAATAATTAAGGTCCAATAGATATAACCCAGAAACCACGATAAACAAATAATCGAATTTGTTCATATTTTAGAGGCTTCGTGGTATAATAGGGGGAGGAGTTAACCTCCCCGGTAGTTAGCGCTTTCGCCTCGGTGGCTTTCGGCGCTTGACGTTCTTGATTTCCTTAATCGCTTTCACTATCGCTAGTAGTGTTAGCAGGATTTCGAGAACGTCTTTTATTATACCAAGCACCTTTTCACCTCCTTTCTATGATTTAATTATATCACAGTGATAACACCTTGTCAACACTTTCATAACATGGTATAATCATTTTGAGGTGAAAAGATGGCGATTTCAGAAAAGAATACCCGGACTTTAATTACCATTCCGAAAAAACTTAAAGAACAGCTAGAAGAAGAGGCGGAAAAGGAAAACCGAAGTTTTAATAACTATGTGATTACTATTCTTGAAAACAGGAATAAAAAATGAACAAACTATTTACATTAAAAGTCCCTCCAGTTGTTCAACTTTCAAATATTACTGATTTAACTGAAATTTTCTTGCCGGTAAATGAAGCATGCAAGAAAAATCAAGATTTTGATATCGTAATAGATATGGGCGAATTAAGTTTCATTACACCAATAGGAATAACAGCTTTAAGAGCTTATATTATGTACTTATCCCAGCACATAAACAAAAAATCCGGCCATATTATCCGACCTTGCCAAAATGTCGATAAATACTTAGATCGAATGGATTTTTATACCTTTTTAAAAAACTTTAAAGCTTATAACACTCGAAGACTAGATTCCAGCGGCCGTTTTTTAGAAGCAATTGAAGTAAAAACTGAAAAAATAGGATTAACAGTCACTAATCAAGTTGTAGAGTTATTAAAAAAACAATTAAAGTTAAGCAATGAATTCATATCTAGTGTACAATATACAGTATCAGAAATAATCGATAATGTTTTTCATCACGCTAATTCTCCCATAAATGGGATAGTATGTGCTCAAGCTTATCCCAATTTACGTAGAGTAGAAATTTCAATCGTTGATTGTGGTGATGGGTTCTATAAAAGTCTTCAAGCAAATGACCAGTTGGCTAGAAAATTTAGCACTCCTTTAGAAGCAATCAAACTAGCAATTGAGCGTAAAGTTACTGGTAGACCAAGCATAAATGCAGGAGAAGGATTATTCTTCGCAACAGAATTAATTAAGGCCAATAAAGGGAATATGGTAATATATTCAGAAGATGGGTTATTATATATTGATGATGGAGATGAACACTTTAAAACAGTTCCGTATTGGAAGGGTTCCATTGTGTCTTTAAATTTTAACCTTGATAACTTTCTGGATATTGTGAGCATATTTAATAATTATGCGCCTCCGGAAGAAGATTACCAATTCTTATTTGAATCTTAAGGTGGTTACTATGAATAATATAAATACCAAATCAATTTTTAAATTAAATAAATGGGGAGATTTCCTTGGTACAAGAGAACTCGGCGTTGAAATTCGGCAAGAAATTATTAATATATTAAAAATAAATTCAAGCGTAACAATAGATTTTGAAGGCATAAATATGATTTCTCATTCATTCGCCGACGAATTTGTTGGCAAGTTAGTCGGCGAGTTAACTAGTAATATTTTTAAAGATAAAATAAGATTTTCAAAAGTTGCTCCGGAAATTGCTCCTATAATTAGATACGTCATTAATAGTCATTTAAAGCCATTTCCCAAAAAAGATAGACCCATTACATAAATGGGTCTATTCTCACAACCAATTATTAAATACTCTACTTAACGTCCACCTAAAATCATTTGTGTCCAAATAAATCTCGTATAGATACTCCTTGTCCATATCGAGGGTAAAGAATACCCGCTTCCCTTCTCTCCAATGAATCTGCCACGAAGCGGCAACTTTAAAGTCTTTATACTGTTTGTTTCTCCAAACAAATAATAAAGGAATTATCTTATCACCTTTAAATGCAGCGATTACCTTAATATAGTCGTCGTAATGGCTAATTCTCATATTTACACCCCGAACAAACGTTTGGATTTTATTATAACACCGTCCGAGGATTTCATCCATAGTTAAAAACCCCACCACCTAACAAGGCAATGGGGCAATAAAGAGGATAGTTTGCTATTATTATTCCTTAAAAACTATATTCTATCCCTGCTTTTACTCGCCACTCCCGATCTACTTCAACCCGCCCAAAGCCTACTAAGTTTCCCCAGATTGGAAAATCCTTTTGGACATGAGCGCCGATTCTTAACCCGTCCAAATCCGCCACCGCCTCAAGACCAACACGCCAAGTTTTTACCGGCTCCTGGCAAATGATTTCCTTGACATCATCATTAAATAATCATAATTGTTTTGACCAGGAACTATCAATATTGATTAATTTTCAAAATTGGACGATAATTGATTATACCTCGGAGATATAAAATTATCCACAAAGGAGCTGAATTTAATGCCATCTAAAACAACAGGATCAGGAACATCACAAAAACCACAAATAACGAAAATACCAAGCGGGCCATCTAGACCTGTAAGAGATAGTGGATCTCAGAGTGTTAAAATCGGTCCGCCTCCTAAAAAAAGTTAATTTATTGATATTCAGACCACAATTTTTTACAATAATTTTCATAATCAGTGCGATCATAATCATTAATAATTATACATTTTTCTAGATCAACATAAGTATTCAATATTTTGGTAAATTTGCTTTCCATTTCGGGATAGTCTTTCCATGTCTCCGGGGTATTTAAAATCAATTCTTTTGTTTCATCTGTTAATGAAAAATGAATTCCAAATCCTTTCGCTATTGTTTTCCCGTCTTTAATAATCTCTAAATAATGAGAATCTGTCCCGATCCCGAATAATTTCTCCCAACATTGATCGGTATGGATGGAAAAACGTTTTAGTACCTTTTGCCTAATCCAGTTAATGAACTTAAACCAGTACTCCTTGGTTAACCCCCCGATTATTCCAAGTATCAACGAAACAACTAACACTAGAGCGATGAAATGTATCAATATACTAATATTATCTATCTTTTTTAGCATATCGGATAAATTTTGCAATTTATATTGGCATCCAAATACTATTCCTGCAATGAATACAGTGGGGCAACTCCAAAATATCATCCGTGCAAGTTCCTTAAATTCTAACTTTTTATTTTTTGAAGGTGCCGTAAGCCAAGAGCAAGTTTCTGTACAGATATAACCTGGAATAATAAATAATAAAATCATAATAATATCGCTGATTTTCATAATATCACCTCGTTAATTATAAATTACGAGATAAAAAATTACCCGACAGGGTGAGTCTGCCGGGTTTTAAAATATAAACTTCGATACAATTTAAAAATTACCTTCAACCCCAAATAATAATTTTGATTCCCGGTCAATCTCAACCCGACCAAACCCAATTAAATCGACATTTTTGATTGTGGCTAACCTGAAATCTTTCTGGACGAATCCACCTATTCCGAGGCCGTCTTCTGTCGCCCCGGCATATAATCCAACATGCCAGGTTTTAACCTCCGGATAAATGGTTTCCTTGACGTTATCATCAAACACCGTATCCACGGTTATCCGGTCTCCTTTTCTCTCCACGTTAGTAATGCCAGAAAATTGTAAATCAATATGATTAGTCCTAATTTCACCTTGTACCGGAACACTCGCCACAAAATCACTGCTGCCCGTTTCATTGGTAATTTGATAGTTGCCTGATACTTTATTCGTTTTATTATTATCACCGTCTTCCTGGCCAACTTTAGGCTTTTGAGAAGGTATCATGGCTTGACCGGTCATTTTCCCTGAGATGATCTTAGTTTTTTCCGGACCAGGCCGGGGCATAAATTTATAAAATAAAAAAGCCGTAATCACCGCGCCGATTACAGCCCCAAGGAGTATTTTTTTCATGTTAACCTCCTAACAAATCTTGATAAAACCGGATCGGATCAAAGAGGTCCTTTCCGGGATTGGTTTTGCCGCCCAGGAAATCTTCCCAAAAGAACGGATCAAAGTGCCGCCTTATCGGGTCATACTTGGAATGGGATTGAATATAATCTTTGGTCGCGGCAAACCCATACCGCCCACAGATATCATGAATTAAATCAAGTAGGTTTTGATATGTTTCAGGATGTAACGGTTCACAAGTTTCAATCCCGATTGCAAATTGATTGGCTCCTATGCAATGGTGGGCCCGTTCGTTCTCGGGGATGCACTGGATAATTTGGCCTCCATCCACAATATAGTGGGCCGAGGCATAGGTCTTCCGGGCCAACGGCGGATGATTCAAACTCTCGAAATAATCCCGGTTAACTTTAGCCGAAGTTCCGGGGTTGCCGGTCCGATGAACGATAATCATCCGGGGGACGATTGTATCCCCTGGCCGGTTCGGGCCAAGACTAAGCAAATTTTTTGTAATCTCTATCATTGCCGCATCCCGCCTTTAATCTCGTTAAGTTTTCCTTGCAACACCTTTGTTAAACTATCAAGGATCGGAATAGTTACCTTATGCAAGTCGGCTATTTTTTTAGCGTTTTCGATAAGTGATATCGCTTCGGTGATAATGATATACCCCTCGATCAACGCTTGTACAAATGCTGCCATTGCTACAAGGCTACATAGATGCCCTAACGCTAGCAGACCGGCATAGACAAACATTTTTACCGCTCCGGCCCGGAGTTTTCCGGACTCAATTTTAAGTCCTGGGCATGCCCAAGCGTAATAGATACCCGTGGCCCAATCAAAAGCCACTAAAGCCGCTACCGCTCCATAGGCTGGCCTAAAATCGCCATACAGAGCCGACACGCCCCAAATAAAAATCCCGGCTATGGTTTTCCATACCGGGAATTCCCAAAGGCGTCTAAAAAAATGTATAAACATGTCCAATCAAATCAGCTCCTTTTATAAATTAAAAAAACCGCCCTGGTGGACGGTCATTTCTGATACTTGCAATTGGTGCATTTACCCTCTTCATCAAGCCGACTACCACATACTGGACAATAATTATTCGCCACTCCTTACCGCCTCCATTGCTGCGTTATACTTTACAATCAAAGCTTGATAATCGGTTTGTATCGCGGTTGCACTCGCGGAATCACCAACTAATTGTGCCGCTGTATAAGCCTGTTTTAATTCCTCAAACTGTGGCAAATATTCGGCGTTTATAGTATCTTTGGTGACTGTCTCGACCGATTCCGAAAACTCCCCGGTTTCTGAGTCATAATTCCAGCCCTCTTGTATATCGATGCGACCGGTGATATCGACGAAAGTAATATCAGGGGCGAATCTGGATTTTAATTGCTCCATCGTTTCTTCGGTCTCGAAAATCCAATGTGCTTTATTGTAAAGTATTTGAGATACTCTCATTCGTTAAGCCTCCTTACCATTCAACTATTACAACACCGCTCGCGCCATTACAATAGGGGCTAACATTCCCATATCCGCCACTGCCATAGCCACCGGCGACATTTCGAAGGTTAACGTTCGTACTATAACGAGCTCCAACACCAAATAAGCTAAATCCGCCGTGATCAGGCGTTCCTGCTTCTCCGCCATCCCCCCCCGGTAGCACTGGCCCATTACCAGGCGAACCGCCTCCTCCGGGACAACTAAGATATGCCCCAAATGAACTCGTACCTCCTGTTACACCGACTCCACCCCCAACACCAACTGTTATGCTAATGGTTTCATTCTGAATCACTGAAATTTTTTTCCGATAATACGCCGCCGCCAAAGCTTATTGCGCTGCCAGAGTTATAGTTCCCACCACCACCAGCCCCACATATAGTAATCCAAACAGCCGTGATACCTTCCGGGACGACAAATGATCCGCTGGCTTCAAATAGCAGTATGCCGTGCGCTAACGCCCGTTTATCGACCAAAGTCCCAAGCCCCATATAGTTAAATGCAACATTTTTCCCAGCATCATTGGAACTAAAAAGTATTAACCCGGTATTCCATTTAGTATCATCTGTGACTTGACATAAATAATCCGGCCAAAATTGACCGGATGAAGGTGTGCTTGATACTTCAATCATGCTGTTTTCAATATAAACCCTTGTGCCTATTAAATGCGTGCTTGCGACCGTACTGTTATATCCCCGCGTCACTGTCAAAACGTTTGACGATATCCCCGTAACTTGCATCTGCTCGGCGTCAATTGTTATGACCTCATTTAACACGTGCCAAGACCCGTTTATAACTGTAATCGTTACCGCTGATGTCGAAGTAATTGCAGCGGCCAGAGTATCGACAATCCGCGCCGACATGGTTGACGGTGATGATTTCTGCGGAATTTCCACCAAACGCGTGCGGTATGGCGTTGTGCTGGGAATCGTAACAATTTCGCCCATAACCGCCACAGCGTCAACACTATCGGTAAAAGGATTAAGCCTATAATCATTTATTTCCTTGCCCATGCCATCAACCCCTAACTATTGGAATCATTTAATTCTGCTAACGCGTCAGACGCCTTTTGAGCTTTAATTATCTGCTTGATATACTTATCTATCCGGGCCGGTTTCGCCCCTAAAGTCATTTCCATTGATACTCCATTGCCCCCGGAGAGGCTATAATTTACTTCTGTAACTTGATATTGATATTCCGCACCATCCGCCGTTGTAATGACGGCTATCCCTTCTGGTTTAATATTTCGCTTTACGATTTCCGGGATACATTTACCAACCTTAGCCGAAACCGCCGCGTCCTTTTTTGCCGCTAAAGTAACAGCCGCCCACCTCTCAACATCAGCGGCAGTAACTGCGGTTTCAGCCGTCAATACGTCTTCACGATAACCATATTTGGCAATACTCTCGGCATCCGAGAACGGGATATAATTTCCATTCGAATCCTGATAATAATTACTACCGTCTTCCTGTTCTTCACCGTATTTGACATAAAAATAATTAACGACGTCGCTGGTATCTTCGGACGGTTCAAAAGTGAAAATATGCTGACCAACCCAAAGACGGGCCTTGTCATCGACCGTCGTCGCCCTTGGCTTGAAAAAGAACTCCTTAAGGTGATCTACCCCATAAACATAATCATCCGCATACTCGGCCAGAGTTTCCAAAACATCTTTCGCGGACTGGGCAACAAACTTTTGACCTGTTAATACAAAACCGGTAGCTACCACTTTATCGTTATTCCAGGTAATACCGGTTTTGGGCGATACATAATTTTTAATCAAGTCCATCACGGCATCCGAAACATCTACATTGGTCCAGGTCGTCATATTGATAATGATCTTGTCCAACTTTTCATAAAATCCGTAACCACTGACCTCTATGGTATCTGTCGTTCCTCCTGGCAGTGCCCTTTGCATTACATATCCTGTATATCGTGGAGTCTGTTCGCCATACATAAAAATCGATATCCGCTGATTCGTCGTAATCAATGACGCTGATTGCCGGTCCAGAGTAAGTTTAAATTCTCCGCATCCATTTTCAGTAAGCTTAAAATTAACACTCACCAAAGGCGAATTAAAGATATCACTTGCTAAATAGTTTTTTATCTGCCCTGCTGCATCGTAAAGCGCAATATAAAAGGCGTCATCGATAATGGGATACGATACTGCTATAATGGTGTGTTCCCGAGTAGGCCCGGCAGCAACAAACCTGCCCGAGGAAGTTCTCCCGGCGACAAAGTTCATTTAAATCCACCTCACCGGATAATCAATTTTTACGACGCAAGCGCCGCCTTGATAAGTAAAAATGTTATCCCCGGGTAATAGCCGCAAAAATGTTCCTGTAAAGTTATTTATAGTGTTGTTTCCGTCCAAAAGCACTGTTCCGTCAATGGTTGATATACGCAAAACACTATCTTGCCTGAAATTCGAATCGGCATAGTTTACAACCCGGTTACTATCGGTGTTATTGGTTAGTACAACCTGATCACAAAGCTCATTCGCCGTCATAGTGATAATAACCGGAGTATCGGCGCTACCGGGATTGTTTACCGTGAATTGGTGATCTGTTTCGGTGATAACTTCAGTAAATGTTTCATCGGCGGACCTATAAAAGAACGGATCGAGAGCCTTCAAGGTAATCGTCAATTCAGCCTTAACCAAGTAAAAGCCGTCGTAAAATTCTTCTTCAATTTGGCCGATACTTGAAATATTGATATACATGTCATCGGTAATATACAATTGCTGATTCGGCCTTGAAAGATACCGTTTTAACTCGTTTACTTGGCTAAAATAATCACTCTGGTTCTGGCCATCAATAAATATCCCAATCTCGATTTCGCGGGAATCCATTTTGTTGTCAGCTGTATTTATCCCGCCGTGCTGGAACATTTTTGAATCATCTGAATTTCGAAATTTAGCTTGAAGGCCATTTAACGCTGCATAGGTTGGTAATGTATAACTTACACCGTTTTTAATTAAATACACGTGCGTCACCTACCCCATAAGCGCAAATTTTACCGCATTCCCCAGGTCCGTTTGTATCTCATCATAGTCAACTTTTGTATTGATGTCCCCGTAATTATATTGATTTACATTTGCGGTCGGACCACCAGAACCACCGAAACCATACTTTTCTAAGCGTTTCTTGCTTAGAGGAACAACAGCCTCTTTATAGTGTTTACTTTCACCGATTTCCGCGAGTGTTGGCCCGGTAGTAATGCCGCCTTTAGCTAAAGCCGGAACTGCCGCTAAAGCAGTACTTAAAGCGACTGTCGCCCCGATACCAACCATCGCTGGTACAGAGTTAGCCCCATAAGATGCTAATGACACCATAGCAGCGGCTACCGCCCAAGCGGCGGCTATTTCTGCTGCGGTACTTTCTGAAACTTTAGCAATCGTTTGAGTGGACACAACTGCCGCAGCTATCTGTACCGCAATCCCCGCGACCATTGCCGCCGTGACAGCCGCTTGAGATTGAACAGCGGCATCCGTTTTTTGATTATTATTACTAATCGTTATACCAAATGCCTCGGCAACGACTTTAAGGGCTACCATTTCGATTTCTGCTGCAATAAAATTGGCTATCATATTAGCCAAAACTTGAGCTACATTCTCACCAAGATCTTCCCAAGCATCCTTTAATGATGAAGCTCCAGAAAGCACATCAGAGAAAAACGTTCCAATACTATCTCCCATACCCATAACGACTTGAGTCATGGTTGCAATAGCTGATTGATGCGTATTTTTCCAGGCCTCGTAATAAGCATCTAGGAATTGTTGCCTACCTTTTAAATCCTGTTCATCTAATGCTTGTTGCGAAGCCAACAAAGTTGTATAGTCTTTGATATTTCCGTCATTATACGCTTTATCAAGGTTTTCCTGGTATTTAGTTCTTGCGTAATGCAGGTCTTCGATCTCTTTATTTTTTTGCTTTTCAA
Organism: Bacillota bacterium; assembly: GCA_023426245.1. Lineage (GTDB taxonomy): Bacteria > Bacillota > UBA4882 > UBA8346 > UBA8346 > UBA8346. The sequence continues at coordinate 235,919 of JAFABB010000030.1, forward strand.
TCGTTACCTGTTCGGCTGCGATTTGCTTTGTAAAATCAACCATCCCGTCAGAGGTAGTCTCGAATTGGATGCCGTTTGCTTCCCAAGCCTTTTTGAACTCTTTTTGTTGATCTGCGGTTGATGTTTTGTACTCCGTAGCCCAATCGCGGTATTTGCGTTGCATTTCGTCGATCTTTTCAGCCGCATTACTTTCGATATCAAACTTCTGCTTATTAACGCCTTTTAAGTCGATACTTTCGACTGTTTTCTTATACTCATTAGCGCTATCGGTGACCTCATCCCAGATTTGGGCATTTTTTTTAAGTTCTTTTGCTTCATTACCAGATCCAGAATTTTGTACAAGCCCATCTGATGATACAGAAGTGGTGCCCGTAGTACTTGTTTTAGGAGTCGCAGCAATATCTTTCGTGGCTTTAACAATCTTATTGGCCTCTGAAGTGACGGCTTTTCCCGTATCCTTCCACGCTTGAGTTAAAGCCTCCTGTGCTGATTTACCCTCCAACTTTGCTTGCTCGGAAGCTTTTTTAACTTCCTCTAAAGAATCAGAGGCCTTAGAAACCCAAGAATTTACACTCGACGAAACAGCCCCGCCAAAAATGTCGGCTATAGGCTGAATGGATTTCAAAAGCTTTAAAACCTTTTCGTCAACTATTTTAAGAATGTTGGCCCAGGCTTGTTTTGTCCAGCTTACGGCAATATCCCAAACAGCCTTAAATAATCGACTAAGAGGCTCCCAAGCTTTCACAATTACAAAAGCAATGGCCGCTGCTGCTGCCGCCGCCGCGACAAAGGGTAACAAAGGAGATATCGCAGCCCAAGCAGAGGCCGCAAATCCCACCATAACCGTCGACGCAGAGACTATTGCCGGAATAAGCGCTTGAAATGATATCGCGGCAAGAGCCCCACCAAGGGCAATCAAGGCTGCTTTTGCAGTATATGCGATGATTTCAAATTTACCCAAATACTCAACAGCCGATGATATTGGTTTCCAAAGCAACCAAATAGCTGCGGCAACCGCCGCGCCCACAACAATATATGGAATAAGTGGCCTCAAAGCTTGTACAGCATTGATTTGTAAAAGTTTTAATGCCGGAATTGCCGCCCCCGTTATCGCCCCGGCTAACGCGGTTATAGCGACCGAAGCCCCCGGGGGTACCATTTTTTCTAGAGTATCCCGAATCCCGATTGAATCAATCGACTTTTTAAACTCTACCAGGTAATCCCGGACTTTAATAAGAGTTTTATTTATTCCAAAAGCTTCGTCAATAGCCGGACCAATACCGGCTAGAATTTGTTCAGCACTTGAAACAATGGTATTCCAGACAATCGGCGTTTCATCGGCGATTTTATCCATAGAGCCTTTAAAATCTCTCTCCATGCCGGATATAATTGTTTTTACCGCCGCTGCCCCATTTAACATACCATTCTCGGCCATCTTTTGGACTTCCGCTACCGACTTTCCGGTAGCTTCAGATAAATACCGCCAACCTTGTACGTTATTTTCGGCCAACTGGTTCATTTCTTGCGCCGAAACCTTACCTTTCGCAGTCATCTGGGAAAGTGCAAGAACAATCCTATCAATTCCTTCCTCGCCCTGGCCCAAAGCTGCACTCGCATCACCAATGGCTGTCAATGTAGGGATAACTTGATCCGCAGCGGTTCCTAAAGCCAATAACTTTTGAGCGCCTTTTGCATATGTATCGAAGCTAAAGGAAGATTTATCATCTAATGCTTTTAGATCGCCGATCATATCTTTGGCGGTTTCAGCGTTTCCGGTAAGAGTCTCAAACGCTTTTTGAGTCATCCGCAGCTTTCCGGCTAATCCAATACTAGCCACCCCTGCGGCTCCAATAGCCGCCGCAAAAACCCCGATTGCTGTAGCGGCTTTCCCTGATGCTTCCAAAGCTTCCGACCCAAAGGAACGTTTAATCTGCCGTTGTGACGCTTGCAATTCCTTGCGCAATCCCGAACCATCCCCGCCGATTTTTACAAGCAACTCAGCTATTGTTGCCATTGGCCCCGCCTCCTTTCAATCGTTGCTGGAATCGTGTTTTCAGATACTCTTCGTCGTCTTTTTTATTCCGCGTTTTAACCTTGGTGCGAATTGGTTTTAAAAGTTCTTTACCGGTAATTCGCCGTTTCAAGCTTTTTCCCGATATGTTCATCAATTGAGCGACAAAATAGGCCGTCATGTCTTCTCGACGCTCCTGCCGCCACTGGTAACCATCCCATAACTGCAAAAACTCTCCCGGTTGAAGCCGTTCAAACTCCCAAGGCTTTAATTCCAAAGGACCATAGGCTATTTCTTCAGCCCATTTAACCCAATCAACAAAAGAGGAGACGGTTTTTACTCCGTCTCCTTCTTCCCGTTTTTTCTTTTCGGGGGCTCCGATTTGTCAGTCTCATCGTCGGCGGCTTCTATTTTGCCAAAAATACCGGTCGCGGCAATAGCTTTCACCAGAGGAACCGTGATATCGCTAATCGAACCACCGTTTTCGATAAATTCTTCAATTTTATTGGCAAAAAGGTTTCTATCTGGTCGATAGTGTTGCTTCATCGCAATTGGCAAGGCAGTCAAACAAAAATTAACTCCTATATCTTGTTTAACTGCCACGTCGATAATTGAATGACCCAAAGCCTGTTCTAACTCGGCCAATCTCCCAATATCAAACATAAGGTATTGATTCGGTCCAAAAATCTCAAAAGGTACAGTCTTTTTCATAGTTCAATCTCCTTAATTTTTTATTTATTTATCGCCTTTCGGCGTTTGTACTCTAATTTAAAAATCCCGGCAAACATAAAGCTCACCGGGATAAAACTTAACCTTCGTCATCGGTTAAAGCGGATAACGCTCCATTGCCTTCCAATGTCCCGGACAATGACGCTTCGCCATCGTGTGGCGTTTCGATACTGAGATCCGTAACCGCCGCCCATCCAGTACGGTACTTTCCATCTGGATACTCAAATTTTAAATGGATATTTTTCCCGTTTTCAAATGCTGTTTCCAAAGCTTCCAAGCCGGTATCATTTAGTAAAACTAATCCGTCAAGATCAATTGACCACCCCCGAAGACCGGCCCCAGCAGACTTCCAACCTCCTGACGTTTTGTGACTTAAATCAATACTGTCGGCAGTACGCCCTAAGGAGCTCCCCCGCTGCCCACCAATAAGAGTCCATACAGGAGTGGCAACGGTACCGGTATTGACATATAAAAGATAATCTTTACCGACTGTTGCACTGGATTGGGACGGGTTCTCTGGCAAAGTTACTGCCGCAAACACGTAAAACATTGATAAAACGCAACCCATAACCACTGCTTTGCAGGTACGCCTTATAATCTTTTTAACATTCACTTTTTATCAGCCTCCTAAATTTTGAATTTTACAGACCAGAGTTAAAACGCCATGATATCCTGAAGTTTCTTCCCGAAATGCCTCAAAAAAGTCTACATCTTGGCCCATTACATCAAAGCCATCATGAGATAAATCTATAGGCCATGATGTTAAAACAGCTGTGATATCGTTAGCGATATCATTAACTTCCTTTTTACCCTCATGCTCTGACCAAATGTGAATTTGCTGGGAAATGTCATGTATGTCTGCCGTTTTATTACCAGCCGGTTTATCAGTAAAGGCACCCAGTGTTATATATGGCAGTTTGACCGGTATGTAATTTTCATGCTCATCAAATACAAGATTGCCTTCCTCATCCGTTTGATAATCAGGTACGTCATCATATACCGGAGTCGTTTGCTTAGTCGATAGAATAGAAAAAACGCCCTTTTGAAGAGCGTTCATAGGAATCCGCCTAATTATCACGGTTGTACTGCCTCCTTCAAGCCTTTAACAAAATCAGGTTTTTCATCTTCGAATGACGGTCGCATATATGGATTCTCCCGACGTTTGGGAATATGAGCGCTTTTTGCATACATATCAGCCACTCCCAAACCAGGGGACGGTATCTTTAAAGCTTTCTTTTTACTAGGTTTTTCTGTTGCAGCTTTTGCGCCAAACTCAACCAAATGAGCAATGGGGCTTTTTACAGAAACATATCCCGTAACAGTTTTGCGGTCAAAGCGGCTTGATGTTTTCTTTTTTAAACTCCCAACCGCGCGACGCCTAACACCCGTAGCAATATTTTTGGTTGATTTTTCTACGACAGTCTCAATTCTTAATCTTGACTTACCATTATAAGCGCCAACTTTAGCAATCGCTTCACCAAGTTCCGGAACCGAGAAATTGACTCGAAAACCATTGCCGCTCATCGAACCACTTCCTTACAGACCAGGACCATTTTTAGCGGGTTATCATCGTCATAAGAATGTTCAACACTAAATGTCCGGTTTCCAAACAACACCTGCCAGCCGCGCCTTACATCCGATCGCTTCCAAATTATCATTTTTCGCAGCATCTCGCTAACAATAGTTCCGGCGCTCTCGACTGTCTGAATACTGGGCCGAATAAACTCAGCCCAAACAGAAGTAACCGTTTCATATGCTGGCTTACGACCGCCTTGCCCGTCAGCTACCTTGACAGGTTTTTGAATAATAATTTTTTTATCCATTTGACCGATGCCCATTTTCCCCCGCCCCTAACTGATTTGAGATTCTTGTAATACTTTTGCTTTGAGCTGACCGATCAAACCTATAACCGTAGAATCATTCGTTTTACCAATCATCCCTGGATCCTCAAACCACCTAACCAATAGTATTCCGGCAGCCATTATTGCAACAGGACTAATTTGGGGATATAAGTCTGTAATCATTCCCCAATCCTTCCCAGTTGCTTCCTGAAGACAACCGTCAATGGATGGTAGAAAAAAAGACGTTACTTTCTCAGGCATTTCATCGGGAGAATTATAATTCAACAATTCTGCCGCCTGTTGAGCTGTAAGAATTGACATTTCGCACCGCCGCCTTACTCCGCTTTCTTTGTAGTCTTTCTAGAATTCTTAGTAGTAACATCCTTTTCAACCGATTCCGTCTGCTCTGGTTTGGTAGTTTCCAAATTTCCATCCTGACCTACTTCGAAACTTTCATCATGCACCTGCCCAGTTTCAACGGTTGCTTCGGTAACATTCAAGGTTACAACCGTTTCAGGTGTTACGACTGGTGTTACTTCCTGTTCATCCGTTACCGTTTCATTTGTTGCTATTTGCTCCGTTACAGGCGTTACATCCGTATGTGTTACTGTTTCATTCGTTACAGGCGTTTCAGTTACAACCGATTCAGTCTTCTCTGGTTTAGTAGTCTCCGTAATGGAAGCTATCTCGGCCCTGGTGTGTTCAGTCGCTCCGGTTTGTGCTTGAGTAGATTCGCCAGTTGTAACCTGTTCGACTTTTTTGGAAGTCAGGTATCCACCGTTTTGAAGCTCAACTATCCGTTCTAAATTGTCCGATTCATAAATACTTCCGGCATTATACGGTACCCCTGTGATTCTATCAAAGAAGGCCTTTTCTACCTTAAATTGCATATAAATCCTCCTTAAAAGCAAGAGACAGGGTTTTTTATCCCTATCTCTTATTAATTCACTAATCTATACTTAGGCTGCAGAAGCTTTCTTCACACGCACAAAGCCATTATAGGCCACAACGTTACCACCGGCATAAATCTCACCCCGGTGCGCGATCATGCCCTCTTTGAATTTATAATCAGTTGACCGCTGGACATCTAAGTCGCTGAATATAACCAATTTGTAGTTAGCCAGCGAACCGTAGGCCATACAATACGCCCCGGTTGCAGTACCAGAAGCCGAAAGAGCCGAAGCTGCACTGTTTATAATGAACGGAATACCGTCAATGGTCCCGCTATTACCATTGGTAACGATGGTATGGAACGGCTTCCCGTCCGTAGTCCGCAATTGACTATACGCCTTTAAATCTACTTTATTCAAAATCAAAACCGCTTGGCTCTCGACGTTTTCATCCCCGCCATAACTGAAAATAATCTCATTCAAAGTTGTATTAGTAATCGATGCAATTGACAAATCGGTAGCCGTATCGATTGCCGTTGCCGCGGTAGTTAAAATACCAACTAAATGTCCCGCGGCTCCGGTGCCAACCATAATTTCTTTGGCTAACTTTTTTCGTTCCGAACGGGTAATACCGCTCATAACGACACTTTCATAGTCGGCGGCCGGCAGTTTTTTTACCTCGTTCGTAATTTCACTATATGCTGCAATTTTGGTCTTGTTGATATCGGCATAACCAAATGTGACATCAGTATTTGCCGGGGCGACGCCTTCATCAGTATAATTACCATCAGGAGTCGTTTTCTCATACGGTTGACTGAAAGATTCACCCCCGTTAATTACCAACCGGTCTACCCCGTCAACTAAGCTGGATACCTGATTGAATGTACCATTAATCGTGCTGGAAGTCTGCTTCGGCAGCACAATGCTGGAACTTGCAACAGTCACCGACCGACCTTCTTTAAGGTCCTTTCCGCGTTTCTCACGGTCAGTCTTCTCCTGGGTCTCCCTGTCTTCAGATCCACCCTTCCCGCCAGGTACTGGCTTAAATCCCAATCCCGGAGTAAATGATCGTTGCTCTGTCGGCTTTCTATTATCTGGTTGAGTTACAGCAGCAGTCCTCTCATCCAGTTCCTCCTCCGGATCGTCTCCTGAAGTATTACCGGCGTTTTCTGCGGCTTCCGCTTCGGTGATCAAGCCACGTAGTTCAGTAATCTCGCCATTAAGGCCTTCAATTTGAGCGGTTATACTCCGCAACTCGGTAATATCCTCGCTCTTTTCGGATCGAGTAACCAACGCCGCGCGTTGATCTTCTTTGGCTTTTAAAAGCTTTAACAGTTTATCTTTCATCGTTAAATACCTCCTAAAATTTTATTTCTGAGTCTTTGCACTTCAACAGCCGTGGTACTCTCCAGCACCTGCGATCTAGCACTATCCAGCGCCAGTTTATCCGCGCCATCCGGCGCTTCATCGCGGGCCGTTATATCTGTCTCCGTATATTGAGGAGACCATAATGCCGAAATTTCATAGATCTTTTTAAATTTTACAATTTCACGTGTTGGCAAATCAGTATCCAAGTTGCTCCATTTTTCGTCCTTGACTGAAAAAGTAAACGACATTCCTGAAATGTCTTCCCTCTGCACTGCCGAATAAAGCGCCTTCGCTTCGACGTTGTTTTCTACGTCCAATTTTGCACGAAATAGCAGGCCTTTTGAATCAACCGTTAATTGCAATGTGGATTTGGTACTATTGTTTCTACTACGGGCCAATGGAATTTTGCGGTCCATATGGTGAATAAAAAACGGAACATCTTTTAGGTCCGCCCCTTCAAGTGCTCCGCGTTTAATGATTTCTTCAAACCATCCGCCTATATTTGTTTTTACCTCGTATGGAATCGCTAACCCCTCAACAATGTACTCCGGATTCTCATCAGTTGGCGAGAGCGCCCGGACTTCCTGAAATTCAAAATATCTATTCAGCCGGTCGCTCTTTTGATTTTCCTTGTTATTTGCCACTATTCTTACCTTCCTTTCCTGTTCCCGAATTGTTTTTACTTGCCCCAGAATTACTCAGCTGATACTTATCAACCAACTCCACATTGACAAAATTAAGACTCTGTAACCGCCGATCCCCGCCATCAAATGGAGGCTCCCCGAACATCTCGTTAATTTGATTAAGCGTCATTATGCCGGTATTGGTCGCCAAGTTTGCAATTTCAATCTTATTTTGAGTGCTTAGATAGGCCGTTCGGCTGTAATAACATTTAACTCGATGGCCTACATCCTGCTCTCTAACGGAATACAGACCACTTGACGTTGCCTGCTCGAATTCCACTATAAAATCTTCAATGCAGTTTTGATAAAAGGCACTGTGCTGATCGCCGTTATAATCTCCGGATAAAATAGCCTCAGATATACCATATCGTTCCCGAACAATTGCTTTTAAAAATTTCATGGTTTCAGCATCGATTTTAGCCACACGCAAATTAAGAGGCGTAAATTCACCGGCTAAATCGGTTGCAACGATTCCGGACTGGCTGGTGGAGATATGTTCTTCAAATTGATCTCTTTGGGACTTAAGTTTGTCAGAATCAATTAATGTTTTAACATGATATAAACCGGTAATTTTAAGACTGGCTTCAATCGTTTTAGGCAAACCCTGCATTACCTGATCTAATGTCGTTACGGCTTTGAGTAAATCTTTCGTATCGGGTCGACCGTAATCGTTGCCGCCACCAACAATAGTATTTTTACCCCGACGCCACCTAAGGTGAATTAGATCCGAATATAAAAGGATATCACTGGTACCATCCCGCCAGTAAAATTTAATTTCCCAAATATCGCCGGTATTCTCCTCCACCCCTATTTCTATTTGGGCAGGGTTGAGCGGATAAAACGCTATATATTTCCGGAATAAATTACCCTGCGAATCCTTGACCATTACGTATTGAGGATAAATAAAGCAATTATGGTCCTTGCGTCTCAGCCATTCGCAGCAAGCCAAGAAGTCTTTCGTAGTTTGCAACGGATTAGGCCGAAAACGGAAAAGCCGGGTTATATCATCATTTAATTGTTTGACATTACCAGGCTTCTGAATAACTGAAACCACATTTATTTTACTTATCTCAGTTGCTATCCGGTCAATACAGTTATTGACGAAATCGGATAAATAAACATCCTCACCAAAACTTGAAAAAATAGTCCGACCGTCATTAAGGATAGCGGTCAACTGATTTAACCGCCGTTTAATTGTATAATCGGCGATCACTTTTTTAATATAGTTAAACAATACCCCGCCCTCCTTAACATTTCTCTATATACTCAGATTTAAACCGGCTAAAAGTTGCATACCCAATAATGAATCCAAGTGCGCCATCAATCCTATTCTTGGATTGCCCCTGCAATTTGACCGGCATGATACGGCCGATATTATCCATTTTGATGCTAACATTTTTAAGGTTCCACAGGTCCATAGGATTATTGTTATAGTTAAGGTTGTTACCTTTAAGTGCCGCTTCAACCAAACGCATAGGATTTGACAAGCTATTATAATCCATCCCAATACGCTCCAAGACTTCTTCGCCAAAATATTCAGCAAATAACTTTTTGAATCCAGTGGCATGCCAATTATCAAACCCACATTTATAGGGCAGCATTTTGAAATTCGTATATAATCCGTAAAACCACTTAACAACCATTTCCGGATCCACTTCATCACCGGGGCAAATAATTACCAATCCCTGTTTTGCCCATTCCCGGTAGTTCTTTTTCTCGGGATTAGTCTTGTTCTTTTCATCATTTTCAAGTATCGCATCGGCTTTTGACTCCGGGATGAAATACATTGTTAAAGAGTAAATTTTCTTATCCGTTTTGTTATAAAAAAGAGCTTTAGCATTACACAAATCTGTTGTTTCCGCGAAGTCAAGGGCACCAATATAATAATGACCCCGGAATTTTTCGGGGTCAAAAATTGCTAAATTGCTAATGTCTGCTTCGGTGAGCCAAGCAGAAGCCGAATTCTGTTTGATATTGAAATCCTTCGCCAATACAAAAGCTCGCGTCGCTGAATTTGTTTTTGCCTCTTCAATCTTTCCTCGCAAATAACTCCATTTTTTTATTACGCCAATCCCCGGATTTGATTTAATCCAGCTTTTTTCATTCTGCCAAACTTCAGACTCGGAATCCTGTGTGTAAAGCCAAATTCTCCATCTGCGGCGTAAAATTTCTCTTTTCAAAACTAGACGAGCCTCAACTAGACGGTGATCTAAATACCCATCATCAACAAATCCCTCTGTAGTTAATTCAAAATATAATGGTTCATCCTGAGTCGATAATGCCTGGCGAATTGGTTCAATCGGAGTATTATCCTTCATTTCATGGACTTCATCCGACATACCCACACGAATATTTTTTCCTTCTTTGGCACCGGTTTTGGCTGAAATCTTTTTAACGTTCCCCTTATTTTGATAACTGAATTTCCCGGTTTTCTTTTTCTGTTTTGGATTGCCAAAGAATATACCCCGAATATTTTTACGGGTCACCCTTTCAAGTGCTTTGCTTTCTTCCCGCATTGCATTAATAGCTTGAAAGGCAAGATCGGCCTGCTCATAATCGTTTGAGCTACATAGTATCTTGGTCCCCATATCGCCGCAAAACAATTCCGCCAAGCAAATAGCACTAATTAATGGGGTTTTTCCATTTTTACGAGCGACCAAGAATAAAACTTCTTGAATTAATCGGACTGAACGTCCGATTTCCTCATCATAGATTTTGAATATATAGATAGACTCAATGAATGCCTTTTGAAATAATTCTAACAAAAAAGGCTTCCCTGCAAAGGGAGCCTCGTAATGTTTACATTGGGTTTCAATAAACTTAATTCGTTTATTAGAATCAGTGAAATCGATTTTAAGATCCGGGTCTTCAAAATCATCGAGTATTATATCAAATTCCTGCTTCAATTCAAACCCTATTAAGATTTCACTTTCGCATTTCATTATATATTGGAGTAGGTATGAATTCGGATATTGAAGAAATAACCGGTCTAACCTATCGCCCATAACACATCACCGCTTTAATCTTCGAACTCTCCTAATGAATTATCTTCCTCATCAACGTTCTTGCCCAACACATTAGATAATTTTGCAATATAATTTAGATAATTAGCTCTAACCTTTACAATCATTCTGCTGACTGGGAGTTCTTTTTGCTGTAATGGATTATCGGGGTTGATTTTGACTAAACCAGTCTGCTTAACAATTTCATTCAGCCGGTTTAGTTCAGATCGGAGCCGAGCGGCCTCCCAAATTGCTCCATCAATTAAGGACAACTGCTTTTCATCTATACCAATGAAAAGTGCTTTTATTCGGTTATACTCACTTTCAATACTCATGATGCTTTCGCCCTTCTTTTCTTGGCTGCTTCACTCATTTTCTTCCGAGTCTCCTCCGAAGGATGCTTTCCAAAATGTGGACTAGAATCTCCTACACATTTGCCCTTCAATGAGGAACTTATTTTTTGCCGAGTTTCCTCTGATAAGTGTTTTCCATAAAAACTATGCTTTTCTCCTTTATGGGAAATACTCATCTTTTGGCGCGTTTCTTCGGTATGATGATGTCCATACCAAGGATGCTTTTTGCCATATTTACCATAAAAATGATTTTTATCTCCAACATACTTACCTTTTAATGATTCACTAATTTTGGTTTTTAAAACCCCGTTTGGTTCAAGCCTCCCTTGTCCAGACAGTGTTTGATTATATCCATATAAGGGATTGGCCGAATTAAATTTTTGAATATATAATCTTTCCATTGCTTGTGCTTGAGATTCCGATAGCCTTTCGCCAACAATAACATGTTTAAAATTTTCCCATCCATATCGAACTATATCTGAATAAAAAGCTGGCTGTTTCTTGTAGCCTAGACCATTATTCCAACGCCTTTGAATGGTTAATTTTGTACTTCCTACATAAATTTTTCCGTTTACTATGTTTTTGTGATAATAGACAATATACATTTTGGTTTCTCCTATCAGTTTTAATTCCTATCAGTAGCATATAAAAAGGTGGCCAACCTGATAGGTCGTTGACCACCTTAAATCTCGGTTGCTTACGCCGAGAAACTTTTAATCTTATCCATTATCACCCAAAGTCAATTTATTTCAAAAATCGTCACCAAAAAAGTCAAAATTTTGGTGTGTGTGTTTTTCTTGTCCCCTCCCCGGTCCGGGTGTACGAAAGATAACTTTTTAAGTAGGGGGGCTATGCCTATGCGGTATATTCATTCCACCATTTATCAATCCATTTGGTCCAATCCTGTTTGATATCCTGTACCTGCATTGCCCTTGCATAACACTCTTCTTTGGTGCATGCACAGTATATCAGTTCGGCTCCAAGCTCGCTGGCTAACCTTTCCCGCTCTGCTTTATTCGGATACCCACCGATTATATAAGCATCATGCCATCCTCCATACCGAGTCTTGATCATATCAAGCATCTTATCTCTTAAAGCAAATACATTAAACCTTAAGTTATCTGGCTTGATATATAAAGGCATTCCGCTTATACATTCAAAGATTCGGTCGATATCCAGTATCATATCTCCGTATTCGGCTAACTGATTCACCAACGTATTCTTGCCGCTCATTGGACTGCCATAAACAATATAAACATTATGCTGGTTATATCCGTACCGTTTATGCTCCCGATTGTGGCATTCAAAACAAATCAATTCGACATAGTCTTTATTTAATGTAAAGCTTGGGTCGTTGATGTTTTGAGGCGCCAATGTAATCCTGTGATGTCCTATTAACTTTGAAGTATCTGTGACTAACCGGCCACACCTTTGGCAAACCGGACCACGTTCCAATATTAGATTAAACCTAAAGTCCATCCATTCTTGGGATGCATAAAATCTTTTGGAGAAATCTTGCGCCATTTCACTTTACCACTCTTTTAGTTGAATTTCTTTTTCTCTCATCTTCAGCACAGCGTTATCGTATCTCATCTTGTGCTTATTCATTGGATTCATATTAAAGTAATTGGCAAGCCAATCAAGGGCTTTCTGCCGATCTTCCAATTTAATCTTTAACCCGTGTTTGCCTTTGCTTATCTCGCAAATCAAACCGCCATCAACTTGGTCGCTACCCTTAAAATTTAGATAATTCAGCTTAAGCATCTTAATGTTGCCATCCTTATCAATTGGAATGGCTCCATTAGGATCATAATCTATAACCTCTTCGATACCCCATTCGGCTACATCGGTCATGTCTGCAAATGCTACCCGCATGTAGCGCTCAACAATATCATCTTCGGTTATCATGATGGATTGAATCTTAATCGCTTTAAGACGTTGAATTTCAACCCGAACGTGAGGATTAGTCAATAATTCGTATCCGATTTGTCTTGCTGTGTGTGGCGAATATCCTGCCTTGATTGCCGCTTGAGTCGCATTAAAATTGCGAATATAAAACAAACAAAAAAGGCGCTGCTTGTCAGTCAGCTCCTCATTAATATCCTTAAATTTAATTATTGGATTTTCGACTATCGTTGCTTTCTTTTTCGTTGCACCTTTTTTGCGTTGCGTTGTCTTTTTTGTCGTTGCATTATTGCATTTACTACTTGTTGCAGCTTTCTTAACCGCAACATTCTTTTTACAACGTTTCGCCCTGGATACCCAAGAACGAATAGTTCCGGCTGGTATGTTGTATTTATCGGCACATTGTTGCGCCGTTACGCCTGTTGCAATTTCTTTTAAAATTCGTTGCTTAAGTTTCTTATCCGCCAAATCACCTCACCACCTAAAATACATCCCTTATTTCTGCTTTTTATATATTTTAAAATGTTTTGGCTCTATTGGCCAATAACTTGTTACCCAACCAGTCAGAGGAATTACGGGAAATAACATCCCATACCCTTTATAATCTTCTTCAACCCATCTAGTTAGCCTAATAAACAACCATTGAATAATAAACTTATTGATAAACTCTAATTTACTCATTTCCTTTTTCCGCCATTCAAAGCACCCGAAGGTTGCTTTATTGTCCTTTAACCATTTCAGCTATTGCCTTTGCCGCTATGTTTTGAAGTTGTTCATATCCAAATTCAGCAGCCTTTTTCATAATAATGGTAGCTTTTTCTAACCCACTTTGAGCTTTTTCGATTTCAAACTTACTTTCAACGTAATCAATACCGACTCTTGTCATTTTAACTAGGGTAATCCTCAAAAAAACTTTTCCACTAACTGAGTATTCTATAGTAGCATCCTTAATTAATTCTTCATTCTGTAGTTTATCGACCGCTATATTAAAAACATCTTGATCTAACCCTAACTTTCCAGCAGTGACATTTTCCTCCATTTTAGGGATATCTTTTTGATACTCGGAATATATGGCTATAAGAACCTTTTGTTTTGCATCAAGTTTCATCTATTTAATCTCCATATTTTTTATGGAAGTATTCACCATGATACTATGTATTCCTTTAATATTGAAGAGTGTCGCTAAAATCTCTTAACTTGCCATTCTCCCCCTGATTACATCACAATAAACCGGTTCCATCTCAATTCCAATTGAACTACGCCCTTCTTTTTCTGCAACGTAAAGCGTTGTTCCTGAACCGGCAAAAGGGTCAAGTATCAATCCACCCGGCTCCACCGCTTTAACCAATTCCTGAATAATCTTCTCCGGCTTCTGCGTAGGATGGAGTTTACTCTGTGGGATTGTTGCATGAAAACAACCATCAAACGGGCCGCGCCCCGGCGCTTTTTCACAAGGTCCTTTCGTTGCAAAGATAACATACTCGCATTGGTGCCGGTGATATCCGGTATGCGGCGACCTTGATCCCCTTCCCTTATCCCAAGCAATTAATCCTCGCCATATTAATCCAGCCGCTTGAACCGCATCCGTTGCAGTCGGTAATTGCCGCCAATCAATGAACATATAAAAACGACCGCCATTTTTTAAAAGCCTGGCGGCTTGGTTCATCCAAAGAATTGACCAATAACACCACGAACGCTGGTCTCTATTATCGCCAGCAAATGTTGCATCCTTTCTTTTAGTTCCTGTTTGAACATACTTTTTAACCGGATCTTGTTGCTTTTCTGAAAGTGTTCTACCTCCGCTCGAATACGGTGGATCTGTAATCACCGCATCTATACTCTCTTTTTGCAGCCCTGTCATTATTTCTAAGCTGTCTCCTTCAAATAGCTGCCACACTGTAAAAATCTCTCCTTTTTGTTTTGCCAACCCATTAAAAAGTAAAGATTTTAAAAAATATGCCGATAAACTTAAAGCTATCCGGTAGGAGAAGCCAACCCGCCGGATAACAAAGAGGTCGAGTGTTACCAGCACCCGGCCTCCGAATTATCGTTTATCAGCCTTAATAACCGTTTCAATGCACTCATTCGGTCTATAGTAAAACAGATTATCAACAAAACGGGCCTGCCTTTTACTGTTGGCAGACTCGTTTACTTTAGCTTTATTCTTTTCCAATTGCTTGACCTTTGCCATTGCATCAACTCCGAAACCAAATAAAAAAAGCCGCCCGAATTCCCGGCGACTTCGCTGATATTATAATTAGCTATTTATTATGATTATTACCTTTAAATAATTACATTGTTATGGACGTAATTCTATTAGTTTACACTATATCACAGGTTGCCTTATTTGTAAAGTCCCTGTATATTAAGTTTTACAATTTAATCCAAACATTATTTTCAAGCGTCATATCTGAGAAAATCAAATGTTTTCCGTTTCCGGGTATCTTTTTTTCGTACTCGTCCGGATTTATTCCCACCGCCATGGCCTTGGCGTTTTGATTTCTCAATATTACATAAATCACCCTTAACGATATTATTCACAATGGTTTGAGGATACCCCTGCCGCAGAACCGAGGCACAGTTTTTACACTTCCAGGTCGGCTTTTCCCGCTCTGGAACCGGCAACATATCTCCACCACAGAAGAAGCAGTGCGGAAGTTTGCCCCTTAGCCTTAATTCCTGCTGATCGTGCTCCACAAATGACACCTTTTCCATTCGTATCACCTCTTTGTTGAATTTTTGCAATAAAAAAGCCGACAACCCCGGAAACTTTGTTTCCAGACTGTCGGCATCGCATTGTGGCGTAGCCAATTACATTATTTTATTGCCATATCAATTTAAAGTATAAGTCCCTTAAGATCTGATATAGTATCATCAATTGTATTTTTTAATTCATGTTTTACATTCTCCAACAAGATGTTTGCCAGTGGAGATGTTGTTGAACCGGAATTGATTAATAAATCAATTGAAGAATAGATTTCCGCTATTCTTCGTACAATATTTGGAGGTAACAATCTTACTACTTCCGAAGTTAAATCATGCCAGATATTCAGTGAAACCGATGCCCTTGGTTGTAAATCAGGTTCTATGCTAGTTCTTAAACTACTTAATTCATGGATCAATATTTCCGCTAAATTTATTGATTCTTTTTTTTCTTTTCGTTTATCATATAATAATTGCCAAATAAAAACCAATAGAGCACCAAATGCTCCACTACAGAGACTTAGTAAAACATTTACAATTTCCTTCATCATCTAAATCTAACCCTTTCAACGTATTAACGTCAATATCTGTCAGCATCGCTTTATGCGGCATACCTTCATCTATTTGTTATAGTTTTTTATAATTCCCTTTTGAGATTTTATCAATTTCAATATTTCTCCAGCGATCATACTTGCATCTGAAATATAGCTCTTGCAAAAATCAAGCGATTCTTTATTAAAAATAGAGCATTTTAACTTATCATATTGGCGTTGAAAAACTTCAAAACGTGCCCTTAAACCATCATCATTAAATGCTTCAATACGTATTTTAGCTTTCCCACAATTTGAAAACATAATTGCTTCATTATCTCTATAGGCTAAATTATCATTGCTCTGATAAGCTTTAAATATTAAGCTCATTAATTCAAGTTGCTCATCCAAATAATCAATTATCACTGAAGAAATTTTCTGCTCATGCCACTCGAACCACTTATTTTGAAGTTCCCATTCGTGTTGCCTTTTTTGTTGGATGAATGAAAATATATATCCTATAACAGCACCACCCAATGTAACTAATAAAGTAAAAATTGTATCAAATTTGCTTATAAAAAGATTTATTAATTTATCCACTACCTCCGCCCCTTGTCTATAAACAAAAAAATGTTGACATCGCAATGTAATGTAGTACATTTTTTTATTTTATCTTTTTTGTAGTATCTATAATTATGTAACATATATAACCTAATACCAGAAATAAACCTATAACAAACAATGTAATTATTGAGTGTTTTTGCCATTGAGGTAATCTTTCCACAGGCATCATTACTACTGGTAAAATAACTCCGAATAAAGTTAGAAATAAAAGTATTATTGCACCTGGAGTAACACCTTTAGGTTCTCCATAATACCGTATTTTCTTTTCAATCAACATTTTTTGAGTATTTAAATAATCTATTTGGTATGAGACATTATTTTTTTTGAATACCAAATCATTATATTTTTGTGTTATTGGTTGCCCATACAGTTTACGACCTTCTTCTTTAATTTGTCTTTCGTATTCTTTAAGTAACTGGTGATTAAAATTTATTTCATTTTGGTTCTCTGATAATTGACTTATTAAAGCATTTTTTTCCGCTGATAACCCCAAAAGTTTGTTAATTAAAAAGCCACCGACCAAACCAACAATTGCTGCGGCTGATTGTGCCATTGTCGATAATAACCAATTTGGATCTGCCATTTATCCCACCCTTTCCCTTTCATGCTTATCCACCCATATAGCCTTTCCGTTCTCAACTTTCACGGTAATTTCGCCATACTTTATATTTTCAAGACCTTTACGGACCTTCTTCAAAGCTTCCTCAACGCTCATTCCCAAAGTTGTCTTTTCCATAATTATTCTCCTTTTATATTCCATTTTTCTATAAAAATTCCTGCGAAATTAGATACAGGGAGTAGTTTTAACCTCATCGTTCTTCCCGATTCTCCGATACACAATAGGCCTTTCGTCACATCTCGCCCTATGTATTCCCTGATACATTCCATCAGTTATCCCGTAATCCTCATATACTATCGTTGCCTCTGCGGCCTCACCCCAACTCAATCCAGCCTCAATACCAATGAATCGCTGCACCGGGTCCGTATCATCTAAAACCTGAGTATAAAGCAAATGTGATAAAAACGGCGCTTCGCCTCTTTTAAGGCTGTCATTCATCGCCCTCCTAGCATACTCGATATTGCGTTCCAAAGTTTTTTTACTTTTACCAGCAAAAGGAGATTCAATAATTACGCGCTTTGGAGTCATCTACGCTACGCCTCGCTTTTTCTTCGACTTTTTTACCGGATTCAAGATATTTTCTATGACTTCCCGTTCATAGGCCAAAAAATTCATTTCTAGCTCATCGTTATCATATATTTTGTTTTTAAATATTGTAATCGCCCGGGCCATCTGAGCCAATATAAAAGCATCCGCTTCATCGTTTTTGGCAAACTCAACGCCCCACTTCTTATAGACGGCCATCAAAATATGGTCTTTCTCGGCCGTGGCCTTTCCTGTTGCATATTGTTTTAGGCGCAGCGGTGGAATTTCTAGGTACTCGCATTCATTTTCGTAAAACAAAACTCGTAAAACTCCACCAAGTTCACCAGCGGCTTCCCGGCCAAATTTACATCCCATTGCATAGTGTTCAATGCAAATTAGGCTTGGTTTGGTCAGAAATTCTGATAGTTCATTGTAAACGGAATCTCTAATATGGGCCAGTCTTGCGGGCCCGGAGAGTTTTGAGCTGATAATTTTAGAATGCAATAGTTTCCCAAAATTATCTATTATCACTAGGCCCGTGGCTGTTAGACTCGGATCAATCCCTACAAAAAACCCATTATTGATTTGCATTTTGATACTCCTTTATTAAATTTGAAACTTAAAATAATGATAACTGGCCTGCCTGCTCTGGTACATCCTTTCCACGTATCTCGCATCTTTCCGGGCCCCATTGTGCTATTGCAATCCTCTCAATATAATCCGCTTCATCTTCCGTTATATCTTCACAGGTTAACCAAATACCATCCCCGCTTGGTTTCCAACGTTCGGCAACTACCTTTTTATTTAGCCAATAATCAAAATTAGCTGTTCCGGGGTAGAAATCAACAGATATTTTATCCGGTCCATATGAAATTTTGCAGTGTATCATCTAACTATCCCCCTTTTCTTTGACTATCAGGCTACCATCTTGCCTAATAACTCAATTAATTTACCACTCACCGGATCCAAGGCTTTACGTTTTTCCCGGTTATACTCATCCTGGCTCGGCCATCCATCATCACCAGTTGGGTCAATCAATGGACACAATCCTATTTTCAGTCCTATATTGTTTTTACCTAATTTGTGAAAGATGGTCCCTCTTGCCCTCATATAAAGAAGGGCTGAGTATAATTCCAGGCTTGGATCCGTATCCTTGGTCGCAGCTAAAAACTGTTGCCATAGAACTGTATCTTTTAAATCAGAGCGCGGATCTAAGTTTTGATTATTTGAATTTGTCTCATTTTTAGTGTTTTGTGCTTGGTTGTTTGATTTATCTTTAATCAAATCGCTAAATATACCGTCAAACATGGTTTACCACCCCCTATTAACGATTTACCGCTGTTTACCACCCCTGTACCACCCCTGGTGGTACAACTTTTTCTCAATAGTATCAATGGTTTCAAAAAGTTTGTACCACCCCCATCCAAAAAAACACTCACAGAAATTTTCATATCATCTAAATCAAATTTTTCTTTCATGCCGATCCATTTTTTCGTTTTCAAAAACTTTTTGCGGGTCGAGCATAATGGGTGGTAAAACTTTTCTCGAACCCCCGTCATTTCTGGTTTTAACCCGTACCACCAGGGGTGGTAAAGTGGTGGTATAAGGTGGTACAAACTCGGTCTTTTACCCGTCATTACTGGTTTCATCAGGGTGGTAATTCGTATAGCTGGCCTTTTCCACTCTGTTTTGTAAAATCTGCCACGCCTCTTCAATTGGTTCGGGCGCTTTCGAGGCCAGGATTCGAACACCGCGTTTGTATATATCCGAAAACTTAATCTTCATTGAAGTTTTCACGAAATACGGTTCATCGGAAATATATTTTCGAATGGATGACTCGTCAAAAGGTTCTCGTCCCGTGCGGCTCCGGTATCGTTGCGCCCATTTTGCATAGATATCATTGAACCAAATATTGTAATAACCAACTTTATCAACCGTTTCGAAATAAATATGAGTTGTGTTCAAATCATGATCGCTTACCATGCTCACAATATCTTCAAGGAACTGGTTCAACATGTGTTCATTCTCGCCGGTTTGCTTTAACTCTTGGCACGTTTCCCCAACCCATTTGATAAAATTAATGTCCTGGTCAATTACCGAAAAGTACGCTCCGGCTACAATTGCCCAGTTTTCAGCAGTACGGTCGCTGATATCCGTTTTAAGAAGCTCGTTCTTCAGCTCTGCAATTGTCTCCATTATTTTAGGCTTCAAAGTATCGTAATTCGTTATAAGATAATAGGCCAAGTATGAGAACTTGTTGCAATTCCTCTGCAACCAGTTAAAATGTGTCCTATCACGTTTGTATGATGATAATTGCAGCGGCAGGAGTCGGGTAAATAACCCGTTATCTTTTGGTAATTCCTCACCGGATAACAGCAGGGCCGCATTAACTGAATAACTTTTGGTCTGAAAGGTAACCGTACCTTTCCCGGACGACTGCCGGTTATAGGCTGATCTAAAAAACCCATCTTTCTGGATAACTTTGGGTTCATTCCTGTACTCATCAAACCAACAACCAAGGTTAGAGTAATACGACAGGGATTTCATGATAGAATTTTGCGTGCTCTCCGATATCCCGTACCCGTCAATATCCACTCCGAAACAACTCATAATCCAACGGGCAAAAGTTGATTTTCCGGATTCCCTTTTGCCATGAGGGAATAGGATTGGAGTACATTTATACTGGTCAAAAATATCTTTGCTGAATATCGTCGCAATAACCCATCCAAGGCCCACATATGCTTCATACCCGCCGACCGTTTGCCGAATCTTTTTGGCTATATCCGCAATATCAATCGGCTTGGTCGATAGAGCCGGGATCGCTTCCTCCGATTCCTGGCCGTACTGATTTTGCTTGATGGATTGGGGCTTGTACCCTTTACCCTTAATCCACATAACCCCATCGCTATCCGGTTCAAAAACTTTCCCGTGTTGAATAGCCATATTCCCAAATAGCCAAATATCATGTTCGGCTATGTAACCAATTGTTTCAGGCATATAGACCACGTTCCCGACATTCCGGGAAAACTCCAGCTCCCAAATATCACTCAAATCTGAGCCGGTACCACGAAAAATATAATTTCCTTTTGATAAACAGAATTTCTTTACCTCGGTGATTCCGGCCATCTCCCCCGGAGCCAGTAGAAAAGTCGGTGAAGTTTCACCAAACTTATTTACAAACTCAACGCTGCGGATAATCCCTTCCGGCGTGAAATATGAAGTTTTGATATTGATTACAAAATTAGAAATGGGCTCCTCGTTTTTCCCATCATTTCGAATGGCGATATACTTATTGAATTCCCGCTTAATCGGTATTTTGGTAAATTGCTTATCAACCTTTTTTAAGACAATGAGCCGGCCGTCCTCAGGAATAAAATCAATAAATTCTTTGTAAGTAACCGCCTTAGATATTACCCGTTGGATATCATCTTTGGTTTTCCCGGCTGCCAAAGCCCCGTCAAAGTCGATTTTTCCTTGAATCCGCCACTCATCCGGCAACTTGCCACAACGGGCCGTAAACCCTTCCCGGCCTAACTTATAAGTCATCATGTAAGACCAGAAATCCGTATCATAGCGGTCCACCGGTTTTTCCTTGAAGTTTGGAAACGCCGGATCATCCTTAATTTCATTGTCAAAGATGATAATGACTTTTTTGACTCCATTTTCCCGCAATAGCTCAATAAGCCGTTCGTAGTTCTTATCAGCGAAACTTGATATACCGGGAATCGCAATCGCCGGAATCCCCATTTGATAAAGCGCCGCCGCCTTGAACTCTCCTTCGGTAATGACAATTTCAGAAGGATGCTCCTTAAGAAACAGCCGACAATACGGGTGAATGGGTAACCCTTTGAATCCCGACTTGTGCGGCCGTAAATGATAAACTTTATTATGTTCATCAAGATACGGAATCAGGATCCGGTCTTCGAGCAAAATCGAATTACAAGCCAGGCTTCCATTGACTTCAATCACAATCCCGGCATCTTTCAGATCGATATCCGGAAACTTCTCCCGTAATTTTTCGATGATTTCAACCATCTGCTGGCCGCCTGACCTGAATTTCAACAGGTCAATAGTTGAATCTGTAAAACCGCGTTTGGCCCGGAGCTCATTCCGGTGCGCCTCTGTCAATTGAGCCAGATTTACCAACTTGGTGTAAATGTCCCGGAGCTGCGCTGCTCCCGTCACCGTAACCTCGTTCAGTCCGCTTCCGTCTGAATCGACATATTTTTTATCCAGGGAATCCTGGGGCGGAATGTCATCACCGTCATTTTGATTCGAATCGGAAGAGTTTATAGGGACATCCTTTACTTTCAGCGGTACCACTTTTCGTGGACGTTCAGAGCCTTTTTTTGGCTTGAAATCATCTTTTATACCCATGAATTCCTTAATGGCCTTGACTGCTTCACCGTTTGTTCCACCATTTATCTTGGTGTAAAGGGTAATCATATTGCCGGATTCGCTGCATTTAAAGCACTTCCACAAACCTTTTTGAATATTAATACTCAGCTTTTCTTTGCCCTGGCAAAATGGGCAATCAACATACCACTTCCCTTTTTGGTTTTTATCAATACCAATATGGTTCAGGAACGCCCCGTTGTCGAGGCGGTCCAGAATTTCACTTAGGTCCATTGATTGTTCTGACAAATGATCACCACCCGCGATACTGCAAAATTCTAAAAGTTGTCATGATTTCTTAGGTTTTCTTCCGCGCTTTTTCTCAAATTTAAAAGTATATGGAGAACATTGTGAACAGGGCTCTTTAGCGCAGGACCTTTCTTGATACCTACATTCATTACAAAGGGGCTCGTTAATATCAAAAGTGACAAGCTTCGGTTTCATTTTAATTCCCTCCCCTGATTCTTTCTGCAAGTCTGCTATATCGCTGTTCGATTACATCATTACTCACGGCCCGTTTGATGCTCCATTCATCCGCCACTAAAACAAGCCGCTTTTTGGCTCTCGTCATCCCGGTGTAAAGCAGATTACGCTGCAGCATAATGTAATGCTGTTTCGTTAGCGGCATGAATACCAGAGGAAATTCTGAGCCCTGGCTTTTATGAATTGTACTGGCATAAGCGAGCGTTAAAATTTCAAGGTTTTCCGGGCGAAATAGGACGGTTCCATCCCCGAAGTCAACTATTAAGGTCCCGTTTTTTATCTCTGTAATTTGGCCCAGGTCTCCATTAAAAACTCCAAGTTGATAATCATTCTTAATCACCATGACCTTGTCACCGATCCGGTATAAACCTAAACTTGGTTTTCCGTCATGCGTCGGGTTAACTAACTCCCGGACCGAATCATTAAGTTTGTTCACTCCGGATCCGCCCCGGCGCATCGGCGCCAGAACTTGAAAATCCATTTGGTTATATCCATCATTTAAGGCGCCACGAACTAAACCTAAAATGACTTCAATCGCCTGGTCTGCTTCCTCGATTTGGATGAGTTCGAAGTCCCCAACGGTTTCTAGTGGCGGCGTAATTCCCTGGCAGACTAAATTAGCATATTCGGCAATTTTGGATCCACCGGCTTGACGATAATTGAATTTAAGTCTTACAGTCGGTACCTTCTCGCTGGCAATCATATCCCGGAGTACCGAGCCCGGCCCAACCGATGGAAGTTGGTCCACATCGCCCACCATGACCACCTGTAAATCGTCAACTGCCGCCAGCAGGTCTTCCATGAGTTCAATATCAATCATGCTGGATTCATCAACAATTAATAGCCCCGGCCCAGGAAGAGGGCAATCATATCCAAATTCGAATCCTCCACTTATCGGGCTGTACCGGAGAAGCCGGTGGATGGTTTTGGCCTCCATTTTTGTAACCTCTGCCATCCTTTTTGCAGCCCGGCCAGTGGGAGCGGCCAGGTAAATTTCATTCACTAAATGTAATCTCTTATAAATATCTACAATCGCATTTGTGACCGTACTTTTACCAGTTCCCGGCCCGCCCGTTATGACTGAAATATTATTGG
The DNA here is from genome assembly GCA_023426245.1 of Bacillota bacterium. Classification (GTDB taxonomy): domain Bacteria; phylum Bacillota; class UBA4882; order UBA8346; family UBA8346; genus UBA8346. The sequence goes on from JAFABB010000030.1 coordinate 259,675, forward strand.
TGAGTGCCAGCTTTACAGCTTCTTTTTGTTCCGGTGCATATTCGATTCCATCCCGGCTTTCGATATCAGCGATCAAGGCGTCCAAATTAACATTTAACTCAACCTTTTTGGATAATAATTGTTTAATCTTCCGGGCTACTGAGCATTCTGCCATATACAGCCCTTTTGAATAAACCGCATTACCTTCCCGGACACAGCGGCCATCATTAATGAGCTTTTGATTTACTTGGGCTATGTCGGGGATCCCAACGCCGGACGCTTCAACTAGCCCGGCTTTCCCAATCAGTTTCCGAACAATGTCATTGGGTTGCAAATAAACATGACCTTCGTTCCCGGCCTCGGTTAATAAGTAATTCAAAGCCGCCTCCACCCGGTAAGGAGAATTTGGCGCGATTCCGACCGTCTGGGCTATCGAATCAGCCTTTTTAAATCCAACGCCCCACAACTCATCCGAAAGAACATAGGGGTTTTCCTTGACCACTCTGACGCTATCCTGGCCGTATTGATGCATGATTCGGGTAACCATCCCTTGACCGATTCCTTCCCGGCAAATCAAGCCAGCCAATTCCGCCTGGACTGAATTTTTAGTAAGGTCCTCGGAAATTTCCCGGCGTTGGGTTTCGGTTAGAAAATCCAAAGTATCCAGTATTTCCGGAAAATCTTTGATTTGCTGCAGGCAATCCTCTCCCAATTTGTCTACAATTTTTTGGGCCTTGGCCATACCGACACCATAAGTAATCCCAGAAAGGTACCGGGCCACCCCGGCAGTGCCGGAGGGCAAAATAAGCTCAGCTGAATTAAATTTAAATTGCCTGCCATATTTGGGGTGTTCGCTCCATGACCCAGCGAATTTATATTTGTCCCCTTCCCGGACACTGGGCATGTTTCCTGATAACTTAATATCTTCCGGCTCTCCCACATTAATCGATAACACACAGTATCCGTTTTCAGCGTTATAAAAAATTCGTTTAGATATGGTGCCTTCGATTGTTTCAGTTTCTATTTTTCTTGCTGTGGCTGTGGCCATTTATGCCACCTCCTATTGCTTTTGTTCTTTTGCCACATTGATTGGCATTGCAATATATTGGTATAAATCATCTGTTTCACTGACTCGCATCAATACGGGTTTTAATGAGGCTATGAAGTTTAATTCAACTGTTTCGCCATCAACCGATTTTAGGAAATCCAATAGATACCTGATATTAAATACCTCATCAAAATTGTTTGCTCCTGAATGTTTAACAATCTCTACCTCATCTTGGTATTGACTATCATTACTTTTGCTTGAAATAGTTAGATTGTTATTTTCAGTATTAATTTGCAGGCGAGCCCTTTCCTCGACAAGTTCCGCTCGTTCTAAAACTTGTACCAGTTCCCTCCTATGAAGCTCCATTTTCCCGGCAAATTCTTTTGGAATTACTTGTTCGTACCTTGGGTACTGGCCTTGCATTAACTGAACTGTGACGGTCACTTCTTCTGATGCGGCAAACAATCTGTTTTGTGAAGTAAAGAAATGAATTTTGTCATCCGGAACAGCATCAATAAGCTTTTTTAAAGAATTAACCGGTATCATTAATTGTTCGTTTAACGGATTACCTTCAATTGTCATTTTGCGTATTGCTAACCGGTTCACATCGGTTCCAACCATAGTCAAGGTTTTATTCGAAATATCGAAGAGAACCGAGCAAATGAAAGGCCTAGTATCTTTTGGAATCGTTGCAAAAATAGTTTGCTTTGTCGCCCGTTGAAGTAGTTCTGCCGAAATGGTAAAACCATCACCTTCTGGCTCCTTGATATCCGGAAACTCTTCAATCGGCGCAACCGGCAGTTTAAAATTCGATTTGCCACATTTAACCGTTGCACCAGATTCCGAAGTCACGATTTCAACCATTCCGGACGGCAAGGAGCGGACAACGCTGGCAAGTTGTTTACCAGGCAACAAAACTTTCTGAACCGGATCCGAATCAGTAAATACCTCAGCCGGAGTCTTTGCCTTGATTGCAATCTCTAAATTTGTTGCAATGCAAGTAATTTCTCTGTCAAGAGAATTTGCAGTAATCAAAATATTTTCCAATACCGTCAATTGGCTCCCGCCGATTGCTTTTGATACAATTGATAGGTTTTTTGAAAGGTCAATCTGGCTACATATGATTTTCATAATGTACCTCCGTCAAGTATTGCCATGAGTTAATTCAGAAAAAATTCGATATATCTCTAGATCGTCAATTGTTATATCAATGTCCGGGCCGACGAATTTTCGATCGGTGATCTCTATAACTTCACTTTCGGAGTTATAATTTTCCGAAACCTCAATCCGGACGCTATATTTTGCCATAAGCAATTTCAGCTCACTGGCGAATGCTTTTTCCTTTTGAGTCGTAATCATTAGGTCTCATCCCCCTTCTTATTACCTGCTTTGCCCATTAATCAAGTTCATCCTTATGCTGCACATTTCAATATCTCTGCAAGCCTTCGCCTTTTTAGCTTTGGTTAGTTCAAACAAGCATTGCCCTTTGTCGCTTAAATATGGGCATTTTCTAGGCTGTGATCTCCATGCGCCACATGACCAATTCGGTCCGTATCGGGTAACCTTGCAATCATTGGCACAATTGGAGCAGGAGTTGTTTGCCATGATTATTACCTTCTTTCATTCTTTCCAACATCATTTGGTGGCACACCGGACATAATTGCCACGCCTTTTTACGATTTTTAAGTTTCCGCTCAAAATTCCCATCCTTGCCGGGCCAAGTCCGGACTACTTTCCAATTTATCCCGGCTTCATTGACGGCCCGGAGTAACCTCGATCCGCGTCCCTTTCGGTGGCATTCAATCCGGGCGGCAAAGCGGCTGTCATCGGAATATCCGATATAGTGGTGAGCGTGTCCAAATGGACGTTCAAAGCATATTAAATAGACCATTTAGGCCACACCCTTTTTCGCGAGCTCTTCCCTGGCAGAATCAATCCGCTTTAGGGTTTCAGCTTTTATCGGGTCCGGGATATTTTTACGAGCCGCAATATCTTCCACTATGTCCCGGACTTCCATGAATTTGCTTTCGCCCTCACTGGCTAATAACTCAAGGAATTTTTCCATTCGTTCTTCCTTGGCTACCTCGGCTTCCAGGTGTTCGCGACTTAATATTTTTTCTCCGGGCATTGCGCTTTCAAGGGGGACAAGTCGAATATCAATACTTCGGTCCTCTCCGACCTCGATTACTGACACTTGGACTCTCCGTGTCATTTCTTCTTCAGTCGCTTTGAGCCGTGCCAATGCTCCTGGATTAATAACAAATGTATTATCAACTTTTTTTACACCGATTCCGGCATGATAATCTCCAACACAGAGAACATCAGCAGAAGTCTTTACTTGACTGACAAGAGTAAATCGCTCATAAATCGGCGTTTCTGCTAGCACTGTGCCGTGCGCCAAATGAATAATAACCGGTTTCTCATTTGTTATAGGGAAGTTGTCATAATTTGGTTCGTAATAGTCTTCTTCCACATCCGCTTCATAGTCGTAATTTCGGCCTGATATTATTACAGGAATGCTTCCGGCACATGAAAGAATTGGGTCATCAGCTACACTTCTTATAAGGCCAAAGCTATCCAGGATTCCATAAGGTGTCCGCCTTAACGATTCCGGATTATGACTCCATTCATCGTGCTGACCAGCAATGGTATAAATTGGACATGGTGATTGAATTAATAATTTGCCAAAGCTCCGGAGGGCATCGTAGCCGATTCCAGGAGTATCAACCAAATCTCCCGCGATCAATATTCCATCAGCGCCAATACTTTCAGCCATTGTAAAAATTTCAGATAACTTGGTGCCGATCGCTTCGTAATAAATATCTATTCTTCCAATGGGATTAGCTAGTTTCCAGTGAATATCGTTGGTCTGTATAAATTTAAGCTTTTTCACAATTCTGTCACCTCACTAACGCCTTCTTTTTGGCTTACTCGGTAACTTTTATCTGCCACTTCGGCCAAAGGCTCGGCATGGGTTATCATGATTCCCTGTCGCCCGGTCTTCCTCAAATACTGTTTAAGAAATTCTGCCACATTGGCGAGGTATTCTCGGCTAATCATCTTTCCGGGTTCATCAAGGATAATCGGTCCTTGTGGTTTCGGCCTGGCTAGTTCCAGCAAGGCCAATCTAAGCGCCAAACTAACTACATCCGTTACCCCGCCGCCTTTAGAATCTTCGGGGCTGGCAGTAACTGAAGTATTGCCGTACCAGTTTACGATTGACCAATCCGCCGCCGGTTTCCCATTAAGGGTCCGAATCTCAATTTGAAATTTTACCCGGTCATCACAAAAAACTGCTTGTAATGCCGCCGTGACTGTTTCCTCGATCCTGAGCTTTAACTGTTTCCTTGAAAACTCGGAGACTTCAGAAAGTAAAAGTTGTACCTGCTGCCAAGTTTCAATATCCTTTTCCGCTTGCTCTAATTTTTGCTGCTTCTCGGCTTGTTGCTTTTCCAAGAGGGCCAGTTGACCGGCTCCCTGGTTATATTGAGACTTCAGCACAGATAAACCCGATTGAACGGCCACTAAATTCGTCATAGTTATCACCCTTTCAAAAGAGCTTCAGCCTGTTCCAAATTAGCCAAAATTTCTTGATTTAATCTGGCGATTTCGGCATCTAAGTTTTCCGGAGTTACCCCGAGCTGGCCTAATTGGGCGATAATTTCATCACGCTGCTTGGTAAATGTTTCAAGGTTAGCTTGTGCCTTGGCTTTTTCGGTCTTACCTTGCTCAATTTGGGCTTTAAGGTTATTTAAACGGACTAAAACATCCGTTTGGTTTGTAATGTTGTCCATGCTTTATTCCTCCTGATAAAAAATTGTAATCAAGCGTTATTACTTGTTAACACTGTTCCGCAAGTTGGGCAAACACCACAGTCCATTAAAGCATTCTGATAGACTGCTTCCCGTTCCGCTGTGCGCTGTTCCCAATTTGCTTCAGCTTCTTTGGATTGATTTATACTTGATAAAGTGGAAGCAATCCGTGTTGACAGTAGTGTTAAATCTGTTTTTCTCGCCATACCATTTGTGACCGCCGCGACTAGGGATTCAGCCTGGTCGATATTACTAAACTTTTCTATTGTGACTTGGGCATTATTTAGAGCATTTTTGATTACGTTCCATTGATTTTTTAATAAAGTCAAACTGGTCAAACTTCCCTTGGATTTGTCGAGTTCAGCAAAGAGGTCTGCCGTTTGGTTTAAATTTACGTATCGCCTTAAAAGCTCTTTGGTGGCATCAATTTTGATGGTAACGGTCGCCCACATACTTTTATTGATTGAAAGAGTACTTTGGGTTTTCAAGCCATTTTCAGCTTGATTTGCTTTATCGACTGCCATATCCAGGCTTTGTAATTTAAACAATACTTTTTGGAGATCGATAACAATCGTTTCGCTATCTTTCAACCTGGATTTAAGAGCCTGTAAATTTTGCGTTCTGTCACCAGCCGCACGAGACGCAATCATGACACTTTCAGCCGTTTCAACATGAGCCCATTTCGTTAAGGTTTGATTGCAGGAAGAGATATTTTGACTTAAGATTGCATAATTATTTCTTAGAGCTATCAGTTTTTCATATCGCTCCTGGCCTGACCGAATCGTTTCGGCCAGCTGTTCCAATTGAGCAATCTTTTGTGCCATAACGGGTAAATAATCGTATCCACTGATCGCCGTTTCCAGGTTAGCCAGTTCAGCTGTAAGGTCTGTCTTGTCCTGATTTCGATGAAACAAATCAGTCCCTAAAGTTTTTCCTGCCTGGTCGATTTCTTCTGTCCCGGCAAGTTTACCTAACGCCTTTGCCCGTGTTCCAGCGCTTACCGACTTCCCTAAGAATGGCCCGTCAAGTTGTTCGGCCAGATTTAAATTTAATTCCAAGTCTCCGATTGTTACCGGCTGAACGCCAGTAATCTTTCGAATTTCTAAGGGAACATCATTCCCAAAACCTTCAAAAACTTCTGGCGCTTCTCTCGCTGTATTAGGTGTAATGATTTTATATTGATTCTTGCTGGCGGAACGCTCACGAATAACTATTTGGCCGCTTTGGTATTCAATGCTTACGCGGGCAAAGGTACAACCAACCCGGATAAAATCAATCCCTTGCGGGGCATTGTAAAGGACCCAGCGAATCGCTCTTATTATTGCGCTTTTTCCTGTATCCGAAGGCCCGATTACTACAGTTAATTGCCCATTTGGCGCAAATTCAACGATTGTTTTTTCATGGCTTTGGAAATTTTCAATTATAACTCGCTTGATATCGTTCATGGAGAGGACCTCCTTTCTTCAAAGAGTTCATTGGGGACCTTGTGGTCCCCAGCGGTTGAATTAATAAGCTTGGTTATTGGAGTTCTGAAGATTCTCTGCCGTTTTGTCGAATTCTTCATCTTTGGCTGTTGCTGCAAGCTGTTTCATGGTTGTGTAATCAACAACCATGTCGTTTTTGAGGTCATTTTTAAGCTCATTCATAATGGCTTTCTCACCCTGGGTTAAAGTCGTTCCCCGGGTAAACTTTACGGCAGAGTATTTAGATTTTCTACCTTGGACACTTTCTAGGCTGATTTCGGTAATTACACCATGGAGCGGTTGACCAATTTTCTTGATAAGAAACTGCCGGTAATCTCTAAAGTTTGTTAATGAAGTACGTGGAAGGTCAACTAACACCGGCATTGCTTCGTTTTCTTTAGCAATCCAAATTGCGCAACGATCATGGCAATCAGTACCATCGCCACCATTGCGGTCACTGCCCCATTTTTTGAATTTGCAATCAGCGCATTTTTGACCGGCTACGATATTTCCTTCCGGGCATCCAGATCCGGTTACTCGGTCGGCTGAAAAACAAAAGACCGGTTCCTCTCCTTCTTCTTTCTCGCTATAAGTTTTCTGGTACCAAATGCAATAGTTTTGGAATCCAAGAATAACTCCCCGAAAAGAGGTAATAGCTGTTTCTTGGTTATTTTCATTGACAACGGTAAACGATAAACTTCCAGCAGCAGGAACCGAAATCCGATCAAAACGTAACTTTTCCCCGTCAGCAATATTGGATTTGATTGCTTCAAGTAAATCATCATGATTTGTGATGATTGGAAGATTAATGGTCGGTTGTACTACTTGAATTGCCGTTTCAGCTTGGTTTGCTGCTATATTGGTATTTTCCATAATGGTCCTCCTAGATTTTATTTATTTGGAAGGGGCCGAACCCGCCTTGTCTTGAATAGACAGTTTCCAGATTCTCTTCAGCTGCCTGAAGAAGGCTAAATTTATTTCAGCGCTGGCGACCCCTATGTAATAGTCGCCTTGTTTATGGCTCGGTAATCCCTACCATAGGCCCAGGCTTCCCGTCACCGAAACATCAAGAACCATGTTTCACGCCGTCGGTGTCCAGCAAACGCCGTACCGCTTTATGCCGTTCATCTTGTCAATCGCAGGCATTGCAGGATTCGGATTTATAAACAGGTGGCCGTCCCCGGTGTCCGTATAGACTGACCCTATAACTCTTCGGGACCGTTTTTTACCAGCCATATTGATATAGCCAGATATTCAGTTTTCTCCGGCTCAATATCAGCCACCAGTTAAACTGGATATTTATTTAATAAGCCTGGTTTGAATGTAAGTCTTCCTTCTGCTCATCCCCGGCCCAGAACCTTAGTTGAGCCGCAATAACCTCTGCTTTATACCGGCATGAGCGGTACTTGTTTTCCAACATTTCAACCTCATCCCGGGCTTGTCCAAGTGCCTGTTCTGCCGCCTGGCCTTTCCTTGCTGCCGCTATGTATTCCGCATCGGTCAGGATTAGTTTTGCCAGTTCAGCTTGACGAGCTTTTTCGTTTGAAAAATTCTTATTGCCAGCGATATCCGTCTTGATTTCATTTTCCCGAGCGACTCGGTCCACATCGACATCATCAAACCTACGTTTCAGATCGCGAACCAAACTTTTCCGGGCTTTTATCTGTTCCGGATACCGCTCCAGCTCTATCAAGACAGCAGCTGGGTTAATTTGGTTGTAAAGCTGTTCTTTGAATTTGTTCAAGGTGACACTCCTTTCAGATGCACAAATATGATATAAGCCGCATTCCAAATCCAAACTGTAGTCAAATACGCCAGAACATTGACGATCGCCTCAAGCCTACAATCTTTATAAATGTAGTTCCAGGAATTCCCGATCTTACGCTGTGTTTTGATATCATTGTAGATTTCAATCGTGAGGCATATTGCAAAAACCAAACTACTAAGGGCTAAGATAACACCTGATTTAACCATTTAAAAAATCACTTCCTTAACTCAGACGTTCTAACCGTTCTTTTAGCTCTGCGATATCCTCTTCCAGCTTGGCATTTGCAGCTAGTAACTCTTGGTTAGTTTGTAATAGCTCATCAATAGACCGCACTACCCAATCAAGAGTTATTAGCTTTGATTTATCACCGTTGATATGTAAAAGCTCTTTCGCTTCTTTTGCTTGCACGGCTACCTCCTAAATGGTATAATTTAGGTATTCCACTAGTTGTGCCGCTGCGAGTTTTCACGTATCCCGCAGCGGTTTTTTTATTTGCTCATTTTGGGCAATCCCGGTTCGGTCCGCCGTTCTTTTTGACGATTAGATCTAGCGGATTAATACCCTCACCAATCACTTGGATTCTTCCCTCATCAAACCATTGAGAGCTTTCCAGTTTATTGGATTCTGATTCCGGAGCGATGCAGTACTGATCGCAACCAGTTATGTACTCAGAGTGTCCGGTGATAGTTCCGGTAAATCCTGAAATCTTGTCCTTTGCTTTCTGGCCTAACGCAATCATCATTTATCCTCCTTTCGTTAAATTGTGCCGGTCTTTCCCGGCTTGTCAGCAGGACTGAAACTTTAGTGGGCCATCCTGCCGCCGCTCTTGGCGGGTGCATATTAAGGGTGAGAGTCTTTCAACTCGCTATTTCCCCTTACAAAAGGACTTCCTAACCTCCCTCATCCCCTTTCGGGCTGACGGGTTTTCTAGATTACCCTTGGGGCTTCAAGGATACCTTTTGGTTTGCCCTAGGAAGCCCTTTTGTAAAGGGAGCCTGTCCACTCCCTATGTGATGCTATTGAGTTGTCAAGGTGCAATTTGAGGTACTTCACATTACAGGAGCGTCACGAATCCGCATAGCGGCCACCCCTTTCATTGATTAATTAAGTTGATTTTCTTTTTCTTCTTGTATAAGTAGGATTTAATAACTCTTCTCCTTTAAAACCATTTGCGAACCGATTGTACATCGTGTGATAAGGTATGTTTATATCTTTGGCCCAATCTGAAAGCGATTTAGTAATCCCATTAATGGTAATAAAGTTACTACTTACGCAATAAGTTGGCGTTTTGCGAGGTCTTTTATTTCGACTATTTTCAAGGTGCGTAACCCATCTACAATTATTTGGCTCATAATTACCGTCAACATTCCTTCTGTCTATTTCCAAGTCAGGAGAATATCCGTTAGATAAAGCCCATTTTGCAAATGATTCAAATTCCAGCCACTCTTCACAAACCTTGATTCCTCTTGCTCCGTAATTTTGATATCGTTCATCCTTTGGGTTCGTACATCGCCTTATCATAAACCGCCACCGATTATAAAGAATGCGATATTTGTGATAACCAATTTGTTCACAAATGATTTTTGATTTTATCTGCATTTTCACGTCCTCCAATCTGGATTCTTTGTTTCTTACCGCGCAGGATGGTTAAACTTACGGCAAAGAACCCAGGTTGGAAGTCGCGACTTTCCCAGGGTCGCGGCTTCTATATGTCAAGGAGGTAGGAAAGGCTAAAATGAATTTAAGATTGCAATGAAAGCGGATATTACCAAAGCGCTACAAATGGCGAAACCTATGATTTCTTTAAATTTGATCATTGGAGCGAGCCTCCTAAAAGGAATTTGTTTCCTATTGACGAATTAAACTCTTAAAAGGGAGTTGATATTATTGGCAAGTAGGACTTATTACGATGTTGCTCAAATTTGTAAAAATGGTCATTTAATAAATTCTCATGCCCATTCAAATCAAGAATCCAATCAAAAAGCTTGTACAGAGTGTGGTCAATCAACGTATACGGCTTGTCCTGATTGTAATCAGCCAATTCGTGGATGTAGACATGTTGACCGTGAAGAATTTGTTTCCGGTAATTCAATTACTGGTGAATATAAGACAAGAATTGAAACATATTGTCAAAAAGTTCCTTATAAAATCCCATCATACTGTCATAATTGTGGGCAACCATATCCGTGGACTGCTGCCAAGCTTGAAGCTGCTAAATTATTAATTGAAGAAGATGACCAACTTGGCCTTGATGAGAAAGGAATTTTGAATTCCGTTTTATCTGACTTAATTGTTGATACTCCTCGCACTCAATTGGCCGTTGCTAGATTTAAAAGAATTACATCGAAAGCTTTATCTATTACCGGTGATGGGTTAAAAAATATTTTCATTGAAATTTGTTCCGAAGCAGTTAAAAAAGCATTATGGCCTGGTCTTTGAGGCTAATATGTATACCCCGGACACTTCCCTTGACCGCAGTTATAAGGCCCTTTCTTTACCCAACAGTTACAAGTATCAACCATCTTTCTGCCGCATCCCTTGCAAAAGTTTCCGGAATGATATTCTTTGCCGCAGGATGGACAAGTCGGTATGTAACGATCATCTGGTGCGTTGGTCATTGATTACACCGCCTTTTCATCAGTTTCAACTTCCGTTTCAAAAAGCTTCACATCACTAATAATTCCAAAATGCAATCCAAATTCACGCTTAACAATCACATAAGTTGAGCCGATCTTATGGCAGGGGATAAATTCCATATCTGGATTCACAGGCTTACGAATAACAGGATTATAATTTTTAAGCAATCCATAAATCGTTGATTTGCTACGTTTAAGAAATTTAGCTAAAATCAAAGGCCCAAATGTATCTTCTAAATCATCAAATCTTAATGGTGGTTCTTCTTTGCGTTTACGGCCCATGATAATCAGCTCCTTAATTGACAAGGTTTCGTTTTCTTATGAATTGTATTGATTTCTTTTAATGTTGCATCTCATTTCCGAAAATCTCTTCTTCCGGAACTCCAAACCCAATGGCTATAGCCCTACGACTATTACGTCGTGGGAAACTTTTTCCGGAAGCCCAAAGCCAATAATTTTTTTTATTGGTGCCACACATTTCAGCGGCTTTATCTTGAGACCACTTATTGATAGCCCTAAGGGCTTCCATTTTTTCATTCCATGATAATTTTTGAATTATAGAATTAATATCCATAGAATCCACATCCTTTTGACTCTTATTGGCGTCATTTAATGATATTGTAGCATAAAAAGGATATTAAACAACTTCATTTTGACGCCAATAAGAGTCAATTATTTAGATTGTATCCTTTTAGCGTCTTTTTTTCATTTGTTTTAAAATATTATTGATTTAATGACGCCAATAGCGTAAAATAAAAATGGAGGTGTTTGGGCTGTGGTGTTATCTAAAAAGGATTTAGGAGAAACGATTAAGTTAGCTAGAGGGATTAAATCGGCGATGAGCGGTGCTAAATATACTCAGGCAAATTTATCAGATGAAATAGGAATTTCCCGAAGCTATTTAGGAGATATTGAAGCAGGTCGTAAATATCCTAATTATGTTTTACTAAACAAAATTGCTGACGCTTGTGGAGTTCCATTTAGTTTTTTTGATAATAATATTGTAAAATTCAATGATCGTATTAAAGAATTACGCGAAAAAAAAGGACTATCAATCGAAGAATTAGCCAGATTAACAAATATTGATGTAGACTCGATAATTAAGACTGAAAATGGTGATTTAGTCTTTTTTGATATTATTAAAAAAATTTGTGAGGTTCTCGATTGTGATCCTGAAGAATTTAAAACTCTCCTCAGTTATGATTGGTATGTTAGAGGTATAGAAAAAAAAATTACCATACCTCACGATTACTTTGCAAATTTAACTGATGATGAAATGAATTTAGTAGCTCGTTACCGTAACCTTCCCTCGAATTATCGAGATGCTTTATTATCTAGTTTGGAGAGTCTCGAGCGACTGGTCGAAGACGAACACGCAAAGAAAGAACAATCTTCTACAAACGAGGTTGGTTAATATATGCCCATTAAAAAGAAGCTTATCGAACGAGTTTATCCAGATATTTTGAATATGGGTGAATTGCGAAGTTATCTCCGAGTGTCTTATGATACAGCTATGCAATTAATAGTATCCGGTCAAATTCCAGCAAAACAAATCGGACGTGAATGGCGGATACCTAAAGAATCTGTTATTGATTGGATTAAATCAAAATAGGTGGTGATTTTATGGAAGTAAGCGGTAATCTTAAAGAGTACAAGCCTGGAATTTTTCATTACACTGTTAGTCTTGGCCCGGATCCGGAGCGACCCGGTAAATATAAACAGAAAAAATTTACTATCCATTCTGAGGGTAGCAAGGATTTAGAAAAGCAAATCGCCGCCATTCAGTTGGATTTAGATAGGCTTTCACGAGAAAACCGAGAAATAACAGTTGAAAAATATCTAGGAAGATGGATTGAAGATTGCCATAAGCGTAAATTAGGACGTAGGACAATTGAAGAATACGAAAAGATTATTAAGAACCATATAAATCCTAAAATCGGCCTCATTAAGCTAACTCAATTAACCCCTCGGCAAACAAGAGAATTAATTGAAACCAAGATGGAGAAATCACAATTTACAGCCAAAAAAGTTTATATCATTTTAAATTCCGCTTTGAAGCAGGCCATGGCAGACGATGATTTAGGCCTCAAAGAAAATGTTTGCGCCCGGATAACTCCGCCAAAACTTAAAAAGGTTAAACAAAAATTCTGGAATGCCGATCAATCCATTAAATTTTTGGATACCGTAAAAGAGAATCGCTACTATGGGATTTTTCTCTGTTCTTTAACAACCGGGATGAGAATTGGTGAAGTTTTGGGGTTAAGATGGCAAGATGTTGATCCAGAAAACAAAATAATAAATGTTTGCCAGAAACTTGAGAAAAAACCTAAAGGAAAAGGTCTTCCCCCGGTTTTTGGAGCACCTAAAACAGAGGCTTCCTCTGCTCAACTTATTATGACAGATATCCTTTTAGATGAAATAAAGCGAATCCAAATCCGCCAAGAGACCGAAAAAAAGGCGCATGATGAGGCCAAAAAAGAATATAGGGATTATGGGCTAATATTCACAAGCAACGATGGTGATCCAGTGGAATTAAAAAGCTTATATAAATGGGCTTTTGTGAATAATATTAATAAATTTAATAAACGCATTGATGAAGATGAATCAATTCAAGCCGAAGATAAAGAAAAGCTGAAAATACCTTTAATCAGAATTCATGATATGAGGCATTCGGCGGCTACTATTTTGATAAAATTAGGTGTCCCTCTTAAAATAGTCCAGCGGTATCTACGCCATGCTAATTATTCTACTACAGAAATTTATGTCCACGATAATGATGTCGAAATTCTAAAAGAAGCTGCAGAAAAAATGAATAAAGCCTTATCAAAAAGCCTTAATTAACTGGGGCTTTTTATTATAAAAAATATAAGGTCAATAACCATGCTGGTTCCAAAAGTTTATGACAAAAATTATGACAAATGCAAAAATTAAAGGACTTCAATTTTCTTGAAGTCCTTGATTTTACTTGGTGCGCCAGGAGGGGCTCGAACCCCCGACCTACAGATTCGAAGTCTGCCACTCTATCCAACTGAGCTACTGGCGCGATTCTTTTTCCATCCACCCCCTGTTATTGTTAACAATAAACAGGTCCAGCGCATGAAATATTTTGCCTTGCTATTATAGCACAGTCGCCCTTTTTTTGCAATGAATCAGCCCGATAAGGACTAATCTTTCCAATGGTAAATTTATCCTAAAGATTTTACCATTTGTACACAATATTGCCACATATAACACAAAAATGCGGGCTATACTAAATGGTAAGAACTCCTCCTTATTTTTAGCCCAGTTCATCTGGGCTTTTCCTTTGAAGGAGGTCAATAAAAACATACCATCCGATTCAAGCTCGATACGAAATCCCGTATGTGGCAACCGTTACGCATTGAATACCTGCATTTCCATAGGGATCACTATTTTTGTGATTTTTCTGTTCTTTCACTGCCGCGGTAAGTTGTTGAATTTTGTCATTCACCAAGTTTTTTTCCATTCCCAGTTGTTCAATGGCGTCTTGCTTAAAACCCTTATCCATTTTACTCTTGCTGACAGCCTTGACTTCTTTGTTCAATAAATCCTTAAAGCTTTTTAAAGTTTTAATATCCTTTTGGTATTCCTCAATTTGGGCTTTGGATGATTTGGCTACCGGCGTGGCATAGCCTGTGGCAGCAACTGATGTAACAACCATAATTTTTTCCTCCTTTAATTGGTTATTTCTTCAATAAATTATCGGAAATATTAAGAAAAAAGTTGAGCTTTTCCTCCAAGAAAATCCCCGGCCACTTTCCTCAATTTTAGATACCCATTACAATATTCCACTGTGAAGGAATCCAGCCGGTGTTACGCGAATGATTTGTTAGTCCAATCGATTACAAGGAGGGATTTTTCGTGTTGCAAGTGATCGTTTTTTTATGCGGAGCGGTTTTGATGTCCTTGGAAATGGTCGGTAGCCGTCTGCTGGCTCCAACATTCGGATCTTCTATTTATGTTTGGGGGTCTTTGATTGTCGTTGTGATGGCCGCGTTAACCCTGGGGTATTATTGCGGGGGCCGTATTGCAGACAAGCATCCCCATTACCGGATCATGGGAGCGGTATTGGCACTCGCGGGGGGTTATATTGGATTTTTACCTTTTTGGGCGGGATCAGTCACCGGTTCTTTCGGCACATGGGAACCAAGGCTGGGTTCGCTCTTCGTATCGATGATATTTTTCTTCGTGCCAAGTGTTTTGCTGGCAACCATTTCACCGTTCGGAATTAAACTCGCTACCCGCAACCTAACTACAATCGGCAATACTGCAGGTTACATGGCGGCAATCTCCAGTGCCGGAAGCATTATTGGCACCTTACTAACCTCCTTTTTCCTCATTCCGGCCATGGGCGTCCGCAATATTGTGCATACCCTGGGAGTTATCCTGCTGTTCCTGGCGATACTAATGTTTTTCGCCGCGCGGCGGGGTCACAAAAGCCCTCGGACAAGTGGCGACCTTGTGTCAAAATCACTCAACATGATGATTTGTTTTGTCATGATAGGCATTATATCCTTAATCGGATTATGGGCTCTATCCGGGAGCAGGATAACCCAGGATTGGTTTTATGAAGTACTCTATGAACGCGATTCCCTGTATCATCACATCCGAGTCGTTCAGGACAGCACTTCGCGGCGATTGCATTTTGATGAGTCCTTCCAGAGTGAAATGAATTTAAAAAACCCCCTGGAAATGGTTTTCACTTACACATCTTACTTACATCTGGGAGTGGTGGCCCATCCCGAACCGTCCCGCGTTTTGTTTATCGGTCTGGGCGGAGGCTCGGCGCCCAAAAAATTCCTTCACGACTATCCATCGTTAAAAGCCGTCGACGTTGTTGAAATTGATCCCGAGGTCATCAAAGTCGCCCGGAAATACTTCAAATTGCCAAGTAGCCCTAAACTGAGAATTTTCGCCCAGGATGGCCGTATTTTCGTTGAAAAAATAGCCCGGGAAATTGCCGCGGGCCGGTCCGTTCCTTACGATATGGTGATTATCGATGCCTACAACGCCAGTTCCATCCCATACCATTTGACAACCAAAGAATTTGTTTCTGCGGTCCGCAAAACGCTGTCTCCGGACGGGGTAGTAGTCTCGAACATTATTGGCGCATTCGCCGGACAATCCAGCGAGTTATTGCGCTCCATGACCCGTACAGTGGCGGCGGTCTTCCCACAAGTCTATCTTTTTCCAATTTGGAATTTGCAAGGCAAGGAAGACGACTCGGAAAATAACATCATATTGATAGCCACAGTCGAGCCCCGTTATTGGGATACCGCGATATGGCAGGAACGAGCAAATTCGCTCTATCGCTCAAAGGCTATCCAGGAAAAAGTTCCGGAATATGTTAAGACCTTAGCGGATGACGATTGGATCCGCGACAAGTCGTGGCTCGCCAAAATGCCGCTGCTCACGGATGATTTTGCCCCGGTAGATACTCTGAAGAATCCATTATAAGGAAATTATCGCCTAAAATTTTTAGAATAGATATACGGTATACCGGAATAAGCCTTACCACTGCTTACTTTCTATACTGTATATCTTTCTAATAAACCGGTTGATTCCTTAACTCTCCGGCAATCCAAGGATTACGGTTGCTCCTTTATGTTCCTCGCTCAAGATCTTAAGAAAACCACGATGCTGTTTCATGACTGCAAAACAATAGGTAAGCCCCAATCCAAGATTTCCCGCACCCTTTTTGGTTGAATAAAAAGGTTCCAATATATGTTTCTTGTCATATTGGCTAATACCGCGTCCACTATCGCAAACCTCAAGATGAACAAAATGTCTTTTAATAGAGACCGAGAAATTGATTGAACCTCCTTGCGGCATAGCCTCAATGGAATTATAGATAATATTGATAAGTACTTCTCTTATGTGAACCCGATCACAATGAATAACGAGGGATTTCTCCTGGTAATATTGGGTGATATCGATATTCCTGATCGTAAATATTTTTTCCATTGAATCGACTACTTCTTTAACCAATTGATTAACGTCGATTTCTTCCATAAAAAGAACAATCGGCTTGGTTTTTTCCGAAAACCGCCTTGCTAAATCCTCCAAATGGCGCGAGGCGTTTTCAATAATCCAAATATTTTTCATTCCTTCCTGAGAATTCCCTTTTTTTAGATTCTCGGCAGCAATGTTAATCAATTGCAACTCATTACGAATGGCGTGATTAATTAAAGAGGCGCCTGAATTAAAGATCCGAATCGACTGATCCATGAAATCATGTTCAAAATTTAATTTTAAACCGATAAAACCGGTCCGGCCAATGGCAATCCATATTGTTAAAAAAATAAACGCCCCAAAAATTCCGGTAATATTGGTGAAATCATGTTTACCCAAAATCGGCTCGATATAAGCCACCCAAGTAATCAGTAACGAAGGCAACGTCATAAAAGCAATGATCATTTTTTGTCTTTTGATTTTTGGGGTTTTTTCAACCGCCGAGGCATAACAAAGCAAAATATTACTCAGCAAAACATATAGTACACTCCATGATGAAATTAACCACCAAAAGTTGGGCAAATAGTCGGGATAGTAATAGACAAAACTCTGTCCGGGGTTGAGCGCATCGACACCAAAACCAATAACTACGGGGATCAAAGTGAGGAGACTGAGTATATTTTTTTTCTGATGATCATGATCAAAAATACCTGCCACAGAAAATGCCGCATTCAATAAGAAATAGGGACTCATTCGATAAGAGAGCACTGAACATATCCTGGCCAAGAGATGCGGGAAGGCAAACGGATCCAAATATAACTCCGGATACGGGTCTAGGGTGATGGCGATTAACCCTAAAGAAAAAGCCGTTATATAGCCCGCATAATAAAAAGCCACTTTCGATTTTTGCTTATAAAAAAGAACAAAAAGGCTACCGGAAATAATATTGAGTACCACAAAAACAATAAACTTCAAAATGTTCTCCTTACCATGTAAAATTCAAACTAAATCGAGCAATCATCCCTTTAATTCGATAATCATAGACAAAAACCTTTTGCATGAAAGAACAGAATTATCTTAATTGACAATTTACGCACTGGGGTATATATGGACTATTTTAAAAATGCAACATCATTCGCTAATTATGTTTTCAGCACAATGCCAATTAGAATATAGCTTCATACAATGTACTACAAAAGTCTTTAATAACAGACGAGGTGAAAATGATGTCAATGAATAACAGTTCGGAAATCTTTCAATATATTATCCAGCCCGAAGATACAATATGGGAGTTAGCGGATGAGTTTAACACCAGTGAAGAGGGAATCTTGGCAGCCAATCCCGGTCTGGACCCCTATAATCTGTATATCAATCAAGTGATTAATATACCCGGCAATGCCGTAACAGCCCAACAATATAGACGATACAGAAGATATAGACGCCCCTACTTTTATCGTCCTTACAGATATCCATACCGACGACCTTATTATCGGCCCTATTATCGGCCCTATTAGCCATACTACCATCGCTCTTTAGCGGACTAAAAAAAGACTATAGCCTTCATTTCCAGGCTTATAGTCTTTTTTTACGGATTTGGATGGCAATTTTAACTGTTGGAACTGAGCTTCGATTAAAGCTTCCCCGATAAGAACGAATCTTTTTTTTAAAAAGGCACCAAAGCCGTCACGCCCAGCAAAGGTATCGCCGACTCCAGCGCCTTAAGAATTTTTCACAAAAGGGCAATCGTTTTAATTTGCAGTCACAACCCTAATAATCTCTAGCGGATTGATAAACCGATGCTGCGCACCTGGAAATTCCCTGCGTTCTGCACCCCAGACCGCCAAGCCGAAATCAACCTCGGCTCCCTTGGCAGCCAATAAATCATTTTCGGTATCACCAATGTAAATCATCTGCTTCGGCTTTACATTGACAATATCCATGATTTTAAAAATGGGTTCAGAGTCCGGCTTATGCCTGATGGTATCATCGGCACACACTGTAAATGGAAAATACTTTTGAAGCCCGAAAGGGCTTAAATCGTCCATTAATTCTTGCCGTGTTTTCGAAGTCACAATTCCGGTTTTAATCCCCAAGCTCATAAGCTTATTAAGAAGAAGCTCGATATCTGTGAAAACTTCGACCAGATGATAGTAATCCTTTATATATTGGTTCCACCGCACATTGGCGGCTTCAGCATTTCTGACTCCTAATCTTTTCAATTCTTCCACACCCGTTAAGCCCATAATAAAAGATAAATCCTTTACCGGATAGCGGGAAATCGTTTCCTCCCGAAGGAGTTTTCGCAAAGATAATACCGACGCTTCTTCGGTGTCAATCAATGTCCCGTCCACATCAAAAATCACACATTCATACATGAAGTTTCCTCGGATTGTTGCAGTATTATCAGTTCGGCTCCCGCATTTTCTATAATTTCACGCAATTCCCCCGGTGGGGGCTGGTCGGTAATGAAGGTATTAATGACCGAAAAATCCAGCACTTTAAAAAACGAACATTTCCCGAACTTGGTATGGTCTGCCACCACGATAACTTGTTCGGCCCTTTTTGTTAATTCCCGCTTAAAATAAACATCATCTTCATGATAATAATAAATTCCTTCATGGTTAATCCCGACAGCGCTGAGAAAAACCTTGTTAAACCGATAATCGGCCAATTTTTTCAATGAATCGTAACTCATTACATTCCGGGACTCGGGGGAAATCAAGCCCCCCAAAAGGTAAGTTTGAATGCTTGGGTACTCCATCAGCATCCAGGCATTATCCAGCGACTGGGTTACAATTTTTAAAGAATTCACCCTTAGATGGGGAATCATGCACTTCACTGTGGTTGATACATCCAAAAAAACAAGTTCGTTTTCCCGGACAAAAGTGGCGGCATATTGACCTAACTTTTGTTTAACCTCGATCTCATTATTTTGCCGTTCTGCATATTGATTCAATTTATGGATAAACTTGGTAATGGCGATCCCGCCGTGAGTACGGATAACGGCTCCTTGCTGGGTTAATTTAACAACATCCCTGCGGGCGGTATCCCGGGAAACTTGAAACATATCACAAATATCATTGACCGTCATGGACTCGCTTTTTTCCAAGTGCTCCATGATCCGATACAATCTTTCTTCCTGATAAATTTCCACTCACCTCCATCCCATTATACGTATTTATCGTCAAATACGCAAGTGAATTTAAGTATTTTTAATCATTTATACGTATTTTGAATTCCTTTCAGTGACCGGAATAATTTCATACCCAATAATAAAACCGCTGGCTATAATTTTCAGCGGTTTATTTCAATTCCATCCGAAATTTTTGTCGATTGCCTTACCGTTTAAAATAAAAGTTCCAAAAACTCAAGCGTTGTGACACCGGCCAAATATTCCTCAAAACAAAACCCGGACAGAATCTCCGAGATGGCTTTTCTTTCATGCCTCACTCCAATAAGAGCTTGTTCAATTTGGTAAACATCCGATTTACCGAAAAAATCCCCAAAAATACGGGCATTTCGGATTACTCCGGTTTTAACATTCAAGAGGACTTCAACCGATCCGCCTTTCAATCGGGCTTTATTTTGAAGGTTATATTCCGGTGAAATGCCGTAATTCCAGTTCCAAGTGGCATACTTTCCTTGCACGGACTCATTCACTTTCTCAATATCCATTGAGGTTAGTCTGTATATTTCATAATGATCCCGGTCCGTTTTCACTTCATTGGCTATCAAGGTTTTCAGCTCTTCAATCGTGATGGGTTCGGCAAGATGGCTTTGAATGTTGGTAATCCGGCTGGCAACCGACTTGACTCCCTTCCCTTCAAACTTAGACGGACTGACCTGCAAGGCAGCGCTAATATCGGGAATAACAGCCGAAAAAAGAATGGTCCCATGGTGTAACAATCTGTTTTTATATTTATACTGAGCGTTCCCTGAAAATTTTTGTCCGGAGATGCAGAGATCGTTTCTTCCCGAAAGTTCAGCTTGAACGCCTAATTTGCGTAATACGGCTATGATGGGAAAGGTGAATTTAGAAAAATCACAAAAACTATCATGGAGGTCATTGACGATAAAGGTGAAGTTCAAATTGCCCAGATCGTGATAGACCGCCCCGCCACCGGAAAGCCTCCGGACAACTTTGATATGATGGTTTCTAACATAATCAAGGTTAATTTCTCCCAAAGTATTCTGATTTTTTCCCACCACAATACAGGGAGAATTACGCCAGAGCATGAAGCATTCATGATCAAATTCTTTCAGTAAATACTCTTCCAGAGCCAAATTAAAGTAAGGGTCGACATTATCATTGACAATATATAGCATGTGAAACCTCCATCAAGCTTAGGTGATTTAGGGTCTTCGTTTTACTTTTCACTTACAACCATTTCTAAATAACAATTTTCTATAATCGCTGCGCATAACCAGCTTCAAATAAAACCAAAGGAGGGATTCCCTCAATTTCTTCTCCTATTCATCATTTTATCAAAAATTAGGCATTGTGCCCATATATTTAGGGTATCCACTTTGGTATATACTACCGGCACCACCAACAAGGTCATTAGCATCGAGGAAGTCAAGCCGCCAATCAGGGACCAGCCCATGCCGTTTTTAAGTTCCAGATCCGGAAGAAGACGCCTTTGCTATGGGGAATCATAGGATCATGGTGAGTGTGGTCAAAATAGGCCGTAACCCAGGAGTCTGAAATGGCTCGTTGGAGTGAAAGGTAATTTTTAGCAGGAACTATTCTATAATGAGGCCGTTACAATAAATGCAAGCTTTCTTTTTTTCATTTTCTACCTCCTTTATAAAGCGGGCTGTTGCAAAAGATTTTTAATGGATAGAGATATACAATATATTGGCAAGCAATCCTAAGCCGGATTCAATATATTGTATATCTCACCATTTTTTAATTATTTTGCAACAGCCCCACTTTTAATTATATTTGCCTAAATTCCTTTTCCTATAAAATTCATATAATATAAAAACCTTCTCGAAAGGCTTGTAATTACGGAAAGGAGAGAGTACAACATGGCAGATGGCTTAAAAGGCTTATTGGAAGGCTTAGGTGATGGTTTTGGATTCGGAAGTAACGGCTGGCTCATGTTCTTAATCTTCGTGTTATTAGTTATTGGTTGCGGCGGTTGCTTCGGTGGCGGTTTCATCTAAGAAGTATTTGGGTCCATTGACTTACATCGGTCATTGATTAACATATAAAGAGGCTGTCTAAAAAGCAATTCAAAATCAATAAGAAATACAATATATAGATTCATCGAATATGTCGACTTCAATATATTGTATTTCTTTATCGTAAAAATTTACTTTTGGGACAGCCCCTTTTCCTAAATTTCTCTGGCTCTTTAAACGACTTTTGTCCGGTTTCTTTTTCCCACAAAACTCATAATATATAAAAGATAGACCGAATCAAATGAAAAAAGGGAATAGGGTGAGTGGTTCAAAAGGTCTATCGGATGGATTTTTTTGTGTAGGTAGTTTTGGAAGCTTCATTTGGATGGATTCCCCTCTCTTAACCATTTAGCGCGGAATCGACAACCGGTAAAAAAGTCCCATTGTTTCTTAGACAGTGGGATTTTTTGTGTTTAGAACTGTGATAGAAAAATCGGAGTTCAAGTTAATGATAATGCCAATAAAAATAGTATCCATAAATATTGAAAATTATAATATGATGGAGGAATTTTTCAAAAAACAGATAAGTAAATGATTTACAAATTATATAAAAACAGGAGGGCGATGATGCTTGAAAGTTCTGATATTATTGGTTATGTTAATTGTCCATTAATTGAAACCTCCGTGATGTTTGATGCATCAAAAAGACATAAAGTTTGGGTGGTGGAATCGATTTCATTATCGAGGCACGGATTCAGAATTTATAGTTTAATAAAGGGAAGACCTTTTCTTGTTAGAAGTTTCTCGGGAAATTATCGGATATTTCGTAATTATATCCAACCTGCAAATGAGAGTCCTCTTGAAATTATTTCGAGCTTCAATGATATATTCACACTAGAAACATTGATAGAATGTAAAAATGATATCGAAGCTAAAAACAGATATTCCGATTGTTATTAACTTGAGAAAAATGATCGGGGAGATTGATTGGAGTAACTAAAGGGTCTCTTCGTCACATCATTTTTTTATTCTACTTTTTCAATCGTAAAACTATATTCTAAATCATCCTCTCCCGGCAAATATTCGTTGATTATCAACCTATGATCACTAAAAAATTTTTTCTCTTCATTAATTATTTCTTGAACATCTTTGCAATTTGGATATAACTCAGGGTTTAATTCTAACTCGGTTGTAAATGTCATGGTCACTTTAATTTTAGTGTTTTGCATAATTAATCCACCTTTCGGCATTTATTCTGAAAACAAATCATATCTGAGAACTATGGATCTTAATTCGTATTTTTATTATTATAATACAAAAACAAAGTTAGAGCAATTTTTCCCGTCTGCAGTGCCATGCCAGACCAAAGCAGGGCAGGGGGATTTACCCTTTCGTTTTGATTTGACTATTAAGGAGTATAAATGAATTTTGTCGTTATATTTGAAAGGACTAAGAAATGAAGGAGTAAAACTTTGAAAGATAGTTTTACCAAAGGATTTATAGCAGGTGTTATCCCGGGAATACCATGATTTAAATAGAAGAAAAAAATTTCAAATTTGAAGAATCCCAATTTAATCTTCTTTTAAGACTGAATTATCATAATCAATAAGTCTTTCAATAAACCAAGCTGTGTGGATGTCCTCGTCTACTAAATTATGCTGGAGTATCTTTTTAAGCTCTTGCCCGTATTCGTCCTCAATCGCATTAATCAACTCGGTATAATCTTTCATCGCCTTCCTTTCAATTAGAATATTGGCTTTTAAGGTATCTTCTACACCCGCAAAAGATATCAACTTTCCGGCAATACTACCGAGGATTGGAGAGATAATATCTCCTAATTTGGTTGGTGTTCCACCAAAATCTCTTATTTTATCAGCAATATTATCAACATGTTGTTGCTCAATATAAGCAGTTCGCTCAAAAACTATACTTTCGTAGCTGCCCTTAAATGTTTTACTTTGAGCCATATATAAATCAACTTGATTAAGTTCGAGGCTATAAAACCAGTTCAACTTGGATATTAAAGCTTCTTTGTCCATAATTTCCTCCTAAGGGGAAAGAAAGTAATCCAGTTGGCAGCGCTTGTCTTTATCCCTGTTATAAATTCCTTTCTAAGTCTATCCATCTTATCCCCTGATTAGTGAGTTTTTTAATCTTACCTGTTATGCCAACATTTATGAAAAGTATGGAAATGTTAGGATTCTTACGCTACCGTCAGATATAAGAGGTATGGGTTAAATGGTTGAAATATGAAGGATTTCCTTTCCAATTGCAAAAAGGATTTTTTTATCATATAATTATCTCGAACATATATTCGATTGTGAGGTATAAACATGCTAGAAGAAATCGGGGAATCTATCGATGTTGTCGCCGCTTTTACTGCCGGTAAAATTATGCCGATGCTATTTACATGGAAACATCGCCGGTATTATAACTTAAAGGTTTCTGGCATGTGGAACGAAAAAGAAGGAGAAGCTAGACTGGTTCATATTATGGTGACTAGTGATAATCCCAATCAGTATGAACTCTGTTTTAACACTCAAAGTTTTACGTGGAATTTAGTGAACGTTTACCATGAATGATATTGAAAATTGGTTTCATCCGCTCCAGAGGGAGCTATGGCTGTCTGCTCTCTGAATGGGGAATTTACGCTTAAATATTATTGAGATGTTCGATGACGGGCGTATCCGGTCCCGGCTAATGATGAATTCAAGCCGATAAAAATAAGGGATAATGACGATTTTGCAGTATAGGGGATCGTGACGAATATAATGAAGAAGGTTTATACCAGGTAAAACCCTGACTTTACATACATAAAAAGATGAAATACCTCTGCGTTAAATCAATAACAGACTGTAACTAAAGGATAAATTAAACACTATTTGACAAAAAGCTAAAAATCGCATCAAAACACCCCTTCATTGGGTATAACGAAGTCGCTATTTGTCATAGAAAGTCAATATCAGGGTACTTTTAATGTCTGAAATATACTATATAATGAAACTGTAATAAAAAACCTGTTATCACCGCGGTGATCGTTTTCAATCCGAATAAGGACGATTAGCTGAAAACGGAGGATTTGCGGAATGAAGAAAGTTTCTGTGCTTCTTGATGATGTTGGTCTTACAAAGTCTATTTTCCTCGATGCCAATTTCGGCAGCCTCAACAATAACCATAAATGGGGAACTGTTTTAAGAGGTACTACCCGTTATGCCAGCGGTTCCTGGTATGGAATCACTGAGACTCTTCCGTCTGATATCCGATTCAATCATAGCACTTGATATGGGGAGAATAATTTTTATCTTATAATTTAATCGATTAAAACACTTGGCCCTAATGATATCAAATTTTCTTTATCGGATAATAATTTTTTCATCCTGAAGATCAAGAAATAACTTCATCTTTAAAATGATTCAATATTCGCATCTGATATTGAGGGTAATAATCTTTTTCCCAAAATTTAATCGATTAAAATGATAGTTCTAATGATATCAATTTTTCTTTATAGAATAATGATTTTTCATCCTGATGATTAAAAATCATTTCATATTCCGGCATCCGGAAAATCAGTTGATAGAAGGAGGGAATTGAAAAAAAGATGCAGTTTGAATCCAATTTAATAATAAAAAAGAGGAGATGAGTTTGTGAAAAAGTATGAACAGGCTTTAAGCTTATCGGAAATTCAGACAATCGCAGGTGGAACACAGGTACCCCCACCGGTGACGAGTTACCTGCAACGGGTTGACCCGGCCACCGGGTTTAAGATCAACAGTACCTTCTGGAATGCCCGCATCAAGAATGAGATTATCAACTGGGTGCCTTGGCTGGAAAGCCGATTATCCA
Source organism: Bacillota bacterium (assembly GCA_023426245.1). Classification (GTDB taxonomy): domain Bacteria; phylum Bacillota; class UBA4882; order UBA8346; family UBA8346; genus UBA8346. Next base: position 285,321 of record JAFABB010000030.1, read on the forward strand.
ACACTAGTTTAGCCGAGGGTGGAATTCAAAACTTTGTCAATGCCGGCAATAAGTTAGCCGGTAAATCCTATAGCGCGCATGTTGGGTATCCCTTTGCGGATCAATACGTGTTAAATACGATTGAATCTATCTGCGCAGCTTTAATGATTGACCCGCAAGGCGATTCCACGATGATTAGCGCCCAAAACGCCATGAATGCCAAGTTGGCTGACTGGATCCCGAAGGTCCTTTCCGCCCAAGAATCCGACGGTTATCTCCATACCTACACCACCCTTGGTGGATATGCCCGTTGGAGCGACAAAACGGCACACGAAGGATATGTAGGTGGTTTCTTCATTCAAGCCGGTATCATGCATTATATTGATACCAACAATACCGATGCCACCCTTTATAATGCAGCCAAGAAACTAGCCGATTGTTGGTGCAACAACATTGGCCCTGGCACAGCCCATCCGAAATGGTATGATGGCCATGAAGAAATGGAACGGGCCTTATGCCAGCTAGGTATCTTCGTAAATAATAATGAAGGCGCCGGCAAAGGGGATAAATACATTCAATTGGCCAAAGTGTTAATGGATAACCGTTATGCCGGACCTGGCAATGAATATGACCAAAGCCAAGATTATCCATATAATCAAAGAACCGCAGTCGGTCATGCCGTCCGGGCCATGTATTTATACGCCGGGATGACCGATGTCGCAATGTTACTTGGCGCTTCCAACTATGCCACTGCTGTAAACGCTATTTGGGATGATTTTATCAACCGGAAATTCTACGTTACCGGTGGTGTAGGTAGTGGTGAAACCTCAGAAGGTTTCGGCAATGATTATTCTTTGCCTAATGGTATCGCTTATTGCGAATCCTGCGCCGGTACTGGAAACGTCTACTTCGAACGCGAGATGCACTTGTGGACTGGCAACGGGAAATACATTGATTTAATGGAAAGCTCACTCTATAATAACGTGCTTGGCGCGGTTGACTTGAATGCTCAGAACTATACCTATACGAACTCCTTAGATACCAGTGCGGCCCGGTATACTTGGAATGGTTGTCCTTGTTGCGTCGGTAACATTGCCAGAACTTTGTTGGAATTACCGATGTGGATGTATGCCAAGAGCGGTGATAGCAATGATCTCTATATCAATATGTACGTGGGAAGCACCTTTACCGTTCCTGGCGTATCCGGAACCAACGTTCAAATCGTTCAAGTGACAGATTACCCGATCAGCGGCAATATCGCCATTTCCGTCACTCCTACAGTCGCTAAGAGCTTTACCATTTACTTACATTCCCCGAACCGGAACGCGAGCGGTTGCTACACTGCTAGCCCCAGCAATAACGGGATCAGCTCCATTTCTGTTAACGGTACAGTATACAGCACTGCCGCAACGAATGGTTACGTGGCGATTACTCGGACTTGGAATCCTGGTGATATCATTACCATGACTTTGCCGATGGTCGTCCAAAGAATCAAAGCCATCAGCAATATCACCGCGGATACCAACCGGGTCGCCATCCAATATGGCCCGTTAGTCTATAATCTTGAAAGCGCTGACCTCGGTAATATCAACTTTGATAACTATGTTCTTTCACCTTCGGCTTCCTTATCAGTTCAATGGAATAATTCCTTATTAGGCGGTGTAAATACCATTAGCGGAACCTATACCAATGGTACTGCCTTCCAGTTGATCCCGAATTATGCCCGGTTAAACCGTGGTGGACGCTCCGCGGTATGGATTAAAGATACTGAAACCCCCGTAATTAGTCCGATCGCAAAAGCTGCTACACCAAGTACTTCCTACTGCTCCAGTTGGGAAAATATTAGTGGTATTCATGATCAGTTAGTACCGGCCAATTCCGGAGACCGCACCGGATTTATTTATGGCAATTATGGCAGCCCGAATACCACTGACTGGATCCAATATACCTTTGATAAGAGCTATGCCATTTCCAATACGGATATCTATTGGTTCAGTGATGGCGCCGGAATCTTGGCTCCAGGTTCCTGGTATATGCAGTACTGGAATGGTTCCGCTTGGGTAAATGCCGGTTCACCTTCCGGTTATGGCGTAGCCCTTAATCAATGGAACCATACCACCTTTACTTCGGTTACTACGAATCAAATTCGATTGTATATCACTAAGGGAGCTGCGGCAACTGGTATGATTGAATGGCAAATACACTAAACCATTAGAATTTTATTATATGAGGCTGTTGCAAAATTGATTAAAATCAATGAGAAATACATCTATGCCATAAATAATGGATAAAGCTTTCCATAGATGGTATTTCTCGATCGCTAAATCTTATTTTGCAACAGACCCTTTTTTAATTTATGAATTAGCCAAGGGACAAAAATAAGTTAATTGGTTCTATCCAAATTAAAAGCATCTTCTTTTATTCCCAAGTTATCCCGCAACTGAGCGTTTACTTGCATTATTTAAATCAAGGTTTAAAGGTTTATTTGTATTGGGTCTTTTCATGCCGTCCCAACATTCTTAAAGCATGTGTCCGCCGGACACTTCAATGTCCTGGGCTGTGACCCAGCCGAAATCATCGGATAATAAGTTCACAATGACCTTGGCAAGATCCTCGGGTTGGCCGATTCTGCCGAATACAGATTGCTCAGCCAGGGGCTTGATGAATTCAGGATGTTTATCGAATGCTCCATCGCCAAAATTGCTGTGAGTAGGGCCAGGGGAAACTGCGTTGACCCGAATTTTACGCGGTGCAAGTTCTTTGGCGATGTAGCGAGTCCAAGATGACAACGCCGCTTTTAACGGGCCGTAGGCGGAGTAACCCGGAAATGATTGGTTCTTGGATGTGCTCGATGTATTGACAATGGCGCCGGCATCCTCCATCAATCGAACGAGGTGTTGTGTTAAGAAAACGGGGCCTTTGAAGTTCGTATTCAGAATCCTGTCGAAATATTCTTCGCTCATCTCCATGAACATCATTGGCCCACCGACACCGCCATTATTGACCAGATAATCAAAAGTCGTTTTGTTCCAAATTTCTTTGAGGTTCTTTTGCACTTCTTGAACGAAACCTTCGAATGTTGATCTTTCAGTCAGATCCAACTTCAGTGCTACAGCCCGAACTCCTTGATTCTTCTCAATTTCCTTAACAACAGCTTCTGCCCTGTCTTTATAAGAATTGTAGGTGAGAATGACGCTAATTCCGCCCTTCCCAAGCTCAAGCGCGGTTGCTTTTCCAATGCCATTACTTCCACCCGTCACGATTGCGATTTTCATAAGATCCTCCTTGTTTTGGTTGTTCCATTTTGATTCCATCTTAGCCGTTTCTACTGAAATAAGCTAGCTCCAATGGTGCCATTTTATTGCCTAAAAGCACCACCAGTTCATAAAACCGCTCGAATTATCCCCTGTATTTATCGACAAAAGAGCCTAAAAAAGCCTTCGAGTTCGAAATTGTGTTGGGAAATAGAAAGCCATGTGATAGAATAGGGGTATGAATAAAGTTTTCGATGAAATTGTTGATCGAATGAAAAGAGCAGGCACCCGGCCCATTGAAACCGGAGTACCTGGGCTAAGCATGATTAAGGGGGACATTCCCGCCCATCAACTGGCAGCGCTCTATAAGCCGACGATTGGTTTTACGGTTCAGGGAACCAAGATTCTTTCCATTGGGGAACGCAGTACAGCTCTGAAAGGGCCTTCATATTATGTGTTACCGGTACATGTTCCCGCAACGGCGAGTGTACATCCGGACCCTAATGGCCGTCCTTACATGTCGCTCGGTCTTGAGTTAAATCAAAATCTTCTTCAGAGTTTGCTAAGAGATCTTCCTGAAGATCTCATGCCAACCACTTCTGAGCAGCATTTCGCCGCTTGTGAAATCGACATCGAACTCATGGAGGCGTGGCTGCGGCTATTACGATTAACAGAAACTCCATGGAATATTCCCGGGCTGGCGCCGGTATATGAGCGTGAAATCCTGTATCGCGTTCTGATGGGACCGCAAGGATGGTATCTGAGGCAACTGGGCCTGCGAGAAAGTAATTTTTCAAAGATTTCCCAGACTGTAAAGTGGCTTCGGGATAACTACACCAAGTCAATTGACGTCGGCGAGATGGCATCAAAATCGGGTATGGCTATCAATACCTTTCACCGTCAGTTTAAACGGGTAACCGGTTTAAGTCCGATTCAATTTCAAAAACAGTTAAGGCTTTTGGAAGCCAGAAATCTCATGGCATTTGAGGGATATGCAGTAGCCAGTGCCGCATATCAAGTTGGTTACCAAAGTCCCTCACAGTTTAACCGGGAATATTCCCGCTTCTTCGGCTCACCCCCGGCGCGGGATACCGAGAAACTAAGACGAATCGAGGCCGCGAGGGATTAGCGACCAGCCAGTCGCTTCGATTTGGAATGGGGTTGCCTCAGAAATAAAAAAAGCAGCCCGCTTCCCTTCAATCGACTTCGTAAATATCCTAATGGATGATTTAAATCAATTTTCGTTCCAATATCCTTTTTTTCAAAAACATCTATTCCAGCTTCAAGAAATTAATCTTAGCTCTTAAGAATTAATCTTACCCTCCGGATTTCATTCCCCGGATACAAATCATGAATTCCCGCTTCCGGAAATTAATCTTAGCTCTTAAGAATTAATCTTACCCTCCGGATTTCATTTCCCGGACATAAATCTTCAATTCCCGCTTTAAAAAATGATTTTTTATGCTCAAGAATTATTTTTCGTTGCAAAGTTTCATTCTCCGGTCAAAATGAATAAATTGCCCATCAGAAAATCAAATTTTGGTAGAAAATTACTTTTCCGGTTTCAAAAAAACAAATTCGAAATGAAAATCAATCCCGGGTTCTTAAGAATTAGCGGTTAGCCGGTTGCTTCTATTTCGAATGGGTTACCTCTATCTGTTTGTCGGTGATATAAAAAAGCAGATACCCTTTTTGGGCATCAAAAAATGCACATCGGGTTTTCCCGCTCAGTCAGAAAACGATTTTCTTTTCTTTAATTTACGATATGCTCCAAAACGCCATTTTTTTGATAAACCTGTGTTCTTTGCGCTGAATAGAATTTGATTTTGGCCAATCAGGACCATATCCGAAGATGTGTTCACCCGATCAGTTAATTTGGCTTTCAAATCTTCAATCCCGAATTTATCGTCTTTCGCTCTATCCATGATACAGTGATAACCATCAATAAAGAATCATAATCATCAAATGAGGGGTGGTTGCCTTCTTAAAGTGGAACTTTCCGATAAAAGTATCAAATCGATTCATTATTCCAAACCTCCCAGCTTACCGCTGAACAGAAGCGGTGATAAGAGACTAAAGGAAACCATGAGAAACAGCATCATTGGAATACAGAATGTCCAAAGGCTAATCCCGGCAAAGACAAGCAGCATCGGCACGGTGACAAACAAGGCACAGCCAATGATAAAAATTTTCTCCCATAGTCCGGTTTTCCTTTTTTGCCTGATTTCAAAGCACTTTCTGTCTATTTCATCATCCAATATATGCAGCAACCAATTTACATTTTTATCCATGATGAAAATCTCCTTTCAACATTTTGCGAAGCTTCATCATCCCGTTGTGGATCCGGCTTTTCACTGTTTTCGGCTCACAGCATAACTGCCGTGCAATCTCTTGAAGCGTTTGCTGTTCCAAATATTTTAGCCTGATTGCGGCGGCCTGTTCGGGCGGCAGCTGTCCCAACGCTTTCAGCAGTTCCTCTGCTTGCAGGTGCTCAAGTACTTTGTCCTGCACATTGAAATCGGAAATTGCTTCCTGTTCCTCAATACCGCTTACCGCCCGCCTGTTTCGCCTCAGATGATCAAGATAACAATTTCTGGCAATCGTCATCATCCAGGTTGAAAAGGCTGCCGTTCCGGAGATATCAAATTTGTCTATCCCCCGTATCAGCTTCAAAAATGCGTCCTGCGTCAAATCCTCGCTCAATAGCTTATCACCGCATAACTTCAAAAGGAATTTTGAAACATACGGATAATAGAAAGTGATTAGGCTTTGAAACGCCTCCTTTTTGCCCTTTTGTGCTGCTAAAATTAGAGAATATTCGTCCAAAGCCTCACCTCCTTCGGATTCCATATGATTACACGCAATCAGTGGGAAAAGGTTGCCAAAAATATTTTGTCCGCCAAGGACCCTATCATAGGGCCAAACATCATAGCACCAGCCAGACAGATAATTCCCCCTGGAATAATCGGGATTACCATTTGGACAATTTGCAGGGCAATGAATATAAATATTCCCCAAATACCAATTTAGGATATGAAATTACTCAGTGCATCGGTAGATGTACAGTGTTTGAACTTGGATCCACAATTACAGAGAACGATCATTACGATGAGTGCAATTACTAATGGAATATTCAACAATAGTTTTATATTTTGCTGTTTTTCTGCCATATTGCCTTATTTCCTTTCCAAATTGCCCTGGAATCCCTTATGCATATTGTCGATTTTTTAAATCTTCTTGGCACCACCTGCTTCGTTGCCTTTGGTTTGGCTTGCTTTTGGTGCTTTACTGCTAAAGCCCCTTTTCTTCAAAAACCAAATAACCAAAACAATACCGATGCCCCCCATAATAACCCATGCAATGAAGGAATATACATCCAGGTATTTATTCATGTTTTCCCAACCAGCTCCGGCGAAGGCACCGAGATACACTAAAACCACATTCCAAATAGCAGTGCCGAGGATCGTATATAGAAGGAATTTGCCTTTACGCATATGTGCCATTCCCGCCGGAATCGAGATCAGGCTGCGGACGAGGGGAATGAACCGACAGAAGAAAATGGTGAAAGTTCCGTGCCGGATGAACCAGCTTTCCGCCCGTTTTACATCCCCCTTTTTCAGTCCAAAAATATGTCCCCATTTATTAATGATCCATAATAATTTTTTCGCAGGCAACAGCCACCCAACACCATAAAGAATAACTGCGCCTGCCACGGATCCTAGGGTAGCAAACAAAGTTACCATCCAGATATTCATATGGGTATAAGTAGTCATAAAGCCACCGAAAATCAGAATCAATTCGGACGGGATCGGGGGAAATATATTTTCGATCGTGATTAACACTGCAATGCCGAAATAGCCAAACTGATTCATGATGCTGATAATCCATTCCTGCAATTTCTAATTCCCTTCTTTTGCAAATAAATTTAATTTTATATTTTTAGTTGATTGTCTATCGTCCCATAGGAGATAGACCAACATTGATATGGCAAAACCGAATAACCAGCCTCCCAAAACATCGCCCGCATAATGCACGCCCAAATAAATCCTGCTATATCCAATCAGAACTGTAAGCACAGCCCAAATTATAGAAAGAACTACCTTGATGGAAATACTTTTAAAATACCTGCAACTAAGCAAGATCAGCATGACATAGAGGGACCCATTGATCATTGCGTGACCGCTGGGAAAACTGTATCCCGTTTCATTGATCAGCCGCAAAATATCCGGACGGGTTCTGGCAAAGACATGTTTCAGTACAATATTGAGTATAGCGGATGAAAAGACTGCTATAGCAACAGGCAGCGCAATCGTTTTTTTAAATTTGGGGACAATGAATAGTGCCAAACAAAAGATAATTACCACAATGGAATCACCTACGTGTGTGATCGCTTTCATTACCGAGGTTACAATGGGTGACATAGCCTCAACCGCTTCACCATAGGTCCATACCTCAAATGGGGCGGCAATCTTGGCCTGAACGCATATAGCCAACAGGGTAAATAGAATAACCGGTACTGCTACAAACCATATTTTTTGTTTATTCATCTTTATACAACCTCTTTTCCATCCCGCTCCAGTTTATCGCCACAGGTTTTGCAAAAGGAATCCCTATTGCCTACTAATCCTCCACAAGCTTTACAACTTTTGTTGATCCGAGTGCCGCAGAAAGTGCAATATACATTTGATTTATTTTGCAGCGCACCGCATTTATAACAGGTTTGGTGTCCCTGCCGGTATATGAGAAAAACAAACAGTCCGGCCAAATTAGTAAATAGAGTGATGATTCCCCACATGGCCGCATTAAGTTTTGATCTCAGGGCCTGTGCATAAACCCAAAGGGCCAGCAAAACCCAATAGAGCATGAAAAACAACACGGCGAAAGCCGCCACAACTTTTAAATAGAATTTGCCATTGACAACGGGTTGGACATTGCTGATAAAATAGATTTTATACCCGCTCGCTCTGTCAGTAATATAGGAAAGCAAATACAGCTTTTTGGCATCAAAGTTGTTTTCATAGAAATAACGGTCTTCATATTCATGTTCCACTTCATTCTCTACACCAAGCATAGTCATTGGCAAAGTAAGATTGCCGCCTTTCATCAGCCGGAAATACACATCCGGGTTTTCCCGGTCTGTGAGAAAATGGCTTCTCCTGCCGGAGTTTGTGGTAAGCTCTAAAATACCTTTTTTTGATAAATCCGAGTTCTTTGCACTGAACAGGATTTGGTTTTGACCGTTTAAAATGAGAATATCGACCATATCCGACAACTTATTTGCCAGATTGTTTAATTCCGGTTTCAGGTTTTCAATCCCGTTTTTGTTATCCTCTGCTTTTTCACTTATCCGGTGATATTCAAAAACAAAAACGAGCTTATCCCAAAACTTAAAGGCTAAAAATCCGGCCGAAAAAATTCCAGCCAGAATCGAAACAATCAGGTAGATGGTGATTGCCTTCTTAAAATTGAACTGGCCGACAAAAGTATCAAAACGATTCATAATTCCAACCCTCCCAATTTATTGCCAAATAAAGCGGTAATAAAAAACAAAAATAACTGGCAAGGAAATCTCCTTAGCCCCACCACCTTTTTGACTTCCATCCGATTACACGCAAGTGCCTAAAAAAGGTTGCTGTAAATTTTTCATCTTTCGGATTTAACTCCGAGCCTAGTCTGAAATGCAAAGGGATATCTATCACGATATGAATAAGGCACTTCATGTTAAAGCAAATACCGGGGAAGCTTTACCGCTTAGGCCTTAAACATCAATCCGCTTTTAACTCCAAGAGGAAATACAGACAGCAGCAATAAGCTCAATATTGACGCGCCTTTTAAATGAGAACGTCAAAAAAATTTGACGGCCAATAGGACCGTCAATTCAATATTTTTTAATGGTCAGGGCGACAGAATTTAAACCTATCACCGTACAATATTTTCTAATAATTTTTGATGATTTTGTTGAAAAAGGCTTGTTAAAATTGATACGAAATATTTTCTAATGGAATTAAAACGACAAAAATCGAGAATATAACAATGGAACGTCAGAATAAATTGGTTCAATTACAAGGAACTTTGTGATCTCGTAGCCAATTTTTTCCTTACCATTTAAAAAAAGTGTTGTCTAAAATAAAAGATTTAAGGCTCATTTATTAAAAAACCAATTGATATTTTGGCGATTTAACTTTACGATATTGGTATAAATAAATTATTGACCAGATATTCCTTTGAATTACTCTTCCAATTTCTTCAGCTAATCCAGCAGACCCAGCATAAAATAGCTGCGCTAAGGTGATAATGATTTTTATTCACACGGTCGACCGGGGAAAGCATGATGAAATTGTGAAGGCTATGGACCAAATAAACGCCCGAGATACTGTAAAACTTATAGTATAGACTTCTAAGGAAAATTTACGGCTAAAAAGGCGCTCTCCTTGTTATATGACTCAGTGGGAAGATATCTTGACCATTAAGATTTAAGATAGCGATTCGACGCTTCAGTGAGACAGCCAAAGTCTGGCCAATCGACATCAATTAAAATTGGATTTAGAATGAATTACAGCCAAACTCACTACGTCAATCACCAGATGAAATTTATATGTCCTTAAATATTGGGTTATCATAAAGATTGAGAAAAAGCGTAATATTGAGGTTTGAGGATATGGCATATCCAAAAAAGTTTTTTACAAGGCACATTCTTTAGGGTACTCTTTAAAGAAGAACAACCAAACACCCGCCATCTCCGATCAGATATTTTGGAATTAATGAATTGGTTCCGTTCCCTTTTCCTGAAGAATAGAAAGGACGTTATTCTTGAAATGCCAAATGGTTCCTCTAACGGAATATGAACCGTCCTTTGATCGCCATTGACTCCAAAAGGTACATACATGAATCACCGTAAAATGTATGTCGACTATATGGAGCGTTATTATTGCAATATACTTAAGATAATAATCCGGACTCGCTTTGGCCCTCAAGATCATCTTTGAAGGAAAACGGAAAATGTCCCACCCTCTCGTCATAAGTTATAATTTAAACCGTTGCACAAATCCTTTCAATTCTGCAGCCATATCCGTCAACACTGAGGCTGAACCTAAAATCTCTTCCAAACTGGCGGTCTGTTCTTGAGCCGACGCCGCAACTTCCTGGCTTCCCGCTGAAGATTGCTCGGCGATGGCCGCAATACTCTCGCTCATCGCCACCACCTTATTTAATTCACCGACCATTCCCTGAATCTCCCGGGCGATATCTTTCATGCCATGTTCCGCTTCTTTACTCGCATCAACAATTTTTTCGAAAATGATTTGAGTGTCCTGGGCAATAGCAGTTCCTAACTTTACCGTTTCCACTCCGGTTACCATTCTGTCGGCAACCCGCAAAGATTCATTCTGAATTTCCTCTAAAAGCTTGGTGATATCCTGGGCTCCCCGGGCGGAACCATCGGCAAGCTTGCGGACTTCATCAGCCACAACCGCAAAACCCTTGCCATACTCACCGGCCCTAGCGGCTTCGATGGCCGCATTGAGTGATAACAAATTGGTCTGTTCCGATATTTGGGTGATGGCGCCCAAGATCTCCCCGATCTCTTCGGAACGACGTTTTAAAACTTCTGTAATTTCTTGAGTCGCGCTGATCTCTTTTTCCGTTACATTAATTTGATTAATTAAATCTCTAACTTTATCATTTCCTTTTACTGCGACTTCTACCGCATTCTCGGCAATGGCTAAAACCTTTAAGGTTCCCTCCGACAATTCACGGTTGACTTCCAACAAGTTGGTGATGACTTGCACTGTCTTTTGGGATTCCTCCGATTGCTGGGCGGCGCCTTTGGAAACTTCCTGAATGGTGAGGGCTATCTGTTCGCTGGCTTGAGCGCTTTGCTCCGCGCTCTTTTTTAAAAAGTCGGAGGATTGAGCCACCTGTCCGCTGCTATCACTGATTTTTCCAATCAACTCCCGCAAATTCTCCTGCATCTTATTGAAAGATTGCGCCAAGGAACTGATTTCATCATTGGAGGAAACCACTACGTTTTCTGCTTGTAAGTCGCCATTGGCGATGTTTTTCGATAAGGCGGCCATTTTGGAAATGGTTCCCGCTATCCGTCCCGAAAAAATGATGGCGCCCACTACGCTCAGCACACCAACCACAAAGATCATGATTAGGCAAAAAATCCCCAACAAATTAATTCGCCGATCTTCAACAGCTTTGACTTCGTTATAATGATTCAATTCCAGCGCGATGACCTGTTGAACGGAATCTTTAATAAAGCTGGCAATTCGTTTTACCCCATTACTTTTATCAAAAAAAGTGTCCGTTTCCATTGTTTTGCTGTCGCTCATATAATTCAGGATATCGATAACGTCATCATGATAAGTCTCACATAAACTTGCCAATCCCGATGCTTCACTCATTCCTTCCTCATCCTGAATCCGTTTTTGTAATTGAACGACATCTTTTTTAATCAAGTCTAACTTATGTAGGACTTGTTGCCGATCACTATCTCTATTATACATATAATAATTTGAAATGTCGGCCGGAATCCCTGTTGTCGGTTGGATAATTCGGTTGGCCGTAATCGTGGTTTCGATCATCAAATTTAATTTTCCGATGGAATTCCGTAAAGAAAAAAACGAAATCAGACTGACTCCGCCCATGAGGATCAAAATGACCGCAAACCCCGTAATTAATTTATACTTCAACGGGATTATTAAGGTTCTTAGCCTTATCCAAATATTCTTCATGAGGCTCATCCTTTCAAAAATTCCCTTGTTCAATCTATCAGCTATTAACAAAGACTTTGCCAAGGTTAAAGAAATTTGTTGGAAGGCCGAATCCAGCACAATGTTCCATATTTCTTTTAATGTGAATTTCGCCAACAATGAAATCTTATATGATCTATCAAGAATGACGTTTCAATGTTCATAAAGTATGGTGAATTAATTTGAAAATCATCTTCCTGAAAAACTGCCATTCTTTTAATTCTTTAAGATTGCCATTGGGAAAAGTCTGATTTAATAAACCATAACCTAAAGTAAAGGTGCCGGTGTTTTCATCCGGCGTCAAAATATGAAAATCACTACTATAACTAAACGCCAAGAATTCTCTACCTCTAGGCAACAATTCTTCCCGGATACTCTGCCAAATTCCGAGCCATTCCTTTGCTTCAGTTTCCCCATCTCTGGGATTCCGGACTTCAATACCGTCCAATATGGAATCACATGCTAAATTCATAGAAAAATCTTTGATCTCAGCAAGGGTCATACCTGCATTGTTCCTCATCTCGACAGGATGAGCTAAAACAGCGAGGACAAGAAAATCCTGGTGTTTCAAAGCTTTAATCATCGATAATGTTTCTTCGCTCTTATTGATTGTTGTCTGTTTCTTAAGCCTCTGCAAAATCGGGGTTAGAAATTTTGTTGTTACGTTACGGGGATTAAATACCTTATACCGTTCTCTCTCGGCTGCCGAAAGCCGCTCCAGAAACAAAACACTTAAGGTCCCTGGATAATAAGGTGTTACACCCGAATACCATTTGGCCAATTCTTCTTCAGTAATGAAATCTGTTTTTCCCAATTGCCGGAGTAGCTTATTCAAATCGTTCATTGCCTGGATAGCTATAGAGTGGAGAGTTTCCTGCCGTCTCTCTAAAGTCCGGTGGAAGAAGTCGGCAGCGGGACTATCGAGAAACTTTAAAAAAGGCCCGGTTTCAGGGAAATAAACCAGAATTTCACAGCCGGGTAAAGCTGTCTCCAATTCGATTCCACCCCATGCTTCCAAACCAATTTGCTGACCCGCGGCAATGAATTCTTTTACACCCGAGACACTATTATGATCAACCAGAGCCGCCGCTTGTAGCCCAATGAGCCGAGCCATCCATGCTACTTGGCGAGGAAACAACTGTCCATCCGAATAGTTTGAATGCAGATGTAAATCTGCGGAAAGAGGAGGGTGGATGGATTGTGCCAGTACTTCAGCCGTATATCCCAACCCATCCAATTTTTGTTCTAAATCAGCTAGACTATTGGATTGAAATCGAATCTGATCGCATTTTGTAAAAAAGTCTTTGAGAAATTCTAAATCCGAATTATCCATTTACCCTCCATAAAATTGCTATTCGGGCATGATAATATTAACTAGAGGATGGTTAATTGCGGGTTAGAGCTCTAGTCACTGCAACTTTCCATTCATTGTATAACTTTTCCCTGGCATCGCTCTCCATTTTAGGAGTAAAAACTCGATCCGACCTCCAAGTAGCGGCAATTTTTTCTACATTTTCCCATATTCCCACTTCCAGTCCCGCTAAATAAGTTGCCCCCAAAGCGGATACCTCTCTCACATGGGGTCTGGATACTTCGGCGTTTAACACATCAGCTTGAAACTGCATTAGAAACTCATTCGCAGCAGCCCCGCCATCGGCTCTGAGTGAAATCAACGGTATTCCACTACCCTCTTTCATTAATTCTAAAACATCCCGAACCTGGTATGCGATAGACTCCAAACCGGCCCGAATCAGATGTTCCTTTTTAGTCCCTCGGGTAAGTCCGGTAATTAACCCCTTAGCATCCATATCCCAATAAGGAGCACATAATCCCACAAAAGCAGGAACTAAATAAACTCCTTCATTGCCCGTCAAAGATGAGGCAATCTCGCCACTTTTAACTACATTATCAATAATCCCAAGTCCATCCCTAAGCCATTGCATGGTGGCTCCTGTTACATTGATAATACCTTCTATTGCATATCCAACATTTCCCTTAAGCCCCCAAGCTAAAGTAGCAACTAAGCCTGTTGAAGGGGTAACCGGTTTTTCCCCGGCATACATCATCATTGAAGTCCCGGTACCATAGGTAGCTTTGGCCATTCCCGGATGAAAGCAAGCTTCTCCGAACAAAGCTCCCTGAGAATCTCCGATAACACCGGTAATTGGTATCCCGGACGGCAACTTTCCAAGTTGAACCGTAGTACCAAATTTACCCGAAGATGGCCGTACATCAGCTAACATCGCCTCGGGAATATCTAATTCTTTGAGTATTTCCCGATCCCAACATAGGTCATAAATATTATACAAAAGAGTTCTGGAGGCATTGGAATAATCGGTTGCAAAAACTTTACCACCGGTCAGATTCCATAACAGCCAGGTATCAATCGTTCCGAAGCATATTTCGCCTTTTTGAGCTCTATTTCGCAGGCCGGAGACATGATCCAGCAACCATTTGACTTTGGTTCCGGAAAAATAAGGATCAATCATCAATCCGGTTTTCCGGCGAAACATTTCTTCCTGCCCCGAAACTTTTAACTCCTTGCAGATCTCGACACTACGGCGACATTGCCAAACAACTGCGGGAGCTAAAGGCGATCCATCCTTTCGATCCCAAACTGCCGCAGTTTCACGTTGATTAGTTATGGCAATCGCTTTAACATTACAGGCATCAATTTTAGAGAGTACCTCCCCGATTAAATCTACAACACTGCTCCATATTTCTTTTAAATCATGTTCTACCCAACCGGGTTGAGGGTAATATTGCGTAATTTCCCGATACGCCTGAGCACAAATTTGAGCATCTTTATTAAAAAGTAATACCTTTGTTCCAGTCGTTCCCTGGTCAATCGCCAAGATTAAATCCTGATTCATTGAAAATTCCTCCCTCATTGTAACAATAATGCAGGAAACAGGCTTAATTGATATGCAAAAGACTTTTAGTCTCTTTCACGATTCCCTCGGCAGTTAAATGATAATGCTGAAAGATTTCAGCCTGAGTCCCATTGATCACCGACTCATCGGGTATACCCAATATTTTCATGGGAATAGCATGCCTTTGCGCAAGTAGTTCGGCAATTGCCCCTCCCAATCCGCCATAGATACTATGTTCCTCAACAGTGACCATCGCTTTTGTCTCTGCTGCCGCCTTCAATATCAGTTGTTCATCAAGTGGTTTGACAGTGTGAATTTCTATTACCCGGGCGCTAATACCTTGATTTTGAAGCAAATATCCGGCATCCAGTGCCGCCCGTAGGACTTCGCCTGTAGCTATTATTGATACTTGATCCCCAGGTAATAACGTGCACCCCTTACCAATTTCAGGTAAGAAATCCTTGTCATGAACGTCGGGAACCGCACCTCGGCCAATTCTCACATATACGGGACCTTCGTAATCAACCAATGCATGAGTCAACTGTTCCATCTCAACATTATCTGATGGCAAAATCACTGTCAATCCAGGAATTGCTCTTGTAACAGCAATGTCTTGTAAAGAATGGTGGGTTGATCCCAAAGCCCCATAACTGACTCCACCACTTATCCCGATTAGTTTTACATTAGTATGAGAATAAGCGCCATCGACCTTAATTTGTTCAATACTTCGCATGGAAAGAAAAGAAGCTGGAGAGCAAGCGAAAGGAATTTTTCCACTTTTGGCCAAACCTGCGGCAATGCTGACAAGATTTTGCTCTGCAATACCGACTTCAACAAATTGATCGGGAAGCCTGTTGGCAAACTCATCTAAACTGGCTGATCCGCGGGAATCACTCGCTAAAGCTATAATTTGGGTGTTTTGTTGAGCTAAAGATAGTAATGTTTTGGTAAAAATCTGCCGATTGGGGTAGGTAGCAGACATTGATATTTCCCCTTCCGTTATCAGTTTCAAGTTATTAACAAACAAATTTCAATTTTTGCAATACGGAAGGTCTGAATGTTTTATTGATTGAGTTATATTAATCAATCTCAATTAATTCAACTTTTTCATCGGCAAGTGCATGCCTAAGGCCTTCCGTTACTGGCGAATTCATGATAAGACGATTCATCATACTTAATGGTCCCACATAGGCAAGAGCAATCTTACCTAATTTAGTATTATCAGCAATTCCAATTACCTCTCGGGATGATGCAGCTTTTGCCAGTTTAAGCTGAATTTGATGAGGATCTCCATCGGATATGCCGTATGTCGGTACCAAAGCGTCAATACCCATAAAGTATTTGTGAGCCCGAATCTTTTGAAATGATTCCACCGTCTCATTACCGTATGCTACATAATTTTGGTGGCCACATACTCCTCCAATCAAAAGGGTTGTAATATTGGCATATGGAGTTAATTCCATTGCAACTTTGATACCATTTGTTACCACAGTGATATTAATATCATCCTTGAGTGCTTTTGCTAATTCCAAACAAGTTGAACCTTCATCTAAAATAATGATTTCACCATCATTAATAAGAGTTGCGGCCTTTGCGCCAATTCTCGCTTTTACATCTTGATTCAATGTTTCTTTGGTTGTCAATGATTTATGCAGAAACGGTTCTCCTTGTAAAATGGCACCCCCATGCGTGCGAATAATAATTCCTTCTTCTTTCTCTAGAGCTTCCAAATCGCGACGAATGGTGATCGGGACCACTTTTAGCAACTCACTTAATTCATTTACAGTAACGGACCCCTTTTTAGTCAAAATTTGGACAATTTGCTGTCTTCGTTCTTCCGCTAACATGATTCCACCTCAAATGTCTTTTTTCTTATAGTTTACCATAGTCACAAATTTCTAAAAAGCTCCTTTAGCGGAAGAATTTCCCGTTGATGAAAGTCTTACTTCAATTCCTTTATTGCCTGTTCATATTCATCTGCTTTAGGTACCCGATGATGCCAGACATGATTCCCCTCCATAAAAGAGACTCCCTTTCCCTTAATTGTACGGGCAATAATTAAAGAGGGTTTCCCTTTTTCACAAGGGATTTTATTCAAGGCATCCATAATTTCAGTAAAATTATGGCCATCAATCTCTTGAACATTCCACCCAAATGACAACCAACGCTTAGCCAAAGGCTCCGTATTCATCACTTTTTGGGTCGGGCCACTTATTTGTAACCCATTACAGTCAATAATCCAAACCAAATTGTCCAATTTGTATTGAACTGCAGCCATAGAAGCTTCCCAAATTGAACCTTCCGCCAACTCTCCATCTCCGGTTAAACAAAAAACTCGATAGGCTTGATGGTCCATTTTTCCAGCTAGCGCCATTCCAACCGCTAAAGACGGTCCATGCCCAAGTGAGCCTGTCGCCATCTCTACTCCAGGAATCTTAGAATGAGGATGTCCTCCAAGCAAAGAATTGAACTTTTGATATTGTTCCAATTCCTTTCTGCTGAAAAAGCCGCAATCAGCCAATATAGCGTAATAACCTTCACAACTATGCCCTTTACTAAGAATGAAACGGTCTCTTTGTTCCCACCCAAGATTCTCAACGCTATAGTTCATCACCTGGTAAAATAAGGTTACTAATATATCAACCGATGAAAGCGACCCACCAATATGTCCAGCCCCGGCATGATAAATCATGTTTAAAACATCGCAGCGAATTTCATTCGCTTTTTGTTTCAATGCATTATTATCCCAGATTACTGCTTCATTTGTATTCCTTTGGTTGATCATGACTGACTACACTCCATTATTATTTCTTATTTGCTTCCATAAAGGAAACTTTCCTTTTTTTCATCCACTCTTTAATTTTAGCGACGGAACTTTTTCCTAACCTGGTCAAAAATAACTGCTAAGATTACCACTAAACCTAAAACAACCCGTTGCCAAAACGGCGAAACGCTTAACAATACAATATCCTGGGCGACCACACCAAGTACCGCAATTCCAATAAGGGTGCCAATTGCCGAACCGCTACCTCCCATCATCGATCCACCACCAATGATAACTGCAGCTATTGCTTGCATCTCCCAACCAGAACCGGCAGTCGGTTGTCCGGAATTAAGCCGGGCCATTGATGTAATACCTGCTATACTTGCTAGTAATCCCGAAAGAGTATAAGCCAGCATTTTTGTACGCTCAACACTGACTCCGCATAATAAAGAGGCTGTTTCACTATTCCCTAAACAATATAGTTTTCGCCCCAATGCGGAGTAACGTAAGACTATCTCGAGAATAACGACTAAAATCAGTAAAATAAGCGTTGTTACGGGAAGCAACTCTCCAAGGCTTCCCTGGCCAATCCATAGAATTTTATCGTTAATTTTAGTGATCGGCCATCCTTTGGTAATTATCATATTGACACTAAAATAAACCTGTTGGGCTCCTAAAGTTACAATAAAGGGATTAATTTTGACTTTAGTAATCAAAATACTATTGATAAATCCCGCAGATAAACCTGCCAGCATACCAATGATTACAGTCCAAATAGGGTCTAAACCGGTATTTGCCATAAACCAGGCAGTAATAATACCGCACATGCTGGCAATAGCTCCAATGGATAAATCGATTCCACCAATTAACAATACCAAAACTTCGCCGAGTGCAGCTATACCAATAAAAGAAAATTGCCGAAAGGTTGAAAAAATGTTATAACTATCAAAAAAACCAGGTCCAATCGAAAAGAAAGTCAATAATAAGACAAGTACTAAAACCACCAGTCCCCCGGTTTCTTCTCCGGTAATAAACCGCTGAAGCTTAATTATCCAAGAAAGCTTCTCCCTGTCTTCAGCAACTGTCTCCCGAATCGTTGCCATGATTCTACCCCCTAAGCTTCTTCTTTATTACGCAATACATTAATTAAAACGGCTAGAATTAGGATTATGCCGGTAACAGCGCCCCGCCAGTACGGAGATACGTTCATCATTGTTAACCCATTATCCAAAAGCCCAATAATCAAAATTCCGGTAATGGTTCCGTTAATACTACCCATACCGCCCGTTAAATTAGTGCCTCCAATAATTGTCGCGGCTACGGCCGACATCAACCAGTCTTGTCCCATGCTCGGTTGACCCGATCCC
The DNA here is from genome assembly GCA_023426245.1 of Bacillota bacterium. Lineage (GTDB taxonomy): Bacteria > Bacillota > UBA4882 > UBA8346 > UBA8346 > UBA8346. The sequence continues at coordinate 304,314 of JAFABB010000030.1, forward strand.
AGCCAAGACAAAGCCAAAATACCGCCAATTCCCGATAAAGCCCCGCTCAGTAGATATAAGAAAAATTGGGTACGTTCAATTGAAATACCGCAAATTTTGGCGGCCTGGGGATTTCCACCGACCGAATAAATATTCCGTCCAATCGTTGTATTGGTTATTAACCAATGGGTTAATGCCGCCAGTCCTAAAAATACCAATATAGGTAGTGGAATGCCCCAAATAATCATGGAAGCAACATTTTGAACCTCTTTCGGAATGGTAAATATCGGTACACCTTGTGTAACAACCATTACCAGCCCGAAAAACAGTTCCATTGTACCCAGCGTTGCAATAAATGGAACAATTTTCAGCTTGGTCACGATAAAACCGTTCAACGATCCGCAAGCTACTCCAACTAAAACACCAATTACCAGTATTAGATAAGGATGGATGGCCATTTTGTCCATTAAAAAACCTGCAGTAATTGCAGAGAGAGCTGCAATCCCGCCGACCGAAAGATCGATTCCACCGCTAATCATCACTAAAGTTTGGCCCAAGGCCGCTATTCCTATAAAGGAATAGGCTCTTATAATGTCCGATAAATTGGAAAATTTGATAAAGCTTTTATTAAAGAAAGAAAAGAAAATCATAATTGCAATAATTGCCAACACATTACTGAACAGCTGTGACGTGCTTATTTGTTGTCTGATTCGTTTTAAATCAACCAAGCCTTTCACCACCAAGCTTAATTTTATTGGACTTCATCCAGTATGCATCCCATAATACTCTCTTGTGATGCTTCTTCAGTCTTAAATTCCTTAATAATTTGGCCTTCCCGCATTACATAAATCCGATCTGTTAAAGAAAATAATTCTGAAAATTCGGACGAAACTACTATAACCGCTAATCCATCTTTGGCCAGCTTATGAATAAGGTTATAAATTTCATGTTTAGCTCCGATATCAATGCCTCGGGTGGGTTCATCAAAGATAATCAATTTGCATTTTCTGGCAACCCAGCGAGCGATAATTGCTTTCTGCTGATTACCTCCACTCAAGAAGGCAATTTTTTGACTAATACTTGGACTTTTAACATTAAGCATCTCAGAATGGTCTTTAGCAATCTTAACTTCTTTTCGCGATATGAAACCCAATTTCGAACTCAACTGATCAATAATTGGCAAGGATATATTGGTTTTAATGCTTAGCATCGGTAAAATACCTTGGCTTCGCCTCTCCTCAGGAATTAATCCAATTCCCAGATCAATCGCATCCTTAGGGGAGTGAATTTTTACTTCTTTCCCCTTAAAAATCACTTGCCCCTCATTGGATCCGTAGACCCCAAAAACCGAATTTACCAATTCTGTTCGCCCTGCTCCGACCAATCCGGCAAAACCGATAATTTCTCCTTGTCTTACGTAAAAATCAGCGTTATGAATATCATTCGTCTTGTTTTTGCTACAAAAATTATGAACTTCTAATACTTTCTCTCCAAAGGAATGTTCACGCAACGGACGTTCCCCCAGATTTAACTCCCGCCCCACCATAAATCTGATAACTTCTTCATTATTAGTTGCTGAAGTATCTTTTGTAACGACATATCTCCCATCACGGAAGACAGTAATCTTATCCGATATTTCAAAGACTTCATCTAACTTATGGCAAATATAGATAATCGTCTTACCCTGTTTCCGTAAATCTCTCAGGATCCCAAACAAATTATTGACTTCTTCGGAAGTCAAGCAAGCCGTTGGTTCATCCATAATCATTACATTACAATTAAGGGCTAAAATCCGTGCAATCTGCACTAATTGTTGTTGAGCCGGACTTAATCGCTTTGTTATTTCACGAACATCCACATTAATCTTCAATAGGTCGATATATTCCTGTGCCTTAGTATATAAATCTTTCCAGCCAACCGGCGAAAACAGACTTTTTTTTGAAGTTAAACCCAATAATATATTTTCAGCTACAGTAATATATGGAACCAAATTTAGCTCTTGAGGAACAATACCGATTCCATGGGTCTGGGCATCATGCGGATTTTTAGGCGCAAACTCTTTACCATTCAGGTAAATCTTCCCTTGATCCATCGAAAATACGCCCATAATAATATTCATCGTCGTACTTTTTCCGGCGCCGTTCTCTCCTACCAAAGCATGAATCTCGCCTCGACCGATTTCAAATGAAATATCTTTTAACGCTTGAACTCCTGGAAAGCCCTTTGAAATATGTTCGAGTTTTAGAGCAATTTCACTCATATACCACAACTCCCATATGAATTAATTGCAACAGGAGAAATCCTCCCGTTGCAATTAACAATAATTTAGATTACTTTACTTGATAATCCGCCTTTTTGTACTTGGGGTATTTGCTCAGGTCATTATTGGTGATAACAAACGATCCTGTATCATGGAGTGCCGGAACGGTTTTCTTATTATTTAAATCATAAAGATAATGTACAGCCAAATATCCCATATCATAGGGCCTTTGAACATCCATGGCATAAACGATCCCTTTTCTCATATACCGAACCATGTCTGGCAAATCGTCTTGGCCAACCACAAAAATTTTACCCCCTTTGTCAGCAGCCTCAACAGCTTTAGCAGCACCGATCGGAGCACTAGCGTTAGCGCCATAGAATCCTTTAAGATTTGGATGTGCTTTAATAGCATCGGCTGATAAACGGATTGCTTTCTCAAGATCATCATTATCAACCAATTCGGCAACAATTTTCATTTTTGGATATTTAGCAAGTCCTTCTTTGAACCCAGCCACTCTCTGTCCATGTTGTAAGGAACCCAAAGAACCGATGAGAACGGCTACTTCGCCTTCCTCGTTACAAGCCTTGGCTAATGCATCAGCCATATCGCGACCATCGGGTTCGTTTTTGGGATGTCCAATGAATGAGGCACGTCCGCTATTTTCAGCATCGTTATCAAAGCAAATTGTAGAAATACCCCTTTTAATAGCTTCTTTAATTGCCGGAGTATTGGCAGTCGGATCAAGGGACGAAATTGCCAAGCCATCGGGTTTCTTGGCAATTGCAGCCTCAATTGTCTGTGTGTGAAGTGCAGCATCTGCAGTTGTCGGAGCATTCCAAATCGCTTTAATGGTAATGCCTTTGGCTTTATATTCTTTAACAGCAGCATTCATTCCGTCAATAACATCTTGATACCAGGGATGAACCAATTTGGGAATAAAAATAAATGTATAACTCTTTTTGGCGGCATAACCCCCCACAGTCATACTACCAATTAACAAAGCAAATAAAGCAGCAAAGATAAAAGTCTTTTTCATTTTCAATTTTCTTCCCTCCATTTTAGTTTTATAGGGTCTTGAAACCGATTTGTTATTTTAGTCTCACCTCCAAACAAAATGTCATTTTCAATAAGGATACCAGACCAGTTCATGGCCAAGTATTATACCAACCCGTCAATGGTGCTAATCAAGGAATTAACGCTACTTTAATAGCTTCATTTCCTTCTTCCGCAAGTTTGAATCCTTGCATGTAGTCTTTTAGCGGCAATTGATGGGTGATAATCCGATCCACGTTAACAATACCCTCTGCCAAAAACCGGATTGCAGTCGGATAAGTATAGGGACTAATATGAGCGCCTAAAACATTTAACTCCTTACGATCCCCAATAATGCTCCAATCAACAGTTGTTGGGGCCGAAAAAACGCTAAACTCCACAAATGTACCTAATTTACGGAGCATTTTTAGGCCCTGAATAACTCCAGCCGGGCTTCCGGAATTATGAACATAAACATCACACCCGTAACCGCCGGTTAAAGATTTTACCTTTTCAACAGCGTCTTCTTCCGCAGGATTAATAACAATATCGGCGCCTAACTGTTTGGCAAGCTCAAGTCGTTTCGGTTTCATATCGATCCCAATCAACAGGCTGGGATTTTTTAACTTGGCCACTTGAAGCTTTAATAAGCCAATCGGCCCCAAACCAGCAATTATGACCACATCTCCAAATTGAATATTTGCCCGTTCAATAGTATGAACCGAGCAAGCCAACGGTTCAATGATAGCACCATAAGCAAAAGGAACACTTCTCGGTACTTTATGAACAATATCTTTGGCTGTAAACTTCATATATTCAGCCATACCCCCATTTACAACCCCTTGATGTCCATGGATATTATGAACTTCGCACATCCAATATTTCCCGCTCTTGCAATACCGGCATTCTCCACATGGTACAAGTTGTTCGGAAGTTACGCGGTCACCAATATCAACACCATGCTTTTCTTTGGCCCCCGGTCCTAAAGCAACTACATCACCAACATATTCATGCCCGGGAATGACCGGCGGTTTAGTCCATTGGGGAAGTATATCATCGCCCCAAAACATTGCAGCGCCTTTAAAAGATTTCACATCTCCCGCACAAATACCGCAGGCTTCAACTTTAATTAAAATCTCTCCAGGGCCAGGTGTAGGAACAGGAACAGTTTCAAGTCTGTTATCATGTGGCCCGTGTGTAACAACTGCTATCATCGTAGACGGTATAGCCATTTATAAACCCCTCCCAATTTTAAATCGGACTAGGCAACGCTTAGTTCGTTTGTGTGTATTAATGTTCAATACGAACAAAAATTATCCTGCTTTTTTTAAAAATTTTTTTACATCTTGTTTATATATTTTTTGGAACCATGTTTACAATATTAATATATTTCCAGTTATACATAATGGTTTGGAGATTATCATTAATAATTTCCTTAATCCTCCGCATAATTAATTATTGATATTTCTGTAATTTAATATTTACATCATGATTATTTTTGTTTTAAACGAACTCTCATGTAATAGAATTAGAAAATATCTCTCAAATTTTATTTGTTTGGTAATTAAACCAAATTTTTTTCCAGTCCAAAATAAAAAAAGCTCTCAAATTATGGAGCTTTTCAAAAATAAAACTATCTGGCTACATTTGTAGCATGATAATACTCTTGACAAAATAGGTATCAGTAATGGATTGGAGAAAAAAATTTACCTCCAAAACGGATTAAAAGACCTTTAGAACAATTGTTCCATCCCCAAGATCTCAAAACTTATCTTTCTCCTGCCACCCAATCGGGAACAAAAGGCATCATTTACGAACTTTCCAAAGACCTGCTTGTTACTAAAATGAAGTCCCTAATGGAACCATTATCATTATCACATTCTTGAGCTACTTCTTTCTCGGTTTCTGTAACTCCAAAGGATGTAAACAACCGGTACAAACTGAATATTGGCATACCTTTTCAAATGGAACGGCAAAATAAAAATCTGATAGCCGTAAACCCTACCAGAACAACATTTTTAGTTGTCGGGGCGACAGAATTTAAACCTATCACCGTACAATATTTTCTAATATTTTTTGATGATTTGTTGAAAAAGGCTTGTTAAAATTGATACGAAAATATTTTCTAATGGAATTAAAACGACAAAAATCGAGAATATAACAATGGAACGTCAAAATAAAGTAATCGCGCACGGGCGCTGATCTCAAGAAGGTCTTTTGGATCAATCATGAAAAAAACACCTCTTTTTAAGATGGATAGTGCTTCTTTACAAATTCACCATACCCAATGGAGAGGTGTTTCTAGATTATTTCTGCCGATTTTTCAACGCTTGTTCCTATCGGTAATGTTTAAAAAGGATGACAGCTTTGGTCATGAAAAGCGTTCTATATCACCGTCCCTCAACCGTTTCCTTTAAAGACATCCGGGGAGCATCCATCTTGGGTGATATCACAACCGAAAAAACTGGTTCCGTGCTCTCGGCAACCGCAACGAAATGGCCTTTTCCGGCTGCAACGATCAACTGGGTCCCAGGTTGAATCCGTACAATCTGGACGGAATCCATTTCCGGCTGTCCGTCCTTGATGTCGACAAATATCATTAACGCAACGCCGGATACAAAATAAAACATTTCAGCATCCAGATGAGTCTCAATTTCATTAAAAACCGGCACATGATGCCAGGTCTGTAAAACACCTCCGCTGATTTCCGGCGATCGAAACTTGGCAGTCAACGAGGAAGCCGTCCATTCAAAGTAATTCTCCTTATGACAGGCTGCCTGCATCGGCAGCTGTACCTCAAGTCCTTTCACCAAACCCGGCTTTACATCCTGAATATTAATCTTTTTCATTCCTGCTTCCCCCGCTCCTGATTTTTGATAAAGGCAGCAATTTCCTCACCAGTCGGTATTCCGGGTATGGCACCTTTTTGGGTGGTCGTCAAAGCCCCGGCAGCACAGGAAAACTTTACGATTTCGCCCATTTCGGGAACACTTATTTTCACTAATTCTTCCCTGGTCTTCGTACCCAAATGATAAAGAACCGCTCCCCAAAACGCATCCCCTGCACCTGTCGTATCAACGGCATTAACCGCAAAAGAGGAAATTAGCCCATGACCTGCCGGGCAATAGAAAAAACACCCTTTAGGCCCTAATGTAACAAAAATCAATTGCGGGCCCTGCCTAAACAAAATATCTGCTCCCTCAATAAGATCACTGGTTCCAGTTATCAACTCCAATTCCTCATCGGAGACTTTTAAGATATCCGTATAGGGCAAACCTTGTTTAATGGAAATTTGGGCTTCTTCTTTTGATTTCCATAATAATGGCCGGTAATTGGGATCGTAAGAAACCAAAACTCCATTCTTTTTAGCGAATTTCACCGCTGCCATCGTTGCCGATTTCCCTGGTTCTCCAGCCATAGAGACGGAACCAAAATGGAATATCTTGGAATTCTTGACAATCTCAAAATCCACATCTTCCGGCCTGAGCATTAAATCAGCGCCGGGATTACGGTAAAAGCTAAAAGAACGGTCACCCAAATGGTCAAGATGGACAAAGGCCAAGGTAGTATTGACCGTTTCCGAAACCTTAAGCCCCCGTGTTTCAATCTTTTCTTTTTCAAGCGTATCCCTTAAAAAAGAACCAAATTGATCATGGCCCACCATTCCCAGGAATGCTCCCTTTTTTCCTAACCGGGATAGAGCGACCAACACATTCGCAGGCGCTCCCCCGGGGTTCTGTTCGAACATCGGATTATTTTTCTCGGACTTTCCACCGGGAGTAAAATCAATCAGTAATTCTCCCAAAGCGCTTACATCATACATCGTCTTTATCACCTGCTGATTTCTTTATTTCCTTTTGATATTCGATACCATTTCTTTTATTTGGATATTTTAACAACCGCCTTGACAATTTCCGCTTTATTATGAATGCTGAAATCCATTGCATTTTGAATATCGTCGAATTCAAAGATATTCGTCACAATATTTTTAAGGTCAACCTTTCCACTGGCAATGGCTTCAATGGCCATGGGATAGATATGGCGGTAACGGAATATCGTTTTGAAGGTCAATTCCTTATCCAGTGCAAGGCTCATCGGCAAATTCATCATCCCGGACTTTCCGTAACCAATCAATACAATATTAGAGCCTTTTTTGGCCATCTGAATGGTCTGCTGGGCAGTAATTTCAGTGCCTGCAGTTTCCATGGCCAAATCACATCCGGCTCCGTCCGTCAACTTCAATACTTCTTTCACCACATCCTGCTCTTTGGCGTTGATGACTCCACTCGCCCCCAATTCCAGCGCCTTTTCCAGCCGTTTGGCCATGATATCCACCCCATATACTTTTGAAACGCCCATTGCCTTTAATGCCATCATCGAAACAAGACCGATACAACCCGCTCCCATTACCACTGCTATCTGGCCGGCATGTGCGCCTCCCTGATTGGCGCCGTGAAAACCAACAGCCAGCGGCTCAACCAATGCGCCTTCCAATGTGCTTACATTGTCAGGAAGTTTGAAGCAAAGAGCCGCCTCATGGGCAACATATTCCTGGAACACCCCGTCTACCGGCGGAGTTGCAAAGAAAATAACATCCGGGCAAAGGTTATACCGGCCTGTCCTGCAAAATTCGCATTTTCCGCAAGTTTTACCCGGTTCCAGCGCGACGCGGTCACCGACCTTCAGATGTCTTACATTCCGTCCGACTTCAACTACGGTGCCGCCCGGCTCATGTCCCAAAACAAAAGGGGGTTTCACAATGTAATCTCCGATACGCCCGGTTTCATAATAATGCATATCTGAACCGCAAATGCCAACATACTCCAGTTTCACCAGGACTTCGTCATCTCCGGTTTTCGGGATGTCTCTTTCCTCAAATCCCATTTTACCGATACCCAGCATCACTGCTACTTTCATTTTGCCTTTCATCCTAAAACAATCTCCTCTCTATGATTGAATTTAGCCACTATGCCGTAGCAAACTTGGCCGCCTTTACTTTGCGGTTCTTCTGGATGCTGTCAAAGGCCACAGCTAACAATAGGACTGCTCCTTTAATAACCATCTGCGTATACTGGCTGGCATTAAGCAAAACCATGCCATTGTTTAAAACTCCCAAAATCAAGATACCGGCGACGACATTCGAAATTTTGCCGTATCCTCCGTTAATACTGATACCACCCAGGACACAGGCAGTCAGGGCATCAAACTCAAAACCTTTGCCGGCAAGAACTTGTCCGGAATTGGTCCTGGACAGCAAGACAATTCCGGCAATCCCGGCAAAAAGTCCGGATAAAGTATAAACAAGATATTTAACGCGAATAACATTGATACCGGATAAGTTTGCAGCTTCTTCATTACCGCCCACGGCATAGAAATAACGGCCAAAATAAGTTGAATTCAAGATAAAGGTGCCAATCAGCATAATGGCAACCATGATGATAACAGGAATCGGAATGATGCCGACATATCCTTGCCCAATAACGGCGAATGCTTCGTCAAAGCCAAATATGGGCAAACCGCCGCTGATGATATAGGCAAGTCCTTCAATCATAATTTGCGTGCCGAGCGTTACGATAATCGGCGGCATTTTAATCCTGGCAATGATTAAGCCATTGAAGAATCCGATAGCGGTAGCCACACTGATGGCAACCATGCTGGCAACGACCGGGTTCACTTTGCCATTGACCATAAACCAGGCTGCCAAAATATTAACCAAAGTAATTTGGGAACCGATCGACAAATCAATACCACCCAACAGCAGGACAAAGGCCATACCGACCGCAGCAATGCCAAGCATTGAAATCTGGCGGGCAATCACCAATAAATTACCGGCGACCAGGAAGTTACTTGAAGTGAGTGAAAAAAAGATTATCAGCACGATCAATACCATAAAAATTCCGTACCTTTTTAAATATTCAATGTGTTTCATCCGATTATACCTTCCCTTTAGTGATTGACGCCATTGTCATGATATCTTCCTGGTTAAATTGGTTCTTGCTTACCATGCCGGTGATTTTTCCTTCCGACAAAACGATAATCCGGTCCGACATACCCATGATTTCTCCCATTTCCGACGAGATCATCAATACTGTTTTTCCCGACTCAACCAGCGAATTAACCAGCTTGTATATCTCGTATTTTGCACCGACATCAACCCCTCTGGTTGGTTCGTCAAAGATAAGCAAGTCACTATCTGCAGCCAACCATTTGGCAACGATTACCTTTTGCTGGTTGCCGCCGCTTAAATTTTTTACTTCCTGCTCTAAACTTGGTGTTTTAATGCGAATGCTCTCTTTATATTGAGCCGCTATTCTTCTTTCTTCTCTCTTATTTAAGAAAGACAGTTTGGATATCCGTTTGAGAATCGGCATGCAGATATTGCCTTTAATATCAATGTCCAGGAGCGCACCCTGCTTTTTCCGATCTTCAGGAACAAGAGCGATTCCATGGTCGATCGCCGAGCGCGGCGTCTTCGGGGAAATTTCCTTTCCTTTAAAAAAAACTTGACCACCGGTCTTAGGTTTGACACCAAAGAGAAGTTCCGCCAGTTCAGTCCGACCGGAACCGATCAATCCTGCAAAGCCAAGCACTTCACCGCGTTTGGCCTGAAAAGAAATACCGGACAATCCGTTGCCGCTCAAGTTTTTGACGTCCAGCAGCACCTCATCCTGGACACAATTTACACGGGCCGGATAAGTCTCTTTGATTTCTCTGCCGACCATCAGCTTTATCAATTCTTCAATATTCGTATCGCGGGTATTCATGGTCTTGACGACATTGCCATCCCGCATGACTGTGATCCGGTCTGTCAGCCGGAAAATCTCTTCTAAACGGTGGGAAATATAAATAATGGTGACTCCCTCTGCTTTGAGTTTGTCGACAATTTTGTACATCCGTTCAACTTCCGCTTTCGTTAAAGGCGCCGAAGGTTCATCCATGATCAAAATCTTTGCTTTCTGGGAAATCGCTTTGGCGATTTCCACAAGCTGCTGATAGCCCACGGTTAAGCTGCTGATCAAGGCGTTGGGATCAATATCTATCTCAAATTGCTGGAAAATCTTCCTTGACTCATTGACCATTGCTTTCTTATCAATCATAAGACCTTTGCGGATCGCCCGCCCTAAAAAGATATTTTCAGCTACAGACAGTTCTCCGACGAGATTGAATTCCTGGTAAATCACAGCGATTCCCAGTTCTTCCGACAGCTTCGGCGTCATTGATGAAAACGCTTTTCCATCGATGATAATCTGACCCTCATCAGGAATTACAGCACCGGTGCAAGTTTTAATCAGAGTGGATTTACCTGCGCCGTTTTCACCGACTAAGGCATGAACTTCTCCCCTGGCAACCTGCAAAGTGACTTCATGAAGGGCAATGACGCCGGGGTAAGTCTTCGTGATCTTATTTAACTGTAAAAACATATCGTTACCATCCTGATTTTCTGCCTTAAAGTAAATATGCTCATTAAATGAAATGATGGGGGCTGTTGCAAAATATTTTAAAATGAATGAGATATACAATATATATCGCACTAATAAAAAATAGGCATAAGTGGATATATTGTATATCTCTATCAATAAATTTTCTCTTGCAACAGCCCGCTATCCTACATCATTAATGACTGCCATCTAAGCAGTCAACCACTTTAGCGATCAGTTCGGAACTTTATCTACGTTTGCAGCCGTAACCGGGAAGATCTTCCGGAAATATTCCTTATTGTATTTTTGGCCGGAAGTGACCTTCTTAATCAGGCCATACATTTCTTTAGCGATTGTATAGGGTCCGCCGGTGATCATAACCGACATTCTGTTGCCTTCGTTGTTCTTAATGGCTTTGATTTCTTGCGCGGTTGCATCCGCTGCAAAGATACCGAAATCGGTAGTTATTTTTTTAGCCCCTTTGGCAGCTTCATTGGCGCCGACAGCACCACCGCCGCCGATACAGGCAACGACTTTGACATTGGGATGAGCCTGGAAAATGGTCTCCATCACGGTCTGACCACCGGCAGCATCAATTGCAGGTTGCTGGGCGACGATTTTAGCTTTAGGAGCATTTTTCTTAATCGCATCAACAATACCATTACCCCGTTGGAGCAAAATCGGCAACTGCGGCCAATCAAGAACGGCGACTTCAGCCTTGCCACCTAATTTTTTATTGATCCAATTAGCAGCCTGTTCACCGATCATCTTACCAAGATCGTAGTTATTGATTACATAAGCCATATCGCAATTTTCAAGATTGTCATCCCAAGCAATAACTTTAATGCCGGCTGCTCTAGCTTGCTTAAGTACGTTTTCAATACCCTTGGGATCAGCAGGATGGCAGACGATAACGTCAACTTTGTCGGAAATGAAATTTTCAACTTGTTGAATTTGGGTTGTAACGTTGCTGTCACAAGCAACATATGTCATTTCGCCGCCGTCTGCTTTAACGTCTTTTTGAAGCTCAGAACAATTACCCGCCCAAATGGGATTACTAATACTTTGTACGGTCATGCCAACTTTGATACCCTTTTTAGGAGCAGCAATACCGTAGCCTGTGAGAAATATTCCCACAGCCACACACAAGATAATCAACAAAAACCTTTTTTTCATCTGACTTCCTCCCCTTAATTTTTGATTTATAAACAATTAGCTTTACAGCTAACTTGTTTCATTTCGTTGCGATTGGAAGTGAGGAATTTTAAAGCAATATTTTGTAATTACTTTTATAAATCGTTTTATAAAAGTAATTACAAAATACCACCTTGGACATAAAAAGTCAATAACCTATAGAAAAAAATTACTGCGGCTAACAAAGACTTGTTAACCGCAGTGAACTACCGTCGTTTCTAAATTGTGCTGATAAATCCCTCAATGTGTCTAAGCGCAGCTCCTAAAGCAGAAGCCTCAATTTTAAATCGGCATGGCTTGATATATAATGCGTTTTTCTCAAAGGTATTAAATAAGGCCGCTTTTTCATGTAAAAAGGATATATAAGGCTCGATGAAACTGCCAACATAACCGCCAATGATAACCTGACAATCGAAAGCCATTCTTAGGTTGTTGACTGCTATTGCAAGATTTGCAAGATACTCCTCCCATGCCTTCACACATTCTCCGTTTTCATCTGCCAATTTCTTAAAAAATCTTTCCAATTTTCCATCCGTTCGTTTTGCAAGAATGTTCGCGGAGCAATAAGCATCTACGCATCCTACCTTACCGCAATAACACCTTCTACCCCCGGGTATTAAGGTCATATGGCCGAATTCCCCGCTTCTACAGTTATCTCCAAAATATAAGTTATCAATGACCTGACTGTCTTCCAAACTGTTGGATTTTCCTATAAATATTGCTCCCCCAACGCTATTACTCAGTGAGAGATACACTGTCGTACACCTTTCCGAGATACTATACATTTCTGCAATAATTGCAGCATTGGCATCATTCGTAAATATGCACCGATAAGGGATAAACTGGGAAAATATATTACACGGCACATCCGCGATACCTAATGCATGGGAAAAGGTGATCTTTTCACCATCCAAACTCACAATACCCGGAATGGAAATACCAAATCCCAAAAAACGGTCTTCCGGTATGTTGGAACTCGATAAAAACTTGGTGGACAACTCTCCCAAATCCATAAAGTACTTTCTTTCATTGACAAAAGGTTTATGGTATCGGATATGCTTTAAAACATTGCCGGATAAATTGGTCAGAGAAAATCCGACATGATTTTGTGTAATGTCGATTCCAATTGCATATCTGGCATTATGAATTGGCGCAATAACCCTGGCCTTTCTCCCACCCGTTGAATCAAAAACGCCAACTTCACAAATCAACCCTCTTTCGGTCAACTCTTTGATGTTTTGAAGAACGGTTGGCATACTAATTCCAAGTTCCGAGGCAATATCTTGTTTGGATACTTTTTCATATTTATTGACATATCGATAAATTTGATTGCGATTTATTTTTTTGACTTCCATCGTATTAACCCGACTTCTCCATATAAGTAATTACTTTTATAAAAGCATTGAATTAAGTATACCCGTTTTATTTTAAAAACACAATACAAAACAAGAATACAGGCATAAACTAGCAGTTCCCTGTCTTTAGACTTCCTACGAGTCTCTCATTTTTATCCGCTTTCATTCGTTGGGATTCTTGATATTGAGTTTTTTATGAATCGCATTTATCTGGCTTTTGACGGCCGCTAATGGGACATTTCTCATTTTTGCTATTTCGTGATTGGGCACCGCGCCGCAGATTAACTCATCGTTAGGCCAATGGGGGAAAAATCTCCACCCAGCCGCAAACAGACTGGGCTCGGTACACAATTATCTCCAGAGCCATCCGGGATGACGGGACAAAGCTGAAGTTGTTCCGAATCTGTTTATCGAAACCGGTTGCTTAAACTGAAAAAATCTTGCCAGGGGTCATCCCCGCCAATCCTCCTTAGCGCCTCCGCCATATTGACGCCGTCGGGAGCCACCGTGTCCAGTTCTTTCCAAGTGATCGGCATCGAGACCCGGGCTCCTTTTCTCGCCCGGAGAGAATAGGGGGCAATGCTGGTAGCGCCCCGGCCGTTGCGAATCCAATCGATGAAGATTTTGCTGGTCCGCTTGTTCTTTCTGACATTGCTGGTGAACCGGTCAGGCCACTGTTGTTCCATAACTTCGGCAACGCGCCTGGCAAAACCATGAAAGGTATCCCACTCCACCGCTGGTTTGAAAGGGACGACCACATGGTACCCTTTTCCGCCGCTAGTTTTGAGATACGAGTTCAAAGAAAGCTGTTCCAGAAGACTTTTGATGTCTTTCACACCCCGGCGCACCGTTTCCAGGTCCATTCCCTCATCCGGGTCCAGGTCAAACACCATGATGTCCGGCTTTTCCAGCTCGTCCACCCGGCTGCCCCAGGTATGAAATTCCAAAGTCCCCATCTGGGCTTCAAATAGGAGACCGGCTGAATTCTCCATATAGAAGTAGTCTTCCGTTGCTCCGCTGCCGGTAAGGACCGGCATGGTGACGATCCCTTTATTATCCGGACCGGGATGCTTCTTATAAAAGCAGGACTGACCGATTCCCTTGGGACAGCGTACAATACTGAGAATCCGGTGCCCCACATAGGGCATCATGCGCTCCGCCACCTTTGCATAATACCGGACCACATCCGCTTTGGTGATTTCGGGATCATCAAAGATCACTTTGTCAGGGCTGGTGATCCTGATTCCATCGATGATAATGCTGTCAACCTTCGCTTTCATCGGCCTCTCCAAATCTGCGGCGGACGATGGCGCGCGCGCTTCTTCCGGTTTTTCATCTGACTCGGTTTTCTCATCCGCATTTTCCTTTTGGATATCCCCCGGCTCCTTATCCGTCCGCAGGCCCTTAAAGCTCGCCTGTCTTAACAGACGATCTGCGGTCCATTCGGCAAACTGGATTTCCGCAACCAGCTCAGGTTCAAGCCAGGTAATTTTTTCATTCTTCCCGGGCCCCGGCGCCTGTTTGAAAGGAGCCGTTTTCCGCTGGAGCGGTTTGAATTTTTCCTCCAGCTCTTTCATGCTACGCATCGTGAAGCCCGTTCCGGCCCGTCCGGCATAGATCAATTCCTTCCCTTCATAGACGCCAAGGAGCAGCGAGCTTACCCCGGTCGTTTTTTTGTCGGAAAGCGTATATCCGCCAATGACGAATTCCTGCCTCCCGGCGCATTTCAGCTTGATCCAATCGCCGTTTCTGGTTCCGCTGTATCTGGAATCAGCTTTTTTCCCGACGATCCCCTCCAAATTCCCTTTACAAGCTGCCAGAAAGCTTTCCTTGCCATTGCCCGCGATATGCTGGCTGTAATGGAGGTTTTGAGGGGAATCCTTCATCAGAGCTTCCAGCGTTGCTTTTCTGTCAATCAGGCGGCGTCCTCGCAAGTCACTGCCATCCAAGGCCAGGAGATCAAAGACGATATAGGTAAGGTTTTTGCCCTGGGGATTTCGCATATAGTTTTGCAGAGCCTGGAAATCGGTTTTGCCTTCCGCATCCGTGATCACCATTTCCCCGTCCAGGACCATCGCCCTCCCGGCAGCCCAATGAATGAGGGAAAGAGCGACGTCCTGAAACCGGGTTGTAATGTCATTGCCGTTTCTGGTTATGAGCCGGGCGTTGTTGCCTTCCAGATAGGCAAGAATCCTGTAACCGTCGTATTTCAGTTCGTAGAACCAATCCCCGCCCTCGGGAACCTTATGAATAAGTTTGGCAAGCTGCACATCGGCCCGGCGAAAGGGATTCCGCGTGATTTTTTCATCCGCTCCTGCTTCAATTTCCGCCATGGTGCGTCCGGTTCTGACGCTGGTGACAAACTCGGAAATCCCAGCGGCAGTTTCGGCGTAATCGTCTTTTTCTTTGAGCAAAAGCCAGTTGTTCTCAGCCTCGCCCGCTTTTGCTTTCATCCGAACCAAAGCCCATTTTCCCTTCAACCGTCTTCCTCTTAGAAGGAACTTCAGCGAACCCTCCCGGAGTCCTGCCTCCACATCCATCTGAGGCTCCCAAACGCCTTCATCCCAGAGCATCACCACACCGCCGCCATATTCCCCCTTGGGAATAAGCCCCTCAAAGTCCCTGTATTCCAAGGGATGATCCTCTACCTGTACGGCGAGTCGCTTGTCACGGGTATCATAGGAAGGCCCCTTGGGAACCGCCCAGCTTAACAAAGCTCCATCCCATTCCAGACGCAAGTCGAAGTGATCCCTGCGGGCCAGATGGTGCTGGACGGCAAACTTCAGACGTTCGGCGGGCTTTTCCGGTTTGCCTTCCGGCTCGGCTGTTTTTGCAAAATTCCTTTTGCGGTTGTATTCTGCCAATCTTGGGGTCATTTCATTACTTTCCTTTTGGACATACTGCGGCTGCTTTCTAGGTATTATCCGCCGCTTCCGCGGGGGTTATCCCCTTTGGGATTTTAACCTTTTTTCATTATTTAAAAATTGAGGCTGTCTAAAAAGTAATTCAAAATCAATAAGAAATATAATGATGATGATATGGTTCTTGGACGAACGGTACATTTTTTTATGGTAAAATGGGGCTATTTGTTATAAATTTGAAGAATAGCGTTGATAAATAGTATATAATTAAATTCAGAGTAACAAGTCGGCTTGTTTTATCTTATTACCTCTGAGGCTGCAATGTTTATTATCGCCCTTGCCATTCTGGTCATTGCCTTCATTTTAACATACAAAAACCTTAATTATTTATCCGCCAAGTTTTTGGTGGGCATTATTTCCGGTTGGCTCATTTCAATCGTTTCTTTACTGATCTACATCAATAAACGGAATTATTACTACAATATCATCAACAAGTTTTTTGGGATTAACCTGGTTTCATGGACAACTGTTCTATCCCATATCAATATCGATCTCATTATTTGCTTATTGAATCTGGGTGTAACGATATTCATTTATTCGATGCTCGGCTTTGCTACTGCTTTTACTAGACGCCATGCTTCGGTACGTAAAGATTTTTTGATTTATTCTTTATCAGCAATCATCCCCTTGGTTGAAATGCTGATCAATAATCCTTATATCTTTCGTTTTTTCGATGCATGGTTGACGCCGGAATCCGACACCGCATTTTTAGGGAATATAATCGATAATATCAATACCGTATTTCGGGTCGGTAATATTCTTTATCTAGTGAGCGCTTTCGTAATTCTTTTCCGATATTATTTCAATTATCCGAATATCAGTTTTTTTAAGAAATACACTTTATTGAATATCCTTGGTTTGCTTCCGGTGGTCATCATCTATTTCATTATTTTTGCCTGGTTACCCAAGTTAATGCTGGAACCGACAAATATCAAGGGGTTCTATAACTATATATTACCGGACTTACGAGAGCACATTTTATTTTTTAATATTTTTCCCTTTATTGTTAGCGGTTTCTTTGGATTCATGGTGGTTTTGATTTTCAAATATAATTCCATCGAGAAGTATTACCAAAACTTTGATGGATTAATTAACCGGAGCATCGATACAGCAAACCTCAGCGTTAGTACATTCTCTCATTCGGTCAAAAATCATTTGGTCGCCATTCAGGCTGAAACCTTATTTTTAGAAAAGAAATTTATTGACGACCAAGTGACCAAGCATAGTTTGGAATTGATTTTAAATTCTTGTAAGATCTCTTTGGAGAACATGGAACGCGCTAAAAAACTAAGGGATATCCAATTATCCCTCAAACCGATGCGGCTCAGTAGGCCCCTGGAAAACGCCTTATCCCGCTTTGATTTGGGAGCGAATATTCATGTGAAGCTTCTTTATAATACGGAAGTTCCATTGGCCTATATTGATGAAGTTTATTTCAGCGAGGCCTTATTTAATATCATTCAGAATGCCATTGAAGCAATGGGGAATCGCAATCAAGGCCTTGTTGAAGTCGCGGTATCGAAAAAATCCCAATGGGCTGTAATTAGCATCACCGATAATGGGCCAGGGATTCCAGAGGAGGTTATCGGGGAAATTTTTTCACCGTTTTTTAGTACTAAGGCCGCTCAAACCAATTGGGGGATTGGATTATCCTTTTGCCATAAGATTATCACGGGGCATGATGGAAAAATCGGAGTGGAAAGTCAACCAGGAAAGGGCAGTTCCTTTACAATAATGCTCCCGGCGATCTAGGATCTTTGAGGGGATGAAATGATGGGGAATTTACAGGAGAACACAATGGATAAGATCAGGGTTATGATCGTGGATGATCTTGAGGCGCACCGACGGCGTTTGGAACGGGCGATTGCTGATGAACCGGATATCGAATTGGTTCAATCCGCTTCCAGCGGCAAAGAGGCTGTTTTGTATGGCAATCAATATCACCCGGACATCATTCTAATGGACATCGAGATGGAGGATAAATATGCCGGGATTACGGCGTCCCGTCAAATCAACCATGATTTGCCCGATGTAAAAATTATTATTCTCACCATTTATGAGGATGATAATCATATTTTTGCCGCTTTCCAGACCGGAATTGTTGATTACTTGGTTAAAACAGCCGAAAATGCGAAAATTTTAGAAGCAATCCGCGATGCTTATCAAAATCTCTCTCCGATCCGACCGATTATTGCTGAAAAAATCCGTCATGAGTTTCAAAAAGTTAAATTACAGGAACAAAATATGTTGTACATTTTAAAACTCATTTCCAACCTAACTCCCAGTGAAATCGTTGTCTTACGGCATCTTTACGAGGGGAAGACTAAACGTCAACTTTCGGAGATCCGTTGTGTTGAGTATAGTACAATAAAAAAACAGATTAATAGTATCCTTAAAAAATGTGAACAAAAAAGTACCCGTGATTTATTGAGTTTGCTGAAAGAGATGAAGATTTTCGAGGTCTTGGCCAAATTAAAGTCGGAGAGTGAAGGCAATGAACGATAAAGGGGCCGTCTCAGAAGTAAATTGAGACAGCCCCTTTTGCATAAACAAAGAATGAAGAGGAATTATGGAGCTAAAATCGTTGCAAACTTGGTTAAATTATGAGCAATACTTAATAAACCCCATTCAA
>JAFABB010000029.1 GCA_023426245.1 Bacillota bacterium
TATATGTAACCTGCAATTGACTGGCTGATACTGCTCCGGTGCCGCTACCGGTTCCATACACTCCTTCGCTGAATACAACATCAATATATTGATTGCTTTCCGCCAGGCTTCCGCCTGTAAGGGCAGGACCAGTGGTATCCCAACCGGCTACCGTTACTCCAGCACTATTGGTGATCATGGCGTTTCCGGCAGCATCCTGGATCGTGCCGTTGCCTCCCGCCGAATATTTAACACTGACTCCTTTTTGGGCGGATATTCCCATATTAGCTACGGTTAATATTACACGAGAAGAATCGGTTCCTTTAGAAGTTGCCGATACGGCATAAACAATGCCGGAAGGTCCATTCTCTTGAACCGTAAACCCGCCGTTATTATTCTTGGTTAAATTAAGGGAATTCTCACTGAGCGTTACGATAAGATGTGTATTATCACTCCGGGATGCGCTAATTAAGACGGGTCCGAATTTATCATTTAAATTTTTAGCCCCGGTGGTCTGCCTATTGGATGCTGCATTTCCGACGATGTCAAAGATGGAAGCATTGTCGGCCGGTTTGATTTCGATGGTCTCCGTGCCGCTAGGAGTTCCAGTGATGCTTAAATCAATCCGGACAGCGGTTTCTCCGTCGGTCAAAGCTGTACCGTCGGTCTTGGTTACGGCGGAAATTGCCGCGCCTGTCGCTTTACCATTATTGGCCAAAAATGCAAGAGTTAAATCGCTGGTTGTTAAGGCCACAGCACCATTCGAAGTGGCGTAAACCCCTTCGCTAAAAACAATATCGATATATCCGTTGCTTGAATCAAGATTCCCCGATATTATGGATGGCCCTTGGCAATCATAGGTGCGGCTCAACGCCGCAGCAGCCGTATTCCCGTTACCCGCTCCATCCTGGGCTGCTCCGGCCGGTACGTTAACCGTAACTGTTCCTTGCCCTGACGGAGCAATACTCACCGTATAGGCCGTACCACTCCCGCTAAAATTACTCACGATTCCATTGGTCACTGCAATATCTCCGATGACAAATCCGGTGACCGCTTCACTGAAGGTAATCGTTACCGGAATTAAAGATGCATTGGTCGGATTACCGGCAGTACTGCTAATAGTCACCGAAGGGGCTTGAGTATCATAAATAATGCTTAACTCAGTGGCTGCGGTATTTCCGTTCCCAATCGCATCATAAGCCACACCGGCGGCTACGTTTACTTTGACTGCTCCCTGGGCTGCCGGCATAATATTAATCGTATAAGTTTTCCCACTGCCGCTTAAAGTTCCTTTCGTTCCATTGGTGACCATAATGTCTTCAACATCAAAACCACTTACCTCTTTACTGAAGGTGATCGTCACCGGGATCGGTGATGTACCAACCGGGTTACCGGCGGTACTGGTGATACTTACAGTTGGCGTCGCTCCATCTACCAGAACCCCTGAAGTATCAGCCACATTATTGAAGTTCAGATCTGCCGCCAAACCGGCGCCCAGATCATTCATTGCGCCACCGCTGCCGAGAATTATACTGGGATTAGTCGCAAGACTGATTCCTGTATTATCCAGATTGCCGCTCACCACCGAATACCGGAATACCAATGCGGTAGAACCATTACCATATAAGTAAGTGGCATTTACCGTCCCGCCGGTATCCAATATAATTGGAATGTAAGGGGTACCGGTAACCGATACTGTTTTGTTAAATTTAACGGTTATATCGATAGGCTTATTGGGTCCGTATGTGCCGGCTGGTATGGTTACAGATTCGGTGATGGCAGGCAGGGGATATTTTTTCACTCGAATCTGAGTAAATCCTCCAGTAGGTTCCTGCCAAGCAATAAATAAATCACCATTAAAAATTACCGGAAAGGGGGTTTTGGCTGCACTCGTATAATTATAGTTTAAAAGACTGGATGCAACGCCGCCATCGATGAATGTAAAAGTGGAACCGTCATATTTCTTCACTCGGACTTGAGGAATATAATTGGGACCTTGGTCCTCCTCATCCCAGGTAATATATGATTTATTATTCCAAACGGCAATTTTCGGCATATAACCCCAGAGATCCGACTGCCGGTTCAAATATCCGCCATCCACGAACGACCAACTATGATTGCCATCATAGCGTTTTAAATGAACATAATGCGATTCCCCGCCGGCGCTAGATTCCTCCCAGGCGGCGTATAATGTGTTATTCAATGCCATCAAATATGGCTTCCCGGCATGATAAAGTTCAGAAAGATTCAGGCCCTGGGAAAGGTCTCCATCAATCCAATTCCAGGTACTGCCTCCCGCATATTGACGGACCCGTAGTTGTCGGATGCCGGAGTTATTTTCCTCGATCCAGCTTATATAAAGTTGATTATCACATACCGTTAGATTGGGGAGAACCGCATGATATTCAAGACGGTTAAGACCCAAATCGGTGTCGCCGTCAATTAAGTTCCAGGTAACACCGCTAACATATTTTCTTACACGAATATGGCTTATGGAATTAGTTACCTCGTCCCAGGCCAGATACAATTCTCCATTGAAAACCGCCAGGGTGGGATTGGATGCTGAAGCAGTAATCCGGTTCAAGCCCTTGGCCGTTTCACCATCCACCTGAGCCCAGCCAGTTCCGTCATACCGGCGTACCCGAATCGCCGTGTACGAATCATTAAATTCATCCCAAGCGACAAAAAGATAACCTTTAAAAGCGATCAAGGTTGGATGCCAAGCGTTTTCCGTCCGAATTAAATTCAAACCGTTAGTCCCACTCAGGTCAGTCCATGAAGCACCATTATACTTCTTAAGCCGGATTTGGGTCACCGTACCGTTACTTTCTTCCCAAGCGACATACAACTCGTTATTATAAACCGCCATGACCGGATTGGCCGCATTTTTGGATTTATCATAATTAATCCCCGTCGCTAGATTCCCATCAACAAAGCTCCAGGTTGCGGCAGCTTGAACCGGGAACCCATTATTCCAGAACAAACCATAACAAAGTAATAAACCGATAATCATTATAAGCGGATATTTAAGCCTTTTGTTCATAAAACACTTCCCCCTCAACCATTCCTTTGAAACTGTATGTAAATTACTTATTGATTTCGCAGTTCATATACTGATGATTATAATTCGTGCATGATTGCAAAACATTAAAATGGCGATTCCCGGGGCTGTCCCAAAAGTAAATTCAGTGATCAAGAAATACAATATATTAGAGCAAATACATTCAGTGACACCAAATATCGTATTTGTGATTGATTTCAAATTACTTTGTAGACAGCCTTCAGGAATTTAGGCCAACGATCTATTTCAAACATTATCCGAATTTTTAGAATTCAAAAAATGCCAGTCTGAAAAAGATCCAACAATTAACTCGGCCTTGATACAGCCACGGTATAGGTTTGGTTACTGCCACCACCCGGTGCGGTGACCTTGATGGTGATCATATTCTGACCCACATTCAAGTTAAGTGCCGGTGAGGTACCGCCACTAGGTACCGTATAGGTATTATTGACTAAAATTGTCGCTCCGGTGCTCTCCGTTGTGGGGATGACCGTTACGCTGGAAACTCCCGCAGCGACGTTCGCAGTGTAGGCCATCGTAATTTTAGAAAAGGCCGGGTTCATCGAACCGCGGATCCCATTGACAACTAAATTTGACAAATAGGTGGCTACAGCTTTGTTGACAATAACAGTATAAGTTTCGCTCATTAGATTATCCGCAGATGTTACCGTAACAGTGATGGTATTTGCTCCATCATTTAGTAGTATATTCACCGGCGTACCGCTGGGCGTGCCCGTATTGCCGACCTTAATGGTTCCGGTTGCAGTGGTCGGAGTCACATTGACCGATGGTACGGAGCTATCCACATTAGCTGTATAAGAAAAAGTTTGGCTGAAAAATCCCGGAATCAACGTAATGCCGGTACCACTGGTAGTTGAAAGCATCAGCCCTGTTAACAAAGGAGCATTCGGCGCATCATACACTTCCATATCCACGATCGATGCAAAATTAGCATTGCAACGCAGCCCCTTCGTCACATATGCTCTCACCCATCTGGCTTTGCGAGGCGTAAACGCCCGGTCAGTCTGATTGGCGCTGTTGTTAGTCACTGAATCCATATCAAACCAGTTTGCATTATCCAAACTTCCCTGAAGTTTGTAATCACTCAAGTTATAATTGGCCGGCCAGCCGACCGCGCCCATCTGTTTGATTACCCAGCGATTAATCCAATAATTGGTGCCTAAATCCACTCTCAGCCAAACCGGCGCGGCTATTGCCGGCTCTGGTGGAAGCGGCGAAGAACCAACCCACCTGTTCAGCGGTGTTGGTATCCCATCGACCGACTTAGCCGGATTGTAGGGAAAAACGAAACTGCTCGCATCGGTGGGTTTATTTAAAGCAATGTTAGCCATTAGCTTTCCATCCTTTCCATTTCAGCCTCATTAATTTTTTTAGTTATGCTAGTAACTGATAACCGACAATTAATCCCTGGTCGGATAGATACCGCTGATGCAGATATAATAAGCCATTCCCGGTTGGGCTTCGGCACCCTGCAGGTTGGGTATATTGAAAGTGGTGATGCCGTTCCCGCCAAATTTGTTGCCGATCAAGGAAAATAATGCAGTGTTTTGTTGAATTTGAAGCTGCTGGCCGTTACAGAGCAACCAGCCCATGGGTACAAAACTGTATGGGAAAGCAACGATTTGTCCTAAAAAATAATCCATTTTGATATCCTCCTATACTCATTGGTTTCCATTTTGAGAATAAATGTCAATTCCGGCTGGGGTAAATCCCTTGCACCGCGATGCAGTAATGCATGCCCATCCCTTGCATAGGCAGAGCATTTCGCAAATCAGGCAGGCAGAAAGTTGTGGTGCCGTCTCCTCCGAAGGT
The DNA here is from genome assembly GCA_023426245.1 of Bacillota bacterium. GTDB lineage: Bacteria > Bacillota > UBA4882 > UBA8346 > UBA8346 > UBA8346. Next base: position 4,874 of record JAFABB010000029.1, read on the forward strand.
GGTGCCGATCAGGGTAAATAAAGATTGATTTGTGGCAATGTTCAGAGTTTGTCCCTCGCAGGACATCCAGTAGGAAGGGGCAAAGTCAAATGCGAACAGTTCAATGTCGCCTAATAGTGGATCCATTCCGTATTCCTCCCAAAAAAATTTTATAAAGATAAAAACATAGGGTAGTAAATGATTCCCGGCGATATCTCCGGTTTGATCACATGAGGACCATTCTTCTCCTGGTTCCCCACATGACGGTATTGAAATGTAAATTACGGGGTGGAGGGATAAGCGACATGTATCGGCCAGATTGACCACCCGGTAGTTATACTCATTCCAATAATGCTGCATTGGTACCTCAAACGAAATGTCTGTACTCTTTCCATTTGTCTTTATAGATTCAGCATAAATAATACCTTGCCATGGATATCGATAAAACACCAATTGCCGTTCTGCTTGACCAGGCACATTTCTTCCCTGAACCCGGCGTCCGCGTGGGTGAAGTTTATCGGAGGTATGGCCCACTTCTCCGGAACTTCGTCATAAACAAAGCCCCAGATGCCGCTGGAAGGAAGACAGACTCCTGCCAGGCCGCTACCAAAGGAGGTTAAAATGGCGCAAGGCTGAAGAACAGGATGCCAGCCGCCACGGGCGTCCAGAAAGCCCCAGTCACCGTTATTTTGAGCTTTGATGTAAAATTCCCGTACTCCCTCGTCGGCCATGGTATAGGTGGTCGGAGGAATCCTCCACTGCATGGTTTTATCAATAAATCCCCAAACGCCATCCGGTCGGCGCACACCGGCTAGGCCGATCTGAAAAGGAGCTAACTTGTCACAAGGCCCAGGGATATCGTTCCACCGGCCGGCGCGGCTGATAAAACCCCAGAGACCGTCTTTTTTAGCCGGGCAAAAGCCGTCTCTGAACCCAAGGCCAGCCTCAGTGAAAGCCGTCGGCGATATCACCCATTGCATATCGGGGCCGATAAAACCCCAGGTACCGTTGGGAAGACCGACCCCGGCCAGGCCTTCCTGGAAATTCTTAAGGTCGAAACAGGGTTGCGGCACATCATACCAGCCGCCGCTGCGGTCGACAAACCCCCATTTTGTCGCCCAAACGGGCCCGGGCGAATCCCTTCGCTAAACCCGTCATCCATATAGGTAAAACTTTTCGGCGGGAAGACCCAGCGCATGGTCCGATCGATAAAACCCCAGATACCGCTGGAAGGAAGACACACCCCGGCCAAGCCCTCCTGAAAATTACCCAGTATGGCAGCTGGTATGGGTGAAGAATAAAAAACGCCCTTCCGGTCGAAAAAACCCCAGGCATTGTCGGAACGCCGCACCCGGACAAAGCCTTGATAAAATTGATCAATATAGGGGTTATTGTTGGAGGTAATCGTTTGCGGGTCCATTTATTTCACTCCTTTTTAAGTCAAATTTAGAGGTTGGAATAACTTTCTGATTTTATTTTATCGCTCGCCACTTAACCATCACTTAACGGATTTTTTGATCAAAATAGAAAAAGCCCTTGGAATCAAAGGGTTTTATGGAAAAACGGAAATAAATTACATTCGTATTTTAAAAAAAAAATTGGTTTTTAACGAATTTAATCACCGTGAAGCGCAGGAGGTGGTAAAACTTGAACTGCCGCTGGAATCTTGGAAGAAGAAATTTGGCATTGATGTGCAAGGTAAAAGATAGGGTAAGTAGACCCGGATTTGGGCCTACCAATCATAGTTCGACCCGTCATACCAATCAGAAGCTTCATCAACTTTATCATTGTTCTCCAGAGCCTTACTTTTATCTGGCGAGCAACGAGGCTTGATTGGCAGACTTTCCCATCCAATTTGGGTCATTCACCTTATCACAACCAGCGGCTACCTCTTCAAAGCAGAAAGTTTCTGTTCATAACGTTTTACAAGGGGATCAACTGTCCATAAGTTTAGACGGGGTGGCAGTTGGACAAAGCCTAATGGAACAATATCATCCATAACGAGTCGCTGTTCTAACCCTTCGGTGATAACCGGATGATAATGAAAGCTGTTAAAGTCACCAATGAGGTCAACTGATTGCTTAAAACCCTCAATGACTGCAATCTTTCAAGTTTGAATTGGCCGCCGCGGATCGGTTTGAAAACTAGACCTGCCCAGCATTGGCACAGTTAATGATATTATCAATTTAGTCCATCTTGGACCAAAAAAATATCCTTCGAAATAAAACAGCCGCTTCCGAAACTTCGAAAACGGCCTACGCAAAATTATTATAAATCTGTAAATCGCGTTTATTATCCCCGGATGATGTGATTATAGAATTCAACTTTGGGTCAATAATGCTGGTGAAGGCGTTCGCCTCTTATAAAAGATTACTACTTGAGTGGAGACGGGACACATCTTACGTTATCCACTACCTTTCAAGAGATCAAGTATCCCGTGGTTCATTTAAAATAAGCAATCGGCAAAACAGAATTGAATAAAAATCATTAAGCTCATCCATCGATTTTGATTTTTTAACTTTAACAAATTTACTATAACCATTTTGTTACTTCGTCAACCTCAGGTATCTTTTTTTCAGTAGGTGTTTGATCAGGGTAGCTAATCGCACATCCATCCAATTCAAATTCTCCATAAGGCAATTCTAATAAATTCAGAAAATCCTTGTTTGAGGACATCGTTTCCGTAAGTGTTAAAAGCTGAAATCCTAAGCCCAAAGCAGTAGCTTTGAGCCACATATTTTGAAGCACATGAGCCAAGGATTGTTTTTGGGCTGGAGGCATTTCTTTGCGTTCGGCAACATAACATAATATGGCGCCGTTTTGAATGCAGGAACTCCGTTTTTAGCCATGTTATTAACATTCTGAACAAACGATTTTCCGTTAGTCCGTATCTACGGAACAAATTTTACTGTAAAATTGAGTTTTTTAGCATTACTTTCAAGTTGAGACATAATTATCTTTTCGGCTGCAACCATATTTTTACTATCTTTCGGTAACACAAAAAACTTCCGAATTTCATTTATAAACCTCCCCGAAACTCCTGTATAAGGAGCCAATACCCCAGCCTTTATTATTTCTTCAATTAATTCCTTTGGTGGAATCTCGTTTTTAAATTTACGGATCGATCTTCTTCTAAAGATAATCTCATCCAGTACTTTATTGGTATCTTCATTATAAGGCTTATTCATCGCGATGTAGCTCCTTTATCATTCTCAATGTATACGGTATCATCTTTGATTTGATAGATAAGTAGATATCACTGATATCCACCAATAGCTTTCGATATTTATTAGCGGGTAATAAAAGGTTTACCAGGCAAGAACCACGTTCCGGAAATACTTGCCAAGGCTTTGGACGGGTTGTACGAGCATTCCCCCCACCCGTTCCGAGATGATACCTTGATGACGTTTCTCATTGCTGCTGCTTCACCATTTGGCAAATTTTTAGCGCTGTTGATTGATTGCAGTGACAGTGATCTGCTCCGGAACAGCACTCACACCCTTGATCAGGAGCCGCTTGCATTCCCCGGGCATCAGATCGAAATAATTATCATTGAGGATGGCTCCATCCGGGTAACCCTCCAATTTAATAAATTTGGCAAAACAATCGGTGGTGATCGCCACTTCCAAGTTACCCTCGCCAATTTTCTTCAACTCGGTGGATAACTGACATGGCGGTAGGTTCAAGTCCTTATAATCATCAAAGAAAAAAATGTTGGAATTAACCCCGGGCGCCTGTGGTATTACATATAAAAACTCAAAGTTAGTATAATTAACGTTAATCCGATTCTTGGAAAATTCCTTGATCCGGACCGATGCGCCGGCGGGCACCGCCACTACGATTTCCTCCCGGTATTCTCGGTTCCCGATGAAATTTTCCAGGCCAACCTCCAAAATATCCCGATATTCGGCCTGAGTGTCATTGGTAGCCCAAAGTGAAACCGTAGCCGGTCCATCCTCTTTCCAGGAGAGCAGTACCGGTTGATAGGCCCGCCTGGTATAATAGTAGCCTGCCTTGGGACGGAGATAAAAGTCGGCCAGACTCCAACTTAACGCCGGCCAACAATCATTCAACTGCCAGATCAGAGTCCCGCTGCAGTCAGGCTTTCTGCGACGGTAATGCTCAATCCCAAATTTCAACCCTTCTCCCTGGGTTAACATGGAAAAATCAATATATTCTTTCAAATCCCCGGGAAGCCCGGTATAACTCTGCATCAGCATGATGCCGCGATTGGGCCGTTTATCCTTATTGCGGTAACGTAGTTCAAAGCTTCCCAAGCACAACTGTTCCCGGGGAATACAGCTTTGTAAAGTGGCCAGCACCGGTGCAGCATGCATCCCGAACTCAGAGATAAATTTTCCTTGATCTTCGGCATAATGTTTGAAAGAAACCCCGGCGGGAGTATTGTCCAACCGTTGCGGCTCCCCGTGCTTATGCGGATAAATCTGGCCAGCCCAAACTTGCCAGTTATGTTTGTCCCCTTCGGCGTCACTATTGGGGTCGTTCCCGCCGAATGGCGAACCCGGCCAATAAGGCCGCGTCGGGTCCAAGTCGGCCAGGAGTTCCGGCATCAAGTCATGATAGATCTTTTCACCATAAAACCGCAAATCCTCCAAAGTGCTCATTTTCTGCCCGTGAATCCATTGATTTTCATTGTTGCCGCACCATAGCGCCAGCGACGGATGGTTACGCAGCGTTTTTACCACGTAACGGATTTCCTCCCTGACATTGGCCATAAACTCAGCGTCAAAATCGGGATAGGACGAACAAGCAAACATGAAATCCTGCCAGACCAGGATCCCCAACCGGTCACATTCATCATAAAAAGCTTCCTGCTCATAGATGCCACCACCCCAGACCCGCAACATATTCATATTGCCTTGTTTAGCCAGTTCCAGCCAACGCCGATAAGTATCCTCCCGGATGGTCCCCAGCAAATTATGGGCCGGTATCCAATTAGCCCCCTTGGCAAATATTTCAACCCCATTCACGACAAAAGTAAAGCGTTTCTCGCCTCCGGCGGCCTGCTGTCTAAGCTCCAAGCTACGAATCCCGATTTTAGCCGAGTATTGGTCCAGGATATCCGTACCATCCTTTAAAGTCACCCGCAGATCATAACGGTACGGCTCACCCAAATCATGAGTCCACCAAAGTCGCGGATTATCCACTGTTAAATTCACCGTTGTCTTCCCCGGACCAAGGTCAATAGTCCGCGTAACCGCCCCTGCTCCTTCACCCAGTTTCACACGGGCCTGAAGCCGGAGTTCCTTTCCATAAGACCGGGTTTCGATCTCAATCCCTAGACGGGCCTGATTGGCGGTGATTGTTTCAGTCCGGACGGCTACCGTTTCGATCCGGGCCTTCTGGCGGATATTCAGTTCGACGCCTTTCCAAATCCCAACTGTAATTAACCTTGGACCCCAATCCCAACTAAAATTCATTTGCGCCTTCCGTACCCAGGCCCGGTTAGGGTTATATGAATACCACATTCTTCCATAGTCTTTTTGGGAAGTCACAGCCATAGTTGAATCAAACCGGACTGCCAGTTGATTGATCCCAGGATGCAGCGCGGTGGTAATCGTAAAGACCGACGGAGTAAACATGTTTTGGTGAGTCCCAACCGGTTCACCATTTAAAAAAACGGTGGCAAAGGTGTCAAGGCCATTGAATTGCAATTCGACGACTTCACCGGGGTGGAGTTCCCGATCCCAGCTGAACTCTTTCCGGTACCACCAGACCGCCGTTTCGACCCAACGGCATTGTTCGATATTGGTCGAGTAAAACGGATCGGCGATTTTCTCATATTTTAGCAGGGTAGAATGTACGTCCCCGGGTACCTCCGTATCCAGCCATTCCCCGGCCGATTGGTCCGGAACCAATTCTGCCGCATCCTGGTTTGCCTGGGGATTCCGGTAAAAGATCTGCCATCCTTCGTTTAGTAACATTCGCATTTGGCTGACTCCTTCATAATCGTTAATCGGTATCAATTTCACAATCCATTGGCTTTGATAACATCCCGGTACCAGAGAGCGCTCTTTTTAAAGGTCCTCTGTTGAGTTGGATAATCGACATAAATCAGACCAAACCGTTTATCATAGCCGCACGCCCATTCAAAATTATCCAGCAGCGACCAGACGTAAAAGCCCTCTAGTCTGACACCGGCCTGAATCGCCCGGTGAGCCTCTTCAAAGTGGCCCCGTAAAAATGCCAACCGGTCATCGTCGTCCACTGCGCCGTTTGCAGTCGGACTGTCGGCGAAGGCCGCCCCATTCTCGGTAATTACGATGGCGGGATTGTTGTAATTTTTAGCAATCGCCACCAGCAACTCGGTCAGACTTTGGGGATGAATCTCCCAGTTCATTGCAGTATACTGCGAGCTTTCCGGTTTCACCTCCGCCAGATGGAGGACCGGATCAATGGAGCCGTGTTTGACGATCTTCCGGAAATAATAATTGATCCCCAAAAAATCAACGGGATTACTCTTCAGCAACTCCAGATCTCCTGGGCTAATCGATGGCGTTCCAAAGGATTCTTGGAAAAACTTCAGCATATCCTGGGGATACTCTCCTCGTAGCACCGGATCAAGGAACCAGCGGTTATGATACCCGTCAGCCCGGCGAGCCGCTTCCTGGTTCTCCGGCGCATCCGAAGCGGCGGTAATCGGATATAAATTCAAAGCAATTCCAATCCGGCCTCCCGGATGGTTGGCGCCCCGATAGACTTGGACGGCTTTAGCATGAGAGAGCATCAGGTTGTGGCTGACCTGCACCGCTAAACCAAAATCAGTTAGACCCGGAGCATGACGGCCTTGGCGGTGTCCGGCATAGGCCACCACCCAGGGTTCATTATGGGTAAGCCAGGTTTTGACCCTGTCCCCTAACAGTTCGAAAGCCCCGGTGGCATAGTCGGCAAACCAGTCGGCAATATCCCCGTTTCCCCAACCGCCCCGGTCTTGGAGCGCTTGTGGCAGGTCCCAATGATATAGTGTGACCATAGGCTCGATCCCCTGTTGGAGTAGTTCGTCAATGAGACGGCTATAAAAATCCGCTCCCTTTTGATTGAGCGCTCCTGTACCATTTGGAAACAGCCGGGACCAGGCAAGGGACAGCCGGTAATTTTTTAATCCCAACTTCTTCATCAGCTTGATATCCTGGGAATAACGGTGATAATGGTCACAGGCCGTATCACCGGTGTCCCCGTTCGCTATCTTATCCGGAGCATGGCAAAACCGGTCCCAGATCGACTCCCCCTTACCATCAGCCCCAGCGCCGCCTTCTATCTGATAGGCGGCAGTAGCCACCCCCCAACGAAAATCTTTTGGAAAAATGAACTTATCCATAATAACAACCCCCTGATGAATTTGGCCTTTGGTCACAGATGCGGCCAAAAGGATTTCCTGGTTTTACTTAAAATAAACTTCCTTATCTTAAATCTTTATTTCCGGACTTCGATCCCAGTTAATTTTTCGTAATACTGAACGATGGCGCTATGATCGCTTTGCCCCTTGCCGTCAGCTTTTAATGCTTGCAGGATCTCCATCACCTGCGCGGTCAACGGCAGCGGGACGCCCATTTCATGCCCGGTGTCAATCGCATTTGTCAGGTCTTTAATATGCAGGTCGATTTTAAAGCCGGGCTTAAAGTTACCGGCCAGCATCAAGGGAACTTTGGCGTCCAGCACGGTGCTTCCGGCAAGACCGCCGCGGATTGCCCGGTAAATCGATTCCGGGTCCACCCCAGCTTTCGCACCCAGGGTTAAAGCTTCGGAGACAGCGGCAATATTCAAGGCGACAATGATCTGATTCACCAGCTTGGTTGTGTTCCCGGCGCCTATATTACCGCACCACACCACCGATTTACCCATTTGTTCCAAAATAGGGCGGCAACGTTCCAAAAGTTCCGGTTTACCACCAACCATGATCGAGAGTGTCCCATCGATCGCCTTGGGCTCCCCGCCACTCACCGGCGCTTCCACCAATTCGACCTGTCGTCCGGCGGCGGCTGCAGCCACTTCCTTGATAGCAGCCGGAGCGATCGAACTCATCTCAATAATAATCGAACCAGGCTTAGCCCCATCCAGGATGCAGTTTTCTCCCAGGACTACTTGCTTGACATGGGGAGAATTGGGCAACATCGTTATAATAATCTCAGTCTGACTGGCAACATCCCGGGGTGAAATTCCGGACACAGCGCCAGCAACCACCATTTCCTGAACAGCGGTGGGGACGAGATCGTAGACTACCAGTTGATACCCGGCCTTCAGCAAATTCTTAGCCATCGGCCTGCCCATGATGCCTAGTCCAATAAACCCCAGTTTTATCATAAAAGTACCTCCCTGTATTTAGCGATTTATAATATTTCAATATCCATCTTCCAGATTGGCCAGATTGTGTAAAGGCTCATTCTGCAACCATCGGCGCAAATTAGCGCCGATGGTCCGCAAAGCTCTGGCCCGGACTTCTTTGGTAGCCCCGGCATAATGAGGCGTCATCAATACGTTATACTGATGTAACGGAAAAAGGGTCGGGTAGCCGCGCGGCCCCGGCTGTTCCTCAGAGCACCAGACATCAGCGGCGGCTCCGGCCAGCTTTCCGGAACGAAGCGCTTCCCATAAGGCCTCTTCAACTATGATTGGGCCCCGACTGATATTGATAAAATAAGCTCCTTCCTTCATCGCCGCAAAACGGTTTTTATCCATAAAGTCGCGGGTCTCTGGAGTCAGAGGCATGAGATTGACCACATAATCACAATGTTGCAGAAACTCCACAATTTGATGGTCATTTTGGGAACTGGCGGTAAATGATATTCCATACTTTTCCTGATCAATTTTCGCCGGATTCCGGGTCAAAGTACCGGTAGTCATCCCAAAAGCCCTTGCTCTGATGGCCGTTTCCCGGCCGATCGCCCCAAATCCCATAATTCCCAATACCGAATTTTGTAACTCGCCACCCATTGACCCTTTCATCCTTGATGCCTTGGTCGCTTCGGACCAACTACCGTTGTAGACCAAGTTTGAATGCATTTGCCAAATCCGGCGGGTTAGGATGACCAGACTGGCAATGATAAATTCGGCGATCGGAACCGCAGCCGGACTGGCTTTGGCAACCACTACTTTTTTCTCAAGCAGGAATTGCCGGACTTGCGGCTTTAATAAGGCGTTGAGCCCATGGCCGATAGTATGGATCAATTTCAGGTTGGCGGCTTCCAGTAAATATTCGGCCGGAAGATCGCCGACTATCGCCTCAATATTATGTAACTGATTCTTGAAGCCGTCGGGGTCACCGGTTTTGGGAAATACCACCATCACTTCAGGCGGCCATGATTCTTCAATAATCTGCAATTCTTCCGGTTCCGCCCGGTAACCAAGCATCACTTGAATTGGTTTCATTTCTTTCCCCCTAGCTCCTAGTTCAAGGATTAACCACGTTCACCGGAGCACCTTTTAAATAAGCCTCCAGGTTATCAACGGCGATGTTCATCAACCGCAGCCGCGCTTCCCTTGGCGCCCAGGCAATATGGGGAGTAATCAGGCAATTTTTAGCTCCCAGTAATGGATTGTCCGCCGTAACCGGCTCGGTAGCGACTACATCCACTGCCACACCAGCCACTTTGCCGCTTTGCAGCGCATCGGCCAGATCCGCCTCGACCACCAAAGGCCCGCGGGAAGTATTCAACAGCATCACTCCGGTTTTCATTTGACCAATGGTATTACGGTTAATAATCCCTTGCGTGGTTTCCGTCAATGGGCAATGGAGGCTGATAATATCCGATTGAGCCAATAAATCGTCTAACGTTGCATATTTTAAATTGGCCTTTTCCAAACTGCGGTCTTGATAATTATCGTAAACCAGTAATTTCAAGCCAAAGGCCAGCGCAATTTCAGCCACAGCCTGTCCAATTCGGCCAAACCCGACAATTCCCATGGTTTTACCGGCCAGTTCAATCAACGGGTACTTCCAGAAGCAAAAGTCGGGACTGCTTGTCCAGGCCCCCGCTTTTACCGCCTGACTGTGTTCCCCCACATGGTGGCAGAGTTCCAATAACAGGGCAAAAGTAAATTGAGCCACGGCTGCTGTGCCATAGGTCGGGATGTTGGTCACGGTAGCTCCGAAATCTCGGGCAGCCTTAACATCCACTACGTTAAAACCGGTTGCCAATACGCCAACGTATTTTAGATTTGTTTTTTGGCTAAAAATCGAGCGAGACAGTGGTGTCTTGTTGGTTAGGACAATTTCGGCAGCACCGATTCGCTCGGAGATTAACTCGGCCGAAGTCCGTTCATAGACTGTCAGCGAGCCATTTTGGCTCAGCCGATCCCAGTTTAAATCGCCGGGATTTAAAGTATAACCGTCTAAAACTACAATTTTCATCAGATGATTCCTTTCTCACTGTTTTTAGGCACGGTCGTTTGAGCTTAAACGCGGGCCCAGGCTTCATTTAAGGTCCGTTTGGCGTTGGCGATCACCAGCTCGGGATCTTCATCGCCCCACGGCTTCACTTCAAAACTGACAATCGGTGGATGGTCCGGGTTGAGAAACCCGATATTCAGTAAGACCCGCAAATATTCCACCAATTGATCGACATCGTTTTCCCCGTTGGGAAAGCCAAAGCGCGGATGAGTATCGCCGTATGCTTCACAGGCGGAATCCTTGATCACGGTGTTTCCCATATGAGCGTGGACTAAATAATCCTTAACCGGCATGATCGCTTCGGCGCAGGTTTCGTGAAGCATGGGAATATGACTTAAATCAACCAGCAATCCGAAATTATCGTATTTCCCGGTCATCTCCGCGGCGAATTTCTTGGCTAACGATGCCGGGCCGATCAGACTTTTTTTATCAATATCATAATCAAACACTTCCAGGGCCACTCGCAAATCACCCCGGGATTTCGCATAAGCGCACAATTCACTGGTTGATCTTGCCAACGCCTTGTACGACTGTTCCTTGGTAGATTCCACATATTTCCCGCTTAAAAAGGCCATCCCTTTTGCTCCGAGCTCATAAGCTTCATCAATGCCTTCTTTGAGAGTCGCCACTGCTTTAGCCCGTTTTTCTTCATCAAGGTCATTGATATTCATACCGGTGGTTAGCAAACGGGGTTGAGCGCCATAAGCCACAGTCAAGTGGGAAACTTCCAGCATTTTTTGTACTTGATTCCGGATCGCCGCATCTTTAATCCAGCTCACCTCAATAGCCTGGAAATAGCTATCAGTCGCAATCCTTTTAACTGTTTCCAATATCGGCCCATCTCCTTTCATAGTCGCTGGATAGGCCATAAAATGAATCAAACCTACTTTCATGTATTTAATGATTGAATCCTGCATCGTTTCTTTTCCCTCCAGTTTTTTTAAGTAGCTGTATGTTGTGTTTCTTATTGATTTTATGTTGCTTTTTAGAGAGCCTCAAATGCTAGCCTATTTTGATTCGGTCCGAAACTGTCCCCGATAATTTGCCGGGGTGGTGTTTTCCCTCCGTTTAAACTGCCGCATGAAGGTTGAAATGTGCACATAACCACATTGATTCGCTATATCCTGTAAATTTAGATCGGTGGTGCGCAGTAATTCTTTGGCTTTCTCGAAGCGAAGCAACGCAATATAATCAGAAACAGTGTGGCCGGTCTGTTTCTTAAAATAGTGGCTGAAGTTGGAGATGGACATTCCGAAGTGATTCGCCAGTAATTTGACGGAGAAAGTGGCTTCACTCAAATGTTCGGAAGTAAATTCCACAACTTGTTTAAAGCTCTTTAAACCGCTTCCATCGGCCGTTTCCACCTCCTGCTCATCGATAACCAAAGCCACAATCTCACCAGTCAGCAAATTCAGAGCATCAATAATTTCCCCAATGGATTGCAAACTGTCTCGAGCATCAACAATTGCCAGGTACTTTTGATTGGCGGCGAAAAAGGAAATATTAAGTTCCTGGATAGCTTTTAATGCCGTAGTCACGATATCGGATGCCAAATTGGCGGCAAAGCGCAATTCCCTGGCCTCCGATATCTGTTTAATCAAGATATCCATGGCAAAGCGTACCCGTTCCTCCTGCCCGTGCTTAATAGCGTTGTACATGGCATCAATCGCATGATTGGTGTAAGCCAGTAGTGGGATTTTATTACTGTCAATGTCTTCGGGAAAATTCACATCTCCGGCCCCGTTGGTTAGATAATATTTACTGATAGTACTAGCCTCGGTAAAACTCTCCTTGATATTATTGATATTACAAATGCTGCCGGCCCCAATTGAAAGTGACAACTGAAAGACACTCTCTATCACATTTTTAACCTGATAGAGTTTTTCTTTAATCACCGACAGTTCTTCCCGTTCTCCGGAAACAACCACAAATACCGCTTTATCCTCCCCATACTCAACCACGGTTATATCAAAACTTGAGTTCAAACTATTTTCGATATAACGGGCTATTTCCTGGTACGGGACCACCGCTGAGTCAGTACCGGCCGGATCGGCGATACTACAGACAACGACCCGGAAACTAGGGCCGGCAAGTCTGTAACCAATGGTACCCCCCTCCCGTTCAAGCTCCTCCAGACTAGCGTAACCTCCCCGGATTAACTTCAATGTTACTTTCTCCCTTACCAGGCTGGTATTGCGATTGGTGATGGTGACCAACGCTTTCTCGACTGCTTCCAATTCATTCAGGCCATCCTGGTTTTCCCCGAAAATCGAGGCCAAATGTTTATTTAAAGAACGAATCGGCGTATAATTGATTTTCATAAAATAGGCGATGAACAATGTACCAAGAACAGCGATGGCGACCATGCAAAACATGAAAAGGACTTTTTGTGACTCAATGGGGGCCGTTAGTTTTTGATAGGGGATTAAGACCACATAATTGATGAAACTGGCCGTTGACTGGCTCTGAAAACCAATAAACCGTTTGGAATGAATCACAATCTCAACCGGCTGGTCGTTTTCCTTGCCTGCCAATCTCCGCCATACCTGCCAGGAAGAATTGGAAAAGTGCTGATCCGACGAGTACAGCAGATTGTAATGATTATCGGAGATAATAATACAAGCACCGGCGGCCTCTAATGAATCTCCGGCCAGCTTACACAGAGTTTTGTAATTAATTTGAAAAAAGACGGCTGCCGTAGCCCTACTTTGCCCGGTTTTATTGGTAACTCCATAGGTCAATACTTTTTCGGGCTTACGATACAACTGCTGGAGCGGCAACCAGTATGATCTGCGATCTGGCAGTAAATAATCATCAGTGGCTGCCTCCGGAATATCGTACCCCGACCCGAAAAGTTTAAAATTGTGATAATCAAAAACGGTTTCCGTAGTAAAGATACATTGAATCTCTTTATTGATATAAATAACATCATCGATAAAATTATTGGTCAATACTACACCGGAGAGTTTTCGCTTCACATCATAGAAGTTACCGTATTCGTTTTTGATGTTGGCGGTGGCAAATTCCGTCGAATTAAGCAAGGAATAAGCATGGGCGTTCATTTGATTAATAAAGATATCAAAGGTATTCTGCACCCTATATAATGAATTAACCCGATTATTCAGCACTTCCCGATCATAAAATTTCGCAAAAAAGTTAAATGAGGCGTATCCCAAAATCAACAGCGGTGTCACCATGATGACTAGGTATGATAATAAAATTTGAAAAAAAATCTTCTTAGTTTTCATTGTTCTCCCGCACCTCATTTATTGTTAAGATCGAGCTAAAGAAGTAATGAAAAAAACCGATTAACCATATTCATGAAAGTATTATTACGAACTCCCACTGCTAATTACAACCGCTTCATACTGTTCCAACGGCCCTAGCGCTATTTTTATCACCCCATTTTGATAACTCCATGGAGGCGGATTATTGTTTGTTAGCGAACTCAGCTTGATTGGTTGTTTCGCCAGAGGAATCTCCAGGGTCAGATCATGAATGGGAATTTGTTTAGCGACGGTGGTGCCATTAAACCCTGACAGATTGATCAGTTGCAATAAATATTGCTCCTGGCCGCAACGATCAAAGAAAATTTCCACACAGTTCGGTGCGTTGGTCCTATAAAAACGCCACTCCCGGCAATAATAATCGAGCAAGTTGGTAAGAATCCATTTATGGTCTTCAAAGCCGTGCTGGTAGTATAGGGCGCCGGGATGCCACGGTAAACAGATGTAATGCCGGTCCCTGGAAACAACCGCACCTGGATGATCCAATATTTCATGACCGAAACAACGTTCCGGGGGACCGTAATTGGCCGGGCTTACTAACGGCAGCAGTTTAGTCCCTTCTGTAGCAACACAGGCGAAGGCCCCATCAATGAACACCCAGTCCCGTTCGGTAAAACTTGTAAAGATTGCTTTTTCCCTGGTCAATAAATAAGCGGAACGGGTATTGTTGATGATGCCGATGTTTTTAAGATCGATACTGGCAAGCTTTTCCAAATCACTTTCGTCAGATGCGCCGGTGACCACCACGGTGATGTCGGCCACCTTCAAAGCATCCCAATGCTCGTCTGTGATACAACTGATGTCGGGAATCATCACTACCCGATAGCGCCCGAGCTTCTCAAAAACCGGACCGATTTCGCCGCTGCGGACAACATCAAACAGAATGTGTTCTTCCTTCAATGCCTTAAAAATACCCAAATACTCCAGATTATTATTCCCTGCCGGCTTTATCAGCAGGACCGTGGCCAGAGAATGAAGCTTCCCGAAATACGCTTCATTTTTAGCATGTAAAGAGTACACTTCCCGCACATATTCAAAATTATCCCGGTCCGGATAATCCGCAAAAACACCGATAATACAAAAATCTAGTCCCGACCCGGCGGCCAGACTTTGATAAAGTCGAATCCGGGTCAGCTCTTTCGATACGCCCATAAACCGGTAAAAAATATCGACCGCGTTAATTACGCAATTGCTGATAATCTTATCATCCCAAGTATGTCGGACCGAAGCGACATTTTCCGAACCGGAATAAATCCAAAACGGATAGGGCCGGTCGATTGCACTATTCGATTCCTTTCTGATAATGTCGACATCTTGAGAATGATAGGTGCAGACCGCAACTTCCGGATTGATGCTCCGGACCAGTAAATGGATGTTATGCAAAATCTCACCCACTGTAACTTCCTGAAACCGTACATATTGCTTGTAAGAAGGAGCCTTGGCATCTTCCTGCGCCGGCAGCGCCATCCCGCAAAACTCTAAGAAGCGTTTTTTACAGGAATCACAGTGACAGATGCCATAATAATGATTACTATAATCACGGGTCTGATAGCCGAACATGTTAAAAAAAATCCCGTCTACCGGATAGTTTTCCAAAACCTCCCGGATTATAGCCAATGAAAGCTTCTGTTGGTATTCGCCGTTAACACAAGTATGGATAGTGTCATTATAACGTATCGGATCGCCGTCGGCCGATTTAAAATACCAGTCGGGATGATCCTGGAAGAGACTTTCATGAGTTTTACTAAAATCAAAACGGGCAATCACTCTAATATGATTGGCGTGACATTTTCGCACAATTTCGCCGAAGGTATCCCGATCCGTGATACATCGCTTGGTAAATTCCAGTTCCGATGGATAAAAAGTGGTGATTCCTCCGGCACCCACCATTAAAACATTACAGGAATAAGTTTGAAGCTCCGCGATAAGTTGCTCGATATCCATATTGGCATCAATATCACGCAGATTATTCTGGATCAACCTCAGATTATTCTCAAGCCACCAGGCCATAAGCGGATCTCCTTTGGAATACTCTTAAATTTTTAACCACAGTAATTCGTTTCGACCTATTTGGGGTTTATTTTCAGACATTCCCAAACATCCAAACGGGGAATACTGATTTCAATGGTCCCTCCCAGGTTTACCCAAGAAAGTTCGGCGCCGGAAATCAATGCGGTCACCTCATACTGCTCATGGTCGGCTTCGGGTTGTTTGATGCGCAGTTTCAGGTCATACAAGGGCAGATTATCCACCAACGGCCGGGAACCGGCTCCGTTAACCAAATGGACCAACTGCGTCCGCCCCTTTTTGAAAGCAGCGATATACAGTCCCTGTATCGGAGTAATTGCCACCCTCCGCGTTCCCTCAAGCAACAAATTGATCATGTTACTCAGGAGATTATAATGTTCGGCCAGTCGATAATCATTTATTAGTGTACTGAGCGAAAATGGCAAATATAATACTTTTCCCTGGCCCAAAGTATTCAAGATCAACATGGGAATATCGGTCTCAGCAACCAGCAAGGAAGCGCGTTCGGGCGGAGCTCCCACACTGTCAACCGGCGCAAAGGGCGGGACCTGGGTTAACAGGACCTTAGCCGTACTCCGGGGAGTAATGTACCCGACAATTCCCCGCAGTGCGATGAGTTCGGTGTTTTCAAACCCCTGCCGCAACCGCCGGGCATCGGAATCCAAGGCGGAATCCCCCGCAAAACGCAGATAAGTCGCAGCAAGCTCCCCGGAGCGATATAAATTGCCATCGAAGCCTAGCAAATCACGGATTGAAGCGCCTATACCATCCACATCCATGTTTGAACCTTCCAATAATAACCGGCCTCCCGTTTTGACAAAACTGGTTACCATCTCGATGTTGGACTCATTAAGCCCATTTTCGGGCAAAATTAGTAATCGGTATTTTTTTAAGGCTGCCAAGGTTAGCTGCTCGTTTAAGATCAGATCAAACGGAATCTGCCGGTTAATCAAGCCGTTGGCAATACCGACCGCTGATGGAGAGGCATTCCAGAGTAATACCACTTCCGAATCGGAAAGGGCGCCTTCCATATCACCGGACACACGCCGGATACGTTGATTAAACCGGGTCACCGTGGTGAGGATTCTCTTGTCAGTAATCGTCAGATCGAACCCGGTCAGTGAATGCCAAATATTACCTCCACTGGCCGTAATCAGGCTCAACCAGTATTCATATTCAGCAGTGGGGAGCCCGGTATGTCTCCAATCCATGCCGGGTGAGGAATGAATGATTCCGTAAGGCACCAGTTTTTCCTCCACCGTCCGGCCTTTTTTAATATGAAGAATCGGTTTGGTGATATCAGGAATTTTTAACCGACCCAACGATAAAATATCTTGCGGTTCAGCGCAAATCTGATCGGCCACTTCCAGCCGGTAAGCCAGCCGGGCATCATCAGTATAATAAAGTATCAACGGCAGATCCGCTCTGCTCGCTTTCATGGCGGTCTGTAACTTCTGAATATTATCGTGGACACAAAGATGTTGCCAGTCGGGATGAAAATCTTTTACCTGCTCCGGTAAGTCAGCGTTAAAAATCTGCCTGTAGCGTTGCCGGCAATTTTCGCAGTAACACGGGATGAAACCGGGATTATTTAAAAAAACTCCGTCAATATCGTATTTAGCAAGAACTTCTTTCAAAATGGGGATGGCGACTGCCTGATCACGATAAGCACTGTTAATGCAGGTTGACATCAGCAGCGACCAGTTACCCGGCCGTTTCGCACCGATGATTTCAGGATCGCCACTTATAGTTTTAACAAACCACCAGGGCCTTTGAGCATAGACCCGATCCTCGGCCTTACTGAAATCAAACCGCGCAATCAATTTCATGCCCTTTTGGTGACAGGTCTCAATCACTTCCGTTAATAAGTCCCTTCCTTTTGGAAGATAAGGGTTAACGGCATGAAACGGCACTTCAGTCGGATACCAGGCATAGATGCCACCGACATTATAGACAAGGGCATTGGCACCCATATCGGCAACCGCCCCAACCAGCTTTTGGGGATCCATCCGTGGGGTATAGAGTACTTGCAAATTAGTCTGAATTACAATATCGTTACTATGATTCATCAGAACCTCCCTCTACCGGTTAGCCCTATTTATCACTAATGCTCTTGTAACGGTGGATTACACAGGTCCTAAACAGAGCCTGTGTAATCTCCGTTTAGTTATAAAGATCCCTATCAGTGCGATTTATTATAGAACTCCTGCCACATTGCGGTATACTCATCAACTTTGAGCTGTTTGCATTTTTTGAGATGATCTTTCCACATGGCATCGTCAATACCGACGACAATCGCCGTGGCTTTAAACTTTTGCATGTAATTGTCGATATCCACAAAAAGTGCGTTTCGGGCGTTGACTTTTTCGGGGTCATACAATCGAAACGGCATTACCTTGACCGCGTACTTTTGAGCAACCGCACTCGCTTCGCGCTTAATCTGGTTGCGGCGATCCGGCACCTCTAAATCAGCCCACTTTTTCCACAAATATAACGGGCTATATAGGCCTCCGGCAGCCGTACGTTTAAATTGGGTGAGATTCATGCCTTCCGGTACATATTTACTGGTCTGGGTCCAGTGATCTTTGCCGACCCGTTCCCAACCGCCATTATGTTCAGGGCCCCATTTCCAAAGCATTACCATATCCAGGTTGGACATTAAAGTATCATAATACCGCAACAGGACGGCCGGATCCTTGCATTGCCTGGTAATACTGAAACCCTCTAAGTTACCGATAGGCAATTTTTTTTGAATCCAAAGCCGATTACCTTTGGGCCCCTTTAAAGGCGGTAACGGAATATAATTGGCAAATCTTTCATCCATGGAATCCGGAATGTAAAACATGATTGAGCCAATGATTAAATCGGGATTAGACGCTTTCGCATTAACCTGTGCATTGGTTTGGGTAAAGAAATCCTTGTCCATCAAACCTTCGGCATAGAGCTGATGCATCCATTTCAACGCCTCGTAGTACCCGGGCTGATTTCCGCCGAAAATGACTTTTTTCCCATCCAGTGAATAAACGTATTCCGGAGTATCCATGACGCCGAAAGCTCCAAACAACGGGTCTATACTTTGGTTGGTCCGATCCGACTGGCGGCCGGTAAAGGGAATTTCATCCGCCTTGCCGTTTCCATTGGGATCACCCTTTTTAAAAGCGCGTAAAACATCCAGATATTCATCGGTGGTTTGCGGTACTTTCTTGCCCAGTTTTTTGAGCCAGTCGCCATTGATCCACAAAGTAGCGCCGATCGTAGCTGAGGGATTGTCATAATCTGTGGGCAGGCAGTAAATTTCACCATCCGGAGCGGTAATCGCTTTTCTTATCCGCTCGTCCTTGTTCAGCATCTCTGAAATATTGGGACAATACCGGTAAATATCTTTTTTTAACGGCCTAAACAAGTCAATGTTTTGCATAATATCAACATTGCTACCTGAAAAGGCGTCGGGAAGATTACCGGAAGCCAACATCACGTTGACTTTCTCATTCCAGTTTGCCAAGGGAATATCAATCCATTCGATATGGACATTGGTTAACTTTTCAGTTTCGTTTACACAAAGCTTTTGGGCGAAATCGTTTTGACTGTCCGGGTCTTTCGTTACCGCAATCCGAAAAGTCTTTTTCTGATTTAAAATCGGCAGGCCGGCTGTATACATATCGCCTGCCAATTTGGAACGGTTGCCGTTTTTGGGGGCGGTGAACGCACTGCCAGCCAAAATCAGTAACAACGAAACGTTCAGCAAAATATACACTGCCATTCTTCTTTGTTTCATTGGAATACCCTCCTCCTAGTCATTTTCCCCTTAATCAGTATTATCGGAAACAAACCTGTTGGCCTCGCCCCCTTTCAATATCTTATTTTTCTTCCGGAATATTGCCCTGAATAAAGTCTCCTCCATCGGCCGGAGCAAAGCTTACCCCTTAATACTGCCAACCATGACTCCACGGATGAAAAATCTTTGCGCCAGCAGATAAACAACCAATACCGGAAGTGAACCGACAATAATCACACAATATTTAACTGTCTCCTGCAACCGAAGCATTTGAACCTGAGCGTGTAAATCGGCGCCCTCCATATTAATTGATTCCGCGCTGACCAGGATTTCCCGTAAAATAAGTTGGAGCGGATATAGTTTCGGTTCATTGATATAGATCAGCGCATTGAAAAAGGAGTTCCAGTGCCCAACCGCATAGAACAGGAAAATCACCGCCACAATCTCTTTGGATAATGGCAGGACAATGTTGAGAAAAAACCGTCCATTACCGCAACCGTCAATCCGGGCCGCTTCAAGAAGTTCATCGGATATTTTCGACTTAAAAAAGGTGCGGGTCACGATTAAATTAAATACCGAAAAAGAGCCTAAAATCATCAGGACATACGGAGTGTTAATGAGTCCCAAATTTTTAACCACAATATAAGTAGGAATCAACCCACCATTGAAGTACATGGTAAAGACCATCATTTTGGTTATCAATGAAGCGCCAACCAGATCCTTGCGGGAAAGCGCGTAACCGCCGAGGATAGTCAATCCGACTCCCAGGATAGTCCCACCGCCGGTATAAAGTAAGGTATTACGATATCCGATCCAAATCCGCGGGTCCTTCATAACGCTGATATAGGAGGTCAGTTCGGGATGAACCGGCCAAAACAGAACCTTACCGGTTTGAATAGCCGTTGGGTCGCTAAATGAGGCTAAAATCACGAAATATAAAGGATACAATACCAAAATTGTTCCCAGGATTAATAATAGATTGACTATAACATTGAATATTTTGTCAACCTTCGTATCATGGATCGCATAATTCGCTGCTTTAACTTGATCCGCCATAGTTCATTCCCCCTTGGTCACCATAAGCTGTTTCCGGAAACTTTTCGGGCAATCCGGTTTACCGTCAATAATAAGATGAAGCTAATGATATTGTTGAAAAGGCCGATTGCTGTTGCATAGCTGTACTGCGCGCTCTGGAGCCCGATTTTATAAACATAAGTGGAGATGATCTCCGAACGTTCCAGATTTAAGCTGTTTTGAAGCAACAACGACTTTTCGAACCCGACACTCATCAAACTCCCGACGTTCATAATCAAAAGGATAATCATGGTGGGCATAATCGCCGGCAAATCAATATGCCAAATCCGTTTTAGTTTGTTTGCGCCATCGACAATTGCCGCTTCATGAAGTTCGTCATTAACACTGGTAAGCGCAGCCACATAAATGACTGCTTGATATCCGGTATGTTGCCATACGGATGACCAGACATAAACTGACTGATATATCGATGCACTTCCAAGAAACGCAATCGGCGCTATCCCGAAAAGTTGGAGAATTTGATTGAACAAACCATTGCTGCCGCAAAAGACCACCAGCATTCCGGCAATAACCACCACTGAGATTAAATGTGGGGCAAAGGTCATGGTCTGGGCCATTTTTTTAAGTTTGGGCATGGTGGTATAGTTCAGGACTAACGCCAGGATGATCGGAAGCGGAAAGCTCACCAGCAACTGATAAATACTCAGACTCAAAGTGTTATACAAAAGAGTGGTAAATTGATAGGAATTAAAAAACCGGGCAAAATGAGAAAACCACGGATCAGCGAAAGGACTGCCCCAAATGCCCAATACTGCCCGAAAATCTTTAAAAGCAATTTGAATCCCGTAAAGTGGAATATAGTTAAATAAAATGATGTACGTCAGACAAGGTAACAAAAAAAGATAAAGTAACCAATTTTTAACGATATCCCCCTTTAGTTTTAAAAATTTCCTCTTTGAACATTCAGTGCTGCTTATTGACTTCATTTACATACTCCCTCGCGCTTAAAAAATATTTAATTAATTTGTTAATCAATATTAATCAATTTAAGTTTAAACCCACCGTAAAAATATTCATATACGCATTTCTTGAAAAAAATAGGCATTTGATGAAAAGCCCGACAATCTGATTGCAAATGCTTTTTTAATGGAGTTTTGTGTTGATAGAAATAGTAGCAAAGGGATTTTTTATGGAGAAAAACAAAAAAATAACCCCTAACCGATATTGAAGTTAGGAGTTTTTAAACAATTCCGACTAAGTTTATCAGCAGCTGGAACACTAGCTTGCATTAAAAAACGGACATGTTGTATAAGCACTTCCCCCACACGATCTGAGATAATAACTTGGCGTTTCTTATTGCCGCCCATCAGCATTTGCTGTTATTGCTTTCTTCATCATTTCATCCACCAAGGCTCTACCATGGGTTTTTCTTTCAAACTTCACCCTTCAACCTTCTCCCTTCACACTTTAAAAATTCAAAGCAAAAAGCCCGCAGAAATATCCGCGAGCTTTTTGCTTTGAATTTTTATTTTGGTGGAGGCGTTCGCCTCTAAAATTAGTTTAATATTTGGTGGAGGCGGGGGGAGTTGAACCCCCGTCCGAAAAGGTAACCGTAAAGACTTCTCCGGGTGCAGACTGCAATTTAAATTTCGCTTCCGGCTCGTCTACAGACGAACTAGCCGTTGGCTATCTCGATGATCTTAGCACCATCCTCCGAGAATTGAACGGTG
The DNA here is from genome assembly GCA_023426245.1 of Bacillota bacterium. Lineage (GTDB taxonomy): Bacteria > Bacillota > UBA4882 > UBA8346 > UBA8346 > UBA8346. Next base: position 27,116 of record JAFABB010000029.1, read on the forward strand.
AGCGCCTTGGTTTATTTGACGCCCGCACCGGCCTCCCAAGTTAAGCCCGGATTGGACGAGCCGTTATATTAAGCGGCTAAAGCTAATTCTTGATTATTGGCACTTAATGTGCTTGCTGCAGTTTAACGAGGCCACAGCACCTCGACCCGCTATCCTTACCATCACACTCCCCGTCGAAACCGGTCGCCCCCGGTTTTAAAATGAAAAGTATAAATGGTGACAAAAAAATTAAAAAAATTTGAGATAAACTATAATGAAAGTTTTTCCCTTTACCCTTTACTCCTTACTCTTATTGCTCTATCCATGTCCCGTTTGGCATCACGCTCAGCAATGTCCTCCCGTTTATCGTAAAGCTTTTTGCCTTTAGCCAGCGCCAGTTCCACCTTAACCCGGCCTTTTTCATTAAAATACATTTGCAATGGAATTAGAGTTAACCCCTTCTCCCGGGTTTTTGCAAACAAACGGCGGATTTCCGCTTTATGCATCAGAAGTTTTCTGGTACGAAGCGGCTCATGGTTAAAACGGTTTCCAAAGTCATAGGGACTAATGTGGCAATTGTGCAACAATACCTCATTATTGGTGATTTGGGCAAAACTATCTTGTAAATTTCCTTTACCCATCCGCAAGGATTTAACTTCGGTTCCAGTTAACGCAATACCGGTTTCGAAGGTCTCTTCGATAAAGTATTCATGCCTTGCCCGGCGGTTTTCCGATATTCGTTTCCTCTCTTGTTTCTCGGCCATCCCATTTCACCTCACCACAGCTGCCAAATAATTATAGCACAGATTTAGAAATTGTCAATGAGGTAAAATACCAGAATCAGCATCCGATTCACTTGTTATTCAAAAGATACTCCATATATCTCATTGACGATTACCAATTAATCACATTATCATTATGTCCTTGACTTTCAAACATACAAAAAAACCGTCTATTGTCAGACGGTATCATTATATTCTGCTCATCAATGAATATTCTTATAGATAAAACAGTTTTGGTATTGATTGTCGATCTTTTTGAACTCTTCAGGATTATCATAATAAGCACAACGCCCTTGTAATTTTTTACAATTACCGACGAACCCCAAAGAAGAATCAGTTTCACTGATTTTCTGAATCTCTTACTGTGGACAAATGCAATTGAAATTTTTTTCACTATCCATTGAACGCCTCCTCAAAATCTCTGAGTGGTTCTTGGTGCAGTTTATTTATGCTTTCTATCAAAATATATTGATGTGTAATTTCGATAAATCAATATATTCTCCTGCTAATTTCGGAAAGTATTGTCTCTCGGATAAATTGCATAAAAAAACCCCTTCCTTAGAAATAAAATAGGATTTCACAACTAAGGCAGGGGTTTGTATTTAACAAAAGTTTATGCATAAATCAATTCATAAGCATCCTTGGCAATCATTAACTCTTCATTAGTCGGCACGACCATAACAGTTACTTTCGAACGGGGTTTACTAATAATGATTTCCTTACCGCGGGCATCGTCATTTTTCTTTTCATCAAACTCCACACCCAGGTGGTTTAATTGGTGACAAAGATCTGCCCTTGTAACGCTATCATTTTCACCGATTCCTCCGGCAAAAACCATGACATCAAGGCCACCCATTTCAGCATAATAAGCTCCGACATTTTTTACCAGGTTATGCATGAAAATGTCATAGACATCCTGAGCTCTTGGATTACCATCCTCACGGGCTTTCTGAATATCCCGCATATCACTAAAGCCAGCCATTCCCAAAAATCCGCTCTTTTTATTCATTAAATTATCCACTTCATTGGGAGTTAACTTTAAAGTATTGAGCAAAAAGGGCACAATTGCCGGATCGATATCACCGCAACGGGTACCCATAACCAAACCGGCTAACGGGGTGAAACCCATTGTCGTATCATAACATTTACCTTCCTTAATCGCTGCTAAGCTACTGCCATTGCCTAAATGCAGGGTGATCATCTTGAGCTTGGCCAAATTTTTACCTAGAATTTGAGCAGCCCTTTGAGATACATAACGGTGTGAAGTACCATGGAATCCATAGCGGCGAACTTGATATTTTTCGTAGTATTCATAAGGTAATGCATATAGGAATGAACTTCGGGGCATTGTCTGATGAAAAGCGGTATCAAAAACAGCAATTTGAGGAGTATTCGGCATTAATTCCCTACAAGCCCTTATGCCCATGATATTCGCTGGCATATGTAACGGGCCTAGCTCTCTCAAACTTTCCATTTGGTCTAGTTCCTTATCTCCTACTATCACTGCGCTGGAAAAAATTTCTCCTCCATGCAGGACTCGATGACCAACAGCTTTTATCTCTTCTAACGATTTGATAACTCCGGTTTCAGGGTTCACTAAAAAATCCAAGACAGTTTTTAATGCTTCATTATGGTTATTAATTTTCTGTTCAAATTTGATTTTATCGCCATCCTTTATTTGATGGCAAATTGCAGCATTACCATTTGTACTACCAATACGTTCGACCAGTCCGGCGGCTAAAACAGTTTCAGTTTGCATCTGGTAAAGCTTGTATTTTAGAGAAGAACTACCACTGTTGATGACCAAAATTAACACCGGGTTATGCCTCCCCTCAACCATTTTTTATTGTAGAGATAATTTCAGCACATATTTCTCCACTGTTGGTTGGACATATTAATTATAAACAGGCATTTTGCCGTTTGCAATTGAATTTACATATTCATAATGTTACGATATTGTTGCAAAATGAAAAAAATACTGGAACTCGCCTAAAATGTTTTTCTGATGTTTATTCGATATTTATTATTTTTTATGCATCTTTCAATAAAAGTAATTAGTTTTCAGTACAAAGCCCGGTAATAAAAAAATCAGCCACAGCCTGGGCTTTGGTTTCTCCATTTTGTGTAACTTCACTACTTGCTTTGATTATCTTTCGCTTCTCCCAAAGAATTTGTCCGCGCACCTCTACCATTTCATGCATAACAACCGGCTTTTCAAATTTCACTTCCATACGGGCCGTAACTCCCTGATAACCTTTGGCAATAATAGCATGAGCCATGGCTTCATCCATCAATGTTACTATAATGCCGCCATGAAGAATGTTAACAAAACCTTGAAATTCCCGTACCGGCATGAAATTCGCCAAAACCCCTTCAGGAGTATGTTCAAATTTTAATTTAAGCCCGATTGGATTATCCTTCCCACAAGCAAAACAATACTGATCAATTTCCACTCTGACGACACCCACCCGTCTAAATTGTTAGCGAATCATTGATAATTTTGATACCCAAAACGAATTTTTCCCGAAAGATAATCTAAAAGAGACAAAATAAAACACCGGAAGTTTTCTCCGGTGTTAAATATTTTATGTCTAAGCGTCTTTCGTCGATTTCTTATTATTGATTTGAAAAACTTCACAGTTATGGCACATGGTCCGTTTCTCGGTAATCGATCCATTGGAAACGCCATCCGGGCAAAGAGTATCCGGAATCAGCCAACATTTTTCCTCTTTACTCTGATAAGCGGGGCAATTAACCCAGTTACAGTCATTCACCCGCCAACAACGCTGAAAATCGGCTTTTACTTTAAACCGTCCAACCAACGAGGTCAGGCTATCGGCCATTTGCTCCAACTGAGCAGCGGACATTAAAAGATTCTCCATATTAACCCGCTGTTCTTTGGTTGCAGCAGCCACTTGATTGGCTCCACCCACATTTTGCTTTGCAATGGCAGCAACTGTCTCCATAGTCCCCGTCATTTCCTGACTGCTGGCTGCTTGTTCCTCTGAAGCAGCCGCAATTTCATGAATTGTATTCACGGTTTGATTAACGGATTGAGTAATTTCATTAAAAGCTTCCCTCGCCGAAAGAGTTAACCGAGTTCCTTCGCTAACCACTTGCGTACCGATTTCCATTGCATCGACCGCTGTTTGAGTTTCAGTTTGAATATCATTGATTAAAGCAACAATTTGAATTGCTGAATTGGTTGATTGTTCTGCCAAACTACGCACCTCATCGGCAACAACCGAGAAACCCCGGCCATGTTCACCGGCACGTGCAGCTTCAATAGCGGCGTTTAATGCCAAAAGATTGGTTTGTCTGGAAATTCCACGGATAACATCAACGATTTTACCGATTTCAACCGAACTTTTACCCAGTCTTCTTACAACTTCAGCCGAATTATCGACGGTTTCCTTCAATTGTAGAATCTTGGTACTAATTTCTTGAATGATATCTTCACCGTTTCGGGCCCGTTGTGAAACCTGCGACGAAAGGCCCGCGGCTTTTTGGGCTTCACTGGCTACCTGTTGGGCTGTTTGAGCCATTTGTTGAGATGCAGCGGCTGAAAGTTGAACGTTTTGATATTGATCTTCCGTGACCTTGGACATTTGTTCCATGGTTTTGGTAATCTCTTGAGCAGCCTGATCCACCTTCTCTGTCATAGAAGACATTTCCGAAGCAGCAAATGCCAATTGTTCCGAAGACTGCAGATTTTCTTCCAAAATACCCCGCAGGTTTTGCACCATCAAATTTAATGAATTACCTAAAATTTCAAATTCATCTTTGGTGTTTAATTCTATTTTATAACTAAGATCTTTATCGGAACTCTTTTCCGCAAACATGGTAAAAATCCGTAATGGAGCTAAAATCATTTTATTAAGCAGATAATTACTGAGAAATAAGAACAAAACCATTAAAAAAACAGCAACCCCAATTCGGATACCGAGAGATGTGATAAAATTGCTAATTGCCAATGATAACAACATAACGGCGATGGTAAGCAGCAATTTTAGCTTAATACTTTGGAATCGATTCTTTAAGCTCAAGAGTTTAACCCCCTCTAATGCACTATAATTATAGGTTCGACGTGTTCTTTTATTATCCTGCTGCCTTCATCTCAGTTATTGGAATTTCCTAGCTTTGAGATAAAAAAAAAGGGCATAAGCCCTTCTCTTCAAAATTATTGCAAATTTGCCCCTTGATGATTGAATCATAGGTTAAAAAAATCTGTCCCATATCTCAACCAAAATCAGTAATAGGCCAAAAACAATTGCAAGCCACATTGTAGCTTTATCTAATAACTTTTCCAAAGCCTTATTTTTGGAGAAAAACATCTGGCCACCCGAGCCAATTGCTCCTAACCCTTCACCTTTACTGGGTTGCAAAATAATGATGGCTGTTAGAGCTATCGCAATGACAAATAAAATAATTTGAATGACTAATTTCACAAATGGCACCTCCAACCCAATTTATACTCAATTATTTTAGCACATCGGGCTAGAATCTACAAGTAATTTTAACGTTTGACATTATAAAAAGCTGATTTTCCCGGATATATGGCTTCACTAGCCAATAAATCCTCTATTCGCAATAATTGATTATATTTGGCTACCCGGTCGGTACGGGATGGAGCTCCGGTTTTAATCTGACCGGCGTTCGTGGCAACCACAATATCAGCAATGGTAGTATCTTCTGTTTCACCGGAACGGTGGGATACAATGGCAGTATAACCAGCCCGTTTCGCCATTTCAATCGCATCCAGGGTTTCGGTCAAAGTACCGATTTGATTTACCTTGATAAGAATCGAATTAGCAACTCCTAATTGGATTCCCTTGCTCAAACGCTCGGTATTGGTAACAAATAAGTCATCGCCGACTAGTTGTACCGTCTTTCCAAGTCTCTCGGTTATCATCTTCCATCCATCCCAGTCTTCCTCGGCCATTCCATCTTCGATAGAAATAATGGGATAGTTTTTGGCGAGATCGGCGTAAAAATCAACCATTTCTGCTGAAGTTTTCATCATATTCGACTTCCAGAAGAAATATTTGCCCTCTTCCCCTTTTTTCTTGGCTTCATCCCACAACTCTGTGGAAGCAGGGTCCATGGCAATCATGATTTGTTCGCCCGGTTTAAATCCGGCTGCGCTGATGGCCTCCATGATTACATCAAGTGCTTCCTGATTGCTCTTTAAATTGGGAGCATAACCACCTTCATCGCCAACAGCGGTTCCATAGCCCTTGTCCTTTAATACTTTTTTTAAGGCATGAAAGATCTCTGCGCCCCAGCGGAGACATTCCGAAAAGCTCTCGGCACCGACCGGCATGACCATAAATTCCTGTAAATCGACACTATTATCCGCGTGTTTACCACCATTTAAAATATTCATCATCGGCACGGGTAGATTTTTGGCATTCACACCACCCAAATACCGGTATAAGGGGAGGGCTAAACTATTGGCAGCAGCTTTAGCAACTGCTAAGGAAACCCCTAATATTGCATTAGCGCCTAACTTTGCTTTGTTGGGGGTACCGTCCAATTCAATCATCAATTTATCTACGGTAACCTGATCTAAAGCGTCGAGTCCAACAACTTCGGAAGCTATTTCATCATTAACGTTTTCGACCGCTTTTTGGACTCCTCTTCCTAAATAGCGGCTTTTATCTCCATCGCGCAATTCCACGGCTTCAAATGCCCCGGTCGAAGCGCCTGATGGAACAGCTGCGCGTCCGGTGCTACCATCCGCCAATTCGACCTCAACCTCTACGGTCGGATTACCCCGTGAATCAAGTATTTCTCGTGCGTAAACATCTACAATAGATGTCATTGAATATCCCTCCCATTTTTATTTCAAAAATAAGATAACCGTTTATATTAAAAATATGAACGAATCAATCAAGTCATCTTTCCCAAATTTGCGGAGAAGCAATCTTTCGCTCGTCTGCTTCCGGCGGTTCGAAAATGAATTATGCTTTTTGAATCAAAGTTTCTCCGGTCATCTCCGAAGGTTTTGGAATATCAAGCAATTGTAATAAGGTAGGTGCCAAATCAGCCAAAATTCCGTCCCGAACTTTAACATTTTCACCAGCCCCCACCAGAATAACTGGAACAGGGAAGGTTGTATGGGCTGTAAAAGGCTCTTTGGTTTGATAATCCACCATCTGTTCCGCATTGCCATGATCTGCTGTAATCATCACTGCGCCACCTTTGGCTAAAATAGCCGGTACGACTTTGGATAGGCAGGCATCGACCGTTTCAACGGCCTTTTGAGCTGCTGCAAAGATTCCGGTATGCCCCACCATGTCGCAGTTGGCATAATTCATAATGATGGCGTCAAATTTATCCTTTTCAATTTCCGCCAGCACCGCATCGGTGACCTCGAGCGCACTCATTTCGGGTTTTAAATCATAAGTTGCGACTTTCGGTGAAGGAATTAAAACCCTTTCTTCCAATGGATAAGGTTGTTCCACTCCACCATTAAAAAAGAAAGTCACATGGGCATATTTTTCAGTCTCGGCAATCCGCAATTGTTTTAACCCGTTCTTCCCTAAAACTTCTGCTAAAATATTCTGCAATTTTTCTTCAGGCGGGAAAATTATTGGGACTTCCAGAGTCTCGTCGTATTGGGTCATACAGGAAAAATGTGGTCCGATAAAACCTGTTTTCCGTGTAAAGCCGTCAAAATTAGGGTCTACAAAAACCCTGGCAATCTCCCGGGCCCGGTCAGGCCGGAAATTAAAGAATATAACCGGATCCCCATTCTTGATTGTTGCTAATGGTTTGCCATTTTTCGTAATAACGGTCGGTAAAACGAATTCATCGGTGACTTCTTTGGCATAAGAGTTGGTTACAGCCTCCAAAGCTGAATTAGCCGTTTCTCCTTCTCCATAAACCATCGCAGCATAAGCTTTTTCAACACGGTCCCATCGTTTATCACGGTCCATACCATAATAACGACCACCGATGGTAGCGATCCTGCCAATTCCTTTTTCCTGGCAAACCTTCTCTAATTCTTCCAAGTACTCCTTGGCACTAGAAGGAGGGGTATCCCGGCCATCTAAAAACCCATGGATATACACCTCTTGAATGCCAAGTTCTTTGGCTAACTGGAGAAGGCCATAAAGATGTTCCGTATGGCTATGTACACCACCCGGTGAGACTAAGCCCATCAGATGCAAAGGCCGATTCTCTTTCACCGCATATTGAATTAAATCCAGAAAGACCTTGTTTTGTTTAAACTGGCCTTCACGCAGGGCTTTGGAAATCCGGACCAAGCTTTGATAAACAACGCGTCCAGCGCCGATATTCAAATGGCCGACTTCGGATGTACCCATTTGCCCCTCTGGTAAACCAACAGCTTCCCCGGAGGTTAAAAGAGTTGCCGAAGGATATTTGGCAAACAAACTTTTCAAAAAAGGGGTATTGGCGTGCTTAATGGCATTGCCATCTTCCCGTGGATTGAGCCCCCAGCCATCCAAAATGATGAGTGCGGCAGGTCTGAAACTCATAATATTTCACCCCTTGATAACGTAGTAAATTTTCTTAGGTGGCTGTCCCAAAAGGAAATTATCGATAGAAATCCACAATATCCAAACGCTTGTTGATTCAGTGAAGTGATATTTGCATGGTACCGACTTTGAAATGTTTTTGAGATACCCACATGAAGCTTTAATATTGAATCAATTTTAAGAAAGATTCTACTTCCAAACTTGCACCACCAACCAAAGCACCATCGATTTCCGGTTGGCTCATATATTCTTTGATGTTTTCAGGTTTTACACTGCCGCCATACTGAATCCGAATTTGATCGGCTACAGCCTGACCATAAAGTTTTGCCACCGTATTCCGGATTAATCCGATTACCTGATTGGCATCGGCCGCACTGGACGATTTTCCGGTGCCGATAGCCCAAATCGGTTCATAAGCAATGACCATAGTCGGAATTGCAGCAGCATCGATCTCCTTTAAAGCTTTTTCGGTCTGCCCTTTAATCAAGGTATCGGTTTCACCGGCTTCGCGTTGAGCAAGAGACTCGCCCACACAAATAATTGGCTTAATACCGACCGACAAAGCTGCTTTTACTTTCTGGTTCACTGTTTCATCGGTCTCTCCAAAATACTGGCGACGTTCCGAATGCCCGATAATCACATAATCACAGCCGATATCCTTTAACATCAACGGTGATACTTCTCCAGTGTAAGCGCCCTGCTCTTTCCAAAATAAATCCTGGGCTCCAAGGCCATAAGGAGTTCCCGTAATTAATTCTTTCACCGTACTTAATGCGGTAAATGGCGGGCAAAAAACTACTTCAACATCAGTTTTTCCGGCAAGTTTACTCACTAAGCCAGATACTAACGTCTTGGCCTCGGGAATGGTTTTATTCATTTTCCAGTTACCGGCGATAATGGGTTTACGCATTGATATTCACCTCTTATATTATAGTAGACCCGGATAGATATATCCGGGTCTTGTACAATCATTCTGCCTTATTATTTATCCGTTAAAACGGCAATACCCGGTAATTCAATTCCCTCGAGGAACTCTAAAGAAGCTCCGCCGCCTGTGGAGACGTGGGATACTTTTTCGGCAAAGCCCATTTGTTCGACAGCTGCCGCGGAATCACCGCCACCAACTATAGAAGTCCCTTTGCATTTTGTTAAAGCATCGGCAACCGAACGGGTACCAACGGCAAACTGAGCGACTTCAAAAACACCCATCGGACCGTTCCAAACAACGGTTTTAGCATCAGCAATCGCCTTGGAGAAAATTTTAATAGTTTCCGGTCCGATATCAACTCCCTGTAGTTCGGCGGGAATTTGATTGGAAGCTACCGTTTTGGAGAGGGTCGGATTTTTGAAATCATCCGTTACAACCGTATCCACAGGTAGTAAAAGCTGAACGCCTTTTGACTTGGCTTTGGCAATCATTTCTTTGGCAAAATCGATCTTTTCGGCATCCAGCAGGGATTTACCAATTTCACTGCCTTGGGCTTTCAAAAATGTATACGCCATACCCCCGCCGATAATCAGGGTATCCACTTTCTCCAATAAGTTTTTGATAACACCTAATTTATCAGCAACTTTAGCGCCGCCAAGAATGGCAACGAAGGGTCTTTCAGGATTGGAAAGGGCTTTGCCCATGATATCGATTTCTTTTTGCATTAAGTATCCGGAAACAGCAGGCTTTAAGAACTTAGCCACTCCGGCAGTCGATGCATGTGCCCTGTGAGCCGTACCAAAGGCATCATTTACATAAACATCGGCCAACTCGGAAAGTTTTTTCGCAAAGCCTTCATCATTGGCTTCTTCTTCTTTATAAAACCGCACATTTTCAAGTAAGACAATTCCACCGGGAGCTAAATTTGCGATTGCATTTTTAGGTTCATCGCCAATACAATCATCGACTTTCACAATGGTTGTGCCCATTAATTCCCCAAGTCTTTTGGCCATATTATCCATCCGGTATTTATTATCCGGACCCCCTTTGGGACGGCCAAAATGGGAAACCAGAATGACCTTCGCGCCACGATCGGCTAAAGTTTTAATGGTAGGGATTGCTGCTTTAATCCGGCGATCGTCGGTAATATTCCCCTTATCGTCAACGGGAACATTAAAATCGACCCTGACTAAAACCCGTTTTCCTTTCACATCAATATCATTAATTGTCATTTTATTCATCGGTTAACCAGCCTCCTCTCATGTAAAAACGAATTTAGGAGCCAATACCCAGAAGCCAGAATCGAAAACCAAACGAAAAGCTGATTGCTTTAATATGATTTATTCTTCTGACTCCTGGTTCCTTGCCCCTGACTTCTATAGTTACTTACTAATCATATAGGTTAATAAATCAACGACACGGTTGGAATAACCCCACTCGTTATCATACCAGGAAACAACTTTAAAGAAGCGTTTTTCACCTTTAAGATTATTTTGGAGAGTGGCTAGTGAATCATAGATTGAAGAACGATTGTCATGGACGAAGTCAGTGGATACGACTTCTTCATCGGCTACTCCTAAAATTCCTTTCATGTAGGAAGCGGCTGCTTTCTTCATTAAGGAGTCGATTTCTTCAATTGAGGTATCCCGGGTCGCTCTGAAGGTTAAATCAACGACTGATACATCAGGGGTCGGTACTCTAAAGGACATTCCGGTTAATTTACCCTTGGTAACCGGCAATACTTCGCCGACAGCCTTTGCAGCACCGGTGGTGGAAGGAATGATATTGATTGCCGCAGCACGGCCACCACGCCAATCTTTTTTGGAAGGACCATCTACCGTCTTTTGAGTGGCGGTATAGGAGTGAATGGTGGTCATCAAACCGGTTTCAATGCCGATGCCTTCTTTTAAGATTACATGAACCAAAGGAGCTAAACAGTTGGTTGTACAAGAGGCATTGGATACAATGTCGTGTTTTGATTTGTCGTATTCTTGTTCATTAACGCCCATAACAATTGTCTTAACGTCACCTTTGCCGGGGGCGGAAATAACAACCTTTTTAGCACCCGCTGCCAAATGGCCTTTGGCTTTTTCGGAGTCAGTAAACAAACCGGTAGACTCGATAACATAATCAACGCCCAGATCTTTCCAAGGCAATTGGCTGGGATCTTTGGTTGCCATAACGCATTGGATTTTGTGACCGTTTACGATCAAGATATCGTCGGACTCTACATCGGGTTTGCTCTTGGCGGTTGCTAATTCACCATTAAATTTCCCATGTACGGAATCATACTTTAGTTGGTATGCAAAGTATTTGGCATCAGTGCTGACATCAACTACTGCAACAACGTCAATCTCCTTTCCCAAAAGGCCTTTGCCAACGAGTGCGCTGAACACAAGTCGACCAATTCTGCCAAAACCGTTAATACCTACTTTTACAGCCATAACACATACCTCCATTTAAATTATTTATAAAAGACGGTAAACGACTGCCGGGAGGAATCTTCATCCTAACAGGTTACCCCCATTTAGAGGTGTTTACCGGACAAACCGGTTATAATCAAAATATGTTCAAAAGAAAAAGATTGAAAATTTTATTCTAGTGAAAACTTTGAATCACTCCGCGGGCAGCACCTTCATCAATGATTAGTGTATCTCGGACAGCGTTAGTTAATACGGCTTTCACAGCTGCCGCTTTACTTCTGCCGCCGACCACTGCAACGACTTCACCAATTTCATCCAATTCATGGAGCTGCAACCCAACACTTGAAGTGGAGTGAACTACTGTTCCATCCGTAGCGAAATAATATCCAAAAGCTTCCCCAACAGCACCTTTTTCCAAGAGTTTGAAGATTTCATCCTGGGGCATCCCCCGGCGTCTGGCCATTTCCTCGGCAGAGCCGATCCCATGTAAAACCATTTCAGCCCGGCGGAGCATCTCCAATAATTCTTTAATCTTGGGTTCCCCCAGGATAGACTGCATGGTTTGAACCCGTAAATCATCCGGAGCATGCAAAAGGCGATAGGTAGCTCCAAGACCTTTGGCGATATTGGCGGCAATTGCATTGGCTTGAATTTCCACCTCTTCACCAAGACCACCCCGGGCCGGTATGACTGTGATATTGCGTTTAACCGCTGAAAAAGATAGGGCACTGGCAACTTCAGCCAGAGTAGTGCCTCCCGAAACCGCCAAAATAGAGCCCTCTTTCAAAGTTTTACGCAAATAATCCGCAGTAACCCGGGCCAAATCCTTCTTGACTGTTTCATCCTGATCGGTATCTCCAGCTACCACTATTACTTTTTTGATAGGGAAAAGGCTAATAATCTGTTCTTCAAGGTTACTAAGTCCCTGAAGTTCACGGACATATTCTTCCATCTCAAGAAGGAGGTTTTCACCATCAGGCGTAACCTGCATTCCCGATGCAGCACAGGTTATTAATTTCTGCTCTTTCAAAAAGTCTACTTCGTTACGGATTTTACGTTCCTGAAAACTCAATTGTTCAGCCAGCGCCCGCCGGCCCACAGGTTGCAAAATATGGATTGAGCGTAAAATTTGATAACGAGAAAGAATTAAATTTGCCAATTCAGGGACTATTTTTTTTTGAATCGAAATTAATTTATCCATATAGAGCTTCTTCCATTGTTACTTCCAGAACGGCGGGTTGAATTTTGTCCCAGTAGCGATATTTGTGTCCCACATTTTACACTTTATTCGCGTAGGATGATTAAAATCCTTCTTTATTGGTAATTTTTTTCCCATATTGGCGAATTAATCGTAAGCGGTGATTGACTGCCGATTTACCAATGGGCGGCTGATGACATTCCCCTAATTCCTTTAATGATGCTTCCGGGTATTCCAACCGTAAAAGTGCGGTTTCCCTTAACTTGGGGGGCAATGAATTTAGTCCTGACGGTTGATTCCGGAGTTTTTCGATTTCCTGGACTTGCTCCATAGCGGCAGATAAAGTTTTTTCAAGATTGGCTGTCTCCCAATTTAGTTTGCGGTTGACTTCTTCCCGAAGTCCTTTTACAACACGGATTTCTTCCAATTTCAATACCGCAACATGAGCCCCAATTAAGGATAAAAACCGAATCAAAGCCTCAATTTCTTTTAAATAAACTAGATAATGCTCTTTACGATAACTTACTTTTGCTTTCAGCCCCAAGAGATTCATCAAATAAACCAAACCGTTGGTCAAATCCTCACTTTGGGTGACCATCTCCAGATGGTAATTTCTCTTATGGGGATCCGTTATAGAGCCTCCTGCTACAAAAATCCCCCGTAAAAAAGCAGTCCGGCAACAGTTATCTTTGACCAACTCAGGGTTAATTCCCCCTTCCAGGGTATGCTCCCGGGTCATCATCCCCAAATCAACGATCATTTTCCTTAGACCTTCCTGGTCAGGAATGATTAAATTATAACGGTGTTGTTTACCTAATTTTTCATTTTGTTCCACCTGGACTTCCGATTCGAGGCCATAAGAGGCTTTCATTAATTGAACCGCCCTGCGGGCCACTCCAGCTGTAACTGTAGAAATCGACAGGGATAACCTCTGATTTCCGGCTAGATGCAAACTGCCTAAAATATGAACAATAGCAGCCAACTCAGCTTTGATACAATGTTGGGCCGTGGCTAAACTACTTTGAACCAGTTCGTCACGGACCAGTTGTGAAAACTTCTCCATGGATCGTCCTCTGCTTGTTTACTAATATTTACACCGGATGATTCATAAAAATGAACGAACGGCAAATTTTCTAACCGGGAGGTAAGACTTTGATCAATAGTGTTTGGTATTTTTTAATGGGAATCGGCATCGTAGTTTCGATACTCAGTGGAAAGTTATCCATAATTACACCAACGATTTTTTCCAGCGCCGAACATTCGGTTCGCTTTTGTATCGGTCTTGCAGGCATACTCGGCTTTTGGTCAGGAATTTTAAAAATCGCCGAAGTTTCGGGCGTCACCGAGATAATTGCCAAACTTTTCCAACCTTTATTGAGCTTATTATTTCCATCGATTGCAAAGAGCCAAAAAACCTTGGGCCTTATTTCCTTAACAATTGCCGCAAACTTACTGGGTTTAGGGAACGTCGCCACACCTCTTGGATTAAAAACAATGGCCCAGTTACAGGAAGTCAATCCAGAGCCGGATCAAGCTTCCGATGATATTTGTACATTCTTAGGTCTCGTCCTGGGCGGATTGAGCATTATCCCCAGTACGCTGATTGCTATCCGCGCTCAAGCCGGTTCCAAGGAGGCCGCGATCATTTTGGGCCCGGTTTTTCTTACTTCACTGGCAGGAACGATTACTGCATTAGGGGTTAATTTTATCGCCATCAAATGTTTGAATCGTTATTTGAAAAGAGATCCCCGATGATAGCATTATTCATTACCATTTCACAATGGGCTATTCCGGTTTTGGTGCTGTTTATTTTGGGTTTTGGGCGCTTTAAAAAAATACACTTATATGAAGTGTTCATTCAAGGCGTCATGGAAGGAATCCGGACTACAATAAAATTAGTGCCCTATATTATGGCAATTTTTATTGCAGTAGGACTCTTTCGGGGATCGGGAGCACTCGATTTTCTGACTTATCTTGCCAAACCTGTTTTTAAGTTTTTTAACATAGCGCCCGATTTGTTTACTTTAGGCATCCTAAAACCCCTCTCCGGTTCGGCGGCTTTGGGGATCACAGCCGAAATTCTACAAAAATATGGCGCCGATTCCACCACCGGGGTGACCGCATCCATTATCCAAGGCAGCAGTGAAACAACATTATATGTATTATCCCTGTATTTAGGGGCTGTTCATATTAAAGACAGCCGTCATTGTTTGATGATGGGTCTTACCGGAGAACTGATTGCTTTTATCGTAGCCCTGGCCGTCGGCTCACTGATAGCCAACCATTAAAAATGATTATTTTTCGATATCTTTTGCGTCCAATCCTTTTTTGGGTTCGCCATCGGCGGCAGCGGATTGATCCCAAGCAATATTCAAATCCAATTGTTTTTCAGCCATATCCAACAAACCACTTAAAAAACTTTTAAATTGGCATTTGAAATATTCAACCTGATTTTTTAGCAAAGCCAAGGTACGAAGTTCATTTTGGATATCTTCTTTGGCTTTCATTTTCATGGCTTCGGCATTTAATTCCGCCTCGCGAACGATTTGTTCCGCTTTCTGTTTGGCTGCTGCTTTGGCTTCTTCCGCCGTTTCTTCCGCTAAAACCATTGCGTTCCTTAAACTATCTTCAATCAATTGATATTGGTGGAGTTTCTTCTCCGTCTCTTCCAGTTGTTCTTTCAAATCGATATTCTCACGGTAAAGCTGTTCATAATCGTGGCTGAAATTTTCCATAAACTCTTGAACTTCTCGGGCGTTATATCCCCGAAATCCCCGCTTAAAAACCGTAGTCTCCAAATCAACCGGCGTTAACATATGAACACTCCCCTTATATCAATTGATTACTGAAATACCAATTCATAAGTACCGGACAAGCAATACTCCCAACCGCCCTTTTTTAGACTGTCCGGTTTGTTCCTGAAAAACCATCCGGCCATGCCCGCGAAAAGATATAATATCGCCTGGATTTACTGAGAAGTCCGGATTGGTGATAACTTTCCAATTTACTTTAACCTTTTCCGCTTTGATTTCTTTGGCCATCCTGGTACGGGATTCGCCAAAACCAAGGGCGGTGATGGCATCGAGTCTTAATGAGGCTACCGTACTCTTGATAGATTTTTCCCGTAAATTCGGGATATTAAGTTGCTCGCCCTCGATTTCTTGAACCAACGCCTTTTGACTTCCAACCCGTTCCAGATGAATTCGGATAAATTCGACCAACTCGGGAACAACAACAAGTTGACAGGAGCTATCACTCACTAATAAATCGCCAATCTTTTCCCTTTTCAAGCCAAGGCCCATTAATGAACCTAAATAATCCCGATGTGTCAAAGGAGTTTGACTTTTGGTTTGAACCTCCAGATAAGCCAAAGCCGGTTCAATGGTTTCGACAATATAATAATCCGGATAAACGACCATTCGCCGCCGTTCAGCTTTAGCGTAACCCCCGAAGGAATTAAAGCGAACCCCGGAAACCCATCCTAAAATAGCTTGAGCCTGTTCCCGCTCAGGAGGTTCCAAAAAATCGGACCATTGCGGCTCTTTTTCCCTTAAAGCGCGCTCTGCCAGTTCAGTGAAACGGGATGCCAATTCCTTACTTGCCTGCACCCCCGTTTGATTCATTTCATCAGCCATGAGCACGCCCCAATTCCTTGGACTTTTGAGCGGCAGCAACCACGGCTTTCATAATGATTCCCGCGCACGCGCCTTGCTGCAACTCATATAAAGCAGCAGCAGTAGTTCCTCCCGGGGAAGTCACTTCATTACGCAGCTTGGCAGGGTCTTCGGCGCTCTCCCGTAATAACTCGACAGAACCCAAAAACGTTTCACCCACGAGTACCCGCGCATCAGCTCGACTTAATCCGATCATCACGGCAGCATCAATCATAGCCTCTATAAAATAGAAAACATAAGCGGGTCCGCTGCCGCTCACCGCGGTGACAGCATCTAGCGAATGTTCGGAGACCTTAATGACTTTTCCGATACAACCAAGAAGTTCCATAACCTGCTCATCATCACCAGCAATGGTTTTGGATCCCAAAGCATAAGCCGAGACGCCTTTCCCGATTTTAGCCGGAGTATTGGGCATTACACGGACGATTCTGGCTTTTTGAAGCTTGCTTTCCAAGGCATTCAACGTTATTCCTGCGGCGATTGAGATTATCAAATGCTGATGGCCGGTTTTTCCCGCCAACTCATCAAGCACTCCGGGGATAATATTAGGTTTAACCGCTAAAATTAAAGTTTGGCAAATATCCGTCAACTCAGAAGGATTGCTTGTCCCATGAATATAATATTCTTCCTCAAACCGGGTCCGTTTAACCTGATCCACTTCGGCCAAATAAATATCCTCCGGTTGCACCAAGCCTTGATTGAGAATTCCTTTCAGCAAAGCGGAACCCATAGCTCCGCCGCCAATGATACCTAATTGTTTCATCTTTTTACCACCTATCGTTCACGTTCATTCCGGAAAAGCGATGACGTTAAATTTGGATTGCTTAGATTGCCCGGGCGTTCCTTTTCTTTATCCCGAAGTTCGGTACGCAAAGGCATTGAAACTTCAATATGAGCCGGAGTAAATAGAAAGATTGAACCGCTCACTCTCTGCATGGTACCATCTAGAGCGTAAATCGCACCTCCTAAAAAATCAGCAACCCGTCTGGCTGTTGTCTTTTCAGTTTCTTCCAAATTTAAGATGACCGCCCTTTTATTTTTCAAATGATCGACAATGGCCTGAACCTCTTCAAAACTTTCAGGTTCAACCACAATTAATTTAATTGTTTTGTTGGAATGATTGAGATTCACCAATTTTCCGCGGTCTCTAGGGTCTTTGTGATAACCTTCCTGTGAAGTTTCTTCTTCTTCCATAATTTCTTCGGCTTCAAACCCAAATATATTAAGAAATTTCTCAAAAACCCCTTTTTTAGACTCCGCATTTTGTTCCGGGCTATCCTCATTATCCCATTTTCCCAAAATTAACACCCCGTTTTCCTAAACGTACATTAAACCGAAAAAATTCCTTCAATCTACGTCCATATGATATGCTTAGCCTAAAAGCGTTAAACTCTGCGGTAATACCCCAACTTTCTGAATATGCCATGCATTAACTCTTAAAAATAGCCGTGCCGATCCGGACCATGTTGGATCCTTCTTCAACCGCTACTTGATAATCCTGACTCATCCCCATTGATAAATAACACCAGTTTTCATCCCTTTTACCTGTGTACTCAGTAAAAAGATTTTTGAGACGCCTGAAAATCGGCCTAACCTGTTCCGGGTCGTCAACAAAAGGAGCCATCGTCATTAAACCCATCGGGGTTAAATTCGATAACGAGTCAATCTTCTCCAAGATGGGTCCAAGATCAGCCGGGCCAATTCCATGCTTTGTTGCTTCACCGGATATATTCAACTGAACCAAACACTTTACCTGTCTATCGAGTTTAAGAGCTTCTTTAGCGAGAGCTTCCAGCACCTCAACCCGATCCACGGAATGGATCAAATCAAATTCCAATATCGCCGGCTTTACTTTATTGGTTTGCAAAGTACCAATTAAATGCTTCGTTACTACTCCTTCTATGGAAGGAAATTTTCCAAGAGCATCCTGAATTCGATTTTCTGCAATATCTGTAACGCCAGCCCGAATCGCTTCATTCATTTGCTCAACACCGGTATATTTTGTAACGGCAATAATTTTTATATCTCCGGGATCGCGACCGGCCTTGATGGCTGAGTTTTGTACTTGTTTCCGTATTGTTTCGATATTTTCTGCGATACTCATTTTATCCCAGCTTATTTGTAATATTACGCATACTGCAGCGTTTCATCCCATAGAAGGATTTACGGGATTTTAATGCCATCATAATTCCATTCTCTTCATCTTGTTACCCTATTGAATCCCGTTTTATCCAACTTACGATCTTTCTTTTAATAGTAAGAACATTCGTCAATAAACATGAAACGAATCATTGCTTTTTATCCTAACAATTTAGCGCCTAGCTCTGCAAGCTCGGAACGTTCTCCTTTTGTAAGCGTGATATGCCCGGCAATCTTTTCATTTTTAAACCGTTCAACCACAAAGGTAAGACCGTTACTATTTGAATCCAAATAAGGATGATCAATCTGATAAGGATCCCCGGTTAAGACAATCTTGGTTCCTTCACCAACCCGGGTGATAATCGTCCTTATTTCATGCGGGGATAAATTTTGGGCTTCATCAACCAGTAAAAATTGGTTTGGAATACTGCGGCCCCGAATATACGTTAAGGCCTCCATCTCTAAAATATTAAGGTCCTGCATGCTATTAACCAGTTGGTCGATTTTTTCATTCCGATCACGATTACTGAATAAAAACTCCAAATTGTCATATATCGGCTGCATCCAAGGTCGCAATTTTTCATTCACATCCCCGGGTAAAAAACCTAAATCATTTCCCATGGGGACCACAGGTCGGGATACGGTTAACCGGCGGTAACGGGATTCTTCCACTACTTTCTGCAACCCGGCTGCAAGACCCAGCAAGGTTTTACCGGTACCAGCCCGACCTATGATGGTGACGAGCCGAATATCTTCATCAAGCAATAATTCAAGGGCAAATTTTTGTTCCTTACTGCGAGCTTTCAACCCAAAAGGATCTTGACCCACAAAACGTAAGGGGAGCAGTTTACCATTGGAAAGATGTCTAGCCAAAGCCGACTTTGAAGATCCAAAAGCATCTTCCAATATCACCATTTGATTGGGGAATAATGAAGCATCTTTAACTACCAATTCATTATTGCTATAAAACTTATTGATTTGATCAGGTTCTACTTTCAACGTACATGTTCCGGTATATACTTCTTCGATCTGGATTTTATCCGTCTCATAATCTTCAGCATCGATTCCCAAGGCGTCTGCCTTAATTCGCATATTAATGTCCTTGGTGACTAAAATAACCGGCAATGAAGTTTCTTGTTTCAGCGCAAGCGCCACGGCAATGATCCGGTTATCAATTTTACTTCGATCCAAGGTAGCCGGTAATTTATCGACCTCCTGGTGATTTAATTCCACCCGAATGGTTCCGCCTTGATCTCCTAAGGGCACACCGGAATACAAATGACCAACTGCTCTTAATTTGTCAAGAAAATTCGATACCCACCTTGCATTGCGACCTACTTCGTCCTGGCGTTTTTTATGGCCGTCAATTTCTTCCAACACTGCTATCGGAATGACAATATCATTATCTTGAAAAACGTTTAAGGCCTGGGGATCATGAACTAATACACTGGTGTCGATCACAAAAACCTTTTTCAAATGCAGGCCCCCTATCGTGAAATTATTGTCTTACCATAATCAATACCATCTATAATTGCTTTCGCTCCATCATTTTCGCGGATCACAACTTTAGTTTCTTTGTAACTATCCCCCTTCACGACTTTAACTACATCGGTTTGACCTTTTTTATATAATGCTTGCATAGGAATGATAATGCCGGAAACTCGTTTATAAATGATAAAAATCTTAGCACTGCGACTTTGAAGAAATTTGGATAGCATGGAGGCATCTTCCAGTCCAATCAAAACTTTTCCATCCAGTAAAAGGTTTTGATTAACGATCGTGCATTGGAACCTATTATCATCACTTTTGAACCACCATGTTTCACCGATTTTCGGCACCCCAATCTGTTTTGGATCGATTATCAGACAAATAATCTGGTGAAACGGGCTAATAATTTTACCCATAACCTCATCCCGATAAATATCTTTTTCAGGAAACCGGCTAGGATAGTGCCGCTGAAAATCCTCTTCCTTAACTTCGAAAAAATGATCAGGACTCAATCTTGTTTCCCATTCATCAAATTGATACCAGAAATAGCCCGGTTTTTCCGCTTGGATTAAAACCGTCCCGTGTTGCCAAGCTTTGAAGTTTTGAGTAATCTGTTCAATTTGGTCACGGTTTTGTTCTATATTTCGTAGAATAGTCCTCTTTTCCTGCTCAATAAAAGTTAAATCTTCAAGCAATTGTTTGAAGCGAGCTGATTTTTCGGAAATCCGGTTGATGTGGACCCTTTTAGTCTTATATTCAAGCTCATTTCTTTTTAAATCGCCTTGTAATGTTGCGGTTTCACGGGTTAACTTTCGTAAACGGATTTGAAGTCTAGGGTCCGGCTCAGAATTACCGGAAGTCTTAATTGTCGCAATCAATTCTCCTTCCGCAACCCGAATCCCATTTTTACGTTCTTCTGTTAATTCGCCGTCAACCGGGGACTTTACCAAGGTTTCATCCCTTAAAAAGAGCACATCCGCCCAAAATCCCTTTTCCATCGTTCCCCACTCTGTTACTACGGGTCTGGATGTGAAATTCTCGATCAGAATTCCTAACCCTTCAATAGCCAATAACAAAATCAAAAACCCGCCAATGATCCGAAATGCATCGGCCATTTTGAGGCGACGGCGTCGAGGAATTTCCCTTATTTTAGAGTATTCATGATTCAAGAAAAATCGCTCCACCAAATATCATTTATTGTAAGGCAATTATTCCCATCATTCGTCCTTTGGTGCCTTTTTCAATACGATAGGAAAAAAAATCTTCATTCAGGCATCCGGTACAAAGATTTGCCATCTCAATATTCTCCGGTCTCACACCGGCCTGCTCAAACAAATGAAAATTAAACCCAGCCAAGTCAACCCGGAAACCTGATTTGGTGTGAATGACGGTTTCCGGATTAGCCTCACCAAATAATTCAGCTACTTCCGAAGACACTTCAAAACAGGACGAACATATTGAAGGGCCTATTGCCACATGAAAATTGACAGGATCTGTTTTAAATGTTTGAATCATTTTGTCCATGACAAGACGGGAAATTCCGGCAACCGTTCCCCGCCATCCTGCATGAACAATTGCAACTGCAGGCGCAATGGGATCATAAATAAAAATAGGCAAACAATCCGCAGTAAAAATTCCGAGTATTATCCCTCTTTCACCCGTAATCAGAGCGTCGGTTTCAGAGAGCGCAGTCCGCTCCGTAAGGGCTCCAGCCCCAACTTCTTCCCTGCCGACAATCCGAATATGACTACCATGTATTTGCTCGGCAGTAATCAAATTCTCCAGTTTCAAATGGAAGGATTGAAGAAAGGATTTTCGGTTGGCAATAACCTGTTCCGGAATGTCTCCGGTATGCAAAGCCATGTTTCCACAATCCCGGGAAGAGACGGCTTGAATAACCGCCTTATTATTCAAAGCCCCGGCACGGTATTTTTTAGGTCCCGCCGCTGTATCGCAATACCAGGCACATTCTTTCTTCATCTCTCCACCATTGAGCCGGTTGTAGGTTGCCACCGTATGATGGTTCCAGTCCTAACGCTTTCAGGAACATTAATCAAACGTTGATTACTGGAACCCCGGAACGGCAGTTTTAAGCTTTTATTTTCAATTTGAAACGGACCATCCACTAAGACATCCGTTACATCCAACAATGCACTAAAACCAGTATTGACATAATGGCTCAATAAATATTCCCATGTATACCCGGTATAGACCCATAAATTCAAACCTTGACCTTTTAAAAAGCAACCGAGTTCTGCAGCAACGGTTGCTTGAAAAAATGGATCGCCTCCACTAAAAGTCACTCCGGAAATCAAAGGATTTAACCGTAGCTTAGAGATTAAATCCTGCAGTTGAATGGAGCTGCCTCCCCCAGGATCCCAGGTCTCAGGGTTATGACAACCTTTACAGGCGTGATCACAACCCTGAAAAAAAATTGTGGTTCGCAAACCGGGACCATCGACGACACTTTCGTGAACGATACCGGCAATTTGAGCTACTGAATTGAACATGTTTCTCCTCGATCTGGAATATAGGAACCGGAAGCCAGAATATTGGAGCCGTCTTAGAAGTTTTATCGCGTTGTTAAACTCCTGAATTCTATCCTAAATTCGTTTTCCTACCTTACATCTGGTGTTTCACTCTATCACGTAATTCCGCCTGTTTGGCATCATTAAATCGATCGACGGTCGATAAATATCCAGTTATACGGCGAATTCGACGAATCTGGGTAGAACCGCACGATGGGCATTCATCTTCAATGATTCCCCGATGAAAACAGCTGAGACATTCGTCGATTGGGAAATTAATTCCTGCATAACCCATATCCGATAATGCCATTTGGCGGATAATCCCTTCATAAGCCTCCAAATTATCAAGAGGAGGAGATTGCAACTCCACATAACTGATGTGGCCGGCATTGGTCAAACGATGATAGGGGCCTTCGATTCTTATTTTGTCATAGGTAGATATCTCATAATAAACGGGCACATGGAAACTGTTTGAATAATATTCGCGATCAGTGACTCCGCTGATAACGCCAAATCGCCGCCGATCAATTTTGACAAAACGTCCCGATAAACCTTCGGCCGGTGTTGCTAATAAGGTGAAATTTAAATCATATTCATCACAAAAGTTATCGATCATTTTTCTCATAAAGCTGACAACCTCTAAGCCAAGCCTTTGAGAGGAAGGGTCTTCCCCATGATGCTGACCGGTTAAACAAGTAAGCGCCTCGGCTAGTCCGATAAAACCCATTGATAATGTGCCATGCTTAATAACAGAGGCAATGGAATCATCCGGCTTAAGCTTGTCCGAACCCAAATATAACCCTTGCCCCATTAAAAACGGCATATCTTTCACTTTCAAACGAGCCTGAATCCGGAAACGGTGGTATAATTGACGGGCTGCTAAAATCATAATCTTTTCCAATTCTTGATAGAAAGTCTCCAAATCCCCTCCGGATTTGATGGCGATACGGGGTAAATTGATGGTGGTAAATGAAAGATTGCCTCTTCCATCCGAAACCGGTTCGCCAAACCGATCGGCAATCACCCGGGTCCGGCAACCCATATAAGCGACTTCCGAACCATATTCCTGATTAAAACTGGAATCCATAAAAGAAAAAGTCGGATTGAGCCTTTGAGCGGAAACCCGGATCGCCAATTGAAAGAGATCGTAATTGGGATCACCCGGATTAAAATTGATTCCTTTTTTAACCCGAAAGATAATATTCGGAAAGATAGGGGTTTCACCGTGACCCAACCCTTTTTCATAAGCCAGTAACAGATTTTTGGTCACCAGCCGTCCTTCAGGGGTAATATCGCTCCCTAAATTCAAGCTGCTGAAAGGAACTTGAGCGCCAGCCCTGCTATGCATGGAGTTTAAATTGTAAATCAACGCTTCCATTGCCTGATACACTTCGTCCTCAGACACTCCGGTGATAAACCGGGCCATGTCCCGATCAAAAAAGGCGAAAGATTGCCCACCGTGCATGTCGTTTTGAGAGCTTTGCAAAATAATTGCCGCCAAAGCCGTGGCCGATGCCGGTCTTTTGGGAGGGCGAATAAAACCATGCCCGTTATTAAACCCATTGGCAAGGAGTTTGCCTAAGGGAATTTGGACACAGGTCAGGGTTTTGGCATAAAAATCAAGATCATGAATATGATAATCACCGTCAATATGCGCCTGGGCCATTTCATCCGGGATCAGCCGGGATAAATAATATCGCTTACTGGCGGCTGATGCGATTTGCAACATTTTTGCCGATGGAGAATTGCTGATATTAGCATTTTCACGGTTTGTCTCAATTAAAATATCTTGAACCAAATCCATTAGATCTGATTTTGATTCACGAAGACGGGTGCGACGGTCCCTGTATAAAATATAGGCCTTGGCGGTCTTTGCATGACCGGTTTCAATGAGCACTTTCTCGACCGCGTCCTGAACTTCTTCAACTGCAGGAATACTGGTACCTAATTGTTTATGTAAATATTGGTTGACAATCTCCGCCAACTCGTCGGCCAGCTGTTGATCTTCGCCGCCAACGGCTTTGGCTGCTTTAAAAATAGCAGCGGCAATTTTATTTTTATTAAATTCAACGATTCGACCATCCCGTTTTCGAATCGAGCGGAAGATCCGATCTGCGCTGTGGTTTATTAAACTAATTACATTGGAGCTTTCATGAAGCGCCTGTTCTTCCACTTCTATTGAATTCTTTGCCATTATTCCATATCCCCCGTCCCTTTGGTTCTAATCTCCAGATTTTGTAATTCGCGCATCCAGTCATTTCTATCTTTAAACTGGCGGTAAACCGAGGCGAATCTCACATACGCAACTTCATCAATGGCTTTTAAGCCCTCCATAACCAATTCCCCGACATCAGTACTCTTAACTTCCTGTTCCATACGATTCCGTAGTTCCCGTTCCACATCATCCACGAGTTGTTCAAGTTTTCCAAAAGAAACAGGCCTCTTTTCACATGCTTTTAAGAGCCCGCTCATTACCTTTTGCCGGTTGAACGGTTCCCTGCTGCCGTCTTTTTTGATCAACACCAAAGGTACTTCTTCAATCCGTTCATAGGTTGTAAAGCGTCTCTGGCAAGCCAGGCATTCCCTTCGCCTGCGAATGGCATTGGCTTCGTCCGAGGATCGGGAATCGATGACTTTACTATCGAAATGGCCGCAAAATGGACAGTGCACGGTTAATCCTTCCTGTACTATATATTGTATACCTTTTTTATTATATAACCCAACATTTAGGGTGTCCAGATATAGTTTAGTGAATATTTACGAAATATTTCCGATTACCATGACTTTTGACCGATTCTCTCACTAGTTTGAAATGGGACAAGTTCCCGCAAGGGAAACAAAAACAGTAACAAAAAGCTACGGGCTCAAGACTCATTGCTCTAACTTGGTGATTTTCCCTATACCTTTTTCCCTTGATATTTCCATTTTATTTACAAAAACCCCATCACCTGACGGGCAATGGGGTTTTAAAAGGGAATGTAATGAAATGAATAATTATAATAACGTTTCCAATTTCAAAATAGTTCCATAATCCAAAAAATGGTATCCAGATTCTTCTTTTTCCATAAAATTTATCAGGCATTTGAATTAAACCCATTTACGATGCCTTATCCAAAACCTCACCGGATACCACCTTCGGATTCAATACATGCTCGATTCTAGGCAGGGAAATTTCCAAAGTTTCTTTAAGCACATCTTCGATAGTCTCAACGGGTATAATTGCAAGTTGCTTTTTCACTTCTTCAGGCACATCCTTAAGATCGGTCACATTGTCCTTTGGAATCAACACTTTGGTTATACCCGCTCTTTGGGCCCCTAATAATTTCTCCTTAAGGCCACCGATGGGCAATACCGCTCCTCTCAAAGTTATTTCCCCGGTCATGGCAATCTTGGAATCCACCTTGATGCCGGTAACCAATGAAGCCAGAGCAGTAAATAATGTGATGCCTGCAGATGGACCATCCTTGGGAACCGACCCTGACGGAACATGAATGTGTAAGTCTCTTTCCTTAAAATTAATCGAGTTCATGGGCAATCTTGATTTTAATAAGCTTAAAGAAATTCTCGCCGATTCTTTCATCACATCACCCAATTGCCCGGTTAGGGTAACTTCTCCACTTCCTGACATATCGGTCGCTTCAATAAAAAGGATTTCTCCGCCAACCGGAGTCCATGCCAGCCCGGTGACAACTCCCGGCGGATTATCCAGCTCCGCCTTGTCATGCCTGGAAACCCGTTTTCCTAACAATTCCTCTAACTGCTCCATTTTAATTCTGTAAGGCAATTCTATTTTTGTCGATACGATTTTCTCCGAGGTCACTCTGGCAAGAGCAGCCAGTTGTTTTTTCAATCCCCGGACTCCGGCTTCCAAAGTGTAGTCACTGATTATTTTTTGCAACACATCATCTTCCATCACGAATTGTTCTGCCGTCAATCCATGTTCTGCAAGAACTGCCGGGACTAAATGATTTTTTCCAATATGAAACTTTTCATTCAGCGTATAACTGGAGATTTGAATGACCTCCATCCGATCCAACAATGGACCGGGAATGCTTTCCAGAGAATTCGCGGTGGCAATAAAGAAGACATCCGACAAATCATAGGGCAGATCCAAATAATGATCGGTGAAGGTGTTGTTTTGTTCCGGATCAAGTACCTCTAGTAATGCACTGGCAGGATCACCGCTATATCCGCCAACCATCAGTTTGTCCACTTCATCTAAAATCATCACCGGATTATTTTCTCCGGCCTTTTTGATACTTTGAATGATTCTTCCCGGC
Organism: Bacillota bacterium; assembly: GCA_023426245.1. Classification (GTDB taxonomy): domain Bacteria; phylum Bacillota; class UBA4882; order UBA8346; family UBA8346; genus UBA8346. Next base: position 54,040 of record JAFABB010000029.1, read on the forward strand.
ATCGCTCCAATATAAGTCCGGCGATGTCCCCGAATCTCCGCTTCATCCCGAATCCCGCCCAAACTCAATCGGACGTACTTTCTATCCAGTGCTTCGGCAATGCTCTTTCCTAGACTGGTCTTTCCGGTTCCAGGAGGTCCTACCAACAATAAAATAGAACCCTTTTTGTCCTTTTTGAGCTGCATTACGGCTAAATGCTGAATGATTCGCTCCTTCACTTTGTCCAGGCCGTAGTGTTGTTCATCTAAAATCCGCCTCGCTTCCCCCAAATTAATGGGTTTGCCTTCATTTTTTTTCCAAGGCAATTGCACCAACAGATCTAGATAATTACGAATAACATTATATTCCGGACTATGCGGACCGCCGGCTTCCAATTTATCGAATTCCTCAAGGGCAGTATTCTTCACATCAAGCGGCATGTCGGCTTCTTCAATCTTGCTCAAATAATCATTAGCCTTTTTTGCACCAGGGCCTTTCCCTTCATTCAACTCCTCTTGAATGGCTTTTAATTGTTCCCTAAGTACGGATTCCCGATAATTTTTATTGGCCTTTTCCGAAAATCGCTCTGCCATCTCAAGTTGTAATTCGACGGTTTCCTTTAGCTTGATAAGGTAATCGATAAACTTTAAGCTTCTCTCCTTCAGGGACTGTGTTTCTAGTAAATCATACTTTTCACTGTTGGATATGGGCATGAATTGCGATAGATACATCATCAGCGAATTTAAGTCCTTCAACTCATCCAATACCTTCATAAATTGCTCTGACCCTCGGTATTTCTCACCGAGTTCGCGGGTGATCTTTTTCAGGTAACCCACCATTTCCGCCTGGCTCTTTTCATTGAGATCGGTATCATCAGGGCAAATCTCATATTCAGCATGGATAAAATCCGTCCCAATCCGCAGGGTGTTCATGGCAACCCTGTCTAAAACTTTAATCTTAAGCCGGTAGCCCTTTTCTGTTTGCTCCACTTCATCCACTTGAAAGGAAACGCCAATCCGATAAAAGTCTTCTTCTTTTAATCCTTTTTTACCGAAATTTTGTTTGAGAGGCAAGGCAATGTTGGTGATATCTTCCCTTTCAAAATTTTCAAGTTCCTCCTCACTGAGCTTTGTCACCCAAAGTACAGAAATTACACCTGGCAACAGCACGGTATCCGATACCGGAATAACTATCCCTTCTTGATTCTTTTTGTTAAAGTTCAACAATATTCACCCTTTCTTTTTGAGCATTTATAAGTGAGCGCTCGTTTAATTATTTTTAAAATGATAACGAGATTTTTTGATCTCGCTTACAAAATTTTTTTATTTATATGAGTAAAGCGTCCTGGATGATTTCAATCATTTCCTGAAGCAACTCGGCTCTTTCCGCTTGGGTTTTGCGGTTATTGACTGCAATTGATTTTACCGGATAAAATATCACCGCAAACAAATTATCATTACTATAATCCTTGATAATATGTCTATTTTTCATCTCGATTATCAAATGATTAATTTTGCACATGCCGTTTATTTCTGAACAACCACTGGCTAATGAGGGACAATTGGAAAACTGGTCGACAAAGTGAAAAATTTCTTCATGTTCCTGAATATAGCTGTAATAACTTTTCATCAGGATTTCGATAAGTTGCCGGCCCTCCATTTCTTGATGGACCTTATTTAAAAGATAATTGAAAATTTCTTCGGAATACTCACGGTAAATATCCTGAAGCATGATTTCTTTGTTTTCAAAATAAATATATACCGTTGCCGGAGAAACTCCCGCCTCTTTCGCGATTTTTGAAATCGAAGTACCCTGAAAACCCTCTTGAAGAATCAATTTGATGACTGCTTCTTTGATACTTCTTTCTTTTTCATCATCTCTTCTTCTCATCGAAGCACCTCTACTCATATAATAAACGATCGTTCATTTATTGTCAATAGACAAAGTTTACGTTTGAAGGTAAGCTTCAAACGGCATCAGGCATTCTTGACAAACCGAACTCCCATATCAAAGGCTTTTTGGCAATCAACAGGAAATTGTTCAGTCTTGTGTTTTGCTTTTACAGCTTCAGAAAAAATAGACGATTCGTATTGATTATAATCCGTAAATTGATATGTATTCCAACAGTACAATAACTCGATTGGTTTTCCCAATGTCCGTGCAATAGCATTCTCATGGGCTTTTAATTTTTCTTTGTATCCCATTTGGCCCATTTGTTCTTCCGTTACATTCATCGTGTAAATAAAAGCGCTTGGTATTTTCTTAGGATAAACTGTAGGTATTGCCGAACTATAGATAGAATTTGAAAATAAAAAACGTTCCAATAAAGCTAACATTCCCGAGGTAATATTCGAATAATAAATCGGTGAACCAAAAACAATCGCCTCTGTTTTTGTTAACTCTTCAAGAATCGGTGTCAAATCGTCTTTCATGGCACACTTACCATGCTCGCCTTCTTTTCTCTTACAGGCAAAACAGCTTATACAACCTTGATATCGCAAATCATAAAGATTTACTAATTCAGTTTCAGCGTCTTGGGAAGCTGCTCCCTCCAGAACTTTATTTAATAAAGTTTCCGTATTCCAATTTTTTCTCGGACTACCATTCATCGCAATAATTTCCATATGCTTCCTCTCCTCTTTCAAACGGTATTATTTATTTTATGATATCATTTTAATCCAAAGTCAAAAATACAATCATCGGTATTTTTCTTGATTAAATATAATAAAATTGATTCTGCCGGACAAATTAAAGCTATGCATACAAAAACTTTGAATGACCGGTATACTTTATGGATTATTTTTGGAATCTTAGGCTCCATATGCAGAGAAATCATTGGAGCTATCCTCCTGTGGCTCAAAATTGCCAACAATCACATCATTTATTTAGCAGCCGATTTATTTTCTAATAATATCGGACAAATTAAATCTATTTACGGTATCATCGCCGGAACGATAACCGACTGGGTTCTTGGAGCAGTGATCGGAATACTAATTGGTTTAATCTTCCAATGGACGGGCCATCGAAATTATTTGCTTAAGGGATTCGGTGTTGGACTTGTTGCTTGGATAGGTATTTATGGCTTTCTCGTTCACGGAATGCCCCAAATGTTTACCCTCAGGTCTGAGCCAATGGCACTTACCTGCCTCTCCATAATAACCCACTGTATTTTTGGAGGCGTAACCGCCTTCTTTATCAATAAATTTGTCCCTACCAAAAATGAACAGTGGCATAATTAATCAGTTATTACAGTCCCGGTATTTTTATCGAGCCGTTTTTTATACCGGGTAAATACTCGTTTCGGTATGATACATAGCTTCATCCGGAATTCCCGGCATCGTCAACTCTCTGAGCGACCAAAGCAAAACGCCCATCCCCAGCACAGCCGCTAAGCCGTTCCTTATCTTCCCCGCCCATAATATAAACTCATTGACTGCGTCCAGTCCAAGCCCCCAAAAATAGTCCGGTTTAAATTTTACGATGGGATACCTCTTGAAATTAATCGAATGATCGTTTATTATAGATGTTATGAGAAATAAAGATGATAGTAAGAAAGACGCTATTTTTGAGGCGACCATCCAATTGCTGAATGAAATCGGCTTTGGGAAAATTTCGATGTCCAAAATCGGCAAAAGAGCCGGTGTTTCTTCTTCTACGATATACGTCTATTTTGAAAATAAGGAGGATATGTTAAAAAAAGTCTATTTTGAAGTCAAAAAAAAATTAATTACCGCTATGTCTCACGGCATTCAGGAAGACACTCCAATTCGTCTGGCTGTTGAGCTGCTAGTTAGGAATGTATTGACTTTTGTTCCGGAAAACAAGCAATATTTTCTATTTCTGGAGCAATTCTCAAACTCGCCTTTGGTCGGCAAACTGGATGATATTAACCTGCTGTTTCAACCGCTGAACAATGTTTTTGAGAAAGGTATCCGGCAAGGTGAGTTAAAACCGATTGATGTTGATTTACTGATGAATTATTCAATTCATTCCGTTGTTCAATTAGCCAAAATGTATTTAAAACGCGAAATTCAATTGACCGAAACAGACGTTCAAAAGATCATTCAGATCAGTTGGGATGCTGTTAAAAAATAAGGCATGTTCTTATAAAATGAATTAGCTTTCGATTTATATATTGAAGAATAAAGGAGAAAAAACATGGAGCAACATTTCTGTACTTGCATCGTAACTAACTGTAAGAACCACCCGCGAAACCACTCGGAAGGGTGCGATTTGTGCATCAAAAAGAATCTGGAGTCCGGTGAAATCCCGGCTTGCTTCTGGCTGCAGATTGCAAATGATCTCAGCAGCTATAAAAGTTATACTTATGCTGATTTTACCGATTTTTTCCTTACGCATAAAGCAGAATATGATCAGAAAAAAGCGGAAGCAAACGTAAATTCCTTATAACACGCCCGCCGCCGTTTTCTTTCAAGCCGAATGATGAATACTTACATTTTAGGAGGATAATGATAATATGTCATATTTAAGTGAAAATATACCAAAACTTGGATTTGGGTTTATGCGGCTGCCGATGAGCGGCGAAGCGATCGATATCGAACAGACCAAAAAAATGGTGGATCTGTTCATGTCCAAAGGGTTCAGTTATTTTGACTCTTCATGGGGTTATAACGGTGGAAAATCCGAAGAGGCCATGAAGACGGCCATTGTTGACCGTTATCCCCGTGAAAGTTTTCAAATTGCCACCAAATGCCCAGTCTGGATTGTCAAAACCGAGGAAGAGGCCAAAAATATGTTTTGGACCTCACTAGCGCGCACCGGTGCGGGTTATATCGATTTCTATCTTCTCCACAACCTGGGCGATAGCCGTACCAAAACTTTTGATGATTTCGGGATGTGGGATTTTGTCCGTGAACTTAAGAAGAAAGGCCTGGTTCGGCATATCGGATTTTCAATTCATGACAAAGCCGATGCTTTAGATAAAATCTTGACCGAGCACCCGGAGATGGAGTTTGTCCAATTCCAGCTAAATTACGACGACTGGGAAAGCCCCACCATTCAGGCTCGAAAATGCTATGAAGTAGCCCAAAAGCATAACAAACCCATCGTGGTGATGGAACCGGTAAAGGGCGGCCTATTGGCGAACCCTCCTGAAAACATCAAAAAAATATTTGAAGCTGCCAATCCAAACGTCTCTCTGGCCTCATGGGCTATCCGTTATGCGGCATCCCTGGATAATATCATAACGGTGCTAAGTGGAATGTCCACCATCGATCAGGTCCGGGACAATGTATCTTTTATGGAAAACTTCAAACCTCTTAATCAAGAGGAACTCGCTGTTATAGAAAAGGCCCGGAAAGCCCTCGGTGAAATTCCCAGTATTTCCTGTACGGCGTGCCAATATTGTGTAAAAGGCTGCCCACAGAATATACTCATTCCCAATGTTTTTGCGACCTATAACCGCAAGCTGATTTATAATGATTTAGCCAGCGCGAAGAGCCGCTATGGACTTGAAACCAGAATGAACGGTAAAGCCTCGGACTGTGTTGCCTGTGGAAACTGCGAGCGGGTCTGTCCTCAGCACATCGGGATTATTGAAAACATGAAAACCATCGCTCAGGTGCTGGAATAAAAAGCTGACTCAGCAACCGTCAAAGATCAGTCCACCCCTTATTCAATTGCTTCCAGATATCAAGATCATTTCCCCACTCTCCGGCACTCTCCTTCATCTTACAGCCGGAGAGTGGGGAATGCCGGTGGATTGAAAAAACTATCCTTTGGCACACAGGCAGAATGGGTGCCCCGCAGGATCCAACATCGTAGTAAAGTAGTCGCCTCCAAACTGCTCTTGGCTTTTAATGGCTCCAAGCGCCTCGGCTTTTTCAACGAAAGCAGGCACATCGGGCACCACAATGTCAAAATGCATTTGCTTTTGCTGTTTACCTGCCTGCTCAGGCCAAACAGGCGGAAGATAATCCTCCTCTTGCATGAAAAGAATCACAAAACCGGACTCGCTGCGTACGCCGGGAATATTATACAATTCACACGTTTCCCAGCCAAAAAGTTCTGCGTAAAACTCTCGCAGTTTTGGAGCGTCACCACAATCGATGATAATATCGCTTATCGAAATATCCTGAGTCATAAGAAATCCCTCCCGCTTTAATAAGTGAATATTCTTCCCATCATGAAGCAAATCCCATTTCGTCCTGCTCCTTTTCTAAAGCACAGACTGATAGTAAGAAATAAATCATACTGAAAAGCTGCAGATCTCTTCATAAATCACCTCCCATCAATACAGCATATCATGGGAACCTTGACAACTGTATGTCCTATATAACAATATAAAAATATAAACTTTATAATATGACGTGATGGAGTCGGGTTCCCTTCTTTATAAGAACCATCATCTCATCTACCTCTTCCCGTTTATATTGATGGTTTGATTGGTTACCTTGTTGGTTATTTTCATTTGCACCCGCTTTTGAGCAAAAGTAATTTCCGCCTTAAGTCGGGTAGGTTCGCCGATATTGAACCATTCCAATACGAATGTGGGTGCCGGCGAAGAAATCAGCCACTTTCCCTTGCAAGCTACAGGTACTCCTCCGCTAAAAACTGCTTGAGGTTCGTTGTCATTGCCAATCCGATATAATCCATCGAGCCCCACCGGCAACTCATATTTACTACCCGTTTTTTCAACCAAAACCGTATACTCCTTATCATTGACAGTATTCAATTGGAAGGCAGTAAAACCAAGGCCATTCTTCTCCAGTTTGAATTTTTTACCGATGGCTTGCTTGGCGCCTTCCGGTACCGGCGATACCGGCTCTGAATCAGGATGTTCCAAATCATGTATCAACTGCAACAAAGAAGTCGCCGCATTAGGATTCGGTTCCAATTTTCCGGGTTGAAGCGCCGGTTTGATGTAATTGTTCCAAATCTTAAAAGATTGGAGCACATTGGCGCTGGTAACTACCACTTCCAGATCCTGGTCAGGCACCACGATGATCAATTGCCCGCCAAAACCCACCGCTAAATAGCCTCCCGGAAATACCCACCACCAATAGCCGTAATCGTCGCTGATTCCCTGATCTCCTCCGGTTTTTACCTGAAATTGAGTAGACTCGTCAATCCATTCCGATGGTACAATTTCCTTGCCGTTCCAGAACCCCTTTTTTAAATAAAGATAACCAAATTTAGCCATATCGCGGGGCGTGAGAAATATTTCCGCGCCACCCACATAGATTCCCTGCGGGTCCTGTCGCCATAACCTGACATCAATGCCCAACGAGTCGAAAAGATATTTCCGGGCCAGTTCCCGGGTACTCATTCCGCTGCATTGGGTAAGTATCCCTGACATCAAATGGGTTGATGCCGTGTTATATGAGAACTTCTCACCGGGATTGTCTTTCAACGGGGTTTCAATAATCGCCCGAATCCGGTTTTGATTCTTTCCCAATCGATCATACCAGGTAGAATCATCTCCCCAATCAATACCGGCGGTCATCGTGAGCAGATTATATAAAGTAATCTCTTTTTTACGGGGGTCCTTGCTCAAGGTAAAGTACTCGGGGAAAATATCGGCCACTCTCTGATTCACACCTGTTAATATCTTTTCCCGCAAGGATATTCCCACTAAGGCCGAAAGAATACTTTTGGAAACCGACTTCACATTATGAATGGTATTCTGGTCATAGGGAGCAATGTAACTTTCCAGTACCAAGTATCCATGACGGATGATCAATATGCTGTCAATATCGGTATTCTCCGCTTTGACATATTTCAACATTTGCACTAACTTTTCCGAATCAATTCCTTGTTCCTCAGGAGTCGACGTCCGCCAATCGGATCCGGGATAATAATCGGCAGCTGCGCCGGCTTTCGGATAAAAGGAGAAAACGAAATAGACAAGTATCAATAATATTTTCAGGCAAATGGAGACGGCTTTTTTCATTGTCGCATCTCTCCCCATAAAAATATGGCATGAAACAGGAACATCATATTCCTTCATCTTCGCGGATTGGTTGGCTAATACCGTAGAATATTCTGCGTAATAGAAAAATCCCCTTCCAAAATCAGGAAAGGTGATCTGAGATTAACAAGAGTAATGATGAATGATTCAATTACTTTGGAGGTGTTTGGAGGAGATGCAACGACAAGCAGGGCAACTGTGGCCCCAAATCCTGTCACTTTTAGCCAAGTTGGTCCGAAGTTGCGCATTATTTATCGGAATTTTCACTTCACCCTTCTCCATTCACACTTTTATTTTCTCCACTCCCTGCCCGATCATCGCCACCCAGTAGCCGAATAAAATCCCTTCCTGCAACGCCTCGGTGTAGAGGATCTCATCCTGACGGTTCATCTGTTCGGTCCGGGAGCAGTCAAATCGGTCCAATTTTTCCTGGTACTCCGTATCCAGCTTGGTGTTAAGCTGTTTCATCAGTTCCGCCGGTTCTTTCCCCAGCTCCCGGTACTCCGGGTCGTGAAAGATGATTTCGTTGTGGATCTGGCAGATCCGGTCGAAGATCCATTTTTGAATGCCGGTGCAGCGATGGTCGAGCATGGGAAAGCCTCCTTTTAAGTTCGTCACCCAGCGGTAAATTCTATACTAGAGCATTTGAACATAAGGATAATACCGTAGTAAATAATTTACATTCTAATCCTTTTTTAGGATATACCCATTTTATGTGTATGTCAATATGTTTTTACAATATTTTAGGATAAAATATATAGAAATAGCCCCGTAGGTTGTACAATGATTCTTAGAATTCACCAAGGGAGTAAATAAGAGGATGTTTCCAGAACGGTTAAAACAGCTCCGCGAAGAAAATGGGTACAATCAAGATTATGTTGCCGAATACCTTGGAGTAAAACAGCAAACTTATTCCAGGTATGAAAATAATGTCTCAGAACCAGATATAAGTACTATTCAAAAACTAACTATGTTATTTAAGGTATCATCTGATTATTTATTAGGTTTTTCAGATTACCGGAAGGGTAATTTGGATCAACTGCCTGATGAAATTAAAGAAGATGTTAAAAATTTCATTGGATATCTACTTGAGAAGAAAAAAATGAATAAATAGCTTATAGACTTCAAAGACCTTTTTTTAATATCCCTCCGAAGATCTGAAAGATTATCTACACTACGAATACCAAAGAAGCTATCATCGACAATTACGTAGGGTTACTGAAGGTAAAAGCCTATTCCCATCTGACGAAGCCCTTTTGAAAATACCCTATCTGTAACTAAAGATAAATTACGTAAATGGATCGATCGATTGATTCTTAATAGGTGGCAAATCTTATTATAAATATCAATTTCCCTTCTGGATAAGGTTAAACCTTATTGAAAATATAGAACTCGAGCTAAAAACACAAAAATATTGACAGACCTTGAATTTATCCTCCGATGGACGAACCATCATTGTCAAAATATTTTTTTGGAAAATCCTCAATAGGCCATCCAAAAACAGAATAATCAGTATATTTCCCTTCATAACCTATTGCATAAAAGATTATATGGTAAAGTAGTACACATACGGTATCGCATAGAGTAAGGAATTCTTGTAATTTTGCATCATTTGGTTGAACACCATGAGCCATAGAATTACGAAGTTTTTTCCATGCATCCATTTGTTTTTTGGTAATTACATTATTGTCAATTAAGAATTTCATAGCATTTTGTGGATTTGAATTTAGTATTGAATTTAAAGAACCTTTTAATCGATTTTTTAATTCATCAGTACCTGACCAATCGTCAAAATGTTTACATGCACTATTAACTCCTGTTCTTAAAGCATCAGAGGGTTTACAGAGATCAACGAATTCACTTTTTAGGATCGCTTCTACTGCTATTGATAAAGCTAAGGCTTCAGCAATAATCGGTCCTTGGCTTGCTTCGCGAATTAGATTAAGTTGCTCTGATATTGGATGTAGTTTCTCGTTTTCCTGCTTGTCTATAATATAACTAAAATATTTATCAAATAAGCTCCAAATACATCCAGTACTACCTTTATTTCGAAAATCTATTGGCGGTCCAATCCTAGGCTCATTAAATTCGAAAAAATGAGTTCTTATACTTTTAGTTTCCAAAGTTCCGCATGTATATTTTTCCATTACAGACCACCATAAAGAATGTGCAAGCACAAATTCTAATGCTTCAATAGCACGTAATTCAATATTTTTAGGAAAAGATACGCCTGGATTTCCTTCAATTTTAATTAAAGTCCAACCATCCTTTAATGAAATTGTAAAATTGTAATTAGATGAAGAAAAACGTGCTATATTCCAATTTATAGTTTTGAATTCTTTATCAGCTATCTTAGATATTGATTCTGTCTGATGGTTAAATGGAACTTTTATTTCACCAAAAATTCTCAAGATAAGGTAATCTTGTTTTAACATGGGGCGTTCTCTATCTTTGATATGTACTAGTTCTCGTAAATCTCCTGAAAAGACTACTCCTACACCCACATCAAAACTTGGATTCACCCAATAACTAATCCATTCTCTATTAAAACCATCAATACATTTAAGAATATAGTATTCGTTTTCTGGAACCAATTCCCCAGATTTTGCCGACTTACCAAAAAATAGAAATTTATGGTTCTCTTTAACGAATTGACAATAAAGCTTGAATTCAAGCTTTCGCTCGTGATTCTGTCTAACATAACCTGCTCCTATAAAAACGCAATCACTATTTAGGCGATTTTGTAATGTCATCCTAGGACAATCCAATTGGTAAATTCCTTTTTGAAGATCACCCAATGTATCAGACCAAGACAAGAAATCACCTACTTTTTTCATTTACATACTACAGACGATCATGAAAAAATATTATCGATATATTTTCATGCTGTAGCATCCTGCGTATTTAAATGCTATTTAATAATTTTTAATTCCGTAATTTATTCCTTCTCATAATTATTTTTCGATCCAGTATATAGCCGTTACTTTTTGTTCGTTTTTTGCCCTATATACCAGTCGTGACGTTCATCATCACCCGTTGCATTATTATTTTTCATAATTTTAAAATATTGTTCCATATTTATTTCCCAATTCCTGTTACTGTTTCCTATTAAAAATTCAATTTGACTGAAAATATATATACCCCGAAAATTTACTCCAGCGGCTTTAGTTTTTAGGGTCCAATAAATCTCTACGCCATTTGAGGTAAGAAAGCCGAAATCACCGTCTCTTGTAGAGTAGAAAAAATCAAAATGTCTTTCCCTTCCTCAAATAGTATGTGCAGTTTTCACGCATACGGCTTTCCAGCAAACTTCATCGCAAGCTCAAACTTTCATTGAAGAAGCTTTTATCATATCTATCAACCCATGACATTTCATTATATGGTAAACTTGCTTTCTGGTTTGAAAACCGCTTCCTCTTCTGACTTTTCCGTTCAAAGTACCTTTTCAGTTTTATTCCAAGACAGTAACCCAATTTTCGCCGTGATAAGCTTGTATGGTTTGTTGATGAGATGAATTAAAAACATATAAAGTTGAGGCTTGAACATAGGGTCCACGGATTCCACCGGCTGGGTAACTTTTTGAGCGGCCAAAAAGATGTCATATGTTTTGTCAAGAGACAAAGGGAAATACACCAACCAATTACCATAAAATGGAAGCAACTGCCAATTAGCCATATCAAAACCTTTTTCATGCTAAAAATGATCGGGTCATTCC
>JAFABB010000058.1 GCA_023426245.1 Bacillota bacterium
ATTGAATGGGGTTTATTAAGTATTGCTCATAATTTAACCAAGTTTGCAACGATTTTAGCTCCATAATTCCTCTTCATTCTTTGTTTATGCAAAAGGGGCTGTCTCAATTTACTTCTGAGACGGCCCCCTTCTTTGACTTCTTCCGACTATAATATTCTATCACCTTTTTCATGACTTTGGGTGCCAAAAAAGTGCCGAAGTAAATCAGGTAGGGCAGCGCTTTTGGCAGTTCTTCTATATTTCAAGAGGCTTCTCTATCCGATGCTTGGAATGCTTTTATTTCTTCCATTGAAAAGATGAGATTTGACTTAAATTCAACTCTCCACAGGCTTTTGAGCATTGACACGTCCTAGTTTTTAGCCATCCATCTTGCCCCACGATATACTAGCAACGAAGAATCCCTAACCCATTCATGATAACGAATAACTATAGTTAGTTATGCAATTCACTCAGTAAAACCGCCAGTCTATCGACTCACCCCTTCAGGAATCCGGTCGGTAAAAGATGTTCGGTAGCATTTCCCCTCCCTTTGACCGATGGTCTGATACAAATGTGAAAGGGAGGGGAAGGTCGATGGGCTGCAACAAGCGGCTGCATTTATTTCAGGCATAGTTTAGGCCAATTGCAACAAACATGAGTCAACTTCTTGAATCTGCTTCATGAATTATCTTTCTGGTTCGAATCTGCTTCTTCGAATAACCGCGCCCCAAGCAGTAACCCTTTGTTAGGCAATCGGACCATTGCCCCACGAAGTCCAAGCCGTCAAGGATGACGGCATTTTACATTTTTTATTCTTATATCTCGCCATAAGCAAATAAGTTATCCTTACCCATACCACAAACATATTGATTACTATCATATTTATAGCAAAAATTTAAGAAATCCGCTTTTTGCTTAGGATCATTCATTATATTAACAAGCAATTCGTTAGGTATCGTTCTAGCGTAAGCGCCTGGACCAGCAAGACGGATATTTCTTACTCCAAAGCTTTGTAAAATACCACTTAGTTCATCAGGCATAAAGGTATAAGTTATTACCCACGGTGTTTCACCCTTTTCAAATGCTTCTATTTCTTCTTTCCCATTTCCAACTATTCCTTGACTTAACATTTCATAACAAATGTCTGCATTAAATGAGAAGTCGTTAATCATATTATCCTTATTTTGCAAACACCATTGCACCCAACTATTCGAAGAGTTTTTGTCAAGGATAAATTGGATTTTTTGTAGGGGGTTAGCCAAATACGGCAGATATCCTAATCGACTGGAAACACTAATCATTATCTTATTTTTTGCAAGACGTACAAGATTTTTAATTATAGTATTCTGATTAGGATACGTATACGATATGGGAGCATCAAATGATATAACCATATCAAATGATTTGTCTGAATAGGCTGATAAATCTTCCAATGCACCTTTTACAAATTCAATATTCGCCAAAACTCCTTCCTTTTGAGCAAGCTCTTTTGCTTTATCGATCATTGGTTGGGATATATCAAAATGAGTTATATGCAGTCCTCGTTTAGCAAGTAAAATAGAAAATCTCCCGGATCCTCCTCCTGCATCAAATATCGAATTAATACCATCAATATTTGCTAATAATTCCTTCTCAATATGGCTTTTTTGTACAATATCATCAATAAAAGTCTTTTCCCGCATGCTTTCAAGTTCACCCTTATCAGGTAAATTCCAAAGACGCTCTGAAATTTTTCTACTATAATCCATTCGTTTGATTACTCCTTTAATAAGTACTTAACCTCAAAGATTTTTGGACACCCCACGGATGGGGTGAGCTTTTGCATGGTCTGTCGCCTAACGTCCGCCCGTTCCTGACGTTTTCAGAACCTAGTAGCGACGCCGACTTGGTTTTGAAAATGTGAACGAGACTGCTTCATGAATAAACATCATTGAAATACATCATGAACTAATAGCTTCTTCGAGTTTGCTTTTTTTGACTATCCGAGCCCCGCCAGCAGGAACGGAGCTGATCTCCGACTTCCCCTTCCCAACTCAACAGCCATGGAGGGCGTTATTTTTTCAATATGCTTTTAAGATTTTCAAGCAATTCCATCTGATCATTAAATACTATTAATGATTCATATATACTTTCCAAATAATCATCATCAGTTTTTGCTTTCAACGCGTACACCAAAGCAAAGGCAGCCCTTGCTTTATTAAAATATTCTATGTATTTTTCGTTGCATTCTTCTTGAAGTTTAAAATACTCCTCATCAAATTCATTTCCTAATTTCTCAATCCTTAAATAATCAACGTTTACTAATGTTTGCCGATTTTTAAATTGTTTTAATGCTTCAAAGAAAATACTATCAGTTAAATCACTTTTTTCTATGGCATTTTTAACTGCAAATGAAACTGCTCTTTGTTGGTTGGATAAAGTTGCGGACTTGAATTGTAAAGAAAAATTAGGATCGATTGTATCTATTCGGTTCATTTTAGCGCGGCACGATGCCGCGATTGGCCCAAATTAGGGGATGTCCGGAGATCGTCCCAGGTTACTGACGTCCGAGCAGCCTAGTGACACTTCGACTTGGGCGCTTGGATGTGGCGCGCCATCGTCGTGAGCCAACTTCTTGAATTAGCTTCATGAATTATCTTTCTTCCTCGAATCTGCTTCTTCGAATTACCGCGCCCGAAGCAGTAACCCTGTGTTATATGATCGTGCCGCGCCTTCGGTTGAAGGTCGCTATGGATGGCGACCACTTTCAAATCCTTTTTTCATTTAAAGAAATCAACTATACTCTCAATTAATTTTTTCTTTTGTTGTGGTTTAGAGTAAATACACCAATAATAATTTGCACCTTTTAAATAATTAGCCGAACGAGAATGGGGAATCAAATCAATAATCATATCTGTGTTAACATCAGATGGTAATTCTAAAAAATCCACTGCATTACCAGTTACACAATTGATCTCTCGCCCATCTTTTAATACTATAGTAAAGGCGCAATATCCCATTCCCGACTCACCAGCCTTATACATCTTATTGGCAAGATGTGCAGGCAGTCTTTTTGAACTTTCAAAAACTTTCTCTACAGTTTTAATATCAATATGTCTTTTCCCAGGGTCACTTTCAGGCCATCTTCCCCAAACCTTTATATATTCTTGAGCTTCAACGATATAAACACAATCTAGAACTTCCCCTCCACAAAACACAACTTTACAAGGATAATAATTTAATCCCTTGTCTTGTGATGGTTTAACTTTCTTCAGTTGTTCATATACCAACATATCAATTTCAGGATATTCTCTTTTATCTTTCAAAACTATCATCCCTCATCTAGGCGGCTAGGAAGGCCGCCGTCTTTTGCGGCATGTCATATAACGTCCTGTATCTCCGATATGCCTGAGCTTACAAGGCGGGCTAACTTCTTTGAAACTACTTTCCCCGCCGACTCGGTTAGCGAAGGCATGTGGTGCGATTCAACATGATTCATCTTCATTGAAATAACTTCGTGATATGGCTTTACGCACCCGAAGCGGAGATATATTGTTAGGCGTCGTACTAAGCCGGGCAGCACTTTTCCACTTTCATCGACAGCCGAACCAAGGAAGGTTGGATGGTCGACATTCAAAGAAATTACTTGTCAGTTTGCTCTGTCATTAATACCCAACGAAAGCCGAATTTATCTATTAAAGAAACAAAACAAGAGCTATAAGTGGTACTTTTCATCGGATAAACTATTGTACTTCCTTCTTTTAAAATTTCATATGCCTTTTTTACACTTTCAGCATCTTCAAAGGTTATTACCAGGAATAATGACGTACCTTTCCATAAGTCAAATTCTATTATATCTGAGAACATTACTCGCTGATTTCCAATAAACATTTCTGCATGATAGACCATGTTTTTTTGGTCATCAGTTAACGGAATTTTCCAATCTCTCTTATTAGCATCCGAATATCGCATTATAAACTTAGTTGTTGCGCCAAAAGCCTTTTCGTATAATGCTATAGCTTCTTCACATTGTCCATTGAAATTAAAGCCGGGTGTTACTACAACCATAGTAATCTTCCTTTCATTCACATTATTGCTCAATCAATAGGGGTTTCAGATAAAACCCCACTATGAAATTTAACTCTTTAACTTAGGAATACTTTAAAATGGCTTCTTCGAATTTACTTCCATTCAATGGCCGCGCCCACGATGGGCCGGCCACAAGGCTTAGTATGTCGCCTAACTACTGCATTCCCGACTTATGTCGTATACGCGCATATATTTTAATCATATATGACATAAGTCGTATATAAAAACTTTAACAGTGCGGCTATGGCTTATTTCTTTCCCACCCAACCGTCCAAAGCACTCTCTCGACTTGCCACTCTGTTTATTCCCCTGTGTTAATTCTTCATCAAAAAAACATTCCCCATTTACCTATAATTTCCTGCCGTTCATCCAATTTACCGGAAATATTCAAATTATTGCTAAAAAAATATCCTTTAAACCACTTTGGCTGTTAAAGCTGCAGGTCTATCGACTTACCCCTTCAGGAACCCGGTCGGTAAAAGATGTTTGGTAGCCTTTCCCCTTCCTTTGACCGATGGTCTGATTCAAATGCTAAAGGGAGGGGAAGGTCGATAGGCTGCAACAAGTGGCTGCATTTCTTTCAGGCATGGTTTAGGAATTAAAACAAAAGCCGACATCAAGCGTCTTTCCCCTCCCTTGGGCGCGATTATTTTGCTAACAGTCAAAGGGAGGGGAGCGGCTTGGCGGTTCATACCTGCATTAAAGTAGCTGGAGGGGTGAGTCGATAGACCTACCCCTTTACTAACTGAATCTTTATCAGCCTATTTATCATCAACATCCCGTTCAAAGCCAAACCCGCTACCGTTAGGTAGCGGGCCTTCTCTGACTTCTTCCGGACCAACACTTTATCACCTTTTGGTGACTTTGGGTGCCTGAAAAGCGCCAAAGTAAATGCTTATACTGCGTATAAATACCAATGCAGCCTAAAACTTCTTACCCAAAAGCTTTTCGGCTTCCGCCATATTTTTGATAATGGGTACACTAAAAGGGCAGCGGCTCTCACAGCTACCACATCCAACACAATCACTTCCACTGTTGGATAGGCTCAAATAGTGAGAGCGAATGGATGGTGGTATATTGGCGATATCTAAGCGAGCGATATCGAAATACTTGTTGACTGTCGCAATGTCAATCCCTACCGGGCATGGCTGGCAGTGGCTGCAATAAACGCAGTTTCCTTTAAAATCATTGCGCATCGTTCCAAGAATTTCAGCATAATCTTTCTCCGAATCGTCAAGTTCAAAATAGCGCATAGCGTTTAACATCTCGCCTGATGTCTGGCAGCCCAGCAATACACTGGCCACAGCCGGTCTTGACAGTGCATAATGAACACATTGAGGCACGGTAAGCGGCTTGGCAAATGGAGTGTGTTCCGGTAAAAGCAATTTACCGCCACCTAAGGTTTTCATCACAGTAATGCCTATCTGTTTTTGGGTACATAGTTTATACAGTTCCGCGCGCTTGGGGTCAATTCCTCGAAATAGTTCAGGGTCAAAGCCATTTTGAAAATGATTAAAAATATATTCTTCCGATGGAAGCATATCAAACGCAGGATTTATGCTAAACATTAGCATTTCCGGCAATCCGGTATTGATGACCTTCATTGCCGTCGCCGGATTATGGGAACTAAAGCCGATATGACCGATGCAACCTTGCTTTTTGAGGTGTTCTACATATTTGACGAAGTCTGTTTCAAAAACATTTTTGTAATCCTCATCCGAGTCAATGAAAAACATCATTCCTAAATCGATGTAGCCGCCAAAAATACGCAAGATATCCTCAAAGTATCGCCGTACTGTAGGCATATCCCGGCTTATATCATACTGCTGCTTGATATCTGTAGAACCGATATGCCCTTGGATCATGACTTTTTTGCGTCTATTGCCTAACGCTTTGGCAATGTTTTCGCGAATTTCTTTCCCCGGCATGAACACATCCAGAATATTTACACCCTGTTCAAGAGCGGCATTAATTGTTTCTTCAACCTGTGAATATGGCTTCCCGTCAAGATGTTCACATCCAAGGCCGATCACACTGACCTTTAGACCCGTTTTGCCGAGTTCTCTAAATATCATTTAAGTACTCCTCCTTTGTATACTGCACAATGGAATATTCGATCAAAATTTTAAGTTCACACTTTCTTACCAATGCGAACCATTGGTTAATTGAGCCCTTCAGAGATAATCCGCGCCACGGAAGGCGCGTTTACTGCATGACACGCCTTCAATGACCCAACAACCTGAATTGACAGTTTCTTCGATTTAACTTTCTTTAACAATACGCGCCCCGGCTGCGGTGTTAGTTAACGTCTCCTCTCCATTCAACAGCCACGGAGGGCGTCAGTAGACAATTTAAAAAGGCAAATCAAAATCTTCTTCAACTTTTTCTTCTTTATTTTCACTTTCCGGTGATTGTAAACATTCATAACCGTCCCATAAATCTTCCCATTCAACTCCATAAGCAGCTCCACCCGCCGTATATCCGGCAATATAACTAAACCATTCATTCGATTCGCCAAGATTATTTTCTTGTTCCTTTTCCATTCTTTTTTGTTTTGCCAATAATGCTTTCCTATGTTTTGCCTCTTCTTCTTTCTTATATTGCTCAATACGCTCGTCACGGATGCCGTAACCTAATATTCTAAGTTCCAGCGCCGCACATAAACAGCTTACGCCAAAATGTCTACTATATCCCCGGATAACACTTTTCCCATCATATTTCGGTAACCAACTTTCTGCCGATTGTAATCGCGCCAAGCGTTTCATCCTTTTGCAACGCGGGCCGAGATATCTATTGTGTTTTTTCTTTTTCACCCACTGATTCCCCATTCATGTTGTTTTTGCTTTTCAGAGCGGCGCGATGCCACTATCGGCAAGAACTTAGGAGATAACGACTAACGTCCCGCGTTATTGACGTCGCTGGACCTTAGTGTATTTGTCTTAGGTCCGGCGATGTGGCGCGATTCTTCATGAATTAACTTCTTGAATACACTTCGTGATACCGCTTGCTTCTTCGAATACCCATCTTCGAATCACCGCGCCCGTATGCAGTAACGCGGTGTTCTACGGCGTATGGAAGGCAATCAGGGAGGGCAACTACTTTCAATTTAATTCAACTTCAGAGATGCTAGTATCGTTATATTTAAAGCCTTTATAAATGTCCACAATTATGATTTTTAAAGTACTTGCATTAATTGGTTTTGGTAATTTTAATATTTGTTTTTGCAAATTATTATCCTCAAGGTCAAATAAATATGAATCGCCGTTATTGGCCCAAATACGGACTTTTTTACACGATTATTAGCGTTATAAATTGTTTCATTTTTTGCATATCCATTAATAATACTAATTGAATTTATCGTTTGTTTTTTTCTATACAACCAGAAGTCCAACCACTCTCCTATCCCGTCACCTTTGTCTCCTTCGACCCAAGCTGTACTTGGGTCTTTATCCCATACATTTTGTTGATTATAATTGCCCCCAGATAAAACTGAAGAGGCAACTATTGTAATTTGATCTTTTGGATCACAACGTGGAGGAAGATTTTGCTTAAAATCTGTTACATAATGTCCATCTGTATCAACACTAACCCATCCATCACGATCAATACGTGAAATATCTACGGGTTTTAATTCTAGGATTTTTTGTATGCATAAACTATATGGAAATGAACCCGATTTTCCTGACAATACAAAAAAACTTGGTGATACTTCTTTTATATCGGATGGATGAGGCCCCGCGAAGTTCAGTGTGCATTACGAACGATGAACCCTTAAAGGCTTACAAATACTTTCTTATACTCTCTCCACCCAGCATAACACTTATTTCTTTAAAAATATAATATACTGTTATAGTAAACAGTATATGTACAGTTATCGTGATCATATTAATTACCACTGTTTTTAAGCCAGAGGCTTCCTTAAGATGTTTTTCAAGTATGTTAAACATAAATATAGAAAATACTATTCCAACTATGTTTGAGATTAAATCTCTTACCCTAAAGTGTCCTTGTACAAAAAATATTTGAATCGCTTCAATCAGTACTGAAAATCCAAATACCCATAAGAATACCTTGAAATATCTACCTTTTTCATATAAAAAATAATTCAGTAACAGTATTGAAAGTATTCCAAAACTAAGTATATGCTGCTTTTTTGTTAATGAAATAGTGACATCTAGTAATGATGTTCGAAGGTCAATCTCTCCAACATGCATAATGAATTTACTTTCTAAAGGTGTATATAGTATTGAAAACAATGCAAAAATCCATATTAAAAAACCAAAAACCTTTTTATACATTATGCCCTCCTCATTTAATTAAATAGCCCCAAAATTCTTCTTTTACAAACTCCGCCCAAGGACAGGCGGTATTTTGCCTCATCTTTCCGATAACTATTAGTATTGCATCCGAATTTGATATTAAGTGAGTAGTAGTCTTCTTAATCTCTCATAAATTCGGATGCAATACAGTTGAACGAAGCCGCTTCAGCACTATCTATCTTCTATGGAGATTCAATTATTAAATTTCCATTTATAGTTAATTTGTCACGGCTTTTAATCAAAAATATCAAGCTTTTTATTGGAATGTTTCTATTCGCATAGAATATTTCATGAGTAATCATTTTTCCTTGGCCACAAACCGGGCAGTCTCGAAGATCAATACCAGTTAGTTTAAGTAATAAATCTTCCCAGCTTAGTTTGGTTTTCTGTTTGGTTTTATCAGTAGCCATTCCTAAAAACTCCCGGCATTTTTTTAACTTAGTACACCGGCTCCGGTTACTGAGAATACCATAGTGCCGAATTTTTACAAAGCCGGCAGGGAGTATGTGTAGTAAGAACCTGCGGATAAATTCAAAAACATTCAGAGTCATTTGCTTTATTCGATTGTTATCTTTGTAATCCCGCCACCGGAAAGTAACCTTTCCATCTTCAAATTTAATGATCCGGTGATTGGAGATTGCCACCCTATGAGTATACCGGCCTAGATATTCTAATAACTGTTCCGAGTCCCGGAATGGAGGTTTACAATAAGTTACCCATTCTTGGTTATAAAGACTGTTCAATAATTTTTTGAAACTCTGTTCTTTGTTTAAATATAAAACTTCTCCCGTGAACTTCAGTTTGCCGTTTTGAAAAGCTTTTTTCAAATAATATAGGAATTTCCCCCGGAATAAACGTGATATACCTTTAAATGGTATAAAAAATTGATGGGGAGAGGAAATCCCTCCACTCTCACCGAATGCCAGTCCTCCTCTAGGAACAATACAATGCAAATGGGGATGATCCATTAAGTTTTGACCCCAGGTATGCAAAAGGGTAATAAATCCAATTTCCGCCCCTAAATGCTCGAGGTCCCTTCCCAACTCCAATAAAGCTTCCGAACCAGCTTTAAATAATATATCGTAAATTACTTTTTGATTTCTAAGTGCTAAAACATTAAGTTGATTAGGAATCGTTAATACCACGTGGAAATATTCCACGGGCAGTAAATCTTCTTTCCGATCCAATAACCATTTTTCTTTGGCCATATTTTGACATTTCGGACAATGACGATTACGGCAAGAGTTGTAAAGAACAGTTTGATGACCGCAATAGTCGCATTTATTAATATGTCCGCCTAGTTCAGCTGTCCGGCATTTTAGTATTGCTTCTATGGCCTTTAAAATGTAACCCGGTTGTTTATGGGCTTGACAGTAGGCCTCACCATATTCACGAAAAATATCGGCAATGTCAATCATGGTTTGATTTAAACATTAAATCTATCGGGCTGATTACTTTCAATGCATTCTGGTTTCGTAAGTGAATATATACTGTTGTCGTTTTTACCGATGCATGACCCATGAGTTGTTGAATATAGAAAATATCTGTTCCTGATTCCAACAAGTGCGTGGCAAAACTGTGCCTTAATGAATGTACTGTAACTTTCTTTTGAATACCCGCTTTTTGTCTGGCCCTTTCAAATACCTTTTGTACTGAGCGAACGGAAAGAGCAACATCGTGATTATAACTTGGAAAAAGCCAAGTTTGAGGACGGTATGCCTGCCAATATATTCGTAGCATCTCCAAGTTTACTTCGGATAAGAGTGCATAACGGTCTTTTCTGCCTTTTCCCTGTTCAACACGTATTTGCATTCTTTTGCTGTCGATGTCGGTTACTTTCAAATTTACGACTTCACTTACTCTTAATCCTGCTGCATAGGTGATCATCAAAATAGCACGGTGTTTGAGATTATTGGGTACTTCTAATAGCCGCCTCACTTCTGTAGGGTCAAGGATGACAGGAAGCTTCTTTTCTCGTTTTATCCTTGGCATTTGATTGACATTCAATGTCTGCAATTATACATTTTCATAAAAAAACTTTAAAGCACTATAAGCTGCGTTGATACAGGATTGGCTTTTGTTCTGGGTGATGAGAAAATGCAAATATTCTTTGATTTCCTGTTCCCCCATTTTATCTGGCGGTTTGCCGAAATGATCTGTGTAACTTTTCATATATCGTAAGTATGATTTTTGGGTTTTCGGACTATAACCCCGTAGTGTAAATTCAGTAACCATTTGTTCTTCTATTGTCTGCATGTCCGCTTCCCCCTGCTAATTGTTGGCTTTATTGTACATCTATCCATCCACCAGTTCATCGGGAAAAGTCGGACTTACTTTACAGTATTTATTTGTCAAAGCTCAGAGTAACTATTACCTGTTGCTCCAAGCCACCGCGAAGCGGTTTTGTTCAACTAGCGCATATACGACATAAAGTCGAATTAGAAATAAATTGGATTTCATATTTGACAATTTGTCATTTATGAAACTCACGGTTACCCCCAATGCATCTATCTTCAGCCCGCCTGAAATCTACAAAGACCCCGAATTATTAAAATTTCCATATTATAATTCCACATATATCCAATAATCCCTGCATGATACAATTAACAGCAAACTATCTCCTGCTCAATCTTCAACATGAAGGCTTCATCCTTTAGT
>JAFABB010000006.1 GCA_023426245.1 Bacillota bacterium
GTATGTCCACCGGAGGGTTGCGTATGTCCACCGGAGGGTTGCGTATGTCTACCGGAGAGTCGCGTATGTCCACCGGATCGGTTGCGTATGCATACTGAACCATCGTCGTTTATCATATGGTGTGTAAACTCCAAAAAAGTATAATAAAAAGGCTGGAAAAAAGGAGAATACATATCACACTACACGAAAAATATTACAAACATAGAAATTTAATACGAGAACTGTTGAGTGATTATGAAATCAACAGTGCAGAAGATTTAAGCAACGCATTAAAAGAAGTTTTTGCCTAATTAAGTGACTCCACCATGTAGGTGACGAAGAGGCCCAAAGACTAAATCCGTTCAAGTGGGCCTCTTTTTAAAGGACGATCAATCCTGACTGATCCTGGTTTATTTTTATGCCCTCGTGCCCCTCCTTCCCCTCATTTGGGATAACCCCGATTCATCCTTAAAATCACGGTTCTATATCTAAAATTGGCCCACATACCCCACTAACCAACATTCTCTGTAGCGAGGGCCGGGTTTTAAAAGTTGGCTTGCTTAAGTCAAGAGTTGGTTTGTCCCTCCTTTCCAAAGACCGGCGGCAAAATCTATTCAATTTTTGTTTTTCAAGTTTGCTCCGGTGAATCGCTCGCCGGTTTTCTAAGTTCCACTAAAGTCAAGGTTGCCTAACACTCTAAAGTCCGGCGCTTAATGGGTTTGGGGGCTATGTTGGGTCAATGAGGTGTTGTATATAAGGATGGATATTTCTTTTTTAGTTTGGGAATAAGACTGAAAAATTTCCCCATGGACCTTGCCTTTTTAAGAAAATGCCTGTTCAAAATATACGCATAAAGTATATTGATATTTTTTTGTTGGTTATCATTTCCAACTACTGTAATTATAATAAATCCTGAGAATTTTGCAATATCATCAGAAAGTATATATTGTGGAAATGCAAGTGGGAGTTGAGGGCGGAAGGGATGGGGAAATGAAAATATTTTTTTGGGGTATGGAGCAGGGAAAAACGAATGAATGGCGGTTTTGAGGGCCCCACGGATTTTGGGTCTATTTATTCTCTAAGTTCGAAAATCAAAAAACAAACAGAAGGAAAAGGGAGTGGAATTATTGCAGCTTAATGAAAATAGTTGTTATGATAGGCGGAATTCAACTTGACATTTTCCGGTTGAAATAATATGATATGAGGAATGAATGTTCATTCAGGGGAGGTAACGTTTTGGCGGATTCGCGGAAAGAAGAAATGGCAGATAAAAAAACGGTTATTTTAAAGACCACCCTGGAATTAATATCGGAACAGGGTTTTGTCGGCACGCCCATGTCCCAAATCGCTCAGAGGGCGGATATCGGGATGGGCACCATTTACCGCTATTTTAAAAATAAAGACGATTTATTAAATGCCTTATATATTAACATCAAGCAAAAAATCGCCGACTGTTCCCGGCGCAGTTACCCGGAAAACCTGCCGGCTCGTGAGGCTTTTAAACACATACTTGGAAATCTAATCCGCTATTTTAAAGAGAATCCTGCCGAATTGTCCTTTATGGAACAGTACGTAAATTCTCCAGTGATCACTGCCGCCACCCGGGAAGAGGCCATGCGAATGGCAGAACCGTTTGAAGACTTGTACCGGCGCGCCAAAGAGCAGAATTTATTGAAGGAAATGCCGTTCGAAATTTCATGCGCTCTTTTAGGCGGAGCCGCTATTTCTCTTGCCAAACTCTACCTAGCCTCGCCGGACGGGTTGAGCGAGGAATCCCTTGCTATGGGATTGGATGCCCTGTGGGATATGATTGCGCTAAAATAAGCAGGATTATTTTTTTAGTGATTGCGGAATGAACGTTCACTCTATTGGAAATTTATCAATCCCAACCGATAATAATGTTTTTCTCTTTGTCTCTGGGGCAAAACCAATTCATTACAAGATATTACATTGACACAGAAGTATCGTAAGCGAAAATACCGAAATTTATTAGATAAGGGAGATGGGAAATGATGCTTTATCGTGAAATGGGCAAGACCGGAGAGAAGGCTTCAATTTTGGGTTATGGCTGTATGCGTTTTCCCAAAAAAGACGGTAAGATTGATCAGGAGCGTACTGAGAAACAGGTTATTTCCGCCATTGATCAGGGAGTCAACTATTTTGACACCGCTTATATTTATCCTAACAGCGAAGCCACTCTGGGAAATATTTTGGCCAAAGGTTACCGCGACAAAGTGATGGTCGCCACCAAATTGCCATTGCCTTTGATCCATTCTTCCAAAGACATGGAAAACATTTTTGCGACCCAATTAAAGAGGCTTCAAACGGACTCCATTGATTATTATCTAATGCATTCGGTAATGACGACGGAAGGTTGGCAGAGGCTGAAGCGTCTCGGGGTGGAGGAATTTCTTTTGAAAGCCAAAGCGGCAGGAAAGATCCGTCACATCGGATTTTCCTATCATGGTGATAAAGAACAGTTCAAAGAGATTGTGGATGACTACGCGTGGGATTTTTGCCAGATTCAATATAACTATATGGATGAATCGAACCAGGCAGGGAAGGAAGGACTTTTATATGCGGCATCCAGGAACCTGGGTGTTGTCATCATGGAACCGCTCCGGGGTGGCTCTCTTGCGGGCAAAATGCCTTCACAGATAGGGTCAATATGGGAACGGGCTGAAATTAAAAGGACACCGGCGGAATGGGCTTTACGCTGGGTATGGAATCATCCCGAAGTTTCGGTTGTGCTGTCGGGAATGAATGAAGAGAGCCAGATTGAGGAGAATATCAGAATTGCCGGAAGCGCCTATCCGGGATCTTTATCCGCGGAGGAAATCAAACTTTTCGATGATGTAAAAGCGGCTTATGCCGGAATGATGAAAGTCGGCTGCACAGGCTGCGGATACTGTATGCCTTGTCCGGCTGGAGTCAATATTCCGTTATGTTTTGCTTATTATAACAATAAACACTTATTCAACGAAAATTCCTATCAGCTTTCATACATGGGTTTTACCATCGGAGTGGACAGTGGTAAATCTTCTTACGCTTCCTTGTGCCGGGATTGTGGAAAATGTGAAAAGCATTGTCCTCAGAGTTTACCCATACGGAAACATCTAAGAGAAGTCTCTAAGGATATGGAACGGTTTTATTTTAAACCCATTGCCGGTTTGGTGCGGGCTTACTATAAAATCCGGGGTGGGCTAAAGCGAATCAATAAAATTACCGCGTCAAAAGGAGAGCGGTAAGGAAATCGCAAATGAAAATTTTTTATTTCACTGCTACTGGCAATAGCTTGGCGATTGCTAAACGATTCAGAGGAGAGCTTTACTCTATACCTAAAGTTTTAAAAAGCAATCAATTTCATTTTGAAGACGAAAAAATAGGACTTATATTTCCATGCTACGGTTTTGCTGCTCCTTCTATCGTACAGGAATTCATTGCCAAGGTCACTCTGAAAAGCCCTTATATTTTTATCATTATGACCTATGGAAATACATTGGCGGACAGCGTCCGTTGGCTTGTACGGTTTGCCGGGGAAAATAATATCACCATTCATTATGCAGACGGTTTGTTGATGATTGACAACTGTTTGCCCGTGTTCGATGTAGAGCGGGAAAAGACCAAAGAAAAGCGCATAGAAGAAAATCTAAACCGTTTGATGGCAGATGTGAATCAAGAAAGGCATTATATAAGGCGGGGGACTGTCATCGATTGCATGATGACCAAGGCTGTTCAGGGTTTGTTGAAATTAAATCCCAACTTTTATTCGGATAGGGATTTTTTGATCGGAGATCAATGTAATGGTTGTGGGACGTGCAGCAAGGTTTGCCCCCGCGACAATATAACGATTGACACAAAGCCGGGAGGCATTAAACCGGTTTACGGAGGACATTGCGAATTTTGTCTTGCCTGCATCAACCATTGTCCTCAACAGGCGATCCGTTTAAAAAAAGAAAAAAACCCCAATGCCCGGTTTCGGAATGAAAATGTGACGTTAAAAGAAATCATTTCCGCCAATGATTAAGACTCGAAACGGGAGAGCGGAGTTCCTCCGGAAGCGGCTTGTTCTTTCCCGATGATATCGTTCGATTACGGCAGGAAAACACGGCAAAGCAGCGAACATTTCTATTTTATGGACAGGCTGTTACAAAACGGAGAGAAATTCCACTAAAACGGAGGGTTTTGTGGATTAGTAGAGCGTATTGTAAATAAATAGCAATCAGAAATGGGAAGATACGCTCTACTTAAGTAAAACGTTCACAATCATTGAGTAGTTATTTAGAGAACGTTTTACTAGAACTCCAATCTATCAATGGATAAGGAGAAAAAATATGAAACAGGCAAAGAAAATTGTTTGGCTATTTTTGACAGTGATGATGCTGATGGCATTTTCACTGCCGATGACAGCGAAGGCTGAGGCGGCAGACAGCTATGCCAATGTCGCGGGAACTGTTGCCGAGGTGCAAAAATACGGCAACCTTACAATGGATATTAAACCAAAGGCCCTTTATGATGCCGGTTATCATTTGGGTGATATCCTCAATGTGGCGGCGGGCGCCAACGTACTGAAAATCCCTTTTTGTACCTCTTATAGTGATGTCGATACGGGAAGCCTTGTAGTACGGGATGACCGGACCAATGATTTACTGGTGGTGGCCATCAACATGGGGAACTTTTCCGCCAAATATAATGTCAAAGCGGGGGATAAGGTAACATTCTCCCTGGCGGAAAAGGAAGGATACCTTTCTGAGTATCAGCTTCGTCAGTTGAAACGCACCAATGTCCGCTCTGATTATGCGACCGATTCGATATTCGCCAATTTCCGCAGCATTACAACAACAGGGATAAACCCTGCTGTTTTATACAGAAGCAGCAGCCCGGCAAATAATGAGTTGGGCCGTGCCGCCTATGCCGATGCATTGGCTAAGGCCGCCGGAGTTGCAACGGTGCTCAATTTAGCCGACTCCGATGAAGAAATCAAAGGCTATATCGGATCCAAGGAGTTTACTTCAGGCTATTACAAGGCGCTCTATGATCAAGGCAAAGTTAAAGCTGTGGATATGGATGTTGATATTGCAGGCGCCGACTTCGGGAAAAAACTGGCCGCAGGGCTCCGTTTCCTAAGTCGAAACAAGGGACCTTATCTGATCCATTGCACGGAGGGCAAAGACCGGGCGGGCTTTGTAAGCGCCGTATTGGAATCCCTGATGGGGGCCAGGTTCGACGAAGTCGTTTCCGACTATATGACCACCTATGAGAATTATTACGGAGTTAAAAAAGGCAGCGAGCAGTATACCTCCATCGCCAACAGTAACATCGTGACTTCATTGACCACGGTTGTTTGCGGGTATCCCAAGGGAACCGATATTTCCAAAGCGGATCTGGCGGCAGCAAGCGAGAAATATCTGAAAAAATACGGGTTGACTTCCAGTGAGATTAAAGCCCTTAAAAAAAGGCTTGCCGTGGATTCCGTTTACAAAACTCCAAACGTATCGGGTAAAGTGACGGAGATCGAAAAGTACGGTCATGCCGTAACGGAAATTTCCATTGAAGACTTTTACAAATTGGGCTTTAAACCGGGAGATATGGTAACAGCCGTCTTTGATAACGGTTTTGTGCTGGAGGCGCCGTTTTTGGATGGCTACTATGTAGATGCCGGTAAACCGCTGGTTCGCGCTTACCCGGGACAAACCAATATCGCGGTGTGTATCAACTATGGAAAGCTCAGTGAGATTGCCCACCTCCAGGCGGGTAATAAAGTTACGATTATGCTGACCGCCCGCGGCGGCTATCTTACGCAATATGAGATTCGGAAGTTAAAGCGCACCAATAACCGGGCCGATTATTCATCGGATGAGGCATTTGCCAATTTCCGCAATATTTCACTGGGTAAGATTGCAAAAGGCGCGCTTTACCGCAGTTCAAGCCCGATCAATAACGAACTGGGTCGCGCTCCCTATGCGGATGGCTTTTTGAAGAAAGTGAAAGTCAATACTGTGGTCAATCTGGCCGATTCAACCGAGAATATCAAGACTTATATGGGGGCCAAGGATTTTGCCTCCCTGGGCTATGCGGAACTCTTTCAGAACAACCGAGTGTTATGTTTGAATATGGGACTGGCCTATACCGGCAAAGAATTTAAGGCCAGTATTATCAAGGGCCTGGTGTTTATGGCGGAGAATCAAGGGCCTTATCTTTTCCACTGCACGGAAGGGAAGGATCGGACGGGGTTTTTTGCGGCATTGCTGGAAGCGTTAATGGGCGCATCCAAGAATGAGATCGTTGAAGATTATATGCAAAGCTATATCAATTATTATGGCGTTCAAAAAGGCACCGACAAGTACGCAGTGATTGCCGAGGATGTACTGGCAATGCTCAAGTTCGTTGCGGGAACCAATGATTTGGATAAGGCCAATCTGGCGGAAGCCGCGGAGAAATATCTCCTTTCCGGCGGCATGACGGCTGAACAGATTCAAATATTAAAAACAAAGCTGTCTACGAAATACGAAACCGCAGAATAAAAAAGACTGATCGGAAAAGCAGCCTTATGGTTTGGTGAGAGTTGCTTATTGTAAGAGCATAAATTTTAAAAGTTGTCCTTATATCAATCGACCGGATTTCTGCGCAGATCGCAGAGCGCATAGCGCAGAGATCCGGTTTTCATTTTGGCGAGCGTACCCAATAACGTAGCGGAGTCACCCTTCGTTCCAATGATTGCCGGGTTTTGCGGCTTCTTGGTTTTTGGATAGATAAATCATTTCTTCGCAGTATTCCGTATAGGGCCTGAGTTTATCATAATTTCTCGTAAATTTCAGTCGGCCGTCGATTTGTTTTAACAGCGTATCCGTTGAAGTTTCATTCAGCCTTTGGCAGACATATCTTGTATCAAGTCCTAATATTTTGCATGCCTCCAAAGTAGGACAGAAATTCATGGAATGAAAAACAATCTCTTGATCCGTCTTTAGGATGACCGGCGCTTCTTTTGGAGTGATATGAAACCGCTCCAATAACAACCGGTAACCGGAATAAAGTAAGTCATCGGTAATAAAGTCAAAGTTGCCTTTATTTTCTTGAAACCATTGGGTTCTGCGGCGGATGGAATCACCGTTGAGTTGATGGAGTATCTTATCATCGGCATTCCGGAGATGTTCGATTTCCTCCTCAATGGCTGTCTTCATATAGCGCTCCAATTTCATATCCATACCTCCTCCGATCAATATCGTTATAAAATACCATAAATCGCCAATGAAATCAATAATGCTTTTTCAGGGCAGATTTTTTCCTCGCTCATCTAGCCTCCGGATCTTATTTCCATATCGTTCTAGTAAAAATAAATATATCTTGAACAGGGATTTGTTTTCCATTTACTATGGTCAGGCTGATATTATATAATGAATTCGAACATATATTCGGGAAAGGGTGAATATCATGATTGAAGAAATTGATGGTCCGATTGACGTGGTGGCGGTCTTTCGTCGGGTAAAGTCTCGCCGTTACTGTTTTCCTGGCGCAACCGGCGCTATAGCAATTTAAAAACCTCCAGTATGTGGATGGATTCGGAAGGGGATGCTAAACGGGTACATTTTTCCGTCATTACCGATAATGCCAATCTTTATGAACTTTGTTTTCATACTCGCTCTTTCCAATGGACTCTGGTCAAAATCTATCACGAATAAACGGAATGAAATTCCGGAAAAAGGAGTTGGACATCACGACCATTCAAATTTATTCTCCTAATCTAGAATCGAAATTAGCATTACCGAATATCGGCACCCAAATATGCGCCGGGTTCCCTTCGCCGGCTGAAGATTATTTGGAGTCTTCTTTGGATCTCAATCGCGAACTGATCAAAAATCCCTGCGCTACTTTTTTTGGACGGGTCAAAGGGCAATCGATGATCGACGCCGGTGTGGATGATGGCGATCTGTTGGTTATCGACAAGTCGCTCGTTTATAAAAAGGACGCCTTGGCCGTTTGTTTCATTGACGGTGATTTTACGCTGAAAAGGATCACCACCAACGGCGACCAAATTATTCTGATGCCGGCCAATAAGGATTATGCACCCATTCCGGTTCCTAAAGACGCTGATTTTGCGGTTTGGGGAATTGTAACTTATATCATCAAGAAGGCATATTGATATGTTCGCACTGGTAGATTGTAATAACTTTTATGTAAGCTGCGAAAGGGTATTTCGTCCCGATTTGAACGGCAAGCCGGTGGTGGTCCTTTCAAACAATGACGGTTGCATCATCGCCCGTTCCAATGAAGCGAAAAAACTCGGCATTAGGATGGGAGAACCAGCCTTTAAAATCACGGACTTTCTGCAAAAGAACAAGGTTACGGTTTTTTCCTCAAACTACGCTCTTTACGGGGATTTGTCCCAAAGGGTCATGGGGACCTTGAGTCAATTTACACCCGAGATTGAAATTTATTCGATCGATGAGGGTTTTTTGAATTTATCGGGGATACCGGTTCAGCTTGCAGAGTACGCTCAAAGGATCCGGCAAGCCGTGTACCGGAACGTCGGTATTCCGGTCAGTATTGGCATAGGACCTACCAAAGTTCTGGCCAAAACCGCAAATCATTATGGTAAAAAAGTACCCGAACATAATGGCGTCTATATCTTGGACACCCAGGATAAAATCATTGACGCCCTTAAAATGTTTGAAATCGGCGAAGTATGGGGCATCGGAAGACAATATGCCGCAATGCTCAATTCCATGGGAGTAAAAACAGCCTGGGATTTTACGCAGATGCCGGAGGCTTGGGTTAAAAAGAAAATGACCGTAGTTGGGTTGAGGATTAAGAAGGAACTGGAGGGCATCTCGTGCCTGAAAATGGAATTAATCGCACCCACGAAGAAGGCAATCTGTACTTCAAGGTCATTCGGTCAATTCCAAACTGCGATTGAGCCACTGAAAGAAGCTGTGGCAACTTTTGCGAGCCGTTGCGCATATAAACTCCGTAGACAGCATAGTTGCGCCAAGACGATCATGGTCTTTATCCATACCAATGGATTTAATCCCCACGATCCTCAATATGCCCAAAATGTGGTGATTCCCTTGCCCGTGGCCACTAACAGTACGATGGAAATTATCCAATATGCTTTAATTGGCCTGCAGGCTATTTTTAGGGAAGGTTATCGTTATAAAAAGGCCGGAATCATCGTAACCGAGATTGTACCGGAAAATGAGATTCAAGGGTCTCTCTTTGATCCGGTTGATCGGGATAAGCATTCAAAAATTATGGAGGCCATGGACCAGATCAACAAAAAATTCGGCCGTGACACTTTAAAACTGGCTGTATTGGGTTTTAATCCCCGGTGGAAATTGAGACAAGAGAGACTGTCCCAATGTTATACGACCCGTTGGGATGAAATCATAACCGTCAAAGATTTAGGAAAGTGAGGAGCCGAGAACAAGATGGAAGCTTATACGATCAGCAAGCTCATTACCGTTCGTACAGGAAGCCGTGATGTTGCTGATATCCAAGAAAGCTTCGAATATTCCGAACTAAAAGTATAGAATGTACTGGATTTTCATTTCATTTTCACTTATAGTAAGATTAAATAAACACGAAAAGGGTGTTTGTTTTTTATTGTCTTTCCTTTGGAGGTTGATTCGGATGAAAAAGGCTTTGGTGGTGGATGATACCAAAAATATCAGGACTTTATTGACTATGTGTTTGGAATCGGAAGGTTACCAAGTAATAACTGCAGATGATGGTATAGAAGGTTTGAATTTTATCCAAAACGAACCATTGGATCTGGTTTTTTTAGACATCAAATTACCGGAGATTACCGGTACAGAGGTACTCAGAAGGGTTCGGGAGAGAGGAATCAATACTCCCATCATTATTATGACTGCTTTTGCAACTGTTAAAAACGCCGTGGAATGTACCAAACTTGGAGCTGTGATTTATTTGCAAAAACCTTTTACGGCTGAGAAATTAAGACGGATATTACATGAAATCCCTCAAACGCCTCCTGGGTCAGCCCAAGAGGTCGGGCTTTATATTTTGAAGGCCAAACAATTGATTTCTGAGGGAAAGCTGGGGGAAGCTTTTAAAGAATTGCAAAATTCCCTGGCCGTCAATGCAAATCACGGAGAAACTTATAAGTTAATGGCGACAATTTATGAGGTCCAGGGCCAAAAAAAAGAGGCGGAACGGTTTAACCGGATTGCCCAAGAGTTCGAGGAACCTCAATCTCATAGAGTATAAGGATAAGGAAGTGTTTTTTATGACTGCCGGCTTTTTTCCTTCCGAAACCAGTTTGCGTTGGAAGATTTTACTGGGATATTTGATCATTGCCGGTTTGTTGTTGGTAACCGGTATCTGGGCGATAGATAACTTTATCCGTTTAAATCATGCCATTAAAGATATTATGGTAGTCAGTTACCGAAGTGTGGTCGCATCGCAAAAAATGATTGAGGCTTTAGAACAACAAAACAATGCAGCTTCGCTTTTCTTATTTATGAATTCCGGTACGGAGAGTACCGGCAATTTTTTGACCAACCAGCAAGAATTCAGTAAATGGTATACCATAGCCGAAGGAAATGTCGCCTTTAAAGGAGAGAGAGAGACTTTAAAAAGGATTCGCCAAGATTACCATTTATATTTAATGTATTTTCAGCAACTCCGGGAAATGTCGTTGAAAGATTCCAACCCAATGAAGGATTTTTATCTACGCCGGCTAACACCGCAATATGCTAAAGTGAAACGAGAATGTTATACCTTGCTGAATATCAACCAAAACCATATGGTTAAGGCTGACAACAGGGCTAAATCCAATGCCGGGAATGCCATATTGTCAACAACTTTGGTATCCCTGTTGGCGTTATTCCTTGCCATCCTATTGGGTTACAGAATCTCAGCCATTATCATTACTCCAACCCTGAAATTAACGGAACATGCGAAAAAAATCGGCGAGGGCGATCTCGATCAAAGGATTACGGTTGAAACCAAGGATGAAATCGGTAAACTGGCTGAAGAATTTAACCGGATGACGGAGCGGCTCCGGGAATATGAGAAACACAACATTGAAAAGTTGATTGCCGAAAGAAGAAGGGCCAATGCGATTGTCCGGAGCATTCCGGATCCTTTAATCGTTGTGGATGCCGATTATCGGATTATTGCACTCAATTCATCGGCGGAAAAATTATTTATAATCAAAGAAAAGCAGGTCAAAGGGACCCATATTCTCGAAGTCATTAATAACGGGGTGATTTTCAGCGCTCTGAAAGAAAGCGCCGAAACTCATTTACCGGTTCGCGCCGCCGGTATGGAGTCGGCATTAACTTTGACAGTCAATCATGCGGTGCGCCATTATTTGCTGGATGCAACTCCGGTCGATGATAAGGAAGGAAATTTAATCGGTATCGTTGTCTTTATGGGAGATGTAACGCAGTTATTAGAGTTAGACCGCATTAAGTCGGATTTTGTTTCAACAGCTTCTCATGAATTCCGTACTCCACTTACATCCATCACCCTGAGTGCGGGACTTCTTTTAGAGGGAACCGTTGGCGCAATCAATCCAAAACAAGAACAATTGCTTCAGGTGATTCAGGAGGATTGCGGTCGCTTGAACAATCTCGTTAGTGAACTGCTGGATCTTTCCAGGATGGAGTCGGGTAAAATCGTGATGGCCAAGGAGAGCAGCGATCTTTATCCAATTATTGAAGCCTCGGCCGGACCTCTTCAAATTCAATTGGAAGAAAAGAAGATCAATCTGAAAGTCGAGCCCCGGATAAAAAGTTTACCCAGGGTTTTGGTGGACGCATCCCGCATCGCCTGGGTATTTAATAATATTATTTCCAATGCGGTTCGATATACATCCGAAGGAGGGCTCATTGAGATTGACGGGGTTCTTGAAGGAGAGTGGGTTCTGGTTTCGGTAAAGGATAACGGAATTGGTATTCCAAAGGAATATCAATCAACAATCTTTGAAAAGTTTGTCCAAGTTAAAAACAGTGATAAATTTACCAATGGCGCCGGACTTGGCTTGGCAATCACCCGGGAAATTATCCAAACCCATGGCGGGAAAATTTGGGTTGAAAGCGAGTTAGGTAAAGGCAGTAATTTTAGGTTTACGCTTCCTTTGGCGAATACTTCCCAAGGAGGTGCCAGTGATGAATTCAAAAACAAAAGTATTACTCATTGAAGACGATCCGAACATTTTATTGGTGGAAAAGATCTGTCTGGAAGCAAATGGTTTTGAAGTTTTGGAGGCCGGGGACGGTATTTGCGGGTTGGAAATGGCTATCAACCATCAACCGGATCTCATTTTATTGGACATTTTAATCCCGAAACTCAATGGTTACATGGTATTGGAAGCCCTTCAAAATAATAGCGGCACTGAAAATATTCCGGTATTGGTTACCAGTGCAAAGGCGCAAAACCATGATCTACAAGCGGCTTTTGCTTATAAAATTCAGGGCTATTTAATCAAGCCCTTTACCAGCCAGGAGTTGGTGAATAAAATTCGCGAAATTTTGGGAAAAGGGTCTGTTGCAAAATAAGATTTATCGATAGAGCAATACAAATATGTAAAACTTTACCCGTTATTTATGGTATATATTGTATTTCTCATTGATTTGAATCACTTTTGCAACGCCTCTCTGTGGCCAATTAAATTCAGCCACAGAGGCTCGAAGACGCCGTAACAGTGATTGAAAACTAGTTCTTTTCAATAAAATGCTCCATTAAGCTATAGCCATTTTCAACGAGAAATTTGGTTTGGAGCGCCGATTCTTCATCATAGCTCCGATGAGTATTAATTTTTTCTCCGGGAGTGTACTGGTAAATGACAAACGGCACCGGGTCGGAAACATGCGTTTTTAAAGTTAGCGGAGTGGGATGGTCCGGCAACAACATAATCTTGAAATCCGTAGTTATTTTAGGCATTTCCCGTAAAAGATACGCTAGTACCTCTGAGTCGATTTTTTCAATGGAAATGATTTTATTTTCAACTTCCCCGCGGTGTCCGGCCTCGTCCGGGGCTTCAAAATGGAGATATACAAAGTCCAGGCCTTCTTTAAAAGCTTTCAAGGCAGCTTCGGCTTTGCCGCGAAAATTGGTATGCACATTCCCCGTGGCCCCGGGAACATTGATAACATCCAAACCTGCACAAACTCCCAAACCTTTTGCCAAATCCACAGCGGAAATAACCGCTCCCTTTAAATGAAATTTTTCATAAAAACTTTGGATTGAAGGCTTTTTACCTTGACCCCAAAGCCAAATCGAGGTGGCCGGACGCAATCCTTTTTGAATTCTAGCCTCGTTGATCGGGTGATTTTTAAGGATAGGAATACTTTTTTGCATCAACTCCAATAATTGAACTGCCCCTTCGCCTTTGGGTAAATGGTCCGTAACCGGACGGTCGGAAATATCATGGGGAGGGGTCAATTCGCACTGAGTCGGGCCATTATGCCAGACCATCAAATGACGGTAACTGATGCCGGGATAAAAGGAGAAGTTCTCGGTATTAAGCGCTTTGGCAATATCTTTCATTAAAACTTCCGATTCGGCGGTGGTTATTTCATCTGAACTATAATCAACCATTGTTCTTTCTTGATATAATGGTGCATCGGATAAAGTGACTAAATTACAACGAAAAGCGACATCGTTTGGGCTGAGGTCAATTCCCATACTGGCTGCTTCCAGCGGAGAACGTCCGGTATAATAAAGGCGGGGATCGTAACCCATGACCGATAAATTTGCAACATCACTTCCAGGAGGCAATCCTGCCGGGACATTTTTGACCATACCCATTTCTCCTAGACTGGCCAACTTGTCCATATAAGGTTTTTTACTGACTTGGAGAGGAGTTTTTCCACCCAACTCCGGAACTGGAAAATCTGCCATGCCATCCCCTAAAACAACCAGATATTTCATCATGGTCCACCATCCAAAGGAATATTTTCTTTCGTTTCCCCATCTTAAACTGGAATAATTATACCACCGGAAAAGCAGCTGAAACAAATGATTTTTTATCTCCAATTTAAATATTATGTAAATGAAATTGATATTTCAAAAAGTGAAATCATTTAAGGGATTTAACAATTTGTTTATCAACCTGTTTTAACAAGCATGATGGACGAGCCCTTGAGGGGATTGGTTATTTTATTATACCCAAACTTATTTCTTGAAAAACAACACTGCAATAAGATTTTCAGAGATTGGTTGAGATAATTTAAAATGAATATCAGGATTCTCTTGTTTTTATCTGAAATTTGTCGTTTTTGATTACTTTGAAGTTTTGCTTCTCTATCAAAATGATGGTAAATTAAGCAATATATTTTTCCGCCTAATCTCTAATTAAGGGCTACCCAAAAGTAAGTTAGATTACTTTCAGGGGAGTTTCTTAGAAAACGGGGGAACCAATCCCTGGGGTGAATTAAGCTTACTTCACAGTGAGTTTGAGGGGTACTCTCCAACCCTAACCCGTCAGCTAACCTCGTAGGCGCCGAAGAGAGGCAATGGTTAAATTTAACTTTTTGAAGTTAAAACTACACCATGGGACTCCCGGGTGTAGTTTTTTGTTGAATTGATGAATGGGGTGACTTTAATGAATTGGTTAAAAAGGTTATTGATTGGAAAGCCATTGGAGAACGAAGCGCTGAAAGACGAGAAATATAGTGTTTTTTGGGGATTGCCGATCCTGGCCAGCGATCCTATCTCGTCGGTTGCTTATGCCACGGAAGAAACATTACTGGTGTTGGTACCGGCCATCGGAATACTGGCTTTTGGTCCAATGACCTGGATTACAGGCGCTATTATATTATTGCTTGGAATATTGACCATTTCGTACCGTCAGACCATTCAGGCTTACCCAAATGGAGGCGGCGCCTACATGGTTGCTTCCGATAACTTGGGGAAGTATGCCGGAATCACAGCCGGTTCCGCTTTGGCCTTCGGTTATATATTAACCGTTGCGGTAAGTATCGCAGCAGGGACGGCGGCAATTACAGCTTTATTTCCCATCCTGTTTCATCATAGAGTGGCTATTTGTCTATTTTTGTTGGTTTTATTGTTAATTGGAAACCTGCGGGGAATCCGGGAATCATCCATACTTTTCGGATTGCCGACTTATACTTTTATTCTTTCCGTTGTCGTTATGCTTATCTATGGTATTTATAAGGTGAAAGTCGGTGGATATGTTCCCTCTCAGCCTGTTATTCATGTGAAACAAGCCATAGAGCCTATTACCATCCTATTAATTTTGCGCGCTTTTTCATCGGGTTGCACTGCATTAACCGGTGTAGAAGCGGTGAGTAATGCGGTCCCCAATTTCAGGGAACCTTCAGTGAAGCATGCACGTTCCGTCCTTTTGTTGCTTTCTTTTTTCGTATTTCTATTATTTGCGGGGGTTTCTTTACTCGCAAACATCTATCATGTGATTCCTGTTGGGGGCAAAACGGTCTTATCGCAGATTACAGCGGAAATCTTCGGCAATCATCATTGGTTTTATTACTTTTTCCAATTGACTACCACCCTGATTTTAACCTTGGCGGCTAATACTGCATTTGCCGGATTTCCGTTGCTTTTCTCAGTCATGGCCCGTGATGGTTATGTGCCGCGTCAATTGTCCTTCCGGGGTGAACGGTTAAGTTTCTCCAACGGCATTCTTGTGTTAACGATGATTGCCGGTTTGTTATTGGTGGTATTCCAAGGGGATACCCACCGGCTGATTCCTTTGTACGCTGTGGGAGTTTTTGTATCTTTTACATTATCCCAATTGGGGATGTTCTTTAAATGGATCCGTTCAAAAGAAAAAGGCTGGCTTTATAAGGCAATCATTAACGGAACCGGTGCTCTTGTCACCTTTGTTACCGTCATTATTATCGGGGGGACCAAATTTGTCCAGGGAGCCTGGATTGCCATTTTGGTCATTTTGATTTTAATGGCAGGGATGTTAAAAATTAAAAGGCATTATGCGGCTGTGGCCGAGCAATTGCGACTCAAACCTGAAGAATTGGCAGCCTTGGATCTTTCCAAAGATACTTACCGGAACCATGTAATTGTCCCGATTGAAAGTGTTAATAAAGCTAGCGTCAGGGCTTTACGTTATGCGAAAACTATCTCCAATAATGTGGTTGCTTTTAATATTGCCATCAACGAAGAATGTGAAAACCGCTTTAAGGAAAAATGGAATCTTTTACACACCAATATTCCGTTGATTGTGAAATATTCTCCTTACCGGAAGGTTGTTTCGCCTTTAATTGAGTTCATAGAGTCCTATGAAGAGCATAATTATCAAAGAGGCGACATGATAACCGTCATCTTACCGCAGTTTTCAGTTCAAGCATGGTGGCAAGTGTTTCTCCATAATCAAAGCCGTCTCTTCATTACCCGCGATTTATTGAGGCATAAACACATTGTTATCGCGACGATACCTTTACAACTTAAACAAGATCATGCGGTCTTCCAAAACGCTAAAAAAGAAAGTGGAATGACGGGAAAACTTTGACAGATAAATTCTATATATAGAATCTGCTTTGATTACTATGGCCATCAAAAAGGGACTTTCTCAATTACTTTGAGGAAGTCCCTTTTTGATGGCGTTGTTCATCGCATGCGTTAAAGTCCAGAGTTTAATTTTTTTTAACAAAATCTTTTGATCGTAATGATCATTGGATTTCGGGTGAATAATATAGTAAAAACATACGATACAATGAGATTTTAAAAAATCCATTGAGTACGGATAAGTTATTTTATCATGGTGGTATTGGATGGTAAGGATAATTCATTTGTTCATTTCCGTTACCTTTTGCCTCGATAAATTATTCGTGGTAGATTAAAACATAATAATTTTCCGCCTAATCTCGATAAAACGTGTTTTCACGCTCAGAAAACGGGGGAACCAATCCTTGGGGGTGAATTAAGCTCACTTCACAATGAGCTTAAAGGGTGCTCTCTAACCCTAACCCGTCAGCTAACCTCGTAGGCGCCGAAGAGAGGCAATGGTTCAAATTAACTTTTTAAGTTAAAACTACACCATGGGACTCCTGGTTGTAGTTTTTTTGTTGAGAAAATATCAATGAGGTGATCCGTATGAGTTGGTTAAAAAGACTCTTAATTGGGAAGCCATTGGAGAACGAGGCGCTGAAGGATGAAAAGTATAGTGTTTTTTGGGGATTACCGATTTTAGCCAGCGACCCCATCTCATCGGTTGCTTATGCCACGGAAGAAATATTGTTGGTTTTAGTACCCGCTATTGGAGTGTTGGCTTTTCATCCGCTTACTTGGATATCCGGAGCCATTATACTGTTACTGGCGATATTGACTTTTTCATACCGGCAGACAATTCGGGCCTATCCCAACGGAGGGGGCGCTTACGTAGTTGCTTCCGATAATTTGGGTAAATATGCCGGAGTTGCGGCTGGTTCCGCCTTGGCCTTTGATTATATCTTAACGGTTGCCGTTAGTATTGCGGCGGGCACCGCAGCGATTACGGCTTTATTTCCTCCGCTGTATCACCACCGGGTGGCTATTTGTCTTGTATTGTTAGTCTTGTTGTTTATCGGAAACCTGCGGGGAATCCGGGAATCCTCCAAAATATTTGGATTACCGACCTATGCGTTTATTTTTTCGGTGATTTTTATGATTATTTACGGTATCTTTAAAATTCGTTTCGGAGGCTATGTTCCGCCTCAGCCTGTAATTCATCTGAAACAAGCACTTGAACCCATCACGGTTTTGTTGATTATTCGAGCTTTTTCTTCAGGATGTACCGCACTTACCGGAGTTGAAGCTGTAAGTAATGCAGTTCCGAACTTCCGAGAACCATCCGTGAAGCATGCCCGTTCGGTCTTGTTATTACTTTCATTTTTCGTATTTTTATTGTTTGTAGGGGTTTCTTTGCTGGCAAACCTCTATCATGTAGTTCCCGTTGAAGGCAAAACAGTTTTGTCGCAAATTGCGGCGGAAATTTTCGGCAGTCATCATTGGTTTTACTATTTCTTCCAATTGGCAACCACCTTGATTTTGACTTTAGCTGCCAATACTGCATTTGCTGGATTTCCATTATTATTTTCGGTGATGTCGCGTGATGGATATGCTCCCCGCCAATTGTCGTTCAGAGGCGAACGGTTGAGCTTTTCCAATGGCATTATTGTCTTAACGACGATTGCCGGTTTATTGTTAGTGGTGTTCAAAGGGGATACCCACCGGTTAATCCCTCTCTATGCGGTAGGAGTCTTTATTTCCTTTACCTTGTCCCAGTCGGGCATGTTCATTAAATGGTTACGCTCCAAGGAAAAAGGATGGGTTTTTAAGGCTATCGTTAATGGAACCGGTGCGCTGGTGACTCTAATCACGGTCATTATTATCGGCGCCACCAAGTTTATCCACGGAGCCTGGATTGTAATTTTGGTCATCCCGATTATCATGGCGGGAATGCTGAAAATAAAACGACATTATACTGCTGTCGCTGAACAATTGCGACTGAAACCCGAAGAATTGGCGGCCCTGGATCTTTCAAAGGATATTTACCGGAATCATGTTATCGTTCCAATTGAAAGTGTTAATAAGGCCAGCGTCAGGGCTTTGCGTTATGCGAAAACCATCTCCGATAATGTGGTTGCTTTTAATATAGCCATCAACGAAGAATGTGAAAACCGCTTTAAGGAAAAATGGAATCTTTTACACACCAATATTCCGTTGATTGTGAAATATTCTCCTTACCGGAAGGTTGTTTCGCCTCTAATTGAATTTATAGAGTCCTATGAAGAGCATAATTATCAAAGAGGCGACATGATAACCGTCATCTTGCCGCAATTTTCAGTTCAAGCATGGTGGCAAGTGTTTCTCCATAATCAAAGCCGTCTCTTCATTACCCGCGATTTATTAAAGCATAAACACATTGTTATCGCGACGATACCTTTACAACTTAAACAAGACCAAGCGGTTATTGAAAAAAAACGCAAAAATGAAATGGAACAAAATCGAAAATAGAACACTATCATTATCAAAGAGGATCATTAAGCATCAAAATTCCTTCCTCGCTTGACAATTTTTGAATATTGGTGATATATTTAGAAGCACCAAAGGACCATGAATATTGTATGGCATGGATTTTAAAATACTTTGGAGATAGATTCTTTATTTGTTTCCTATATATTCACCAAGTTCACTATGTCGATTCTAAAGCGGGAGGCTCCGATGATTCAAAAATTGCCGGATTTAAAGAAAGAAGTTTTACTTTGTGATGGTGCAATGGGTACCATGATCCAGAAGACTGAAGCGTTGAAACCAGGCCAGGCTCCTGAGCTAATGAATATAACCCAC
This sequence comes from Bacillota bacterium, assembly GCA_023426245.1. GTDB lineage: Bacteria > Bacillota > UBA4882 > UBA8346 > UBA8346 > UBA8346. Next base: position 19,270 of record JAFABB010000006.1, read on the forward strand.
CCAGAGATTATAACGGACATTCATCGTTTTTATATCGAAGCCGGTTCGCAATATATAGGTTCCAATACTTTTGGCGGCAATCGCATCAAGCTCGAAAATCATGATATAACTGGAGATACTGTAAGAAACGTCAATTTTGCGGGAGTCCAAATAGCCAAAAACGCTGCGCTTTCAAGCGGGGCTTTGGTAGCAGCATCCCTTGGTCCAACCGGCAAAATGCTGGAACCATTGGGCGATTTATCCTTTGATGCGGCCTTTACTGCTTTTCGCGAACAGTGCGGAATTTTCGCGGAAGCCGGAGCCGACATTGTCACTATTGAAACGATGAGCGATCTTCAAGAAACAAAGGCTGCCATTTTAGCTGCATTAGAAGTTAATCTGCCGGTGATGGCAACTGTCAGTTTCATGGAAAATGGGCGACTGTTGACCGGGCCATCTCCGGAGATGGTAGCAGCGACCTTATCGGGGTTTCCATTAATAGCTTTAGGGACCAATTGTGGTTTATCTGCCCATTTATTAAAACCCCTCGTTCAAAAACTTGTTGCTTACTCCAAAAAATCTTTGATTGTTCAGCCCAATGCTGGAAAACCATCATTAAACGGTAGTGAAACCGTCTACCAGGAATCCCCCTCTGAATTTGCCGAAGCCAGTTTGGAATTAGTCCGACTGGGAGTTCGTATTATTGGCGGTTGCTGCGGGACAACACCGGAACATATCAGGTTATTGAGAAAGTTATTGGATCAAATTGAGATTAATTCTATATCTTCTGGGACTGAAGATTATTTAGTAGGGAAAAGCACTCTCATGGATACGGTTGCAATCAATAATCCAGCTTCTATCTGGAAACTCAACTTAGGACCTAACGAACCTTTATGGCGGGAAATTTGTAAAGGGAACTCCGATCCTTTGATTGATCAATTATTGGAGATTGACTCCGAGCAGTTCAGTCTTATCGAAATCGATGGAATTGCTTTAAACCACCAAGATATAGAGAGTTTTCAAAGTTTGGTCAGTGCCGTATCAACCTATTGGCCACATCCGATTGGCGCCAAACTAACTTCGGAACCATTGATTAAAGCTTTGTTGATAGGAAACAGCGGTCGCTCATATGTAATTCCTCCCTTCAAAAATACTGCTCTTATTGAGAGTATTTTAAAGTATGGCGGTTATCATCACTCCGGGAACTAAACCTTTTATTGCGATGAATTAAAGAAGCCCCCTCAGCCCATCAGAGCCGAGGGGATTTTTTTATCTTTTTTGTCAATAATATTTTTGCAACCAAGCATAAATCAGGTCCCTCTGGAACAAAATATGATAAGACTACCTAAAAGATGTTTGACTTGAGAGCCGGGAAGGCCAGGAAAGCTCGTTAACTTGGCTATCATTTAGAACAGCTCGTTCGATGTCGGAGTATATTTTGATTTTCCGGAATGGATGGCTCGTCAATCATGAAGGTGCGTGCCATTAAGGTTATTTTGGAGGAGGGAAAACAATGGCTAAAAATGCTTTCGCAATGAATGCGCATATCGGTGAAGAATTTTCCAATAATCATTCGTTACAAAAGCTAAAACCCCGTTATACAGAAGCGGAGAATGAGATGCTTTTCGAATCGTGGTGGGACCCCCAACAACGAAGAGAATTAGTGGGTAAACTTGGGCGAAAGATGAGCGCCCTTCGCAGTCAATTTTGCCGTTTGTTAAAGGAAAAAAAACTTACCAACCAGGACTATTATAATATTATGCAGTCCAAATATACAAATGGTTGTGGTTTTGTACCACGAAAACGGAGTCGTGAACTTAAAGACATCGATCGGACTATATTGGAAACTTTTTGCCGACATCAAGCTTTGGGTAATTCAAGGGCTCAGGCTTGTGAAGAATTGCAACAAAAGTTGGGTGCAATCTTTTCTGCAGCGGCATTAAAATTACGATTTTACCGACTGGTTAAGCGTTTTCGCTATAATGATAACGATTTATTGAATATTGGAAAAGAGTTGCTTGGTGAAAACAATATCCATGCAGTACAATCAAAAATTGGGGTTCACTCCTATCAGAAAACAATATCTGTGAATGAAAAAGTCCAAAATGAAAGGATCCAACCGGACCCGATTTGTATCAATCGTTCGGTGGTAATGGATAAGGATAATAATGGCTCCGACTCCGGAAATATTTCAAAACAGAATTCGGATAACTCCATTTTTTATCAAATATCGGCACTACCCGGAACGATTAAACATTTGGAAGAACGTTTATTGACGATTGAACAAAACCAACGTCACCAGCTGGATTTGCGAGGTTTTATTGAACATTTGTTATCGGTTGAACGGGATATCAAACGGGAAGATAAATTTATGGAAGAGATTCAACTCTTAATGGATGAAAATGAGTCTATAAAAAGTATGCTGGCAAAGGATTCTGAGCGGCTAAAAAGCCGCGAAGAAGAACTGGCCAGTGTCTATAAAATGCTTAACACGACTTTATCGGATTTCATGCGTTTGGAAAGTGTATCAAAATTGGCATCACTCGGAGACTTTATGCATCGTTTGGAAATTACAGTGGATCAATTTGGTAATGTATTAAAGAGCCGGCGGCTTAATACTTAATACTCTGAGTATATTTATTTAAATATCGATTCCGGGTGAATTCCTTAAATAATGCTTGACGACTTACCTTGAAGATGATAAAATAATCAATGTCGCTTAGAGAACGGGCAGTAGCGCAGCTTGGTAGCGCACCACCTTGGGGTGGTGGGGGCCGTGGGTTCAAATCCCGCCTGCCCGACCATTTAAAAGTTAGTAGTTTCGTTGGCCTAAAACCATGAAACTACTTTTTTATTACCTTTTATTCGGATTGTGCTTGGAATATTGAAGGAAAAATGATAATTGAATTGAAATATTAATAATATGTTTAAATATTTCTAAAGGGGAGATTGGTATTGAATCGACACTTCGGGCAAACTCAATCCCGCTTTTTTATATTTTCTTTCATTGCATTGTTATTGATCGGCAGTTCTTATTCGACAGTGTTTTCTAGCGGTGCTTTAATGGCAAGTGTTAATCAAGGTGAATTTTTGGATTTAAATTCCTTAAATACCCAATGGCTAAATGTTAACGGGCATCTGAATGCAATATCATTGACCGATGGCAAAATTGTTATTTTTGAACTTCAGGACGATATGTGCAGTTGGGTAAAAACACAGCAGTTGGCAGCGGATGATAATATTGCGTTTACTACTTTTCAGGTTAAAGATATCAACCAGGATGGTGTGGCTGAAGTCATTGCCGGAACGATGGAACCTGGATTTATTTACATTTATAAATTGTCAAACGGGAAATGGGAGCTATTTAATTCCGGCAAATACGTATGGTCAACAGTAACTTATATTGCAGTTGGTAATTTTAGCGGCAGCCCAGGAAAGGATATCCTGGTTCAAAATCAGGAAGGCTCGTTGTTTCTTCTAAAGCTTGGTGAGAAATCCTTAGACTTGGTATGGAAGAGCCCTACCAATTGGCGCCCGATAAGCTCGGGTTATATAACCGATATTGATCGAGATACCAAAGAAGAAATTATCGTCGCCTATAAGGCGGGGGGTATCGGTATCATTAAACTCGATAGCAATTCTGCGGTTTCTGTCTGGGAAAATTACCCCTGGGGAAAAGTGATGGCTGTAACCTCCGGAGATTTAGATCGTGAAGGGCAAAATGATGTTTTGATCAGCACTTCCCAAAAGGTCATCTATGATCTGGGCTGGAATCCCGAAAAAGGATATCAATTTAAAAAGCAGTGGACAGATCTGGATTTTATTGCAGAAAAACTATCTTTTTTTGTCAGTCGTGGACAAAGCCGCCTCTTGGCTTCGGATACAGCGGGAAGAACGCACTTGTTACAGTATGCTCCAAAGAATCAAACCTGGCTGGAGGATTATACCGCATTGACCGGGCGGATCAGCCAAATCATAGAATTTGATGATGATATTGGAAGTTTCCTGTTATGGGGCTTTAATCGCAAATTAATCAATATGCAGATATTTTCTACCGATGAACTTCGAATGCATTACCAACAATCGGATTATCCTCTTTCACCAGTTGCTGTATTCAAAAAAGATACTCTATATGTTGCTCCAAGAGGGTTACAAAACATTCCGGATTTAAAAATAACTTACCGGAATACCAAAACTGCTTATACGATAACGCGGGGTAATCAAGTTATCGAGATAACTAAGAAAAATTTATCGATTAAAATCAACGGGATTCAGGCTATAAATAGTGATCTGCCGATTGTAGTGGAAGGCGACTTGTTTTTACCTTTAAGCATCTATGCTGATTTATTCAAATTAGATTTGACTTTGGATATATCTCAAAAAATGGTTTTGATCAGTGAGGAAACGAATAATGGATAACTCTTTTTTTGTTATAGTGATAAAGTGAATCTATCTTAAAGTCATATTTACCCGTTAACTGCCATACATTGTACTAATATGGGAGGTGTGAACGGATGGATATCGACCGAGAGGAAACCTTATTTCCGGTCGGAGCGGTAATTTATGGAAGTTTAGCTGCTTTTTTGATGGCATCAATCCTGACAACATTTACAGCCGTTTTTACTGAAATAGGATGGACCGGAACGGTTTCGTGGCCTAATAATAGTTTATATTTGCTGCTTTTTTTCGTTTCGGTTGTTTTCGGTTCGATTATGGCGGGATGGAGGAGCAAACAAAAGGGATGGGCTGTGGGAATTGGAGTTGCAGTCGTCATTTCTTTTTTATGGTTGATTTTGGGTGTTTGTTTTCATCAATCCATTCATGTAGGAATTTACTTGTTAAAAAGTCTAATTTCCATTATTATCGGAACTTTTGGCGGTATTATCGGTGTCAATGTTTCGGGAGGGAAAGGATAAAATTGGTTTACGATTAACAAAATTGAAATTGACAAAACAGAGTATATTCGCTATACTATATAAGGAATTAAAACAGGGGAGTGGCTCAACTGGTAGAGCGGCGGTCTCCAAAACCGTAGGTTGCGGGTTCAAGTCCTGTCTCCCCTGCCAGTATTATGTCGGTTAATAACCGCTTTTTTTTATACCTAAATTTAATGGAAAATCAAACCATCACGGAGGCGCTTTAAATGGCTGACAACTTAGTACCTGTAGGAATTTCCAACCGTCATGTTCATCTTTCTCAGGCTGATCTGGAGGCTCTTTTTGGTACAGGACATCAACTTACACCGACCAAAAATCTTTCTCAACCCGGACAATTTGCCTGTGAAGAAACGGTTAATCTGATTGGACCCAAGGGAACTCTTTCAAAAGTAAGAATATTGGGTCCGGTTCGAAAAGCAACTCAGGTTGAAATTTCAAGGACGGATAGCTTTCCTTTAGGAGTAACTGCTCCTGTTAGGGACTCCGGTTCAATTGCCGGTTCGGCCAGTATCACAGTTGAGGGACCGAAAGGACGAATTGAAATTAAAGAAGGAGTCATTATTGCACTGCGGCATCTTCATTTGCATACTGATGAGGCTAAAGAACTTGGCTTAAATGATAAAGACTGCATTTCGGTAAAGTTTGACGGAGAGCGGTCCATATTATTCAACAACGTATTGGTTAGAGTTAGCCCCAATTTCGCAAAAGATATGCACTTGGATACTGACGAAGCCAATGCAGCCGGTTTAAAAAATGGGGATTTGGGTACCATTATAAAATAAATGGTATTGAGTTTTAATTATTCGTTCTATTTTAATGTGGTGATAATCATGCCAATTTATGAATTTAAATGTCTAGCTTGCAATCATGAATTTGAAGAGCTGTGTCGAACCGGGGAAAATGCTCCCTGCCCGAAATGTTCTTCAACAGAGACCAAAAGGAAACTCTCGCTCTTTTCTGCGAAAAGTGTTGGCAACAACGGTTCAACAACCATAGGTGGTTCGACTCACTCTTGTGGTTCATGCCATGGAGGAAGTTGTGGGACATGCCATTGATGATTAATAATCAGTTTTATGTTGCAAGAGGTTAGCTTTTGTTTCAAATGTTCCATTTTATCTATCCATTGTTGATTTATTGAAAAAGAATTTAAGATGTATTATTGTCTGATATAATTACTTGTGGTATATTATATATTAATTTATTTTGGATTGATCGAGAAGAGTATAGCAGGAGGTAGGTAGGATGGCAAAGATTAATTTTGGTGGAGTTTTGGAAGATGTTGTTACCCGGGAAGAATTCCCTCTTTCAAAAGCAAGAGAAATTTTGAAGAATGAAGTCATTGCTGTTTTAGGTTATGGGGTTCAAGGGCCAGCCCAAGCCCTTAATTTGAAAGATAATGGCTTTAACGTCATTATTGGGCAACGGAAATCCAAAGACTGGGATCGGGCTGTAAAGGATGGCTGGGTACCTGGCAAAGATCTTTTTGAATTGGAGGAAGCAGCTGAAAAAGGCACCATGATTATGATGTTGGTTTCGGATGCTGCTCAAAGGCAGATATGGCCTATGGTCAAAAAGCATCTCACTACGGGAAAAGCTTTATATTTTTCCCATGGCTTTTCCATTGTCTATAAAGATCAAACGGAAATCGTCCCGCCGGCTGATATTGATGTGTTAATGGTTGCTCCGAAAGGATCGGGCCTCAATGTTCGACGCAATTTCTTATCCGGCGCTGGAATCAATTCCAGCTTTGCAGTATTTCAGGATTATTCTCAAAAAGGGTTAGACCGTTGTTTAGCAATGGGTATCGGTGTGGGTTCGGGTTATATGTTCCCCACAACTTTTGAAAAGGAAGTTTATAGTGATTTAACGGGTGAACGCGGAGTGCTTATGGGTGCCTTGGCCGGAATCATGGAAGCTCAATACGAAGTATTGCGCCAAAATGGTCATTCTCCCAGTGAAGCCTTTAACGAAACAGTTGAAGAATTAACCCAAAGCTTAATTCGGTTGGTTGATGAAAAGGGAATGGACTGGATGTATTCCAATTGTTCCGCGACTGCTCAAAGAGGCGCTTTGGACTGGAAACCTCGTTTTAAAGCAGCGGTATTACCGACTTTTAAAGAGCTATATCAAAAGGTAAAAGACGGTAGTGAAACCCGTCGGGTGATTAGTTCCTGCAGTAAAGCGAATTACCAAGATGACTTAAATACGGAATTGGCTGAAATCAGAAACTCTGAAATGTGGCAAGCTGGTGCTGCCGCAAGAAGCTTAAGGCCTCATGAACCTGAAAAAAGGATTACTGATTCTACCAAAGGCGTTGGCGGACGAAGCGAAGCCTAAACAAATTTTAATAATGGGTTGAAATAAAAAATCATTTTATTCATAAAAGAATAAAGTGATTTTTTATTTGGGAACCTAAGATTATGGAGCTACAAGCCAATTGTTAACAATTTTTAAATGAAGTTAACATTAACTAGACATGTGGAAAATTTCAAGATAAACTTACTTAGGGTGTAGTAGTTTGATTGTATAAAATTATCAAATTAATTACAATTTAGATTGCTATCCGATAATCGTTGAACTAACTTTAATAGCACAGGAGACATCATTTATGAGCATTCATTCTATTCTCGATGTATTTCAAGGAGTTCAAACTTTTATTGCCTCGCCGTTTGCTACCAATTTATCCCGTGTGGTCCTGATATTGTTGGGACTGCTGTTGATGTACTTAGGTAGAAAAGGTATTCTGGAACCATTGTTAATGATTCCCATGGGGCTTGGCATGGCCACCATCAATGCTTCAGTATTATTTTTTGATCCTTTGAACCTCCATCACGGATTAGGTACTTTGTTTGTGGAAGCCCAAGCCGGTGCCGGGATGAGCAAAGTGGCCGCAGCAGGAGATTTAATGTATATTATTGGGATCGACTGGCTTCAACCAATATATACTTTTACTTTTTCCAATGGTTTAATAGCCTGTTTCGTATTTATGGGGATAGGTACATTACTTGATGTGGGATTTCTAATGGCAAGACCTTTTCTTTCGATGTTTTTAGCCTTATTCGCAGAGCTTGGAACGATTCTTACTTTACCAATTGCCCAACTGTTCGGATATAATATTAAACAGTCCGCTGCAATTGCCATGGTTGGAGGGGCGGATGGACCGATGGTATTATTCACTTCGTTAAAATTGGCCCCGGAATTGTTCGTCCCCATTGCCGTTGTCGCCTATCTTTATTTAGGCTTAACATACGGTGGTTATCCCTATTTAATCAAAGCCCTAGTCCCAAAAAAATTACGGGCCATCCCGATGGATCCACCGAAAAACAAAAATTATACTGAAGGTCAGAAAATGGCTTTTGCTGCCGTTTGCTGCGTAGTGCTGTGTTTCCTTTTCCCCGTCGCGGCACCTCTTATTTTCTCGCTATTTTTTGGAGTCGTTATCCGGGAGTCCGGTATCAAACAGTTTCAGGAATTACTCAGCGGTCCGGTTCTTTATATTTCAACCATGTTTTTAGGACTGGTGCTTGGAATATTATGTGAAGCCAATACGATTTTGGATCCGAAAGTGCTGCCGCTCTTATTATTGGGAATTTTATCACTGCTGCTTTCCGGAATCGGTGGACTTATCGGCGGTTATATCGCCTATTTCTTCACAAAAGGAAAAGTGAACCCGGTTATCGGTATTGCCGGAGTTTCCTGTGTTCCTACTACTGCTAAAGTGGCTCAAAAAATCGTCCACAAAGACAATCCTCAGGCAATGGTAATGCCTTATGCCCTGGGCGCTAATATAAGTGGCGTTATCACAACTGCAATTATTGCCGGTATTTATTGCACGCTTATAAAATAAGGAGGGCCTGAAAATGAACGGAATGACCGTTGCTGTTGTCAGCTATATCCTTGCCATAATTATTTCTTTTTTCGTAGCAGGGTTGATTCAAATAATGGGAAGTATCCTCAATCGTTTTTCCAAAGATACTCCTTCTGAAGGCGAAATGATGAATGCAGAATCATCCGAAAATACTTCCTCTGATGATGCTGTTGTTGCGGCTGTTATTGTAATTGCTAAACAAAATATTTAATCTTTTTTCATTCGACTGCTGTTATAACCTACAGCGTTGAGTTTTAATAATTTGCATAGAAATTAAAGCATCAAAGATTGATTCGAGGAGAGGAAAAATCAAATGAAAAAAAAGATTCAGTTTATGTTAACTGCATTTCGCGATGGCTTCCAATCAGTTTATGGAGCCCGGGTATTTTCCAAAGATTATTTGCCGGTTGTTGAAGAAGCGGCTCAAGCTGGAATTGAGCATTTGGAAGCCGGTGGCGGCGCGCTGTTTCAATCACCGTTTTTCTACTGTAATGAAAATGCCTTTGAGGTTATGGACGCTTTCCGCAAAGCTGCCGGACCCAAAGCCAATCTGCAAACACTGGCCCGCGGCATTAACGTAGTGGCCTTGGATTCACAACCCAGTGACATCATTAAACTCCATGCTGATCTTTTCAAGAAACACGGTATGACAACCATCCGGAACTTCGATGCCTTAAATGATGTCAACAATTTGATTTATTCCGGTAAATGCATTAAAGACGCAGGTTTAAATCATGAAGTAACCATTACGATGATGGAATTGCCTCCAAATTGCGAAGGAGCTCATACTCCTGAGTTTTATGTCGACAGACTCAAAAAAATCCTGGAAGCCGAAATTCCTTTTGATTCCCTTTGTTTTAAAGATGCTTCCGGAACCAGCCGTCCTCAAAAAGTATACGATACCATAAAAATGGCCCGCCAATTATTAGGCAAAGATGTGAGGATTGTATTCCATTCCCATGAAACCGCCGGTTCGGGTACTGTTGCTTACAAAGCGGCGATTGAAGCCGGAGTCGATCAACTCGACTTGTCTCTTGCGCCGGCCTCCGGTGGTACCTGCCAGCCTGATTTAATTACGATGTGGCATGTTTTGCGCGGGACCGATTATGATCTGGACATTGACATTTTTAAGGTCATGAAATTGGAACAGAGCTTTAAGGAAGCTATGAAGGATTATTTCCTGCCTCCTGAAGCCACTAAAGTTGAGCCGCTAATTCCTTTTTTTCCAATGCCTGGTGGAGCTTTGACAGCCAATACCCAAATGCTGCGGGACAACCAACTGATGGACAAATATCCTGAAGTTATCGCCGCAATGGGTGAAGCTGTTGCCAAAGGCGGTTTTGGAACTTCGGTAACTCCTGTTTCCCAGTTTTATTTTCAACAGGCTTTTAATAATGTGATGTTTGGGCCCTGGAAAAAGATTGCCCAAGGCTATGGTAAGATGGTTCTGGGTTATTTTGGTAAGACACCGGTCCCTCCAGATCCTGCCATTGTAGCAATTGCTCAGGAACAATTAAAGCTGGAACCTACCACCGAAAGTCCGCTGGCTATTAATGACCGGAATCCTGAAAAAGGTATTGCCGCAAGTAAAAAAATGTTGCAAAATGAAGGCCTTCCTGTAACCGATGAAAATATCTTTATTATCGCCAGTTGCGCTGAAAAGGGCGTGGCTTTCTTGAAAGGCCAGGGAACGATTGGCGTACGCAAGGAAGCAAAAAAAGAGAATGTTTCGAAAAGTACTGCCAAAACAGATACTTATACCATTAAATTGAATGGAAATTCCTATACAGTTAAATTGGAAGCCGATAAAGCAATCGTCAACGGCCAAAGCTTTGATTATGTGATCGGTGAAGGCGTTCAGGAAAATGCCAATGCAGTTCAAATTACCGGAGAAGCCCAGCCGATTAAAACCGCATTACCTGGATTGGTGTTAAGAATCAATAAAAAAGCCGGCGATATGATAAAAAAAGATGAGCCCGTTATGGTGCTTGAATCGATGAAAATGGAGACTCCCTTAAATTCTCCTTTCGATGGGCAAGTGGTTTCGATTCATGTCAGTCAGGGTCAGCAAGTTCCAACGGGTGCAGTGGTTGCTACGATTAAAAAACGTGGGTAATTATGAATTTTTCTGAACTTGTCCTAACGATAGCTCTATTTTTGTTTTTAAATAGGAATCATCCCCATTTGGGATGATTCCTATTTTACAATGGCACTGGAAAAAATCGAAGGGAAGTATCAATCTTTTAATGATTCATGCTTGTACGTACAATTGGCGCGCGGTATAATGAAAAGGTATGAATTATGCCAAAAATTAATTGGAGGGGGTATTCTATTGATTAACATTCCACAGGTTAAATTGGGTATCGTAGCAGTCAGCCGGGATTGCTTCCCAATTGAATTAAGTCAAAAAAGAAGATCTGTCGTCGTAAAGGTCTGTAATGATAAGAAAATTGCCATTACAGAAATCAACACGACCGTTGAGAATGAAAAAGATGTTTTAAAAGCATTGGAAGAATTAAAAACAGCCAATGTCAATGCTTTAGTAGTATATCTTGGAAACTTCGGACCAGAAGGGCCGGAAACGATGTTGGCTCAAAAATTTGGTGGTCCGGCAATGTTTGTGGCGGCAGCGGAAGAGACCGAAAATAATTTATTCGACGGCCGGGGTGATGCCTATTGCGGAATGTTGAATGCCTCCTATAATTTGGCGTTACGCCAATTAAAACCCTATATTCCGGAATATCCGGTAGGAACAGCTACTGAAATTGCCGATATGGTCAAAGATTTTGAAGATATTGCCCGGGTCATTTTGGCTCTTAAAAAATTGAAAATTTTCGGTTTTGGTCCCAGACCTCAAGACTTTTTAGCGTGTAATGCACCGATAAAACCTTTGTATGACTTAGGTGTCGAAATCATGGAGAACTCGGAGCTGGATTTGTTTGCTTTCTTTAACCAACACGAGAATGATAAACGGATTTCCGGAGTCATCAAGGAAATGGAAATCGAGCTTGCGGAAGGAAACGGTTATCCCGGGATTCTGCCGAGACTGGCTCAATATGAATTGACATTGCTTGATTGGATGGAAAATAATATGGGCGCTTCCGAGTACGCCATTTTCGCCAATAAATGCTGGCCGGCATTTCAAACCCAGTTTAAAATCGTTCCCTGTTATGTCAACTCGAGACTGGCAGCCAGAGGAATTCCGGTAGCCTGTGAGACCGATATTTATGGGGCTTTAAGCGAATATATCATCACCTGTGCCACCAATATGCCTGCCACTTTGCTTGATATCAACAACTCGGTGCCTCGTGATATGTTTGACAACAACAAGGCCAAGTTTAACGGTTATCAACTCGATGATCTGTTTATGGGATTCCATTGCGGTAACACTGCAAAATGTCTTCTGAAAAATGCGGCCATGAAATATCAATTAATCATGCATCGCGGTTTGGAACCGGATAAAGAACCCGATATCACCCGGGGAACTTTGGAAGGAGCCATCCGTCCCGGCGAAATTACCTTATTTCGTTTACAAAGTACTGCCGATGCCATGTTACGCAGTTACGTAGCGGAAGGTGAGATCATCGACGTCGATCCCAAATCATTCGGCGGTATTGGTGTTTTTGCAGTCAAAGAAATGGGCAGATTCTACCGCCACGTTCTGATCGGCAAACGTTATCCGCATCACGGCGGGGTCGCCTTTAAACATGCAGGAAAAGTATTGTTTGCAGCTATGAAAATGCTGGGCGTAGAGGATGTTGCCTTTAACCAGCCCGCCGGAATGTTGTATAAGGACGAGAATCCCTTCAAGTAATATTTTCTCGATTCAAACTCTGATTCCAATAACATCAGCTATAAACTGCCGGTTGAAATTTGCCGGCAGTTTGTTTCATACACTACTTAAAATTAAGAAGGTGAATCATGGAGAATTTTGTTTTTCAAAATCCCACTAAGATTATTTTCGGTCGCGGAACTGAAAATCAAGTTGGTGAAGAAGTAGTCCGTTTTAGTAAAAAAATCTTGCTTCATTACGGCGGCGGCAGCATCAAAAATACCGGACTTTACAACAGAGTCATCGCATCTTTAAAAAAAGCCGGTGTTGAGTATGTGGAATTAGCGGGAGTTAAGCCTAACCCGCGGTTAAGTCTGGTCAATCAAGGTATCCGGATCTGCCGGGATGAAAAAATTGGGTTTATTTTGGCGATTGGCGGCGGCAGTGTTATCGATTCTTCCAAAGCCATCGCCATGGGTGTCCCCTATCAGGGAAATGTTTGGGACTTCTTCAGCGGTAAAGCCGAGCTGAAAGAAGCCCTTCCGGTAGGTACCATTTTAACCATTCCAGCTGCGGGCAGTGAAGCCAGTACGGCCAGCGTCATTACCAATGAAGACGGCTGGTTGAAGCGGGGTTTTAATTCGGAAATTATCTATCCCCGGTTTTCAATCTTAAATCCCGAACTCGCCTTTACCTTGCCGAAGAATCAGGTCGCCTGCGGCGGGTCCGATATCATGGCGCATGTGATGGAACGTTATTTTACCAATACTTTGAATGTTGAGTTGATGGACCGACTCTGCGAATCAACATTGAAGACTATCATTCACAATATTCCCTTAGTTCTGGAAAATCCGAATGATTACCCTGCCTGGGCTGAATTTATGTGGACCGGCACTGTGGCTCACAATAATTTGTTAAATACCGGGCGGATCGGGGACTGGGGTTCTCATGATATTGAACACGAACTCAGCGCCATGTATGATATTGCGCACGGCGCGGGACTGGCAGTGATTTTTCCAGCCTGGATGAAATATGTTTATAAACATGATATTCCACGGTTTGCCCAGTATGCGGTGAGGGTTTGGAATGTTGATTACTCTTTTGGGTCGCCAGAGCAGACTGCTTTGGAAGGTATTCGGCGTTTGGAAAATTTTTATCATTCCATCGGCCTTGCCACCACCCTTAAGGATGCAGGTATCCCGGATGATCGTATGGCGGAAATGGCCGATAAATGTACTAACTATGACACATCCAAGGTCGGTAATTTTGTGAAACTGGGCCGCTCGGATGTATACAATATTTTGAAACTGGCCTAGTAATGGTTTATCTAGAACTATATTACAGAAAAGGAGTAGTAACATGCACTTACGGGATCCCAAAGTATCCATTAAAAAATGCGCCGACATCCACCAATTCGAGGCTGTGAAAGAATCCCTGCGTCAAGCGACCGAACTCATTGGCGGACTCGATTCCTTGATTACTCCAGGCGATCATGTCATGATTAAGCCGAACCTCTTATGTGATGCTGATTATAAAACCGGTGCCACTACAAATCCTAATGTGATTTTCGCTGTGGCCGAGCTCTGTAAGGAATTGGGCGCTAAAAAGGTAACTATTGCAGAGGGCGCAGCCATTGGTAACGATACCGATCATGTATTCGATGCATTGGGTATCCGGGAAATGGCTCAAAAGCATCAATGTTCACTAGTGAATTTGATTAAGGATGAATTTACTTATTGCTTAAATCCTTTAGGCCGGAATATTAAACGAATCCGCCTACCGCGCACCTTTATAGAAAGCAACGTAATGATTAACATACCGGCCATGAAAACCCACGATGCTTTGGCGGTGACTCTCGGACTCAAGAATTTAAAAGGTATGATTCATCAGGCCGACAAAAAACGCTTTCATAAATGGGGTCTCAGTCAAACAATCGTTGATCTCGGACATTTGGCAATGCCCGAATTGACCATTATGGACGGTACGGTAGCTTTGGAAGGAATGGGGCCGGTGGTTGGAAATCCGGTGCATTTAGGATTAGTGATGGCTTCGACCGATATAATTGCCATCGATAGAGTCGCCATGGCGATTATGGGTTTTGGCCTTTCTGAAGTGGAATATATCCGGCTTGCCGGAGAACAGGGACTGGGTTGCAGTGATTTAGCAGCAATTGAAATTGTGGGTGAGTCGTTAGAGAATGTAAAAAGGCCTTTTGCCCGTTTAAGTCTGGATCCGGAAATTTTAAGACAAATGGATATCCGTTTAGTACCATGCGATGCTTGCAGTGGTTGTAACAATGCTATCAGCTCTTATCTTTACGGTCAATACCTAAAAGGCACTCTGGACAAACTAAAAGGCTGTACTTTGATTTATGGACAAAATCCCTATATTCCCGAAGACGATCGGGGCAAAATTATCCGTTTGGGTGTTTGTACCCGAAATGTACAACTGAAAGAGGGGATTTACGTACCGGGTTGCCCGCCTCATCCGCTTCATATCGATGATTTTCTAAGCGGAAAAGGTTTAGAGAGGAGTTAAAATCATCCGTTGATTTATTTCATAAAGTTTATTTATGTCACATTTTTTCTGCCACCCGGGATATTCGTCATCAGTTTGCTACTCCTTGCGGGCTGGCTCTTTTATAAAAGAGAGCGGGCTATCCCGATTCTTTTACTGGGGATGACCAGCCTTTTTTATATCTGCAGCAATTTTTATTGCAGTGATTTGTTGCTCCATTCATTGGAATACCGTTACCGGCCTCCTAAGACAATCCGAGGGGATGTCGTTATCATGCTGGGTGGAGGAGCCACCCTGGATAGTCCAAATTTGCATCATCAAGGCCATTTATCCGGGCCAGCAGCAAACCGTTTGTTGACTTGCATTCAACTCTATTATCAATTAAACAAACCATTGATTGTATCAGGAGGCAAAGTATTTCAAAATACCGGACGGGAGGCTGATATTGCCAAGGCGATTCTGGTTGAGACGGGAATTCCCGAAGAGAAAATACTGGTTGAGAATCAAAGTTTAAATACAACAGAGAATGCTAAATTTATAGCTGCGATCTTGAAAAAGCACCAATATCACCATCCCATCCTGGTTACTTCCGCATTCCATATGTGGCGTGCGGTAAAACAATTTCATAAATTTGGTATCAAAGTGACACCTTATCCTACGGATTACCGGACGAATCAAAATCTCGGTTTCTATGGTGCTAATATGGTTCCTGGGGCTGAAGCGTTGAACAATTTCAGTATTGCCCTCAAAGAGTATTATGGAATCTTGATGATGAATTGGTATTAAGAAGTTATTGCCCAGAACAAATGTTCGTGTTATAATAAATCCAGAACGTATGTTTGACGTGAAGGGATAGAGCTATGGACGTTCTGGAAAAGGTGAAAATATTAGCTTCGGCCGCAAAATATGATGCCTCATGTGCCTCAAGCGGAAGTACCCGTAGGAATGATCAAAAGGGGCTGGGCAATGCCTCTTCTTCTACGGTTGGTATTTGTCACAGTTGGGCGGCAGACGGTCGTTGTATTTCTTTGCTAAAAATTTTGTTCTCCAACCATTGCATCAATGATTGTGCATATTGTGTCAACCGCCGCAGCAACGATATTCCCCGCAGCACTTTTACAATCAATGAGTTGGTCGATTTGACCATTAATTTTTACCGCCGCAATTATATCGAGGGTTTGTTTTTAAGCTCGGGGATTTTCGTCAGTCCCGATCGGACTATGGAAGTGTTGCTTCAAGTCATTAAAAAATTACGTCGCGAACAACATTTTAACGGCTATATTCATTTAAAGGTTATTCCGGGAGCCAGCAGGGAGTTGATCCGTGAAGCCGGTTATTATGCAGACCGGCTAAGTGTAAACATTGAGCTTCCTTCGGAAAGCGGTCTCAAATTGCTGGCTCCGGAGAAAAAAAGGGATCAAATATTAACTCCGATGTCCTATATTGGTGCTAAAATTCATCAAAGCCATGATGAACGAAAGCATTTCAAAAAGGCGCCTTATTTTGTTCCGGCGGGCCAAAGCACCCAACTTATTGTGGGAGCATCTCCGGATCCGGATTTTCAAATTTTGCGACTGGTTGAACAGTTATACCATAAAGTCAATCTTCGTAGGGTTTATTATTCGGCCTATGTACCTGTAAATAACAACCCCTTCTTACCGGCTTTGAATATATCACCGCCGCTCAAGCGGGAACACCGCCTCTATCAGGCTGATTGGTTAATCCGTTTCTATCAGTTTAAAGCCGAAGAAATTGCCGACTTAACTCAACCGGTTCTGGACTCCGATTTAGATCCGAAGACTAGTTGGGCACTGCGAAATTTACACCGCTTTCCGGTCGAGGTCAATCGGGCTGATTATGAGACCTTGTTAAGAGTGCCGGGAGTCGGTTTGAAGTCTGCGGAACGGATGATTGCGGCCCGCAAGTTTGGCGGTTTACATCTGAATGAGTTGTCAAAAATGGGAGTAGTCCTCAAAAAAGCCCGTTATTTTATAACCTGCCAGGGTAAATTTTTAGAAAGGTTGGACGATGTTTCCCTTATCCGTCAAAAATTATTAGATGCGCCTAATTCTAGCGGAGTGTCTGCCCTGAGCCAACTGCCCTTATTTACAGAAATTTAGTGGAGAACGATGATGATTTGCTATCAATATGATGGAACCTTTGAAGGGTTGCTTACGGTATTTGCCGTCGCTGCGGAAGAGAGCCGTGAAATCGTTAATATTACCTCAAATTGTGAATTTCAGGCTGATTTGTTTACTGAAATTCATTCAATAACCACCGATACAGCTATAGCTGCTGATTTTTTTCATTTCCTCCAAAAAAACTTTTCCAAAACAGTGCTTTTGGAGATCGGATATTGCTTTCTTTCGGAGAAAACCGGTTTTGAGAAATTGTTATTGGATTATTTGGAGCGATTGAAGAAGTATGGTTTGAGAGTCCAGAATAATTTAGCCGATCCTGTGGTTTTCCAGGTCAGGCGATTTTGTGACCAGGTTGATCATGAAATTTTAAGAATGCAAGGATTTATCCGCTTCCGTAAGCTGGTTAACAAAGTTTTCTATGCGCCGATTACCCCGGATCATAACATTATTCAATTACTGGCTCCCCACTTTAAAGCCCGGTTTGCCGATCAAAAGTGGCTTATTCACGATACCCGCCGCCAGACCGGTATTTACTATAATGGCATTCACGTTGAATTCATTCCTATTATGGAGATGTCCGGGGAACTTCAATCGGTTATGAAACCCTTTAGTTCCCTCCGGAACTCTGCATTACTGGATAAAGAGGAGGTAATGTATCAGAAAATTTGGGATCAATATTTTCAGAAAATAGCCATTCGTGAACGCCAAAACAAGCGGCAGCAACGTCAACGGATGCCCGAACGTTATTGGCGGTATTTAGTCGAGAATGTCCAAAGATGAAGAATTTCTTCACTTTTAAGGATAGATTTCCTTTCTCCAACCTCCATACCCCCCGGGCGATATTGATCAACGGTGAAGATTTATGATATGATATATATTACATTCAAAAGCTACCAAAATTTTCAATTTACCGTTGAAAGATGTCTTTTTAGAGACAATAACATTTTGTTTTTTGGGGGATTTTGTTATTTCCCTTAAGGGAGCCTGTAAACTTGGAGAACATCCTTTCAATTGAACAGATTTTTAAACCAGGGAACACCATTCAACTGATTTTTTCCGAATACTTGGGTCAGATTCAATCTTTTACTGCGGTTGTCAATAATTTTTCGGAAGATGGTTTATTGATATCGACTGGGGTGAAAGACATTGATGAATTGCCGGATGAGAGTCAAGAGATTATTATTCAATATGAGAGTCCTGAAGGAACCAAATATTTATTCAATACCTATAGAATTACCAAGATTAAGAAGGACGTTTCAACTTTAATATGTGCTAAACCTTGGAAAATGAATTCATCAATGCAATACCGTTACTTAGGACCCCAAGTGGAAGTCCCATGGAAAATTCATTCAACATCCCTGCGGCGCTATTTTCGAATGAAGACGGATTTCTCTTTCTTTTATACGCTGGACGAGATAATCCATGTAGGGAGGGTGATAGATTTATCTTTAAGCGGGCTCTTTGCCGTTGTTTATCCTGACCCCCGGCTTATACTCCAAAGTATACTGACTTTTCAAATTCAACTTCCTCAAATGACACTCATTGAGTTAAATGGAGAAATTGTGCGAAGTCAAACGATTGAGAATACTAAAATGGGAATTGCCTTGAATTTTATTGATGTTCCGGTAGAAAAACGGCAAATCATCGCCGGTAGTATCCAAGACTTATAATAAAGCCTATGATGCGTTTGAATTGATTGATGCGGAGTGATAACTATGGAAGATAACCCCCCCCGTACCAGTGAGTATTGGATTCGTAAGCTGGATTTGATAAAACACCCTGAAGGCGGTTATTTTGGGGAAAGTTACCGTTGCCCTGAGACGGTTCATTTAAAATCAGGGTCGACTGTTCTTGAAAGACAATTAGCCTCCAGTATTTATTTTTTGTTGCCCGAGGGGGAGGTTTCCTGTTTTCATCGTTTGCGGTATGATGAAATTTGGTATTTTCATGACGGCTCTCCATTAACCATTTCCATGATTGATGGGAAGGGAGAGTTACACCAGCAAAAACTTGGCCTGGATGTAGCGGAGGGAGATTTACCGCAAATTGTTGTCCCCAGGGGCTGTATATTCGGGGCCGCAGTTTGCCGGGATGATTCTTATACCTTGATGGGATGTGTTGTTTCGCCGGGATTCGATTACCAGGACTTTGAGTTGCTTTCCCGGGATGTTTTAATGAAAGAATATCCCCAGTACCGTGAAATCATATGGAAATTAACCAAGCCAACAATTCATTAGCGGATTGATTAAATGATTATAAACAAGTATTATTCAACCGTTTATAAGATACTAAAATCTTTTGTAGCTGGTAAATTAAACCGTTTTTTAACGCAGCACCTTACCCTTTAGGTTATGTTCTTGATTTCTTTTGGCTAAAATCCAATGGATTTAAGCCAAGGGTTGATGATGTGCAGTAGCGTTTAATAAAACGGCGGTCCCAATGTGTTATGCTCCTAATCAAATGACAAAAGCCTCCGGCCGGAAGGCCAGGAGGCTTTCTCACAAGGGCAGAATAAACCTATTGTGTAACCCCCTATCTTCCGTGGAATATGGCGCAGGAAGTTTTCTTATATATTCATGATTTCGTGATTCAAATTATTCAGAGGATGTCACATCTCAGATATCTCGTCAAGAAAATAGAACGAGCCGTTGAATGAAAAAAATTCTATATATTGTATTATTGGTAATTGACAAATACAAAATGTGGTAGTAATATGAATCCGATGAGAATGAATCAACAACATGGAATCGAAGGACGGTGGGAATTTGCTTACCACAATTATTAAAAGAGATGGCCGTGAAGCGCCTTTTAATCTGGAGAAAATTAGTAATGCCATACAAAAAGCATTGCAGGCTGTGGGAAGCGGCGATGAGAAGCAGGCGCTCGATCTCGCGACCAAGGTTGCCCAACGAGTCGACGCGGAAAAAACGTCGTTCAAATTTGCACCTACGGTTGAACAAATTCAGGATCTTGTTGAGCAGGTATTGATTGATGCCGACCTATCCAAAGCGGCGAAAGCATATATTCTTTACCGGGCTGAGCGTACTCGGGCGCGAGAAATGAATACCCGGCTGATGAAGACCTATGAAGAGATCACCCATCGCGCTTCTAAAGAAAGTGATTTAAAACGCGACAATGCCAATATCGACTGTGATACGGCCATGGGCGTCATGTTGAAATACGGGACCGAAGGTGCCAAACTTTACAATGGGATGTATATTCTTAAACCGGAGCATGCCAAAGCCCACCAGGATGGAGATATCCATATTCATGACTTTGATTTTTATACTTTGACCACAACTTGTTGCCAGATTGATATTCAAAAGCTTTTTCATGAGGGATTTACCACCGGTCACGGTTTTTTGCGCGAGCCGAACGACATTGCCAGTTATGCGGCTCTGGCCTGTATTGCCATTCAATCCAATCAAAACGATCAACACGGCGGCCAGAGCATTCCCAGTTTTGATTATGGCATGGCCGACGGTGTGCGAAAAACTTTCGCCAAGCGCTATGCGGATAACCTGATTCGGGCTCTGACTCTTTTAAGTGAAGAGAGAGGCGATATCGCCACCAAAATTAAAAATGCAGCCCAGCTTATTTTGAGATGTTTTGGAATCATGCCGGAAATTGCGGGTCACAATGGGTACAGTGATGAAGAATTCAAAATTTTATCCGATACATTTGAGCCTGGAATATTAAAAAAGTCGCAGGCCTTTGCCAGGGAGCGGGCTTTGGAAGAGACTGACCGGGCTACCTATCAGGCCATGGAGGCCCTGATTCATAATTTAAACACCATGCATAGCCGCGCCGGCGCTCAGGTTCCCTTTAGTTCGATTAACTACGGCACCGATACCTCTCCTGAAGGGCGAATGGTGATGAAAAACGTTATGTTGACGACGGAAGCCGGCTTGGGTTCGGGGGAGACCCCCATTTTTCCTATTCAAATCTTCAAGCTCAAGGAGGGTGTGAATTACAATCCGGGAGATCCGAATTATGATTTGTTCAAGCTGGCCTGCCGGGTTAGCGCCAAAAGGCTGTTCCCGAACTTCTCATTTATCGACGCTCCTTTTAATTTAAAGTATTATCACCAGGACCACCCTGAAACTGAAATTGCCTATATGGGATGCCGTACGCGGGTGATAGGGAATATTGTCGATCCAACACGTGAAATTTCATACAGCCGCGGTAATCTTAGCTTTACTTCTATCAATCTGCCCAGGCTGGGGATTGAAAGTGGCGGTGATATCGCTGGGTTTTACTCCCGATTGGATCGGATGATCGCCCTCTGCATCGACCAGATATTGGACAGGTTTGAAATTCAGTGCCGTAAGAAAGCACATAATTTTCCATTTCTGATGGGAAACGGGATCTGGTTGGACTCGGGAAAATTGGGGCCGGATGACGAACTCCGAGAGGTACTAAAACATGGGACCTTGACCATTGGTTTTATCGGTCTTGCCGAATGTCTTAAAGCCTTAATCGGGGTACATCACGGCCAATCGGAAGCCGCTCAGAAACTGGGCCTGGAAATCATAGGCCATATGCGGCGGCGGATGGATGAAGCCATGGCCCAATACAAGTTGAATTTTTCGCTGATTGCCACTCCGGCAGAGGGGCTGTCCGGTCGCTTTGTGGCTCTCGATCGTAAACGCTACGGCAGCATTCCCGGAGTAACCGATCGTGAATATTATACCAATTCATTTCATATTCCGGTTTATTATCCAATCAGTGCATATGAAAAAATCCGATTGGAAGCCCCCTATCACGAATTTACCAATGGCGGGCACATTACTTATATTGAAATGGATGGCGATCCCAGTATGAATCTGGAAGCCTTTGAAGCGGTGATTCGGTGTATGAAAGAAGCCGGTGTGGGCTATGGTTCAATTAACCATCCGGTTGATCGTGATTCGGTGTGTGGTTTCAACGGGATTATTGAGGATTCTTGTCCACAGTGCGGCCGCAAGGAAGAGGAAGGGCCGGCATTTGAACGGATACGCCGGATTACCGGATATCTTGTGGGCACACTGGATAGGTTTAACAATGCAAAGCGTGCTGAGGTTAGAAATCGAGTCAAACATCTTTAATATTTTTTTGACATTTGGCACGATTCATATTATAGTTATGATATAAAAGATCATTGAATTCCATCTATTGCCAAGGGAAGTCGGGTGGAAATCCCGCGCGGTCCCGCCGCTGTAATGGGGAGTTATTCTCTAAATGTCACTCTTAAAAGGGGAAGACGGGAATAACAATGAACCAGAGCCAGAATACCTGCATTAGATGTTTATTTGATACCTACGAGCGATGGGAGTCAAGAGGAATTAATGCAATCAAAAACCCTTTTGCTGCCCAAAAGGGTTTTTATTTTATGCAAAAGGAACCAATATTCGTATGTTAAACGATATTCACTGGACTAAACCGGCCGACATTGAAAAAGAGAGTTTCCAGATCATCGGGGATTTGTTGGGGGAAAGGAATTTTGACCCCTGGCAGGAACCTGTGATGAAACGGGTAATTCATACCACTGCCGATCTAGAATACGCCGATTCGCTCATTTTCAGCGAGGAAGCGGTTCAACAAGGAATTGCCGCCTTAAAAAAAGGATTTTGCGTCGTTACCGATACCCGGATGGCTGAGGCGGGGATCAATAAGAAGGTTTTGACCTCTTTTGGAGGTGACGTCCGCTGTTTTATGGATAACCCGGATATTGCCCAAAGAGCCAAAAATTTGGAAGTAACCCGTGCCGCCTTATGTATGGATAAAGCCTTGACGGACCCCCGCTGCAAGATATTTGCCATCGGCAATGCACCTACGGCATTAATCAGGCTTTGTGAATTGCTCGATGAGGGGAAAGTCCAACCGGAGTTGGTGATTGGCGTGCCGGTTGGTTTCGTCAACGTGGTGGAAGCTAAGGAATTGTTGAAAAGAAAACCGGTTCCGTTTATTATCGCGATGGGCCGTAAAGGAGGAAGCAATGTGGCGGCGGCTATCGTTAACGCATTGCTGTATATGGCGAAGAATGGATGAGTTTAGTTATAAGGCCGGAACGGGGAAAAAACTGCGCAAAGGGTATACCACCGGTTCTTGCGCGGCGGGTGCGGCCAAAGCGGCGGTTTACTTATTATGTACCGGGACACCCCTTACTCAGGTAGTCATTGATACTCCGGGCGGGCAGCAGTTAACTTTGCCGGTGTCCGATTGCCGGAGCGAGGGCACCATTGCCAGTTGTTCCATTGTAAAAGATGCCGGCGATGACCCGGACGTTACGGATGGGATGAAGATTTTCGCAAAAGTTTGCCTGACGGAAGGCAAGAAAGTGTTGATTGAGGCCGGTGAAGGCATCGGCCGGGTGACTTTGCCGGGATTGAAAATTCCGGTGGGCCGGCCGGCCATTAATCCAGTGCCGCTACAAATGATTGAAGCAGAGGTACGGCGTGTACTTCCATCAGATAAAGGCGCTTTGATCATTCTAAGCGCGCCCGGCGGTGAGGAGAGGGCTGGAAAGACCTTCAATGCAAAACTGGGCATTGTCGGAGGCATTTCCATTCTGGGCACTACGGGAATTGTCGAACCCATGTCCCAAGAGGCTCTTAAAGAGTCATTGGCTTTAAAATTGAGTGTGATGGGTTCCGGAGGGTTGACGCAAGCCCTCTTCGTTTTTGGCAATTATGGCGAAGTTTTCGCCCGGCAAAACTTGGGCGTTGATAGTGAATATATAGTGAAAATTGGGAATTATCTGGGGTTTATGCTGGATAAGGCCTTGGAATACGGCTTTAAGGAAGTACTAATCGTTGGCCATTTGGGGAAATTGGTGAAGGTGGCGGCGGGCATCTTTCAAACCCACAGTCGGGTGGCGGATGCCAGAGCCGAAATTCTTTGTGCTTATGCCGCGTTAGCCGGGGCTCCCCAAGAGGTTGTGGAAAAAATTTATGAATGTCCCACCACTGAAGGCGCAGTTGAAGTTATGGATCGTTTTGGGGTGCAAATTTACCCGCAAATCGCCGCCAGGGTTGTCAGGCGCTGCCAAGAATATGTGCGCCAAGAGATCGAAATCGGCGCGGTTTTGTTCAACAGCGTTGACCAATTGCTGGCGATGGATGGAGCGGCGGAAAAAATCATCAGGGAGCTGAAAGCATGAGCGGCGTTTATATTGTGGGGGTTGGTCCGGGCCACCCCGATTATCTGACTTCTGCCGCCCGGGAAGTGATCGCCGGATGTCAAGTATTGATAGGTGGCGCCCGAAACCTGTCCTTATTTCCGGACTGGCGCGGTGAAAAAATTGAAATCGAGAACAACCTCGATTGGATCTGCAAGTATTTAGCAGCCCAGTATTTACAAAAAAGTATCGCCGTCCTGGTTACCGGAGACCCAGGACTGTTCAGCATGGCGCAAACGGTTCAAACCAGGCTGCCGGACTGTCCCGTTCAAGTGATCCCGGGTATCAGTTCTTTACAATATATGGCCGCGAAATTGGGAACGGCCTGGAATGATTGGTCCATTATCAGCTTGCATGGGAAAGAAGCCGGGGATATTTTGCCGGAATTGCTGCGGCGCCGCCGGATTTGCGTTTTTACGGGCGGAAAATTTACTCCGGCAGTGATTTGCCAAAACCTTCTTCACCAAGGAATTACTGAGGTCCGGGTGTGGGTGGGGGAGAACCTCTCCTATCCCCATGAAAGATTAATCTACGGCAATATCGGCGATATCAGCCAGCAGGATTTTGGCAGCCTTTCCCTGATGCTGTTGGAAGTGATGGAGCCCCAAAGCCCGCCATGGCCCTTTCAGACTCCGGGGATTCCGGATGACTTGTTTATCCGCGGCGATGTTCCAATGACGAAAATGGAAGTACGGGCCATATCGTTGGCTAAATTAAGACTCCAGCCCTGGCATTGCCTTTACGATATCGGTGCCGGCACCGGCTCGGTGGCGGTTGAATGCGCCTTGCAATGCCGGGAAGGACTGGTATACGCCGTGGAGAAAGTGCCGGAGGCCCTGGATCTGATCGCCCGGAATGCCGCTTTCTTTGGTGCTGTTAATCTGCAAATCGTAGCAGGGGAGGCTCCTGAGGCGTTTGAAGGTTTGCCTGAGCCCGACCGGGTCTTTATCGGGGGGAGCGGCGGCAGGATGGTGCCCATTTTGGAGCGGTTATCCCGGTTTCATAAACCGTTGCGAGTGGTTATCAATGCGGTTACCGTCGAATCTTGCCATGAGGCTTTGACCGGCCTTGCGGATTATGGGTGCGACTCCATTGAAGTTACGCATTTATCGGTTGCGCGGGGCAAAAAAGCAGGAGACAAACATTTATTGCAAGCGCAAAACCCGATTTATATTATTAGTGCCGCTTTTTAAAGTGCGCTTTCTATAGCGCTTTTGGGAGAGCCGGAAAAGGAGTTTGGGGAATGATTCACTTTGTCGGGGCCGGTCCAGGAGACCCGGAATTGATCACGGTCAGAGGAAAATGTTTACTGGAACGTGCCGATCTGATTATTTATACGGGTTCGCTCGTTAACCCCGTTTTACTGGAAAACGTTAAGCCGGGATGTAAGATTTACGACAGTGCCGGGATGACTTTGGCCGAGGTGATCGCGGTGATGGAAGCCGGTTTTGGGATGGGTGAAGAAATTGTCCGGTTGCATACCGGGGATCCGTCGTTATTCGGAGCGGTGCGCGAACAGATGGATGCTTTGGCCGGACGGAATATTCCTTACGAAGTTGTGCCCGGAGTTAGCTCGTTTTTTGCGGCTGCTGCGGCCTTAAAGACCGAATATACTTTACCCGGAGTTTCCCAAACGGTCATTTTGACCCGGATGGCGGGCCGGACTTTAGTCCCAGAAAGCGAAAGCATAGAGTCTTTGGCTGCCCATCAAACCAGCATGATTGTGTTTTTGAGCATTCAGCAAATTGAGGAGTTGGCGGAGCAGTTAATGAAACATTATCCCCCGGAAACTCCGGCGGCTGTGGTTTATAAGGCTTCCTGGCCCGAAGAAAAAATAATCCGCGGCACCTTGGATACCATTGCCGGGGCGGTCCGCCAAGAGAATATTACCAAGACCGCCTTGTTGATGGTAGGTAATTTTTTAGGTCCTAGATATCAATTGTCCAAATTGTACGATCCCAATTTCACTCATGGATACCGGAAAGATTCGTAGATAAGGAAGGAGTGCCAAAGGATGCGCCTGGCCGTGGTGGCATTAACTAAAAACGGAGCGGCCATTGCCGTTAAAATTGCCGAAAAGATGACGGTCGACTTGTTTACTAACCGGGACGATCACGCGGCTCCTTCCGTCTCCCTCAGGTGTACCCACGGAAAGTTCAGTGCTTTGGTGGGGGACCTTTTTGAAAAGTATGAGGGGATTATTTTCATCATGGCTTGCGGGATTGTCGTCCGGAGTGTCGCGCCGTTTTTACAAAATAAAAAGGTTGACCCTGCGGTGGTGGTCGTTGATGAAAAGGGCGAGCATGTGATCAGTCTGCTGTCGGGTCATTACGGCGGCGCCAATCAATTGGCGCGGCAAATCGCCTCTTTGATCGGCGGCGAGGCTGTGATCACTACAGCTACCGACCTTAACCAAGTGGTGGCGTTCGATCTTTTCGCCAAGGAAAATGAGTGTATCGTCGAAAATGAATCCGTACTGAAAACGATCAGCACGGCGCTGGTTAATGGCGAAACGGTTGATTTATATACTCCTTACCGGCTATCAGGGAAGTGGCCGCGACAGGTTTATCCGGGTGTTGCTTCCGGCCAACCTGGAAAGTGGGCGGTCGTTTTGGATAATGACTTGGAAAATCAGCTAAGGGCTCCGCAAGTGCTTTTTATCCGGCCAAAGAATTTGATTTTAGGTATCGGCTGTAAAAAGGGGACTGCGGCGGTAGCCGTCTCCGCTGCGGTGGATGAATTTCTGCAAAAATGCCGGCGCAGTTTTCTGTCCCTGAAAAGGCTGGTATCCATCGAATTAAAGGCGAATGAAACCGGGATTGTAGAATATTGCCGCCGGCATGAGTTGGATTTTCAAACCCTTTCCGTGGACGAACTGGCTAGGATCCAATCCGGACTTTCAAGTTCGGCTTTTGTAAAACAAACGGTTGGAGTAGGAAATGTAGCGGAGGCTTGCGCATTGTTAGGGGGAAATCATACCCGACTGATTTGCGGTAAGACGGTTTACCCGGGGATTACCTTGGCTTTGACCGAAGAAGAAAGGGAGTTTCATTTTAATGGTGAATATTGAGGTCATCGGCATCAATTTTCGTTCGGCGCCCCTGGAAATCAGGGAGAAATTCCAGTTTTCCCAGGAGGAACACCAGGATTTCCTGGACTTTTTAAAGCGGCAGCAAGCAGCGGATGAATGGGTCTTGTTGTCCACCTGTAACCGGACAGAGCTATATCTCTCCAAGGCTGGCCTTGGATTGGACGGCTCATTTTTTGAAGATGCCCTGTGTGAATATAAAAAAATAAAAACCGCCGGGTTGCGCAAATATTTTTATATTTACAAAGGGATGGAGGGGGCCCGCCACCTTTTCCGGGTGGCCTGCGGTTTGGATTCCCTGGTTTTCGGAGAAGATCAGATCCTGGGCCAGGTAAAAAAAGCTCACCAAAGGGCTTTGGCTGCGGGGACCAGTCGGGCGGTGTTGAATACTTTGTTTCGAAATGCCGTAACCGGGGCTAAATTGGTCAAAAGTCAAGCTTGCTTTGGCCAGCAGCCTATTTCTGCGGCCACAGTTGCGGTGGACAAGGTTTGGGAGCTTAGCGGTGAGGGATTGGCCAACCAAACGGCATTGATCATCGGTTCGGGGGAAATGAGCGCCTTAACCGTCAATCGTTTGCTGTCACGGAAAATAGGCCGTGTCTATTTGGCGGGACGCAAGTTCGGCAAGGTTCTTGCCATCGCTGCAGGCCGTCCTCAAGTCGAAGCCATCGCCTATGAGCGGCGTTATGAATA
This sequence comes from Bacillota bacterium, assembly GCA_023426245.1. Taxonomy (GTDB): domain Bacteria; phylum Bacillota; class UBA4882; order UBA8346; family UBA8346; genus UBA8346. The sequence goes on from JAFABB010000006.1 coordinate 47,424, forward strand.
TGTGGACCGGGCGGATCTGGTCTTCAGCATGACGACCAGTCCCCACTATACCATTACTTGCGAGGAATTAGAGGGGACTCTGATTACGGCAAAAAGACGAACTTTTATCGATTTGGCGGTGCCCCGGGATATGGACGAAAAAATCAGTCTGCTTCCGGGAGTCCGCTATTTTAATATCGATACGATCGGCGGAAGTATCCGCGAAGATTGGCAACAATGCGCTCTGGATGCGCTCAAGGCTGAAAAAATCCTTGTTCAACAGTTGAGGGAGTTTGAAAGGTGGTATCAGTCCCGTGAGTTGGCCCCGCTTATCCGTCAAATTGAAAAGACGGTTCGTGAAGGGGTGGACCATAAAATCAACCGCGCCTTGGGTAAGGTAAAAGCCCTTGAGACTGCGGATAGAAAGATGATTGTCAACGAAATGCGGAAAGTCACCGGTTTCATACTGAACCGCTGTTTATATGGCATTAAAGAAACGGCATCCGGCAAAGAAGCCGGGATTTATTACCGCTGTTTAAGCAAAAGCTTTGGCAGAAGTTTAAGCAATAATGCTTTAAGCAATAATGTTTTAATCGAAAATGCTTTAAGCAAAAATGCTTTAAGCCAAAAGTTTACGCAGAACGCTGAGGGTGGAAACGGATGAAAATTTATGTGGTGGGAATTGGGCCCGGCGCTAAGGACGATATGACGCCAAGGGCCGTCCGTGCTTTGGAAAACAGCGATTATATTGTGGGCTACCAGACCTATATCGAATTGATACGGGATATGTTTCCCCAAAAATTATTGCTTTCCACAGGGATGACCGGAGAAATTGAGCGCTGTGAATTGACTTTGGAAAAGGCCCTCGGCGGAGCCGATGTCGCTTTGATTAGCGGCGGCGACAGCGGCATCTATGGAATGGCCGGGATTATGCTGGAAGTCATGGAACGATCCGGCAAAGAGGTTCCGCTGGAAATTATTCCGGGAATTACCGCAGCCAGCGCAGGTGCCGCCCTATTGGGAGCCCCGTTGATGCATGACTTTGCGGTCATTAGTTTAAGCGATCGGCTGACCCCGTGGGAGCAGATTCAAACTAAAATCGAAGCGGCTGCAGCGGCTGATTTTGTAATTTGTCTTTACAATCCAAAAAGCAAACAAAGGACCGGCCAAATTAAGCAGGCTGGAGAGATTATTAGGCGTTACCGGAACGGGCTCACTCCCGCCGGAATCGTCCGCCGGGCGGGCCGGCAAGGTGAAAGTTACGACCTGACGACTTTGGAACAAATGGCCGGAGTGGCGATTGACATGTTTACCACCGTCATCGTTGGAAATTCCAGGACCTACATCAAAGCGGGACGGATGATCACTCCCCGGGGATACTTTGATGAACGTTAAGAATGGATTGACAAAAATGAAACCCCTTCTTATCATTGCGGGCACTGTCGACGCCAGGCTGATTATTGAAAAATTGAGCGTAGAACCCTTCGCGCTCCATGCTACAGTCACGACCGATTTGGGCGCTGAATATTTACGTCATTATCCGGGGCTGGTGATCCATCAAGGAGCTTTGGATTACCCGGGAATGGTGGAACTCTTCAGTTCGATACAACCGCTACTGGTCATCGACGCCTCACATCCTTTCGCCAGGGAGGCTTCTGATAATGCTATGGCGGCCTGCCGTGCCGTCCAAGTCCGCTATTTGCGATTTGAACGGGAAGACACCCCTGCAGAGGGGAACGATATGATTTGGACCGCCGATTTTGAGGAAGCCGCAGCTAAAACCGGGACGATCCCGGGAAACGTCTTGCTGACCATCGGCAGCAATCATCTGGAAAGTTTCGTCAGAAAGGTGGAAGCTTACCGGGAACGGCTGTTTATCCGGGTTTTACCGGAAAAAAAGGTGATTGAAAAATGTGAGAGTTTGGGGTTTGCCGCCTCCCGGATCATCGCGATGCAAGGGCCTTTTTCCACGGAAATGAATTTGGCGCTGCTGCGCCATTGTCACGCCGGATTGCTGGTAACCAAAGAAAGCGGTATTGCGGGCGGCAATCGTGAAAAGCTGGCGGCGGCCAGAAAATTGAAAATTCCTGTGATCGTGGTGCGCAGACCATCCGTAGATTATGGATGGGTCCTCCGGTCGGTGGACAACGTGGTCCGGACTGTCAGGGAAATATGCGCTGAAAATTGATTTTAGATAGGAGGGCCCTGATGGCATACTTTCCGTTTTATATCGATTTGAAAGGCCGGAAATGCCTGGTGGTCGGAGGGGGAAAGGTGGCCCTTCGCAAAATACAGACCTTGCTGCAATTCGAGGCGGAGGTGAGAGTGATTGGCACTCAAATTTCCGATGAGATCCGGAGTTTGGCTGAAACCGGCCGGTTGACTTATGAAAAGAGGCCTTATCAATGTGGAGATGTAAGCGGTTTTTTTCTGGCGATCGCCGCTACTTCGGCGCCGGAGATCAATGACCAGGTTTGCCGGGATGCGGCGGAAAGGAAGGTCTGGGTTGATTCGGCCACCCATCCCGAAAAATGTTCTTTCATCTTTCCGGCAGTGATAAAAAAGGGGGACCTCGTGATCGGTTTAACCAGTTCCGGGAAATACCCGGCCTTAACCCGGTTGCTCAAACAAAAAATCGCCGCTTTGCCGGTTTTGGCTCAAGAGGGCGCTTTGGAGAAGTGGGCCGCTTGGAGGCGAAGAATTCAAAAGGAAGTGAGTGATCCCCGGAAACGGGAAAGAATTTTGCGGGAGATCGGAGCTGAGATACTCGACCATCCGGAGGCCGATCCCGAAGAGGTTATTCTGCGGATTGATGGGGTGAAACAGGATGAAAAAAATTAAAATCGGCACTCGCGGGAGTCGTTTGGCCGTGATTCAAACCCAATGGATCATCGATCAAATCCAATTCGTCGTTCCGGACTTGGATTTTGAAATCCTCACCATCAAGACCAGCGGGGATAAGATTCAAGATAAGCCTCTAGACCAAATCGGCGGTAAGGGGCTTTTTATCCAGGAGATTGAGACAGCTCTTTTGACAGGGGCGATCGATCTGGCGGTGCATAGTATGAAAGATTTGCCGGTTCAAATCGCTCCCGGCTTGAAAATTGCCGCTGTTTCCAAACGGGAAGACCCCCGGGACGTTTTGGTGAGTGTTGACGGAAAAACTCTTTCTGAGTTAAAATCCGGAGCCGTGATCGGCACCAGCAGTTTACGCCGGGCCAAGCAACTTCTGGCTTTAAGACCGGATCTCAAAACGGAGATGCTGCGGGGCAATGTAGGGACCCGTTTGGAAAAATTGGCGTGCCGTCAATATGACGCCATCATCCTGGCGGCCGCCGGACTGAAACGGTTGGGTCTGGCGGAGAAGATCACTCAATATTTTACGGTGGAAGAAATGATTCCTGCCGTTTGCCAGGGAATTTTGGCCTTGGAAGTTCGGGCGGAGGAATCCTATGATTTCCTACAGGAAGCCGTTTGTGATGAGCAAGCGGCCCTTTGCGGGGCGGCGGAACGGGCGTTTTTGATCCGTCTGGATGGGGGATGCAGCATTCCCTTGGCGGCCTATGCCGAAATCAGCGGAGGACAATTGAAAATCCGGGGAATGTTGGCGGAAAAGGATAGTGCAGCAATTTATAAGGAAACCCTCAGCGGGGCAGCCACTGACGGGGTTGAACTGGGAGAAGAACTGGCCGACCGGATTGCGGCCCAAAGTGGAGGCGGGCGATGAAAGAGCAAATTGGAAAAGGGTTGGTCTGGATTATTGGCGCCGGGCCGGGCGATAAAAAGCTACTCACCGTAAAAGCCCTGGAATGCATGGAGGAGGCCGAGGTCATTGTTTATGATCGTTTGCTGGGGGAAGGTATTTTACAATACGCCGCTCCGGAGGCGGAACTGATTTTTGTCGGCAAAGGGCCCGGTTGCCACCAGGCGGAGCAGTGGCAAATTAATCAGATATTAATTGAAAAGGCTTTAGAGGGTAAAAAAGTAGCCCGGGTGAAAGGCGGTGATCCTTTCGTATTCGGCCGGGGCGGCGAAGAAGCGGCGGCATTGGCGGGAATGGGCATTTCTTTTGAGATTGTGCCGGGCGTATCGGCGGCGATCGCGGCTCCGGCCTATGCGGGGATTCCGGTGACCCACCGGGATTACTGTTCCGCTTTTCATGTCATCACCGGGCATGAAAGTCCTGAAAGAATAGAGAGCCGGGTGAATTATCAGGCTTTGGCCACCTTGGACGGGACTTTGGTTTTCATGATGGGAGTCAGCCATTTGAAAGGGATCATCTCCAACTTAATCGCCCATGGCAAGGATCCGGAGACTCCGGCGGCTGTGATTCAGCAGGGAACCACATTTTCCCAAAAAGTGGTTACCGCTGGGCTAAAAGATTTGGCGGTGGCGGCTACGCAAGCGGGGATTGGTTCCCCGGCAGTGATTGTGGTGGGACAAGTTGTCGCCTTACGGGATCACCTGAACTGGTTTCCCCGGGGTCCCTTGGCCGGTAAGCGGATTTTGGTGACCCGAACCCGGAAACAGGCGGGAATGTTGGCCCGGTCCATTGAAGCTTTGGGCGGGGAAGCCTTGGAATGCCCGTTGATACGGATCACTGAGGCCGATTCGCCGGACCGGGAGGAATTACGGAGCATCTTATCCCGGCAGGGGGAATTTACTTGGATCATTTTTACCAGTGTTCATGGGGTGGAATTCTTTTGGAAGATATTTCAGGCGGAGCGGAAAGATGTACGATCCTTGTCGGGTTTGAAATTTGGCGTCATCGGAACGGCAACGGCGGAAGCGTTGTGGTCCCATGGCATTCAAGCCGACCTGATTCCGCCCCGGTATACATCGGCGGGTTTAAGGGATGCCTTGACGCCCCTGTTGACGATGGACGATAAGGTGCTACTGGTCCGGGCAAAGAACGCTTCGGAAGAATTGACGCAGGGATTGGCCTGCGCCGGGATAAGTTATGAAACCGTCACGGCTTACCGGACACTTCCCAATGAAAGGGCCGGGGCAGAATTGGCGGAATATTTAAAGTATGGCCCGATGGATATTCTTACCTTTACAAGTTCTTCGACAGTGCGCTGTTTTATGGATTTATTCGGCGGTAAAATGCCGGAATGGATTGATCACAGTAAAGTGGCGTGTATCGGTCCGGTTACCGCGCAAACGGCAACCGAATTGGGGCTACGGGTGGACGCGGTGGCCGGTGTTCATACCATTGAGGGAATGATGGCTGCTATTTTAACAATGGAAGGAAGGACGACATCATGCTAAAACGACCGCGCCGGTTGCGAACCAGTCCGGCGATGCGGGGCTTGGTCCGGGAAACATCATTGCAAACCGGTCATTTGGTTTACCCTTTGTTTGTTAATGAAGGGATCAAGGGGAAAAAGGAAATTCCCTCGATGCCCGGGATCTTTAATCTTTCTCTGGATGATTACCTGAAGGAATTGGAACAGATCGCCGCCCTTGAGATACCGGCGGTGTTGCTTTTCGGCGTGCCGCTGCATAAAGATGAGACGGGTTCAGGGGCTTATAATCCCCAGGGTATCGTTCAGCAGGCGTTGCGTTTGGGGAAAAAGCATTTCCCGGAAATTTTGTTTGTAGCCGATGTCTGTTTGTGCGAATACACTTCCCATGGTCATTGCGGCGTCATTCAGGACGGCAGGATTTTAAATGACCAAACCTTACCATTGCTTTCCCGGACTGCGGTCAGTTACGCTGAGGCGGGAGCGGACATTATCGCGCCGTCGGACATGATGGACGGTAGGGTGGGGGCTATCCGGAAAGCCCTTGATGAACAAGGATTTTCCGATACGGCGATTCTCGCTTACAGCGCCAAGTATGCTTCCGCCTTTTATGGCCCATTCCGCGACGCGGCAGGTTCCAAGCCGGCTTTCGGGGATCGGAAAGCCTATCAAATGGACTGCGCCAACCTCAAGGAAGCCGTCAAAGAAGTGGAATTGGATTTGGAAGAAGGAGCGGATATGGTGATGGTCAAACCGGCTTTGGCCTATTTGGATGTGATCCGGGAGATCAGTCAGCGGGTTCAGGTACCGGTTGCCGCTTATCATGTGAGCGGCGAATATGCGATGATCAAAGCCGCTGCCGCCAATGGCTGGATCGACGAGCGGGCGGCGATGTTGGAGGCGACAACCGGCATCCGGCGGGCCGGGGCTCAAATTATCATTACTTATTTTGCCAAGGAAATCGCGAGGTGGTTGCGTCATGGATAATCCTATTTCCAAGGGTTTATTTGAAAGGGCCGGGCGCTGTATTCCCGGCGGAGTCAACAGCCCGGTCAGGGCTTACCGAAATGTGGGCCTGAATCCGCCGTTTATTCAAAAAGCGAAAGGCTGCCGGATTACCGATGCCGACGGTCATGAATATCTGGACTATGTTTGTTCCTGGGGGCCCTTAATTCTGGGCCATGCCCATCCCGACGTATTAGCGGCCATTGTGGAAACCGCCCGGGACGGGACCAGTTTCGGCGCGCCCACGGAACGGGAAATCATTTTGGCGGAGATGATTTGCCAGGCGCTTCCCGCTGTGGAAATGGTGCGGATGGTCAATTCGGGCACCGAGGCGGTCATGAGCGCCTTAAGACTAGCCCGTGCTTTTACCGGACGATCAAAGATCGTCAAATTTGAAGGATGCTACCATGGACACAGTGACGGTTTGTTGGTAAAGGCCGGGTCCGGCCTGCTCACCGCGGGTCAGCCGGACAGCGCCGGGGTACCTGCGGAATTGGTGGCCGGAACCGTGTCGGCCCCTTATAATGACCCCGACTATATCGAAAATTTATTTCGCCAAAGCGGTTCCGAACTGGCGGCGGTGATTGTCGAGCCGGTGGCCGGCAATATGGGGGTTGTGGCTCCGGGGCCCGAATTCTTGAGGCTTCTGCGGCGTTTGACGGAAGAATACGGGGCTCTTTTAATTTTTGACGAGGTGATTACCGGTTTTCGGGTTTCTTATCACGGAGCGCAAGGCTATTACGGCATTGCTCCGGATTTGACGACCCTGGGCAAGATTATCGGTGGCGGCCTGCCCGTGGGTGCCTATGGGGGCAAAAGAGAAATCATGCAAATGGTGGCCCCTTTGGGACCGGTATACCAGGCCGGTACTTTATCCGGCAATCCGGTGGCCGTGGCGGCCGGAATTGCCACCTTGCGGTTGTTGCAAGGCAGTCCCGGACTTTATGAAGAATTAGCCGGAAAAACTCAATTTCTGGAGAATGCATTTGTAAGATCAGCTGCCAAGTATGGCGTCCCGCTTACGGTAAACCGGGTCGGCTCTTTGATGAGCGCCTTTTTCACCGACGGGCCGGTATTCCATTACCAGACTGCGCTCCGTTCGGATACCCGGAGATTTACCCGTTACTTTCAATTGATGTTGAACCGGGGAATCTATTTGCCGCCTTCCCAATTTGAAGCTTTATTTTTATCCATGGCCCATACCCAGGCGGATTTGGAGCGGACAGCCGCGGCCATTGAAGAAAGCTTCCGGGATCTGGCCGGGGAGCAATGACGGCTTTGAGGAGCTCGAAGAATTCTTGAGCCGGAAATAACCGGCAATTGAGGTGAGGAGAATGGCCATGCCGCGGGTGATCATCGCCGGAGCCGGCAGCGGTTGCGGTAAAACGACGCTTACCATAGGGTTGCTTGCATTATTACGGCGTCAGGGCCTTAAGGTACAGCCCTATAAAGTGGGCCCTGATTATATCGATCCACTGTTTCATCAATACGCCACCGGGCAGACTTCCGTCAATCTGGATTCCTGGTTGTTGAGAGAAGATGTCTTGGGTTATCTTTTCGTCAAGAACTTCGGTGATGCGGATTTAGCGGTGATCGAAGGGGTAATGGGCCTTTTTGACGGGGAGGGCGGCTATTCCTTTTCGGGCAGTACCGCCCATGTCTCGCGGATTTTAGGGGCACCGGTGGTTTTAGTGGTGAACGCCGCCGGAATGGGGTTGAGCATCGCCGCACTGCTAAGGGGTTATCAGCAATTTATGCCCGATCTGCCCATCAGAGGGGTCATCCTTAACCAGTTGAAAAGCAAGAGTCATTTTCTGCTCTTAAAGCAAATCATCGAAGAACAAAATGGCTTGAAAGTTATTGGCTATCTGCCGAACATGGCGGAACTGGCGCTACCTTCCCGTCATTTGGGGCTGGTCTTCCAAAATGAAATATCCGGTTTCGACGGGAAACTGGAGCGTCTGCAAGAAGAAATGGCCCAAACCATCGACCTGGAATTGCTAAAAAGCCTCGCCGGGGAAGTGGAAACCGTTGAGTCCGGCCCAGCGCCGCCTTTATCCAGAGGGACAGGCCCGGTGAGGCTGGCGGTGGCCAAAGATGCCGCCTTCAATTTTTATTATCATGACAACTTGGATTTATTGGAGCACCTTGGCGCGGAGCTGGTTTTTTTCAGCCCGTTGTCGGCGCGGAGCTTACCGGAAAGCATTAGCGGCCTTTATTTAGGTGGCGGTTATCCGGAACTTTTTGCGGCGGAACTTTCCGCCAACCATGCGATGCTGGAAAGCGTGCGAAGGGCAGCCAAGGCCGGACTGCCGGTTTATGCGGAATGCGGTGGAATGATGTATCTTTGCCGGACTTTAGCGGATCAGCAAGGAAAGGTCCATGAGATGTGCGGTATTTTCCCTGTGGACAGCCAAATGACGGATTCCTTGCAGCATTTCGGATATGTGGAACTTACGATGACCCGGGCGACTGTTTTAGGACCGGCCGGCGCCAAAATCCGCGCTCACGAATTTCATTATTCCCGGCTGGATACGGTGGGCGCACGGGGAGGAGCGGGAGCGGTATCCGGGGCTTATCAAGTTTCGAAGCGGCGCGGGAGTGGAACAACGGTAAATTGGCCCGGAGGAATGACCTATAAAAACGTATTGGCGGGTTATCCCCATCTCCATTTTTGGGCCAATCCCGAATTGGCGGAAAATTTTATCCATCATTGCCGGGAATACGGGAAAGGAACGGCTCAGATATGAAAGCGAAACCCTTGATGATTCAGGGCGTGGCCTCCTCGGTCGGTAAAAGTTGGATTGTCGCCGGTTTGTGCCGCATTTTTAAACAGGACGGCTACCGGGTGGCTCCCTTTAAATCCCAAAACATGGCCTTGAATTCCTTTATTACCCGAGATGGTTTGGAGATGGGCCGGGCTCAGGTGGTTCAAGCGGAGGCGGCCGGTTTGCTTCCGGATGTCCGGATGAATCCGGTATTGTTAAAACCGACCACCGACCGGAATTCCCAGGTCATTATCAGGGGCAGGGTTTACGGCAATATGTCCGCTGCGGAATATCACGCTTTTAAACCCCAATTGGCTGGAATGATTCAAGAGGTATACCAGTCGCTGGCCGCGGAGAACGAGATCGTCGTTATCGAAGGTGCCGGCAGCCCGGCCGAAATCAACCTGCGGGATAAGGACATCGTCAACATGGGCATGGCGGAGTTGGCCGACGCCCCGGTGTTGCTGGTGGGCGATATTGACAGGGGCGGTGTATTTGCTTCCCTGGCCGGCACCATGCTCTGGCTTACCGAAAGCGAAAGGCGGCGGGTACAAGGAACCATTATCAACAAATTCCGTGGCGATGCCGCTATCTTACACCCCGGCCTTCGGATGCTGGAGGAACGGATTCAAGTTCCGACTCTCGGTGTTGTACCTTACCTGCCGTTAAATATCGAGGATGAGGATAGTCTGACCGAGCGTTTTGGCAGGCGGCGAAACTTAGCGGCGAGAGTGGAGATCGCAGTGATTAAACTGCCCCGTATTTCTAATTTTACCGATTTTAACGTTTTTGAGAATATTGCCGATGTGAATATCCGTTATGCCGAAATTGCGTCGCAACTTGAAAAAGCAGACCTGATCATTCTGCCGGGGACCAAAAATACCATCGAGGATTTGGAATACCTCCGGACGAATGGCCTGGAAAGCGCCATTATCCGTAAGCACCGCCAAGGGGTGGAAATTTTCGGGATCTGCGGCGGTTATCAAATGTTGGGAAAAACCATCACCGATCCCTACCGGGTGGAGAGCAGCCGGGAGAAAACGGCGGGAATGGGATTGCTCAATGTTTCTACTGTCATGGAACGGGAAAAAACCACCATCCAAAGCAGGGGAGAGGTTTGTGAAGACGCCGGGCTTTTAGAAGGATTGAAAGGTACCAAACTGGCCGGTTATGAAATCCATATGGGGGTCACCGCCCCTCTGGACGGCACAGTCCCTTTTATCCGCTTTAGCGGTCATCCAACTGAGGGTCAGGATCAGGGTTTTGAAGGCGGAGTTTGTAACATTCAGGGGAATGTTTTCGGTACTTACCTGCACGGCCTTTTTGACAATCTTCAATTTACCCTGGGGCTCATCAACAATATCCGCAGGCGGAAAGGTATTGAGCCAATTCAGGGAGGCTCCGGAGATTATCAAGCTTTCAAAGAAAGTCAATATGATTTGCTGGCTGAGCATTTGCGCAAAAATTTGGATCTCAAACGGATTTACCGAATGATGGAAAACTGGAGAAGCCGGTAGGCTTATCTTAAACGATAGAGAACGGTCCTTTACACCGGATGATTAAAACTTCGGGCCAAAAAGGAAAGGATGAGGGAAAATTGCAGGGTCTGGTACATATTTATACCGGCGAGGGCAAAGGGAAAACAACGGCCGCGCTCGGTTTGGGCATCAGAGCTTGCGGCGGGGATTTAAGAGTGGCCCTGGTTCAATTTCTTAAAGGGAGGGACACCGGGGAGTTGAAGATACTTCAGGTGCTGGGAGAAATATTTAAAGTTTACCGCAATCCGGATAATGTTAAATTCATCAAAGATATGAATCCCCAAGAATTGCAGGCTGCCCGGTCCGGAGCGGATAGATTGTGGGAAACCGCTAAGAATTTGGGGAGTCGGGGCCAATGCGATTTGTTGATCCTGGATGAAATTATGGCCGCCATTTCTACTGGCCTGCTTCCCCTGGATGATGTCGCCGGATGGGTGCGGGAAAAGCCCGGTGCCTTGGAACTGGTGATGACCGGTAGAAACGCCCCGGCGGATTTGGTGGAATTGGCGGATTATGTATCGGAAATCAAAGCGGTGAAACATCCTTACAGCCTGGGAATTAAGGCCAGGAAAGGAATTGAATTTTAAAGCCAGGAGACCCCAAACGCACCCGCACAACGCGTGCACGTGCGGGTTATTTTTGGGGTTTATCGATAACATTGTTTCATCAATTACAGGTGCCGGTTAGGAATTTATCATCCATGATCAACCGGTGAAAAGGGAAGTCGGGTGAAAATCCCACGCGGTCCCGCCGCTGTAAAAGCAGAATTCTCCAGGTAAACGCCACTGGGAAGCCGGGAAGGTTTGGAGAATATTGACGCTTGAGCCAGAAGACCTGCCTGTAATGATTGAATATCCAACCTACGAGCGATAGGGAGGTGTTGTTTTAAGTTGAAAGCGTATCAAGCCTTTCACAGGAAAATTCCTTAGCCGGAGAAAGGTTTTAACCCGTGCGGGAAATCTTTTCATTGTTAAATCATTTAAAGGAGTCGAATTCTATGAAAAAAATCGTTCGTTGCTTGACGGTTGCCTTTTTGATCGCCTTGGGTTTGGAAGCTGTCACCTTTGACGCTTATGCCGCGGAGGGACAAGCCGGGAAAAAAGCGATCCTGGTTGTAAGCTTCGGTACCACCTTTGCGGATACCCGCAAAGTGACCACCGAAGCAGTGGAGAACAAAATCCGGGCGGCTTTTCCCGATTATGAAGTGCGCCGCGCTTTTACTTCGCGGATCATCATCAAGAGGCTGGCCGAACGGGACGGCTTAAAGGTTGATACGGAAAGACAGGCTTTGGAAAAATTAAAGGCGGATGGTTATACGGATGTCATCATCCAACCCCTTCATATTGAAGCCGGCGAGGAGTATGAAAAGCTGAGCAAGGCAGTTGCCGGCTTTGAGAAGGACTTTGCCAAAATAACAGTCAGCCGGCCGCTGCTTTACTACACGGGGCAAGAAGGGGAAAAACCGGATGATTATTTAATCGCCATCAAGGCCATTCAAAAGCAATTGCCGAAACTTGGGCCCCAAGACGCAGTTGCCCTGATGGGCCACGGCGGCGTGAGCCCGGCTAATACCGCCTACGCCGCGCTGCAGTTGAAGCTGGAAGACGCAGGTCTAAAAAATGTCTTTATCTTCACAGTGGAAGGATATCCGACAGTAGAGAATTTATTGGCGAAACTGAAAAAGAATAAAATCAAGACGGTTATCTTAATGCCGTTTATGCTGGTTGCCGGAGATCACGCCAACAATGATATGGCAGGCGATGAAGAAGATTCATTTAAATCCCAGCTTCAAAAGGCCGGATACCAGGTGAAAACTTATATCCACGGACTGGGTGAAAATGCGGGCATTCAAGATATTTATGCCCAACATGTGAAAGACGCCATCGACGATCAATATACCAAGCGGGGAAAAGACAAGCCTCCGATCCCGGATATCCAATAAACCGGCAATCGTTCAAGATCAATTCCGGCCCTGGTAGGCCGGAGTTGATCTCCAACCGGAGTAGAAGTTTAGTATGATGAGGAGATCAATCATGGCAGGAGCATTTTATGGCGTCGGCGTCGGTCCCGGGGATCCCGAACTGCTTACCGTGAAGGCGGTAAAGGTGATTGGAGCGGCTGATGTGATCTTAGCGCCCAAGACGGAAAAAAAGGACGACAGTACGGCTTTGGCTATCGCCAAACCTTTTTTAAAAGCGGATGTATCGATTGTCAAAATGGTTTTTCCCATGGTCTATCATGGCCAGACTCTATCAAATGCCTGGGAGGCAAATAAAAACGCCATTCTTGAATTGCTGGCCGAGGGTAAGAAAGTTGTTTTTCTGACCTTGGGCGACCCGATGTTCTACAGCACCTACATTTATATATTTCACTTATTGGAAAACTGCGGGTACCCGGTGGAAACCGTTCCGGGAGTGCCGGCTTTTTGCGCAATCGGGAGCAAGATTGGTTATCCGCTGGCTGAAGGGGAAGACATATTGAGTATTATCCCGGCAACCATTTCGGAAGAGAAAATGGACCAGATTTTGGAAATTTCCGATAATGTAGTGATGATGAAGGTTTATAAAAACTACCGGCAGGTCATTGATAAGCTGAATCGTCATGGACAGGCGGAACATGCCGTAATGGTCAGCCGCTGCGGTTTGGACGGCGAACAAGTGGTTCGTGATCTAAAGAGTATCGGCGATCAAGGGGTGAATTACTTGTCGACGATCTTAGGACGCCGCAATAAAGATTGAATATTGATTGGGAAATAAAGAGGTGGATGAATTTGCAGGGAAATTTACGTTTAAGCGTGATGGGTATCTTCATCGCCGTCGCAGTATTGATAATATCTTCCGGACTCCAGGCCAGGCAATCCGCATCCGGCGGCGTAACGGCGGACGGTTATTTAACAATAGCGGACGATGCCGGGCGGACCATTGTTTTGAAGCATAAACCCAGTCGAATTGTGGTACTATCACCATCATTTCTGGATCTCTTATATGCGGTAGGCGGGAAAGCCGTCGGCCGTCCCAATTCCAGCGCTAACCTGGACTATTTGCCCGAACAGGGCCGGGAGATCCCGGAGATTGGGTTTGTTTATCATATCAATGTTGAAAAAGTTGTGGCCTTGCAGCCTGATTTGGTTATCGCCATGCAGGGAATGCATGATATGCTGGTTCCGGTATTGGAAAGCAATAAGATCCCGGTGATAGTCCTCCAATATAAAACTTATGATGATGTGTTCGCGAAAATCACTTTGTTTGGGAATCTTGCCGGTACCCAGAAAAAGGCCCAGGCCATGCTGGAGTCCATGAAGTCAAAATTGAAGCGGATTACGGACAAGCTTCCCGCCAAAACCACCAGAATCGCCATTCTTCATGCCACTGCCAAAAGCGTGACTTTGGAACTGGAAAACAGTATTGCAGGCAACACGGCAAAATTATTGCGTTTGCAGAACGTGGTGGCAGGCAGCAAGCCTATGGACAGCGGTTCCGACCTGACTCCCTACAGCCTGGAAAAATTGGTGGCCAGCGATCCCGACTTCATTTTTGTGGTGACCATGGGCAAAAAAGAGGAAATTGAAAAAACCATCCGGGAGGATGTGGAAAATAACCCGGCCTGGGCCGCTTTACGGGCCGTGCGTCACCAAAAGATGGTCTTTTTACCTTCGGAATTGTTTTTGTTAAATCCGGGCCCGCGAATTCCTGAAGCTGCGGAAACCATGGCCAAAATTGTCTATCCAGAGGTTTATGCCGTTGGAAAATGAGAGAATTTTCGTAGGGAAGCATTTGTACTTTATGGAACGCCGGATTTGGCGGATTACGGTACTGGTTGCCCTGGCCGCCGGGGTGGTCGCTGGGATGATTATGAGCCTGATGAAGGGTGCGGTCGACATTACTCCGGCGCAAATCATCAAAGCCCTTGGTAATCACCAATCCGGCTTCCAGGCCCAGATTATCTGGAATATCCGTCTGCCGCGGACCCTGGTCGGAGCCTTGGTGGGAATGAACCTGGCTTTGGCGGGAGCCATTTTACAGGCGGTGATGAGAAATCCATTGGCCGATCCCCATATCATCGGGATTTCTTCCGGAGCCGGTCTGGCCGGAATCATCGTTCTGGTGCTTTATCCGAAAATGCAATCCTTGCTGACGCCGGTAGCTTTTATCGGGGCGATGGGGGCCGCGGCCTTGATCTATATTCTTGCCTGGAAAGACGGCATGCGGCCGTTGCGGATGATTTTGGCCGGGGTCGCCGTTTCGGCGTTTTTAGGGTCGGGTATCTCGGCCCTTTTGGTGTTTTACAGCGACCGGGTCCATGGGGCCCTGATCTGGATGATCGGTGGGCTGACTGCCAGAAGCTGGCCCCATCTCCAGATCATTTTGCCGTACTCGCTCCTGGGCGGTTTAGTGGCTTTTGCAGGCGCGGGGCGCTTAAATATCCTGAGTTTGGGGGATGAAACCGCTAGAAGCTTGGGGCTTCCTGTGGAGGCGACCCGGCTGGTGATGACCGCGGTGGCGGCCTTACTGGCCGCCAGTGCTGTAAGTATCGTCGGTTTATTGGGGTTCGTGGGTTTGATCGTGCCTCACACAATCCGTTTGATCCTCGGTTCCGATTACCGCTTTTTACTCCCCGGTTCGGCCTTATTGGGAATGGCTCTGATCGTGACTTGCGATACTCTGGCCCGCACGGTACTGGCCCCGGTGGAGATGCCGGTGGGAGTGATTCTGGCTTTTTTAGGGGCTCCCTTTTTTCTTTATCTGCTCAGGAGGGAAAGGTAATGAGCGATGTGTTGAGGGCCAATCAAATTTCGGCCTGCTTTGGAGAGCGAACCGTCATTCATGGATTGTCCTTGTCCATCAAGGGGCGGGAAATCATCTCCATTATCGGGCCCAACGGTTCGGGCAAGAGCACCTTGTTGCGGATATTGGCGCGCAATTTAAAACCGCGTCAAGGAACGGTGCTGCTTGACGGGAAGGATATCAAGGAATTGAATGGCAAGGAACTTGCCAGGAGGCTGGCTATTTTGCATCAGGCGCCCCATAGTTCCGGCGATCTGACGGTGAGGGACTTGGTTGCCTACGGTCGCTTTCCTCATCAAAGCTGGCGGTGGCCGTCCCGCGCCAGCACTGACCCGGAAGATAAAAGTGTGGTGGAATGGGCTTTGGAGCAGACTGGAATGCTGCCGCTGGCCTTGCGATCCCTCAACACTTTGTCCGGAGGAGAACGGCAGCGGGCCTGGATAGCCATGGCCTTGGCGCAAAAACCCCGGATTTTGTTGCTGGATGAACCTACCACTTATTTGGACCTTTATCATCAGCTTGAAGTCCTTGACTTGCTGGCCCGGTTGAATCAGGAACAGGATATCGCCGTGGTCATGGCGCTGCATGATATCAATTACGCGGCCCGTTATTCCGATACGGTGGCGGTGCTGTCCCAGGGAAGCTTGTATGCCAGCGGCCGGCCCGCCGAAGTGATCACCGGGGAAATGCTCCGGGCGGTATTCGGTGTTGAGGCCGATTTTTGGCTGGACTCTAACGGGAAGCCGTTTTGTCTGGCCAGGGGGATTGCCGCTTCGGCGCAAACCAAGCGAAAGAATGGTTATCAAAATGATTGAAATCACGGGATTGACCAAAAAATACGCTGATCGGACAGCCGTTGATAACCTGGACTTATCGGTTAAGAAGGGTGAGTTGTTTGGACTGCTTGGGCCTAACGGAGCCGGGAAAACAACGGTGATTAAGTTGTTGACCACATTGACCCGGGCCGACGCAGGCCGGATCGTGATCAATGGATGCAGGATTCCCGAGGATGAAAGGCGGATCAAAGCCATGATCGGTGTGGTATCCCAGCATTTCAACCTGGATTTGGAATTGACCGCCAGAGAAAATTTGGAGTTACACGGAAGACTGCACCGGATTCCGGACGGGACGAGGAGGCGCAGAATCGGGGAACTGCTGGAATTGGTGGAACTGACGGAACGAAGTGACGACATGGTGCAGGATTTTTCCGGCGGAATGAAAAGACGGTTAATGATCGCCAGGGCCTTATTGCATCAACCGCAGATTTTATTTCTGGATGAACCGACGGTGGGGCTTGATCCGGCGGTCCGGCGGCGGTTGTGGGAATTCATCCGCATGCTGGCCGGTCAAGGTCTTACCGTCTTGCTGACCACCCATTATATCGAAGAAGCCGAAAACTTATGCAACCGGGTGGCTATTCTTCACCAGGGAAAACGAATCGCTTTCGATTCCCCTTCCAATTTATGCCGGGGCTTGGGCGAGTATGTGGTGGAGTGGCGGGAGGGGGAAGATCCCGAAGGACGTTTTTTTGCGGATCGCTTAGCGGCGGCGAGGTTTGCGGCCCAATTGTCCACGGCGGCGACGATTCGCCGTTCCAATCTGGAAGATGTCTTTATCGAACTTACCGGCAGGAAAGTAGGGGAGTGACGGCGATGGCAATAGCGATAGTGATGGCGGCGGGACAAATTTGGACGGTATTCTGGAGGGACTGGCTTGTTTTGAAACGACGGCTGGGCCGTTATATTTTGGCGCGGATGATTTCGCCGGTTTTGTATTTAGTCGCTTTTGGCTGGGGGCTGGGCCGCAATCTTCAAATGGATCATGGCAGTTACCTGGATTTCATTGTACCGGGGATTCTGGCGTTAAATTCCATGAATATCAGCTTTAACGCCGTGGGTACGCCGGTGAATATGAGCCGGCTCTATCATAAGACACTGGAAGAATACTTGCTGGCCCCCATCAGCGCCGCTTCCTATGTGGTAGGTAAAGTCCTGGCCGGGGTTTTACGGGGATTGATTTCTTCGGCGGTGATTCTGCTCTTGGCTTATTTTTTCGGGGCCCACGTCAGGATCGGCCCGATATTTCTACTGGCCTTGTTTTTGAATTGCGGTGTTTTTGCCGCCTTGGGCCTGGTGGCGGCGATGGTGATGAATTCTCATGAGGAGATGAGTAATTTTAATACCTATGTGCTGACGCCGATGTCGTTCTTATGCGCTACTTTTTTTTCAACCAGCCATTTGCCGCTTTTTTTTCGTTATCTGATTGAGATATTGCCGTTGACTCATGCCAGTTATGCCTTACGGCAGGGCGGCCCGGCGGGAATGGCGCCGGGAGTGTCGATTGTGATACTTATGGCCTATTTGGGGGTATTTCTGGGGGTCGGAATTTTTCAAATCAGGAGGGTGCGGGTGTAGAACAGCTTGCCAAGAAGAACTGGAGGCTATGTTTTCAGAAACGGTTGATCGGAAATCGTGTTTGCATGAATTTTTCTCTGTGCCTCCGTGGCCTATTAAATTAGCCACAGACACGGAGACACAGAGAAAGAACTTAAAGTCAAAATTATTTTTCATATTCGAAACCAGTGTGAAAATTTACCCAACGGTTGCGTATGGATAAAATCTGTTCAATTCTGGTTTATTTTTATGCCCTCCTGCCCCTCGTTCCCCTCGTACGGCGCTTAGTTTGAGTGAGACAGAATGATTTCCGTGACAGAATGAATGCATTGAATGACGGACAGAATGATTTCCGTGACGGAATGAATCCATCGGACGACAGACAGAATGATTTCTGTGATAAAATAATGAATCGGTGAAAGCCCGAGCCGACAATGAACCGCGAAACCCACGAAAGGGCACGAAAAGAGGATGGCCGGAGCGGCGAGGTTCTGATTTCGTGTAATTTCGTGCTTTTCGTGGTTTGATTGTACGAGAGTCATAGGCGGCGGGTTTTGTTTTAACGAACGCAAAGTCTGGTGGTTAAAGGGTCTGTGAGGTACGAGGGGCAGGTAATAAAAAAATGAAAAGGAGAAAAAGTTGAATTATCGGCAAAGAATTAGCGAACCGGTAGAATTTTGAGCCCACAAAATTGCAATGGTATTAATACCCACTGCTAAAACCTTTTCCGATGACCTCAATACTGGGAGTGACGTAGATAAAGCTGTTATCGTTTAAAGACTTGGTATATTCCTTCAACTTGACAAGTTCGGAACCAGAAATCACCGTTTTTAACATTGTTTTTTCAGAAGCGCTATAAGTCCCGATACAGGGTATGAAAGTCACCCCTCTGCGTAACTCCTTATGAATAAACTCACGAATCGTCTGATAATTCTCGGAAATAATGGTTACACTGTAAGTCCGGCCGGTTCCCAGAATCACATAATCTGTCACTTTACCGGAGATATAAATACTAATCAGGGAATAAATGATATAGGTAATATTTCCATAGATGATTGAAGAAAACACGATCAGGGAATTAAGAATCATAAAGAAGTTTCCGATCGATAAGCCTTTTTTCTCTTTTAAATAAAGAGCTACGATCGCCTCGGGTCCGTTGGCCAGCCCTTGTCGTAAAATGATTCCGGTGGAAAGCCCTGTTAATACCCCGGCGACAACCGTGGCAATTAGGGAATCCGTTTTGAAAGCCGGTACATATTTTTGATAGATGCCGATTAAGGCTGTAAATAAAAAGAAACAAAAACTGGCGTAGAAAACCTGCTTCCGGTCATACTTGATGACGGCCCAGATAATGATCGGTAATGCCATAATCAATAACAGGATTTGAATATTCAGTCCGCGGAGATGATTAACAACGGTTGCCAACCCTCCTAATCCGGTAGCTGTCAGATTGTTGGGAATAAGGACCCGGCT
Organism: Bacillota bacterium; assembly: GCA_023426245.1. GTDB lineage: Bacteria > Bacillota > UBA4882 > UBA8346 > UBA8346 > UBA8346. The sequence continues at coordinate 66,610 of JAFABB010000006.1, forward strand.
AAAGGCGAATGTTCCTATGGCGGTGCCGGTAACCAGGGACAAAAAAAATCTAAATTCCTTCAGTAGCTTGTTTTTAAAATCCAAATTCGTACCTTCCTTTTTTTCAATGGATATTTTCGCTTTTTGTAGAGACTTATTGAAGTTTTGCATAAAATCGTTCATTAGAATACTTTTTAAAATCTTTCTTAATAATACTTTAAAATGCTCGTTTTTATGTTAGCGAAAGATTAATATTGAATGAATGATTGATGATTAACTTGAACAGGACAAGTGATATTGTGAAACAATTTTAGCGATGTTATGATGGTATTGGAATGGGTTGGTTAATATTGAAGAAGAAAGTCATCTCGCCAGTCTGAACATTGAAGAGGCAAAAAGGGCGATATTGATTCAGACCTAACCGGTTATACCCGTGAAGAATCCAAAGGGATGTTATTTGCGAAATGATCGGGTTTAGATTCCCTGGATTTGAATGGATTGGCTGACGCTGCAGCCGAAGATGTAAAAAAAAGTGAGGACCCCAAACGTGGACACAATTTCCGGTTAAATTTGTTATCCGTTTTGAATCAGGCCCGGTCAGAACTTCGTAAAGAAAAAACCGACACAATGGACCAAAGGTAATGAGTACATTCGCTGGCACCGGGGGTTCAAGTTTAAGAAAGAATCCCCAAAACCTCATTTAAATCCGGTAATTGTGCGGATGGATAGACCTTAACCCATTTGATTTTACCGCTCTCATCCACAATGATATTGGCCCGCTCCGAATATCCTTCCGTTTCATTGAATATTCCATAATCCCTGGCAACCTTTCCGTGGGGCCAGAAATCCGAAGGTAAACTGAGCTTGGTGATTGCCAGAGCGACGGCCCATACGTTTTTACTGGGTGTGGGATCAACACTGAAGCCCAAGGGGACGGTATTGAATTTTTGGAAGGTTTCCCAATTGTTTTCCAAAGCCCTCATTTGATCGGTGCAAACCGGTGTCCAGGCTAGCGGATGCCAGGATAATAAAACCCTTTTTCCCCGAAAATCACTTAATCGAATATCTTTTTCATGGTTATCTTTGACTTGAAAATCAGGAGCGATTTCTCCAACTTGAATTGGACTCATTAACATCCTCTTTCGTTAAAACAATATTTTGATTGGACTTAAGGGGTTTTTGGAAACGGTTTTCTTATTATAAACCTGAAAATGGTTTTCCTATTCAATGTTATTTACTTTCGTGATACCCATTTTTTGCTCAGAGTATCGCTGATAAAAGCGGATATTTTAACATTAAAACAACCAAAAAGCGAAGGGAGTAGAAAATGAGAATCATAAGCCACAAAATGGATGGACATACAGAAGAAAGGCTGTTGGTCAGAAAACAAGAGAAAACGGATCAATTTCAGTCAATTCATGGAAATGTTGAGAAAAAAGCGGCAGAAATCCAAAATTATTTGACTTCCAAATTAATGGAGGAAATCGGAAAAGATCATTGACCGGCAATAAAAAACAAGTATCGCTTGAGAAGTTACTGAATAGAAGCGTTTTTCCTGTTGCGTTTCTTTGAAATGTCAAAATTTGGGTTTTAGATTCTTCGGTTCGAGTCTGATGAGCCCTTGGTTGATAATCTCCCATAAATACAGCGAAGCCACTGACCGATAGGGTATCCATTTCATTGCATATTCGTTCATGATTGGGTCACTCGGTATCTGCTTTAATCCATAAAGCCACTGAATTGCCCTTTTTAATCCGATATCGCTTGTAGAAAATACATCCAAACGACCCAAGGAAAAAATCAAAAACATTTCCGCGGTCCATATCCCAATGCCTTTCATCATGATCAGCCGGCCAATTACTTCATGATCGGGAAGGGTATCGAAAACGTTCAAGTTTAACTCCCCATTTAACAATTTTTGCGACAAATCTTTAATATATCTGGCTTTGGAACGGGAGATCCCGAGGGCTCTAAGCTCACCATCAGTCTTTGATATAAGATCCTCCGGACTTATGTTTTTACAATATGTCAACGTCCTTTGCCATATGGTTTGAGCCACTGTCACCGAAAGCTGTTGACCGATGATTGAACGCACCAATGAGGGAAAATAATCGGTTCTTACATTTAATTCGTAATCACCTATTGAGTGAATTAGCATGGCCAGTTTTTCATCCGAAGCACATAAGGTTTGTAAAACTTGCCCTTGTAATTTAAATTCCACTTAGTTCGTAAGTCTCTTTTCATTTTAATTTTGACCCGATAAAGCTTATCGAGGTCCAATCCGGTTATTAAGTCCGTCAACAGTTGTTTCGATTTTATTGAACTTTCATTTAGTATGAATTCATTTATGAAAATAATGATCACCAATTTTTAAAAGGCGTGTTTGAGAAAGAACATGTTTTTTTAAAAGACTGATCCGTTTATTGATCAATTTAGTTATAAAAGATGATAATTTTATCTTGAATTTTTTGATAAATATCCTAAAATAATCTAAGATAGTTCTTTTATCTGGCTTGTAGATATAAGTTTTTTGAGAGAACTGCCGCCGGTTTATTAAACGATTTTTGGAAAAATTTTTAGGTGCCATATGGACGTTGTTAAAAATCTCGATCCGCCAAGTCCTTAATTGATGGGATTCTGAAAGTGACTTGTCGGATTCATGATCAAGAAAAGGGAACGATTATGACCAGTGAATCGATGTCCTATGAAGTCAAAAATGAATGCCGGAAAACGACTTTGAAATGTATTGGTGTTGATGATATGGGTTTTATCATGAGACCTCCGATTGGAGAAAATGTTGATAATTCACTCTTTGGAAAAATCCTTATCGATCCCCGGGGAGACGCCTATAAAGTTAAAAGTATCAATATGCGTCAAAACATACTTTGGTTGGAAATAAAGGATTCATAATTTCGTTTTAATCTTTTTTTAAAAATAACCGGTTTTTTGTGTCAAAGTCCGGATAGTTGTTTGATGATGATATTATTTCCAAACTGAACGCAAAGGGGTAACGATATGCGCTTTTATATTGGGTTTACCACAGTGATTGCATTGTATACGGCATTCAATTATTATGTCGGTCTGCGCGGTAAACAATTATTTGTAGACAAGCTCGGACTTTTTAATCTTTGGTTATATTGGATTTTATTTGGGTTGATAGTATTTTCAAGTTTTCTTGGGATTATATCCTTTCGCTCCTTACCCGATGGAATCAAAAAAGTTTTTTCTACCATGGGATCTTATTGGGTTGCAGCACTGGTTTATTTTTTATTATTCGCCGCAGCCAGCGATTTAATTTGGCTCATAGCCGGGAGAACGCGTATTTTCAAAACGCTCGATCATAATCTATTGATTTCTTCGGGTTTAGGTTTGTTGGTGATTTTTTTTGTGATGGGTTTACTGGTTTATGGGACATTTCACGCCCGAAACATTAAAATTACCTCATACCAAGTTCATATCAAAAAATCTGCCGGTACTTTAAAGCAGCTTCATGTTGCAATGATTTCCGATTTGCATTTAACCGATATATCGGACTATCGAAGACATCAAATCATTGGTAAGGTGAATGAACTTCACCCCGATCTGGTACTCATAGCGGGGGATATTGTACCCATTGAAAAACAGCAGATCGCCGCTGAATTTCGTAATATCAAGAGCCCATACGGAGTGTTTGCCTGTCTTGGCAATCATGATTATTACAATCAAGATATGAACAAGCTTACCCAGTGGTTAAGCCAAGCCGGAATTCAGGTTTTGAGGGATGAAAGTGTAAAAGTGGCTGACAGTTTTTATTTAATCGGGCGGGATGATAAGTCTTACGAAATGATTAACGGCAGAAAGCGTAAAAAGATTTCCGATTTGACAGCGAATCTTGATGAAAAGCTTCCGGTTATTTTAATGGATCACCAGCCGGTTGATGTGAATGCGGCTCAAAATGCCGGAGTTGATTTACAACTATCCGGTCATACTCATAAAGGCCAATTTTTTCCGTTTGGTTTGATCACACGGAGAGTTTTTCGGATTGATTATGGGTACTTAAAATTAGAGCCCATGCAAGTGATTGTCTCGAGTGGAGTCGGTACCTGGGGCCCGCCTGTCAGGATTGCCAGTTTGTCGGAAGTGGTTGATATCCGGATTACTTTCCAATAATGTTAAATTGCATCCATCGCTTCTTTTATGTTTTCCAAGCGCGACCAACAGTCGATGAAGCCTGAATCACCCAGCTCTCCCACAAACCAGTGGGCTGGGGTTTCCTCATTTTTTACCATATAAAAGCCGCCGATGAAAACTACTTGAGAGGGTTTCACAGGATAATAATCAATCTGATGATTTTGGGGTAAATATTTTAAGAAGCGTACCTTAACGCTTTGGGGATTAAGATATTCGATATCCGAAACACCGGAATATTCAGAAAGCCATTCTTCAGGAACCGGAGCAGGATGCAGTTGAATCAATTCACCAAGAATATTTCGTACTTTTTCCCGAGCAAGCTGAATTGCATTATCCATATAATCCACTCCTTATCATTCGAATTTGGAATGAATGATAATTCTGATCGATTCGGATGTAAAAATTGCAATTTTAGGGTTCAGGGAAAATAATTGATAATTTTATGGGTTTTAAGGATATTCAATCAGAAAATTTGAATGAACAAATATATTATACTATTTTCAATCGGAATAGACCATAGCCATTTTTCAGGTATGATGAGAGCCGGGGCCTAAGTTGGTGCATTATTTGGAGATGATAATCGAGGCTGTCAGGCATAGAGGTCAAATATATTGAATATAACAAAATCAACCGAGGAGATAATCTTTTCCCAAATAGATTTCAAAGAGTGAAAAAGGGATTTGCTAGTTTATGAAGAACTTTCAAAGTTAATCTTTTTAATGCTTCCCTGGTCTTAATCGGAAGGAAGTTGATGAAAACGAATGGAGGGGGATTTATTTGAAGTTTCAAAGATTCGGAGTATTTTTATTGATTTTGATGGTGGCAATCGGGACATTTGTTTATGGAACCGGTAACGCAGCTACTGAAATCGTAAAGATTGGTTTTTTGGGGGCCCTTACAGGTGATGTTGCCATGTACGGACAACCAACATTAGTCGGAATGAAAATGGCAGCAGAAAAGGTGAATAAAGCCGGAGGAGTGAACGGTAAACATATAGAAATAGTAGAAGCGGATAATCGGGGCGATAAACAAGAATGCGCTACCATTGTCCAGCGGTTTATCAGCCGGAACAAAGTTGCTGCTATCGTGGGGGATCCTTGCACCGGGTTAACAAAAGTCGCCGCGCCGATAGCCGAACGTTCCAAAGTTATATTGCTTTCAGCCGGCGCAACCGGACCGGGTGTGGTGGAACTTGGGAAATACATATTTAGAGATACTTTATTGGATACGGTTGCAGTACCTGCCTTGATTGATTATTTTTCCAAGAATTTCGGATATAAGAAAATCGCAGTGATTACCTCAGACAATAACGATTATAGTGTTGGTTTAACCAAAGTCTTCAAAGACGCCATCAAGGGCAAAGCCATTACGGTTGTAACCGAAGAAAAAATTAAAGATGGCGATAAAGATTTCAGCGCGCAAATTACCAATATTAAAGCGAAGAATCCGGATATCATTTTCTTTTCCGGTTATTATACCGAGGGTTCTTTAATCATGAAGGAAGCCCGGAAGCAAGGAATGAAAATTAACTTATTCGGCGGGGACGGTTTATATTCACCCACCCTAATCTCTTTGGGCGGCAGCGCAATTGAGGGAAGCATGGTCTATGTCGGTTTTTCACCGGAACAGCCTACTCCTGAGACTGCCAAATTTATTGAAACATTTAAAGCTTCCAACAACGGCAAATTACCCGGACTCTTTGAGACTCAAGGGTATGATGCAGTCATTATCCTGGCTGAAGCGATGAAGAGAGCGAAAAGCAATGATCCAAAATTATTCCGCGATCAAGTTGCCAAAACCAGCAATTTTAAAGGGGTATCCGGCAATATTACTTTCCGGGCGAATCAAGAACCGGTAAAAAGTCCCGTTTATCTACTAGAAGTTAAAAAGGGGCGGTTTGCCTTAAAGGCCAAAGTACCTGTAAATATTAACTAGGGGGACCTTCATGTTCTGGCAGCAGTTGGTAAACGGCTTAGCTTTGGGCAGTACGTATGCTTTAATCGCTCTAGGCTATACCATGGTTTATGGAATTATTCAATTATTAAATTTCGCCCATGGTGAGATATACATGATGGGGGCCTTTGTAGCCCTGTTACTGGTGTTGGTCTTCAAAGTGAATATTTTTTTGGCGATGATTTTAGCGATGGTCTGTTGTGGACTTTTAGGGGTGGTTATTGAGTTTATTGCTTACCGGCCGCTCCGAAAGTCCTCAAGACTTTCTGCTTTGATCTCGGCTATTGGCGTGTCTACCTTCTTGTCAACCTTGGCTCTATTGGTGTTTGGCGCCGATGCCAAGGGATTTCCCGACAACGCCTTTCCGGTGACTCAATTCCACTTAGGATCTGTCGATTTCTCATCCCTGCAGCTGCTAATCTTTGGAGTATCGGCAGCATTAATGATAACCTTGGAATTTATCGTCCAAAAAACTAAAATCGGTAAAGCGATGCGGGCTACATCCCAAGATTATAATACCGCCGCCCTCATGGGAGTCAACATTAATTTAGTGATTGCATTCACTTTTGCAATCGGCTCTTCTTTAGCAGCGGCAGGCGGTGTGCTGGTCGGGATTTATTTTAACGCTGTTTCTTTTAATATGGGTCTGATGGCTGGGTTAAAAGCTTTCGCCGCTGCGGTATTAGGCGGAATTGGTTCAATCCGCGGCGCTATGCTCGGCGGTTTGTTTTTGGGCGTTATCGAAGTTTTCGGAGTCGCTTTAGGTTATTCGTCCTATCGTGATGCAATTGCCTTCGCGATTTTGATTGTTTTTTTGTTTTTTAGGCCCACCGGATTACTCGGGCAAAAGATTCAGAAGAAGGTATAGGTAAATTAATGGCTGAAATTTTACAACGAGTTGTTTCGACGATTGATCCGTATATATTGCAAATCATGATTAACATTTGTATTGCAATTATTTTAGCATTGGGCCTGAACCTGATAACTGGGCTAACCGGGCAATTATCATTAGGTCATGCTGCTTTCATGAGTATTGGTGCATTTACCGGTGGGATACTGACGATAAAATTTGGATTGCCTTTTTGCTTTGATATTTTGGCTGCCGGATTTTTTGCCGCTTTATCCGGGATCATCATTGGGTTCCCCACACTCAGACTGTCCGGAGATTATTTAGCCATTGCAACTCTTGGTTTTGCTGAAATCATCAAAGTGGTTTTTTTAAATTTGGACATTACCAACCGGGCATTGGGACTTTCCGTGCCTCCGCCCAATAGCAATATTCCTTTAGAGGTTTATGTTTTGATAGTAGCTATTTTAACAATCGTGATGATGGCCTTGATTCATAATTCCAGATTTGGAAGGGCCTTAAAAGCAATCCGCGAAGATGAGATCGCCGCAGAATCCATGGGCATTAATGCTACAGGATATAAAATTGCTGCTTTTTCGGTAGGCGCATTTTTTGCCGGTATCAGTGGTTGTTTATATGCTCACTTTATTGCTTACATTAACCCATCGGACTTTGGGTTTTCAAAATCGATCGATATATTAAACATGGTAGTCCTCGGAGGACTGGGAAGCATACCGGGTACCATTATCGGCTCCGCTTTACTGACAACTGCTCCGGAATTTTTGGGTTTTATGTCAAGGTACCGGATGCTGGTCTATGGCGCAATGTTGGTTTTTTTGATGATCTTTCGGCCTAACGGCTTACTTGGGGGGGTTAGCTTTCGGACGTTGATTTTGAAACTGATCACCAAAAAGAATGCCTTCCCTGGTAACGCAGTTTCAATACGAAAGAAGTAGGGGTTATTAAAAGTGACAATATTAACGCTTGATGATGTTACAATTCGTTTTGGCGGTTTGGTAGCCGTTAATAAAGTGAATTTGCAAATTCATTCCGGGGAAATTTTAGCTTTAATCGGCCCTAACGGTGCGGGTAAAAGTACGATTTTTAATTTAATCACCGGAATTTATAAAGCCACTGAGGGAAGAATTTATTTTAAGAATAAGGATATCAGTGACAAAAAGCCATATCATATTGCCGGACTCGGCATTGCTCGAACGTTTCAAACCATTCACCTTTTTAATGAACTGAGTGTACTGGACAATGTTTTGATTGGTGCCCATAATCAAGGAAAAATGGGGTTGGGTGGCGCCTTATTGGGTTTTACACCCTGGGTGCGCCGTGAAGAAAAAAATTTGTTTCATTTCGCAATGGAATGCCTGGAAATGGTAAATTTAGATGAAAAGCAGCACGAAATGGCCAAAAATCTTTCTTATGGAGAACAAAGACGTTTGGAAATCGCACGGGCCTTGGCATTGAGGCCAGCTCTGTTATTGTTGGACGAGCCGGCAGCCGGAATGAATCCCAATGAAAAGAAAGAGTTAATGCAGTTTATTAAGGATATACGCGCCAAAGGCAACACGATTTTTTTGGTGGAACATGATATGAAGTTTGTTATGGGGATTTCCGACCGTGTGATAGTGCTCGATTACGGTTCAAAAATTGCCGAAGGCACACCGGATGATGTACGGAAAGATCAACGAGTGATTGAGGCTTATCTTGGAAAGGGTGCACTTCATTGATGCTTGAGGTAAAAAATTTATTCGTAAATTACGGCGCGATTCGGGCCTTATCCGATATTTCATTTGATGTGGAGGAGGGTGAAATTGTAGCCCTGATAGGAGCCAATGGGGCTGGAAAAACTACAACCCTCAACACCATATCAGGACTATTGCCTGTTTTAAAAGGGCAAATTTTTTTTAAAGGTATGGATATCACCAAAGCCCCTCCTCACAGGATTGTTCATTTTGGCATATCGCATGTACCGGAGGGACGGCGGGTTTTTCCAAGAATGAGTGTGATTGAAAATTTAGAAATGGGCGCTTTTACCCGTAACGATCGGGTAGGCATCCGTACCAGTATGGAAGAAATATTTCGTCTTTTTCCAAGACTTGATGAACGCAAGGAGCAAATGGCGGCGACTTTAAGCGGTGGAGAACAGCAAATGCTGGCGATGGGAAGGGCTTTGATGGCTAAACCTGTATTGATGCTGATGGATGAACCTTCAATGGGGCTGGCCCCTATGCTGGTGACTGAAATTTTTAAAATTATTGACGATATCAACCGTTTAGGAACTACGATTCTACTGGTTGAACAAAATGCCAATATCGCTTTATCCATTGCCAACCGGGCTTTTGTAATGGAAACAGGAAATATCACCCTTCAAGGCAACGCCAAGGAGTTGGCCGTTAATCCGGCAATCCGTAAAGCCTACTTGGGGGAAGAATGAGTTCCCACAAAAATAAGCGGCGTTTTTTTATAAACGCCGCTTGGAAAATCAAATTTAACGAGCTTTTAGGGTCGGACAGGGGCTTCATTTTTGGTCCAGGCTACCATATAAAAGGTTTGATCATTCATTTTATAAGTATCAATGAGCAACCATCCTAATGCCACGTATTTATTAGCTTCTTCCTGAGATTTGGTCTCAACCGTTTCTTTAATATCTTCCGCTTTAAGATCAGGCACGATGTCACATCCTTTCATAGATAGCTGATAAACCCAAATGATTACTTGACATACATCAACTGTGTTTAATGCATTTTTTATATTTTAAGAAAGCGGGTTACAATAAACACAATTTAATCATAAACAATAATTTTTAAAATGTCAATCCAATGAATTATATTTACTTTGCCATCTGGAGAGATATATAATAAATAGATAAGATTAAGGGAGGTTCCTTATGACAACCGAGGAAATATTAAAATTACAACCGAGTGCCGAATTGGATGCGTGTGTAGCGGAGATTGTCTATAAATATTCTGTCATTTGGCTTAATACCGGGTTAGGTTTTTATCCGTTTATTTGGGAAAGGGAAGCTGAAAAGAATTCTAGCCGGTATAATCAACTGGTTGGAGGCCATTGGATTACTGGTGTGGCACGGAACGGGGAATCAATAGAAATTTATGGAACCATTGTCCCTAAATACTCGGAATCCGTTGACAATGCCTGGGAAATTGAAAATGAAATGAATTCCAGAGGGTGGAAAATTCATCTTCATCGATTCGGAGAAGGATTTAATTGTTATTTTCATCACCCGTCGAAAATGAAAACAACCGCATGCAGTTATTCGGCGAATATTGCCGGGGCTATCAGCAAAGCCTCTCTTTTAGCGGCCCTGGAAATATTTGCTCAAACCTAAGCGGTTGTTGTTTTTATTATAGAATTAGCGGGCCGGAGCACCATCTTTGGCCCAAGCCAATACATAAAATGTATTATCGTTCATTTTATATGTATCGATGATAACCCAACCTAATCCTTCCAATCTCTTCGCTTCTTCTTGTGATGGGGCTTCAGTTGTTTCTTTAATATCTTCAGGTTTGATATCAGGCATTTCATTCCATCCTTTCAATTTTCAGTTTTAATATTAATTCAACAAGATTGGTATAAATTCCTACTAATTTTTGAAGGAAAAAAAGTTTTCCATATAATCATCAATATTCAACTGAAAATAGATTTTTTTGCGCTGCGAGAATCTCAAGCGAGTCTTTAAAATTTTTGAGGGACAACCCCGCAAATCACATTACAGATACCCTGCAATTTTCATTTTTAGGCTCTGGTAAAGCGTTGTGCGGGGGAGTATACAATCATTTGGAATTTGATTTAAAGCAAGTTTGGCATTATGGAAAAATCCAGTGTTTTTGGCAGAGAGGACGGAACTAAAAACAGAGGGATGTTAATATAATGTTATATAGAAGATGAGGTGGAGTGAATTTTTTATTTGACATGTAATAAATTCCTTTGTTGACAATTGTTTTTTTATTTTTCGTAAATAACATGTTAAAATTTATTACATGAACCAAAGACGTAGGGGTGAGGTGAAATCACAAAGTTTGATTTATTCAATTTAATCAAGAGAAAAAAAGGAGGGAAAAGCATGGCTATTCAAGTGAATCAATCGGAAATTGAAAAAGTGATTCAAATCATTAAAGAAAACAACATCGCGATCATTGATCTCAAATTCACCGATTTGCCCGGTCTGTGGCAACATTTTTCGATTCCTGCGCAAGAACTCTATGAATCTGGGGATCCTCTCAAAAGTATCTGGTCGGAGGGGATTGGTTTTGATGGCTCATCAATACGGGGTTTTCAGAAGATTCAAGAGTCCGATATGAATTTGTATTTGGATGCAACCACTGCCATAGTCGATCCAGCCTGTGAAATTCCAACGCTCAGTATTTTATGCGATATTTATGACCCGATCTCTAAAAAACACTACACGCGCGATCCACGCCATGTTGCCAAGAAGGCTGCAGCCTATCTAAAGAGTAGCGGTATTGCCGACGAGAGTTATTGGGGACCGGAACTTGAATTTTTTATTTTCGACGATATCCGTTTTGATCAGAATCAAAGTTCCGGTTATTACTTCATTGATTCGATTGAAGGCATTTGGAATTCTGGAAAAAACGAAGAACCGAATCTCGGCTTTAAGCCAAGGAATAAAGAAGGGTATTTCCCAGTCCCGCCCCATGATTCTTTACAGGATTTGCGGAGTAAAATTGTACTGGCTATGCTTAAAGCCGGCATTTCCATAGAGGTTCATCATCATGAAGTAGCAACGGCCGGACAATGTGAAATCGATATGCGTTATAATACTCTTGTGAAATCGGCTGATAACTGTTTATTGTATAAGTATATCGTTAAGAATATTGCCAAACAGAATCATATGACTGCAACTTTCATGCCAAAACCCCTCTTTGGAGATAATGGTTCCGGTATGCATACTCATCAATCGCTATGGAAAAATGGTCAGAACATTTTTTATGATCCCAAAGGTTATGCTTTGTTATCTGAAACAGCCCTATATTATATCGGAGGCCTTTTAAAGCATGCCAATGCATTAATGGCGTTTTGCGCTCCGACTGTAAATTCTTATAAGCGTTTAGTTCCCGGTTTTGAGGCTCCCGTCAATTTGGCGTATTCACAACGTAACCGTTCCGCTGCAGTACGTATACCGATGTATACCGACAATCCAAAATCCAAGCGAATTGAGTTTAGGCCTCCCGATCCGACAGCCAATCAATACCTGGCTTTTGCGGCGATGTTAATGGCGGGGTTGGATGGCATCGAAAATAAATTAGACCCAGGTGCTCCCCTGGATAAGAATATCTATGAATTGGCTCCGGATGAAGCGGCTAAAGTACAAACCGTACCCGGCTCTTTGGATGCCTCTTTGGATGCTCTGGAAAAAGATTATGATTTTCTTTTGAAGGGCGACGTCTTCACCAAGGATGTGATTGATGTTTGGCTTCAATATAAACGGGAAAACGAAATCAATCCGATTCGTATACGGCCACATCCTTATGAATTCTATTTATATTACGATATCTAAACAAATTCATCTAAAATTTGGTAAAATACACCTTTCAAAAGGTGTATTTTATTATATCTTTTTTGAAATTTCAAACACAACTATGATAATCTTGTGTCAAGATTAAATTTGTGACGAGGGATAAAAGGTTGTTTTGAGTTATATTTTTGTAATCTATTAAGTTAACATATTGAAAACACTCTTGCAAAAATCCAAAAATAATGTTAAGTTATTAAAAAAAGAAAGCAGCAGAAGGAAAGTAACAAAAACATTACACGAGAGGAGATTAGTGATGGATCAAGAAGTAACCGTTCCAAATTCTTTAGAAGAAGTTTTTGGCAGTAATGTATTTAATGATGCAACCATGAAAGCCCGCTTACCGAAAAACACTTACAAAGCCTTGAAAAAGACTATTGATGAGGGCTTGCCGTTAGATCCTTCAGTAGCTGATGTAGTGGCCAATGCAATGAAAGATTGGGCGCTTGAAAAGGGAGCCACGCATTTTACACATTGGTTTCAACCGTTAACCGGTGTTACTGCGGAAAAACATGATTCTTTTATTTCGCCGACACCCGATGGATATATTATTGCTGAGTTTTCCGGAAAAGAGCTTATTAAAGGGGAACCGGATGCATCGTCTTTCCCGTCGGGGGGACTGAGGGCTACCTTTGAAGCTAGAGGTTATACCGCTTGGGATTGCACTTCTCCGGCATTTTATAAAGATCAGACCTTATATATCCCGACTGCTTTCTGTTCATACACCGGCGAGGCGTTGGATCAAAAAACTCCTCTGTTGCGTTCCATAGAAGCCTTATCCAAGCAAGCCGTCCGGGTTCTGAAAACTTTAGGAAACACCACCGCTACCAAAGTAGCTACCACGGTGGGCCCGGAACAAGAATATTTTATCATTGATAAAGCCCTTTATGAACAAAGGAAAGATTTAATTTTAACGGGTCGTACATTATTCGGCGCTAAACCTCCCAAAGGCCAGGAATTGGAAGACCAGTATTTCGGATCATTAAAAGAACGAGTCTCCGAATTTATGCATGAAGTGGACACCGAGTTATGGAAATTGGGCGTTCTTGCCAAAACAAAGCATAATGAAGTTGCTCCCGCTCAGCATGAATTGGCTCCGATATTCAGCACCACAAACATTGCCAATGACCATAATTATTTGACAATGGAAGTTTTGAAAAAAGTGGCTTTACGGCATGGATTGGTTTGCTTGCTCCATGAGAAACCCTTTGCCGGAGTGAATGGTTCCGGAAAACACAACAACTGGTCTATGGCAGCCAGTGATGGACAGAATTTGCTTGAGCCCGGGAAAACGCCTCATGAAAACTTACAGTTTTTAGTGTTCTTGACTTCCGTTATCCGTGCCGTTGATGAATATGCTGATTTACTTCGGGCTTCGGCTGCTAACACCGGTAATGACCATCGTCTCGGTGCGAACGAAGCACCTCCGGCGGTTATTTCCATCTTCCTTGGTGAGCAATTGGCGGATATTTTCGCGCAGCTGCAGAATGGTGGCGCTAAATCATCCAAAAACGGCGGAGAATTGAACATTGGTGTTACAACTTTGCCGGTTCTTCCTAAAGATACAACCGATCGTAACCGGACTTCTCCGTTTGCCTTCACGGGGAATAAATTTGAATTCCGGATGGTGGCTTCTTCGGCTTCTATTGCCGGACCCAATATTGTTTTGAATACCATTGTTGCTGAAATCCTATCCCAGGTTGCGGATCGTTTGGAAAAGGCCAAGGATGTTCATGCAGAAGCTCAAGCCATCATTAAAGAAGTGGCGAAGAACAATAAACGGGTCATCTATAACGGTAATGGTTATGCCGACGAGTGGATCGCCGAGGCTGAAAAACGCGGCCTTCCGAATATTAAGTCTACCGTTGCTGCAATTCCTGCCTGGATTACCGATAAGGCTGTAAAAGCTTTTGAGAAACATGGGGTTTTAAGCAAGGTTGAGTTGCATTCCAGATATGAAATCTTTTTGGAGAACTATGTAAAGCAAGTGAATATTGAAGCTTTGACAATGCTCGAAATGGCAAAACGGCAGATTTTGCCGGCTGTCATTAAATATACCGGCGAACTTGCCGAGACGATTAATTTAGTGAAGAGCGCTTCTTCAAAAGCATCAACATCAGCTCAAGAAAAATTGCTGGTTGAAGTCAGTGCGATTTTGGGTTCCTTTCATGATGATATTGAAGCCTTGGAAGAGGCGGTTGATGGCGCTGAGAAAATTAGCGGCGATTCACTCAAACACGCTGAGTATTACAGAGATTCCGTGTTTGTGGCAATGGGTAAATTGAGAGAAAATGCTGATAAGTTGGAACCCTTGGTAGATAAAAAGATTTGGCCGTTGCCTTCCTATTCTGATTTGCTTTTTAACGTCTGATTACTACTCAGAATGATAAAAAGGGGCTGTCTCGATTAACTTTGGGACAACCCCTTTTTGTTATCAAAATATGGCGGACTTGACTTATTTTCCTGAGATTGTTAAAATTCTTATGATTCCTTGGTTTTTTTCAATGCAACTGCTGTCGACTGAGACCGAGGCTTGTTGAGATAACGTCCTATGGATTTATGCGGGCTTTAAAAAAATTTATTGGTATATTATTTTTCATCAGACTGGAGGATTGGAGATGGGTAAATATCAATTACGCCTCCTAATCGTAGCGTTCGTTTTTTGTGTTTTGCAAATCGGAACAGGATATTGTCAGGTAGACCAAACCAATATGGTTATTAATGAAATGTCCCTTGAAAAAAGAAGGGTAGTTCGGAGTGAATTATTAAAACAAATGGTCCTGAAATATGAAAACGATCAGACTTTTGCCAAAGTGCAAGATTATATGGAAAACAAATATCATGAACTCCATAAAAATAAACCGCCGAAATCTCCCAGTTTAGTCATTCAAGAAACTTTTCAAAGAACGCGGGCGTTTATGGACAAAACCCGGTCTTATATCGGAAGTAGTTTTACCCGGGTTTATGATCCGGTTCAAATTGAAAAAAATGTCAATAAATATCTCTGGTTAAAAGGAGTATGCTTTTTAGTCTTAGGAATTGGCGACGACCACCGGATTGCTTTATCTTTTTTCTATTTACCAGGAAATGAAACTTTAAAGAGGGAATTTTTAAAGGACGTAGTTATTTATTCATTTCCCGAGATTCCGGATGAACCCGTAAATCAGGCTTGGCAAAATGAGATGATAGGTGTTATGGAACGATTAGGATATCGGATCTTTAATGTTGATCGGTATGTACCCAATATAACCGCGCCTTGAACAATTTGTAAAAAAGAGCTCTTTGAATAATTTTTCTCTTGACTATTCATAGCTGAATTGTTAAGATTTTTTATATCGGAAAGGGATTCCAAGTTAACCAACTTACTTAAGGAAAAGGAAAAAATGCGAATCAATAAATTATTTATTCAAATTTTGTTAGTTAGTATGATTGGATCCTTATTTTTGGGGAACACTATACTTGCAACATCGAAAGACGATCCAACTGTTCGGCCGATTTCCGATCCCGATCGGAAGATTTTTCGTGAAAAACTGATCGATGGTTTAGTGGAGAAATACCACCAGGATCAAGTTTTTGATCATATCAACCAATATATGATTGATAAGGCCAAAGAACTTCATAAACATCCTCCCACTAAATTTCCGGATACACTTATCACCGACACGTTCGATAAGACACAGAGTTTGTTTGAACATACCAAGGGATTTATCGGTAATAGTTTTACGAGGGATTATACGCCTGAGACTTTTGAGAAAAATGTCAATAAATACTTGTGGCTGAAAGGAATCGGCTTTTGGGTTTTGGGAATTGGTCAAGAGCACGAGATGGCGTTTTCTTACTTTTATCTTCCCGGTAATGAAAATCTGAAAGAAAATTTGTTAAAAGAAATCGTTCAATATTCTTTCCCGGAAATACCTCAAATTGAGGCGAATAAAATTTGGTACGATCAGATGGCGGTTGTAATGAGTCGCTTGGGATATCGGATTTTCAATGTAAAGGAATTCGGTTTAGCTTATACCAGCAAATAATGAATTTTATCCAATATGAAATTCGACGGATTTCATGAGGGTTTTACATAATTCATGCACTTCATTTTTTTATCAATTCCGGGTGACCGGAATTTTTTTATCGGTAGTTGAAAAGTGAGTCAAAAAAGTTTATAATTATTATCAGGTAATAATAAAAAATGTGAGATTAAGGTATGAACGGAAAGTTATTAAGAAAATCCGAACGTCATCGACAATTACTGGAGGCCATCGCTAAAAATCCTTTTATTACGGATGAAGAATTGGCTGAGGTATTGGCGGTTAGTATACCTACTATCCGATTGGATCGTTTGGAATTATCTATTCCGGAAGTGCGCAAAAGAACGAAAGAAATGGCCTCCCATTTTTTTGGAGCATCGCAATCACTCGGCGCTACAGAAATTGTTGGTGAACTTATTGAAATTGAACCTGGCCGGAGAGGCTTGTCTTTGTTGGAAACCGACTTGAGCATGTGCCTGGAAAAGTGCAATATTGTCAGGGGACACATCGTATTTGCTCAAGCTAATTCCCTTGCCAATGCAATCGCCGATACTCAAGTAGCATTAACAGGAAAGTCGGAGGTTAATTTCTTACGTACTGTGAGGGCTGGCGAAAAGCTAATAGCGAAGGCGCGAGTCGTAGAGAGAAGGGGTCATCGTTTTTTAACTGAAGTGGTGGTCCGTTCCAAAGAAGAAATAGTTTGTAAAGGTGAGTTTGAGATCTATGGAATGACCTTGGAAGTGGCTAATTATTTGAAATTACTCAAAGATGATGAATAAAACGGAGGAGAATCAATGAGCGAAGTCGGTATTTCAGCAATCGGGGCTGCTGTTCCCCAGAAAATTCTAACCAATAGCGATTTGGAAAAGATGGTCGAAACCAGTGATGAATGGATTGTCTCTCGAACGGGTATCCGGGAAAGACATATTTTGGACAAAGGGGAAACTATCACTCCTTTGGTTGTGGAATCGGCTAAGATGGCTTGCCAAAGAGGGAATTTCAACCCTGAGGAATTAGATTTTGTTATTTCCGCCACGTTAACCCCAGATCGAATCAGTCCTGCCCAGGCCTGTGAGGTGGCTCATCATCTTCAAGCGAACCATGCGTTTTGTTTTGATTTGAATGCGGCTTGTTCCGGATTTATATTTGGACTAGCCACAGCGGATAGTTTGTTAAAAACCCGTAATATTAAGTATGGTCTCGTGACCGCAGGTGAGCAGCTCACCCGGACGGTTGATTATTCCGATCGTACTTCCTGCGTTTTATTTGGTGATGCCAGTGCTGCCGCGTTGCTAACGAATGATCATCCAGAACATTTGATTTTGTATACTGAGCTAGGGAGTGATCCCACAATGGCCAACGAGGTAACCATTGGAGGGGTAAGGAATTTGTTGGACGATCAACTCTCAGACTATTATTTTAAACAAAATGGCAAAGCGGTATTTAAATTTGCAGTGAATAAAATTAAAGAATTGTATGAAATTGTTCCGCAAAAGGTCGGACTGAAACCGGAACAAATAAAGTATCTCATTCCTCATCAAGCCAACATCCGAATTATCGAGTCTGCGGCCAAAGATATCGTATCCAATAATACTGTGGTGATTTCCAATATCGAACGTTACGGTAATACTTCTTCAGCTTCGATTGGTGTCGCCTTTCATGAATCCTGGGATCGGTTTCAAAAAGGGGATTACGTTATGCTGGTTGGTTTTGGAGGCGGTTTAAGTTGGGGAGCCGCGTTGTTGCAATGGTGATAAAGCTATCTTAAATAATCAATAACGAGCAATCCACCGGTGAGCGAGATTAAAAAGAGAGTTGAACGTAAGAAATTCTTTTATATTAACCCATTCTTCTAAAATGCCGATATTGAATATAATGAAGGGTGGTTTTTTTATTTGTATCTTTTCTTATCCATCATTGCCATTGTGACTATAATTTTCAATTTATTGACTTATATATACCGTTTTAACTCTTCCAATAATTTTTACCGTCATCTTTTTAGTCTGGAAGAGGTATTTGACAATGAATTGGACTTTATCCATTTGGCAAAGAATATATTAATAAGGACAATTCCTGAAACGCTATCAAACGGGGGAATTATCTACTGGTTTGATGAAGTGCGCGGCGAGTTAAAATTAAAGGCTTTTCATGGGATGCCCATTGCGCAAATTAATCAAATCACCAATGAAATCCGTAAACCCAATGGGATTTTAGAACAAGTTCGGACTAGGCCTCAAGGCTTTGCAGTGACTCATTTTAGAAATGCCATGGTTGACTGCGGAAATTTAACAAAATATTATCAGAGTTTAATGGCAATGCCCTTAATGATTCAAAAAGAGGTTTTTGGTGTATTGATTTTATTTAAACAAAAAGGGAGCTTTCGTCAAAGAGATTTAAAAATTATTAGAGCTTTTGCGCCACGTTGCGCAGTCCGTTTAGAAAGTGCACGTTTGTATCAATTGGCCAGGGAGACGGCTCAGGAAAACACCAAGTTATATATTAATTTATCCAACCTTTATCAAAAAGCTACTTTGGATGAGTTAACAGGACTGTATAACAGGCATTTTTTAATGCAAAGGTTGAAGGAAGAAATAAAAAAAGCTTGGCGCTATAGACATCCGCTTTCATTGATATTTATTGATCTCGATTTTTTTAAACAAGTGAATGACGAGTACGGTCATCAAATTGGTGATCAATTATTGATGGAACTCGGGGAGTTGATTAAAAAATCCATTCGCGACTATGATGTTGCCTGTCGATTCGGAGGAGAAGAATTTGTAGTATTGCTGCCGCAGACAACATTGGAAAACGCTTTCGAGTTGGCAGACCGGCTGCGTGAAAAAGTAGCCAACCATTTATTTTGCAGCTCAACTACAATGCTAAGAGTCACTGCAAGTTTCGGAGTCAGTATGACTCCGGAATTTTCCGACGCTGGGAATCAATTTACCGAAGAAGAAGTTAACACCATTGCTGAAAAAATCGTTTCCGAAGCGGACAATGCTTTATATCAGGCTAAAGAAGCGGGACGCAATCAAGTGGTCGCCTTTGAAGGAAACCGTAAAATACGTTAATCATCGCCCAAATCTTATCAATAACTATGCAGGATAAATAAAAGGGACTGTCGAATAATAATTTTGAGGTGTTTAGTTTGTTCTTAGACTCAGCCAAGATTTTCTTAAAGTCCGGCAATGGAGGTTCAGGAGCTGTTAGTTTCCGGCGAGAAAAATATGTACCCCGCGGTGGTCCTGATGGCGGTGACGGAGGACGTGGCGGCCATATCATATTCATCGTTGATAATAATCTAACAACTTTAAGTGATTTTCGATATAAACATCATTTTCAAGCTGAAAATGGCTCTCCCGGTGAAGCTGTGAATCGTTCCGGGAAGGATGGAACTGATTTATATATTCCGGTGCCGGCGGGAACATTGATTAAAAATGCTGAAACCCATCAATTGCTTGTTGATTTGACAAAACCAGGAACTGAATTTGTCCTGTTGAAGGGCGGGCGCGGTGGGCGCGGGAATTCTAATTTTGCAACGGCAACTCGTCAAACTCCGCAGTTTTCCGAAAAAGGAGAGCTTGGAAGCGAATTATGGGTGGAGTTAGAACTTAAATTGCTTGCGGATGTGGGTCTTATCGGTTTCCCGAATGTGGGAAAATCTACTTTGATTTCTAAAATTTCGGCGGCCCGTCCAAAAATAGCAGATTATCCTTTTACGACATTAATTCCGAATTTAGGAGTAGTCGATTATAAAGGCCAAAGTTTTGTGGCTGTCGATATCCCGGGTTTAATTGAAGGTGCCCATCAAGGTGTAGGTCTGGGAGATCAATTTTTACGTCATATCGAAAGAACGCGCTTGTTAATTCATCTTGTTGATGTTTCGCCGTTTTCCGGCCGTGATCCTTATCAAGACTACATACAAATTAATGAAGAATTGACGCTTTACAATCCCAAATTATTTCAAAAACCGCAGATAGTGGTTCTTTCTAAAGTTGATTTGTTGGAAGACCGACAAGTATTGGAGACTTTTCGGTCAAAGTTGTCCCAGACCAAGCTGAATATTATTGATATTTCAGCTGCCACCGGTGAAGGGATCCCCGAATTATTGAATTTAGTCATTGAAAAATTGACTGAGCTTCCTGCCAATGCGGATGATGAATTAGAATCGCCTGGAGAAGCCGCCGATTTCAATGAAGCAATTGAAGATCGTACGACTACAGTGGTAAATGCGGGAGACGCCTATATTGTGCAAAATAGCGCTTTGATCCGTAGAATGGCCCGTTATGATTTGGAAAATGATGATTCGCTCCGGAGTTTTCAAAACCTCCTCAAACGTTGGGGTATTGAAGAGGCGCTTATGAATGCGGGAGTAAAAGAAGGTGATTCGGTAAGAATAGGCGATTTTGAATTTACTTTTTTAAATGAGAATTAGAAGTAGGAGGGTTTAATCAAGTGGTTTGTCTGGATTGTGGCAATTGTCGGAAAAATGAGCCAGTATTTTATTGCACAGCTAAAAATGAATTTATTGTTACTGAAACCGCTGTAGTCAGGGAAAAGGCTAAAAACCGTTGGCGCGAGGGAGACCCCAGTTATGAACAACACCGGCGGCAACTCCGCAAAGATAAGGTGCCACAGGCAACTTAAGGAACTGTCAAAAAAGTAATTTAAAACCAAAGAAATACAATATAGGATTTCATCAAATATGGTGAATTCATTATATTGTATTTCTTTATTGTGCGTATTTAAACGCATGATATTTACTTTTTGGATAGCTCCTTTTTTTTAGTATCTGAAATATGCTATAATGTTTCCACAAACATTGAACATGAATTCGGTCAAGATTGACTTTCATAAAAGTAGATTTGTCGGAGGCTTGCCGAATCAGAGTTTAAGGAAGAAGGTCCAAATTTGCTAACCAGTAAACAAAGAAGCAGGCTTCGTTCGTTGGGTAATGATTTAGAACCGATTCTTACCATCGGAAAAAGTGGAATCTCCCACAATACCATTGAGCAATTGGATGAGGCTTTAACCGCCAGAGAGCTTGTAAAAGCTAGAGTATTACCCCATACGGTTTTTGATGTGAGTGAAATTGCCTCTGAACTTGCCTTACAAACTATGGCCGAGGTGGTACAG
Organism: Bacillota bacterium; assembly: GCA_023426245.1. Classification (GTDB taxonomy): domain Bacteria; phylum Bacillota; class UBA4882; order UBA8346; family UBA8346; genus UBA8346. Next base: position 88,283 of record JAFABB010000006.1, read on the forward strand.
GTAATTGGGAGGAATATTTTATTTTACAGGCCGCCAAAGCCAGGAACTCCAAGTAAACTTCTTCAGGAGGATTAAACGTGAACCAACTGGAGAATCAATTTACAAGTTTGCATAATGCCAAACGGGTTGTTGTAAAAGTAGGCACCAGTACACTGATGCATAATACCGGCAAGCTTAATTTGAACCGGATGGAACAATTTGTTCGGCAATTAGTGGATTTGCAAAATCAAGGCCGGGAAGTTGTATTAGTAACTTCAGGAGCGGTAGGTGTCGGATTAGGACGTCTTGGGTTTACCGAAAGACCGGCTTCGATCATGGAGCGACAAGCAGTCGCGGCTGTGGGTCAAGGCCTTTTGATGCAGGTTTATGAGAAGTTTTTTTCAGAATACGGACAAATTGTCGCCCAGATTTTACTGACCCGCAATGATATCAGTGACCGCAAAAGATATCTGAACGCCCGCAATACGATACTTACTCTATTAAAATACCGGGTCATTCCGATCATTAATGAAAATGATACGGTTGCCACCGAAGAATTAAAAATTGGAGAAAATGATACCCTTTCGGCTCTAGTGGCAGGTTTGATAGAAGCGGATTTGCTTATTCTTTTGTCGGATATCGACGGTTTATATACGGCTGATCCGAAGAAAAACTCTGATGCAGCCTTAATTCCAATCGTACCGGAAATCGATGCCAAAATTATAAAGATGGCCGGAGGGGCTGGTTCTGAATTTGGCACCGGAGGTATGTTGACAAAATTGGAAGCTGCCAAAATGGCAACCGCAGCGGGGACAGCCATGGTTTTGATGAATGGGCAAAACCCGCTGCAGATTCAAAGTATTTTTCAGGGCAACCCGATTGGAACACTATTTTCAAGTAGTCAACCTTTAGTAAACAGCCGGAAACGTTGGATTGCTTACGGTCCTATTGCCAACGGAGAGTTGATGGTGGATCAAGGGGCAGAAAGAGCTTTACTGAAACAAGGAACCAGTTTGCTTCCTTCAGGGATCGTTAATTTACGGGGCGAATTTGAAGAAGGAGATCTCATTCGGATTTTAAATACAAACCAAATAGAGTTAGGACGGGGCCTAACCAATTATAGCAGTGAACATTTAAAAAAAATTAAAGGGAAAAAGTCTTCGGAAATCGAGATGATTCTTGGTTATAAAGCTGCCGACGAGGTTATTCATCGGGATAATTTGGTGATTACGGCTACGATTGGAGGAGATGTTGATGGAAATTCAAAGTTATGTTGAAAGTATTGCAAGCAAGGCCAAACAATGTACTTCCGTCTTGGCAGGGCTATCTTCTTTCCAAAAAAATATTCTACTTGAAAAAATGGCAGAGCGATTGACGTCTCAGAGTCAACAAATTATCGATGCCAATCGAATCGATGTTGAAAACGGCATTGAAAAAGGACTTAATAAGACTTTGATCGATCGTTTAACTTTGGATCCAAAACGAATCCATAATATGGCAGAAGGATTACATACCTTGATTCAGCTTAATGACCCCATTGGCGCAGTTGATAAAATGTGGCGTCGCCCCAATGGATTGGAAATAGGCCAACGGCGTGTTCCCTTGGGAGTTATTGGGATCATTTATGAAGCTAGGCCTAATGTGACTGTTGATGCGGCAGGTTTATGTTTAAAAACTGGAAATGCCGTCATTTTAAAAGGGGGCTCAGAGGCTCTAAATTCCAACCGTATTCTGGTGTCAATTTTGCGGGAGGCATTACAGGAGTGTGATTTGCCGGAGGATGGAATTCAATTGGTTGATTCAACCGATCGGGAGGCTGTCAAGGTCTTGATGCGTTTAAACCGATTGGTTGATGTTTTAATCCCAAGAGGCGGGGCTGGACTTATTAAAACAGTTGTTGAAAATTCAAGTGTTCCGGTAATTGAAACTGGAGTCGGAAATTGTCATACTTATATTGATAGCGAAGCCGATTTGGAAATGGCCCGGAAGATTGCATACAATGCCAAAGTTCAGCGGCCCGGGGTCTGTAATGCCATGGAAACTTTACTGGTTAATGAAGAAGTGGCTTCTAAAATTCTTCCATTGCTGGCCTTGGACTATCAAAGAGCCGGAGTTGAACTCCGCGGTTGCCCGACAACTTGTGGAATAATTTCTGCTACACCTGCTATGGAAAGTGATTGGGAAACCGAATTTCTTGATTTGATTTTAGCGGTCAAAGTTGTTAAAAACCTTGATGAAGCGATCGAACATATCAATCGCTATGGTACCAAACATTCTGAAAGCATTATAACGGATAGTTATCAAAACGCCCGCCGCTTTTTAGAAGAGATTGATGCCGCCGCCGTTTATGTGAATGCTTCCACTCGTTTTACGGATGGGTTTGAATTCGGATTTGGGGCGGAGATTGGTATCAGCACCCAAAAGTTGCATGCCCGGGGGCCCATGGGTTTAGAAGCTCTGACAACAATTAAATATATCATTTATGGAGACGGACAGATTAGAGAATGATCTGTGAGAGATGAGACGGGAGACGTTACTGAATGGCTGGTTTGGGAATATTAGGAGGAACTTTTGATCCAATTCATTTTGGACACCTTTTTTTGGCAGAAAAGTCACGAGAAACCTTTGGTTTATCAAAAGTTATATTTGTACCGGCATCTCTTCCGCCTCATAAAATCGGTGAAGTCGCTCTTCCGGGGATAGAACGCTTTAAAATGGTAGAACTGGCTATTAAGACTCATCCCCAATTCCAAGTATCCGAGGTGGAATTAAACAGGATGGGTCCCTCATATACCATTGATACGATTCGGGAGTTTAAAAGCGAAAACCCCGGAGAGGATTTATTTTTAATTTTAGGATTTGATTCGCTGCTCAGTTTAAACACCTGGAAGGAATATCGGCAGATTTTGGAGGAGACTCAACTTGTTGCTGCTATGAGACCCGGCTTCCCACAGTTTGTTGCCCTTCAGGATTGGCCTGATTTTCTTAAACCCTATCGGAAACGTATTCACATTTTAAATGCTCCCCTCATGGATATTTCGGCAACTTGGCTTCGTAGTGAGTTAAGAAAGGGACACTCCATCCGTTATTTAGTTCCAGATCCAGTTTATGAATATATATCCCGCAATCAGCTATACAAAGTCATTTGAAGCAATTTCCTTCATACTTCAACTATAATCGTCCCTACGGTTTAATTGGCACTATTTTTTCCACCCATCCCATCTCTTGTTTTCAACTTTTTCTTTTACGCATCAGAATTCTCATCTTCTACATTAAAATACCGTATAGTCCATTTTTTTTGATGCAAAATAAAGTAGAGAGAGGTGAACATGGTGACGAAAACGCTTTATGTAGGGAATTTACCTTGGTCGGCCACAAAAGAGGATTTAGCAGCTCTATTCGCACCTCAAGCTGAGGTAAAGTCCAGTCGAATTATTACGGATCGGGAAAGTGGTCGTTCAAAAGGTTTTGGATTTATTGAGGTTGATAATGACGACATAGATAGCATTATCAATTCAATGAACGGCAAAGATATGGGGGGGCGAGAAATCATCGTTAATGAAGCAAAACCCCGACAACAAAGAATGTGAGAAAGGTGCTGTACAAGCGCCTTTTTTTTACGTGAAATTTGAATGGAATTCATAGTCTTTTAAGCATTGTTTTTCACAGGGAATTTGGGTCAATTTAGAGGGAAAGATAAGAAAATAGCGAATAACATATCAGTTTAAAGTGTTCTGAAAGGAGAAAATTGGAAACCCATGGCATCCGACTCAAGTTTTGATGTGGTCTCAAAAGTCAATCTGCAGGAGGTCGATAATGCAGTAAACCAGACTATAAAAGAGATTGAACAGCGATACGATTTTAAAGGTTGTCAAACTGAGATAACTTTGGAAAATGCAGAAATTCGGATTTTAACCAGTGATGAATTCAAAATAAAAAGTGTAATTGATATTTTACAAACGAAGTTAATTAAACGGGGGGTTTCCATTAAAAACCTTGATTATGGTAAAATCGAGGATGCTTCGGGAAACACTAAAAGGCAGCTTGTTAAAGTAAAACAGGGCATTGAAATGGAACAAGCCAAACAGATTGTTAAAGATATTAAGTCTTCGAATTTAAAAATTCAAGCGCAGATTATGAATGACCAAGTGAGAGTTTCCGGCAAAAATAAAGATGATTTACAAACAGCCATCCAACTTTTAAAAAGTAAAGATTATCATGTGGAATTACAATTTGTAAATTACCGTTAAAAAATAAAACGGAAAATTGAGGGATCGGAAATGGAAAAAAGAGAGTTAGTTCGAGTACCCTTTCAAATTGACGCCACGATTTCGGATGAAAACCGAACTGTTCAGGGGAAAATTGAAAACATCAGTCTGAAAGGTATGTTTATACTGACAGACGGTCAGTTTAAGCTTAATGATACGGTACAAATCACTATCCACCTGGCTGGTGAGTCATCCGAGTTAGAAATTGATGTCACCGGGCTCATTGTCCGGAAAAATGAAAAAGGGATCGGAGTTCGATTTGAAAAAGTTGATCTGGATTCTTTTATCCATTTAAGAAACATTGTAGCCTATAACAGTGGTGATGAAGATCAAGTGATGGATGAGTTTTGCAATTTTATTAACCATAAAGGTCAAAATAATTAATTTTTGAATATCCATTATTTGGTTTATATTTATCCATTTCTATCTTGGAGCATCATTTTATGAATCGTGATCAGATTATTCAAGTTTTAAGTCAACATATATCTGAAAAAAGATTGGCTCATTGTATTCGGGTTGAAGAAACGGCATTGAAGTTGGCGGACCGTTTTGAAGTGGAAAAGGACTTGGTAAGTCCAGCCGCGCTCTTGCATGACCTTTGCAGGGAGTATACTGAAGATTTGCTCTTGAAACTGGCTATTAATTTTGGTATAGTAATAGACGATATTGAGAAAAGAGAACCTATTTTATTACATGGCTCTGTAGCGGCAGCGGTAGCGAGGATTGAATTAGGGATTCATAATCCGCAAATTTTGGAGGCAATTACCCTACATATTACAGGCGGACCCGGGATTTCTCATTTAACGAAACTCATTTACATTTCTGACTTTATAGAGCCAGGCCGCACATTTCAAGAAGCGGTAATCTTGCGCGAAGCTTCCTCTCAAATAGCTCCGGAACTTCTTTTGCTAAAAGTTTATAATCGGACGTTGGAATTTTTAGTAAACAAGAATTATTTAATTCACCCTTTGGGGATTGCCGGTAGAAATGAACTTCTTATGAAAGGAATTATTGAAGATTGAAAGAAATCTTAACGCTCATTGTAGAAGCTGTTAACCAAAAAAAAGCATTGAATCCGGTGATTCTTGACTTGAGGGGGATTTCCAATATAACGGATTATTTTGTAATTTGTTCCGGTAAAACGGTAATTCAGGTTCGTTCTATCGTCGACAACATTATCGATAAATTAACCGAAGTTGATGCGCAAATTCCATTAAAAGAAGGTTATCACGAAGGCCATTGGATTTTGTTGGATTTGGGCAATATAGTCGTTCATGTCATGCAAGAGACGGAACGCGATTTTTATGCATTGGAAAATTTATGGCATGATGCTGAAGTTCTTAATTTATGATTCCGATGTAATTTGAATGTGGATGTTTTCGGTAACATCGCCCCTGGCATTTGCCGGGCTATTTTATTTTTAGGGGGCCTTATTCATGGGTAAAGTTGAAAAATATCATCACTCGGAAATTGAACCGAACTGGCAAAAAAAGTGGGAAGTTGATGGTTTGTATCATTCTGAAATTAACAAGGCAAAGCCCAAATATTATGCCTTAACCATGCTGCCTTACCCTAGCGGAGATTTGCACATCGGTCACTGGTATGCCATTACCCCTTCCGATGCCCACGCTCGGTTTAAAAGGATGAACGGTTATAATGTACTGTTTCCGATGGGATTTGATGCATTTGGATTGCCGGCTGAAAATGCGGCAATAAAAAGGAAAATTCATCCTCATACTTGGACCATGGGGAATATTGAAAAAATGCGCCATCAAATGAAAAGTATGGGAGCAATTTTTGATTGGCGACGCGAAATTGTTTCCTGTTTACCGGATTATTACCGTTGGACTCAATGGTTTTTCCTGAAATTTTTTGAAAAAGGTATTGCCTATAAACGTTTTGCTCCGGTCGATTTTTGTCCTGCATGTAATACGACGCTTGCCCGAGAACAAGTTTGGGGTGAAGATCGTCATTGCGAACGTTGTCATACCCCGGTTATTAAAAAAGAGTTAAGTCAATGGTTTTTTAAGATCACCGATTATGCTGATGAATTATTGGATTTTTCTCAAATTGATTGGCCTGAAAGGGTCATTTCGATGCAGCAAAATTGGATAGGCCGTAGTGAAGGTGCAGAAGTGAATTTCCATACTGAGTCCGGACAGGAGATCAAAATTTTTACAACCCGACCGGATACTTTGTGGGGAGTAACTTTTATGGTTCTTGCTCCGGAACACCCTTTGGTGCAGCAAATAACCGCCCCTAAGTGTCAAGCGGAAGTAGAAGAATATGTTGCCCAAGCCGCCAGACAATCCGAAATCGAACGTTTGGCAACTACGAAAGAAAAAACTGGTGTTTTTACGGGAGCTTATGCTATAAACCCTGTCGATGGGGAAAAGGTTCCCATATGGATAGCCGACTATGTCATGATGGGTTATGGCACGGGGGCGATTATGGCAGTACCCGCTCATGACGAGCGGGATTTCGACTTTGCCCGAAAATTTAACCTACCCATTAAAATAGTGATTGCGCCCAATGGCTGGACTGGGCAGGAAACTTTGAATGAAGCTTATACTGGAGTTGAGGAAGGAAAACTCGTCAATTCTGGCCAATTCAACGACACACCGGCTGTGAAAGCCAAGGCCATTGTTACATCTTGGTTATCCGAGCAGGGTATTGGCAAGAAGACGGTTAATTACCGCTTGCGTGACTGGTTAATTAGCCGTCAACGTTATTGGGGCGCTCCGATTCCAATCATTTATTGTGAAAAATGTGGTGCTGTTCCGGTTCCTGAAAAAGATTTACCTGTATTGTTACCGGAAGATGCCGAATTTCTGCCAACCGGGGAATCACCATTGAAATATCATGACGGATTCCGTAAAACTACTTGTCCAAAATGCGGGGGTCCCGCCGAACGGGAAACAGATACCATGGATACCTTTATGTGTTCATCCTGGTATCCCTATGGTTATTTAAGTCCCTATTACCAAGGAAATGTTCCGTTTAACCCGGAGGAAGGAAAATATTGGCTGCCAATTGATCTTTATACCGGAGGAATTGAACATGCTTGTATGCACCTTATTTATATTCGGTTTTTCACGAAAGCTATGCGCGATTTAGGATTGGTTGATTTTGACGAACCGGTGGTCAAGTTACGAAATCAAGGAATCATCCTTGGGGAAGACAGCGAAAAAATGAGTAAATCAAGGGGAAATGTTGTAGCTCCCGATGATTTAGTTCGAAAATATGGCGCTGATGCTGTTCGGGCTTATTTAATGTTCGGATGGCGCTGGGAACAGGGAGGACCTTGGGACGGTAAAGGAGTTGAAGGTATCTATCGCTTTTTGAACCGGGTTTGGGACTTGACTTTGGAAGAAGCTACGGCAGGAAATTCACCCGAAGCTGAAAAAGTTTTGCGACGGAAAACTCACCAAACTATCGCCAAGGCGACGAAAGAAATCGAGAATTTTTCTTTCAATACTTACCTTGCTTCTTTAATGGAACTTTCAAACGTGATGGCCAAATATAAAGCCGAAGTTTATGAAACTGTTGCCTGGAAGGAATCTGTCAAAACCCTACTTCTTTTGATGGCACCGGCTTGTCCTCACATTACAGAGGAGATTTGGGCACGACTTGGGCTTCCTTATTCCATTCATAATCAAAGTTGGCCCAAATTCGATCCCGAGTTGGCTGCTGAAGAGACGGTGGAGATTGTTCTACAAATTAATGGAAAAATTCGTGAAAAATTAGTGGTTCCTATTCATAGTTCCGCGGAAGAACTTCAGAATTTGGCCATGCAAAGTGAAGGTATTCAAAAAGCACTTGTTGGTAAAACAGTGAAAAAAGTGATTGCTGTACCCGATCGTTTGGTGAATGTAGTTATCGGATAATTGGGTTAAGGGCATTTCACACAAATGAGGCCGGTAAAGGACATGGATGTTTTTAAAATACCTATTGTGTTAAAACCTGAACTGAGAAAGACGATCCAGGCTCGGTTTATCGGTAATGAATGCCTGATTCAGTTTCCAAGTGTATGGTTAAAAAGAAAAAAATATTTAGTGATGATGATTGATCGGGTTTATTGGCGGCTGATGGCTCACATTTCAATCGATATGTTACGGAAACGAGCCGCAGAATTAAACCAACATTACTTTGGCTTTAATTATCAGGATGTCCATTATCATCGTCAATTTGGAAGATGGGGTTCCTGTTCAACTTTAAGGAATATTAATCTATCTCACCGATTGATTGGAGCTCCTGAACAGTTAAGCGATTATGTGATTATTCACGAACTTGCTCATCTTAAATACTTGAATCATGGTAAGGATTTTTGGAAATTAGTCACCGGTACGGGTGTAGATCCAAAAAAAATTCGCAGCGAAATTCTTTCTTATGGCCAAAGCTGGCAAAGTAAATATTATCAGTGGTATCGACAAATTTTGAATTCAATTGATTCCATGAATTTCAAAAAATAAATTAATCAAAAGTAGTAAATTTGTTAATACCCAAAGAACGATGGCAAAACAGTTAGCCCGGGGAAACCCCGGGCTTTTTTGTTTGAATAAAGCCCCAGTTAAAAGGGGATTTTATCCTTAGAGTTCGTGGATGTTTTCGTATGGACTTCGAGTCCAAAAATCTACTCTGGGGATGTGTCCTATTGAAATTTTTAAAAACAAATCGTAAACGGATCATTTATCTATGGCTCTTCGTAGGATTTTTCATTATTTTAAGCGGTTCGTGTTTACTGCAAATCACTCATTTGCCTCTAAATTTGAAAGTCTCCCCGGGGCAAAAGATAAAACTTTCGGCTTATTTTCCTTTAAGCTTTTATACCGTTCATCAAAGTATCAAAGCACATATTTCAGAAATATCCGTTCAATCATTGCCGTTACTGTCCAACAACCTTATTGTAAATTCACAAAAAAGCGAAACATTTGATGTCCAAATTCGTTTATTAGGTGCGATTCCGGTAAAAAGACTCCATGTAGAAATTACTAAACCGACCATGGTGGTCCCAGGAGGACAAGCTATTGGGGTTTTGTTTTCCAGCAAAGGAGTAGTAATTATCGGTCATTTATCCCTTAAAGGGATCGATGGACAAACATATTATCCGGCGAAAGATGCCGATTTGCAGATTGGAGATATTTTGCTTGCTATGAACGATATGCCTGTTAATCGCGTGGATGAGGTTGAATACCAATTGAGAAACTTTCAACCTGAGCATAAATTTATAAAATTAACAATTTCACGGCGGGGTAAACCGATTCACACCAGTATTCGACCGGTATATTGCGCACAAAATGGCACCGTCCCCCATTACATGCTTGGCATTTACATTGAAGATCCGGCTGCCGGAGTTGGAACACTAACTTGTTATGATCCTCTGACCCAGCGTTTTGCCGGGCTAGGGCACCGAATTGCCGAATTTGCCGGTAAAAAAGGGATCCCATTTAATCAGGGGGAAATTGTTCTTGCCAAGATCAATGGGGTTAGAGTCGGGATACCAGGCCAGCCCGGCGAAAAAATTGGAATATTCAATTCTTTGACCCATCCGCTTGGTAAAATTGAAAAAAATAGCCGTTTCGGAATTTATGGTCATTTTTATGAAAGGGTTTCTTACAGCCTTGATACTCCAATTCCAGCAGCCTATTGCTCTGAAGTTACTGTGGGGCCTGCTCAAATCTATACTGTTATTCGCGGCACCAAAATTGAACATTTTAACGTTGAAATTGTAAAAGTATACCGCCAAGATGCACCAAGAGATAAAGGAATGGTTTTAAAGGTAGTAGACCCCTTACTGCTTAAATTAACCGGAGGAATTATTCAAGGTATGAGCGGAAGTCCCATTATTCAACGGGGGAAATTTGTCGGGGCTGTAACTCACGTTCTTGTCAATGACCCGACAAAGGGTTATGGAGTCTTGGCGGAATGGATGATTCAAGAAATGAATGGAACAGCATCCTAGCAGGGATGCTTTATTTTTTTGTTTTTAAATATCCTAGAAAGAAAAAGGAATTTTTTACGAAATAGCGAAAAATACTTCATAAATTCTATATGAATGATTGAGGTAGAAAAAAATGCAATCTATCCGAGTTGGGATAGCAGATGATAACCGGGATTTCTGCCAGTTACTCCAAGACTTTTTTTCAACACGATCAGAAATTGAAGTCGTGGCGACTGCTTATAATGGTTTAGATATCATTAAAATTCTCCCACAAGTCACGATGGATGTGTTATTATTGGATATGATAATGCCCCAGATGGACGGGCTTGGAGTACTCCAATGGCTTAGGGAACATCCCGAAATTCATCGGCCGAAAATAATCATTTTTTCAGCATTTGGTCAAGAAGAAATCGCCCGCAATGCCGTAACTCTCGGTGTTGATTATTATGTTTTAAAGCCTTTTGATTTGGAAACATTGACTAAACGCATTAGCGAAGTCGTAAAGGGTATGAATGACATCACAGTAACGAGACGCAAACCTACCAGTTATTCCCGAGATTTAGAACTTGAAGTGAGCAGGATTATTCAAAGTTTAAATATTCCACCTCATTTTAAAGGTTATTCATACTTGCGGGATGCTATTATTATGACGAGTCAGGAACCAGGGCTGATTAATGAAGTGACCAAAAAGCTTTATCCTTTAATCGCCGAACAATATCATACCACGATGAACCGGGTGGAACGGGCCATGAGGTTTGCCATTGAAACAGCATGGAATAAGGGAGACGTACAGACTTTACATAATTTATTTGGCTATTGTGTGGATGATAAAAAAGGCAAACCAACCAATGCTTCGTTTATCGCGAAGATCTCCGATAAAATGCGGTTGGAGAAGAATATTAGAAGGTGAATGGGTTTGGATTGTAAGGCAATAGCACGTATTGACGCTCGTACAAAGAATTTGGCCAAACGCATTCGGCCCGGAGAGATTGCCGTTCTTGATCATGCGGATATTGATCAAGTTTCTGCCGATTCATTGATTAAAGCAAGAATCAAAATGATCATTAATGCCAGTCCATCCCAAACAGGCCGTTACCCAAATCCGGGTCCTGCCTTTTTGCTGCAAGAAGGAATTATGATTCTTGATAATGTCGGCAAAGAGATTTTCCAAAAAGTCCACGAAGGGGATTTGTTGGAAATTCGTGGAAACCAAATTTGGAAAGAAGAAGTTTTGGTCGCTGAAGGCCAATTTCTGGAGCTGGATGCTGTTCTTAAAAATATAAAAAAGCTCCGGCATATGCAAGCCAATGAATTGGATAAATTTATCCACAACACTCTTGAATATGCAATGAAAGAAAAGGATTTGATTTTGGGTACTCTTGAGATGCCCGAAGTTAAAACAAAGTTCGAAGGTAGACCCGTTTTGGTTGTGGTTCGCGGGCAGAATTACCGTGAGGACTTAACGATTATCAAATCTTACATTGATGACGTCAATCCTGTGTTAATCGGTGTTGACGGAGGCGCCGATGTTCTTTTGGAGTTTGGATATATACCGGATATTATTATTGGGGACATGGATAGCGTTACCGATTCGGCCTTAAAGTGCGGTGCCGAGATTATTGTTCATGCTTACACGGATGGCAGGGCGCCAGGATTGAGCAGAGTTGAGAAATTGAATTTGTCTGCAAGAATTTTTCCGGCCCCTGGTACCAGCGAAGATATCGCTTTATTGTTAGCCTTTGAAAAAGGGGCTGATTTGATTGTTGCCGTGGGTACTCATACCAGTATGGTGGATTTTCTTGAAAAAGGCCGGGCTGGAATGGGAAGTACTTTTTTGGTCCGCTTGAAAGTTGGCTCTATTTTAGTAGATGCCCGGGGAGTCAGCAAAATTTATCAAGGCCGAATTAAGCTTAGCTATTTGGTTCAAATCGCGATTGCCGGAATTCTAACAATTATTATTGTTTTTTCTCAGTTACAATGGTCAAGGGATTTATTTCGAACTTTTTGGCTACAATTAAAGATATGGTTTGGTTTTTAAGAGTCTATACATTTGGGGGATCTTTATGATTATCGATTTGCGTTATCATGTTGTTTCTTTAGTCTCGGTTTTTTTGGCACTGGGGCTTGGTATTATAATTGGCGCCAATTTGGGCGTTTCCGGCAGTCCTCACTTTGAGAAACAAATCCAGCACTTGGAACAAACTTATCAGAAGATTCGTGAAGACCAAAAGTTATTACAGACTTCATTACAAGTTAAAGACAATGAAATCGATATTGCCAACCAATTTCAAAAAGCAATCGTCCCGAATTTAATAACCAACAGATTGCTCGGTAAAAGAATTGCAATCATTCGGACAAATTCTTCGGTTGATTTTAAATATGCCAGGCAATTGTTTAATCTTTTACGCCAAGCCGGAGCTGAAGTAACATCGATAACTACTTTTAATCAAACGCTCAACCTTAACGACAATCAGCTTAAAAATGAAATCAATGGAGCATTTGAGTTTACTCAATCCGATGATAAAACTTTAAATTCCCGCATATTTACTAAATTAGCCCAAATCATCACCAACGGTCAAAGCAGCTCTCAATTGATCTTTATGCAAAATAAGGAGTTAATCCAGTTATGGGGAGATTATAATCGGGGTTATGTTGATACGATTGTGTTCTTGGGGGGAGGCGTAAATCCGGAAAGTGATCATCAAATTGCAATTGACGGTCCTTTATTAGATGCATTTCAAAATATTAAAGTTGCAAAATTTGGAGTTGAGCCTAGTTTTGTAACTCAGTCGTACATGCACTTATACCAGTCAAAATGTCAAGGAACCGTTGATAATATTGATACCCCTCCTGGGGAGGTAACTTTGGTTTATTTATTGGCTTCCGGGAAAAAAGGATTTTATGGTGTAAAAGATACAGCCCGTTCGTTTATCCCGGAATTTAAGCTTAATTATTAATATTGAAAAACGGGAAGTGATTTTTGTGGGGACTTCTACAGATAGCTTAACAGTATTAATTCCGGCTTACAATGAGAAAAATACGATTCAAGCGACAATCCAGGCTGTTAAGAACAGTGGACAAGCTGACCAGATCATCGTAATTAATGATTGTTCTCAAGATGAGACCAGCCGGCTTGCGAAAGAGGCTGGTGCCGAAGTCTTGGATTTGCCTCGAAACCTAGGAAAGGGTGGGGCTTTAAACTGCGGTCTTAAAATGGCTACCGGAAATATTATTGCCTTGCTTGATGCCGACTTGGGCAAAACAGCTTCCGAAGTAACCAAGTTAATTGAGCCAATACGTTCCAATAAAGCTGATTTAACGATTGGACGATTTCCTCCTGCAGGGCGAAAAGGTGGATTTGGTTTGGTTACTCGTCTTGCCAAAAAAGGAATTCGTAGTTATACCGGTTTGGAAGTTTCCAGTCCGCTTTCTGGACAAAGAGTGATGCGCCGTGAAATTTTGAACCAAATCGGACCGTTTGAATCCGGTTTTGGTGTGGAAGTTGGAATGACGATCGACGTTTTCCGACATGGGTTTCGGGTAAAAGAAGTGCCGGTCGTTATGAGTCACGTGGAGACCGGTCGGGACCTTGCCGGATTTCTTCACCGGGGTCGTCAATTTTGGGATGTGGCTTTGGTATTAATCAGCCGACTTTTTATTAAGAGGTGATTGAATGGAATTGAGCGATGTTTTACAACCGATGTTACTTGCGATCATTAAATATATTATTATCTTCTTAATTTCTTATTTTGTGGCCTTTTTTGCATTTCCTTTTATACGGGGACTTATTTATGAAGCTGGTTTTTTAAAACCGAATTATCGTGAAGAACAGATCCCAGCTATAGCGGGGGTCCTTTTTGTGGCTTTATTACCTTTGATAACTATGATCAATATGTTGTTTTCAGTAAATCCTCATTCCGACTCAATTTTATTTTTATGTATCGTGCTGGGGATGGGGTTTATGGGCTTACTTGATGATCAAATGGGTAATCATAACTCCAAGGGATTTAAAGGACATTTTTTAGCTTTATTTCGTTCCCGGAAATTGACTTCAGGGGGGTTTAAGGCAATCTTTGGGGCTTTACTTGCGCTCATTTTTAGCATTGCTGCCGTCTTTCCTATTCAGTCGGCTTGGTGGCCCTGGGAACTTTTTCTTAATTTTATCCTTATGAGCTTAGCAACGAATATGATTAATCTTTTTGATTTAAGACCGGGTCGTGCTGGCAAAATATACTTGGCCGCCTTTATCATTATTATGGCATTCAGTAAAAACTTAGAGAATTATTTCGGACTTTTCTTACCGATTATAGCAATTCTGCTTTATTATTTGCCATTTGATCTTAGAGCGGAGGTCATGATGGGTGATGTGGGTTCGAATCTACTGGGTGCCACTCTCGGAATGATGATGGTCTGGATGTTAAGTGATTTTGCGAAGATTGTATCCCTCGTCGTTATGTTAGCCTTACAATTTAGTGCCGAAAAGGTTTCATTTACTAAAATTATCGAACGGAATGGATTCCTGCGATATATTGATAATATAGGCAGAGAGCATAAATAGTTTAAAAAATATTTTTTATCGATGTTGATTATGGAAAGGTGGAAAGCAGTGAAGGATGTTGCAATTTATACAGATGGAGCTTGCTCCGGAAACCCGGGCCCAGGGGGATGGGGTGCCATTTTAATAGCCGGCGAAGTTGAAAAGCAACTATCCGGTTACGTGGAAAAGACAACGAACCAGCGTATGGAGTTACAAGCTGCGATTAGTGCATTATCGGCTCTTAAATTTTCCTGTAAGGTAAAACTACATTCAGACAGCGCCTACCTGATCAACGCATTTCGTCAAAATTGGCTTCAGAATTGGCAGCGTAACGGTTGGATGAATTCCCAAAAAAAACCTGTTGAAAATCAGGATTTGTGGATGGAATTAATTCATTTAAATCAGTTTCACCAAATTGAATGGATTAAAGTACCGGGACACAAGGATAATGTCTATAACAATCGTTGCGATCAATTGGCAAGAAAAGCTGTGGAGTTAAAATCTCCAATATGAGGCTTTTTAGATATTTTTTTAAAATTGAGTTTCATAAATTTATATTTTTAAAATAGCTCATTAAAATATAAATTTAGGGAGCCAATCTTTAGAAAGTCCGTTATAATAATAAGTAATTTGAGTTTTTTACCACTAAAAGGAGTGAATGCATTTGTTAACAACAACTCAATTGAATGAATTGCAGGAAAAGGCGCGTCAATTACGTGGCCATATTATCCGGATGTTAGCTGCCGCTAAATCGGGGCACCCGGGTGGCTCTTTATCCTCAGCTGATTTATTAACCTATTTATATTTTCATAAAATGAGGATTGACACCAAAAATCCTCAAATGCCGGAGCGTGATCGTTTTGTTTTAAGTAAAGGGCATTGTGCGCCGGTTCTTTATGCTGCGTTAGCAGAAAGAGGTTTCTTTGATGTCAAAGAATTGACGACTTTACGTAAATTTCACAGCATGTTGCAGGGACATCCGGATATGAAGAAAACTCCCGGAGTGGATATTTCAAGCGGCTCTTTAGGCCAGGGATTATCGGTTAGTAATGGAATGGCACTCAGCGCTAAAATGGACCACAAAGATTACCGGGTTTATGTTTTAATGGGCGATGGAGAACTTGAAGAAGGTCAGGTTTGGGAAGCGGCAATGACTTCAGCTCATTACAAACTCGACAATCTCACGGCTTTCGTGGATAACAACCGTCTCCAAATTGACGGAAGAGTTGAGGACGTTAAATCAATGACCAATCCTGCCGAACGCTTTCAATCTTTTGGATGGCATGTCATAGAAATTGACGGTAATGATATTGCCGCTATTGATAAGGCAGTTATTGAAGCCGAAAATACGAAAGGAAAACCAACCATGATTGTTTTACATACTATCAAAGGTAAGGGCGTTTCATTTATGGAAAACCAAGCTGGTTGGCATGGTATGGCTCCAAAACCGGAAGAAGCCGAACAAGCTCTTAAAGAATTAGGATTTTAAACGACATTATAAAAATAGGGGGATTTTCCATGAGTGATAGAATAGCTACCCGAGAAGCCTATGGAAATGCATTGATAAAATTAGGAGAATTAAATCCGAATATAGTTGTTTTGGATGCCGATTTATCAAAATCGACCAAAACTGCAGGTTTTGCCAAAAAATTTCCGGAACGCTTTTTCCAGATGGGTATTGCCGAAGCTGACATGATGGCCACAGCCGGTGGATTTTCAACCACCGGAAAGATTCCGTTTGCCAGTACGTTTGCCATTTTTGCGACCGGCCGGGCCTATGACCAGGTGCGGAATACAATCGGTTATCCCGGTTTGAATGTTAAAATTGCTGCAACCCATGCCGGTCCCACAGTTGGTGATGACGGTGGGTCCCATCAATCCATTGAAGATATAACATTAATGAGAGTTATTCCCGGAATGACCGTTTTAAACCCAGCTGACTCACTGGAAACGGAGAAATTAATTTTTGCAGCCGCTGAGCATTATGGGCCTGTTTATATTCGTCTAGGTCGTGAACCCATGCCGGTTATTTTTGATGCAGATTATAGACCGGAAATTGGTAAGGCTGTTCGTCTTAAAGATGGTAAAGCTGCGACAATTATCGCAACCGGTATTATGGTGGAAAAAGCTCTTCAAGCAGCAGAGATTCTCAGCCAAAAGAGCACAGTCGTCCGGGTTATTAATATTCATACGATTAAACCAATTGATACGGCGGAAATAATTAAAGCGGCCTGGGAAACCGGAGCCATAGTTACTGCTGAAGAACATAGTGTTATTGGAGGCCTTTCCAGTGCTGTAGCTGAAGTGGTGGTTCAAAACCATCCAGTTCCGATGGAGTTTGTCGGAATGAAAGATCGTTTCGGACAATCCGGGTCACCTGCAGAGTTGCTTTCTGAATATGGATTAACAGCTGAAAATATCGTTGAGGCAGTTGAAAAAGTTATTGCCCAAAAAAACCCCTGATTTTGGGGAACTGATTTTGACCCAATGAATTCGGGTTGAATTATCTTAAAATCGGTGCTACAATAAGTTTAAATTAATAGCTCGGTAGGCGAGGTTCCTACAAGGATATGGGATGCTACCGCAGATGGTTGGAGACAACCTGAGCTGGTCAGCAGGTATTGCCGAATACTCAAGGCATTACCTAGTGCATCTTCACCGCTTTGTAGTGCCAAAGCTTGAACGAGAGTGATGGATTGATGCTTTCACCACGCTCAGCTTTGGTGAGAGCTTTTGTTTTCTTTGCTTTAATAAGTTTACAAGGAGGTAAAACATGACTCCGATTAAAAGCTTTTATTTAAGCAGAATATTGGAAAGCAAGGTTTTCATAAATGATCGAAAAATTATTGGAAAATTAACTGAGTTGATTGCTACCAATGAAGAACCACCTCGGATAGCCTCTTGTATGGTAAAAAGCCAGGACGGCACAGTCAGACTCCTGGATTGGTCATATTTTTCCATTACCAAGATTCATAATAAATACCAAATTCTTTGTACTTGTGATTCTGAAATCACTCCGCCTTCAAATTCCATCCGCTTGAAAAAACACATTTTGGATAAACAAATTGTTGATATTGATGGCAAAAAAGTGGTAAGGGTTAACGATATCCGTTTGGCCCTTATTTCCACTGGTTTATACGTCGTTGCAGTTGATGTAGGTATCGAAGGGTTGCTAAGGCGTTTGGGATTAGCAAAACCGACTCGAAAAGTACTTCAATTATTTGGTAAGAATATTTCCTCCAAATTTATCCTATGGAGTAATATGGAGGCGATTGGAACTCCATTGGTTAACTTGAAGCTTTCGACTTCATCCTCAAAGTTAAACACCTTACATCCTTCGGAGTTAGCGGATATCATAGAAGATCTTGATGTAAATACCCGGACAGCGATTTTCAGCGCACTTGATCATGATCGGGCTGCTGATGTCTTGGAAGAAATGGAAACCGAAGCGAAATCCAGTATTTTGGACCAACTATCAGTGGAAAAGGCCGCCGATGTTTTGGAAAAGATGCCTGCTGATGAGGTTGCAGATATTCTGGATGATTTGGAAGAGGATAAAGCCGAAGAGTTATTGCAGGAAATGGACAAAGAAGCTTCTGCCGAAGTCCGGGAACTCATGGAATATCCTGAAAATCAGGTTGGCAGTTTAATGTCAACCGATTATATCTCTTTTAAAGAGTATATGACGGTGCAACAGACCATTCACGAATTAAGAAAACTGAAGCCGGAATCCGATACGATTTATTACCTTTACGTCGTTGATGACCAGAAGAGATTGACGGCTATCGTTTCATTAAGAGATTTAATCGTGGCTGAACCGGATATCAAGCTAGAACAAATCATGAACCGCAAAATTGTCTACGTTTATGATCAGGATAATATTAATTCTTTAGTCGAAATCATATCGAAATATAGTTTATTAGCGGTTCCAGTTGTTGACCAGGAAAATAAAATAGTTGGTGTGGTTATTATTGATGATGTGGTTTTTGAAATCTTAAAGTCTAAAAAACGTCGACTATAAAGGGTATTTTGAAGTCAGAGATATTTTGAGAGTAATGGTTGATTTATTGGCGCGCGTATTCGCGTGCTTATGCGATTTAATCTTGACATGAACAGATTGTTTATTGTATAGTAAATACAATTCATATTCATTTGGAATTGAATAAAAATTAATGAGCAAGCACTAGAGGGCTGTTGCAAAAATATTTATAATCAAAGAGATATAGTATGCTGCCTCGATGGATATTCGAGCACTTTCATATTGTTTATCTCTTTCGATAAGTTTCTTTTTTGCGGCAAGTCCTAAGTAGCCGGGCCTTGAAGGCAGCGGAATGAGTAACCGTGGGACATATTCTTGTCTCAGGGTTTTTTTATATCATGATTTAATTTTTGAAAAGCAGATTATTTTTAAGGGGAGACCGCAAATGAATGAGAAAAAGAAAGCAGCCCTTGCCTCAGTCATTGCAGCGATTTTTTTAACCGTAATGAAACTGACGATTGGCATTATTTCCGGAAGTTTAGGTATTTTATCGGAAGCAGCCCATTCAGCTCTTGATTTGGGTGCTGCCGTGATTACTTTTTTTGCGGTTAAAATATCCGATAAGCCGGCCGATCGGGAACATAATTATGGACATGGAAAAGTTGAAAGTTTTTCGGCGTTAATTGAAACTCTACTCCTTTTGGCTACTTGTGTTTGGATTATCTATGAAGCTTTGGAGCGGTTATTTGACAAAAAGGGCAGCGATGTTTCCAATACTTTCTGGGGAATCCTCGTTATTATAATATCGATGGTGATCGATATTACCAGGTCTAGGGCATTGAAAAAGGCTGCCGATAAATATGGCAGTCAAGCCTTGGCTGCTGACGCCCTTCATTTCAGCAGTGATGTTTTAAGTTCTTTCGTTGTTTTAATTGGTCTCCTTTGTGTCACGGCGGGCAAAATCTTTCAATTGCCAGGTCTTAATAATGCGGACCCCATTGCGGCTTTGGGAGTTTCGCTATTGGTCATCATAATCAGCTTTCGACTAGGTAAACAAACCATAGAAGTATTGCTTGATACTGCCCCTAAAGGGGTACTCAATCAAGTCCTGCATGAAGTGAATCAGATTAATGGAGTATTGGATGTCGCGAATGTAAGGGTACGGGCATCAGGACCAAGGGTTTTTATCGACTTAAACATAGGAATCGATAGAAATGAAAGTCATCGGGTAGTTCATTCCATAGTAGATGAAGTACGAGACAGGCTGGAACAGAAAATTGTCAATTCCGATGTCATGATCAGTACCTATCCGGTAGATTTGGCCGGAGATGATCAAGAGATTTATCATACTGTCAAAAAGGTTGTGGATAAATTTCCAATTTGCACCAATATTCATAATATCCACATCTATGAAGTGGCTGGACAAAAATTTATTGCAATTCATTTGGAAGTCAAAGAGAGCATGACTTTGAAAGATTCCCATCATTTGTCCCATGAAATTGGAGATCTAATCTGCCGGGAATTGAATGATGTCAAAGATGTGAGTGTCTATTTTGAATATGTAAAACGGCAATGTATTTCTGCCCAGGATGTAACCGCTCAAAATCAGGATACAATTGCTAAGATATTGGAATTGGTCGAGACAGTACCTGAACATCTCCACTGTCATGATATAAGGATTTATAGTCAGGGCGGCAAATTGACCATTTTTCTCCATTGTGAAATGAAGGAGGAATATTCAATCGAACAGATTGAAACCCTTACCAAAGTGATCCGGGAAAAAATAGAGTCTAATATCCGGGATATTGATAGTATTCATATTCATGTAGAACCCATTAGTTAATATAGACGAATGATCGCCAAAAAAATTAATAATATCCCTGGCAACAGCGAGAGTATTTTTTGGTTGATTTGCTGCAATAGAGTGACTTTTTGACCGATAAAAGTGCCTAAATACAAAAAGATTAATTGAAAAACTCCAATCGCCAAGGGAATGGTAGAAGAATAAAAGCCGGTTAATGCACTACCAAATCCAACCCCGATAGCATCGACCGATAAGGCTAACCCTAAAAGTAAGGATTCCGGCGTATCAATGGCTCCGGACTTATCAATATCAAACTCCAATGGATTACGAATCACTTGAATGGTTATACCCAATGATTTGATTGCTATTTTCCATAAAGTCGGTTCTGCGGATTTTTCCGCCGCATCTTTCAATAAAGCTTGCACGATGATCCAAATTCCCATGAGGCATAATATGGAAATCCCTAAAATTTTAGCGAAAATAGGCGGTAAAATATATGAAAAAGCCCTACCGATTATGATTGCCAGCCCAGCATAAACAATCGAAAAAAAGCATATTACAAGTTTGGATAGGAGTGGAATTCTGACTTTTTTTAAACCATAGACGATTCCTACCCCGAGCGCATCAAGACTTAGAGAAGTCGCAAGCACAATTAAAGAAAAGATCATGGTAATGTATATCCTCTCGCTAAAATAGTCGTATGTTGTATTATATGATTTAAGCCCAACGGATGTTATTGACGTTCACTCTTAAGCCGGGACGACGCCAAAAAGGAAACTCCGGCAATCAGCTTTCGATAAATCAAAATCAGGGGGATTTTATCGCTTAAATTCCCTAGAAAAGGATTCCGTCTCACACGGACCGAAAATAAATAATGGGACGTTTATGAAGGAGGAGGTTTTTTGAAAATGGGCTTTTTATTTAGCGAAGTTTTTTGGGGCGTTTTACTGGTTATTATTGGAACAACCGTAATTATTCGAGGGGTTTTTCATATCGATATACCTATTTTTTCAATAATTTTGGCGTTTATATTGATTTATGGCGGTATTCGGATTTTAATCGGCGGTTATGGCTTTGCAATTCCCAAAAATACAACTTTTTTTAACGATACTACGATTCACATTACAGAACCAGCAGAGACTTATAATACAATATTTGGAAAAGGAGTGATTGATTTCACAAAAGTAAATTTAAACAATCAAACCAAGAAAATTAATATTCATACAATTTTTGGGGCATCCACTATTTTATTGCATCCCGAAACTCCTGTGAAAGTCACAATAAATACGGCTTTTGCCGAGACAGTGATGCCGGACGGCAACCAAATACAATTTGGAACAAACGTTTATCAGTCCAAGACGTACAAGGCAGATCAGAATGCGTTGTTAATTGAGACGAGTGTTGTATTTGGCGGATTGGTAATCATCAATCGGTAATTATATCGAGCTGGACCCAAATTTCCATGTCGTGTATTAAATCCTCACATGAAAAATAGGAACTTTTTATCAATGGGGCCGTCTCAGAAGTAAATTGAGACAGCCCCTTTTGCATAAACAAAGAATGAAGAGGAATTATGGAGCTAAAATCGTTGCAAACTTGGTTAAATTATGAGCAATACTTAATAAACCCCATTCAAT
>JAFABB010000032.1 GCA_023426245.1 Bacillota bacterium
CCTGCCCTTACAGGCGGAAGCCTGGCGGAAAGCAATCAATATATTGATGTTGTATTCAGCGAAGGAGTGTATGGAACCGGTAGCGGCACCGGAGCAGTATCAGCCAGTCAATTGCAGGTTACATATACTCCAAATGGCGGAACCGCCAGCGGTGTTCAGATTCACTCCATAAAAAAGGCTGATAATCCAAATGAAAATTTGGCCACGGCCTTAACAGGAGGAGAGACCACCATCCGGGTCTTTCTGACCATTATGGGCAATCCCAGCGGGGCGGAGACAGTCGCCATCAAAGCGGCAAGCGGAGTACCTATTTATGATCTGGCGGGCAATGCCATCGCCTCATCGGAAACCAGTGGAGCCCAACCGTTAAATCCGGTCACCTTAAAATTAGCGGGGGATCAAATACTTACGGAAACCAATCTGGCAACCGCCGATATTCAGGTCACCATCACCGGCACTACACTGAAAAACAGTTCATTCCAGGTTGAAAAATTCATCTTAAATGACGCCGCGGGTTTATGTGTCGCCCATGGGACTTATATCGACCCCACCCATTGTACCCTGCGGGTCACAGGAAGTTTGAATGGAAACATCGACAGTATGGGACTCACGATAAAAGCAACCGAAATAACCAGCGGTTACGATTTAACTTCGGCCAATTCTTTAAAGATCATTGATGACCAGCCTGCTGGAAAAACGACGGTAACCATCGGCATGGACAGCGACAACAGTGCATCCAGTAACAACCGTTGGTATACGGCGGAAAGTTACCAAAACGCCCTCCGCACCGTATGGAACGGCGACAGGTTGCGTTTGGGCAAAGGAACCAGCGGCAGTCCCGTTGACCTTTGGTTGTATAACCCGGGGATGATCGGCACGGCCTCCGGTCAAATCCAAACAGGAACCAAAATCGACCGGGCTCAACTGATCCTGAAAATCGCCAGTATCAGCGGAGAAGCAACCAAACCCAGGCGGATCAAAATATATCAAATTAAAGATCCCGGTAGTTTGGGAAAACCCCGCTTTATGGATACCTCCAGCGAAGGCCTCCGTCTCGGCCTTGATTACCAGTACCGGGACCACAGGCCCGGCCAAAGCATTCCCTGGAGCGACGGCGCACAAAACATTGGATCATCAAGCAACGCCATCAGTTTGCTGGATTGCATCGAGTTCATTCCCCGGGCGTTCACCCAAGGGGGTTACGACAGCATTCGTTTTGATATAACCGATGCCGTAAGGACCTGGGTGAATAATCCCCATCTCAATCAGGGACTGTATATCACCATCGACGATACCACCTGGAACGCCGGAGAACAAGTTGTTTTATACGGCCTTTCCTCCGACAGCGCCAACGGGCCCAAACTCCAAATATATTTAAGTGCGGGAGAAGGTAAATCTCCGAATTCACCGACGATTAGCGCCAATGGACCTGGAGATAAACAAGTCGCTTTGGCCTGTACCTTGAACAATCCCAGCGGAGACACCAGCCATTCCATTGCAACCGGATACCGGATCCTGCGAAAGTATGGAATAACGCCGGCCGATCCCCAGGATGGAACATTGATTTTTGATGGTATGCTTTCAACCGCCACCGACAGTAATCTAGAGAGCGGCAAAATCTATTACTACGCCGCTTTTGCCTATGACGCCAACCGTAATTACAGCCGGAAATCATATGTACAGGCTATTCCCGGAGATTATACCACCGCGCCGGCAGCACCCGTCAATTTAACACATTCACTGGCCGGCAGGGATGTCACCCTGAGTTGGACCGATAACGCCACCAACGAAAAAGAATATTTAATCTTCCGGGACTCAACGCAGATAGCAACCTTAAAGGCTAATCAGACCGGTTATTGCGACCGGAATGCACCTTACGGGACTTATACCTATAAAGTCCGGGCCGGCAATTCCCAAGGAAGCTCCGAGGCAACAACCGGTCCGGTGAATGTGCCCGATCTGCCGGATGCCCCGGCGAATTTAGCCTGGAGCGTCATCTCTTCCAGCGAAGTTCAATTGCGTTGGACCAAAACGGTGGATACCAGCTACCGGGTGGAGATCTTGAGCGAAGACGGGACTTTTCTCAGGTCGGAGTGGGCTGCAATAAGCCTGAGTGCCGATTCCACCATCATCCAATATCCAGTCATGGGATTGACGGTTAATGTAGGTTACCGTTTCCGGGTGACGGCGGTGACGGCATCCCAGGAGAATGCCACTGAAACGGATATTGTCAAAACCACAGCCGATCCGAAGCCTATCTTTTTCTAGGAGGGAAAGCAGATGAAGAAAACGGAATTGATTTGTCTAGGGATAATATTGTCATTCATTTTTACCGGGTGCGGCGGGGGAAGCGGTGGCGGTAATTCCGCCATTACCGGCACCCCGACTTGGAACGCCGGGATTGGGGTTATCATCATGAGCACTACGGCGTCTTTTCCAAGCTTAGCTACGGAAGGGGACATAACCGCATCTCTCAAGGCTTCCCCGGCTTTAGCGGGCGAGATGGGGCTCAAGCAATGGCTGGCGACTCAAATTCACCACTCTTTTGCTCCAGTAGCCAAATCTTTGAATGGGAATAGCGCGGTTACGGCGTCTGAAATAAGCGAAACAGATTGGAACCAGAGTGTGAAATACATCTTTTTGGATTGGCAGCCCTTGAGCGGGGCGACTTATTACCAGGTTTATTTTTTAGGAGCAGATGGCAGTCTGAATCAGAATGTCTGGGACTCAAGGGATAAGCATCCCAATGATCCGGCCTATGCCACCAAGGCGTTTTTGGATATAACGGAGGAATTAGCCGGGATAGTGAGGAAGGCAGGGCAATACCAGTTTAAAGTGATTGCCTACAACAGCGGCAATTCCAAGGAATATCCGGTGATTACGGTTTCCATTGGCAGACTGATGGGGAGTTTTCCAATTGTATCAACTGCCGATATGGGTGCAAATAAATTGTCATGGGCGGAAGTTGATGGGGCGGAAGGTTATAAGGCGGGTATATATAAAGATGTGACCTTGACAACAGTTGTTTGGGATAGCGGAGAGGACCTTTTGGAAGATACTTTTACCACCTTTGATCTAATAGCCGGGGGAGATTACTATGCGGTGGCTTTTGCTTATGCGGATGAAAACGGGCGGCCTGCCGA
>JAFABB010000027.1 GCA_023426245.1 Bacillota bacterium
TTTTAGACTACCTATGAGGGATTGAAACAAGGCATTGCAAAAAAGATTGAGAAAGGCGGTGATGAGTTTTTAGACTACCTATGAGGGATTGAAACTAGAAATAGCACTAAAACAAATTCAGGAAGAAACACGTTTTTAGACTACCTATGAGGGATTGAAACGATGGACGAGTTAAGAAAGCGAGAGCAATCATCTGAAGTTTTTAGACTACCTATGAGGGATTGAAACTCAAGCAATATGTGAGGGACAGAGAATCATGAAACCAGTTTTTAGACTACCTATGAGGGATTGAAACATCCTCGGGATTTTGCCTTTCTCCGGGGTCACATAAAGTTTTTAGACTACCTATGAGGGATTGAAACCCAGTTAGCAGTCAATTATGGTTGTTTATTCATTCCCAAGTTTTTAGACTACCTATGAGGGATTGAAACAATTAAATCCCACACGTCTTTTTCTGTGGATTTATCACGTTTTTAGACTACCTATGAGGGATTGAAACAAGGCATTGCAAAAAAGATTGAGAAAGGCGGTGATGAGTTTTTAGACTACCTATGAGGGATTGAAACTCCCAAAATCCTGAAGTTAAAATGGCGGTTCATAAAGTTTTTAGACTACCTATGAGGGATTGAAACACTGGCTATGGCGCAGAAAGCTTCCAGTATTACAACGTTTTTAGACTACCTATGAGGGATTGAAACAGTAGGTACTGTGGATATGTGGATAAAAGGAAACCAGGTTTTTAGACTACCTATAAGGGTTTAAATAAAGCGGTCTTCTCCAAATACAGTAATCTTGATTAGGACAAGACCGCTAAGGGCGCCGGGATTGACTCTGACACCCGGTCAATAAATGGAGGACTAAAAGCATGCAAAAAACCCTGTACATCTTTACCAACGGTTCCTTGCACCGGGAAGGTAATACCTTATGCTATCAGACCGAAGCGGGCAAACGTTTTTTGCCGGTGGAAGATATCCAGGAGATTATGGTCTTCGGCGAAGTGGAGTTCAATAAGAAATTATTGGAATTTCTCACCCAGCATGAAATCATTCTCCATTATTTTAACCACTACGATTATTATATGGGGAGTTTTTACCCGCGTGAACATTATAATTCCGGGTTTATGACGCTGAAACAGGCTGAAAATTATTTGGATGAGACCCGGCGTGTCAATTTGGCTAAGCGGTTTATATCCGGGGCAATCAGTAACATTAAGCAAGTAGTCCGTTATTATCAAAGACGGGGCGCGCCATTAAATGATATTGAGCAACGATTACAAGAAAAGGAAGCGCTTATGGAGGATATCGGCGATCTTTCCGCCTTGATGGCCTTGGAAGGCAACACCCGGGAAATATACTACCGGAGCTTCGATTTGATTTTGGATCACCCGGATTTTGTTTTTGATAAAAGAACCCGGCGTCCTCCTCAGAACAATTTAAATACCCTGATCAGCTTCGGGAATTCTTTGCTTTATACGATTGTTCTTTCTGAAATTTATAAGACCCATTTAGATCCTAGAATCGGCTTTCTCCATACCACCAACTTCCGGCGGTTTTCATTAAACCTTGATGTGGCTGAGATTTTTAAACCAATTATTGTCGATCGCTTGATTTTTTCGTTAATTGATAAGAAAATGATTGCTCCATCCGATTTCGAGTCTGATAGCGGCGGCATTATTTTAAAAGAGAAGGGGCGGAAGAGTTTTGTTGAAGAGCTGGATAAACGCCTAAATACCACCATTAACCACCGGTCGGTCGGTCATCCGGTGACTTATCGAAGATTGATCCGGATGGAGCTTTATAAATTGGAAAAACATATCATCGGCGAAGAGGCTTATCAGCCGTTTGTCTCACAGTGGTAAAGGAGAGCAAAGATGTTTGTGATTGTGGTTTACGATATTGCGGAGCGCAGAGTGGCCAAGGTTTTGAAAAAATCGCGCCAGTATTTATACTGGGTGCAAAATTCGGTTTTCGAAGGGGAAATTTCCGAAGCCAAATTTAAAAAGTTTAAGGATGAATTGGGGAAAATCATTAACACCAAGGAAGACTCCGTGGTAATATATAATTTAAGGACTACTAAATATGCTTCCAGGGAAGTAATGGGTTTAGAGAAAGGAGGGCAGGAAAATATTTTGTAGTCGACCTACGGTAATGACAAAAATCCCGGAGACCGACAACAGAGGTAGATGGAACGTTTTTGGGATAACAATGTGTTTTATATTTAAGTTCAAGATCATGGTGGAAAAAACCATTGTTTTTGAACTAAAAAAAGTCCATTTCAGAAGGGTTTTTAGACTACCTATAAGGGATTGAAACGTAGCCGGAATAACTACCTGCAAAAAAGTAACAATAGCGTTTTTAGACTACCTATAAGGGATTGAAACTAACCTCTAACATATAAACACCTCTTTAAAAACAATTTGTTTTTAGACTACCTATAAGGGATTGAAACAAGGTAATTGGCCAACGACCTGTAACCGGGTCACGACCAGTTTTTAGACTACCTATAAGGGATTGAAACTTATAAAACCGACTGCCGACAAAGAAGAAGAATTAAGTTTTTAGACTACCTATAAGGGATTGAAACTGCATTTCACCTGATCGATAAAGATGCTTTGTTGAGCGTTTTTAGACTACCTATAAGGGATTGAAACTTTGGTTTCATCTCACGCCTTCTTCCCGCCGTGTCGATGTTTTTAGACTACCTATAAGGGATTGAAACTATGTAATATCAGTACTAAAATAAGTTATAATCCTATAGTTTTTAGACTACCTATAAGGGATTGAAACACGCCTTGAATAGTCCGTTGAGTCTGAATCTGGGCCTGTTTTTAGACTACCTATAAGGGATTGAAACTCTTTTTGAGCATGACTATTCCTTTTTCCGTTATTAGCGTTTTTAGACTACCTATAAGGGATTGAAACGTCGAATGGTAAGGGGGTTTAAAGGATGAGGGCAGCGTTTTTAGACTACCTATAAGGGATTGAAACCCATTCGACTAAAACAAAACCGCCACTACCACTTGCACGTTTTTAGACTACCTATAAGGGATTGAAACTCAATGGGGCATATCCCACAACATGCCGGCAGAAATACGTTTTTAGACTACCTATAAGGGATTGAAACCTTGTTTGCGCCCTTTGAAATAATTCTCTATAAAAATCGTTTTTTGACTACCTATAAGGGATTGAAACTTGTCCGGTATGTGGTAGTAAGCTGGACCAAAACGGAAGTTTTTAGACTACCTATAAGGGATTGAAACTATCCTGTGTCGAATATTTTGTCGCAACTGTTGTCTGTTTTTAGACTACCTATAAGGGATTGAAACTCTTGGCCCATTCATTTCCCTCCAATCTGCAATAAGTTTTTAGACTACCTATAAGGGATTGAAACAGCTTCAGGTTGGGTCAGAACCTGGGGCTTTTTACGTTTTTAGACTACCTATAAGGGATTGAAACCTGGAGGAACGGAGGGTCTCTTGCTAAACAGTGTAGGAGTTTTTAGACTACCTATAAGGGATTGAAACATCTTTCAAATAACCCCAAACTCTCAAAATATTCAATGGTTTTTAGACTACCTATAAGGGATTGAAACCGAATCCAATCAGCACCAATACCAGGACGACGAGACATGTTTTTAGACTACCTATAAGGGATTGAAACAATCCAATGCTTGGTGCAATGGGTGGAAGTGGTGCGTTTTTAGACTACCTATAAGGGATTGAAACTTTAAAATAGCTTGTTCTCCAAGATTCGCAAGCGCGTTTTTAGACTACCTATAAGGGATTGAAACTCTCAAGAGTTTTCTTCGTTGCCTACTTTAAGTTCTCAGGTTTTTAGACTACCTATAAGGGATTGAAACGTCGGTATTCCAGAAGAAAAAGGAAGCCGGGATAACGAGTTTTTAGACTACCTATAAGGGATTGAAACTTGACAATCAAATAAGGTCTCCCACTTGGATGAATCAGTTTTTAGACTACCTATAAGGGATTGAAACTGAATTTGATGAGAATGGTAATGAAACAGATAAAGTATAGTTTTTAGACTACCTATAAGGGATTGAAACATTGATCAAATACCAGGTCTTGGGACTTTGGAACGAAGTTTTTAGACTACCTATAAGGGATTGAAACTTGTTCGAATTGTACATGATCGTGGTGAAGGCCCACAAGTTTTTAGACTACCTATAAGGGATTGAAACATGCATCCGACCGTATTTACCAATATGTTGGAAGGTAAGTTTTTAGACTACCTATAAGGGATTGAAACTCGGGTATCAATGCAGCCAAATTCAATTTACGGCTTTTGTTTTTAGACTACCTATAAGGGATTGAAACACCTGGCTTATCAAATCCTGAACAATCTTTATTTCAGGTTTTTAGACTACCTATAAGGGATTGAAACTCGGCTAATACAAAATATAGCTTTGAGACGCAATATATGGTTTTTAGATTACCTATAAGGGATTGAAACCCGCTCACAGCCCATTTATTCCATGATTCAGAATGGTTTTTAGACTACCTATAAGGGATTGAAACGCCGCTGAGGTTTATTTTAAGCAGTTGGCAATACAGTTGACTACCTATGAGGAATGAAACGTGTGGCAATAAATGGAATGTATTTGTGGATTCTCCGGTTGATGTTTATGGTGAAGTAATGATCGAGACACGATAGGGGTAAACTCCGATGTAAAACTCCTCACAAAGCAGCGGGGTTCATTCTGGGGAGAAGAATTATTTATCATTGTTATCAAACGCTTCCGGGAAGATTTCTTTATTAATTCGATCCCATTTTGCACGTTGCTCGGGGGTCATTTTTTCACGGGCCCGGATAAGGGAAATGACTTCCGGGTCGGATAAAATTTCCGGATTACGAATATCGGAACGGCCTAAGAGATAGTCCAATGTTACCGCAAAATAACCGGCCAGTTTTTGAAGGGTTGAAGAATCCGGATCTCTTTTATCAGCTTCATATTGTGAAACAGTAGAATTTGCAAGCGAAAGAAATCTAGCTAATTCCATTTGAGTAATTCCTTTTTCTTCTCTTAATTCCCTTAATCTTTCGCCAAAGCTAGACATGATGACACCCCTTTTCTGAAGTTTATCACGAAATGTGAAAGCAGAAAAACATTTTCACAAAAAGACAAAACAAGTGTTGACTTTTACTTTTCGTGAAAATATAATGAGACTATAAAATTTCACAATGAGTAAAAGAAAATCAAACCATAGGAAATAAAGTTGTAAGGTAAAAAGGATGAATTTTTTTCTTTTAAAGTTTTACTGAATGTCAACTCGAAAAAATAGAAGGGGGAATCGCCATGCTGAAATCCTTCAGCGCCAAAATCAGGGAACTGCTGGCTAAACGGGTTGGTGAAGCCGAAGAGGAAGTGTTGCTTACCGATAAACATTTTCAGAGGTTGAACACCCTTATTAACGAAACCCTGGAACAGATTAGCCAAAGCCTGCCGGCGGAGAAAATGCAGCTCATCACCGAAGTGGACAATTATTGGGTCGAACGGGACGAGCTGGCCTATGGACGCATGTACAGGCAGGGCTTGCTGGATGGGCTCACGGCCGACCGGCTGCTGCGGATGGCGCGGCGCGTTTGCAGGGAGAGGTGAAAATGAGGATAACGAACTTCCCCTGAAAGGACCTGAAAGGGTATTGGCTGGTATTGAGGGCCAATCGGGATGTTTGAACTTCGGACCGCAACCGTCAAAACCCGAGAAACAGGCGAATACCCTTTAAGTGGAATTGTGAAAGAATTCCTTGAAAAACGCAAAGCGTTTTTTAGACTAGGGTGTGTCTTAACCCAGGCCAACTGTCTTTATTTTAACTGCTTATGCAAAACCTGGCGCAGTTCATTACAAATTTGCAAAGATTCCCCGGCGTCGGTTTTATCGGCGGATTCTCCGGGATAACGGAAAGCTACGGCCGCATTGCTTAAGAAACGTAATTGCTGGATATTGAGATAAGATTGGTCATCAACCGGAAGCATTTGGTGTAATAAGGTAAGATTTTAATCCATTCATCAATTACACTGTTCATACAGAATCTTTCCTTTATTGAAGGCCTCCTGGATTAAGGGATCGCCTTCGGTATATCGTCTTTTGGCATCGTCCGGGTTACGGGCAATTAAATCCACAGAGAATTTCGGATTGGTTTTATTTAATATTTCTAATGACTTGCGAAAGGGTTTTCCCTGAAAAGGAAGGATCACCAATAAATCAACATCGGAATTTTGATGGGGACTGCCATATGCATAGGAACCGAACAAAATGATTCTTTCCGGCTGAAAATGGGTGACGATCTGATTGCTTAATTCGGTGATTTCCTGAATATCGGCCATGTACCGGTTCCTTCCATAAAGGGTTTTTCTAAATTCATTATACTATAATATTGGATTGTGGGAGAAAACTTTTATGGGTGAGTTTGTCGGATTCAGCTTTTAAAATCAAAAAATTTTTTATTTTGAAGGCACCACCTGACTTATTGGTTATCGGGACTAATTACCAATACAAAGTCTCCTTGG
The DNA here is from genome assembly GCA_023426245.1 of Bacillota bacterium. Taxonomy (GTDB): domain Bacteria; phylum Bacillota; class UBA4882; order UBA8346; family UBA8346; genus UBA8346. Next base: position 6,528 of record JAFABB010000027.1, read on the forward strand.
GGGACAATTATCACGGGAGATTCATGAGTAAAGTGGCTGCTGAACTACCGATCACATCATGGAGTTTTAATACCGGCTCCGAGTAAAAAATTGGCTATGTTTTTAAGGATGGTTGAATCAAACGTGTGTTCGTGGTACAATCTACTTATTTCAGGGTGTAGCGTTGTCTGCGATCAACCATTATTGAAAACATAGTTAAATATAAAATCCAGGAGGGGCAATTTGAGAAAAGTTGTTCTAAATCTCGCAGTTAGTATTGATGGTTTCATTGAAGATGCTGTTGGTAAATTTGATTGGTGTTTTATTGATCAAGACTATTCAGAAGGACAATTCCAACGCTTTGATGCAGTGTTTATGGGAAGAAAATCTTATGAACTAATGGTTAATCGTAAAGAACTTCCCATGGGAGAAAAAAAGATTTATATTTTTAGTAACTCAATGAAATCAGCTGAATATGGGACGGTTATCGGAAAAGATTTTGAAGGAGAAGTATATAAGATAAAGAATGAAGCGGGTCAAGATATTTGGTTTTTTGGAGGAGCAAACTTGTTGACAAGTTTTCTTGATAAAAATCTAATTGACGAACTTCAATTAGCGATACATCCAATCATGTTAGGCGCGGGAAAAAGGTTATTTGAAGGAAAAATTAATAGAAGAATAAATTGTCAACTGATTCATGCAAAATCATTCAGTGATGGACTCGTGATGTTGAAGTATAAGATTGTATAACTAATTATAACATGAGTGCTACCGTTAACTGGTGCGGTAACGATGTAATCAATTTTAGGCTGGCTCAATTTTAAGCTGTTGATTCAAGAAGCTAATTCAAGCATTCATAGCAATTCTTGCGGTAATTTTAAAGAGGTGCCCATGACCCATCCCAGTCTGAATAGTTTTCATCCCGTAGTTGCGGAGTGGTTTACCCACACCTTTGGCGAGCCGACGCCGCCCCAGGCCCAAGGCTGGCCGTTGATTGCCGCCGGTCGGAATGTTTTGCTGATCGCGCCGACAGGCTCCGGTAAGACCCTGGCCGCTTTTTTAAAATGCCTGGATCAACTCTATCAGAACGCCTTAAACGGGTCTCTTCAAACCGGGGTGCAGGTTTTATATGTTTCTCCTTTAAAGGCGTTGAACAACGACATCTACCGCAATCTGGAAGTGCCGCTGGCGGGAATCGAAGAAACAGGGGGGAAGATGGGGGTTGAGTTGCCCCATCTTACAACGGCCATCCGGACCGGCGATACGCCCGGTAGCCAGCGGCAAAAAATGTTGCGCCGCCCCCCGCAGATTTTGATCACCACCCCGGAGTCCTTGTTCCTGCTGTTGTCTTCGAAAGCCCGGGAAATGCTGCGAACGGTCCGCTTTGTGATCATCGATGAGATTCATACCCTTTTTCCGACCAAAAGAGGCGCCCACCTGGCCTTGTCTCTGGAAAGGTTGCAGCATTTATTGGGGTCAGGTCGCATTTTTCAGCGGATTGGCCTCTCGGCCACCATGCGCCCCCTTGATCAGGCGGCGACATTTTTAGGAGGAAAAGAAATTCATCTTGAAAGCGGGCTTTGGCAAGACCGGCCGGTGGAAATCGTCGATACCGGCCAGAGAAAAACTTTGGATTTAAAAATCCTTCTACCGGTGGAAGACCTAAGAGAACTTCCTGAAAAATCGATCTGGCCCCCCATCTATCAGCAGGTTCTGGATTTGGTCCGACAGCACCGGACCACCTTGGTGTTTGTCAACAACCGGCGTCTGGCGGAGCGAATGACCGCCAACATCAACGAGCTGGCAGGAGTGGAGCTGGCCAGAACCCATCACGGCAGTGTTTCCAAGGAAATGCGTTTAGAGGCCGAGAAAATGCTGAAGCAAGGCGAAATCCCCTGTATCGTGGCAACCGCATCCCTGGAATTAGGCATCGATATCGGCCATATCGATCTGGTCATCCAAATCGAATCTCCCAAAGAAGTGGCCCGGGGACTGCAAAGAGTGGGGCGGGCCGGCCATATCGTGGGGATGCCCAGCAAAGGCAGGATTATTCCCAAGACCCGGGCGGATCTCCTGGAAACCGCGGCCGTTTTCCGGGAGATGAAAGCCGGCAGAGTTGAACCGGTGAAGGCTATTTTCAATTGTTTGGATGTGCTGGCGCAACAACTGGTGGCTTTGACAACCGAGGGAGAATGGAGTGTCCCTGAGGCTTTTCAGGTCATCCGGGGATCTTACAATTTTCATTCCTTGCCTGAAAAGGTTTTTCGAAATGTCCTGGCCATGCTGGCGGGGAATTTCGAGACCAAAGAGTTCATCGACTTGCGTCCGCGGCTGTTTTGGGACCGGCAACTCGGAGTCTTTAAACCCAACTCTTATGGGGTACGGTTGGTATATTCCAGCGGAGGGACCATCCCGGACCGTGGTTATTATGGAGTTTATCTGCAAGGTTCCGACCTTCGTCTGGGCGAGTTGGATGAAGAATTCGTTTATGAACGGCGTTTGCATGAACGGTTTGTGCTGGGAACTTCGGTGTGGAAAATCGAAGAACTCCGGCAGGACCGGGTGATCGTCAGCTCTTCCCAAAAGGGCGGGGAAGCCATCGTACCCTTTTGGAAGGCCGATCCCGGAGGGCGTTCTTATGAACTGGGCAAGCGGATCGGCGCTTTTTTGGGGGAAATCGAGGATCATCTGAAGGCCGGCGATTTCCAAGACTGGCTGGAATCGGAATGCGGTTTGTCTCCGGAAGTATCCCAAAATCTTTACCGGTATGTGGAAGCCCAAAAGCAATCTCTTCAGTACATCCATACCGACCGGCGTTTGGTGGTCGAAGAATTTCCCGACGAAATGGGAGAGTGGCGGGTCTTGCTTCATTCCCCGTTCGGGATGAGGTTGCATTTGGCCCTCGGTTTACTGATCAAAGACATCTGGGAAAAGGATTTCCAAATGAAGGTTGAGGCGGTCCCCATGGATGACGGGATTATGTTTCATCTGCAAGGAAGCCAGACGCCTCCGGAAATCCCTTGGCGGGACTTAAACTCTTTCGGTTTGGAAGAGAAGCTGGCCGAACTGGTTTCGGGTTCGGCGCTTTTTGGGATTACCTTCCGGCAGACTGCCCAACTTTCCTTGATCATGCCGCGGGCCGGGTTTGGGCGGAAAAGAAATCCCTTTTGGCTATCCCGGCTCAAGGCGGGTAATTTGTTGCATGCAGTGGCCAAATATAAGGATTTCCCACTGGTAATGGAAACCTATCGCGCCATTTTACAGGACTATTTTGATTTGGACGGATTGCTTGAAGTCCTGGGAGACATCCGTCAGGGCCGGATTCAGGTTCGCCGTTATCAGCACAAGACCCCTTCGCCGTTTGCGGGAGGCCACTTATTCAATTTTATCGGCAATTTCATGTATGAAGGAGAAGCGCCCCAAGGAGAACAGCGTTTGCAAATGTTTGGCCTGGGGCGGGGGACCTTGAAAGTCATCCTCGGGAAGCAAGGGCTCCGGAATGTGATTGCGCCCGGGGTGTTGCAGAATGTTAGGGCCAAAGTCAGAGGGCCCGGCCTTTTGGGCGGGGATTTGAATGGAGATTCCTTCGCAAGCTGGCTGGAAAAGGTTGGCGACCTTTCCCTTGGCGAGATACCGGAGCTTTTTCCCGCTCAGGCCCGGCAGATTGAAAACTATGTTCAGGAATTCATCGGACTTGGAAAAATCCTTTGCATTCCGGGAGGACACGCTGATCCCCTGCTGGTTGCCTTGTGGGAAGCGCCCTATTATTTGCAGGGATTGCCGGGAATCCCCCCCAAAATTGCATCGGATATTTGCGGCAAAATTCAAGCCCGGCCGGGTTTGAACGCTGAAAAACCCATTACCGGGGCGGAGGCCCGCGCCCGAATCATCCAGCGATATGTCAAGACCCACGGCCCTTTTCAAATCGCGGACATCGTCAGCCGTTACGGATTTTCCGAGCAGGAAGTGGCGGCGGAGTTAACGGTGATGGCGGCTGAAAACTTGGTGGAATCGGGAGAATTCATCCCCGGCGGCAGCGGTGAGGAATGGTGCGATGTCGGGATCTTGGAAGAAATCCACCGTCGTAGTTTGGCCCAGGCCCGTAGGGAAGTGGAAGCGCGGGGACCGCTGGAATACGGAGCCTTTTTGGCCAGGTGGCAAGGGATTGGCGGGTTGCGGGAGGGATTTGACGGCCTGGCCGCCACTTTGGAACAATTAGCCGGGCTATGGCTGCCGGCGGGGATGTGGGAAAACAGCGTCTTACCCGGTAGAGTCCGGGATTTCACTCCGGCCCTGTTGGATCAGTTAATCTCCAGCGGACAATTTTTTTGGCGGGCCCGCGGCCGTGAACAACAGCTCCAACTCTGTTTTGAAAAGGCAATTGCCGGTGAAAATCAGCTCTCTAAAGAGAGCGTTTCCAAGGAACCAATGGCCTCACATTCCTCGTCTGCGCCCTCTCCCGGCGGCGATGCCCAAATCCTGCGCCGATTGCTGGAGACTCAGGGCGCTTTGTCCTTGCCGCAGATTTTACGGGAAACCAGGATGTCGACAGTCCTTGCCTGGCAAACGCTGGAGGAATTGATTGAGCAAGGCGCCGTCACCAATGATACTTTGGGCCCAATCCGTTTTTTGCTGCAAAGCCGTCCTGGGGACCGGACGGGCGCAAGAGGGCTGCTCACGCTTGCGGTCCTCGCTCAAATGGGGCGCTGGTCTTTGCTGACGGCGCCCGGACTTGACAATCCGGACGCTTGGGCATTCACCTTGATCAACCGCTATGGCATTATCTGCCGGGAAATGGTCCGGCAGGAATCGGTTTCCTGGGGCGATAGCTATTCTTATTACGACTATCTGGAACAGATTGGGAAAATCCGCCGGGGTTTTTTCTGTAGTCATTTAAGCGGCATTCAATTTGCTTTGCCGAAGGCCATTGAAGAACTGCGTTCTTCTCCGGGGCAGGACTTGCCGGAGTTTTACGGGCTACAATGGAATGACCCCGCCAATTATCTTGGATTTATTCATGACTGGCCGGCAGTGGAGGGGGAAAATTCATCCGGTACTTATGATTATGTCGTTTTTCAGGCCGGTAAACCCGTATTGGCGGCGAGCGGAAAAAAATTAAAAATATATTGCCTGGGAAAAAGCCTGTTTGAGCAGGACCCAGCCAGCCTAAAAAAATCACTCTGGACGTTATTGGCGATTCTCTACAAAGTCTACCGCGATCAGAAAATTATCGTCACCCATTGGAATGAACGGCCTATCGTAGAGACGGGAATGGCTGATGTTTTTGCCGGGCTGGGGTTTGAAAAAGGAATTCGTGAGATGACCCTGTGGCCTTCCGATCGCATCTCAAAGGCGGGGTTTTTGAATACCCTTGATAAATGAGCAGATACTATTGGGGAAACCAAACGAGGAGGCAGTCAATGGTTGATTTATTTGATAGGGTAAAACAAGGGCTTGATAAAGGAGTTGCGGTTGTTTCGGTCAAATCCAAAGAAATGATGGAGGTCGTTAAAATCAAGAATCAGCTCGGCGTCCTCCGGAATCAACGGGAAAGTGCTTTTTCGCTTTTGGGGGAAATCGTTTATCAAATGTATCTGCAAAATGGTTTCAATGAGGAAAAAATCCGCAATAAATGCGAGATTATCGCTTTGCTTGCCAGTCAAATTCACGAAAAGGAAAACAACTTAAGAGAGCTCCATGTCCGGGCCGAAGTGGCGCTGGGCAAGTCTTTTTGTGCAACTTGCGAGTCGCAATTGCCCCCGGGGGCAGTATATTGCAGCAAGTGCGGGGAAAAAATCGAGGAATTTGGAAAGCATTAATTATTAGGAAGCTTCCGGCATACCTTTTAGTAAAAAAAGCTGGAGGAACCGATGCGTCTAAGTGAGCTGGCAGGTAAAGAAGTGATTGACGTCAAAACCGGTGATCGGTTAGGTGTCATTCAAAAAAGCGAACTGTTGGTGAATACACAGACTGGGACGGTGGAAGCCTTGATATTGATCAAACAAGGGTGGACCGGTCAGGAAAAAGTGATTCAGACGATTCCTTGGAGCGATATTCAAAAAATCAGTGAAGAATTAATTCTGGTATCCGGAAAAAACGATCCTGGGCCGTGAGCGTAAGATAACCGCCGTTTGACCAAGTTTTAAAGCCGCCGGTGAAAGCAAAATCAACTTGACAGTTGCGGTGTTTTATAGTAAAAAGAAGATAGAAGTTAAACGGACTTCTATTTTTTTTATATTTGTGGTAGAGTAGAGGCGCGAAATAGAAGAGTAACTCCGTGGAGGCCGGGCCTGCCGAGGAAACGGAGCCAAAGGGTATTTCGCCGAAGTCGGGAAAAAACGTATTTTGGGGTTGGATTTATTTTTAAACTCCCCGATACGGGCCAATCATTTCCGGCTGGTACTGTTGATGAACAATCCCGGTACTGGTAACTGTCGAAAAAAATGACAGCTACAGAGCTATCTTGCCGCCAAACGAATTCTTGAGGAATTCAAGGTTGGCGAGGGCCAATCTTTTTTTGTATCCGGCTGACAAGAATCTGTACATATAACAACCATCTCATTGGATTGTCTAAGGAGTGAATCAAATTGGGTGAAATTAAGGTTTTGGTTTCAGGGGCTTCCGGAAAAATGGGCCGGGAGGTTTGCAGGGCGGTTATCAAGGATTCTCTGCTTCAACTGGTTGGTGCGGTTGATAGGACGAATATTGGGAAGGACATTGGTTCTCTGATCGGTTCCGAACCATTAAACATCGCCGTTTCCGGTGAGCTTGCGGCAGGATTGGATTCGTGCCGGCCGGAGGTGGTCATAGATTTTACAGCTCCGGCGGGTGTAATGGAGAACATCCGTACGGTTCTGAAGGTAGGGGTTCATATCGTTGTCGGCACTACCGGTTTGACCCCGGAAAATCTGCAAGAGATCGAGGGTTTATGCAAAGAGTATAGTGTCAATGCTTTGGTTGCACCCAATTTCGCAGTCGGGGCTTTGCTGATGATGCGGTTTGCGGCGGCAGCGGCCAAGTATTTCCCACAGGTAGAAATTATCGAACTCCATCATGATCAAAAACTGGATGCCCCATCCGGAACTTCCATCAAAACCGCGGAGATGATCCTGGCCGGACGGGATACGCAAGCTTCGGCTACGATTGGCGAGGAGAAAATCAAAGGGGTTCGCGGCGGGGAAATGAATGGGATCCATCTTCACAGTGTCCGTTTGCCCGGATTGATAGCCCATCAGGAAGTTATTTTTGGCGGTGAAGGACAAACCCTTACCATCCGCCACGACTCCATGAGCAGGGAGTCATTTATGCCGGGCGTGATGCTGGCTGTTAAAATGGTTCCCGGGAGGCCCGGACTCACCTATGGTTTAGAGCATTATCTTTTTTAAAAAATTTCACCTCCCTTTTCCACTTGGAATATACTACATCAGCGTGTTTTTAAGTTTGAAAAGGAGGAGCCTTAGGTGAAATCGATTTCGGAATTACAGGCGACGGTTGTCGGCGGAGATGCCAGACAAATTATTGTTGCCGAAAGTTTAACCACCCTTTTTAAAAAAGTAAAAATCTTTGGTCATCCTCAGATGGCGGTCCGTGATACGCTGGAATATCATTCCGACCTTGTAGAGGCTCTGGTTGATGCCGATGTGATTTTACTTCCGATCGGCGGGATCAATGAAGAGGGTTTGATATGGAGTTATAAAGGAAAACCCCGGATTGATTTCGGCCAATATGTGGCTTCTTTGAATCCGGGGACTCTCATCGTAACCGGATCCATTACCGAACGTTGGTCCGATATTGCTGAGTTCTATCATTTAAAAGTTATCCAATATGCCGATAACAACGAAATTGCCATTTTAAACTCGATTCCGACGGCAGAAGGAACGTTACAGTTTGCGATGGAAGAATTACCGATCACGATTCACGGCAGCCGGGTGATTGTGATCGGCTTTGGCCGGGTCGGAATGAGTGTAGCCCGCGTTTTTAAGGCATTAAACGCCGAAGTTGTTGTTACCGCAAGGCGGAAGGAATCATTGGCCAGAGCCAAGGAAATGGGATGCGAGACGATTCCCTTGGAAGGCTGGAGTGAAACTGCGAGGAAAGCGGATTTGTTAATTAACACCGTTCCCGCCTTGATGATTGATGAACCAATCCTGGCAAAGTTAAAGCCCCAAACGGTTATTATCGATTTAGCCTCAGCACCCGGCGGAACCGATTTTAAAGCTGCCGAGCGCCGTCAGATTAAGGCGATTTTAGCGCCGGGTTTACCCGGTTTGGTAGCTCCAAAAACCGCCGGAGAAGTTTTAGCCTCCACCATTCCTATCATCATTCAAGATTACTTTGATGAAAGGGGTGGATATTGATGAGGTTTGATGGAAAGCGGATTGGATTTGCCTTAACCGGATCCCATTGCACCCTTGCCGAAGTTTTGCCTTATATGCAGTTGTTGAAGGATGAAGGGGCGACCATAACCCCGATCTTGTCGCCGGCGGTCCAGGAAACGGATACCCGCTTTGGAAAGGCCGCTGATTGGCATCAACAGGTCGCAACTATCACCGGGAAAGAGCCGTTAACAACGCTGATTCAGGTGGAGGCCATTGGACCGCAAAAATTGTTGGATTTAATATTAATAGCGCCTTGTACCGGAAATACCTTAGCCAAAATGGCACTGGGGGTCACGGACACCTGTGTGTTGCTGGCGGCAAAGGCCCATTTGCGAAACAACCGGCCGGTGGTACTGGCGATTTCAACCAATGACGGGCTGGGAGCCAATGCCAGAAATATTGGAACATTAATGAACCGCAAGCATACTTATTTTGTGCCTTTTGGCCAGGATAGCCCGGAAAACAAGCAGAACTCCCTGATTGCTAAAATGAAATTCATACCGGAAGCGCTTTTGGCGGCATTGGATGGCCGGCAATTGCAGCCGGTGATGGTTAGTTATTAGGTAGCATGAATGACGGCCCTTCAAACGGGCTGTCATAAGAATCAATGAAAATAAAACGAGCGGATGGGCCTAACTACTTATTTACCCTAGCCCTTAAAGGGAATTAGCATGGTTTGAGGGTCTTTCTTGGGTTTGGGAGCAGATACACCCCGATTGACCTTTGATTGTCTCACCAACTGGGATTCAAACCCCCGGTTTTAGCTGAATGCTTTAGCTAAATATGGCCTGCGGTTTTGAATCCCTTGGTTCTTTAGCCGACTTCCAATCCGCTCGCTAACTTGGGTTGGGCCGATTCCCTATAGGCCCATAAGGGAAGGGTAAGCTTTTAGGCAAAAGGGTATTGTCCAAGTGGACAACTTACATCTGAAAGAGAGGCAAACGCATGAAGGTTATCGTGCAGAAATTTGGGGGAACTTCAGTAGCTACCCAGGAAGGCCGCGAGAATGTCGTAGCGAAAGTAAAGGAAGCTCTGGGAAAAGGCTTGGGAGTGGTGGTTGTTGTATCGGCTATGGGGCGCAACGGTGATCCCTATGCTACGGATACCCTCATCGGACTTGCCCGCGGAGTTTTAAAATATATTAAACCGCGTGAACTCGATCTTTTAATGTCCTGCGGTGAAAATATTTCTACAGTCGTTATGGTACAGACTTTAAAAGCCCACGGTATTGAAGGGGTGGCTTTTACCGGAGGGCAAGCCGGCATTATTACCGACCACCATTTCAATAATGCCCGCATTATCGAGATCAAACCCGATAACTTATGGAAGTGTCTTGAAGAGGGGAAAGTTGCCGTCGTTGCCGGTTTTCAAGGGGTTACCAAGGATGGGGAAGTCACGACACTGGGCCGTGGCGGCAGTGATACCAGCGGCTCCGCTTTAGGAGTGGCTTTACATGCTGAGTTGGTTGAGATTTATACCGATGTAGACGGGATTATGACGGCTGATCCGCGGCTGGTTCCTCAGGCTAAGCCGCTGCCGGTAATGACTTATAGTGAGGTCTGTGAAATGGCTCATTTGGGCGCCAAGGTAGTGCACCCCCGGGCGGTGGAAATAGCGATGGAAGGGAGAATCCCTTTGCGGATTCGCTCAACTTTTTCCAACAATTTGGGCACACTGATCAGTGATGGAACATCCATCGGCGATATTGAAATCCGGGGCGATAAAGTAGTAACCGGTCTGGCCCAAATCCCGGAGATGGCACTGATAAAGATTACTTCCGTAGAAGATCTCAACAAAAACGGGATAGTGTTAAGAGTTTTTCAAGTTTTGGCAGGCGCAGGAATTAGTGTGGATATGATTCAGGTATCGCCTTTCAATATTGCCTTCATTATCAAGGGTGATTTGGCGGATAAGGCCGGAGAAGTGCTAAATCCGCTGGAACTCGAATTGTCCATCGAGAAAGGGTATGCCAAGGTCGCGATTGTAGGTTCGGGGATGCGGGGTGTTCCTGGAGTTATGGCACGTATGGTGAAGGGCTTGCAAAAGGAGCATATTTCAATTTATCACTCGACCGATTCCCATATTAATATTGCCTGCCTGGTAAAACAAGAAGATATGTGCAGCGCTCTTCAAGCATTGCATAACGAATTTGAGTTAGCGGAGTGAGGGGGATTTCTTATGGTAAAGTTTGGTAAAGTTTTAACCGCAATGATCACGCCATTCAATCAGAATTTGCAAGTTAATTATCAAGCGGCGCAAGAATTGGCTGTGAAATTGGTTGATTCCGGTTCGGACGGGGTTGTGGTCGCAGGCACGACCGGTGAATCGCCGACCTTAACCAAACATGAAAAGCTCGGTTTGTTCAAAGCGGTTGTGGAGGCTGTTGGCGGAAAAGGGACGGTTATTGCCGGAACAGGAAGTTATGACACCGCGGCCAGTATTGAATTAACCAAAGAGGCTGAGCGGACCGGCGTCGACGGCGTGATGCTGGTGGCGCCCTATTATAATAAACCGCCTCAGGAAGGGTTGTATCAACATTTTCGAACCATAGCCAATGAGACTTCCTTGCCGGTTATCCTGTACAATATTCCCGGCCGCACCGGGGTTAATATTTCCCCCGGCACCATTGCCAGACTGGCGGCAATCGAGAATATTGTGGCGGTAAAAGAAGCTTCAGGCAACCTCGGACAAGTGAGCGAGATTTACGAAAAAGCGCCCAAAGACTTGCTGATATATAGCGGCGACGATGCCATGACTTTACCGGTGATGAGTTTGGGAGGCGTGGGGGTTATCAGTGTGGCCAGCCATATTGTAGGGCGAAAGCTTCAAGAAATGATTGCCGCTTTTTGTAGAGGAGATCTTTTAACTGCCAATAAAATCAATAGCGAGGTTGCTCCGCTGGTCCGTAGCCTCTTTATCACGACCAATCCGATTATGGTGAAGGCGGCCTGTAATCTATTGGGATTTAAAGCGGGTGGACTCAGATTACCATTGGTCGAAGCCACCGCCGACGAACAAAAAGTTTTGCAGGAAGTTTTGAAAAATCTGGGACTGGTGTAAGCTGGTTATTAGTTAGTTGTTGGTAGCAGAACGCTGGCCGTTGAAAGAGTCGGCCCTGTTTCTTTGATTTACAATTTATTGAAATTGATATTCCATTGGATTGATTATTTGCATCATCCAATTGGGTTTTTTTCGTTCTAAAAAGTTTTTGAAAAATTATCACTCGGATTTGCAAATTGAAATGGATGATATATAATAAGTTGAGCGGGGCTGTCGTGAAATAAAATTTATCGATCGAGATATACAATATTTAACCTGAGTATGGATTGGGCTATATATTGTATATCTCATTGTTTTTAAGAAACTTCGTTTCTAAACTACTTTTGCAACAGCTTCATTTTTTGTGAATTCATTGCGGAGGAATCATAATGCCGGATAAAGATAACGACGCGCAGGCGCAGACTACCAAACCGGGACAGGCTTTATTGGATAAAATTTTAAACAAGACAGCCGTACTTGGAGTCATTGGTCTTGGTTACGTCGGGCTTCCCCTGGCGGTTGAAAAAGCGAAGACCGGTTACAGGGTGATCGGTTTTGACGTCCAGGCCAAAAAGGTAGATCAGGTAAACCAAGGGCACAATTATATAGGCGACGTGGTGGATAGTGAATTGGCCGAACTGGTGAAAACCGGACGTTTGAAGGCTACGACAGACTATACCAAAATTGAGGAAGTCGACGCAGTCGCCATTTGTGTGCCGACTCCGCTTGACAAATATCAACAACCGGATATTTCTTATGTATCCAGTTCCACACATCAAATTGCTCCCCATCTTCACCGGGAGATGTTAATTGTTTTAGAAAGCACAACTTATCCGGGGACTACTGAAGAAGTGGTCATGCCGGTACTGGAAGCGACCGGACTTTCCTGCGGCGAAGACTTTTTTCTGGCATTTTCACCGGAACGGGTTGATCCGGGAAATAAAGAATATCATACCAAGAATACTCCGAAAGTGGTCGGCGGCGTCACCCCACGGTGCGGGGAAATCGCTGCCGCATTATACGGAAATGTATTAAATAGCGATATTTATCAGGTCTCCAGCCCTAAAGTGGCTGAAATGGAGAAGATTCTTGAAAACACTTTCCGGAACATCAATATTGCGCTTGCCAATGAAATGGCTATTCTTTGCAATAAGATGGGAATCGATGTTTGGGAAGTCATTGATGCCGCCAAGACCAAACCTTACGGATTTATGCCGTTTTACCCCGGTCCGGGCCTGGGTGGTCATTGCATTCCCATCGACCCTTTTTATTTAACCTGGAAAGCCCGGGAATACGATTATCATACCCGGTTGATCGAAATCGCCGGAGAAATCAATAATCAGATGCCCGAGTTTGTGATTGAACGGGTCGGGGCTTTTTTGAACGAGTATGGCAAACCCCTCAAGGACGCCAAGGTATTGATGCTGGGAATCGCTTACAAGAAAGACATCGATGATCCGCGGGAATCTCCGGCCATTAAAATCTATCAGCTTTTAAAGCAACACTTTGCGGATGTAACGGTGAATGACCCTTGTATTCCGGTTTATGACTTCGGAAATTTACGTTTGGAATCCACCGCTCTTACGGAGGAATTGATAAACTCCTCCGATTTGGTACTGATTACAACCGATCATTCCGCTTATGATTATCAATGGATTTGTGACAATAGCCGATTGGTTTTCGATACCCGGAACGCGACAAGGCATATCAAGGAATGTAAGGCGAAGATTGCCCGGGTTTAAATTTGTTTCTCTCCGTGCCTCTGTGGCCAATAATGTTTTTAGCCACAAAGACACAGAGGGCACAGAGAAACATATTATTTCATTTTTTAACCGGAAACATTGCTTAGGGTCATTTGTATCGAGTAAAAGAAAATATTACGACCATTCTAATTGGTTTTATATAAATATAGTTGGTTTTCTCTGTGTCTCCGTGCCTCTGTGGCCAATAAGCTTTTAGACATGGAGATAGCGGATAGCGAATTACCAATTCATTTAAGGGGAGAAAAGATGTCTACCTTTCGATTTGGCTTGATCGGATGCGGCCGGATTGCCCCCAATCATGCCCGTAATATTATGGAGTTGGAACAGGCGGAGTTAAAAGCGGTTTGCGACTTGGTCCCGGAAAAGGCTGAACACTACGGCAGGACCTATGGCGGAGATGTCTATACGGATTACCGGGCGGTTTTGGAACGACCGGACGTTGACGTTATCTCTATCGCCACTTCCAGCGGAGCCCATGCCGAAATTGGAATAGCAGCGGCCCAGGCGGGTAAACATGTGATCGTTGAGAAACCAATGGCTTTGTCATTGCATGATGCCGACCGCTTAATCGCGGCTTGTAATGAAAACCATGTTTACTTGGGGGTTTGCCATCAAAACCGTTATAACCAGGTGGTTCAAAAATTGCGGCAGGCCCTGGAGAACGGACGATTTGGAAAATTGACCCATGCCACGGCGGTGATTCGCTGGTACCGCGATCAGCACTATTTTGAGCAGGATTCCTGGCACGGTACCTGGGCCCAGGATGGTGGAGTGCTGATGAATCAGTCCATTCATAATATCGATTTATTACAATGGATGATGGGACAAGTTACCGGCGTTTACGGAAAAATCGCCACCAGGCAACGGAATATTGAGGTGGAAGACTTGGGGCTGGGAATGTTGACTTTTAAAAGCGGCGCCATGGGGATGATTGAAGCTTCTTCAACCGTTTATCCCCGTAATTTGGAGGAAACCTTAAATATCTTCGGTGAAAAAGGCACGGTAATCCTGGGAGGCACCTCCATCAATCAGATCGAAACCTGGCGTTTTGCCGACGGATTGGACGATGAGGCGAAAGTCATTAAGAGCTGTGGGGAAACGCCGCCCAATATCTATGGGTTCGGCCACCGTCAATTGTATCTGCGCTTTATGCATGCGGTCGAAACCGGAACGGATTTCGATATTCCGGGGACAGAGGGCAGAAAGGCCCTGGAAGTCATTTTAGGAATTTATCATTCAAGCCTCTCCGGGCAGCCGGTGGGACTGCCGCTGCAAGAGAAGGCCTATCCGCTGCAGGAATTGATGAAGGAATATAAGGGAAAGGTTTTTTAAGGACTTTAAAACCAACTTTCAACGGTTGGTTTTTTTATTTACCAAAAGCTTTATTTTTGAGGGATAATCGGGCGGAGGTTAGCCTTTTTTTATTTTACGGTATGCCGAAGGGGACTGCCCCATAATTTGATGAAATAACCGCGAAAAATAATAGGGATCTTTAAAACCCAATGTAGCGGCGATCGTTTCAATACTTAACGTGGTGATATCCAGGTATTGGCAGGCCCGCTGAATTTTGAAACGTAAGAAGTAATCAATCGGCGAATAGCCGGTTTTATTTTTAAATAAGTAGGAATAATGGGATACGGAAAGATTGACATGGCCGGCCAGTTCCCTTAGGGACAGGTTTTGTCCCAAATGTTTGGCCATATACTGAATGGATTCATCAATATCCTGGCTGCTGGCTTTTAATTGCAAATGATAATCGTGATTCATCAAAAAGATTGAACCCATCAAATGCGGAAGTACTTGAGAGGCGAAGATCATGTTATCCAGCGTAAAACCGTTCTGCAACACTTGATAGATTTCATGAAACAAATCCACGATTTTAGGGGCTTTTTCAAGCGCAATCGGGAAGGTATGGAATTCCGGCAACAAATGTTTGAAATAATACTCAGAGTGACTGCCCAGAAAATGAAGCCAGTAAATCGTCCATGGGCGGGTGTCGTTGGAACCGTAAATATGAGGCGTTCCTTTGGGTATAATCAGCAGGTGATTTTCAGCGACGTGCTGTTTGTTGCCGTTTATTGTAAACCATCCATTCCCTTGCACGCAATAAATCATAATATGCTGCTCGCAGCCGTCCGGCCGCTCCCGGTAATGAAATTGGGCCTCGGGAAAGTAGCCGATGTCCGATAGATAAAGGGAGTTGATTAAAGGGTTCTCCGTAACTTCCTTCAGGAAATTCTTTGGTAAAACGATGATTTTTTGTCCGTAAAAACCCTCATCTTTTTTGATTGTTTCCATGATTTCATTGTAAGGCATGGATGGCTTTTTAGCAACCACAGATCGTAAGATAATCCAGGTTCTTCGGCGGATAATGAATGGAGTTTCCCAAACAATTAAGATATATTTAACCTATTGAAAATATGACTTTGTCCGTAACGGGCGCGTCAACCGGTTGGCGACTTCTTGGACGCGTTATATTTTAATGATTCCTTAAACACCTCGTGGTCCGGCAAGGTAAGTGAAAATTTCTCCGCGGTGCGCGGAAAAATTGGCGGGCCCTATTGTCCCGTTGGAGTTTAAGGAATTTTCTATCCGAGGAGGATTGTACATGCACCCTGTAAATTTGGAAGCCAAGATTTGGGAAGAAGTTTTGGAGCTCCCCACTTACCCCGTGGGGAAGCCCGATAAGAATCCCATGTTTTTAGAGAAGCGGGTTTATCAAGGAAGCTCCGGAAAGGTTTACCCCTACCCGGTCATTGATAAAATTGAGGACCGGAAAGTGAATCAAAAATACCGGGCGGTTTTCCTGGAAAACCCCTATTTATTGATTTTGATTCTGCCTGAACTTGGAGGTAGAATTCAACGGGCCCTCGATAAGACCAATCATTATGATTTTGTTTATTATAACCATGTCATTAAACCGGCACTGGTGGGACTAGCCGGCCCCTGGATTTCCGGGGGAATCGAATTCAACTGGCCCCAGCACCACCGCCCCAATACCTTTGGTCCGGTTGAATATTTACTGAAAGAAAACGAAGATGGCAGCAAGACGGTTTGGGTCAGTGAAATCGACCGTATGTACGGCACCCAAGTGACCACCGGGTTTACACTTTACCCGGATAAAGCCTATTTAGAGATTAAGTCGCAACTATATAACCGGACTCCCCAGGCCCAAACGTTTCTCTGGTGGGCCAATCCGGCGGTTGCGGTGAACGAGCAAACTCAATCGGTTTTTCCGCCGGATGTCCATGCCGTGTTTGACCACGGTAAACGGGATGTATCAAGGTTTCCAATCGCCACCGGGACGTATTACAAAATGGATTATTCCTCCGGAGTGGACATTTCCCGTTATAAAAACATTCCGGTTCCCACTTCCTATATGGCTTATCATTCCGATTACAATTTTGTCGGCGGATATGATCACGGGAAAAAGGCCGGAATTTTACACATTGCCGATCACCATATTTCGCCGGGTAAAAAACAATGGACTTGGGGCTGCGGCGACTTCGGCAAGGCCTGGGACCGTAATCTTACCGATGAAGACGGCCCCTATATCGAATTGATGACCGGTGTCTATACCGATAATCAGCCCGATTTCACCTGGCTGTTGCCCAGTGAGGAAAAATCATTCACCCAGTACTTCATGCCCTATAAAAATATCGGCGTGGTCAAAAATGCCTCGATTGAAGCGGCCGTGAATCTGGAGATCGATAACGGCAGGGCGGAAGTGGCGGTATATGCTACCGCGATTGTTGAAGGAGCCGTGGTGGAACTTAAGGGCAAGGAAAAAACCTATTTCCGGACCACGGTTGACCTTTCGCCCGAAAACTCCTGGAGTGAGGAAGTTGTCCTGGATCCGGCGGAAAAAGCGCACCATTTGATAGTAAGCGTATTCGGACCCGGCGGGAAGCTGATGATTTTTTATCAACCGGAGGAGCCAAAGATCGAACGGGTTCCCGATCCTGCAAAACCGGCCCTGCCGCCTTCGGAGGTTCAAACCAACGAAGCCTTATATTTGCGTGCTGTTCATCTGGAACAATACCGCCACGCGACGTATGATCCGGATCCCTATTACCTGGAAGGATTGAGGCGGGACCCCGACGATATCCGTCATAATAACGGTTACGGCTGTTTGTTGTTGCGCCGCGGATTATTTAAAGAAAGTGAAGCTTATTTCCGGAGGGCTGTTGCCAGTCTGACCCGTTTCAATCCCAATCCTTGCGATGGGGAACCTTATTATAACTTAGGGCTGTCTCTTAAGTTTCAGGGCCGCTTGGATCTGGCTTATGATGCCTTTTATAAATCGGTCTGGAGCGCGGCCTGGCAGGATAGCGGTTACTTTTCCCTGGCCCAGATTGCCTGCTGGCGGGGAGATTATCTTACAGCCGAAGAATTGATCAGGAAATCTTTAGTTCGGAATTATCATCATTATAAAGCCCGCCATCTCCATGGGGCTATCTTGCGGAAAAGGGGGCGGTATCAGGAAGCCCAAAGAATCGCCTTTGAAACCTTGCAGTTGGACCCGGTGGATTTCGGCTCCCGCCGTGAACTTCAACTGTGTTTTGAAGCGGAACAACAAACCGAAAAGGCCCGGGCGATGAAGGAAGAACTGCTGAATTTACTGGATACCAATCCTCATAACTATTTGGAACTGGCCAGGGATTACGGCAGCGCCGGACTTTTTGCCGAAGCATGTAAGGTACTGGAAGATGAAATTGCCGGTGAAAAGCAATTGCAAAACGTTTCCCCGCTTGTTTATTATTATTTAGGATACTACCAGCACCAAAACGGTGACTTGCGGCAAGCTTCGGCCTATTTTGAGCAGGCCGGGGAGGGGAATTCCGATTATTGTTTTCCAAACCGGCTGGAGGATATTGTAGTCCTGCGGCAAGCGCTGGAACTAAACCCCAAAGATGCGAAAGCATACTATTACCTGGGTAATTTATGGTACGACAAAAAGCAGTCCGATTTGGCCATCCAGTGTTGGGAACAGTCGCGGGAAATTGATGATTCGTTGGCCACGGTCCACCGTAATTTGGCGCTGGGATATTATAATCAAAAACACGACCCGGAAAAGTCCAGAGCGGCATTGGAAAAAGCATTTTCGCTCAACCCCGCCGATGCCAGGGTTTTCCTGGAACTGGATCAACTTTATAAGAAAACCGGAGTCGAGTGGCAATTGCGGATGAATGGTTTTCGGACACATTTAAACTTGGTGGAGTCCCGCGATGATTTGTACATCGAGTATGTCACCCTCCATAACCAAATGGGCGAATATCAAAAGGCCAAAGAACTTATAGCCGGCCGGAAATTCCACCCCTGGGAGGGCGGTGAAGGCAAGGTTTCCAGCCAATTTGTTTATTCCCGTGTGGAGCTGGCCAAGCTGTCCATTCAAAAGCGGGAATTTCAAAAAGCCCTCGCCGAGTTATTAGAAACCGGCCAATACCCGGAGAATTTAGGCGAAGGAAAACTTTACGGTGCCCAGGAAAACCACATTCATTATTTTCTCGGGTGCGCCTATGAAGGTTTGGGAATGGCTGAAAAAGCCGGAGAGTCGTTTCAAAAGGCATCCGTGGGCCTGAGCGAACCTTCCAGTGCGATGTTTTATAATGATCAGCCGGCCGATATGATATTCTATCAAGGCTTGGCTTTGCTGAAATTAGATCAGCCCGATCAGGCCCGGAGCCGCTTTCATAAATTGGTGGATTATGGCGAACAGCATATGTTTGATAAAGTGAGCATTGACTATTTCGCTGTTTCATTACCGGATTTTCTGATTTTTGATGAAGACCTGACCCGAAAGAATGAGATTCATTGCCGCTATCTATTGGGCCTGGGGTATTTGGGTCTGGAAAAGAAGGAACAATCCCGGCGTGAGTTCAAGCAGGTACTGGAAATGGATCCCAACCACTTGGGCGCTCTGAGCCATCTGAAATTGGCGGATGAGATGTGAAATTTCAATGAAAAAGCGTTTGTTTCCTGCTATATGAAGTAAATTTGAAGGAAAGTTTCAGGCCCTTGCTTTGAAACATGAAAGGAGGGATTGCCGGAATAGACGAAAGGAACTATGACGGAAATGATTTGAAAAAAGACCAACAAAATGGAGGAATTGTAATGAAGAAAACCCCTTTTCTACTGCTTTTGGTTGCCGCGCTAATCTTTTCATCGATGGCGGTTTTTGCGGCTCCTGCCAAAATCAAAATCGGCTTTTTAGTCAAACAAGCCGAAGAATTATGGTTCCAAAATGAATGGAAATTTGCCCAAAAGTTTGCCGATGAAAAAAACTTTGAGCTGATCAAAATCGGGGTTCCCGATGGCGAAAAAGTAATGGCGGCCATTGATAATTTAGCGGCCCAAAAAGCTCAAGGCTTTGTAATTTGTACGCCGGATGTCCGTTTGGGACCCGCAATCATGGCCAAGGCCAACGCCAAAAAATTAAAAGTGTTTACAGTTGACGATCGATTTGTGGGCGCCGACGGTAAACCCATGGCCGATGTACCTTATATGGGTATTTCTTCGACCAAAATCGGTTTTGATATTGGACAAGCCCTGTATGCCGAAATGAAAAAACGCGGTTGGAATGTTGCTGAAACCGCAGCCATGGCAGTAACTCACGATGAGCTTGAGACGATTAAACAACGTACCGATGGTAGCAAAGATGCCTTGGTGAAGGCAGGTTTCCCCGCAAGCAAAATCTATGACGCCGTAAATAAAACCCTGGATGTTCCGGGGGCGATGGAAGGCGGCAACGTTGCTTTAACCCAACATCCGGAAGTAAAACGGTGGCTGGTGTTTGGTGGAAATGAAGAGTGCGTTATAGGGGCTATCCGGGCGATGGAAGGCCGCAATTTCAACGGTACGACCATTATCGGCATCGGCCTGGGCGCCAGTATCGGAATTAGCGAATTTAAAAAGCCCGGGATGAACGGTTTCTTTGCCACCAGCGCGATTAGTCCATACCGTCATGGTTATGAGACCGCCAAATTGTTATATGAATGGATCAAAAGCGGTAAGAAACCGCCGGTGGTAACTTTAACCGCCGGTTATATCGTAACCCGCGAGACGTATAAAAAAGTCATGACCGATCTCGGACTTGCCGACTCGATTACGAATTGATTGGAAATGAGTAAATGAATCCGGGCAACTGCCCCAAGAGCAGTCTCAAACCGAAGATAGGGCCGGTTTAACCGGCTTTGTAACAGCAGTTTGATACAATCTTAGGGCAGCTCCCGGATTATAATAAGAGGTGAACAGGATGCAAACCGGTTTTCTGAAGTTTGAAAACATTAGCAAGCAGTTCCCAGGGGTTAAAGCATTGGACGGGATATCGTTTGAAGCGGCCGAAGGAAGTGTTCACGCCTTAGTCGGCGAAAACGGCGCCGGGAAATCCACTCTCTTAAAGATACTGAGCGGCTTGTACCGGCCTGATGGGGGTCAAATTCACCTGGGTGGAGAGGCCAAGAATTTTTTGAATACCAGCGATGCCTTGAACTCAGGAGTGGCCATTATCTATCAGGAACTCAATCTAGTACCCGAAATGACGGTAGCCGAAAACTTATTTTTGGGTCATATGCCTGCTAAGATGGGATGGCTTAACAAGAAGGCCTTACGGGAAGTCACCTTGCAACAACTTAAAAATTTAGAGGAAGATATCGATCCCGGTTGCAAAATAGGAAGCCTTTCCATTGCACAACGGCAAATGATTGAGATCGCCAAAGCGCTGGCCCGTAACGCGAAAGTCATCGCTTTTGATGAGCCGACCAGTAGTCTTTCCGACCGGGAAGTGCAAAAATTATTTTCGATCATCGGGGAACTAAAACGCCAGGGTAAGGTGGTCTTATATGTTTCCCACCGGCTGGCGGAAATTTTTATGATTTGTAATGCCGTAACAGTTTTCAGAGACGGCAAACATATTGAAACTTTTACCGATATGTCCACATTGACTCAGGATCAGCTGGTCACGAAAATGGTTGGACGTTCCATTCATGATGTCTATAATTATGTCCGGCATCCTCATCACGGACCGGCCTTGGAAATTGAAGGCTTAACAGGATACGGGCTGGCTGAGCCGGCAAATTTAACGGTTGACCAGGGAGAGGTCGTAGGTATCTTTGGTTTGGTCGGGGCAGGCCGTTCCGAATTGTTGAAATTGATTTACGGCGCTACCAAAGGGAAAGCGGGAAAGATCAGAGTTTTTGGACAAGAGGTAAAAATCAGTAAGCCAAGCCAGGCAATACATCACGGCATTGTTTTTTGCCCCGAAGATCGCAAAAAAGAGGGTATAATTCCGATCCGTTCGGTAAGGGAAAATATTAACATCAGTATCCGGAGATTGATTGCCAAATTCGGTATTATTCCCGAACAGAAAGATATTGAAAACGCCAATCGTTTTATCGAACAACTCAACATTAAAACCCCGTCCATGAACCGGCTGGTCCGGGATTTATCCGGAGGGAACCAGCAGAAGGTGGTTTTGGCCCGCTGGTTGTCGGAGAAAGTGAAAGTCATTTTGTTTGATGAACCCACGCGTGGAATTGACGTAGGGGCTAAATCCGAAATTTACGGGATCATATCCAAATTGGCAGCGGAGGGCATTGGCGTGCTCGTTGTCTCCAGTGAACTCCCGGAGATTTTAGGTATTTCTGATCGGATTATCGTCATGCGGCAGGGAAAGCTTCAAAACTCCTTATCCCATGATGAAGCAACCGAGGAGAAAGTGTTACGACTGGCTTTGCCGGTCGTTGAAAATAAAGTCGTCGATAGTTTAAAAAAGGAGTGAAGCAGATGAGTACCAATACTCTTGCCTCCGGCACCAAAACCAACATCAAACCGTTATACAGACGGATCTGGGATAGTGCCAGCATTCTGATTATTTATTTGATTATGTTCGTGATTTTATCACTGACCGTTCCTTACTTTTTCAGTTGGGAGAACATGGTGGGACTGTCGCTTGCCATATCGACGGTGGGTATTGTCGCTTGTACCATGTTGTTTTGTTTGGCTTCGGGGGATTTTGATCTTTCCGTAGAAAATATCGTGGCTACCTCCGGTGTCATTGCGGCGATTGCGATTCGGAGCACCGGAAATATTTGGCTTGGAATATTGTCCGGGATTATCGCCGGCGGCCTGGTCGGTTTGGTGAACGGTTTAATCATCGCTAAACTTAAAATCAACGCTTTAATTACCACCTTAGCCATTAGCCAGGTGGTCAGGGGACTTGGCTTTATCATATCGGGCGGCGTAGCTGTCGGTATTTTAACACCCGACTTTTATAAGCTGGGGAATAATAACTTTCTGGCCATTCCCATTCCGGTCTGGGTTATGATTCTTTGTTTTGTCGCCTTTGGGCTTTTATTGAACCGGACCACCTATGGCCGAAACACCATGGCTATCGGCGGAAATAAAGAAGCGGTGAGATTGGCTGGAATCAATGTTGACCTGATTAAAATAGTTATTTTTACTGTTCAGGGTTTCGTCGCCGGACTTGCAGGGGTCGTCCTGGCATCGCGGATGACTAGCGGACAACCGAATTCATCCGTCGGTTTCTCCCTGGATGTTATCTCGGCCTGCGTTTTGGGAGGCGTCTCCCTTTCCGGCGGTGTTGGGACTATTTTAGGCGTAATCGTCGGTGTGATCATCATGGGAACCGTCCAAAACGCCATGAATCTTTTGAATATCCCTACTTTCTATCAATATGTAGTACGGGGGATCATATTATTGCTGGCAGTATTGTTTGATCAAATGAAACAGAAACAAGACTAATCTTTTCCAAGTCGTCAAGAAATTCATGAAGTCCCGTTGGAGTCCATAGGCTAACGGGATTTATTCATATACGAAAAGCTGTAACTCTTTCATTTGCCTCCATAACTTCAAAATTATCATGAAAATCATAAAGGGATGGATGCTACGGCTAAAAATTCAAAGGAGTGGCATGGATGGGAATTTTCAGCAGGATTTTCGAGGACATCCAGTGGCAAAAGTTCGATTTTACCAAGAAATTTACCATTCGTAATAAATTATTGTTTTTCTTTCTTTTAGTCTCGCTGGTACCGTTGGCGCTAACCGGCATGATTTCTTATTACAGCTCCAGAACGGCAATGGCCCGGAAGATGAGTCAATATTCATTGGAGAACATCTCCCGAACCGCTCAAATCCTGGATGAAAAGTTTCGGCAATACGAAAAAATAGCGCTTCAGATTAACGTCAATCCCGTATTGAACAGGGAGTTTAAGATTTATGCCACGGCGGCGGACAGCGAGGCTTTGGTTCAGGAACAAAGTGTAAAGAACTTTTTAAAAAGTTATTTGGTGGATGATCCGAATATTTTTGCCTTCATTTTTACAGATGCGGAGAAGGCTAACCATCATTCCCGGATTTTCGTGCAACGGGGTTCGGTGAGTGAGAGTTGGGATCTTAGCCTCAGGGAATACGCCTCTTCATTAAATCCCGGGTTATATCTGGATACGGTTTGGATGCCGGCGGTTATTAAAAACGCAGTAGTTACGGAAAACAATATGGTCATGGTTAAAAATATCGACGATATCAATACCGGCGAACCCCTGGGAACTTTCGCCGTTTTGATCAAGGAAGCAGGTATGGCTCAATATACCAATTTCACAGAAATGAATACTACCGTCAATATGGAACTTACGCCGGCATCGCTGCCCCATTACACGGTAATCATCGATGAAAAAGGCATGATTGCATCCACTCCTTTTAAAGCGGACATTGGCCGGAATATTTCCGATTTCATGAAGCAAAATAAAATTCTTACCCAAGTCAGGAATGGAACCAAAAAGCAGGATAGTTTTTTGGGAATTTTCAATCGGGTACCGGTGCTTGTTTCGGCTGAATATATGAAACATAACGGCTGGAGTATTCTCAGCATAGCTCCCACCCGGATTCTATTTTCCGAAGCCAGGGTGACCGGACTGGTGATCTTTTTATTAAGCATCGTTTTTGGGACGCTCGCCATTATCATTTCAATTTATGTTGCCTTCCTCGTTTCCGGGCCTATCCGCTCCGTGGTGAATGCCATGAAGGAGGCGGAGAAAGGCAAGTTAACGGTGCGGGTGGCCCTTAATAACCAGGATGAGTTGGGGTATTTGGGGACCAGTTTTAACCGGATGCTGGAACAAATCAACGGACTGCTGGCTGACACCAAAAAAACGGCTACAGAGCTGCAAAAACAGAGCGCGGTATTGCAAGAAAGTTCCCATCAATCAGCACAGGCTGCTGAAAGCGTCGCCCAAGCCATGAATGAGATTACCCGGGGTACCATGGAGCAGACCCATGAGGCGGGGAATTCATCCCAACAGATGACAAGCCTGGCTGCTCAGATTGATCATATGGTGGCGCAATCGGCAGAAGTTGAACATATCACCGGGGATACCAAGAAGTTAAGCTTTCAATCGAAAGAGGCGGTGCAAGAATTGGTTGATAAAACCGCGGAAACGGACCGCATTACCAATGCCATTGTCAATGATATCAGTGAACTCGATAACAGTGCAAAGGAAATAAGCGACATTATCCAAGTTATTACGGGTGTAACGGAACAGACTAATCTTTTGGCATTGAATGCGGCGATTGAGGCAGCCCGCGCCGGAGAAATGGGCCGGGGTTTTGCGGTGGTCGCCGATGAAGTGAATAAATTAGCGGTCCAATCCCGCGAAGCGACAGAGAATATCAATAGCATATTAAAGAAAATCCAGGAAAAAACTGCCGCTTCTTATCAAACAGCGGGTCAAGCCCACCAAATTGTGCTCGATCAAATCCAGGCCGTCCATTCAGCTCAAAACTCTTTTGATGAAATTATCCGGGCCATGGATCATGCGGTAAGTGAACTCAGCGGCATGAATTTATTACTCGCCCAAATTCATGATGCCAAGGAACAATCATTCCATTCGATTGTTACAATCAGTGCTATATCGGAAGAGACAGCCGCCGCTGCCGAGGAAGTTTCCGCTTCATCCGAGGAGCAGACGGCGATCGCGGATCAAGTCAGTGATTTGGCCGCCCAAATGCAAAGAATGGCCGAAGAATTGATGGAGGTAATATCCAGGTTTGATGTTTCGGAAAGGAATTCGGTTTCCGGATAGACGCAACCATCACGGCAATCCCGTGACTGAGAAAATCATGATTGAGGAGGTTCCTGTGGCAGGATACCATTCTTTTTATAAAGATATCCCGGCGCTGACTTTGGAAAGCGATCAACTGGCCGCCGTATTTTTACCTGAAATCGGCAGCAAGATGGCTTCTTTGACCGATAAAGCCTCGGCCCATGAGTACTTATGGCAAGAACCCACCCTTGAGTGCAGCCGGCCGGAATACGGCACTCCCTTCGATGCCTGGGATATATACGGCTTCGATGAAATGTTTCCCACCATCTCGGCTTGTTATTATCACAAAAAACCCTGGCAGGGAACGGGCTTGCCCGATCATGGGGAGGTCTGGTCTTTGCCTTGGGAATATGAGTTGCAAGACAGGAAGATCCATTTTTGGGTTTCGGGAATCCGGCTCCCTTATAGGCTTGATAAGTGGGTTTATTTCAGTGCGTCTCATATCCTTCGTTTTGAATATCAAGTCACCAACCATACTCCCTTTGAACAGGATTTTATTTGGGCCGCCCATCCGCTGCTGAATATGGTTCCCGGAATGAAAATTTTATTGCCACCGGAGGTAAAACGAGTGGTCAATGTTTTAAGCGGTGGAAAACGGCTTGGCGGGTATCAGCAGATTCATTCCTGGCCTAAGACCGTTACTCCGGAGGGAATGGAGTATCCAATCGACACCATTTATCCCCGGAGCTCGCTCTTTGAGAAATATTACGTTCAAGATCCTTTGAGGGAGGGATGGGCCGCCTTGTATCAACCCCGGACCAGGGAAGTCATTGTCTTATCCTTTCCGGTGAAAGAAGTGCCCTACCTGGGGATTTGGATTAATGAAGGCGGGTTTGCCAATCAATATAATGCCGCCTTGGAGCCTTGCACCGGCGCCTTTGACCGGGTGGATTTAGCAGCCTTGCATGAAAAGGTGGGAATCATGAAGGCAAAATCCCAATGTAGATGGTATCTGAATGTAACGGTTCAAAAAATTAGAGACGGAAACGGGTGGGGAAATCTCCATGTCCAGGAGGACGGGCGGATTAGTTTTTAGACTGAGGATGATTGGTTTTACGGATTTGCTTTTCGGAAACGGCCGATGAAATTTTGGGAACCGGAGATGAGATTGTAGAACAGTTAAAAGTTTTGGGTAGGGAAGAAGAAAGGGTCCGCTTCTCTCAAACAAACTCTATTATTTTTGGCGAATTCTTACGATAATTAAGAAAGAAGGCGAAATGCATTATAACTTGAGGAGTGCTAAAAATGAAACTGTTCAACATGCTTATGGAGAAGTTGCGCTTGCAGGGACTTAATTTCACCAAAAAACTTTCCATCCGGAACAAATTATTGTTTTTCTTTCTGCTTGTTTCATTGGTGCCACTTATCATAACGGGAATTATTTCTTACACCAGCTCAAGGATAGCCATGACCAAAAAAATCAGTCAATATTCCCTTGAAAGCCTTTCAATGTCTTCGCAAATACTGGATGAGAAATTTAAACAATATGAGAAAATTTCTTCCCAGATCAATGCCAATCCCGAATTAAACAGGGAATTTAAAAATTATGTCAGCGCCGGGGAGACGGAAGCCTTAGCCCAGGAACAAAGGATTAAGAATTTTTTAAAAACATATCTGCTGGATGATTCCAACATTTCGGCCTTTATTTTTACGGACGCCCGGAGTCTTCAAAATCATTCCCGTATTTTTTACCAGCGTGGATCTGTGGCCGAAAGCTGGGATAACAGCTACAAGCAATTTGCAAATTCATTAAACCCGGGACTTTATCTCGACAAGGTTTGGATGGCGGTTGTCGTTAAAAATGGCAAAGTGACCGAAAACAATATCGTCTTGGCTAAGAACATTGATGATATCGATACGGGTGAACCTTTGGGTACTTTCGCCATATCGATTAAAGAATCCGGTGTTTCTCAATATACCAACTTCATGGATATGAAAACCTTGGTTGATTCTAAGTTTACCCCCGATTCTCTTTCTCATTATACGATAATCGTCGATGATAAAGGTGTTATCGCATCCACCCCCTTCAAATCGGATATCGGCCGGAATATTTCGGAGGTTATGAAAAACAGCGGGAACCTGCAACCGGTTTTGCAAGGCGCCAAGAACCAGGATAGTTTTTTTGGAGCCATTCATGGAGTACCGGTTTTAATTTCCGGTGAATATATGAAACTTAACCGCTGGTGCATTTTAAGCATTGCCCCCACCCATATTCTTTTCTCTGAAGCCCGCCTCACCGGAGTAGTAATCTTCATATTGAGCATCATTTTTGGAACACTCGCCATTATTATTTCGATTTATGTAGCGCTTCTGATCTCAAGGCCCATCCGTTCGGTTGTGAATGCCATGAAACAGGCGGAAAATGGCAAGCTGACGGTTCGGGTCACATTGCAAAGTCAAGATGAACTGGGTTATCTGGGGACCCGCTTTAACGGGATGCTTGAACAAATTAACGGACTATTGGCGGATACAAAGAGAACAGCAACAGAGCTGCAAAAACAGAGTATTGCATTAAAGGATAGTTCTCACCAATCCGCCCAAGCTGCTGAAAGTGTAGCCCAAGCGATGAATGAGATTACCCGCGGCTCAATGGAACAGACCAATGAAGCGGAGAACTCATCCCGACAAATGACGAGTCTTGCCGCACAAATCGACCATGTCGTGGCCCAATCGTCGGAGGTTGAGCAGATCACTGCGAATACCAAGGAATTAAGCTTTAAGTCCAAAGAGGCGGTGCAGCAATTAATTGAAAAAACGACGGAAACCGATCAAATCACCAATGCCATCGTAAGTGACATTAGCGAACTCGATAACAGCGCAACGGAAATAAGCGATATTATTCAGGTTATTAACGGAGTTGCCGAACAGACTAACCTTTTGGCATTGAATGCTGCCATTGAGGCGGCCAGAGCCGGAGAAGCGGGCCGGGGTTTTGCTGTTGTCGCCGACGAAGTGAATAAATTGGCGATTCAATCCCGCGAATCCACAACCAGTATCAATAATATTTTAAAAAAAATCCAGGAAAAGACGGTAGCTTCCACCCAAACAGTGAATAAGGCGCACCAAATTGTACTTGAACAGATTCAAGCCGTTCATTCCGCCCAAAATTCATTTGATGAGATCATCCATGCCATGGATAATGCGGTTAATAAAATCATGAGTATGAATTCATTGATAACCAAGATTAATGATGCCAAAGAGCAGACACTCCATTCGATTGTTGCGATCAGTGCTATATCCGAAGAAACCGCCGCTGCTACCGAAGAAATTTCCGCCTCGTCAGAGGAACAAACCGCCATTGCCGATCAAGTCAACGCTTTTGCAACCCAAATGCAGACAATGGCAAGAGAACTCATGGAAGTTATCTCCAAATTTGAAGTTGTGGAAAATAATTCGGCTGCCTAAAACATGAAATCTCTGCAGAAATTATTTAAGCCTTCCTTCGAAAATAATGGCGGAAAAAAGGGAAAAATGTTTTGGAAGCGAAATAATTGGAAATAAAGTTTTATATGCATGGATACGTGCATGGGAGCATGCACGAGTTATTGGAGGATCGCCCCATGAGAACATCATATATTGATCCCAGTGCTGATATTAGTATGGATACGGAGATTGGCGAATTTGTGGTCATTGAAGCGCAGGTTAAAATCGGCTCCGGTTGCCGGATTGGCCATCATGCAATCATCCATGGAGGTAGCGAAATCGGTGCCAATACCGTAATCGGCGATCATGCCGTACTGGGTAAGAAGCCGCAGCTTGCCAAGACCAGCACCACAGAGCCTAAAACCCTGGAGCCCTTACGGGTTGGTCCCAATTGTCAGATTGGCACCGGGGCGATTTTGTATGCCGGGACGACTGTCGAAGGGGATACTACAGTTGCTGATCTGGCTTCGGTACGCGAAAACTGCCGGATTGGCAAGGCGGTTCTGATAGGCCGCGGCGTTGCAGTGGAAAATAACACATCGATCGGGGATTTTACCAAGATTCAAACCAATGCCTATATTACCGCTTCCATGGAAATCGCGGATCATGTTTTTATCGCTCCGATGGTTACAACGACCAATGATAATTTTATGGGGCGGACCGAAAAACGTTTTACGCTTCGAAAAGGAGCAACGATAAAGCGGGGCGCCCGGGTGGGGGGTAATGCCATTTTATTGCCCGGCATTACGGTTGCGGAGGAGAGTTTTGTGGCTGCAGGGTCAATCGTTACCAAAGATACTGCTCCCAAACAAGTCGTAAAGGGTGTTCCGGCCAGACCTGTACGACCGGTGCCCGAGGATGAATTGTTGCCGGAATAAACCATTTTTTATAGGGGCTGTGTAGCATGGGCTTCATTCCAAAAATTATCCGAAGCTTCATTCATTTTTTTGATTTTTTGTTACTTCGGTTCTGGTTATTCCGTTTCGGGATCGGCTATAAGATGTGGGGAAGCGATTACCGGATCCGTCAAGTAAAAAAGGCCCCGGCCCGTTATTTGAAAGCTATTTTACGGAGTCTTGGCGCGGGAATTGATGATTCGGTGACTTTCAAAACCGGTCTTTTATTGGATAACATCGATTCTGGTTTAAACAGGCTTTATATTGGCGAAAAAGCCTATATCGGGCCGGGAGTTTTTATGGATTTGGCGGAATCAATAACCATTGGAAAGCAAGCGGTAATAGCGCCTCAAGTCATGTTGTTAACTCACGGGGATGTAGGAGAGCGGACGCTCGCCAAGATGGTGCAAAGGAAAGCTAGCCCGGTATCTTTAGATGAAGGTTGCTGGATTGGAGCCCGGGCCGTTATTTTGCCGGGAATAACCGTTGGAAAACAGGCGGTTGTTGGAGCGGGAGCCGTGGTTACCGCCGATGTCGCCGATTTTACAATCGTTGCAGGAGTGCCGGCCCGTGTCATACGAAGGCTGAAGTGAAAGAAGAGACTTTATGAGCATAGCCACCAATAGTTTACGCACGTACGTTTTTCGGATTGCAACCGGGATATCCGGAATTTTAATTGGAATACTCATTGCCAGATTCCTGGGACCGGCCGGTAAAGGCTATTATTCAGGTGTTTTTTTATTTTATAATACTTTTACCATGGTCGCCGGTACTTTAGGTCCGGCTATCACTTATCAAATAAGCCGTTTGAAAACTTCGCCCCGGACAGTTTTCCTGACCGCCTCGTCATACAGTATCGCCGCCGGGATATTGGCAATTGCCGGCTTTTGGGTTTTTACCCTGCTCAAACCCGGCCTTCATCCGGGAATGATTTGGCTGGTGGTTTCTGTAACCCCGTTAACGCTGATAGTAACGAATTTGAACGGATTATTCCAAGGGCTCAACCGGATTACCACCCTAAATTGGATCGGGATAGCCGCCGGATTTTTGCAGCTGGTTTTACTTTGTATCGGTTTTCTAGGATTTCAAATTAATGTCCATAGCGCCATAGTCTTTTGGTTGATTGGCCAGTTAACAACGTTTATAGCCGGTTTATGGGTGAGCCGTGAGTATTGGTGGCCGCTGCATTTGCGTGAGGCAAGTTTCCCCTTGCTGAAAGAGTTACTGACCTTTGGCGGGCAGATTAGTCTCGGCAGTTTGGTTGGAATTTTAAATTCGCGGATCGATTCTTTTTTAGTACTGGCTTTTTTAAAGACCAAACAATATGGATTATACTCTGTGGCGGTCAATGCCGCCGAGTTGCTCTGGTACGCTTCCGGAGCTATTTCGGTTGCGATATGCGCCCATGTCGGTTCGGCCTCCCTGCAACGTGCCGGACAATTGACTGCCAAAGCCGTTAGGCATACACTGCTGATCAATATACCCCTAACCGCTTTGATGTGGAGCGTATCCTGGTTAATCCCTTTCGTTTACGGCGAAAGATTTACAACGGCTATGCTGCCGTACCGGGTGATGCTGCCGGGAATGTTGGCTTATAGTATCGCCAGTATTTTTTCCACCTATTTCACAAATCAGCTTGGCAAACCTAAATTTCCCCTGTTGATATCCTCCCTATCGATGGTAATCGATTTCGGGGTCAGTTTATTTTTGGTTCCGAGGTGGGGACTAGTTGGCGGGGCTTTGGCGAATTCCTTATCGTATATCATTTCCATCAGCCTGTTAATCGTTATTTTTTGTAAAAAGTCCGGAATTTCAGTGGTGGAACTCTTTCGAATTACCCAAGAGGATATCGCCGATTATAAAATCTTATGGAATACTATCCGTCATTCTTTGAGCAGAAAGTTCAGGTGAGAGTCGTGAGAAAGCGGGACGATAAAAAAACACGGCGAATTTTGATTATCGGTTACCCCTATTTTGTGGGCAGGATCATAGAACTGGCTAAGGGTTCAGATTATCAACTTTTTACGATGCCTAAAAGTAAATTGCAACAATGGTTAACTTTACTGCGGGTGAATGCCATTTATCTGGTGGGAGGCGATTTGCGTTCCAACCGTTTTTATACTGCAGCAGTCCTTTTGGGGAAAAAAGTGATCATGCATTGGGTTGGTTCTGATATTCTGGAAATGAAGGATTGGCTGAGAAAAGGACACCGCTTCAGTCCAATACTGCTTCGCCATTCTAATCACTGGGCTGAAGTGGATTGGACCGCCGGGGAATTGCAGGAACTTGGTATTAAGGCTCAAGTTGTGCCCCTGACACCGGCTACCTTTCCGGATCAAGTCAAGGAACTCCCTGCAAAGTTCGTAGTGTTATGTTATTTGCCGCCAGAGCGGGAGGCTTTTTATGGCGGCGCGGAAATTATTCAACTTGCCAGACAGTTCCCGGAGATTGTATTTTTAGCTGTGGCCGCTTCACCAACCGTTTCTCATCCCAATTGGCCGGAAAACATCATTCCGGTCGGGTGGGTGGACGACATGGAGGAATTATACCCGGAGATTACGCTGCTGGTCCGTTTTACCGAACATGACGGATTGTCGTTTATGGTTTTAGAGGCGCTTGCCCATGGAAGGTACGTTATTTGGAGTTATCCCTTTGAAGGGGTTAGAAAAGCTACGGATTATGCACAGTTGATGGGAGGAATTTGTGAGTTATACCAGGATTTTCAAGCCGGGAAATTATCTTTGAATCAAACAGGCCGCTCTTTTGTATCCCAACATTACCTGCCGGAGACTGTTTGGCAGCAGATTTATCAGGGTATAGAAGGGGTTTTATCATAAATGGACAGGCAATCCAAACAAGTATTAATGATAGCCTATTATTTCCCGCCTCTGGGAGGAGCGGGAGTTCAGCGCTCCGCCAAATTTGCCAAATATTTGGCCCGCCTGGGATGGCAGGTTAAGGTGGTTTCAGTGGTTCCTCCGCCCTTCGAAGCGGTCGACCCTTCACTGGAATGTGAGATTCAGGCTCCGAACATAACGGTAGAACCAGTTCCCTACCGGCCAAAGTTTAGAAGATTTGACTGTATACCGGGCCTTTGGCGGGTGAGGAGTTATCTGGATGAATGGTTTTCTTTTCCCGATCGGATGCAAGGCTGGTTAAACCCGGCTTTGGCTGCGGCTTCCCAAATTTGCCTTGATAATCCCGGTGTGATTGTTTTTTCGACTTCTGCTCCCTATACGGCTCATTTAATCGCCAGGGAATTAAAAAGAAGATACGGCTTGCCTTGGGTTGCCGATTTCCGGGATGAATGGAGCCAAAACCCTTATTTACGCACAGCCACTCCATATCATTTCCTGTGCCATCAAAGAGCGGAGCGAACGGTTCTTGATGAAGCCGATGCAGTAATCTCGGTGACTGAAACGATAACCCAAGGATTACGAAGAATTGCTCCGGAATCGGAGGCGGTCTTTCACACGATTCCCAATGGTTTTGATCCGGAGGATTTTTCCCTGATTCGTGACTCGGATTCAACCGGGGTCGATGATCAACGGTGGAAGTTGACCCATGTCGGTACTTTGAACAAGGCCCGGGCAGAATTATTGTTGCCCTTGGTTCAAACTTTGCAACAGTTGGATGCCCGTGGGGCGATTCCGTTATCATCAGTTAGACTGCAATTCATTGGGGCAGGCACCTGGAAGAACCCGGAATGGAGTGGCCTGGTTTGGATCGAGACCCATAATTACTTACCGCACCGGGAAGCCCTTAAAGCAATGGACCAGGCCGATATGGCAATATTGGCGGAGTCCAACCCGGCAGCCTTTACCGGAAAGATTTTCGAATATCTTGGGCTTCAAAAACCCATTTTGGGTTTGGTTCATCCGCAAAGTCCGGCGGCGGAGTTGATAAGGGAAGCGGAAGCGGGTTTTGTGGTTGGCCTGGAAGGGGGCCCTGAACTTGAGGAGGCCTTAATGAAAGCCTATCAAAGTTGGCAAAAAAGTATCCTGCCGGCTCCACCTAACCCGGAAGTAATCGCCCGTTTCAACCGGGAGCGTCAGGCCGAAACTTTGGCCCAAATCATGGGGAAAATCCGGGCCAAAAACTGAAGAATACAGAACAACTTGGAGATAACAAAATGAAACGCGTTTTAGTTATCGCTTACCATTATCCGCCTCTTGCCGGGGCCGGGGTATTAAAAACATTACGAACGACCCGTTATTTTTCCAAATTCGGGTGGCAACCGCTGGTTTTAACGGTGAGAAATCCGGAACCTTACCATAGGGCCCCCAATCCGGTTCCGGAAGGGACCCGGGTTTACCGTTCCTGGCGAATCCCGGGAGGTAACTTGCTGGCCCGGCTATTACGAAGGATCGGGCTTGATGAACGGTGGATATTGCTCCCGGATCAGCATATTTTATGGGCGCCAGGCGCTTTTTTCACCGGACTTTATCTGATGATTCGTTTCAAAATCGATTTGATTTATGTAACCGGCCCTCCCTATTCGGCGTTAATGGTTGGAGCCGCCCTGCAAAAAATAACCGGAAAACCATTAGTAACCGAGGTTCGGGATCCTTGGAGCTTTAATAGGGGACGTCAAGGGTACCCGACAAGGGTACACCGGAAAATCGATCACTTTTATGAACGTTGGGTGCTGCGGTCTTCTTCTTTGATTGCTTGCATTTATCATATCACCGCCAATGGCTACCGGGAACTTTATCCGTGGTGCAAAGAAAAATTGATTGTTTTTTATGATACGGTCGATCTTCAGGACTTGCCCACCAATTATCAAAGTTATCCCATTTTTAACTTGACGTATATCGGAACTTTTTATCCCCCCTTTGCAACGCTTCGTGCCACTTTGCAGGCGATCAAAGTTTTGCTGGACGAAGGGACCTTCCGAGCGGAAAAATTTTGTTTGAATTATGTCGGGCCGCTTGATAAAACCTTCGCAACGATGGCGGAGTCTTTCGGGGTTTCCCAAGTTGTAAGGTGGGCGGGTTATAAAACATTAAAAGAGGCGCAACTGGAAGTTTTCAAAAGTCAAGCCCTATTGCTGTTGCTGGAATTCCCAACGATAAATACCAAACTTTTCGACTATCTTGCCAGTGGACGAAGGATCCTGGCTGTTGTTCCTGATTTTCCGGAACTCCGGGGTTTACTGGAACGCTATGCCGGGCGTTATGATTTAGTGGATACGGCAGTGAATTCCCACGACTATGGAAAAATAGCTGAAATTTTAAAACAGTGTTATAATGATTTTTATGATCAAAAATTAGCAACCGATCCATCGAAAACGGCGCTTTTTAAAAATGAGTTGAATATTGAAGCCGAAACCCGGCAGTTGGTTGAGAATTTTAATCAATTGATATTGAAGATTTAAATGTAAGGAACTTGCGAATCGAACAACATTTTATCAGTGATGGAGTCGTGCCGAATTGAGGAAAATTTGTTTTTTGGCAGATGCCAGGAGCCCGCACACACTCAAATGGGTGAGGGGATGCGCTGACTTGCATTGGGAGATGATTGTTATTTCCCACCATCCGGGGGAAATACCAGGCGCCCGGGTTGTGGTTCATCCTTTGTCATTACTTGGTTTTCCCAAATATTGCTGGGGAGTCCGGCGGCTCATCCGTAAACTGAAGCCGGATGTTGTTCATGCTCATCAATTCGGCGCTCACGCTTTATACGCCTGGTTTAGCGGAATTTCACCACGGGTTGTTTCAGCTTGGGGTTCCGATATTCTGGTATATCCGAAGCAATCCCGTTTCATCCGCTGGTTGACCAAGTTTCTGGTCCGCAGGGCTACGGTGATTACCTCCGACAGCAGTTTGGTCGAGAGAGAATTGAAAGCCTATGGCGCTAAGGATGAGCAGCTGATGAGGGTCATTTTTGGAATTGAGCGGCGCCGTTACCAGATGCTGGCTGGGGTTGTCAAGGAGAATTCTCGGTTGATCCTTTGTTCTCCCCGGCTGCACGAACCGCTTTATAATATTCATATAATTATTGAGGTATTTGGTGAAGTTAAGAAAAATTTTCCTGAACTTGAGCTGTGGTTGCTGGGTTCGGGTAGTTTGACTCCAACGCTGGAAAGGATAGCGGAGGGTGGGGAGTTTGCAAACAGTATCCGCTTTTGGGGTATGGTGTCGCCCCGGGAATCGCTGGAGCGGATGGGTGAAAGCCATTTGATGATTAGCCTCCCTTCCAGTGATGCAACTCCGGTGAGTTTACTGGAGGCCATGGCGGCTGGGGCATTACCAATCCTGAGCGATTTACCTGCTTATCATGATTGGGTCGCCGACGGGGTCAACGGCCTTTTTGTAAAGCCGGATTTCACCAACTTGGTTTCTGTTTTGAACCGGGCGGTCCGGGACCGCGCTTTACAGGAAAAGGCCGCGGCGATTAACCGTAAAATCATATTGGAACGGGCCATTTGGGAGGATCAATTTCAACCGATGCTCAAGTTTTACTCCTCAAGGAAAAAGCCTTGCAATGACTCCAATAACATAAACGGGGATGGGGAAAAGTGAAGAAAATTGCCATGTTGCTTTCAAATGGTTTCGCTCCCGACCCGCGGGTGGCTGCCGAAGCGCAGGCCATGACCGAAGCCGGATATCAGGTTACGATTTTCGCTTGGGACCGGACCGGCCAATTGCCGGAAAATGAGAATTACCAGGGTATCCAAATAGTCCGTTCCAAGATTGGCACTACTTACAGCCGGGGACCGCTGCAGATTTTTAAATTCAGACAGTTCTGGAAGGCGGCCGCAGCCTTTTTAGGGGAGCACTCCGCGGATATCATTCATTGTCACGATTTGGATACTTTATGGCCAGGAATTCGATACGGCCGTAAATTTGGGATCCCGGTAATTTTTGACGCCCACGAATCCTATCCCGATATGGTGGCCCATTTATTTCCCTCTTGGTTAGTGTTGATGATCCGGAGGATGGAAACGTCTCTCGTTCCCAAAACGACTGCCGTCATCACCGTGGGAGAAATTTTGGCCCGTCATTACCAATCGCTTCACGCCAAGAAGGTGGTGGTGGTCGGCAATTATAAAACCTTAAACCTCTCAGAGCCGGTAAGACCACAGAAAATTCCCCCGTTAAAAATTATTTATGTCGGCGGGTTAAACCGCGACCGGATGATTGGACCGATGATTGAGGCTGTGTCCGGCAATGAGCGTTATCATTTTACGATTGTCGGCGCAGGTTCGGAATTATCCCGTTTGCAAGAACTTGCCGGCTCAAGCGCGAATATCCTTTTTACCGGATATAAGCCGCAAGCGGAAGCCCGTGCTTTAATCGATCAATGCCATCTGGTTTATTACGGGATTGATTGTACTTATGCCAATAACCAATATAGTACGCCCAATCTACTTTTCTTAGCTCTTGCATCCGGAAGGCCCATCATCACGACCAATGTGGGAGAAATTGCCGAAATCGTCGGGGCTCAAAGTTGCGGCTCGGTTTTGGTGGATTTGGAGGGCAGCACGATTCGCCGGGTTTTAGAGCAATACTTTGAGGAGAGTTTATGGCAGCATCAGTCGGAGCGGAGCTTCCGGGCTGCAGCCTCAAAATACAACTGGGATATTGCCAAACAAAATTTATTAGGGCTATACCAAGATTTGGAGTCGCAAAATGGACAAGCAAAGTAAGCCGAATGTAACCATTATCAATCATTATGCTTCAATCCCGCACTGGCCCGGCCCCACCCGTAACTTTGATTTTGCCGTCAGCCTTGTCAAACAGGGATGGAAGGTTAACCTTTTTAGTTGCCGGTTCAACCACTATTTGCGGGGTTACTTGCCCGATCCTCCGAAGGAGGAGTCCGGTGTCCAATTGAAGTGGATCTGGAGCACTCCTTATCAGGGAAACTCCTTATTTCGGGAACTCAACATCCTCTTTTTTTCATTTGGCAGTTTTTGGCGGGGATTGTGGACTCCGGCCCAGGCTATCGTAGCAGTGACACCGCCGCTGGAATCGGCTTTTAGCGGCTGGCTCCTGGCGCGGGTGAAACGAATCCCTTTTATTCTTGATGTGGAGGATCTATGGCCAGATTCCATTATTGCCATGGGGTTTCATAATCAATTGGTTATCCGATGGTTGCGCTTTTTAGAACGCTTTTTATACCGCCATAGCGATCATTTTTCAACCGTGGCGGGTGAAATGCAAGAATATCTCCAAAAGCAGGGAGTCCCCGGCCACAAGATTTCACTGATTCCCTTGGGGGCCAATTTACCACCGGAGACTAATCATGCAAAACGAAGCGAAATTCGGGAACGCTATGGATGGCCGGATCATAAAATCGTAGCCGTTTATGTCGGAGCCCACGGGCCTGCCAATGCCTTGGAAACCTTAATCAATGCCGCAAAACATCTGCCGGAGGATAGCCCGGTTCAGATTGGGCTTTTTGGTGACGGTTCGGATAAACCGCGGTTAGCTAAGATATTAAGCGAATGTAACTTGCCCAATATCACGATGGAAGAGCCGGTAGCGCCGGAAATGGTACCGCAAATTCTCCAGGCGGCTGATATTGGTGTCGCATCTTTAAAGGATACCGATACCTTTAAAACAGTCCGGCCCAATAAACTTTACGAATACATGGCAGTGGGATTGCCGGTAATATGCTGTATCTCGGGCGAGGCTGGCCGGTTTATCGCTGAAATCGGTTCCGGCATTCCGGTGACTCCCGAGGATGGGCCGGGCCTTGCCGCCGCTTTGCAAAAGCTCTCTCAAGATGCCGGATACCGCGGTGAATTGGGGAAAAAGGGTTTTGATTATGTGCAAGAATTTGGAAACCGGGCCCAATTAGCCGCCTTCATGGGCGATGTTATCGAAAAGGTTATCGATGAAAATGGAAAATAAACCAAAAATGCAATGGAACATCAAATATCTGCTTGATTTTCTGTTGGCCTTGTTACTATTGATTCCGGTGACTGCCGTGATTGGGATTCTCGGAGTCATCCTATATATCGATTCGCCGGGGTCGATTTTTTTCAAGCAACTGCGTCCGGGGAAAAACGGCAAGCTTTTTTTGATTCTCAAATTGAGGACGATGACACCGGGGGATCATACGTTGAACACACCCCGGAATCCCGATGGCTCGCTGGCCCTGACCCATGAGCTCAAGGGTTATACACGGTTCGGCAAAGTCCTGCGCCGTTTCAGTCTGGATGAGTTGCCGCAAATATTTAACGTCTTGAAGGGCGACATGAGTTTTATTGGCCCCCGCCCTGATTTACCGGAACATCTTCAATTGTATCAGGGCGATGAAAGGCTAAAGCTGATGGCAAGACCAGGATTAACCGGGCTGGCCCAAATTGGGGGCAGGAACGGGTTGCCATGGAAAGAACGGCTGCAACTTGATGCCCGGTATGTAAAAGAGTATTCCTTATGGCTGGATTTAAAGATTCTTATGGTAACCCTCGGCCGGCTGATCACAGGCAAAGGTGTATATCAATAGCCGGAGGTGAAGAAATGTCCGTCCTTGAATATGAGCTGAGAGCATTAGATTGGGATACTGAATTTTTTGGGATTAAAATGGGGCAGGTGTTGTTGCCTTTAAAACCGGAGCCGGCGAATTTCTCGGAATCAACTTGGCTTCATACCCTGGAAGCGGCACGCTGCCAAAAATACCAATTTTTATATTGCCCGGTTGATGTAATCTATCCGGAGGCCTCAACCATCATTGCCGGGCACGGAGGGATCATTGGAGATGTTCTGGTTACCTTTGTTTTAGAGTGTCCCGAAGGCATTCAAAAAATCAACTCGTCATTTGACACTGCGGAAGCGACGGCGGAAGATCTCAAGAGTATTATCGAAATTGCCGTAAGGAGTTTCCGGGACTCCCGGTTTATGATGGATCCTCATTTTGAACGGTCAAAGGCGGAGCAATTTTATCCCAGCTGGCTAAAAGAGTCCTTTTCCAATGCCGAAAAAATCGTGGTGGTTAAAAAGGAAAGGCAAGTTTGCGGATTTATTTCATTCAAACCGGAACCTTCGACCAAGACTTTGATCATTCGGTTGATCGCGGTGAAAAGTTCGGAGCGGGGGAAAGGGATCGGGCAAATCTTGGTTCATCAGGCGATTGCTACGGCACTCAAACTAAATTATCCCCAAGTGCAAGTGGGTACCCAATTAACCAATCGGGCGGCCATTAATCTTTATGAAAAAGGTGGTTTCCGGATGCATAGTGCTAAATACCGCTATCACATTTGGTTTGAGGACGTTTCTAAATTATAAGCCCAAAACAGATAAAGGCCTGTATGTTATAGAATGAAACAACAACATGCTTCGTTACAATTCATATTCTCGGGAATGGATGATGGATAAAGGGGGAATTTGTTTGCAGGTACCGGCTTTTGATATTACCCGGCAAAATCAGATATTGGAACCAGCTCTACAGCAGGCTTTTCAAAGTGTTTTAGAGCACGGTCATTTTATTTTGGGCGATGAGGTCCAAAAATTTGAAGCCCAAGCTGCGGCATTTTTAGGCGTCAGGCATGCGGTGGGGGTTGCCAACGGCAGTGATGCCTTGGTTTTGAGCTTAATGGCATTGGGAGTCGGGCCTGGCGATGAGGTCATCGTACCCGGCTTTACATTTTTTGCGACAGCCAGTTCTGTTAGCAGGGTTGGAGCCACCCCGATCTTTGTGGATGTGAGCCCGGAGGATTATAATATCTACCCGCAGGCAGTGAGGGAAAAAATAACTTCGAGAACAAAAGCCCTCATTGTAGTGGATCTTTTCGGTATGCCAGCCAAAATGAATGAATTAAATAAACTCGCCAGTGGGGAAGGTTTCCCAATTATTGAAGATGCAGCCCAAGCCCTGGGAACCCTTTATGAAGATCAGCCGGTTGGCGGTATTGGCACCCTGGGCTGTTTCAGTTTCTTTCCCACCAAAAATTTAGGCTGTTTCGGCGATGGCGGAATGGTCACAACCAACAGGGCGGATTTTGCGGATAAGTTGCGGATGTTAAGGGTTCATGGGGCCTGCCGCAAGTATCACCATGAAGCGCTTGGGATTAACAGCCGTTTGGATACTCTGCAGGCTGCGTTTTTGAATGTTAAATTGCCTTATGTGAAGAGCTGGATTGAAAAACGGCGGAAAATTGCGGAAACCTACCGTCAAGGCCTAGCCGGCATATCCGGGA
Organism: Bacillota bacterium; assembly: GCA_023426245.1. Classification (GTDB taxonomy): domain Bacteria; phylum Bacillota; class UBA4882; order UBA8346; family UBA8346; genus UBA8346. Next base: position 47,274 of record JAFABB010000027.1, read on the forward strand.
TTCGGCTTCCGTCGGAGGATAGCGGGCATAGTTATAATCAGTTTACGGTTCAAGCCGATAGGCGGGAGGAACTTCAAAATTTTTTAACGCTCCATGGAATCAGTACCACCGTGTACTACCCAATGTCCTTGCATTTGCAACCGGTTTTTGCTTCTTTAGGGTATAAGCCGGGCGATTTGCCGGTTAGTGAAGCCTTAACCGGAAAAGTCTTGTCCTTGCCGATGTTTCCCGAGCTAACCCTGGAAGAGCAAAAGTTTGTCATTGAAAAAGTGAAGCAGTTTTATGAATCCAAAAACTAAAGGGGGAAATCAAGCGATGAAAATTATGACCATCGTCGGAGCCAGACCGCAATTTGTCAAGGCGGCAGTGGTTTCCACCCATTTACGGCAAAGCGCCCATGAAATATTAGTCCATACCGGCCAGCACTATGATGTGAACATGTCGGATATTTTCTTTACGGAACTGGGAATTCCGGCCCCCGATTATCATTTGGGAATCGGTTCCGGGCTCCATGGCGCCCAAACCGGCAAAATGCTGGCGGAGATTGAACAAGTCTGTCTGCAGGAAAAGCCGGATTGTTTGCTGATTTATGGCGACACCAATTCAACTTTGGCAGGAGCCTTGGCCGCATCCAAAATCCATATTCCCATCGCCCATGTGGAAGCCGGGTTACGCAGTTTTAACCGGCGAATGCCGGAAGAAATAAACCGGGTGGTAGCCGACCATTTGGCAACATGGTTATTCGCTCCGACCCGGACGGCAATCACCAATTTGAATCAGGAAGGGATCCGTCAGGGAGTATACCGCACCGGCGATGTGATGTATGATGCCTTTTTACAAATGTCGAAGCGGGTAGGAGCGCAGTCCCGGATTTTGGACACCTTGGGTTTAACTCCCCAGAAATATTGTCTGGTAACACTGCACCGGGCCGAGAATACCGACGAGCCCCGGAGATTGCAGGCTATTTTAAGCACTTTGGCCGGCCTTGATGATCCGGTCATTTTTCCAATCCATCCGCGGACTCGGGGTAAGCTGGCGGAATATCACATGTCTTTTGCGGATAAGTCCCTAAAATTCATCGAACCCATCGGCTATTTTGATATGCTGAATCTGGAGCTGAATGCCAAAATGATCTTCACTGATTCCGGCGGAGTGCAGAAAGAAGCCTATATGGCCAAGACCCCCTGTATTACCTTGCGTGATGAGACGGAGTGGGTTGAAACGGTCGAAGTCCATTGGAACCGTTTGGTGGGCGCTGATCCGGAAGGGATCCGCGAGGCTGTCTCTTTGGACTGGGTGGGTTCGGCATATCCGGACCTTTTTGGCGACGGCGCTGCCGGGGCACAAATTGCGGAAATATTGACAAAGTGATATCTACGTTGGGTGGTATCCAAAAAAAATTATGAAAGCAGGACAGTTGAATGAAAAATTTCGCCAGTGACAATCATGCCGGAGTTCCAATGGAGATTTTACATTCTCTTGAGCGCGCCAATCATGAATATGCCTTGGCCTATGGCGACGACTCCTATACAACTGCGGCGATAGCTAAGTTTAAAGAACAACTGGGGCCGGATATTGAAGTTTATTTTGTGATCAACGGCACCTCCGCCAATGTTTTGGGCCTTAAGGTCATTACCCAGTCTTATCAGGCGATACTTTGCGCAGAAACGGCACACATCAATGTCGATGAATGCGGAGCTCCTGAGTTTGCCGTCGGTTGTAAGCTGATTACGGTTGAGACGGATGACGGAAAACTGACCCCTGATTTAATCAAGGATAAATTGCATGAGGTCGGCAATCAGCATCACAATCAGCCCAGAGTCATTTCGATTTCAGAGTCCAGTGAACTCGGCACGGTATATACTCCGGCTGAAATTAGGTCTTTAGCTGATTTTGCCCACCGAAACGGGCTGTTGTTGCACATGGACGGCGCCCGGATTGCCAATGCCGCGGCCAGTCTGGGATGCAAACTTCGGGAAATTACCACCGATGCCGGTGTGGACGTATTATCCTTTGGAGGCACCAAAAACGGCTTGATGTACGGGGATGCGGTCGTTTTCCTAAACCGTCGATTGGGGGCGGATTTTAAATATATTCGCAAACAAGGAATGCAGTTGCTTTCCAAAATGCGGTTTTTGGCGGTACAATTCGAGGCCTTGCTTACCAATGACTTATGGCTCAAAAATGCCGGCCATGCCAATGAAATGGCCCGGATTTTGGCGCAAGAAATAAGCAACATTCCGCAAATCCAAATAACCCAAAAAGTTGAAGCCAATGCGGTGTTTGCCGTGATTCCGCCTCAATATATTCCTAAAATTCAAGCGAAATATTTATTTGGCGTATGGAATGAGAAAACTTCGGAAGTCCGTTTAATGACCTCTTTTTGTACAACAATTGAGGATATTCATGATTTTATCCAAGTAATCAAAGAAACAATTCAAACGGAAGAAAAATGATAATTCATTAAAATTTAAACTGAAATCCCATTGCCTGTTGGATGGAATTTGGTTAAAATGATGAAATCAAGTAAAAACAGTTCAAGGGTAAGCGGAGGTACTGATGCCAATCAAGCCATTGCCGTTCTCGAAAACTCAAATCGAGAAAATCATTGAGAAATATCCGACGCCTTTTCATATTTATGACGAGCAAGCCATCCGGAATAATGCCCGGCAACTGCTGACGACCTTTGCCTGGGCGCCGGGATTCAAAGAGCATTTCGCAGTCAAGGCCACTCCGAATCCTTATATCATCAAGACTCTGCATGAAGAAGGATTCGGAGTGGATTGCAGTTCGCTGACGGAATTGATATTAGCGGAAAAGGCCGGCCTTTTGGGTGAAGAGATCATGTTTTCCTCCAATGACACACCGGCCGAAGAGTTTCAAAAAGCGCGCCAGCTGGGTGCGATTATCAATCTGGATGACATTAGTCATATTGCATTTCTGGAGGAACAGGTCGGACTTCCGGAACTGATCAGTTTCCGTTACAATCCGGGACCCTTGCGCAAAGGCAATGCCATTATCGGAGTTCCTGAAGAAGCCAAATACGGCTTTACCAAAGCCCAACTTTTCGAAGGGTACCGGATTTTAAAAGAAAAGGGCGTCAAGCGGTTCGGCCTTCATACCATGGTGGCCTCCAATGAACTCCATCCTCATTATTTTATCGAAACCGCCAAAATGCTGTTTGATCTGGTGGTTGAAATTTCACAACAATTGGGCATCCGTTTCGAGCTCATCAACTTGGGGGGGGGGTTCGGCATTCCCTATAAACCGGATCAAAAGCCGATTGATTTGGCGTTGATTTCTCACGGCATTCAAAAAGAATACGATCAAAAAATTAAAGCCAATGGTTTGCATCCGCTACGGATCACCATGGAATGCGGACGTTATATCACCGGGCCTTATGGTTATTTAGTCGCCACGGTGCTGCATAAAAAAGAGATCTACAAAAACTATGTCGGTTTGGACGCCTGTATGGCCAACCTGATGCGGCCCGCCCTTTACGGCGCTTATCACCATATTACCGTGCTTGGAAAAGAGGATTGGCCGTTGGACCACATATATGATGTCACCGGTTCCCTGTGCGAAAACAATGATAAATTCGCCATCAACCGTCAATTGCCGTTAATTGACAGGGGCGATTTGCTGGTCATTCATGACGCCGGAGCTCACGGACATGCCATGGGTTTTAATTATAACGGCAAGTTGCGTTCGGCGGAGTTGATGGCAAAGCCCGATGGAGAAGTGGAATTGATCCGCAGGGCCGAAACGAATGAAGATTATTTTGCAACTTTGGATTTTTCCCGTCTTGAGGAAAATAAAATAAAAAAGGCTGCGGCAAGATAATCGTAATTCAGTTACCCTGCATTTGAATAATAAATTTTGATAATAAGCTTCCGAAAGGGGAGCTTTTTTTATTGGATTGCCCCAAATTTATTGGTTGCCCGAAAGGGATTGAATCGACTCTTCGAATTTGGGCTTTCATTATCCCCAATTGGGTCTACATCATTCGATTTTGGTGTCACATCATTCAGTAATGGGTCTACATCAGAGAAAGTTGATGTTCCATCAGAAGATATTGGGTCTACATCAGAGAAAGCTGATGTTATATCCCGGAACTTTGGGCCTTTATTTTGGAAAAGAAGTTGCAGCATCCGCTTTTTGTGACAAAATTACCAAAATCTTGTCCTTTTTCGTATTTCATAACCCCTGTCCATTCCGGCTTTTTTTTGGTATAATAAACCTAAATTGACAAGGGAGGCTTTGCAAATGCCTGGAACAATTGCCATTATTGAAGATGAACCCAATATTGTGGAACTGGTAAAATATAATTTGGATCGTGAAGGGTATCGCACGATTTCCGCTGGAACCGGCCGAAAAGGTTTGGAACTGGTTCAGCAGGAATTGCCGGATTTGGTTATTTTGGATTTAATGTTGCCCGAACTTGACGGCTTGTCGGTATGCAAACAATTACGGGCAGATGCTCAAACCAAATCGATCCCGATCATTATTCTTACCGCTAAAAGTGAAGAGGCTGACCGGGTTCTGGGACTGGAGATGGGCGCGGACGATTATGTCACGAAACCTTTTTCACCCCGGGAATTGGCTGCGAGGGTACGTGCCGTGTTACGAAGGACTGGAAATGCCGAGGAAGATGAACCGGCAATTATCGAGATTGGCGGGATCCGTATGGACCTTCGGCAGCATTTGGTGAAGGTTAAAGGGGGAGAAGTCGAACTCACACCCAAGGAGTTTGATTTCCTTAAATTATTGTTATTAAATCCGGGCCGGGCCTTTACCCGGGAATTTTTATTGGAACATTTGTGGGGCTATGAATATTTCGGAGATACCCGGACTGTTGATGTGCATGTACGGCGTCTGCGTCAAAAAATTGAGGACAACCCGGCTGATCCCATATACTTGGAGACGGTCCGCGGAGTCGGCTACCGTTTCCGAGGTGAATGAGGATGAAACCAATCGCTTGGCGATTGGGAGGCTTGCTCCTCCTTCTTTTTTTGCCGTTTTTGTTGGCGGGTTTTCTCTGGCATAATATTTATTTTCCTCTTTTTTCCCTGATTTGGTTCGTCATTATCGGGGGAATAATTTTCCGTTGGTTGAGTAACCCCTTGAAAGAACTTTATGATTTCATGGTTAATTTTCAGATGGGGATTCCCATCCGTAACCGTTTGACCCGCCGGAACGATTACTATGGCAAGCTAGCCAAAGGTCTTGAAAAGATTGATCGCACCCATACGAGTCATCTTAGTACTTTGCATGGGAGAATGGAAGAAATTCAAGCCATCTTGGCCAGTATGTCGGAAGGGGTTGTCGCTACCGACATTACCGGCCGGATTAGCCTAATCAATCCGGCTGCCACCGAACTTTTCAATCTCAACCCCGGAGAAGGCGTCGGCGAGTTCCCTTACAAAGTATTCCCGGATTCGGAATTGGCCGATATATTTCATCAGGTTTATGTAAAAGGTTATCCGCAAGAAATCGAGATTACTTGGCCCGGGATCTTGCAACGGGACCTCAAAGTGCGTTTAGCCCCCATCCGGGATGATGTGAACGAAGAGATCCGTGGCGTGGTCGCAGTAATTGGCGATTTTACCAAGCTTAGGCAATTGGAAACCATGCGTAAGGATTTTGTGGCCAACGTATCCCATGAGTTAAAAACGCCGTTGACTTCGATTAAAGGGTTTATTGAGACTTTACTGGATGGCGCCGTGACCCAACGCGAAACGGCGATGAAGTTTCTCACCATTATTTATCAGGAAGCCGAGAGGCTTAACAACATTATTCATGATTTATTGGATTTGTCGAAATTGGAATCGGGCAAAACCGAATTACGGAAGACCACCATCCATTTAGATGATTTGCTGAGTGAAATCATTCTTTCCGTAGAAAACAGGCTCAAAGAGAAGAATCTGGAATTAAAGAAAGAGCTTCAGGCAACGCTATTTTTCGGGGATGAGGATTTGCTCCGGGAAGTGATTCTCAATTTGCTGGACAATGCCATCAAATACACTCCGGAAGGTGGTAGCATTTTGATCGGCAGTCATGAAACCAGCGAGGGAGTTGTTTTTTACATTAAAGACACCGGGCTTGGGGTTCCCAAAGAAAGTCTGCCCAGGATTTTTGAGCGTTTTTACAGGGTTGACAAGGGCCGCTCCAGGGCGATGGGCGGAACAGGGCTGGGACTGGCGATTGTGAAGCATATTATCGAAAGACATGGTGGAAAAGTCTCGGTTATCAGTGAATTAGGAAAGGGTAGTCAATTTTCATTTGTCATTCCGATTACGAATGAAGAAGAAATTGGCACGAAAGATGAGACTGAATAAATTTTTAGCGGAAGCCGGCATCTCATCTAGGAGGCAAGCGGATCATCTCATCCAGGAAGGCCGGGTCCTGGTGAATCAGCAAGTGGTAAGGGAAATGGGACTCCAAATCGATCCCCAAAAGGATCAAGTCATCGTGGATGGGCGCTTGGCAGTTTCGCTTCATCAGTGGGATTATTTGATTTTAAATAAACTCCCCGGCTTTTTAACAACAGTTAGCGATCCCTTTGGCCGTCCAACAGTGATGGATCTGTTGCCGCCAGGAAATACCCGGTTGTATCCGGTTGGCAGACTTGACCTGGATACTTCCGGGTTATTGTTTTTTACCAATGATGGGGAAATGGCCTTAGCCCTCACTCATCCAAGACATTTGGTATCCAAAACTTATTTGGTTAAAGTTCGCGGTGTGCCGGGGGAGGGAGAACTGCAAAACTTAGCCTCCGGCGTATTGTTGGAAGATGGTTTAACTGCACCTGCAAAACTTGCATTAGAAGGTGTGGAAAATGGGAATGCTATCATCAGAATTATTATCCGTGAAGGGCGAAAACGGCAAATTAAAAGGATGATGCTCCACATCGATCATCCGGTACTGAGCCTTCACCGGACCGCGGTTGGTCCATTAAATCTTGGGGATTTAAAACCAGGGAAATGCCGTCGCCCAACTGAAGTTGAGTTAACAGAGCTTAACAAGTTAAAACTGCAGGTAAAGATGAGTTCTTAGTTTCGAAAGAGAAGGGAAAACCGATTGAAAGCTAAAATTCGTTTTGACTTTAAGGCGGAGCCTGCCTCCTCCCGGAGATTTTTTTGGCAACAAACAGATATCCGGCAGCAGGCCAAGGAAATTAGGGCTAAAAATGTTTCGCTTCTACAGAATTTGCCGTTTCAAGGTTTAATGGTTGAGAAACTCGATCAGGAACTTGAAGTTTACGTTGTTCCGGACGATCAAGATCAGGAAATTGCCTATGCACCTGTAGAGATGGTGGTAGAAGCGGACTCAATCGCGGATTTAATGCCGCTGACCCTGAGGGAAGAGTTTCGTAAAATCAAAGTCTTGGAACCGGGGGCCTGTACACTCTCCAGTGTAGATGTGGAACGGTTTTTATTCCGTGTGAGCGAAGAATTCCGCTCCGAAGTTGAATAAAAGAGTTGTAGGACAAGGGGAAGGATGAAAATGGGGCCAATACCCATTCCAGCCCTGAAAGGGAGGGAGCTATTTTTCAGACCCCGATCGTCGTTCAGACTTCGAAACAATGTATACCCGTGGGCCTGTTAATTCCCGTAAGTGGAGGGTAATCTTTGCAGTAAACGTATTGTCTAGAAAGTTGGAGTGAAGATGGCAGTTAAGTTTATTACCCGGCATTTTGTAAAAGATTTGGGAATCGATCTCGGCACGGCAAATAGCTTGGTTTATGAACGCAATAAAGGCATCATTTTGAAGGAACCTTCGGTAGTCGCAATCCGTAAGACTACCAAAGAAGTTTTGGCTGTCGGCAGCGGAGCCAGACAGATGATTGGCCGCACTCCCAATGATATTATTGCGATTCGTCCTTTAAGGGATGGAGTGATCGCTGATTTTGACATTACCCGGGAAATGATTAAATATTTCATCCGAAAAGCTTGTCATGGGAAGGTATTTATTAAGCCCAGGGCCGTGGTTAGCATACCTTCCGGGACAACTGAAGTCCAAAGAAGAGCCGTTATTGAGGCCACCATTAATGCCGGCGCCCGTGAAGTTTTCTTAATCGAAGAACCTGTAGCTGCAGCTATCGGCGCGGGATTGCCGGTACATGAGGCTACAGGAAACATGGTGATCGATGTAGGCGGAGGCACTACCGATATAGCCGTTATTTCCCTTGGGGGCATTGTTACCGGCCAATCGATTCCGGTCGGCGGCGATACGATGGATGAAGCGATAGCCCGGAGTATCCGGCGGAATTATAACTTAATGATTGGGGAAAGAACCGCTGAAGATATTAAAATCTATTTGGGATCGGCTTTTCCTTTGGCGCAGGAAATCAAGTATGAAGTCCGGGGCAGGGATCATGTAACCGGTTTACCGAAAGTCATCCAAATCGGTTCGGAAGAAATCCGGAATGCACTGAAGGAGCCTCTTAACGCTATTGTTAACGCAGTCCGGCAGATAATTGAAAAAACCCCGCCTGAATTAGTGGCGGATATTATGTTTAAAGACATTGTCATGACCGGGGGCGGCTCTTTATTAAAAGGCTTTGATCAGTTGCTCAGTAAAGAATTGGGAATGTCGGTCAGAGTGGCGGAGGACCCTTTGAGCAGTGTTGTAGTGGGAACGGGTAAGACTCTGGAACAGCTCCATTTGCTTTCCCGGGTTCTGGTGGCGGCTAAAAAAGCAACTTCGTAATAATCACCTACGCAATCAAAGGAACCGCGACACCAAATTATGATAAATCAAGTTTAAGCCTAGATTAAATTTTATGGATCTCAATGGAAACCGATAAATGCTATTTCGAAAACACCGAGGCACGCACTTGCGTAGCGGTGTTTTTTTATGGAAACCAGCGGTAAAAAAATCAAGGAGAATTGAAAAGGAATTTCCCCTTTCTTGGTGAATAATTCATTCTTGGTATTAAAACAGGAGTGGTAGAGAGTAGAGTGTTATAAAGAAGGGAAGTTTTCGTTTGGTAAGGATTAAAAGTTGGCACGTGGGTATTGGTGTTGTATCGATGGTCCTCGGATTGTTGTTTGTCTTCCAACTTCGTACCGAATGGAAAATTCGGGCCGTTCTGCCCACGCGTCAAGTGAATGAATTGGCTAAAATTTTCAGTAACCAAAAGCTTCAATTGGAAAAATATCAAAGTGAAAATGAATATTTACGGAAACAATTGAAAGATTATGATCGAGATCGTGAAATTGTGCGGCTCCGAATGGCTTCGGGGTTGGTCCCTCTTAGGGGAAAGGGAATCATCATTACACTGAGTGATTCTGATAAAAAGCTAAAAAGCTATGAGGATCCGGTCTTTTATATTGTGCATTATGATCAATTGGAACTCCTTGTCAATGAGCTTTGGGCGGCAGGATCCGAGGCGGTTTCGATAAACAATTATCGTATCGGCAATACCACGGGTTTCAGTTGTGCGGGAACCACTATCTTGGTTGATACAAAAAGAATTGCTCCGCCTTTTGAAATTTCTGCTATCGGTGATCCCAAAAATTTAAAGAACGCTTTGATGATGCCGGGCGGCTTTGTGGAACAGCAAATTCTCTCCTTTAATCTGAGGTTTTCGATAGAAACCGCCGATGAAATCGAAATTCCGGCTTACAAGGGAAGTATTTCTTTTGATTACGCCGAACCGGTAGAGGAGGAGAAATAGTTTGTATATCCCGATTATTGGTGCTTTAATAGGAATTTTGCTGGGAGTTGTTTTACCTTATGATATTCCGATTAATTTTGTAAAGTATACGGCTATAGCGATTTTAGCTGCTTTAGACGCTATTTTCGGCGGCATTCGCGCCCAACTCGGCCAGAAATTTGTTTTTTTCAAATTTATCAGCAGCTTTTTCACCAATACCGCGATGGCGGCATTGCTTGCTTACCTCGGCGACATCCTGGGAATCGATATTTATTTGGGCGCGGTTGTCGTATTCAGTATCCGGATTTTCCAAAATTTATCGTTGATCCGGGAAGAAATCTTCGACCGGGTCTTGTGGTGGCGTACCAATGGTCATAGCAAGGATAAGGATGTTCAATTAGAAAAGTAAAATGAATCCTTCGATAGTCAGAGTAATAAACGATAGCCTCTTTGGATAATAAAATAAGTGCGACATGGTCGTTGCGAAGCATGATATTAAAACATTGGGAAACCCAGTGTTTTTTTATTTTAAATTTGGTTAATAAAGGAATTATAAATATAATATGGAATATTTAAATAATTATATTGGTAGGAGTTATCCATGGCCAAAATGAAAAGTTGGCAAATGGGAATAGGCGCCGTTTCGACGATACTAGGTTTTATGCTGGTGGTTCAATTGCGAACCGAAGGGAATATCAATGCGCTTTTACCAACGCGCCAAATTAATGAATTGGCAAAAATGTATGTAACACAAAAAATGCAATTGGAAAAATACGAACAGGAGAATAGTTATCTCCGGAAACAATTAAAGAATTATGATCGGGACCAGGAAGTTGTCAGACTAAGAATGGTAACCGGTTCAATTCCGGTGAGAGGTAAAGGAATTCTGATTACTTTAGGTGATTCTGATAAAAAGCTGAATGACTATGAGGACCCCATTTTTTATATTGTTCATTACTATCAGTTGGAATTGTTAATGAATGAACTTTGGAATGCTGGTGCTGAAGGGATTATGATTAATAATAATCGGATTATCAATTCTTCCGGATTTAGTTGTGCGGGGACTACAATTTTGGTCGATACCAAAAGGATAGCTCCTCCCTTTGAAATCTTCGCCATTGGGGATCCCAACGGTTTAAGAAAAAACCTCACAATACCGGGTGGTTATGTTGAACGGGAAATTCTAGCCTTTAATTTAAAATTTTCGATAGAAACCGCCGATGAAATCGAAATTCCGGCTTACAAAGGAAGCGTTTCTTTTGATTACGCCAAACCGGTAGAGGAGGAAAAATAGTTTTGTATATCCCGATAATTGGTGCTTTAATAGGAATTTTACTGGGAATTGTTTTACCTTATGATATTCCGATTAATTTTGTAAAGTACACGGCTATAGCTATTTTAGCCGCTTTGGATGCCATTTTTGGCGGTATTCGAGCTCAATTGGGTCAAAAGTTTCTTTTCTTCAAGTTTATCAGCAGTTTTTTTACCAATACCGCAATGGCGGCGCTCCTTGCCTATCTCGGCGATATCCTGGGCATTGATATTTATTTGGGGGCGGTAGTCGTGTTTAGTATCAGGATTTTTCAAAATTTATCGCTGATCCGTGAAGAAATATGCGACAGGGTCCTGTGGTGGAATAACAATGGTCAGGGTAAAGAAAAGAATGTTCGGCTGGAGAAGTAGTATGTTTTTGCTTTTATGCTTTATCTTTTGTTTTATAATGACTGGCTTCTGACCTCTAGTTCCTTACGAATACAGCTTAAATTTCCTTTATACTTTGTACACAAAGTACCGACGCATCTCCGGACGGGACATGGGTTTAACCCATAGCTCATGTCTGTGAGTCCCAGCGATGCCAACCTTGACTTCGGCGCCTTCCGGTACGTTTCCGTATCCCCCGGTCATTGCGGCGGCTAAATGGATGGACTCTTCCTCCGGTGGTCCGATATACAGGGTTACCGGCCCCGGATAATCTATTAGTTCCAATATTAAGTTTTCCGGAGCGGCTGCTCTTTTGAGGGCTTCATTTTCAGCCTGATCTTTTCCGATGATGATTTTAACTTTCGGGCTTAGGCGTAAATGCCTTCCCAAACGGAGCAAATGAACGGAACCCATGGATAGCTTGAGGTCGTGTTCCAATAAATCTTTGACTTTTAAGCTGTATTCCTCATTGGTGAGTAAACACCCCCCGCCTGGTGAAGGATAATCGGTTATGCCGTAATGGGCTGCCAGAGCTATCTGTCTGCTGCGTCCCCGGCCCTTAATATCCAGCAGTTTAGCGCGGTTAATCCATCGGTTCATTTCCGGCAGTGTTTCCCGGAGTAGCTTTGCCGAAAGCGGACGTACAATGAGATCTTTGAATCCGGCATCTCTGGCTGTAATATCCAAAGCATCGAGCCTTTGCGAATTGGGGCGTTGATCGTAGACTTCCCCGGTAATTAAAAAAGCAGCTCCGATTTCCTGCATTTTTTGGGCCGCAGTTTTAAAAGTGTAAATACGGCAATCCAGGCAGGGATTCATCCGTTTGCCATATCCGTGCCCGGGATGTTCGATTATTTGTAAATAATCAGCGCCACAGACATGATAATGGAGCTTAATCTGCAGCTGTTTGGCGGCGCTAGCGGCATTTCCGACCCCATTTTGATCCGGTGACTGTAAAAACGGGATGATAAAATTAATGGCTTCAACTTCAACCCCTGCTTCCTGAGCTACTTTGACGGCCAGAATACTGTCAAGCCCGCCAGAAAGTAAAGCCAATGCTTTCATGTTTTCCCCCTAAAGACAAAACCGACTTGGTTCTATTAGACCTTATACACAAAATATTTCCGTATTTCTTCGCGGGACATCGGCTTCACCGAAAGCTCCCGGTTCATGGCGCCGCTGACCTCAACCTTAATTTCTTCATCGGCCGGTACATTACCATATCCGGCGGTCATCATTGCCGCCAGATTGATTAAGAAATCTTCCTGTGAACCGATATACATCGTAACAGGCCCGGCATAATCAACTAATTCCATTATTAAGTTTTCCGGAGCGGCTGTCTTTTTGATGGCTTCATTTTCAGCCTGATCTTTTCCGATGATAATTTTGGCTTTCGGGCTCAAGCGAAGATGCCTTCCAAAACGGAGTGAATTGATGGAGCCCATCGATAATTTGCCATCATGTTCCAGCAAGTCTTTGACTTTTAAACTGTATTCTTCATTAGTGAGTAAACATCCCCCGGCCGGGCATGGGTAATCCGTAATCCCGTATTCTTCAGCCAAATCGATCTGTTGAGTGCGGCCCCTGCCTTTGATATCAAGCAGTTTATTCCGGTCAACCCAGCCTTTTTCTTCCGGAATAGTAGGCCGCAAATGTTTGGCGCACAGCGGACGTAAAATATATCCGCGTAATCCCGAATCGCGCTCTACAATATCCAAAGCATCACGCCGTTGAGAATTAGGGCGCTGATCGATAACTTCACCGGTTAATAAGAAAGAGGCGCCAATCTCATCCATCTTGTTTTTAGCAATTTTGAACTTATGAATACGACAATCAAGGCATGGGTTTAAACGTTTTCCATAACCGTGCGGCGGTTTTTCGACAATTCGCAGATATTCTTCTCCGCAGGGATGGTAATGCAATTTAACATTCAAAGTTTTAGCGGCGTTCGCAGCGGCACTGCAGCCACCCGATGCTCCCGAGCAACGACAAAAGGGACTGGTGAAATTGATGGCTTCCACCTCAATACCTGCCTCTTGGACGACTTTAATGGCTAAAGTGCTGTCTAAACCTCCGGATAATAATGCGAGTGCTTTCATATTTCCCCCTAAAATATCTTATACTGATTTGATTTGACAAAGAATCGACTGTAAACAAAAATGGATTTCGTCTACGAGTTTAATATAGTCATGGGGTTTTGTCAATCAAAGCTGCTAATCCGGGATAGCTTTTTAGCTGGTGTGACGAAGATTGTCTAAACTAACCAAAGCAGGGATTTATGAGAAATTGTCGAAACAATTATCTTTAATGACTTGTCATTGAAGCCATCTAGAAAAACTTTGGAGGAATTTTATGCGCATTGGTATTTTTACAAATTGTTATTATCCCCTGGTAAATGGAGTGGTAGGTGCAGCAACTTTACTTCGAAAGGGTTTTTTGGAAGCGGGTCATGAAGTATCTGTTTTTACACCTGCTTTTGAAGATTATGAAGACTTAGAACCCGGTATTTATCGTTACCCTTCGGTTAATTTAACTCCTAAGGTTAAATATCCGGTTGCCGTACCTTTTTCCCCCAGGATAAATAAAGCGTTGCAACATATTGAACTGGATATTATCCATAGCCATCATCCGTTTGTTTTGGGGCCGCTCGGGTTACGGCTGGCCCGGCAAAGAAAAATTCCGGTCGTCTATACCTTTCACACTCAGTATGATCAATATACGCATTATGTCCCTTTACCCAGCTCCTTGGTACGCTGGTTCTCCACCCGTCAAGTAAGACGGTTTAGTCAGGATGTGGACCAAATTACAACGCCTGCCGAATCGGCGCGAAAAATTTTGCTGACATACGGCGTTACCAGGCCCATTCAGGTTATACCCAATCCGACGGATTTGGATAAATTCCTCCATAACAATGGAGATAAAATTCGCCAAAAGTATGGCTTAAAACAGGAAAAGTTGTTAATTAGTATCGGCCGGATTGCTCCGGAGAAGAATTTAGATCTTTTGCTCAATTCATTTCGGCAAATGATTGCCAACTCTGCGGAACACTCCCTTAAACTGATGATTGTGGGAGATGGTCCTGCATTACAAGGTTTAATCCAACATGCTTCCGAGCTTGGTATCCAAGAAGACGTGATTTTTACAGGACTTGTCGAACCTTCATTCGTTCCGGAGTACCTTGCTGCAGCCGATCTCTTCGTGATGACTTCAAAGACTGAGGTAAAACCTTTAGCCCAATTGGAGGCGCTGGCCAGCGGCGTTCCCATTGTTGCCGTTTCGGCAGCTGGTGCCAATGACACGATTGTACATGGTGAGAATGGATTATTAACACCGGAAAACGCCCAGGTTTTTTCTGAGGCGGTTTTAAATTTACTGGGGAATCCTGAGCGATATCATTCTTTTCAGCAAAATGCCCGTAAGACAGCTTTACAGTATGGACATTCGACGATTACGGCTCAATATTTGGAATTATTTGAGGCCCTGTTGAAAAACCAAAGGAGGTAAAACAAATGAGACCTTCCAAAGAGGAATATTACTTAAACATTGCGGCGGAAGTGGCTGAAAGGGGGACATGCTTGCGGCGGAAGTTCGGGGCTGTTATTGTCCGCGACGATCAGATTATCAGCACTGGTTATGTCGGTGCGCCCCGGGGCACTAAGAATTGTTGTGATATCGGTTCTTGTCCTAGAGAGATGGCTAACATTCCCCCTGGCGAACGCTATGAGTTGTGCCGTTCGGTCCATGCCGAGGCGAATGCGATAATTCATGCCGATCGTTTGAATATGATCGATGCCACGCTTTATTTAGCTTGTAAAGATGCAAAGACCGGTTCCTACACTCCCGGCACAAAACCTTGCCGGATGTGTTCCCGTTGGATAATCAATGCCGGAATCCGTAATGTAATCGTCCGGGAAGAGGTAGGACGCTATACGGAATACTTGGTCGCGGATCTGGTTTGGGAAGAAAATTTAAACCTCAACGACCTTAAGGGATATTGATTCATTATTGATTGCGATTGATGATGCGGACTTGAACCTCGTGAGTCTGAACATTAATCATTTTCACGAGTAAGGAAACCCTGTTTTCCGGGTTTAAAATGTCCCAATAATACTGGAGGGTCTGCTCAATTTCATTAAAAAGAATTACCGGATAAGGTTCGCCTTCAAAGGAAGGTAAGGGCTGTCCATCACCGCAATAGGTATGAAGGCAATGCCCGATTCCGGGAATCGCTGCGCCATAGTTAAAATAATTTCTTATACAATATTTTAGGTCGTGGTCTGCGGACTTGAGTATGCTTAGTTTGCAAGGGTGTTTGGAATTGCTAAGATCGATAACCCCCGATATTCTCGGGGTGAAATTCGGGGCATCCGGCTCAAATTCCCGACTGTTCAGTGCTTCTTCAAAAGTGCCGCCGCTTTGTATTGCCTGGTAAATCGTATCGGTTTGGTCGCCATTGGTTACAATATGCGCATTCTTGGTGAATTTGACCGGATAATAGATAATGAGCGAAGGATCAGTAAGTTTTGATTCATCGTAGGCTTTGGTGCGAATAAACCCGTTTTCATGAATGAATACTCTGTTTCGGCTGTTCAGACTTCTCCCCATGATCCAATAAACCTGAAGATAATTTTGACCGTCCGGACTCAATCCCATAATGATACCTCTGCCGGGATAGGGATTTTTCGCCAGTTCCTCGATATTTTGTTTTGCCAGTTTACTGATCTCCATGGTGACTCCTCCAAACCGAATAATTTTCATTAATTTTCGATATGCATGGTCAGTATCCTTCATCTATTAAAATTGTTTCATTAAATTTAAATATGAGGTGTATTTTGTATTTATTCAGAGGCTTGGCAGGAGTTTGATACTTATATCCGAATTTGTAATCACGAAGATGATAAAATTGATTTGGAAGGAGAAGTGTAAGTGAGTCATAAGATTACATTAATCCCCGGAGATGGTACGGGTCCCGAACTTACGGCAGCCGCCCGCCGGGTTATTGAAGCGACCGGAGTTAAAATTGATTGGGAAGTGATGGATGCTGGTGTGGATGTGATGGAGAAATACGGCACGCCTCTACCCGATCAGGTTTTGGAATCCATTCGTCGCAATAAAGTTGCCTTAAAAGGGCCGATTACTACGCCGATTGGCACCGGATTCCGTAGTGTCAACGTAGCGTTGCGCCACGCCTTGAATTTATATGCCTGTGTTCGTCCTTGCAAAACATATCCGGGAGTACGGTCGCGCTATCAAGATATTGATATCGTGATGGTCAGGGAAAATAGCGAGGATTTATATGCCGGGGTTGAGTTTGATTTGGAGTCCCCGGAATCCAAGCAAATTATAGGTATGGCAAAGGGTAAGATTCGAGAGGATTCAGCAATTTCCATCAAGCCGCTTTCAATTACCGGTTGCCGGAGAATTGTGGAATATGCTTTTAAATACGCAGTTCAGAATGACCGGAAAAAGGTTACCGCAGTTGCCAAGGCCAATATCATGAAATTTACCGA
This sequence comes from Bacillota bacterium, assembly GCA_023426245.1. GTDB lineage: Bacteria > Bacillota > UBA4882 > UBA8346 > UBA8346 > UBA8346. The sequence goes on from JAFABB010000027.1 coordinate 64,146, forward strand.
CGGGCTTTTTTATCGGGTTGCCCGTGAAGTGGCGAAGGAATACGAGGGCAAGATTGCTTATGAAGAGGTATTGGTTGATGCCATGTGTATGCAGCTTGTACAGCGTCCGGAGGCTTTTGATGTAATGGTGATGCCTAACCTTTATGGCGATATTCTATCCGATCTGTGCGCTGGCTTGGTTGGCGGTCTGGGAGTGGCACCTGGAGCTAATATTGGGGATGGAGTGGCTTTGTTTGAACCGACTCATGGTTCAGCCCCGAAGTATAAAGGAATGAACAAAGTTAACCCGACGGCGCTTATCTTATCGGGTATGTTGATGCTGCGGCATATCGGAGAAAATGAAGCGGCAGATCAATTGGAAAAGGCTGTTGCCGCTGTAATTGCAGAAAATAAGAGCGTAACTTACGATATGAAAGCTGATCGCAATGACCCGACTGCTGTAGGAACCAAGGAAATGGCTGATGCGATTATTGCGAAGATGAAGTGAGAATGATAGATAAAAGAGACCGCCTCGAAAGAGACGGTCTCTTTTATGAATATGTCGACTTAATAGAGGACTCTCAATAGTTGGTATAACAACTATTCAGGAATATACGTAACCATCATGAGATAGTATTATGAAGGAACCCTATTGTCAAGAGAATAGTATTTTATAATATTAAAGAAGTTGACAAAAAGAAATGGCTATGGTATTATAAACGTCTTGTCAAACCATCAGGCAAATCGAAAAAAAGCGGTTTAAAAGATTAGAGTTGACAGAAGGGATTACCTGTGGTAAGATGAACTTCCTGTCAAATTCATCGAAAGAATCGAAAAAGATTTCAAAGATGAGGTTGACAAAGTGAATAACCGGTGGTAAAATAAT
>JAFABB010000047.1 GCA_023426245.1 Bacillota bacterium
TCAATATATTGAAATCTTCTATAACCGAATTCGTTTACATTCCAAACTTGGCTATATTTCTCCTTGTGATTTTGAAAAACTGTCTTTAGCCGCCTAATTCTCTGTCTTTCTTTTCGGGGTTACATCATAATTATCACAAAAAGTCCTCTCCCCGTCTCTTCATCATGAGAATCATCTCTGTTCCTAATAATATATAAACCTAAAAATGTTATTCTACCACGAAGAACACGAAGGCCACGAAGACAAACCAAGAAAAATCTTTCTTCGTGTTCTTCGTGACCTTCGTGGTAGGAGTCATTATTTCTTGTTTCTGATTTCATTTCAGAAATCATTTCTCTCATTTCATCGGTCACTGATCTCGTTCCGGAAATCATTTTTATTTTGTGTCTCTGTGGCTAAATTACGCCCTTAGACATCGAATTTGCCGTTCCTTCCTCAGGAAAATCACAAAATTGTTATTCCCGCTTGGAAAATCCGGTTATCCGCTGATATTCATTTATTAGACAATCCAGTTCGACACTGGCATCTAAAACCTCGCTATCCGTGCAACCCCTTACATTCCATAACTCCAGCATCCGGTTACGGGCTAGCCTGATTTCTTCTTCGAGTGTTTCTAAAAAAAAATCATTACGGGTCCGCATCCCACTTGATACCTCAATTCAATGATTTCTTATGATAAACTTGCGATAACTTTTTAATTCTATGTAAGTCTATGCAACAATATGAGATAAAAATGAATACAAAATGATTCCCCTTAACAATTAGCTGCTCCATCCAAATCAGATAAATTCTTAACTTCCATCACCTTTGTTTGATAGCCAAGCGAACCCCTGCCGGCCACAGCTATCGCCAGGGAATAATCCGGCTTGGGTTCGAAGCATTTTAAAAAAATGTTCTGCCTCAATAAAGTCACATCAAAATTATCGAGCGAGAGTGACAACCCCACTCCTTTGGCTTTAACGAAAGCTTCCTTCAAGGTCCACAGTTGATAAGCGATCTTATTTTGTTTTTCAGAAGGATGTTGCGATAGATATACTTTTTCCCCGGCTGCAAAAAAACGGTTCGCGATATCAACAATCGGGCCCTCCACCTTTTCAACATCAACCCCGATTTCATCCTCTAAGGTAACGGCGCAAACGACCATATTTTGACTATGGGCAATATTAAATTGAAGCGAATGCCCTTTTTTACAGCCCGGCTGATCGTTGATATATAATTTTCCATAGGGGTTCTTCCTAAAATGGATCGTCTCCGGGCTTTTTCCCAGGCATTTTCCAATAACGGCTTTAGCCAGCGCCCTGCCAACCAAAAACTCGATTTTTTTAAATTCCACCTTATAACGGTGATACACTTCCAACTCCTCGGTATTGAGCCAGAACAAATCCGGCGTATGCAGGTTGGATGGATCGACATAAAATATGTTTATCTGACCGCGTTTCAATTCCCAAATGGCAGAACACCCCCTTCAATTAAAATTCTTTCGCCATTCCAGAGATCTATATAAGATGAAATAAATACTTTGAATGCCTAACTACAACTCACCCCCTGAGTTTGATTTTGCTTATTGTTACTCTTGAGCCTTCCCCCTCTCTTTCGGAAAAGAGAGGGGGACTGAGGGGGTGAGTTGCTTGGAGACATCTTTAATTTACGTGATCGGAGTTCTTTATCATCATTATTTAATTCAACATATATAGAAAATGCTTTTTTGCCTCAATTCTTTCTCTGTGTCTGCGGCACCATTGGTGCCGATGTCTCTGTGGCCAAAAAGCATTTAGGCCACAGAGACACGGAGACACAGAGATAAAACCGATTTTCATCCTTTCGATTGTCCCGGTAGGCCGAGGTAGATGACCTTTCTAAAATTTAATTGTCATTTTTAGATTGATATACGAGCGTTCCCCCAACAACATGGTCTCCGTATATTTGTCGCCCAGATTATAACCTACATTCAAATCAATCGTGATATTGTTCAGTTCCGGAGCGTAAGTGATTCCTGTAATCAAGGTCGCCGAGTGATCCACCAGATTGGTTATGCCATTTAAATTAAACGTCAGTGCCGGTACAATAAACTTACTGACCGAACTGAACAATGCCATATAATACTGACTGAGACTATAAGGGTCCGCCAGATACTGGGAAGCCATACTTTGCAGGGCGCCAGCATCCCCGGATTCCGCTATCCGCCGGATGATGTTCCGATCATAACCGGCCTGGTTGTAATAGAACTCTCCTGTCAGATTGATCCGGTCCTTAATATTCCCTTGATCAAATCCCTTGGTAAATCCCAGGCAAACTCGAGAGATCATCTGATCGCCGAAATCAACCGTCTTGGTTATGTCATCATCATCGATACGGCTGCAATCGGAACCGTTTGTCAAACTCATCTCGCCCCGCAAGTCGACATCTCCGACCCGGCTGGTGAAATCCCAGCCGAATATGGGCTTATTCCCCTCTTTTGCCAGAACGGAAAGGGACATCTCGGTATCCCCGATTAAAAATTCATATTTGGCAGCCTGGGCCACTCCACTGGCATCCGTGGCATCATTCATATCGGTAAAAAAATAAAGATTTTGTTTCACGCCGAATGGGATCTGGGTCTTGATGCCATAGGTTCCTTGACGGACATTATCCATATCCGCAAAACTCTTTTTCTCGACATTCAGCAGATCGCTGGGGTTCCATAAATAGCCCTGACCCCACTGGAGGACCTGTTTCCCCAAACGGAAATAGACCTGGTTCTGTAAATTGGTATCCACGAACAACTCTTTGATTGTGATATCGGTGTAATCGGCAGTTGTCGCCGCGGAGGATACATCCGCATTGGAATCAAGACCCAGAAAGGTTGCAGTTTCTGAATTCAATGCCGGATAATAGTCGATTCCCACACTCAGAAATCCTTTGACGCCCTGTTTCAAGCGGGCGTCCATGAAAAGATCAGCGGACATCAAATTATATAATATTGAGGAATCTTGGATATACCCGGTGGTATCGTAGGCCGGATTAAAGCTGTAAGAGACCATGTTGGCGCTGATCTGCCCGGAGAATCCCACATGATTCTCTTTGAGCTCATCGTCGACATTATCTTTAACCAATTGCTCCTGGCCGACAACTGTATCAGCGCCGGAAAAAATCTGCTCTTCAGTGGTTTCCCCATCAGCCGCGGCCATATTGGGGTTCACCAATAATATAACACCGCAGCAGATGAACACTCCAAGTAAACATGGAAAACGTTGCATCCGACTTCACCTCTATTTGCTGAGATTCTCTAGATAAGCTTTGGTAAACACGTAATTATCGATTTTCTGAAGGGAGATATTGCTCATCTCAACCAGACTTTTATTGCCTTTTTCGAACTCATCGATAAACATCATCTTGACCGGCATGTATTTGCCCTGAATCTGTGTATAATTGATATAATAGGCCGTTTCCATCAGGGTCCCGCTATAAGAGTAGCTTTGAATTTTCAGCGGCAAATAATTATCCTGCCGCACCCAATAAGTAACCTTCGGGTAGGCGACATCTTCGATTTTAGCCACCAGGTTAAATTGATAGACCGGTATTGCGCCCAGTTTGGTCTCGATTACCGATTCCCGGCCTTCTTTATTAAGCTCCGGCTTATACATCTCAACCAATTTCTTGTTTTCAAAATCCTGGCTCTTGGCGTTGGTACCGGCGATGCTTTCATCACGGTTCATATGCTGAAAAGTCCGGGTATTTCGGCGGTACATCCACATATTATCATCCTGTTTCAGATAGCCGTTACCCTTTTCCACTTCTGGAGCCGTCATCACGATTAAAAATGAACGGTCGGAGTCCCGCCGGTAATAAATGGACTCATAAAGCTTGGTCCCCTCGCCCACCTTCTGCTGGGTGATCTTGACTTTGGCGGTGCCGTCCGATTTAAGTTCGCTCAAATCGTCAAGCTGCTTTAAAATCTCATTGATTCCGGGCGCCGCTAAAACATTACTGAATACAGATAATAAAATACCTAATAACACCACCGTCACAATTTTATGCCTCATTCCATAGCCTCCTCAATGAAATTAAATTATTAAAATACCTCATTCATAATGCCTTAATGCCTCCGCAGCCGAAAGATTGGCAGCCCGTCTGGCCGGGAAATAAGCCGTTACCCCGGTAATCGCTAAAATTAACAACCATTGTTTGAGTATTGCCACCGGGTCTAGCTTAAAGTAGAGGTGCTTGTTTTTGAGGATGATATTCAAAGCGCTATTCCATTCCAGGGGAATCAAACTCAAAATCTGCATCACCAAAATTCCGGCTCCGATACCCACCAAACAAGAGAAGAAAACCAATAATACCGTTTCTAAAATGAATTCGTTCCGGACATCCTTTTTTTGCATCCCAATCGCTCGGGTGGTGCCGATTTCCCGGGTTCTCTCCCGGATCGTCATCCGGAGCGTATTGACAACCCCGATTAAAATGATAAAAAATAGCACCAATACAGCAACAAGGGTAATGGAATTAAGCACGCCCTCCAATTTTAAAATTTCACTGGCTCCTTCATACATAGTGATTACATTCATCTTCATTTGATGAGACCGGATTTGGCTTTCAGCCCGGTTCAATTTTTGAAGCGAATCACTGTCATGGGTCCGGGGCAGCCGTTTCCACTCGGTGGCCAACGCCGGATAGAGCGGATCATTGTCGGCAATGTACCCCTGGTCTATCTGAGCCGGTAAAAATCGCCCATAAATATCGTAAATCTTCTCCCCGTTGACTAAAACAATATCCGCGCTAAGCTTGCCGTGGGAGTTATAAATCGCCTTAACGGTCAAAATCTCTTCATGCAAACCGGTAAACTTGGCCCGATATTGGTAATGAAGCTCACTACCTACCGTCGCATGGAGTTTGGCTGCCAATTGTCCGGAAAGCATGAGACCGTCTTTGGCTAAACCGTCTTTAAGATTCCCCTGGATAATTTGAATGGCTTTGCTCAAAACCGCTTTGGAACGATCATCGTTATTGAATGGCAACATCCGGCAAGCTTGTCCGTTGATACGGCCGGAAATCACGAAGGGTTGCGGTTGCAATTTTTGCCATAAAATATCGGCATACTTGTTGGCATTCATTTGCGGATTTCGTAATATCAGCCGAAGGTTAGCCGACTCCCAGGGTTGATAGCCCAAAAGCTTCTTCAGCCGGTCGCCATCCATAAATAACACCAGATCCATCAAGGTGTTATTGGTATTGGCGATGGCGATAACATTCATTTTGGCGGTATTAATCTGGCCGGTAACCATAGGGAGCCGTACCCGGATGGCATCATGCAATTTAACTTTTAGCGATTTAGCCTCCGCTTGCGAAATAATCACTGGATATTCGATATCGTTACGGAAATAGTCGTCAAAATTGCCTTCCACCAAGGTAAAATAGTCTTTAAAAAAAGCCTGGCGCTCAGCTTTGTTTTTTGTGGTCACCCCGACTAAAATCACATTATCAGCCGCGTCATTACCAACTGCTTGCCCCACCGCCCGCAAATACTCGGAGAGAGAAAGCAAATCATCTTTGGGGACATTTTGATGAATGATCCGGATGATCCGTTCTTTATCGGGAATCCGGGGGAAATAGCCGCCATTATTGGAATTGATCACGATATGTCCAAAAGTATTGGCCACGATATCATGAATTAATACATCCACCATGCCATGGGAGAAGGAATTGGCAATCACCAGAATCGTCATCCCGAAAGCGATACCGGTACCCAGCAACAGGTTTCTCCTTTTTTGGCGGAAAAGATTGCGTAAACTCAGCCGAAATAACAAACCCATTCAGACACCTCCATACGTTCGTAATATCTCCATTCCGTCACTCGCGCGCGACCGCATCCAGGGGGACGATTTTTCCGACGACCCGTAACGGATACAGTACGGATAAGAAAGTTACAATTCCCAATTCCATGATGCCAATCAGCAAATCGGCGCCGGTAAAAATAGGACTTAAGCCTTCACCGCCATAAACCAACTGAAGTATTTCATTGGAGGTGGATATTCCGGCTGCTTTCAGCAGGTAAATCAGAACGATCCCCACCACGATTCCCAATCCCCCGAAAAAGAAGGAGAGCGTTCCGGTCTCGGCAATAAACATGTTGCGCAGAAACTCTTTACGGGCGCCGATGGCTCTCATCATCCCAAGCTCGGATACACGTTCGATAGCGGTCATACTTAAGGTATTCATGATCACGATGATCGCCACAAAGAAAATGAACATGATAAAGGTATTTAAAGCCGCCTTCACCATCATCGCCATACTGCCGACGATTCCCACCGAATCCTTCCAACTCACGGCCCTAACATGAGCGTCTCTTTGCTTAAAGAGCCGGTTCAATCTCTGCAAGGCAACATCGGGAGACACTCCGGATTGAAGCCGGATGAAAGCCAGATTGAAAGTACCGGCATCCGGATTGTATTGACTGACTGTGCGCCGGGTCTCCGATTGAATGTCCTGAATGGAGATCCCCCCCTGGGTGACCATATTTTCTTTGTAAATGCTCCCGCCGGTAAAGATCTGATCCAGATTATCATTCTCTAAAAGTTGCTTCTCCGGCTCAGGGATTTCGACTTTGCTTTCAGCGCCCGTCACATAATGATGGGATTCCCGGAAAGACTCAATATCGACAATACAATAATTGCCCCATATCTTATTGAGACCTTTGTAATTGATAATAGCTTTCACCGGAACCCTGATATCCACCGCGGAGTTGGAGGTGTCCGCGCCCATAAATACCAGATTACCGGTAACGTCCAGATCTTTTAAATTCCGGATATCCGGCGGTAACTGTTTGCGTTTGCGATTCAATCTTTCCCCTTCCGGAACGATCCAGAAGTTCATGGAATCGTAAAATGATCTTCGGGCTTCTTCCGCTACCAGAACGCCCCGCTCACCGGATTTGAATAGCCGGCCGTCGGTAATTTGGAAACTGTCCGGAAACATTTGGCGGTATCGTTCGATATCCACTCCAAGTAGCAAAATGTAGCCCATTTCCGAACCGGGGTTTAAAACAAAAACCATTCCTGCCGTAACCGGCAGAAACCTCTGAATGTCTTGGTCATGAGTCAATACATTTTGGACAGCGTCAAAATTCTTGATCACTTCCAGCGGTTTCCCGCTCAAATTGCCAAATAAAACAGCATCTTTTTCCTGCTGATCAGAGATCACCACGATATCGCCGGTAAACAGATTGACGATATTTTTGGCCAGGCCCTTTTCCATGCCGGAGATCAAACCATTGCCCACCGTCATCAAAACAGCGCCAAAAAATAGAATTGCCCCGATGACCAAGCTTTTACCCCGGTGGCGCCAAAGGTTTCTCCAGGCGATCGTAAACGCCAAACCCATACCCCATCACTCCAATCCGGCAACTAGACCGTCTTTGATTTTTACGATATTACGGGCATACTTCAAAACATCCGGGTCATGGGTTGAAAAAATAAAAGTGGTGTTTTCATTCTCATTCAAGTCGCGCATCAATTTTAAAATCGATTCACTGGTCGCCGAATCCAGATTGGCGGTGGGTTCATCCGCCAGCACTATCCGGGGTTGAGTCACCAAAGCCCTGGCAATAGCCACTCGTTGCCGCTGCCCGCCGGATAGCTCCGCCGGTCTGTGCTGGATATAATCTATCAAACCAACTTTGCGGATCAAATCCTCAACTCTTCTCTCCATCTCGCCTTGGGGATGCTTTTTCATCAACAATAACGGAAACTCCACATTTTCACGGACATTCAGCACCGGAATTAAATTGAAAGTCTGAAAGATAAATCCGATTTTGTGAAGCCGCAAATCGGTAATTTGCTGATCATGGAGCGCTGTAATCTCTTCATTTTGGATCTTGACACTGCCTGTCGTTGGAGTATCAATACAACCGAGGATGTTCAGCAAGGTCGTTTTACCGCTTCCCGACGGTCCGATAATCGATAAAAAAGCCCCCTCCTCGACTTCCAACTCCGCCCCCCTAAGTGCATGAACAATGGTCTTTCCCAGGGGATAATCTTTGGTAACTTTTTTTACTTCGATAACATTCATAGGACAAACCACCTCTCTTGAATTCAATAAATTGAATGAATAACTTAATTCACCACAGATACCACCTTTTTTTGATATCAATTGCTTTCTTGGGGCACATCTCATGGCAACAAAAGCAACTTAAGCATTGAGACAGATCCGGCACAGGCTTTCCAGAACTCATATCGATGATCCCGGCCGGACATCCCCTGGCGCATTCACCGCAGGAAATGCAGATATCGTAATGAAATATTGGTATAGCCCGAAAGGTATTAACCAAAAATTCCCTAATAAATTTGGGTATCAGGTAACTTAAAAAGCTTTCACTTACAGAGCTTGGCAGCTTAAATGGAGGTATCCGAATCTCTTCCAACTGGATCCCCTTCACTGTCAGATCGGTAAGTAGCCCACTGAAGAGCCCTCTTTCCATGGCAATTTTAACAGTTGGTACCCGAAACGGGTTGACCCCGATGATATGAACAGCTGCAGTGTCCAATGCATAAGGATTTTCCGAGGCCATGATCAGCCCGACATGCCTTTTCTGCCCTGCGGAAGGACCATCTCCCTCCATACCTTCTATGGCGTCAATGACTGTAAAAACAGGCTGGATATATTCACAAATATCAAGCAAATGATGGGCAAAATTTTCTACAGTGTTCATTTTCAAATGATATTTGGATTTGGTAAGCCCGGGGATGACCCCGAATAAATTTTTCACCGCTCCGGTGTATAGCATCATTTGGTGAGTTTTCAGTTTCGCTACCGATACAATACAATCAACATCTTTGGCGATTTTGATCATTTGCATATACTTTAACTTGCGGGCTTTTTCATTAACGATAGGAACGGCCAACGTATCATAGTTCAATTCACAGCCCGTTTTTTCTGCAACTGCCGTCATTCCCGTGACTTGATAGATATCAGTTAATCGCTTTTGAATAAAGGGACCACTTGGACTATCCCCAATGACCACTCTGCATCCCAAACCTTGAAGATACCGGACGATCGCTTCAACCACCGCCGGATGAGTGGTAACCGCATCTTCAGGAACATTGCCCTTCAATAAATTGACCTTCACTAAAACCCTGGCTCCGCTGTTGATCCTGTCTTTGATTACCAAATGATTCAGACACCCAAATAAGGCTTTTTCTACTTCTTGATATTGATAGGTCTCACATTGAGTAATACTAACTGTCTCCATTTTTCTTCTCCTTCCGCCTGGATTATTTCATGGAATCGAAGAAACCCACTTTCCGGCAATGGTCCACCATCAACTGGACTTTGAAACGATCCGGTTTAGGCCATGCAAAATGTAATGCTTGTAAAATATTCTCTGTTTTTTGATTACAAATAACAAATGAAGTCTTACTCGCTCCCTCAAAAAACAGATTCGAATGAACCAAAATCCGGGTAATATAACTTTTGACAGCTTCATCCTCATACTTTTCAAGTAAATATTTCATAAACTCATCTGCCGGAATTGTCGAGGCCCCCACCCCGGCTTTCTTTAAAAGTCCAACGAGCGAAACTAAGCTGAGCTGATGAGGATTCATGATGTGATACGTTTCATTTTGCAAATTCTTTTGCTCGAAAAGCAAAACAATCGCCTGCGCCACATAATCGATGAAAGAAAAATTAATATTTTTTAATTTGAGATCCGGAAAAAGTCCGATTTTGATGAGTGATTGCAACAGATTATAGAAAGCATTATCGTTGATGTTCTCTTGAAAAACCCCGGATGTAGAGTCAAACACCAGGTTTCCCACACGGAAAATATTAGCCGACAGACCCTGTTCCCTTGACTTTAGTATCAACTTCTCCGCTTCCAGTTTCGTTGCTACGTAGTAATTGTCGGAACTTTGTCCTACATTGCAATCATATTCCGTGAATACCACCCGGGCTTTTCCCTCAATGGCTCCACTCCCCACACTGGTTGTCGATATAAAATTATAGGTTTTCTCCTTCCCGGTGTTGGCAAATTCGATCAGATGCTGATTGCCCTCTACATTGACTTCGTAAAATTCGGAATAATGGCCGTAATGTTTAACATTCGCCGCCGAATTGATGATGCAGTCAATTTGCCCCGCCAATTGCAGATAGCGCTCTGGTTCCAAACCAAGGTGTTCCTTTGACAAATCGCCACTGAGCACGCAGATCCTGGCCGCTGCTTCGTCCTGCTGCTCCATTTCAAACTGAAAATGAAATTTCAGTTTAGCCCATAGTCGTTCTCTGGCCTGATCATCATTCTTGGCTCTGACCAAAAGATAAATCATCGAATCCTTTTTGGCTAATAATTGATGCAGAATATGGATGCCCAGATAACCCGTGCCGCCTACCAATAAAATATTTTCATAATGAATCGTTTCCGAAAAGTCAATTTGCCGGTATCTTTGGTTCCTCACTTTATAAGCGCTCAGTTCACTCCGTAATCCCCCATCAAAGCCGATATGATCCTCTTTTCCAGCCGCAACATCATTCATTGCAGCCACCATTTCTTTTAAGCGGCCTTTTGAATATTGGATGGTATCGGATAGATTGCGGATGGTCTGACATTGAAAAATATCATTAATACCGATTTCAAAGTCTTGGGCCATTTGGGATACAACTTGAATCGCCTTAATGGAATTTCCCCCGAGCATGAAGAAATTGTCATCAATTCCGATCTTCCCGGCGCCCAATATTTCTTGCCAGATTTTTTGGATCTTCCGATCAACTTCATTTCTAGGGGCTATGTAGCTTGTTTCCCGATTGGCCAACCCGTCCGGCCTGGGTAATGCCTTGCGGTCGACTTTGCCATTGGCTGTCAAAGGCAACTGATCAAGCTGAATAAAATCGAACGGCACCATATATTGGGGTAGTTCTTTCAACAGGTGCGCCCGCAGTTCATTCACTCTCAGCTCATCATCGGTTACCACATAAGCCGCCAGATATTTATCATTCCCCGCATCTTCCCAGGCGATGACCGCCGCTTCCTTAATGGATTCCTGTTTTAAAAGCTGATTTTCAATTTCACCCAATTCAATCCGGAAACCCCTGATCTTCACCTGGTGATCGAGGCGGCCCAGAAACTCAATATTGCCATCCGGCATCCATCTCGCCAAATCTCCGGTCTTATACATCCGCGAGCCGGTTCGAAATGGATTGGACACAAATTTTTCCGCTGTCAATTGCGGGCTATTTAAATAGCCTCTGGCCAACCCATCCCCGGAGATGCATAATTCTCCCGCTACCCCCTTCGGTTGCAGTTTATTGTAACGATCGACAATATAAATTTGGACGTTATCCATAGGACGCCCGATGGAAGGAAGAATCTCCTGCGCGCGAGGTTCCTCCGGACTTACCTCAGTAAAGGTTGCCACCACCGTGTTTTCGGTTGGGCCATAATGATTGACCAAAACAAAAGGTACATCCGGGCCTGGCCTGCGGTGCAGTTTATCTCCGCCGGTCAGCATGGCTCTCAGAGAAATATCACGGGGCCACTCCTGGATAAGCAACATTTCCGCCAGGGGGGTCGGCATAAAACACAGGGTAATCATATTCTCTTGTAGCCATTTCACCAGTCCGGCTGTGGACGATCGGGTTTCCTGATCAGGAATATATAACCCCGCACCGGAAACCAGATAGGGCCAGGTTTCCCAAACCGAAGCATCAAAGGCGGGCCCGGCGACCAAGGTTGCCCTGTCTTTGGAGGTGATACGATAGACCCGTTGGTGCCAGGAAACCAGATTCACCAGGCTGGCATGGTCAATTTCAACGCCCTTGGGCTTACCAGTAGAACCGGAGGTATAAATCACATAGGATAAATCCCCAGGATTCTGTTTTACGCCTAATTCGGAATGACCGCCGCTATACAGGTTGGGATCATCCAAGCAGAGTATTTCCCCTGAAAAAGTCAGCTTATCCAACAGATGTTTCTGGGTTAATAAAATGGAGGTCCCACTGTCCGCCAGCATATAACTGATTCTATCCGCCGGATATTCCGGATCGATCGGCAAATAAGCTCCACCAGCCTTCCAGATACCCAAAAGCCCGGTGATCATTTCCGGAGAACGTTCCGCCATAATACCCACAATGTTGCCCGCTTTTACACCCTTGGTTCTTAATACTCTTGCGAGTTGATTGGCCTTTTCATTCAACACTTTATAAGTCAGTTGCTGTTCCTGGAAAACCACAGCCGGATGGTCCGGTGTCCGCTTTACCTGTTCTTCGAAGAGTTCCGGGATGGTTTTATCTTTCGGATATTCCACTTCGGTATGGTTAAAAGTGGATAGCAGCTCCAACTTTTCTTCCTCCGTGAGAATGCCGATATCTTTCAGCGGCGTCTGCGGATCGGCAAGTATTCCCTTGATCGCTGAGAGGAGATGGTTGCTAACTTTTTCAATAAACCCCCGCCCATAGACTAATGAATTGTAAATAAATTTGATCTTTAATTCCTTTCCGGGAAAAATGACCATATTCAAGTCATACTGGGTCTGTTCAAAAACTTCACTTACTTTGGCGTCTATGCCAAGAATATTGCCGGTCGCTTCTTCCAGCGGATAATTCTCAAAAGCGATCAAGTGGTCGAACAGGGCCGTTTTTAAGCTTGTCCTGGTTTGGATTTCAGCCAGGGGAAAATAACTGTATCCCTCAGACTCCAGCGCGGCCTGCTGTAATTTGGGCAGCAATTGGAGAATGGAGTGTGCCATGTCGGCTTTGATCCTTACAGGCAGGGTATTAATAAATAATCCGATCATCTTTTCCACGCCTGTTATTTCGTGAGGTCTTCCCGATACAACCGTGCCAAACACAACATCGCCGGTATTGTTATAACGCATCAGCAAGAGTCCCCAGATGGCCTGGAAAAGCGTATTGAAGGTAACATTGTTTCTTCTGGCCAAAGTCTCAAGATCCAACCTTATAACCGAATCAATCTCGAAACCGAGCTCTTCCCGTTCATATGTTCCCGTTACCGGTAAACCGCTGTTTTTAGGAAGTGAGGTCCGCTCTTCGAAATCATTCAGGTATTTTGTCCAATAGGATGCCGCCTCCGCATCATCCTGCACGGCGAGCCACTGAATATAATTACTGTAAGGATGGATTGTCTCTAATTCCGGCATTCTGTTTTCTTGCAGGCAGGCATAGATCGTGAAAAATTCCTTCAGGACAATCCCCAGGCACCATCCATCCATAATGATATGATGGAAGCTCCATATCACTTCATAACAATCCGCGCCTGTTTGGATGATTCTTAATCTGATCAGGGGACCCTTTTGCAGATCAAAGCCGCACCTTTGATCTTTTAATTTAAATTCTTCAAGAAAAACTTGTTTCTCCATTTCCGGTAAATGGGAGATATCCTCCACCCAAATCTGGCTTTTTGCTTGCTTCATCACAACCTGAACAGGCCGTGTTAAATTTTCATAGACAAACACGGTTCGAAAAATATCATATCTCCCGAGAAGCTGGTTATAGCTTTCTTTCAGGCGGAAAAGATCGAGCCGGCCTTTTATTTGTATACTCACCTGTTCAAAATAGGCGGCGGATTCATTATCCTTGATAGCCTGGTATAACAGACCTTCTTGCATAGGGCTTAATTCATATAAGTCTTTGACATTTCCGGCATCTATATTGCTTAAGAGATTATCAAGTTCATCCAGGGTAATTTGGTGAATTGTAAAATCACTGGGAGTCCTTACGGGACGCTCGGCCGCCGCGCAATGATCAATTAAATTGACCAGCTTTTCCTGGAAACATTCTGCAAGCTGGACCATGGTAACCCGGTCATACTCATATTGATGATATCCAAAGTTGAGAACCAACCGTCCCTGATGAACCAGGCCACTTATTTCAATGGCATACGGGCATTCCATAGTAGGCGCGATCCATTTCCCGGTCGAAATATCCGATAGGGTAAATGCGCCGTTTTCAATCTCGGCATCGAATTGCCCCAAGTAATTAAAACTGATTTCCGGTTGTAACGTAAACTGCAAATTTTTCTTGTTTTCAGGCAAAGTCAGATATTTTAAAATCCCATAGCCAATCCCTTTGTTGGGTATTTGCCGCAAATGTTCTTTAACAGCTTTTATCCTATAAGCAAGATCCCTGTTCCCACCCATGTCCAATACAACTGGATATTGGGCTGTGAACCATCCCACCGTCCTTGAGATATCAATATCTTTAAGGATTTCTTCTCTGCCGTGCCCTTCCAGATTTATCAATACCTGATCCTCGCCGGTCCATTCCTTGACCGCAAGCCCCAATGCTGCAAGCAAAATATCATTGATTTCGGTATGATAGGCCTGGTTTGCCTGTTTAAGCAATTTCTCCGTATCAGGTCCGGCCAACCCCAGCTGAACCTGCCGGATATCTTGGTAGCTCCTTTTATCAATCATCCGATCTTTCGGCAATGATTTTACCGCTTTCGCTTCCACTTCCGCCCAATAGTCCACTTCGCTCAATAGTTCCCGGCTATCAGCATAGGCCGATAAGCGAAGCGACCAGGTGAGAAAGGAATCCGTCTTATCGGTAAATTGAATCGGTTCGTTTTTTGAGGCCTGCAGATATCCCCTGTAAAAATCCTGAAGGATGATCCGCCAGGATATCCCATCAACCACCAGATGGTGAAGGACGATTAAAAGATAATCCCCGGTTTTTGCCTTAAAAAGTTTGGCCTTAACCAACGGGCCCCTATCCAGATCGAAGCTTGCTTGGAGCCGATTGGATTCGGATTCGATGGTGTCCTGGAAGTTATCATCTTTCAGTAAATCCACTACTTCCAAAGAATACAGCTCGCCAGAATGCCATTGGCCTTCAAGTCCCCTGTTATAGAGAACCGGCCGATCTCCTTCAATCCTGACAATCATTCTTAATGCATCATGATGGACTACCAGTTTTTCAAATAGAGTCCTGAGAATGGCTTCAGAAAATTCTTCTTGGCGATAGAGCAACACCGCCTGATTAAAGTGATGTTTTTCGGAAAAACGCTGTTCAAATAACCAATACTGAATTGGGGTCATCTTGATCTTTCCTTCAATCGTACCTTGTTCGGCAGTACTGGTTGAGGTTTTAACAAAATCGCCCAATTCTTCGATGACCGGATGTTTGAATAAATCCTTCATTTCCAGCTTTAACTGATAAGCATTCAGCCGCGATAATACCTGTATGGCCTTGATCGAGTCTCCTCCCAGATTGAAAAAGTTATCCCGAATCCCAATCCTTTCGGTTCTTAATACTTCCTGCCATACTTTTGCCAATATTGCCTCTTTTTCGTTCCGCGGCGCAATAAATTGTGTATCACGATTCAAATCGCGGGCGGGCTCTGGTAAGGCTTTCCGGTCGATCTTATCATTCGGTGTTAACGGCATTCTGTCAAGCCGGATAATGTATGAAGGAACCATATATTCAGGCAGTTCTTTCCGCAGATGTTCCTGGAGTTCATCGGTTGTCAATCCATTCTCCGATACAAAATAGGCGGCCAAATATTGATCGCCGGGCCGATCTTCCCTGGCGATGGCCACTGCTTCCTTCACGGATGGATAGTTTAAGAGCGCCGATTCTATTTCTCCCAGTTCAACCCGAAAACCCCTGATCTTGATCTGATGGTCGATCCGGCCCAGAAACTCGATATTACCATCCGGCATCCATCTTGCCAGGTCTCCTGTTTTGTAGATCTTCGCTCCGTCGCGATAGGGATTGGTTACAAATTTTTCCGCCGTCAGTTCCGGGCGGTTAAGATAGCCCCGTGCCAGACCATCTCCGCCGATACACAGTTCCCCGGCGGCACCGATTGGCAGCAGCCGTTGACTCTGGTCCAGAATATAGATTTCCGTGTTGCTGATCGGCCCCCCTATCGGCACCGGACCATTCCCCAGTTGCTGCTCATTATATTTCCAGGTGGTGGCAATCACCGTTGACTCAGTCGGTCCATAAGCGTTATAATAGGTCAGTTTTCCTTTCCATTTGTCAACCAACCATTTGGTGATGGCAGACCCGCCTGTGAATAGTTGTTTCAACCCGGTTACCCGCTCCGGTTCAATACCGGCCAAATAAGTTGGTGGCAGGAGTGCGATCGTTATTCCGTTTTGGCTGATGAAATTTTCAAATGCCGTAAAATTGTAGATCGTTTCTTTGGGAACGATATACAATGTCCCCCCTGTCAGTAAGCAGGCAAAAATCTCCCAGACAGAAGCGTCAAAGGAACTGCTGGCGAATTGCAACATTCGATCCGGTTCTCCCAAATTACAGATCTTGGCAAAAAACGTTTTTAAATTGGCAATTCCCCCATGTTCAATCATTACGCCCTTGGGTTTTCCGGTTGATCCGGAAGTATAAATGATATACGCCAAATCACAGGGTTTACTGACGTTGAGCAAATTTTCCCTGTCACCTTGGTAGATGGCGCTATCTTCAATGTCGATAATTTCCCCTTGATAAACTGCCCGATCTTTTAAGTGTCCTTGGGTCAACAAGATAGACGCTGCGCTATCCTCCAGCATGTATTGGATTCGATCCGGCGGGTAGTTGGCATCTATGGGCAGATAAGCTCCACCCGCTTTAAGGACCCCCAGCGCCCCGATGACTAAGTCCATGGACCGTTCCACCATGATGCCTACGATATCATCCGGCTTTACCCCTTTATTTCTCAATAACCTGGCCAACTGATTGGCTTTGGCATTCAACTTCCCATATGTCAGCTGTTGATCGCCAAATACAACCGCCAAATTCTCCGGTGTCTTGGCTGCTTGCGCCTCAAACAACTGGTGAATAGCATTATTTCTGGGATATTCGGCCTTTGTCTGATTAAAACCGTATAATATCTTTTTTTGTTCTTCCTCGGGAATGATTTCGATTTCACGGAGATTTTTCTCACCACTTATCAGCACTTGGCCAAGGCAAAATTGAAAATGTTCAACAACGTTTGCGATGGGGATAAATTTTTCAAATACTCCGGTCTGATAATCAAAATCAATATCGACATCCCGTTCCGTATTATATTCTCTTACGAAGATGGTTAAGGCATTCCGCTCATGCCGGTGAGCCATACTGACAATATTATAGTCGCTGGCGGTAACGTAATTTTCACTAAAATCCTGATTGATAAAAGAAAGCGAAATGTCGAAAATATTACTTTTTTCCTTCACTTGCTCAAACACGGTCCGGTATATTTCTCCCAAAGGAAACTTCTGGTGCCGGTAACATTCCATCAGTTCGCTTTTTATCGTGAGCATTAACTCCCGAAAACTGATGTCGTTTCCCGGATTGATTTTTAAAGGTAAGACATTGGTGAACAACCCCAGGATCTTTTTAAATTTCGCCTTTCCTCGGTTCAGAATGGGAACACCGATTACGACCTCATTTTTCTGACACACTCTGCTGAAATAGACGAATAACACGCCCAAAATAAAATGAAAAACCGTACAGCCATTTTCCTCGCTGAATTGAATCATTTGATTATACAAAGATCTTTGAATGCTAAAAGTTAACCGGTTGCTCATCACGAAACTGCCATCCAAATCATTGGCGGCGTTTCTGTTAAAAAGCGGTTCCGGAATCGTCCGGTTTTTTTCCTTCCAAAACTGCTTATCACTTAAAAATGCCTGGGAATTAAGGTATGTTTGATTCTCAGCGATAAAATCCCTATACGAATAGGTCATTCTCCCTGTTTCATGAACACCGGTCCATAATTGATTGTAATTTTCAATGATTTGCTTATGCATCAGCGCGATGCCAAATCCATCGATAATTAGATGATGAAATTTGGCGAATCGAAAGTATCGATTATGATCCGCTTTCAGTAAAGCAAATTGAAATAAATTGCCATCCCAATCCAAAGGTTTCAAAAATTCTTTTTCCATCCAGTTCAGGCAAGCTTGATAGGGATTTTCATCATTTGAAAAATCATAATAGGGAACTTCATAGGCAACTTCCGATGATAATTTCAGACAGGGTTCACTATTTTTCTCGATTACCCTCATCCGTAAAGAGTCATTCTCCCTGATTAAAATATCAATCGATCGAATGAGCATGTCTTTGTCGATATTTCCCTGAATATCCATATATCCGCCCAAGTTGTAAATGGGTTTTCCAGGATATAAACACTGTTCCAACCAGATATCTTTTTGATAAGAGGTCAGTGGATACTCGGCATCATCAAGCTTTTCATGATAATCGTGCACTTCCTCTTGAGCACTTACAGCCGGGTGCACCCAATATTCCTCCAATAGTACCCGATCAAACAACTTCAATACTTCATCCGTGTTATAAAGATCCTTCGACCATGACAAATCCAAAGATAAACTGCCGGAAACTGTAGACGATACCAAAAGAATGGACTGTGATTTTACAGAAAACCCAATGGATGCTACGAATTTATCGATCACTGGATCGGAAATGGCGCCCAGATTGGAATAAGTGAGCGAAAAATTCATCAACGGAGACCTCTCGGGTATAGGTGCCTTACACAATGTCAAGCACTTTGCCTTCGATTTTTGGTAGGATAAGGAAACCTTAGCCATTAAAGATGACAAACTATAAGGAATCCCTCTTTTAAACCACTTAAACACCGATTTTACCTGTTTATCGATGTCCCGGCCCCTAAAAAACTGTACCGGAAGACTGGCTATCAAATTTCCATGAGCTGTTTCCGGTGAATAGGGTAACAGAAACTGCAAGTCCATGGGGATCGAAATGAAGACCCGTTCTTTTTCCTGATCGTGCTCGAATAAACTCTCCGCTAATAGTGCACACATGGATTCAGTGAACGTCATTTTCTTAAGTTTACATTGTTGCAGTATTCTTTGAGTAGCCTCCTGGCTAAAGCGGTAAGATTTCATCGCATAGTTCTTGGTTTCAACCGGGTTTTTACCATGGCTCAAGTCCACTGTTGCCTTGCCGGCTTTTAGTAAAAAACCCCCAATAAAAACCGGCGACCACAAGAAGGCCTTTATTCTTTTCATCAGGAACAAAATTCTATGATTCAAATTCGTATCCGGTAATTGCTCATGGACTGCGACATCTATATCATCAGCATAGTATCGCAGCCATTTTTGAATCCAGAAAACGAAACATTTGCCATTGGCAATGATATGACTTAAATGGACAAATACCGTGTTTTCATCCATAACGACGATGTAAAATGGTAGGCGCGAATTGGTCGGGTAATACTGCCTTAAAATCATTTCCTGATCAAACTTTTTCATGAACTGCTCTTCCTCAAAACGAAGCAAACATTCCAATTCTTCGGATGAGAACCGCCCCCACTCAAACCTATTTTTAGCGGGAATTTCAAAGATCTTCGTTTGCAACAAGGGATTCTCTACAATTAATTTCCTATAACTCAAGACTAATTTATGACAATCGATTTTCTTCTTCAGAATCACTTTGGCGATCATGCTGTTGGATGAATTGAACTCTTCAGTCCCTAAAAAATACAGTCCTGCCAATTGAACCAGTTTCATCTGATCTCACCTCATCTTTCAAAATTCAGCAAACGCTATGGAACCTATTTAAAGGAAGGCCTATGATAACAAAGTGGAATTAATGATGTTTACAACATCCTGCACATAGTCATTGATAAAAAAATGTCCACCATTAAACAAATGAATTTGACAATTATTATCGGTATAATCCCGCCACATGCCGATCTCACCCAAGGTAACTCCTTTTTCCTGTTTACCCCAGAATACGGTTAGGTCACTAGCGAGTCTTTCATCTTTGGTCTCATGCCGGTATGTTTCAACAATCTTAAAATCCGCCCGTAAGATAGGTAGAAAAATCTCCAGTAATTCCTGGTTCTCCAGCAACTCTTTCGGAGTGCCGCCCATTTTAAAAACCTCCTCGATGAACTCCCGGTCCCTCAATAAATGAAGTGGTTCCCGGGAATTTTTGATACCCGGAGGACATTTACCGGAAAAAAACAGCTGGCAGGGAGAAGGATGGCCCGAGTTTTTAATCATATAAGCCAGCTCATAAGCCAGCATACATCCCATGCTGTGGCCAAAAATAGCATAGGGACCATCATCCAAATCCTTTTGAATGAATTTGTATATGTCGATGACTGCTTCAGTGATACTTTGGTAGAAAGGCTCTCCCAGACGTAGCCCCCTCCCCGCAAGTTCCAAAGGACGTAATTCTATTGCATGACTGATATATTGGCGCCATGGATGATAACATGCCGCTGAACCACCCGCGTAAGGCAGACAAAACAATTTGGTTTTTTCCATTTTCTTCACCTCTACTTAAAAATACTTTTTGTCTCAATGTTTTCTCTGTGTCTGCGGCACCATTGGTGCCGATGTCTCTGTGGCCAAAAAGCATTTAGGCCGCAGAGACACAGAGATAAAACCTATTTTTCACCCTTTAGTTTGCCGTGGGTGGATGACTACTCAGAATCTCCAGGATTTTTAACCACCGGATCTGAATTAAAAAACATGGTAACGGAATGCAAAAATGAAAATGACACAAACAGTAATAATTCAATTGAAAAACAACTGACAATGATCACCCGGATTGGAATAAATTTTGCCAAGGTCCCTCCCAAAATCATCCCTAATGGCATCAGCGCTTGGGTACACATATTGATCAGAGCAAATACCTTGCCCCGAATTTCCTGCGGTACCGTAAGCTGTATTATCGAATGGATCAGTACGATAATCATTGCAATAAAGATTCCACCCATAAAAATCAGGGTAACCATGAGAGAAAAATTTTCGATGACTGCAAATAGAATAAAACATAAGCTTGAAATGATCACACATACCACAAAAAACAGCATTTTCTTGGCCGTAGGTATTTTGAGTGCTGCAGTGATCATCATCCCTACCAGCAGGCCGCCTGCTAGGAACGCCATGGAGATTCCATATTTCGTAGGTCCCAGACTCTTGGTCATTTGATATAAAGGCAACAACAACACCATCGCGGTACAAAGAATGAAATTAATAAACGATATCATGATCAGCAGATAGCGTAGTCCGCCGAATCTCCACACAAACAGGTATCCTTCCTTCATATCCTCAAAAAAATGCTGCCGTGCCCGCGCATGCGGGCCCGCACTATCTTCAACCTGTTCAATTCGGGGTATTTTAAGAAAGATCTCCAAAAAGCCTGAAACCACATATGAAAATCCATTGAATAAAAACATCATAGGGGCTCCCCAAATCTGAAACAAAAATCCCCCAACTGAGTTGCCGATTATATTCGAACCCGTTTGGATCATCCCCAGAAAAGAATTGGCCTTCATCAGCTTTGAACGGGATACGATATCCGGGATCAGAGCACTAACCGCCGGAGTGAAAAATGCGCCACAAATACCAAGGATGATTCCGACCAAAAATACCATCCAGATGCGAATGAAACCACCGTAAGCGGCAACCCCCATCAAAACTATTAACAATCCTCTGATCAGATCCATCCCGATTAATAATCGCTTCCGGTCCGTCCTGTCGGCCCAGACACCTGCAAATGGCGAAACCAGTACTTTGGGCAAAGTTGTTGCCGCCATTAATGTTCCCATCAGAACGGTCGATCCGGTGACAGCCAACACCCAAAATCCCAATGCAATACTATAAATTACATCCCCTAGCATCGATATGAATTGCCCTTGCCATAAAAGTAAAAAATTAGACGTCCATAATTTTTCACTGGTTTCTTCTTGGACAGGACAACCGGCCATTTCAAGTGGTCCGCTGATTTTCATCGAATTCCCCTTCGTATTTTGTATGCAAATATCTCATCAACCGCTCTTTGATAACCGCCAGCCCCTTGAAAAGATGCGGCAATGGCGGCGCAGTTATTTTTAAAAGTGCTGTCCGAAAGGACTTTTCCGATTAAATTCTTTAATTCTTCGGCCGGAATTTCAGGATTTCTTACATAGATACCCGCCCCCAGCTGTTCCATCCGCTCAGCCACCACAAACTGGTCGGTGTTTTGGGGAAACAGTACTAAAGGCACATGATAATAGATCCCTTCACTGCTGCTATTAAATCCGCCATGAGTAATAAAAACCGAAGCCCGCTGCAACACTTCCAACTGGGGTAGATAGTTTCTTACGATAAAATTGGCCGGTATCGCTCCAAGTTCCGTAATATCCACTTTATTTCCAACTGCCATAACCACCTGTACTTCAGAATCCCTGAAGGCTTCGATACAATTTTTATAAAAATCCAATCTCCGGTTCAAGGTTGTTCCCAACGATATATACACCAGTGGTTGTTCCGTTAACTTCTCAAACGGAAAATCCAATTTGTTTTCCGGAGGCCGGATCGAAGGCCCTACAAACTTAAAGCTGTCATCCAGGCACTCTTCATGGATCTGAATCATCCGGGAGGTGTAAACGATATTCAGTTCCTCATGGTTGAGTATCCTATCAAAGAAATCGAAATCGCCTATATTATTAAACATGCTTTTAAAATAGCCGGCCATATTATCCGTCATCTCAAGCACCGTATTGACTCCGTATTTTCTCAACATAGCCTGAGGGGACATTTTGATAAAACATTTCAAAAACAAATCCGGATCCAACTCCACCAACCTTTTATTAAAAACCATGGTGGTAACTGAAGAAATCCCGGGAACATTCAAAGCCGAAGCAATCAGTTTTCCCCAAAAAGCGTAGGAATCGTGGATAATGTAATCGGGATTCTCGCTTTTTGTCTCATCCATTACCTTAGCCATTATCGCTTGGCCAAATTTGAGCGTAACCGTAAAAAAGGTAAACAATTCTTCCACCCCATCGGCAAATGTGGCATTTGTACCTTTCTCATCTTTGGGGATCTCGATTGGATACCCGCGAAAAATTGCACCGGTATTTTGGATCTTCTCCCGGAAAGATTCGGATGAATAATAAATCACTGTTTCCCCCCTTTCAACCAGCTCCTTTACCAGCCCAAGAGTGGGATTGGTATGTCCATGAAGGGGATAACTAAGAAATATCACTTTTGACATAGCGATGACTCCTTTTTGGATGACTTTTGATCGATATCTTCCAGTATTTCATTGATGAGTTTGGCATTTTCAGGATAGCCAAGGAGATCACTGTGGGCGCCCTTCCCCTGGCAAACGATTGCTTTTCCAGTGGTTACTGTATCCCACTTGGTATTCTCATCATATTCCTTACCGTGTTCCGCCTTAATGATATGAATATCTGCACCAACAGTACCGCAATTTACGGTTTGTTTCATAAACTGCCCGTAACGGTACTCTTTTTGATAAACCTGATCAACGATTTTATTAAAATCGTCTTGATTGACACCTAATTCCTGATATTGTTGCATATACTTTAAGACCTGCTCTTCCACGTCTTCTCGCTTAACCTCAATCATAGCCAGAGCGTGTTCATCGTAGACCCTAAATGAATCAAGCATGATCAGATCTGAGACTTCATAGCCTCTCCGTTCTAATGCTTTAGAAACCTCGAAAGCAATATTACCCCCGCCGGAGTAACCAAATAGCACATACGGCCCCTCTTTTTGGACTTCGATGATCAAATCCAGATACTCTTCAATTCTCCCCTCTGCCTCGATGAAGTCGAAACTATAAAAGGAACGGGAAGGCACTAACTTGGCCAAATCCGCATAAGTACCGGCAAATCCGGCAATGGGTGGAAATGCAAATATATTCTGCGACTGTTCCATATTGAGTAAAACCAATGGTTTTTCGGTCTGCAATTTGCCGGCGAACCGTTGCCAGTTGTAAATATACTCCGCTAAAACTTGGATAGTGGGCATTTTCAATATTACCCGTAATGGTATATTTACTAAGAACTCACTATTAATCCGTGACACAAGCATCATTGCTTTCAGCGAATTTCCGCCTGATTCAAAAAAGTTATCTAAAGTACCGACTCTCGTTAGACCCAGTATCTCTTGCCATATCAAAACAAGCTTTCTTTCCATTTCATTGGCTGGGGCCCGATATTCCACTTCATTATTCAGAATACCATCCGGTTCCGGCAGCGCTTTCCGGTCGACCTTCCCGTTGGGGGTAAGCGGAATCTTGGCTAACGGCACGAAATAAGCTGGGATCATGTAATCCGGCAATTCTTTGGCCAAGTAAGCCCGTAAAT
>JAFABB010000048.1 GCA_023426245.1 Bacillota bacterium
CAACAGTTGTTTGGGATAGCGGAGAGGACCTTTTGGAAGATACTTTTACCACCTTTGATCTAATAGCCGGGGGAGATTACTATGCGGTGGCTTTTGCTTATGCGGATGAAAACGGGCGGCCTGCCGAAGTTACCGGCGCGATTTCGGGGTTTACGATAGAGTAGATGCTTTGCGGCGCTGAGTCCCTCTGAAAGGGTGAGTGATAAGATTCTAGGAACCGGGGGGTTTGACAATCGCCTTTTAGCGGTAGCGGCAAGACTTATACGGCGAAAATCGTTCCGTCCGGTCAAGGAGTGGTAACGGTAAACGTAGCCGCCGGTGTGTCACAGGATTCATCGGGGAACGGGAATGCCGCGGCCACGGAGTTAAGACGGACTTTCATCCTACAATAGGATGTTTGCCGGATGTAAAATATAATGAGGTAAACAGCTTTAAAGCAAAAATAGCATGGCGCCAATGGTGCCATGCTATTTTTGCCATATATAGCTTAGCCAATATATACATAGTATGGAAATATACGCTAGCAGGCACAGGTTCTTGAGATTGGTAACAAACATATTATGAAAGAAAAGGAGGGAATACCATGAGTATCTTTGATCAAGGAATCGAATTCATTGACCAAGGAATTGAAATGTTAGCCAGAAATTGGGGTCATGAAGTTTGGTTATTTGTTCGGCATGAAGATGGCCTTCGATGGGTATCATTTCGAAAATGCTCCAAAGATGATTTAAAAAGACTATCTGCCATGATCTTTAATGCTCATGGTCCGGTGATAAGGAATGAACTTGAATCCAGCGCTATACTCAATGACGCAATTTATTTGATATAGGCTTTATACCGTTATGAGAAAAATCATTCAGCCAATCCTCAACCCGATCATTAATAATCTTATTGATTTAAATATCATTTTAGTTGTAAAGGAATCTGATTACCAAAATTTGTGGATAGGTTCAAGCGATGAGTACAATGCTTAAATTAATGCCGATTGATCAAATAAATCTTATTCAATCGGCATTTGAAGCATATAAACCTCAGTATGACGGAGAGTAGCAATCAAGAGCTTCATTCCAGTAAGAAATTGTTTTTTTGGGACATGCTTAAGAGCATTCAATGTGACAAAAATTGTCATTCCGGTATTCATACAAATGGAGGCGTCAATATTTTATGGGCTTGATTACCATTCCATGTAGCTATTGTTGAAAAAGCTGCGTGAAAGGAATGGTCGCTTAATGCTTGGGATAATCGGCACGATATGCGGCCAGAAGTTACTCCTATTAACGAGTGGAACCAAAATTATGACTATGGAATATTTTGTATCGGCAAGTGTTGACAAAATATAGAGCGCATCAAAAATAATTTATGAAAGTGAGGTAAGGGAATGAAGAGAAAGGATTGGGTTATCGCCGTTATTATATTGGCAATCACAGGATTCGAACTTGTCGGACTCGCATTTTTCCATCAGACCACCAAAAACTATCGACAGGAAATTGTAAAACTGGATAATCGCATCGCTCGGTTAAAACAGCAAAAAAAGATTGAATCTAACTCTTATCAAATGAAAATTCAAAAGGTTCGAGAACAAGTTCAAGAAAATGCTGTTATCTATGGCTATATTACCGGTTATTTAGCGGTTAGTAATCCAAAATTAATCACGGATGAGCTCTCGGAATTTACCGCGTTGACTGTTAACTATGCGAAAGAAGCTGGAGTAAGCCCCTATGATTGTCTGACGATTTGTCAAATTGAAAATGGATTTGACCTGCATAAAGTGGGTAAAGCCGGTGAACAAGGACCCGCTCAACTGATGGCCACAACATGGAGTGATTATTATAAAGAATTTGGATATAAACCGGAAGACTTTTATAAATGGCAATGTAATTACAGGGTTGCCATCGCTCATTTTGCGGAATTATTGAAACGGAATAACAATGACATTAAGACGGCAATCGGCGAGTATAACGGCGGGGGAAGATGGTCACTGATCGCTTCTTCCAGAAACCATGTTCGGAAGTTTATGATTGCCAGCCGTGGGGTGTCGGAATTGCGAAAACAAAAGAGGGGGGCTGTCAATGATTACTTAAAAGGGGGTACAATATTGCCATAAATTCTATTTTACTTATCCGATTGGGCTGATTGCGCCGGAAGAAATATTGGCCTAATTTTACAATCCGGTGAAAGTTGCCTTTCGGCTACGAAAGAGTGATGAACGATATTGCAAGAATACGAACAATGGAATAGAAAAAGGAATCGAGAACCGGAAATTGATATTTTGCAAAGAATCTTTGGCCGTTAAGAACAGTAAAAGAGAGTGCTTAATGATTATAGTAGAGTACTATCTTTTTTTCGCAGATATTCATAATGCCGATAACAGGCATAAAAACATCCATAGACGAGTGGAAAACGTAACAATACATGCCAGTGGATTTCAATCAGTAGTCCCGCTTCCTTTAAAAAAGCTCCTATGAATACACCCAGCATAGCATATATACCAATATAGACATAGAGTATATATTTTATTTTGCTAACCGGCAAAAAATAAAAAAACAACAATACAGCCGTTGCCCAAGCTAAATTGAGAAATATTGGGGAACCATAAAAAACAAATGGGGAAGCGTTGCTATATCGATAAATATTTAATATTTTCATAAGAAGAACTACAATAAAATCAAGTCCTGTTCCCCAAAGTACAGAAAACCAAAATAATCTTTTAATTTCTGCCCGAGGAATAAAAACTAAAACAAAAAAAAGCATAACGAGGGCAAACGCAGGGTAATAGAGATTATTTGATAATTCCAAGCGATATCCTCCATTTCAGAGTTACTACTAGTATTGGAAAAAAAACAAAAGCTATACAGCGAAGGTGGAAAGTGGTTAAACAAATGAAATCAGTATGGTGTTCACCCAATGGAAGAGGCCTTAGTTGAACGTAACGACATTGAGTTTGATGTATAACAATTGAGATTCAAAAAGTTTATCGTTTCATGGGGAAGCAAATAAATCTTATGATTTTTAGATAAATCGCGAATAAAAGAACGGGAATGAAGGGTGAGATGATTCATAATATACCGATTGAATGGATTTCATTATACTGGTATTAAGATTTCGGTAATTTAAAAAATCGATTCGAAGCCACAAGCATAATACATAGGGAATTAAATTATTTAAGAAATTTATATAAAAAAAGGAATAAATGATATTTCGAAGAATAAAAAATAATTTAATAAAGCAAAATTATGATAATGCAGCATTAATTTTGAGCATCAATGCACTACTATAACAATTATTTCTAAAGAGGTGTCGATATGTTTCGAAGATTTTCACATGCAATTATCTGTACTGTGATTTTCGTGCTAATGGGAGCTGTTACATATGCAGGCTATGGATATATGAAGAAATCGGAGCGCTCAATAACGCCTATACCGGATCAAGCGGTACTCGTTTTTATACGAAACTATTCGTTTGGCTCTTCGAATGCCGCTTCAGTTTTTGATGTATCGGAGAAGGAAACCAAATTCATTGGAATATTATATAATAATGAAACTAAAATCGTGTATGATGTTGCTCCAGGCGAGCACGCATTTATGGTTGTCGGTGAATCAGCGGATTTTTTAAAAGCCACAGTGTTGGCAGGAAAAATTTATTACTCATTGGTGCAAGCTAGGATCGGTATGTGGAAAGACCGGTTTTCTTTCCGACCGCTTCGTCAGTCTGACCTGGCAAGTCACCAATTTGCTGATTGGGATCAACATAGTATTTTAGTCGATAATACCCCGGAGTCTGAAGAATGGGCCAAGAGGAATTCCTCGGATATAGATGGGAAACGTTCCCGTTACTGGGCGGCATGGAATGCATTGTCACCTGAACTTCAAGAATCGATGACGCTTAATCCGGAAGATGGACGTTAGAATCAATAATGATAAGGTTTCGGGTTAATTTAAATATCTATAGAAATGATTAAAGTCGTCCTGAATTTGGGGCGGCTTTTTTACTGCCCTTTTTATTTATGTTCTTACGTTTTTCTCTTTTTTTTTGAAAAAGGTGGCTTTAAGAAGAGGTTAACGAAGACAAGATGAACAGTAAGATTTACAGGTTTAATAAATGGTGAACGGCATTAAACCCGGCAGATTACTTCCCTGAAACATAAAAACCGTATTTCTGCGTATCCCTGTCCCTGCATCTAAAATGCTTTTGGTACCCTATAGAAGCTTTTTCTTGATCAGAGGAAGAAAATCGAAGCAAATAACATCGATTATGAACCATGAAATATACGAAAGGGCATGAAAAGAAGAGGTGAAGCGACAGGGGTGGTTTTAATTTTGTGTATTTTTGAGCTTTTCGCGGTTGAAAATGTTTTTTGCATAAATTCGGAATGAATACCGGTGATGCTTTTTCGTTTCATCAACATAAAAAGATAGTGTAAATAGGCCTTAATCCTGATAATCCTAAAATCCGAGGAATTTTTGGCCCAATCTCCGGTCTGCTTTCCGGTATGCGTACGGAACAGTTCGGTATGTATACGCGAGAGTCGGTAGGACATACGCAACGGTTCAGTATGTATACGCGGGAGTCGGTAGGACATACGCAACAGTTCGGTATGCCTACAGCGTTTCGAGTATATGGTCGTGACAACACGATGTGTATACAACAACAAGTTAATGGAGATAGGATTCACAGTATTTAAATGAAAAATAATTGATGGCCGTTTTAATCCTGGGTTATTTTTTTATACCCTCTTGCCCCTCCTAAACCACGATTGCAGCAATGACGCTGTTTCATCCGATAGGTCACACCAAAAAAGGGGGGTGCCCCTCCGCGGCCATCATTCTCGAAGTTAAGGCCTGACAGGTAAAGGGTTGGCGAGGTAGGAGGGCTATGAATAGTATAAAGACAGGCCGTCGAAACGGGTTTTAAATTTTCAAACCTCCTTATTACGATTTGATCAAAAAAAGTTCTGCGATTCTCAGCAGATTATTCCGCCAAACCTTAACCTTCAAGGGTTTTCTTCATTTTCGCTTAAAAGTCGGTTAAGTGGTGGTTAAGTGGTGGCTGGTACAATAAAAAGGAGGAAGAACGGGGTAGCAGATAGTAAGGGCAGCCCGTAAAAAAAAAGAAAATCTTAAACAAAGCGGGAATTGTAAAATGATGCAGCTAGTAACCAAAAAGCGGATTTTGATGCTGCTCTCCAGTATCTTCTTTACAGGAGCTGTTTTGATAGGTTTTTTTTGTTTTTTAAAACCAAAGGCCATCCATCCGGTGAACGGCCAATTGGATTTGAAAAGTTGGAATTGCAGTCGGGATGGATATTTAAGCCTAAACGGCGGGTGGCAATTTTACTGGAAACGCTTTCTGTCTTACCGGGATGTTGCAGTCGGCGGTCCGCTAACTTATGTGTCGGTTGATGTACCCTCTGTCTGGAACAGCTATCAAATAAGCGGCAAAAATCTGCCCGGTTTTGGGTACGGAACCTATCGGCTTAAGGTGATCAATGCGCCGGTAGGAAAGGCGTTGGCAATCAGAATGCCCACTGTTGCGACAGCCTATAAATTATATATCGACGATCACCTTGCTTGCTCAAGTGGAAAGGTCAGTATGGACCAAGGACAATTTTTGCCCGGATGTAAGCCGCAGGAGGTGGAGTTTAGGCCGGGAGTAAAGAGTTTTGAGCTGATAATTCAGGTCGCTAATTTTATATACGCCCAAGGCGGTATGTGCTATCCTGTCTATCTGGGAACAGCGGAGCAAATACGGAACATGAGTAAGGCCATCGCCGATAAGGATTTGTTTTTATTTGGCGCTCTGACCATTATGGCATTTTACTATATGGGTATTTTCCTAATGCGGCCTGCGGATAAGAGTAGCCTGTATTTTGTATGGATGTGCATCTTATTGGCAAGCATCACCGCCATATCCGGGGATTTTCTGATATATCGCCTGCTCCCCTTTATAAGCTATCAGGTAATCATTGCGATTTATTATATTATCTTGTGCTCCTTTTCCGTTTGTGCCGCCTTTATAATCGGGGAGCTCTTTCCGGAGGAAAATTCAAGGCTTGTTTTGAGAGCGGCTTTTGGGTATGCTGCGGGCATGATGCTGTTGATCCTGACAACCCCGCTTTCCTTTTATTCCCGGTTGTTCCATCTCGTTATGGCCGCCGCAATTCTGATCGGCGGATATTGTCTCTTTACTTTAACCATAGCGTTTCTAAGAGGCAAAAAGGATTCATTAGGCGGATTTCTGGGAGTGCTGGCGGTCATTGGATGCACTATCCATGATATTTTATTCCAGAGTAACGCGAGCCAACTTGGGACCCTCATTATATTGTTAATGCAACCTTTCATCCTCGCCAGGAGATTTTCAGAGTCATTCAGAAATGTCCAAGAACTGTCTCAAAAGCTCCTGGAATTCGACAAAATTAAGGATGAATTCCTGGCAAACACTTCCCACGAATTACGGACTCCTTTAAACGGTATTTTAGGAATCACTGAGGCGATGCTCAGGGAGAGTGAAGGTGAAATCAATAAAAATCAAAAGCAAAGTCTGGCGCTTATCGCTGGAAACAGCCGAAGATTGGCCAATCTGGTGAATGATATATTGGATTATTCCAAGCTGAAACACGGTGATATCAGGCTGAATATTAAACCAATGCGGGTCGATGGCTTGATTCTGACCGTGGTCAATGTGTTTCAAAAGTTAAGTAAATCCAAGGAGATTGAAATATTTTCCGATTTGCCCGCTGGAATGCCTGCCGTACTGGCTGATGAGAACCGGGTGGTACAGATATTGTACAATCTGATTGGCAATGCCGCCAAGTTCACAGCCCAGGGTTATATCGAAGTTTCGGCGAAGGTAACTGGGGCGGTTTTGGAGATTTGCGTAAAAGATACCGGAGCCGGCATCCCGGAAGAAAAACTGGCTGACATTTTTAAATCGTTTGAACAGGTGGATACATCGCTAACCCGTAAATATGGAGGCACAGGCCTTGGGCTTTCGATCACCAAACAACTGGTGGAACTGCAAGGGGGCAACATCCGGGTTGAGTCGGCTCCGGGAAAAGGCTCAAAGTTCATTTTCACCTTGCCGGTTGCGAAAGAATTCCCTCTGGAAAATGATCTTGTACTACCTGAACTGGCGGTAATGATGCATGATGAAACAGTGGTATCATCGATTAAACAAAAAGCCATTCATGAAGGGCATCTCCTTTTGGTTGATGATGATCCGGTTAACCTCCAATCTTCTGCCGCCTTGCTGCGGACCGGCGGTTTTGGCGTTACCGCCGTAAACAGCGGCAAAGTTGCATTGGAGGAGCTGGGTAGAGTTCGTGACTATTCTTTAGTGATCTTGGATGTGATGATGCCCGAAATGTCCGGCTATGAGGTCTGTCGAAAAATTCGGGAACAGAAATCCCATTTTGAGCTTCCAGTGTTGATGCTGACAGCTAAGACTGGGCCGGCAGATATTTTAGTGGGTTTTACGGCAGGAGCTAACGATTATCTGGCCAAACCCTTTGAACCGGAAGAAATGCTGGCTAGAGTCAGGACGCTGGTAAATCTGAAATTGTCGGTGGATAAGGCAATCGCTGCTGAAGTCGCATTTATGCAGGCCCAGATTAAACCGCACTTTTTGTATAACGCCTTGAATACCATCTCCTGTTTTTGTGATACAGATCCGGAGCAGGCCCGGCAACTCATCGACCAATTTTCCAACTATTTACGGCAAAGTTTTGATTTCAAAAACCCGGCCATGTATGTTTCGATTGCTCATGAGATCGGTCTGCTGCGATCATATCTCGAGATTGAAAAGGCGCGTTTTGGCGATCAATTAAAAGTGGTGTTTGATATAGATGAACTCCCCGGAGTGCAAATCCCGCCTCTTTCGATACAACCCCTGGTTGAAAATGCTATTCATCATGGAATTAGGAAAAAAGGGGGCAGTGGTATGGTTTCCGTTGTCATCAAAAATACCGGCGAAGGGGTTCTAGTTTTGGTGAAGGATGATGGAGCGGGCATTGCTCCTGAAAAATTAGGGAGGATTTTTAAGTCCGATAGCAACCGCTCGGTAGGACTATGGAATATCGACAACAGGCTCAAAAAACTTTTTGGGAAGGGTCTAACCATTACAAGCCATCCCGGTCAAGGGACTGAGGTAACTTTTATGATCCCGCCGGTGGTGAACTGAGGTTCATCTGGTTTGAATTTTAAAAATCAATCCGGGACAATAAACGGAGCCTAACTTCAATGTTACGTTTTTTTTAGTAATAATCCGAAAAAGTAATCTCTCTTGAAAATAAATAAGGTTATTGTTTGCTGATAAAGCGATTCCCGTTTTACGGAAGGAAGAAAGCTTGACATTATTTTGAAGAAATCTTTTTATTTGACTTCATGAGATTTTTTAAGAAATCCTCTTATTACCCCAAAACCCCCGGATATTATTCATTTTACAGTTTTATTTCAAAACCTGTTAAGTGGTGGTTAAGTGACAACTGGTAAAATGAAAAATAGTAGATGGATTGATATTTATTCATTATTTTATGGAAAGGAGGTGAATGAATATGAAGATTGAGAAATTGAGTGATAACTCAATTAAAATTTCCGGCCCCGAAGCTAGTAAAGTTGGCGGTAATTTGACACCGGAGCAACTTATCGTTGATCTACAGAAATACGTGGCCAAATCTCAAAAGGGCGGAGTCGAACCGAATTGTGCCGTTTGTATCTCAGATTAAAATCAGTCTTTTTAAATGGAACTCATATCCGTTAAGTTGGTAAGGCAAGTAAAATCACTGAGGCTGTCTAAAAAGGAAATAGACAGCCCTGGTGATTACTAAAAAGGAGTAGCAAGGTGGAAATAAAACTATCCCAATACAATCTTGAAGTACCAGTGGGAAAAACGATTTACCTGTATAATACCCTTACGGAGACTTCGCTGAAGTTAACTCTGGAACAGTGGACTTGCATAAAACAGGTTGTTGAATCCGTAAAAAAGGATGATCCGGAAAAAAACAAATGGTCAGAAGTCATTGCATTTCTTCTGGAAAACGGTTTCATCCTACCCCAAAGAGTCGATGAGATCGTTCTAGCGGTTGAGAAGTACAACCGGGTTATTTCCGATATTTCGCGGTTATCATTGGTAATCGCGCCAAGTCTGAAATGTAACATGAATTGTTATTACTGTTATGAAGGGGAAAAACCGGACTTGAGCTTAGGAGTGGAGGACATTGAAGCATTATTAGTTTTTATTCAATCGCGTTTAAGAAAAAACGGAAAGCTCAGCATTACCTGGTTTGGAGGTGAACCTTTATTATCGAAAGATTTTATTCTTAAAGTATCCCAAAAACTGCAGGATATCTGTGGAGAAATGAATATCTTGTATGCTTTTCGAATGGTTTCAAATGGCTATTATCTGGATGCTTCCACAGCTTTAGAACTGTCGCAACACGGCATATCATCGGTTCAAGTAACTTTGGACGGTAGCAGGCACGAGCATAATTTGGTACGCAAATCGACCTTGGATGGAAAAAACGCCGAAAATTCATTTGATGTAATTTTAAATAATATCCTAGCCGCTTCGGAATTCCTAAACATAATTATTCGAATCAATGTTAGTCTTAAAAACATAGATTCGATGCCGTTATTAATAAAACAACTAAAAGAAGCCGGACTTGCCGGACTTGCCGAACGAAAATCCCAACTCTATTTTTATCCGGTTTTTAATTATAAACCAGCGGATCAATCCGCCAATTATCTACCCAAGCAGGAAATACATTTTTCGATGGAGCAATTTGCCTACTTAGAGTGTAAACTCATAAACTTGGCTTTAGAACAAGGATTTGAGATATTGGCTCCAGTTTTTTTCAAAGCAGGTTATTTGGGATGCTATGCATTGGTCGACAATGGATTTGTCATCGATTTCAGAGGTGATATCAAAAAGTGCGATCATGAACTTGGCGCAAGCGGCACAGCCTTTAGTAACTTAAATAATCTGGATGAATTTACCAGCGATCGGAATTTGCATAAATGGCGTAAGCGAAGACCGGAAAGTTACAATTCGTGCAGGGCCTGTATTTTCTTGCCTATTTGCTATGGCCATTGCCCCCATAGTAACTTAACTTTACCTGATAGGGAACCTCTTTGCCCAAATTATAAATACAATTGGCATGATCTATTCCCGATATTTTTAGAAAAGCGACATGGGTGAGAAAGAATGATTTAGAAATAATCAGAGCAAAGAAATTTAACAACAGAGGTATATAAAAAATGAAAGGCTGAAAGGAATGACCAACATGCAAAACGAAGAAGATTTTTCAGTACTGCTCGTTGTCCCGCCATTTTATGCCTATGGTCAACCCTGCCTTGGAACGGCAATACTTAAAAGCGCTTTATCGAAAAAGGGAATTTCATCAAAGGTTTTTTATGCAAATGCATTATATGCGAATCTTGTCGGGCTGGACCATTATCGCACGATAATGTCTGTTGTATCCCCAACGGAGATTTATCAGGAACAGATTTTTGCTAAAAAAGCTCATCAAGGGGGAGTTTTTGCAGTATCTTCCAAGGATGACCCCGATAACTTCTATGCTCGCTACTACAGTATGTTTACGAATAAAAAAACTACTCTGACCGATCAGGAATTTATGGATGCAGAAGGCCAAGTTGATGGATTTATAGATAAGTTTGTTGAGGAAGTAAAAAGAATAAAACCCAAAATTGTTGGATTTAGCAGTCTTTACTATCAGACGAATGCAACTCTGGCGATGGCAAAACAACTTAAAAAGGCCATGCCCGAAATCGTTGCTGTTATGGGTGGAAACAACTGTTACCCAGAAATGGGCGAAGAACTCGCCAAGTATAAATCCATTGATTATATTTTTGACGGTGAAGCCGATATTACCTTTCCCGATTTTTGCTCCAAAGTACTAAAAGAATCGAGATTACCCGATGAGAAAATTATTCGATGTTTACCTGTTCAAGATCTAGATCAACTGGATATCCCGGATTATTCTGATTTCATGTTGCAATTCGCACCGGAAGAAAGAAAGGATAGCCTGCTGTATTTTGAAACTTCACGGGGATGTTGGTGGGGAGCCAAGCATCGTTGCAAATTTTGTGGTATTGCTGATAATGTTATCGATTATCGAACGAAAACAGCGACAAAAGCCGCTCTGCAAATATGTCAAATGCGTGAAAAATATCCTGAATATAAATCATATTACGCATGTGACTCGGTATTTCCCGATTCGTTTTTCAATGCCTTTTTTGAAGCCCTTTCTTCAGGAAATTTTGATGGCACTATTTTTTATCAAATAAAGCCGATGCTTAATTTTGAGCAGCTAAAAAAGATGAAAGAGAGCGGCATAGATACTCTGGGTCCGGGGATTGAATCTCTTTCAACAAAACATCTGGCATTAATGAAAAAGGGCACCACTGCAGCAATAAATATTGCCTTATTGCGGAATTGTAAAGAATTAAATATTACAGCAAAATGGAATCATCTTGTCGCGCTCCCCAAGGATTCGGGAGAGGATTATAAAAGTTTGGCCTTACTTTTTCCTCTGGTACAGCATTTGGATCCTCCTGTTATAACGCCAATTTATATCCAACGATTTAGTCCCTATTTTAAAAATCATGAGGAACATGGAATTTCAAACCTCCGACCCATGGAGGGCTATAGCAAAGCTTTCCCCGAAAACCTCGATCTGATGAAATTGGCGTATCAATTTGATGGGGAGATTGATTCCCATATCCGGAAAACTCCGGAACTGTTAATTCCCTTTTTTACGGCAATTCGAAAATGGTATCAAAGATGGAGTACCGATCCCGCTGAACTTTTTTTATATAGGCAAAACGGGAAGATATTGGTTAAGGATACGAGAGATTGCGCCGTAGATGAGATAACCGAAATCGAAGAAAATGAATTGGATATGCTTAAATATTGTCATACTCCCCGAAAAAAGGAAAAGATCAAAGATAACGTTACAAACTTACGAAGTCGGGGTTATTTGATTGAGATCGACGATTGCTTATTATCTCTGGTCTGTGGTTTATTTGGAGTTTGATTATGAACTTTTAAAGACAGGAGGGGCAAGTGGAGCGGTGAAAGTAGGGTAATAAGATTAACCCACTCTGAAATTTATGGAAGGATTTAAATAACATTCATGGAATTAATTCATGTTTTACCACCAGGTGAGGGAATTGTGACGGAAAAGGGAATATCCAATGAAATTGAATCTGAGATTATTCAAAGATAACGTTAATAGTAACTTCATGATCCAAGGGATCCGGGCGGAAATCGGAAAGCGCTTTGTTCATGACCGGGATTTCAAGTTGTTTTTGATTGTTGGCCTATGTGCCGGAATTGCCAGTGGGATCAACTCAACCACCTTTAATAACTTTTTAAGTGATGTCTATAAACTATCGGCCGAGTCCCGGGGAATTGTTGAGTTTCCGCGGGAACTGCCGGGAGTTTTCATTATGGTAGTTTTGGGACTGCTTTCGTTTCTGGGCGATATTCGTTTAGCCGTGGTGGGAATGCTGGCGGCATCCTTGGGCATGTTGGGGCTCGGCATGTTTTCCCCTACGTTTGCAAGTATGCTGGTATGGATGATGATGTTTAGCCTTGGGACCCATATCTTTATGCCCCTGGCGCCTGGGATTGGAATGGCCTTGTCCGAGCAGGTACAGTATGGAATGCGGTTAGGGCGGTTCAATGCCTATAATCTGGCTGCGACAATTCTTGGCTATGCCATTGTATGGGTGGGATTCAAGTATCTGGGGCTAACCTATCAATGGGCATTTGTGATCGCGGCTTTTTTTTATATCTTAGCCGCAGTTTTTCTGGAATTAATGAAATCAAAAAAGCCGGCAGTGAAGAAGGTTAAGTTTGTTTTTCGTAAACAGTATATTCTTTTTTATATCTTAAGTGTGGTGAATGGGGCTAGAAAGCAGATTTTTTTGACTTTTGCGCCTTGGGTGCTGATTAAAGTTTTTCAGGTTACACCTCCGGTGTTTGCTATTTTGGGCGTTATCATCGCTACGGTAAGCATCCTTACCCGGACCATGGTCGGCAATGCCATTGATAAACTGGGAGAACGTTTCGTCCTCTCCGCTGAGGCGGTTGTTTTGATTGCTATTTGTATGGGTTATGCCTTTGCGGAGGACTTAGTATCCCCTCGTATGGCTATAGTGATTATTGCGGCCTGTTATATTATTGACAATTCCATGAACGCCGTGGAAATGGCCCGATCCACTTATGTAAGAAAGATTACCAATGATCCCGATGACCTGGTCCCTACTTTATCGGCCGGAACCAGCTTAGATCATATTGTGGCAATGACGATACCTTATTTTGGTGGATTGTTATGGGTGAACCTGGGATATCAATATGTTTTCCTGGCTGCCACCGGGATAGCAGTGATAAATTTGATATTATCCAGGAAGATCAAAACGTGATCGATGGCTTTTCTGATTTATGTAGGGTGAAATTTAAATAAACAGAAAATTGGGTTCAACCCGGAAAGGATACATATTGATGGCAAATTGTATCGTTTGTAAAAGCGAGTTTGAAGAACAGGAAGGGATCGTTGTTACGGAAGGTGGAAAAAAGTTTTGTTTCTGCCAGTTTGGTTGTTTAAGCGAGTTTTGCTGGGTAGTTGAAGAGTATGACGGATATGAATATCGTAATGGCGACTTGTTGGACATGACCGAAGATTCTATGGCATGTGCTTATCATTTGTATCAGAAAGCTGAGAAGCTGGAAGAAGAAAAAGAAGAAGAATGACCGGAAAGCGGCTTTAATGTGATTCACCTGGAGCGTAATTGTTCGGGGCTTTGGCCCTTTTTTTATGTTCAAAATTTTAAATTTCAAAACAAGGTCGTTCTTTGTGGGACCTCTACGAGTGCAACTCAATTGAACTCCTGCCGGTGAAGAGAAGAAATTAGGGGGTATAAGCCCATTGAAACCATCAATCTAAAGTTTGAACGGGTAAAGACTATATCATCAAAGAAAAATTAAAGTTCGCCCGGATATTCAGGCGGACTTTGGTTTTGATAAATATTCATTATGGTACAGCCATATTTTTCAGTGTACGTTTCCAAGTTGAATTACCAAACCGCCAATTACAATAATTCATTGAGCTCCAACCAAGTCGAAAACGCTATATGTTCTTCCAAGATCAATTGTCCACATAAGACAACGACGATGGCAAATAGGTTACATAAACACCCAATAATTTAGAGAAGTCCCATTTTACTATATTGACGAGTAGACCATAACTAGCCAATATGAGGCCACCCATTACAATAAATAAAAAACTGGATCCTCGTAGCCTTTTCGATCAAGGTATTCCCCCGACTTCTAAAATTGCCGTCCCTAAAAAGATTAGCCAAGTAACAAAAGATAAATCATGTTTTCCCATATTGAATCGTCCTAAGCCATTATTGGAGTTTTTAAGGCGATATTATACAGTATTATCCTTAACACTTACCAGGATCCGGAGCAAGGAATCATTTTCGATAATCGGAAATAAAAGAATATACCCGTTGACAAAATAGAAAGAAAAGAATATATTATAACTAGTAATAATTACTATTACTAATTCGT
Organism: Bacillota bacterium; assembly: GCA_023426245.1. Classification (GTDB taxonomy): domain Bacteria; phylum Bacillota; class UBA4882; order UBA8346; family UBA8346; genus UBA8346. The sequence continues at coordinate 14,593 of JAFABB010000048.1, forward strand.
AATAATTATTATAGAAGGAATTTAGATGGAGCCACTCATGAACAAAAGATTTACTATTCAAAAACAAATGATTGAAGATGCTCTTCGGGCCCTGGATCATCCGACCGCCGCGGAGGTATATGAGGAAATTAAGAAGGCTTATCCCCAAATAAGCCTTGGCACCATCTATCGCAATCTTAATGCAATGGCAAGTGAGGGAGGCATTATGCGGTTATCTTTTTCGGGTTCTCCTGATCGTTTCGACCATTATCCAGATGAGCATTACCATATTGTATGCAACCGCTGTGGCCGGATTTTTGACACGGACGGCAGCATTCCCAAGGAGCTACATGTTCAGCTCGACAAAGCGGTTGAGGCCTGTACGGGTGTTGAGGTGAAAAGCCGTATGATGCTTTTTTGCGGAATCTGCTCTTCTTGCAGAAAAGTTTAGCTATACAAAGGCTAGATTCTAACAGCATTTTGCTGATGGAATATAAAAATAATCTAAAACAAATAAAAGGAGGAATTTCAATGTCGTTGATCGGAAAGGAAGTAAGTGATTTTAAAGCGCAGGCCTTCGTAGGGGGCCAGTTTAAAGAGGTGACCAAAGCGGATTTGCTTGGAAAGTGGTCGGTATTCGTATTTTATCCTGCAGATTTTACCTTTATATGCCCGACTGAACTCGGAGACCTTGCAGACCACTATGAGCAGTTCAAGGAGATCGGTTGTGAAATTTATTCCGTATCTACCGACACTCATTTTGTACATAAAGCATGGCATGATACTTCGGACACCATTAAAAAAATTACCTATCCGATGATCGCCGACCCGACCGCAAAAATAACTGAGGATTTTGGGGTTTACATTGAAGAAGAGGGCGTTGCTCTCAGGGGCAGCTTTGTTATTAACCCGGAGGGGAAGATCGTCTCTTATGAAGTAAACGACAACAGTATTGGCCGGGAAGCGGCTGAACTTCTGCGTAAGGTCCAGGCGGCACAGTTTGTTGCCAAGCATGGCGATCAGGTTTGCCCGGCTAAATGGCGCCCGGGAGCTCCAACTCTTAAACCAAGCCTTGACTTGGTAGGAAAAATTTGAGCTTGACCAATGAATCGCTATGAATAACCTTTATGATTTAATTATAATCGGAGCAGGCAGCGCGGGAATGGCCGCCGGAATCTACGCGGGTCGTTCAAAGTTAAAAACGCTTATTGTAGATAAAGACAGAGTAGGTGGACAAATTAAAATCACGGCCGAGATTGTGAATTATCCCGGTATTCTTCATACCTCCGGTGAAGAGCTGGCTCTGACCCTGAAGAAACAGGCGGAAAGCTTCGGGGTAAGGTTTTTAAATGCCATCGTGCTATCGGCGGATTTCTCGCAGGATATCAAAAAAATTAGGACCTCTGAAGGTGATTATGAAGCACTGGGCGTGATTATCGCCACGGGTTCAAAACCCAGAATTCTAGGATTCAAAGGTGAAGAAGCATTCAGAGGGAGAGGGATTGGCTATTGTGCCACTTGTGATGGGGAATTCTTTACGGGAATGGATGTTTTCGTTATCGGTGCAGGTTTCGCAGCAGCGGAGGAAGCGATCTATCTTACCCGTTTTGCCAAAAAAGTGACGATCATTGCGAGAGAACCTGAATTTACTTGCTCAAGAACCATTGCCGACAAGGTACTTGCACACAGAAAAATCGAAGTGAAATTCAACACCGAGATTTTGGAAGTGGGCGGTGAAAAAGTTCTTACCTATGCAAAATTCGTCAACAATCAAACAGGTGAAACCTGGCGTTATGATGTGGCGGAGGGCGATTTATCATTCGGCGTGTTCGTATTTGTCGGGTATATCCCGCAAAGCGCAGAATATGCCGGACAGCTTTCCCTTGACAAATTTGGCCATATTCTTACGGATGAAAATTTAAAAACTAACATAAAGGGTGTTTATGCTGCGGGTGATATTCGTCCCAAAATTCTTCGTCAGCTTGCAACGGCAGTTTCGGATGGGGCACTGGCGGCCACGGCCATTGAGAAGTATATTGAGGAGAAAAAGGAACAACTCGGGCTGGGAGAGGAACCGGAGTCCTTTCCCGGCCGGCAGGAAGAAGCTTTTTTTGACGACGAACTTAAATCCCAGCTCGGGAATGTTTTTTCCCGTTTTAAAAATCAAGTCAGCCTGATTGCCATTCTGGATGAAATAAGTGAGATCAACGGGGAACTGAAAAGGTTTCTGTTGGATTTGGCCGCACTCTCCGACAAGGTTAAGGTGGAATTTTTGAATAAAGGTGAAAACCCAGGTAGGGAAATGGAAATCAATGCAACGATTTTTCCGACCATTGCGATTCTAGATCCGGATGGAAAACATACGGGTATTCAAGTTCACGGAATTCCCGGCGGTCATGAGATCAATTCTTTTATTCTGGCCCTTTATAATGCCGCCGGTCCCGGCCAGGCGATCGAAGAAGACGATTTGATCAAGATTAGAGCAGTGAATAAACCAGTAAATATTAAGATCGGAGTTTCCTTGTCTTGTACACTTTGTCCTGACGTAGTTGCTACCGCACAGCTTATGGCTTTGAAAAATCCCTTAATTGAAGCGGAAATGATCGACATATCCAGGTTTTCGGAATTTAGAAATAAGCATTCCATTATGAGTGTTCCAGCTATCGTTGTTAATGACACCCAGCTTTGGTTCGGCAAAAAGAGCCTGGAGGAACTGCTTG
>JAFABB010000019.1 GCA_023426245.1 Bacillota bacterium
TGACAATGGCGAGGGGGAACCACCCGTTCCCATCCCGAACACGGCAGTTAAGCCCCTCTGCGCTGATGGTACTTGTCGGGTAACCGGCTGGGAGAGTAAGTCGTTGCCAGGAGTAATTTTTAAAAGACCTCGGAAAATCCGGGGTCTTAGATTCCAAAAAAATACTAAATAACGAGATTTTTCATTAGGACTTTTAAGAATTTTAGCTTGACTTAAGAAAGTATCTTGTGTTATTATATTTAACGTCAACTGAATAAAGATTTTTTCACACTCCTCGATAGCTCAATGGTAGAGCACCCGGCTGTTAACCGGGTGGTTGTTGGTTCGAGTCCAACTCGGGGAGCCATTTTATGTTTATCCGTCATGATTAGTCTCTATCATTTAGAGACTTTTTTTATTTGCCAAATTTAATTCAGGTTGACAGAAAAGAAAATATCGTATTACAATTACAGGAATAGTAAAGATTTGTGTTTCTCTCTGATATAACAAATCGCTTTAGAGCTGTTCCAAGGGTAGGCTTTTAAGAGGCATATTGCTGGGAAAGTTATCTGGGATTTCCATTTCTCATCAAGAAATCCGCTGTGAGTTAAAACGAAAAAAGAAGGTTAAGAAGATGGTAAAGGATTTCAACCAGGAGTTACTGGAATATTGCTCGGGAATCCGGCGGTATTTGCACCAAAATCCTGAATTAAGCTTTTGTGAAAATTCCTCAGCGGAATTTATCATTCGGGAATTGCAAGAAATAGGAATTGAAGGCTATAGAATAGCTAAAACTGGCGTTTATGCGATCCTGGACTCGGGAAATCCAGGACCGCTTGTCGCTATTCGTGCTGATATTGATGCGCTGCCCCTTCAGGAAAAAAGTTCAGTGCCTTATATTTCAAAGGTACCAGGAGTTATGCATGCATGTGGACATGATGGTCATACCGCTATTTTATTAGGTCTTGCGAAATCCATTATAGAAAATCCTATACAGATTAAAGGAAAATTGATGTTGTTATTTCAGCCAGCTGAAGAAACCCCTCCGGGTGGTGCGTTGGAAATAATTAAAAGTGGAATTCTCAACGAGGCGGATTATATTTTGGGTTCTCATTTGACCAATCAACTTCTTTTAGGTCAAATCGGGATCCGTTCCGGTAACGTTATGGCCTCAATTGATCGCTTTTCGGTGGGTATTACTGGCAAAGGGGGTCATGGCTCAACACCTCACCGTTGTGTCGACCCAATTATAGCCGGGGCCTATTTGGTTACAGCCTGGCAGACGATCGTTAGCCGTAATACGGACCCAATGGAACCGACAGTACTCACGACAGCTACCTTTACGGCCGGCTCAAATTTTAACATCATACCGGAGGAGGCTGTGATTACTGGTAGCGTTCGATCCTTGTCAGAAACAGTAAGAGCAGCTATAGAAAACAGGTTTTATACAATAACTCAAGAAGTTTGCGATGCATTTGGCGTAAGTTGTGAAATTTCTTATGAACAAGGTTATCCGGTACTGAGTTGTTGTGAGGGGTTGACTGATAAAATTAAGGGATGGTTCAAAGAAACTTTCGGAGAAAATATGATTACTGAGCCGCCAATGATTATGTGGAGTGAAGACTTTGCGTATTATGGAAAAAAGGCCCCAATTGTTTATTTCTTCATTGGAGCCCGCAATGAAAAGAGGGGCTACATATATGAAAACCATAACCCCCAATTTGATTTCGATGAGGAAGCAATGCTTGTTGGAATCAATACATATCGGATTATTTTAAAGAATATAGAGTAAAGGGATTGGTGTATGGATAAGCAGAATAAAGAAATCGGATGCAAAAGTACTGGAAAGGTTTAAGCGGTGGTGAAATGGAGACAATGATTTTTAAAGCATTTTCAATTTCAAATGAAATTGATCTCAATAAAATTGCGGTAGCGTGCAATATCAGAAAAAAATATATATGGGAAGAACCTTTGATTCTTCAAAAGGAATTACTAGAAAAGATCTTGGGTTATGATTTGCTTCCCAAAAAGCTGGTCCTGATTTTTTCTTTTGGTAGTGTGGTATTCATCAATAACACCCAAACTGAAATTGAAAACTTTTTTAAATACTTACACCGTTTTCAACCCGCTATCGATCTTCAAAACATCCCGGATTATTCGGATGACTATGAACTTAGAATCAATGATTCTTCTGGATTGGAATTTACTGACCAATATGTGAATGTTCCTACGTTCGCCGATTTTTATCCTGAATTGATTTCCACAGTTATTGCCAAGTCAGTAGCACTCGAAAGAATTGAAGAACACCTGGAGACGATTTTAGATAAGGTTGAAGGGGTTATTGATCGCCTGGAAAAAGGAAAACTCCATATTAGCGATAAAGAAGTGGCCAGGGCCACGGCTCAAATTGTTCGTCATGAATACAATACTATCGCCTATATCATGATTCTGGATAAACCCGATACTACCTGGATTCATAGTCTAGCCGGTACATTTTATGACCAGATGGCTGACTTTTTCGAGCTGAATGATAGATACGAAATATTGCAGCATAAAACGAATACGCTAAAAAATATTCTGGACGGATTTACTTCAGTAAGTCACTCCATCCGGATGTTTCGTCTGGAATGGGCTGTGGTTATTTTGTTTATCTTGGAAGTTGTTATTATGGTGGTAGAGGATTGGGTTTCGAAATAAGTATAATTAATTTATATTGATAATTGGCACCATTTTAAAACCATGGCAAATCAATGGTTTATTTTTTTACGGGAAGGAAATTTTCTTCGTAGTTAGTCAAATTGAGGATTTTTTTTGCAGGTTTATATTCCGTAATTGTTGAAATAAGCATACTTGAAAAATAATGATCAGAACAATTTTGAGGATGGAAGTCCATGTGTCTTGGGAAAATCCTCCTCGCTTTGTTTTGATAAGCAGGTATAAAAAACTATTCAATCTGTAGGAGTGATTTTTTTGCCTTGGGTCGCTGACTTACATATTCATTCCCATTTTTCCATGGCTACCAGTAAAGAATGTAACCCGCAAAACCTGCACCGTTGGGCCGGATTAAAGGGTGTTTCATTAGTCGGCAGCGGTGATTTTACACACCCCGGTTGGCGGAAGGAACTACGGGATAATCTTATCCCGGCAGAATCAGGGTTTTATAGACTTAAAGAAACAGTAGCCCAGGAAATTCCGGGTGCCCCGGAAGTCCGTTTTGTGATAACCGGTGAACTCAGTACGATATATAAAAAGAACGGCCGGGTAAGGAAAGTTCATCATCTAGTAGTACTGCCTTCCCTAGAAACAGCGGATGCCATTAGCGATAAGTTGGAAGAGTTGGGTATGAATATTCGCGCAGATGGCAGACCTATTTTGGGTATGGATAGTCGCCGTTTGCTCGAACTTATACTGGGTGTCTGCCCGGAAGTAATCTTTATTCCGGCACATATTTGGACTCCTCATTTTTCGGTTTTTGGTTCAAATTCCGGTTTTGATGATATTTCGGAATGTTATGAAGATCTAACCCAATATATTTTTGCCTTGGAGACCGGATTGTCGTCGGATCCCGCCATGAACTGGCGATGGTCGGCACTGGATCGTTATACCTTGGTATCCAATTCTGATGCTCACAATCCAACCAATTTGGCCAGAGAAGCCAATCTTTTTAATGGAGAGTTCTCATATCAGGGTTTGAAACATGCCCTTCAGCACAAGGATAGGGAGCAATTTGCCGGAACTCTTGAATTTTTCCCGGAAGAAGGGAAATATCATTATGATGGTCATCGAAATTGTGAGGTCTGCCTCACTCCCGAAGAGACAATTTTAAAAGCCGGTAACTGCCCGGTTTGTGGGAGAAAGGTTACTGTGGGTGTGCTTCACCGGGTCATTGAACTTGCAGACCGTCCGGCTGGTTTTAAACCCGCAGATTTCTCCCCTTATGAAAGCTTAGTTCCCTTACGGGAAATTATTGGATCGGCCATCCATAGTGGTGTAACTTCTCAAAAGGTCGTAGGGTTATATTTTGATTTATTGAGAAGTTTTGGGCCTGAGTTAACGGTTTTACGGGAAACGGACCTGGCGGATATTGCTAAGGTTTCGGGAGTTTTAGTGGCTGAGGGTATACGGCGTTTACGAGTTGGTGAAGTTTCAATACAACCAGGCTATGACGGAGCTTATGGAGTTATTTCGGTACTCCGGGAAGATGATCGTCAAGCTTTGAAAGGTCAGGCTGCTCTTTTTGAACCGGATACGGTTATCGAAAAACCTAAAGGACCGTTATTAGGTTCGATCATGAAAGAAATTGCCTCCCAGATTGAAAAAGGAGTTGACTCTGCTTTTAAACCTCAGTCCACTTCGACGGAACGTGAATTGAGCCAGGAACAGTTAGATATAATTCGTACCGATCAGGCGGTTTCCGTGGTTATTGCCGGTCCGGGTGCGGGGAAAACACGAACGCTGGTAGAAAGAATCGCTTTTTTAATTCAAGAAAGAGATGTGAATCCTGGAGAAATAACTGGAGTAACATTTACTAATAAAGCAGCTGCAGAGCTTAAAACCAGAGTAATAACGCTATTCAAGGGCGATAAAAGAGTCAATCGATTAAATCTAGGTACCTTTCATAGTATTGCTTGGCGGATTATCAATCAAACCCCGCAGCTTCATTCTTTCAAACTTTTAGACGAGTATGAAGCCAGAGATGTTATTGAGGAAGTACTACGGCGGAACCGTGTTCCGATGACTGCCCGCGAGGCGGCTTTGGTTATCTCTTTGGTGAAAAATAAATATCTTTGGGACACCGAATTAACAATACCATCAAAAGTTTCCGAGATATATCAGGCTTATCAGGAAAGTTTACAGCAATACCAGCGTATGGATTTTGATGATGTTTTGTTACATACTATTGACTTATGGGAACAAAATCCTGACTGGCTTTTGCCCATAAAGCAGCAATTTCGATACATATTAGTTGATGAATTTCAGGATATTAACCCGATTCAATACAAATTAATTAAATTATGGGCCGAAGACAACCAAAATTTGATGGTTATCGGCGATCCGAATCAGTCGATTTATGGTTTCCGGGGGGCTAGTGCTCGTTTTTTCAAGGAACTTGAAACCGAAAAAGCTCTTCCCAAGGCTGTTTCATACCATCTTAGTCGCAATTACCGGGCTTCTTCGATTTTGGTTAAGGCGGCCAATTCGTTGATTTCCCAGCAATACCGGCAAACCCTACCGCAAAATAGTCAGGTAAATCCGTCGGTTATCGTTCATTTGGAAGCATCCAGCGAAAAAGATGCCGCAAAGTTTATCGTAAATGAGATAAACGATTTGCTTGGGGGAGCAACCATGATCATGGCCCATAACCGAAGAGGAAAAGGAAGTAATAAAATATTATTTAATGCCGGTTCGTACAGTTTCAACGATGTGGCGATTTTGTACCGCACCGCAAAACAAGCGCTTGTAATAGAACATGCGTTAGCAGCCGCAGGACTCCCTTGCCGGGTAGTAGGGCCAACTGGAACCTTGGAGGCTTCAACCGTAAAGGACTTTATAACATTTTTTCGCTACCTTTATGAACCGGATGACATCTTTTTGCTCCGGGCGAATTTGCGGCAACCCCGTTGGGGTTTTAAAAACGCGGATGTTGATGAGTTGATAGACTTGATTAAGCTTCAACCTACAAATCAATTGAGCGATCTATTGGCTGCCGAGCTGGCGCCCGAAAAGCTTAATCAACTGCGGCAATTTCATGGTGTTGTACAATATTATAAAGACCAAATGAACAAGAAAACTTCTGAGATCGTTGATGATTGGGTATTGAGAATGGACCCGGTGGAAACCGAGGAATTGGAAAGATTTAAAAAGATTTGCGAGAATTACCGGAACTTAGATGATTTGTTTCGCGCTTTGCCGCTTGCGCTTGAGGCCGATATTTTCCGGAAAGGTGATAAGACGGTCGGTACTGAAGCGATTACACTTTCAACAATCCACGCAGCCAAGGGATTAGAGTTCCCGGTTGTCTTTATTGCCGGTGTAGAAGAGGGTCTGTTACCCTATGGTACTGAGCCGGTCCCGGATACGGTTAACGAAGAACAAAGATTATTCTACGTAGGTGTAACCAGAGCTAAACAGCAGCTATATTTGATGAATTCGCAGTTCCGGACTCGATATGGAGAGCAAGTACCCGTTGAAGCCTCACGCTTTTTTAAACTCTTTCCTTCGGATGTGATAGAAAAGGTGGTGGCAAAGAGTCATGAAGGGCAAGCCAAACAGTTGGAATTGTTTAGCTAAATTAAAAGAAAATAATGGGGGTAAATCAATTGATCATTATTGGAGAACGAATTAACAGTAGTCGTAAAGCGATAGCTCCGGCAATTCTAGCCAGGGATTATCAATTGATATCACAGGAAGCCGGTTTACAAATTGCAGCAGGTGCTACTTATATTGATGTAAATTGCGGTACTCTGATGGAAGAAGAACCGGAAACCTTGGAATGGCTGGTAAAAACGGTTCAGGGTGCTGCCGAAGGAAGCCTTTGTTCCCTCGATAGTCCAAATCCAATTGCTTTGGAGAGGGCTTTAAAGGTACATCAAGGAAAACCGTTAGTGAATTCTATTACTGGGGAACAACAGCGGTTAGCTGCAATATTGCCGTTGGTTAGAGACTACAAGACAGCTATTGTAGCCTTGGCGATGGATGATAACGGTATGCCAGAGACGGCCGACGAACGTTTTAAAATAGCAGCAGAATTAGTCAATCAATTGGCAAAAGCCGGTATTGATCTTTCGGATATTTATCTGGATCCGATGGTTCGCCCAATAAGTACCGGTGGTCAATATGGTAGGATAGTCTTTGAAACCATTCAGAAAGTCAATCAAGAATTTCCAGGAATCCATACTATCTGCGGTCTCTCGAATATCTCCTTTGGATTACCTGCGCGGAAAGTGCTAAATCAAACTTTTTTGATTATGTCAATGATGGCTGGGCTTGATTCAGCAATTCTTGATCCTTTGGATAAACGATTAATGTCGTTGCTACAGGCTGCTGAAGTTTTACTGGAACAGGATGAATACGCTTTAAATTTTATCACCGCTTTTCGTGAAGAAAAATTGGAATTTTAGAGGTGCCGACATGTCTGCTAATATTATTGATGGGAAAGCCCTAGCGGCCAAAATTAAAGCAGAGTTAAAATTGAAAATTATCGACTTGACGCTAAAGGGGAGACAGCCTGGTTTGGCTGTCGTGATTGTAGGGGACAACCCATCTTCCCGTAAGTATGTTAATATGAAAAAGAAAGCTTGTGCCGAGTTGGGCATTTATTCCCAGGAACACGCTTTGACTGGAGAAGCTACCCAAGCTGAATTAATCCGGTTAATCGATAATCTGAATCAAGACCCCAAAATCCATGGGATTTTAGTCCAATTGCCTTTGCCAGGACAATTGAATGAAGCTCAGATTATTGAAAGGATTTCGCCATCAAAAGATGTTGATGGGTTTCATCCGATTAATGTGGGTAAATTGTTGATCGGCATTCCGGGTTTTATATCATGCACTCCGGCGGGGGTCATGGAACTTATTAAGGCGACCGAGGTATCAATAATAGGAAAAGAGTGCGTTGTAGTCGGCCGCAGTAACATTGTAGGCAAGCCTCAAGCAATGTTGCTTTTAAGAGAACACGGCACAGTTACTGTTTGTCATTCTAAAACCAGCGATCTTGAGGTAATTTGCAGAAGAGCTGATATATTAGTTGTAGCGGCCGGCAAGCCCGAACTCATCAGGGGTGACATGGTGAAAGCGGGAGCAGTGGTGATAGATGTTGGCACAAGTGTTAACGCTGCAGGGAAGCTCGTCGGAGATGTTCATTTTGATTCCGTGGCGGAAGTGGCTGGTTGGTTGACTCCGGTTCCGGGTGGAGTAGGACCGATGACGATTGCAATGTTAATGAAAAACACAGTGGAAAGTGCTTGGGGAATGTTATGATTGATTAAAAGAGGGCCAGGGAAGTCACTTGAAATCTTAATGAACCCCCATCTCATCGTCTTTCAATGTTTTGACGACAAACAAGGTTAAATCCTTTTTTAAATCTTTCTCCTCCGGTTCCTTTATCAAATTACCGTTTTGATCCCACATCATTTTAATTAAGGGCCGGGCTGGAAATTCCCTGTTGACATGGATAACGATTCCTTTTTGGCCGTTGTTTAGGAGAACCATGCTTCCAATCGGGAAAGGAGCTATATTTTCTAAAAAGACTTTTGATAATTTGGGATCAAATTGATTGGGTCCTTGGTCACGAATATATTCAACCACTTCTTGGGGTAAATATCTTTTCCGATAGATCCGGTCTGTTGACATTGCATCATAAACATCAGCGAGAGCCACGATACGTGCGGGTTCGCAGATTTCCATACCTCGAAGACCTAACGGATATCCTGAGCCGTCGAATCGCTCATGGTGTTGCCAAGCGATGAAAGCTTCTTCCTCACTAATATTTTTACTTTTCATAAGGATATCATAACCTAGAGAGGGATGTTTCTTGATTTCTTCGTATTCTTTCTGTGTGAGATTGCCTTTTTTGTTGAGGATTTTTAAGGGAATCTTTGATTTGCCGACATCATGAAGGAGGGCTCCAGTACCAAGTTGTTTTAATTGCGGATAATTATAACACAAGGTAATTCCGGTCATGAGGGATAATATGCAAACAGCAACATTGTGCGCGTAATGATAATCATTCATGGCCCTAATCTCTACTAAGTTGTATAGAATATCGTGATTTTCAAATAATTCATCAATGATCCGGACAATGACTTGGTGAATATCTTCTCCATCCAAGGTTTTGTCTTGGCGAATGTTATTCATTACCTCTTTGGTGATTCGCGTTGCTTCATTTTTCGTTTGAGTTTTAACCAATTCATCAACTTCGATTTTTCCGATATATTTATCAGAAATGTAAACAGTGGACACGCCGAATTGTTTTAATTTTTCAATGAAATTGTCACTTAAGCGGGTTCCTGCAGCAAGTAAAGTGTTTCCATCAGCGGAATAGATGTTTTTAGCCAAGTGCATTTGATTGGTTACGCTGTTGATTGACAAAATGAGCATTTTTTCTCCAAAACATAAAAGTAATCAAATAAAAAACAACATTAATTTAGGCGACCCGGCGATCATAGCATTTTAAAAAAAGGCCTTAGACCCGTAGTTTTGCGTCTCCGGTTTTCACCGGATTTGCCTTTATCGATTATGTTGTTTATCATATTTAATTTACTACCAATAGTAATATTTGACAATAAAATTGTATCAATTTTTGATTTAATTTAACATTAATTCCATTGCCAAATGATTTATGTCTTAATTCTCGTTTTTAGTAAAATAAAAGAAACACAATACATATTAAAAGTGTATTTTAATTTAATCCCATTGAAAAGTCCCGAAATGAGAAATTGGCTAAAAATATCATATCTTTATAGACAAACCGAGGTATCAAAATGTTTAAACGGTCACAAGCTCAAATACAATATATCATTGTTCTTTATAACATCCTAGAAGCTTTTTTGGCTATATTCTTTGGTATATCGACTCAAAGCATTGCTTTGATCAGTTTTGGTTTAATAAGTGTGATTGAAACGATAAGTAATTTCATTATGGTTAAGCGGCTTCACAAGGCTTTAAGGGAAAAATCCGCTTCAATAGGGATGACCCTGAACAAACCGATGCTTTTTGTGGCAATTGTTTCATTTTTGGGGGGTTCTGGGGTATTAATTCAGTCACTTCAAGTATTAATTCTGAAAACACCTCCTTTACGGTCAATGGCAGGGATCATTGTCGCTTTTTGTTCGTTAGCGCTTATGCCGGCATTGACTTTCTGGTTTTACCATCATTATGATTCATCTAAAACTAGAACTAAAATGGGGTTCTATAATATTGGGGCTTATATGTTGATTTCAGTAGGCCTTATAATTAGCCTCTGTCTCAACTATTTCTTTGGCTATTGGAAAGCCGATCCGATTTTTTCCTTGTTTATCAGCGCTTTCTTGTACAAAAAAAGTTTTGACTGTGTCATCAGTAAAGGCGAGGGTATGTAATAGTTGCATAGAATATGATTCGATTCTAGGATATTATCCATATCGAGAATAATATTGAAATATCATGAAAAATATCTAAAGTGAATGAATGGGTAAAGGTAAAAAAAGAAGCAGAAATAACTACCTAGTTTAATAATTGATCGGGGATGTTAATATAAAAAAAGTTGCACGGATTGGATAAAAATGTTATACTCAAAAGTAAGTGAGGACTTACTTTTTTGTTTTGTTCAATGGGTTTATCATAGGGAGCAATGAATGAATAATAAAAAAGCGGAAACCCAAAAGAAAATTTTGAATGCAGCCATTAAGCTGATTGCTTTGAATGGTTTTAAAGCCACAACCACCGCTTCCATAGCCAAAGAAGCCGGGCTATCGGAGACGATTATTTTTAAGTATTATCGTGATAAACCATCGCTATTAAGGGAGATTGTGCAGAAAGCGATGGGCCAGTTACTGGATAATATCGAGATTACATCGCTTCTTGAAAAGGTGGAAATATCAAAAGATTATCCAACCCGGGATTTTTTGAAAACCATATTAGTGGATCGTTTAGAATTCTTAGAGAATAATTTTGAATTGGTTAAAATTGTTTTGATGGAAATGCAGTACAATGATGAATTAATGATTTTAGCCAAGAATAAGTTTTTCGGGAAGTTATTTGAACTTATCAATATGATTGAACAGCTACTAGCAGCCAAAATGGGAATCTCGGTCGAAAGGGCCCGCACAATATTGAGGATTTGCGTTGGTGACATGGTTACCTTAGTTTTTCAAAAACATTTTTTTTCGTTTCCTATTGACCGGGACGAAGTTGAGAAAGAAATGGAACGGGTACTTGATGTTGTCGAATTATCGGAAAATCCCAGTTTACACGCAGATTAGTGTAACATTTCAGAATAAAGCGCATTCGATAAAGTTAAGAAATTCTCTACTTAGAAAATACTTTTAACCCAGATTCTTCGGCTCGTTTTGCGAGCCGCCGTCGAACAGCCACCCTGGCGGTATTTTCGCGCGCATTGATGCGCGACTTCGTTGCCCGGGAAAAGCCAGGGTGGATGACTACTTAGATGTCTCTTGAGTTTCGGTATTTATTGATAGGGAGTTTTACGAGTTACTCAGCTGGAGGTAGAATCATGAAGATCGGCATTCCATCCGCATTACTCCATCCTTATTATATCAGTTTTTGGAAAACTTTTTTTGAGGAACTTGGACAGGAGACCGTTCAAACTCCGTCAACCAATAAAGCCATACTTGATAAAGGAGTACGACATTCCGTTCCCGAGATCTGTGTGCCGATGAAGATTTATACCGGTCATGTCGTGGAATTGTTGGAACAGAAAGTCGACTATGTTTACATCCCCCGTTTTGTTTCGATTTGGAAAAGGGATACTTTTTGTCCTAAATTTTTGGGGCTTCCGGATATGCTTCGTCAGACTGTTCCTGAACTTCAGGAGAGGATGCTGACCCACTTTATAAATGCTAAAACTGATGATATATCTGAAAGTCGTGAATATATGGCTATCGGTAAACATTTTACGGATAATCGCCAAACAATCAAGAAAGCAATTCATCATGCCCGGGAAAAATGGGCGGATTTTCGTGAATATTCCCTTTTGGAAGGATATGATTGCAGGCAGGCCAACGAGCGAATTTTAACCGGGGAAAAATGTTCTTCTATGAAAAAGCCACTGAAAATAGGTGTTATCGGTTATGTCTACAATGTTTATGACAACTTCATCAGTATGGACATTTTAAATCGGCTCCGCGGACTTGGAGCCGAAGTGGTTACTTTTGAAATGCTGGATCAAGATGGAATCCAAAAGCAACTTAAAAGGTTTCCCCGCACCCTTTTTTGGACTTTTTCAAACAAATTATTAGCGGGCGCTTATCATTTTTTTGAAGATCCCAGTTTTGACGGTGTAATTCACGTTACCGCCTTTGGTTGCGGACCCGATTCATTTTTGGGTAAAATATTAGAACTTGATTCGGCAAAGTATCAAAAACCTTTCATGACGGTCCGAATTGATGAACATACCGGTGAAAACCATTTACAAACCAGGGTGGAAGCATTTGTTGATATGATAGCCAAGAAGAAATCGAAAACGGAGTGCGCTTAAATGAAAATAACCTTTCCTTATATGGGTTCGACGATTATTTATCATAAAATTTTTGAACTCTTAGGTCATGAAGTCATTGAGCCACCCAGACCTAGTCAACATACAATACGTTTAGGAGTGAAATATAGCCCCGAATTTGCTTGTTTCCCTTATAAAGTTGTCCTTGGTTCCTATATTGAGGCTTTGGATTTGGGTGCCGACACGATTGTAACTTCAGGTGGGAACGGACCTTGCAGGGCGGGATTTTATAATGAGGTCCACCGTAGAACCCTGCAGAGTTTGGGCTATGATGTAAATATTATCGTATTTGATAGTATTTTTGAGGATCCGGGCCGATTTTGGAAAAACGTCTCATTACTAAAAGGAAAAAACTCATGGACCAAAGTTGCCAGTGCCATTTATACTGTTTATCGGATGGCCCAAGCCGTCGACCGTTTACAGAAAATAGTAGAACAAAATAGAGCCTATGAGGTGGAAAAGGGTTCGTTTACCAAGGTTTTTGACAGAATAATTCAGCGTTTTTATAAGGAGGCCAAAAAACTAAGGGATGTGCGGCGGCTTTATCGGGAAGGTTTATCAATGTTGAAGGCCATTTCCGTCAGAGAAGTTCTGGAGAGCCAAAAGATTCGAATTGGGATTGTCGGTGAAATATTTGTGGTTATGGAATCGTCTATTAATATGAACATAGCTGAAGTGATGGGCAACTTGGGCTGCGAAGTCTCACGATCCATGTGTATTTCAACGTGGATTGACGATAATATTCCCAGACCCTTTGGGAAATTCAATGCCAGCATACTAAAAGCTGCTAAGCAGTACATGGAAATTCCCATTGGCGGACATGAAATAGAAAATATCGGTTCAATCGTCGATTATAAGAAAAAGGGTTTCGACGGAATCATTCACCTGATGCCTTTTGCCTGTTTACCGGAGCTGGTAACTCAAAGTATTGCTCCACAAATCTCTCGGGAACATGAAATTCCGGTTTTAACATTGGCCCTTGATGAACAATCAGGTATTGCCAATAATTTGACCCGAATTGAAGCTTTTATAGAATTATTAAGAACGAGGAAAAAACAAATCCCTGCCTAGGAGGATGAAAATGACGAAGGCGTTTTTAGGAGTTGATGTTGGCTCGGTCAGTACCAATATTGTCGCAGTGAGTCCGGAAAGTATGATTTTATCGCAGCAGTACATACGGACCAATGGACAACCTTTGGAATGCATAAAAAAGGGAATCAAGCAACTTCAGAACGAAAAACCGGATCTTCAGATTCTTGGGGCTGGCACAACCGGCAGTGGACGGCAACTTGCCGGGATAATTATTGGAGCCGATATTGTAAAAAATGAGATTACGGCTCATGCTACAGCAGTGACCCATTATTATCCCGAAGTTAGGACTATTTTTGAAATCGGCGGTCAGGATTCCAAAGTTATCTTACTCCGGGATCAAATGGTTGTGGATTTTGCAATGAATACCGTTTGTGCCGCCGGAACCGGCTCATTTTTGGATCATCAAGCCGAACGGCTCAAAATTCCCATTGAACAATTTGGAGATCTGGCTCTTTCGTCCACCGAAAACATCCGGATTGCCGGCCGGTGCACCGTATTTGCGGAATCGGATATGATAGCCAAACAACAATTCGGTTTTTCCAAGGCGGACATTATCAAAGGACTTTGTGAAGCCTTGATTCGGAACTACTTGACCAATCTATGCCGGGGAAAAGTATTGGAACCCCCCTATGTTTTTCAGGGTGGTGTGGCTGCAAATAAAGGAATTGTGGCGGCCTTAGAAAAAGAATTGAAGCATGAAATCATTATTCCAAAACATTTTAATGTAATGGGGGCCATTGGCGCAGCGCTCCTTGCCAAAGATTATATTGAAAAAAATAACGTACAAACCAACTTTGCCGGATTTGATACGGCAGATATGCAATTTACGCCGAAAACCTTTAATTGCGACGGTTGCCCCAATGCTTGTGAAGTCATCCAAGTGGATTTGGATGGTGAACCAATAGCTCGCTGGGGTGATAAATGCGGCAAATGGGCTAACGCACTCTCCGGGGGATCAAGTTACCGGGGCAGCCAAAAATCAGCGCAGGTTTCAGCCTAAGCCGAATGGATGGTTGACTTAATAATTTCTTAGTTCGACATTGCCGCTAATATTCCGGATCTTTACCAACGGGCCGCCGCCATTTACATTTCCCCTGGCGGTTGCCCGTGCAAACTTTCTTTCAACCATTAACTCAAAATCGGAATTGATATTTCCAGAAAGGCTTTGCGCATCGATGGCAAACCGGGCGGTGGATGGCAGCCCCAATTGTATATTACCCGATTTAAGATCTAGATCGCTATTACCGCTTATTTTAGCAAGATTTAAATCCAAGTTGCCGGATTTCAGTTCGATATGAACCGGGCCTTCACATTCCGACAAGGTTACATCTCCGGATATGCTTTCAATATGGGCATTGCCTTTTACTTTCTTGATGTTGATTTCACCAGCTTTGGTGTTGATTTCGGCATCCCCTGCTACATTCCCGACAGTCACATTTCCAAACAAGGTGGCTAATTTTATGTTTCTGCCGACGCTTTGAATCTGGACATTTCCCGCTTTTGTTTTAACATCCAGATTTCCTGCAATTGCGGCTGCTTCAACATTACCGGCAGTGTTTTCTATGGCTACGGATAGCCCCTCGGGTATATTTAAGATAATATCCGAGTTGATATAACGATGTGAACGGCTAAATCTCCGCGGAAAATCCAATCTCACCAAAAACTTATCCCCTTGGGCGTCTCCAATGAGTCTGAATTCGTTGTCTGAAACCAATTTACGATGAAATTTTAGTCTTATATGGGCTTTTGCCGACATTGTATCACCACTCGCATTATCAATTTGGATATCACCGGCTTCATTCAAGATTTTAACAGTTTGGATTCCTAAGGGGATTTTAAAATCCTGTTTTACAGTGAATTCATGTGCATGAGGCTCTTGTTCCCAGTCAAACCATCCATTTCTACCATGGTCAAAATACCCAGATAGTGGTGTATCGAATTGTAAATTGCGAAAGCAAAAATTACTGATTACCCCGATTAAGGTGAAGAGAATAAGCAAGGTAACCACCATAGGACTCGGTTTGGTGAACAATGAAGAGGTTCGGTTGGTATTGGTTAAAATAAAATCAAGGCCGAGTAAAATAATCAAAAATGGATACAATCGTAACCAAAAACCGATAATTTGTAGATCTTGCGCTTGCTGAGAAACATAACAAAGCCCAAGGCCTATAAGATATAGACCTAAACCGATTCCCGACAGACTAATATGGTGTTTCATTTAACGATCTCCCTTCAATAAGCCGCTGGATCTGGCCAGTAAATAGCCTCCAATCAAAATGAGTGCCACCGGCCAGCCGTATTTGATTAATAAATGTAACTTTAAGCCGAGTAAATTAAGAATGCCCAACAGGCCGATGACTATCAGAACGGCCCCTAAAGCTATCACAGCTTCTTTCGTCTGCGGCTTGGTTATTTTGTTTGGAGCCTCTGAAAAGGTTTGGTTGGAGATCCGCTGGGCTCCAATTGCGCCGTCGATGATGCCGTAAAGCCAGAGGCCAAAGTAAATTAGAGCTGAAGTAATGATTTGCATGATAAGCATTGTTGGAGGAAGGTTTGAACCACTCATCATTTCATTGCCCATTGAAATACCGCTATATACGATGCTAATAATGGAGGCAATTGCGACAGTAATTAAGATTAATCCCTTGCCGTATTCTTCATTATAAAGTTGTCCCGCACCCGGAAAGATAAAGGAAAGGAAGGCACTGATCAAAGGATGTTTTTTGCGATACTCATTCATGATTTTTCTCCTTATTGAAGTATTTATTTTAATTGTTGAAGATCCATGATAAGTTTTTTCCATAAGACATTTTGATTCAAGGTGGCACCGACGATCTTTGATTGAATCAATTCTGTACCCGTAAGGGATGCTTCCATAAGCAAAGGTGGTAAAACTTGCAGACTTATGAAGATGATTAGCCCCAATGCCGCTGCAGCAAGGCCATTACAAATTCCATTGAACCAGATTCGACGAAATAAATGATCTGACTGAGGTAATTCCAACAACAACAGTTTTTGATTTAGCTTTTGAATGAATTCACTATCGGATGATATTTCATTCAAGGGATCAAACTTAAGCAGGGTAGTAATTTTTGTTTCCAAATCATCATCGGGCTGCCAGTTTTGCATGGTTCTCATCCCCTTTCTGGTTAAGATCGTTTCTTAATTCTACCAGGCCACGCCTTATCCACGTACCAACAGTTCCGAGAGGAATTTTCATGACCTGAGATATCTCTTGATAATCAAGTTCCTCAATGTATTTGAGGGCGATCGCCATCCGGTAGTTGGGCGGCAACCGGAGCAGCGCCTCGCATAATGCCTTTTTTTCTTCAGAGTCGATAATGATGTCGGCGACATTTTTATCAGCCGCAACTTGATGGAGATTATCATCAGGAATACTTTCGAGATAAATTAGATGTTTTTTGGACCGGCGCAGGTAATCTAAACACAAACGGGAAGTGATAGTTAATAACCAGGCTTTCAGGGAACCATCATGTTTGGGAGCGAATCTAGGCAGAGATAAAAAGGCCCGGATAAAAACAGTTTGGGTAATGTCTTCTGCCTCTTGGAGATCACCGATGATACGATAGGCCAATCCGCATATATTTTTCCTGTAGAAAAGAGCCAGCTCTCCAAAAGCTTGTTTATCACCATTTTGAGCCCGGATAATATATTCGGATTCATTTTGACCGTTTAAACTCAAAATAGATACCTCCGAAAAGTGGACCAATGTCATTACAATTCATATAACGCAATATTATAATTATTTCTTTCAAAATAAGACATTTTTTTGGATCGGATTAAAAAACGAGATTTTGTTAAGGGGTGGAAGGGATGTGCTGATCAGGCTAAAATTAATTGTTGCCAAATTCGTCGGAAGATAAGAAGTCCTTGAATGATAAAAGGGATATTGGGTAGATATGTTTAACAGCCAGGATGAGCCGAATACAGTCAGGAACCGATAGACGGGATTTTATCGGATACTGGACGGCTGTGGTGAGGACAATCATAGTGCAATGAATGCCCATTGACCCAACTCGACCGTCCAATGGACGTGAACGCTTTCCTGAAGGAGCTATTAAACAGGCTCATTCACGCGAAGAGTACTTTACTCACTTGTGCTTGCATCCTTGGGAGATAGGAATGCCCTTTGGCCCCAAAGCCCGGCCCTGCCTCCTTCGGGCTGAAACAACCAGAAAGAATGGCGACACGGAGTAAAGGAAACGAATGAGGCCAAAGGGCTTATCGACTTATCTCGCGTGTCGATTCGTGTCGGTTTAACTTTCTTTCAGCGGTACTTCCAGTCCCAATGCTGCCTGTTTAATTTGCTTGTCTTCATCTTTCAAATAACAACCAATGGCTGGAATATTTTTCGTCCGGTAATAATCGGGCTCCAAAAAGCTTACTTCGGAGAGGGGTTTCAGAGCAATCATCCGGCTGCCTTTTTTGGAAGCGAGTACCTGCACTCCTTGGGCATCCCGGGTAGTTTTGGCGTTGATGGCCACGCTGTTAAAGAGTAATACTTTATTAATGCTGCTGTAAGCGACTAAATCCAAATCTTGCTCTAAAAACATCATTTTAATGAGGGGTGAGAGCTCCGAATAAGCATTAGCGAGCCTCCGACGATTGGTTTTGGTGACATATCCTGTCAATTCGACCTTGGCAATCTTGCCGTTTTCGAAGGCAAAAAGCATATTACCGTGGTAATCGTCTGTGGCCACCAGGTAAATAATTTTTTCTTCGGCATCCAGTTCCAGCAAGTTGGTAAGATATTCACCAAGGCTACTGGCTTTACTGTCGTTGATGTCATAGATCTTAAGCTTATAAACCGATTGTTTATTGGAGAAGAGGAGTAAATCGGCCTTATTATGGGTTTCTATTTCTTGAATGATCCGATCATCCTCTTTTAATTTTTGTTCAGGATTGGCCCGTAGGGACGTTAAGGCGACTTTTTTCAGATAATTTTGTTCCGTTAAGAAAATCTTAAGATTGTAGTCCTCAATCAAATGCTCTACCGTAACCTGGGTAATATGTTCCTCCCCGATAATTTCAGTGCGGCGGGGTCTGCCGAATTTTTTTGCAACTTCCGCTAATTCACGACAAATTAAATTTTTGATCTTATCCTCATGGCTTCTCAATTCCTCTAGAGATGCGATTTCCTTTTGAAGTCCGGCGATTTCAGCCACCCGGTTTAAAATATATTCCTTATTCAGGTTGCGAAGTCTAATTTCCGCTATGAATTCAGCCTGAGTTTGATCAATGGAAAAGCCTTGCATGAGATTGGGAACTACGGCGCTTTCCAGTTCAGTCTGGCGGATGATCCGGATCGCTTTGTCGATATCGAGCAATATTTGATTTAAGCCTTCCAGTAAATGGAGCTTTTCGGACTTTTTCTGAATGTCAAAAGCAGTCTGCCGCTTGATGCACTGGATCCGGAATTCGGTCCATTCGTTCAATATCCTACGTACACCCAGAACCTTGGGTCTGCCATGAATAAGAATATTAAAATTACAATTAAACGATTCTTGAAGAGGGGTTAACTTAAACAGTTTATTCATTAAAGCTTCATGATCGACGTTTTTCCGAAGATCAAAGGTTACTTTGAGCCCGTTTAAATCGGTTTCATCCCGGACATCACTAACTTCTTTGATCTTGCCGCTCTTCACCAGTTCGATGACTGCATCGATTATGGCTTCCGAGGTTGTATTGAAGGGAATTTCATAGATTTCCAGACAATTATTTTCCGCATCATAACGGTACTTAGCCCTGAGTTTGAAACTGCCGCGGCCATTTTCGTAAATCTCCCGGATATCCTGTTCGTTAAAGATTAATTGTCCGCCGGAGGCCAGATCCGGAGCCTTTAGATATTTAGTTAAATCCACATTGGGATTTTTAAGGTATTGGGCAGTAGCTTCACAAACTTCCTGGAGATTAAAACTGCAAATATTACTGGCCATACCGACAGCGATACCCTGATTGGAATTGACCAGAATATTGGGGAAAGTCGTCGGCAGCAGAGTGGGTTCTTTGAGAGTGCCGTCATAATTATCAATAAAGTCGACCGTATCTTTATCCAAATCCTTAAAGATTTCTTCGCAAAGTTTGTCCAGCTTGGCTTCGGTATAGCGGGGTGCGGCAAAATGCATATCCCGGGAATATTGTTTGCCGAAATTACCTTTGGAATCGATGAAGGGGTGAAGCAATGCATCATAGCCCCGGGTCAAACGAACCATGGTTTCATAGATGGCCATATCACCATGGGGATTGAGTTTCATGGTCTGCCCGACAATATTGGCAGATTTGGTCCGCCCTCCGGTAAGCAAGCCCATCTTGTACATGGTATAAAGCATTTTGCGGTGGGAGGGCTTAAAACCGTCAATTTCGGGAATGGCTCGGGAAACGATGACGCTCATGGCATAAGGCATATAGTTTTGTTCCAGTGTATCGATAATCCTTTGTTCGATTAAATTAGATTGAGGCATGACTTTACTCCTTATTTATCAGCTGACATCCAGCATGTCCAAATATTTATCGCCGTTTTCCTCGATAAAATCCTTACGTCCTTGCAGGTTATCGCCGAGCAATAAATCGAAAACCTGCTCGGTCCGCTCCAAATCATCGGGCATCACTTGAATCAGCCGGCGGGTGGCGGGATTCATCGTGGTTTGCCACATCATTTCCGGTTCATTTTCACCAAGCCCTTTGGAACGCTGGATGTTGTGTTTGCCGTTAATCTTGGAAAGGATAGCTTGCTTTTCTTTTTCATTATAGGCAAAATACGATTTATCTCTGACGGTAATTTCGAACAACGGCGACTCGGCAATATAGACTTTGCCGGTGGAAATCAGCGTGGGCGTCAACCGGTACAGCATTGCCAAAATCAGGGTGCGAATCTGAAAACCGTCCACATCGGCATCAGTACAGATGATGATTTTGTTCCAACGTAAATTATTTAAATCAAAGGTATTAAGATCCTTATTGTGTTTGGACTTGATTTCCACACCGCAACCGAGCACCTTCAATAAATCAACAATGATTTCATTTTTGAAAATACTGTCATACTCTGCCTTGAGGCAGTTTAAAATCTTGCCCCGCACCGGCATGACGGCTTGAAAATCTGCATCGCGCCCCATTTTACATGATCCCAGGGCCGAATCGCCTTCCACGATATAAATTTCACGTTTGTTGATATCCTTAGTCCGGCAATCGACGAATTTTTTGACCCGATTGGCAATATCGACACTGCCAGTGAGTTTCTTTTTAATATTAATCCGGGTTTTTTCAGCCGTTTCCCGGCTTCGTTTATTGATGAGCACCTGGTCCAGGATTTTTTCACTATCGATTTTATTCTCAATAAAATAGATTTCCAGTTGTTCTTTAAGAAATTCAGTCAGCGCTTCCTGGATAAATTTATTGGTAATTGATTTTTTAGTCTGGTTTTCATAACTGGTTTCGGTGGAAAATGAATTGCTGACTAGAATTAAACTGTCTTGGATATCGGCAAAAGTAATTTTCGCTTCATCTTTACTATACTTGCCCCTGGCTTTTAAACATTTATCGATTTCATACACGAATGAGGCTTTGACTGCTTTATCAGGAGCTCCGCCGTATTCCAGAAAACTGGAATTATGGTAATACTCAAGCAGGTTGATTTCATTATTAAAACAAAATCCGACTTGCAACTTAACCCTGTATTCGGGCTTGTCCTCGCGATCACGGCCCCGGGTTTGAGTTTCATAAGATTGAATCTCGGTAAAGCCTTTATCTTGGTTAATTTCTTTGATATAATCGATAATTCCGTTGTTGTAACTGTATTCCTGGATCTCGCTCAGCGTTTCATCATGAAACTTAAACAAGAGACCGGCATTGACGACAGCCTGCTTTTTGAGAGTTGTTTGATAGTATTCCTGGGGAATTTTGATGTCGGTAAAAACCTTTAAATCGGGCTTCCAATGAATGATGGTCCCGGTGTGTTCGTATTTGGTTTTTTCTTTTTGTAACCCTCCGATATTTTCCCCTTTTTCAAAATGAAGGCTAAATTTGTAGCCATCACGGTATACCGTTACCTCCATAAATTCCGAACTGTATTGAGTGGCGCAACTTCCGAGGCCATTAAGGCCTAAGCTAAACTCGTAGTTTTCAGCGCTATTGTTTTTGTATTTGCCGCCGGCGTAAAGCTCACAAAAAACTAATTCCCAGTTGTAACGGTTTTCCCTCGGATTAAAGTCCAGTGGAATACCGCGGCCCCGGTCGATGACTGTGATCGAATCATCACCATGACGGATGACTTCAATGGTGTCCCCATATCCTTCACGAGCTTCATCGATAGAGTTGGAAAGAATTTCAAAAAATGAGTGTTCACAACCTTCAATACCATCCGAACCAAAGATAACTCCCGGCCTAAGGCGGACCCTATCGGCTCCTTTCAGGGATGAAATACTGCTGTTATCGTAGATGGTATTATTTTTAGGTGTCGGCATCTGGGAAACTCCTTTAGTTGAACTTGAAATAGAACTACAATTCAGCAATCGTTTCTACGATGGTTGGAAGCCAGAAATTTAAAGCCAATAATCCATAATATGCTTTCTTTATCCTATACCGAACCTGCGTTCGTGTCAAGAATCTTCCATAGATAAGATACCATATTCCGGATGGAATGGCGAGGGGAAAAATCGGTTTTGCGATTAACTTTAATCTTGGATAGAGGGATTCATTATTATGCAATGGCGCTAAGGTATGAATGATTACTGAATTATTTTTTAAGGTTGTCAAACCAGGGGTGAAATAAAATTCTCCAAATTAAAGGAATTACCTAATTGTAAACTGGTTTTGAAGTATAAGGAACCGTTTTCTAAATTTCGGATTTCAATATATCATATTTTCATTCCTAAATAGGTTTGTATTTCGGGTGACCCGTTTGATCATGCCAGTTCCATTATTATATATCAGGTTATTGCCTTTACCCGTCCCGGCGTTGACTAAAAAAGCAGCGCATTTTATTTAGGGCTCGAAATGCAGGATTTTCTTTACAATCAAGTAAAAAACTTAAAATTATTAACGATTTTTCAAAGAAAATTAAAACTATAATGATACGTAATATATTGTACTCTAAATGAGAAACAATATAATAATACATATAAGGAAAAAAATGGATAAACCTTATTGAGTGATAACATAATCACTCTAAGAGATCAAAAAAGTGAGAGGAGTGTTGTTTATGGTAGGGAAAAAAATCGTAAGAATGATCATCTTAACGGGTACAGTCATGATGTTGGTTATCCCCGGTATTTACGCGTGGTCATCCAAGCAGGCTCCAATCATGACCCAATGGGCCAGTCAGGTCGATCCAAACAATCCTTTGCCGGAGTATCCCCGGCCGCAAATGGTCCGTAACAACTGGCTCAACTTAAACGGAGTATGGCAATTTCGATCCGGAGCCGTCGGAGATGGAGTTCCGGTTGGGCAAACATTATCCGGTGAAATTTTGGTACCTTTTCCGGTAGAGTCAGCCCTTTCGGGTGTGATGCAGCACTACGATCGGCTCTGGTACCGCCGGACCTTTACCGTGCCCTCCGGATGGAGCGGGCAAAGGATCATCTTAAACTTCGGCGCGGTTGATTATGAGTCGGAAGTGTACATCAACGGGAAAAGCCTGGGCATTCATAAAGGGGGCTATGATCCGTTTCGTTATGACATTACCTCTTATTTAAGCGGAATGGGCATCCAGGAATTAATCGTCCGGGTCTATGATCCTACCGAAGCCGGAGGCCAGCCGCGGGGCAAACAAACAACGGCCCCGGGTGGAATTCTCTATACCCCGACAACCGGAATTTGGCAGACTGTTTGGCTCGAGCCGGTTCCCCAAACCGGAATCAATGATATCAAGATCGTTCCGAACATTGACAACTCCACCTTGAAATTAACCGTGAACACAGCGGGTTCCACCACTGGCGTTTCTGTTGCGGTACAAGTCATAGATTCAGGCATTGTAGTGCAAACCGCTACCGGAAGTCCGAATACCGAGATGACGATTGAGGTTCCAAATGCTAAGCTTTGGTCGCCCGACAATCCATTTCTTTATGATTTAGGGATTTCCCTTGTCCAAAACGGGACCGCTTTGGATTCAGTTACCAGCTATTTTGGGATGCGCAAAATTTCCCTCGGATTGGTGGACGGTTATCAGAAAATGTTGCTGAACAATCAATTTGTCTTTCAGATAGGACCTTTAGATCAGGGATTTTGGCCTGACGGGATTTATACGGCTCCGACCGATGATGCCCTGAAATATGATTTACAACAGACCAAAGCGTTAGGCTTCAATATGGTTCGAAAGCATATTAAAGTAGAGCCTTATCGCTGGTATTATTGGGCTGATAAATTAGGACTACTGGTGTGGCAGGATATGCCTTCCGGTAATTCATACGGGGGAGTGACTGTAGATCCGGCGGCATTTGAAGCAGAATTGGTTAAAATGGTCCAGACTCATTGGAACAGTCCATGTATTATAATGTGGGATATCTTTAATGAAGGCCAAGGACAACAAAATACTTCGAACCTGGTTCAGGAAGTGCAGAACCTGGATCCATCCCGGTTGGTTAATCCCAATAGCGGCGGGAGCGATGAAGGTTTGGGCCAAGTACAAGATTACCATAATTACCCTTCACCGGTTTGCCCCACCAGCACTACCAGAGCAGTGGCCTGTGGTGAGTATGGTGGAATCGGTTATCAAATTAATGGGCATATCTGGAGCACCAATGGCAACCCTTATTCCAATGTAACAAATGCTACGGATTATCTCAACAGATATTATGACTATATTAATTCCCTGACCGGTTATAAAACTCTTCATGGCTTAAGTGCCGCGGTTTATACCCAGATTACCGATGTTGAAACCGAACTGAACGGGCTCATGACTTATGACCGCGCTGTTGTCAAGGGAGATTTCAATCAAATCAATGCCGCAAACTTACAAGTTAGAAATAAACTGTTGTATGTTTCCGATGTGCTGCCGATTTCCCAAGGTCAAGCTCAATCCTGGAAGTATACCACCAGTTCCCCGACTTCCGATTGGTACACCACCGGCTTCAGCGATTCCGGTTGGAGCACGGGAAACGGTGGATTTGGCACTTCCGGTACTCCGGGTGCGGTAATTGGAACCACCTGGAATACTTCCGATATCTGGCTTCGGAAACAATTCACACTGGGCTCCCTCAATTCAACTGATATCAGCAATTTGGTATTCAAGGTTTATCATGATGAGGCATGTGAAATCTACATCAACGGAGTTCAGGCAGCTTCTGCTACCGGTTATACCACCAGTTATACTTTATTACAAATTACCCAGGCAGGCAGGAATGCATTGATAACCAATGGGGCAAATCTCATTGCCATCCATTGTTCTCAAACCACTGGCGGTCAGGGAATTGATGCGGGAATCTCTAAAATGGTATTGCAGGACTATGTCGCCCCCTGGGGGAGCTTTAGCGACAATTTTACGAGTGATAATGCGGCTGACTGGACTGTCTATGGTGGGAACTGGGCAGTGACGAACGGTCAATATATTGTAGGAGCTTACAACGGGGCGAAGGCGATTGTTAATAATACCAGCTTTGCTAATTTTACATATGAGGCGGACCTTTCAATCAGCGGCGGTGATGCCGGACTCATTTTTAGAGTTTCCAATCCTTCCACTGGAACCGACGCTTACAGCGGCTATTATGTAGGACTTAACTCTGCCGGCTATGTGGTGCTCGGAAAAGCAAGCAATAATTGGACCCGGTTAGCGACTTCAAATATGACGCTATCGGCCAATACCATCTATCATATGAAGGTTACTGCCAACGGTTCCAACATTCAAGTCTTCGTCGATGATATGTCCAATCCTAAAATTAACGCCACGGATTCTTCGTTTTCCTCTGGCGCAATCGGTGTCCGAACCTTCGGCTCGGCGGCGATATTTGACAATATTAGTGTAATTCTTACTGCTGCCAGTAAATGCACGGGTGGAACCATCGGTGTCAGTAGTTCGGCCAGCCCGTCCGGTGAAGATGCGACGAAAACTTTTGACGGTTCGGCCTCCACCAAATGGCTTATCAGAGAACCAACCGGATGGATTCAATATCATTTTGGAGGAATCGCCTGGGCGGTTAATCAGTATACCATCACTTCAGCCAATGATTATCCGGCCCGCGATCCCAAGGATTGGACCTTCCAGGGTTCCAACGACGGAACGAACTGGATCACCTTGGATACTAGAAGCAACGAAAGTTTTTCCAGCCGCTATTTGAAAAAGACGTATACTTTTACCAATGACACGGCCTATAAGGTTTACCGGTTTTTTGTGACCGCCAATAGCGGCGATCCCTACTTGCAAACGGCGGAAATTGAAATGTTTGCCGGAACCGGCGTGGTTTTTTACAAGGACGATAATTTTAATGGACCTGCCAGTCAAGTATTGGGCAAAGGAACGTATACTATGATGCAGCTAAACGCGATGGGAGTTCTCAATGACTGGATGTCTTCCTTGAAAGTACCCAGCGGCTGGAGGGTCACTGTTTATCAAGATTGGAATTTCACCGGCACTTCGTGGATTTTTACTGGAGATACCGGTAATGTGGGGTCAGCTTGTAATGATCAGATGTCTTCATGCGTGATTCAGTGATTTAAATCGAGGCATAGGGAGGCAACCCTTAAAAAATGGCGGTTGCCTCTATTGCAATCGCAGATCAAACTATGGACAACTTATAATCTGATGGCCTTGATCACAGCGAAGTGATTTTTTATAGGGAATGAGGGAGTTTTCATTAAGATACCTATTGACGGTTCTAAAACGTTATACTAATTATCTTTTTTGCCTTATCTTTTTGAATCCTTAAAAAAATTTTAAACCAAATTGACGTTATGATAGGGGAATGATATATTATCATAGGAAAATAAGTTTTTCATTCCTTTGCATTTTTTATTAGCGAGGAATTTACTAAGACTATAGAAGGAATTCGTTGACAAAGATGCTGTTCATTAATTTTTTTGAATATGCGGGAACCGCTGCCTTCGCCATTTCCGGGGCTCTTTTGGGATGTAAAAAACAGCTTGATTATTTTGGGATTATTGTTTTGGCGATCGTGACTGCAATTGGCGGGGGTCTTATCCGCGATGTGTTTATTGGCGATTATCCTCCAAATGCTTTGCGCCACCCAATCTATATTAACATCAGCATCATTGCCGCTATTGTGACCATATTGTTTCACCGAAAGTTTACTTATTTAGGCAATATCATATTATTATTTGATGCGCTCGGATTGGGCGCTTTTACGGCTCTTGGATCCAATATGGCGTTGCAACACAAAATGATGCAACCGCTGATTGTGGCAACCTTTGGTTTATTGACGGGAGTGGGCGGAGGGATCATCCGCGATATTTGCGCCAATGAAATTCCTTTGGTGTTTCAAAAAGAAATCTATGCCCTGGCTTCTATTAGTGGAGCTTTTGTTTTTTATTATTCTCATCACTTGATACCGGGAATTCATCCTCTTTATATATGCTTTGCAGTTACATTTATCATCCGACTGGTGGCGATTATTTATAGCCTTCATCTTCCGGTGATAACCAATAAGATGGAAGAAAGTTGATTGCAAAGCCGTAAATGAACAATCAAGATGGTCTTTAAAGTAATTTAAACCAACAAGATATTCAAAATTGGCATGGATGGATGATCAAACACTTATTGCAGCTCGATGATATGCGCATTTTTATACCGTAATCATCCTTGTTTTTAATCTTTTTTGAGTTATATTTTTCAAAATGTTAAAACCCGCTCCATTTAGGCAGCGGGTTTTTTGGGATATGACGGTTTCAGAGTGAAGGGCTGAAAACGATTAAAATGGATTCCTTTTTGGTAAATTGGGTATTGCCACAGCTAATATATTAGTTTAATATATTAGCGTGAAGTAGTTAGAAATTTTGCAACAAAAAACGATAAGAAAGGGGGCGATTGCAGAAATAGCGACAGAAACATCTACTTTGGGGACATGACTTCATTAAGACTTAAAGGGAGGAAGAAAATCGTGATTAACATTATTAGTGGCATTTTATTACTTGTTACATTTATCGGCTTAATCATTTATTGTATGAAAGGCGGAAATCTGCTGGTTGGTTTCATAGCCACCGCCATCGCCTGGTGTATTATTGGACGGGTACCCATGGGCACTGTGGTTACAGATATTTTTCAGACTTCGGTGGAAAATTACGGAAAAACCATAGCTATCATCGTATTTGGAGCCTGGTTTGGACGGATGCTGGTCGACACCGGTATCGCCGGTTACATCATCAAAAAAACCGTTGAGCTGGCCGGTGACAAACCACTGGGCACCATGTTGCTGCTAAGCGTTGTTTGCGCTTTGATTTTTACCAGCGCTTTCGGGGTTGGTTCGGTTATGGCCATCGGGATGATTGTATTACCGATTTTGTTCTCTTTGGGTGTTGATAAGAAAACGGCCTTGGGCGCGTATATGCTGGCGGTTGCGGCCGGTATGTACCTGAATATCGCTTATGTCAATCAATTTTTTGGAGTATTTCCCCATGTAAAATATGACGACCATTACATCCATTTTGCGGTTATCGCTACCATTGTGCATGTTGGTGTAATGATTGCCTTCATTCTTTTCAATTATCTGCGTAGCCAAAAAAGCAATCGTGCAAGGGCCTGGGCTGTAAGCGGCGCTCCAGAGGTTCGCGAGGCCAAACCGCTGAGTTGGTACTGTATGATCGTGCCGTTTGTGCCGATCATTATGGTTTCATTTTTCAAATGGCAACCGGTCCCTTCTTTCTTACTTGGGATTTTTCTAGGATTACTCTTCACCCGGAATCTGGTTACTTACAAACTGGCTGTGGAAAAGATTCAAAAAACCCTGTATGACGGCATTGCCGACAGTGGTCTGTTGATTGGAATGTTATACAGTGTGAATATATTCCAGGCTGCTGCCAAACAGGTTTCCCCGATTTTACAAAGTCTGCTGGGCGGTATTATTCCTACCACGCCAATGGTAATTTTAATCGCTTTCTGTGTATTGGCACCGTTGGCACTGTTCCGGGGTCCTCTAATGATTTGGGGTTCCGGTATTGCCTTGTTATCCATTTTCCAAGCGATGGGCGTTTTTAATGAAATGTTCCTGTTTGCTTTGTTTCTGATTCCGCCGGTTGCAATTGTAGCCAGTGCCTGCCCCACTCAATCCTGGACCATGTGGGGTCTCAGTTACGCAAAGCTGGAACCGAAACAATATATTAAAACCAATCTGCCTTGGGCATGGGGCATTTTGATTATTGTTGAAATTATTGCCTTTGTGATGATCGGCAAAGTTTGAACTTGTTCTTCAAAGAACTGGCTGGGATCTCCTGAAGACTCCGGCCGTTCTTTTAAAATATGGTTTTGAATAAATGTGCTCGGAAAGGTTTCGGATTGTGAGAGAGTCGCCGAAATATCGTTCCTGTTTAAAGGGGTATCGGGCGTATTTAAACACTGGAGGATTTAAATGATGAACAAAAGAGCTATTCGGATCGGGATTGACGTTGGTGGTACTCATACCAAGGCCGTGGCCATTGATAATGATACCAATGAGATTGTTGGGAAAGGTTCGGTGATGACGACCCACCGCCACAAGCAGGGGGTGGCTGCCGGTGTGGTGGAGGCATTTCAGAAATGTCTTGCTGAAAACAACATCCGGCCCGAGGAGGTTATTTTTATCGCCCATAGCACCACTCAGGCCACCAACGCCCTGTTGGAAGGGGATGTAGCTCGGGTCGGGGTAATCGGTATCAGTGGTGGGGGACTGGAGGGTTTCCTTGCCAAAAAGCAGACCAAGATTGAAAATATTAACCTTGGTACCGGTAAGTTTATTGAAATCGACCATACCCATTTGAAAATGAAAGAGATGTCCCCTGAAGTTGTCAAAGAGACTATCGGGAAAATGGTTGAACAGGGCGATCGGGTGATTGTAGCTAGTAAGGCTTTTGGGGTTGATAATATGCGAGAAGAACGGGTTGTAGCTGAAGAAGCGGAGCTTTTGGGTATCCCGTGCACGGTAGCTTCCGATATTACAAAGTTATACGGTCTGACGACCCGTACCCGCACCGCAGCTTTAAACGCTTCCATCCTGCCGAAGATGCTTGATACGGCTAATTCAACTGAAAATAGTGTCCGTTCCACGGGTATTAACGTACCTTTGATGATAATGCGCGGTGATGGCGGTGTTATGGAAATCAACGAGATGAAAAAACGTCCGATTTTAACGATGCTTTCCGGTCCCGCAGCCAGTGTTATTGGGGCTTTGATGTATCTGCGGGCATCCAATGGTATTTATTTTGAAGTCGGCGGTACCTCGACCAACATCGGGGTGATTAAGAACGGCCGTCCGGCGGTTGATTATTCCATTATCGGTGGACATCGTACTTACGTAAACAGCCTGGATGTACGGGTCTTGGGTGTGGCCGGAGGCAGTATGGTGCGGGCTAAAAAGGGTGAAGTTGTTGATGTCGGGCCTCGTTCCGCCCATATTGCCGGATTGGGTTATGCCTGTTTTACTGAAACGCCCCTTTTTGATGGGGCTACGTTGTATTATATCAAGCCCCGCGAAAATGACCCAGCCGATTATGTGGCGATTCGGCTGAATAATGGGGAGAGCGTTACTATTACCAACACTTGTGCCGCAAACGTGCTGGGTATTCTGGGAAAAAAAGATTACGCGCGGGGTAATTACGAATCAAGCTGCAAGGCCATGCAACTTTTAGCCAGTGAAGTGGGTATGTCGATTGAAGAAACTGCCAAAGCGATTTTAACAAAATCCTGCCAGAAGATTGTCCCGGTGATTGAGGATTTGATTACTAAATATAAAATTGAACGCGAACAGATTGTGCTGGTGGGCGCCGGGGGCGGCGCGGGCACTCTGTTGACCTTTACTGCCCAAATGATGGACTTTAAATATCAAATCCCGGAAAATGCCGAGGTGATTTCTTCGATAGGAGTTGCTCTGGCGATGGTACGGGAAATGGTGGAGCGGACGATTCCCAATCCCACGGCATCCGATATCGCCCAGTTGAAAAAAGAAGCCAGGGAGCTTGCCATGAATAGCGGCGCCGTGGGGGACAGCATCGAAGTCTATGTGGAAATTGATGAACAGGCTCAAAAAGTCACTGCTATCGCCATGGGTTCTACAGAGGTAAAGACCAGCGATTTGATGAAAAATTGTACCGCGGCAGAAGCCGTCAAAATCGCAGCAGATTCCATTGGCCAAGATCCAAGCACCGTTAAAATGGAGGCCTCCAACGAATTTATATTTGTTATAACTGCTGAGAAAAACGGGAAATCAGCGTTGCGGGTTGTGGATAAAAAAGGTTTTATCAAGATTCAGCGCGCCAATGGCATCGTGGCATCTACCTCCATGAAAAATGTCCCGGAAACCCTGCGGCGAATGTGGGATCATGCCAGCAATTTTTCAAGCGAAGTGCGTATCAACCCTGATGTCTATGTTATTGCCGGTTCTCATGTACTGGACTATTCTGGTATTCCGGAGCTGGTGCAGGTAACCGGTCTGATCGAAGCCGAGCTTTGTGATGTCGCCCCGGAGGACACTTTAATTTTAGTGCTGGCCCGGAATGAATTGGGATGATATCCATGAAATATGATCATGATGCCCTCCAGCGCGCTGTGAGGATGGCCCTTGATTGCGAAGAAAGTTTATGGTATCGTAGCATGTTGCGAAGGGATATTTGCGGTTGTGCACTCAGCATTGAGGAGGAGCATAGGGTAGTGAACGGCGCTGTAAGCGCCGCTACTGATATCGCCCAACAAATTAAGGCGCGATACGGCTTGGTATTTCCCCAAGAACCGGTAGAGGATTCGCTCCTAGAGAGTGCACTTATGAAGAGTTTAGGTTTGAAATTGATTCATGCCACCGAAGAATTGGCGGATCCTTTCTTGCGTATCGGACTTTATGAGCCGGACCAGCGGACAATTACTATCAATGATAATGCGATTATATTGTTGCAACAGTTCGTTGGGGAAAACGGCTTGGATAAGTTGACCCCGCCGGGCGATATCATTCGTATTGCGCTGTTTCACGAGATTTTTCATGCCTTGGAGGATATAATTCCGGACATTTACACGCGTAGCCGAATGATGGAACGCAGGATATTGGGGATATTTCGTTACCGGCGTGGCCTTGACTGCGCCTCGGAGATAGGGGCTGTGCATTTTTCAAAATGCATGACGGATGTGACTTATCTGCCCTGTATTTACGAACGCTATTTATTGGTGGCCTTAGGCCGCTTATCAATTGATTTTTTACCGCCGAACGTGTAGAATAAAAAAAGTATAACCCTTTCATCTGAGATACTATCAATATCTGCGGTTATGCCTGGATACAGCCTTGAATGGATGCTGTATTCGTTTGATGGCAATGTTTGCCGTCAACTTGAAAAGGAGAGCTATTATTGCAGTACGACGATGAATTAACGCCCTTGAAAGAACAAGCTTTGAATGACGGCGAGGTATATCCGGTGCTGCGCCGCGCTATTGTGGAGTTATATTTACAGCCCGGCGCTATCTTGAGTATCAAGGATATTTGTGAGCATTTTGAAATCGGCCGTTCGCCTGTGCGCGATGCCTTGATTCGCTTGGAACAGGAGGGACTGATAACTTTATTGCCGCAACGGGGTACGATGATTTCACAAATCGATCCGGTGCGGATCGAGCAGGAACGCTTTTTGCGTCTTTCGGTTGAAGAAGAAGTGATGAAGCTGTTTATGGCCTGCCATACTCCCTCTGATATTACATTGCTTAACGAGGCATTGCGTAGACAGCAGGAACTTATCGGCCACCATGTCGATCTCCGTGAATTCCTGGTCCGCGATGATCAATTTCACGAGGTGTTTTATAAAGTTGTTGATAAACTCTTCTGTTTACGGGCCATTCAAAATGTATGGGGGCATTATCGCCGGATGCGTTTGTTAACTTGCGGCGATCGTATGAACTTGCAGGAGATTTTGGACCAGCACAACGCGCTGATTGCGGCGTTGCAAGCCCGCGATACCGATCAGATGTGTAATATTTTTCATTTTCATTTGCGAAAGCTCGACCGGGAGGAACTTATTTTGTTAAAAAAATATCCTTATCTGTTTAAAGGCAGTCATGATCACGAGTCCACCAGTCCTCTTT
Source organism: Bacillota bacterium (assembly GCA_023426245.1). GTDB lineage: Bacteria > Bacillota > UBA4882 > UBA8346 > UBA8346 > UBA8346. The sequence goes on from JAFABB010000019.1 coordinate 32,493, forward strand.
GGAAAGTAGACTACCTGCAGACCTTAAAAACAGAAGGTTAATAATATTATAATGAAGCAAGTTTATTAAGAACAAGACCTTTTCAAAAAGATGAAAAGGTCTTGTTTTTTAAAACCGTTTAATATTTATTTATTGAAGCTGCCAAAGCGCAGGCACCACCGGAGGTTCCCAACCAACCAGGGAAGTGTGGGCTTGAATGCATTTGTAGGTCAACCCCTGGTAAGTAACGAGATCGCCGACTTTGTAGGCGGTATTGGCTTGCCATTCAGCCGCTGTACCACCACCGTTTGAGGATACTGTTACTGTTAAGTTGGAACTGGAAGTGGTGCCGTAAGCGTTGCTTAATGCTGCGTAATAAGTGTATGTCCCGGTGGTTTTACCGTTCACCGTGTAGGTAATGGTTTGAGCTGATGAAGCGTTGGCGGTGAGGACTTGAGTTTTAACGGCCGCACTATTCTCATAAAGCGTCATCGAAGTTGCCGTATTATTGGCCGGTACGGAGACAGTCACAGTATAATTTCCGGTGTTGGTCGCGCTATTCACGCTCAAAGAGGCGGCGCCTGGAGCAGTTCCGGTATTCCCGCCGCCGCTTGAATTGGTAACATTGGCGGTCACAGTGCCACTGCTGGTTGTTCCGTACTTGTTAATCAGATCGATCCGATATTTATATGACCCATTGGCTTTGCCAGTTACATTATAAGACGCGGTTTGGGAGTTGGGAGAATTACCTTGAAGAGCCGCTGAATAAATCAGCTGGTCATTCTCATAAATCTTCCAAGAAGTCCCGTTGTTTCCCCACCACATATTGAAAGTAATTACATAATTTCCGTCTCCGTCCCAGTTATCAGCGGTGAGGGAAGGCGTTCCCGGAACTCCCGAGGGGGTGCCCGAATCGGTTCCATCCGAAGGACCGGAGCCGGTCTTGACGGTAACAGTAATGCTGGAAGTGGAAGTGGTACCGTAGGCATTGGTCAATGAGACGTAATAGCTATATGTACCGTCGCTTTTGCCGCTTACTGCATAGGTGATGACTTGATCTGTCGTCGAACTTGCAGTCACAGACTGGGTTTTAACAGCAGTACTGTTTTCATAAAGCGTCATCGAAGTCGCGGTATTTCCGGCAGGCACGGTAATAGTTACAGTATAAGTGCCGGCATTGGTGGTATTGTCAACATTAAGAGAAGCAAGTCCGGGAGCAGAACCGCCCGGATTGGAATCGCCTTTTAAATCCGACCACAGTTTGGACAATAATGTTTCCTGATAATCCTGGTTATACTGCCAGAACATGACGCCGCCCAGACTGTTGGATTTGATGTAAGAGGTTTTGTAACCGAAGGTTTCAACATCATCGTAGGTGATGAATTCGCCATTTTTCAAAAGGTAGCAAGCTTTGGCCTGGTCATCCCAATAACGGACCCAACCGTTCAGATTGATGTAATTCGCGGTTAATTCGGCGAAAGTTGGCCAATTACCTCCATAGCGTCCGTAGAAGGGCACGCCCATGTTGATTTTGGCGGCTGGGACACCGGCTGCAATATAATTTTTGATGGCGGTATCACAACTTATGCCTGAATTATAACTGCTGGATGAGTACAAATTGGCATTATGGGCATAAGCACCGAAGTCATATGTCATGATATTGATATAATCACAAATTGACGCAACCGAGCTGAGTTCGGTGTTACTGATAAATTCCGATCCGGCGCCGCCAGCAATGGAGAGGATCTTTCCGGTACCGATCTTATTGCGGACCGCCTGCAATAATAAAGTAAAATTCACTTTATCCTCAGGACGGCAGCTAATCTCGCCCCAGCCCCCGTTAACCGGGTATTCCCAGTCAATGTCGATTCCATCCAGGCTATAGTTGGTAACCCATTGCTGACAGCTTGCCGCAAATGTTGCCCGTGAGCTCTCCGTTAATGCGGCATCGGAAAATCCATCTGCGCCCCAGCCTCCGATAGAAAGAATAATCTTTAAATTGGAATTGGCTGATTTAAGGGCTGTAAGCGTTGATAAATCGGAGGGTGTGGCCACGGATACCTGGCCGTTTACGATTGAAGCAAACGCGTAATTGACGTGCGTTAATTTTTGGGCGTTGATATTACTTGGAGTGCCGTATACGTAACCGATGACCTTATATGACGTAGTGGAGGAAGTCGAGATTGTGTAAGTGGCGCTGGCCTCCACCGAGTCATTCATTCCTGCGGCAAATGCTTTTGCCTTGATTGTAGTGGTTGTGGAAACCGTAATCGGTCCCGAATATACACTTGAACTGGAAGTGGGAGAAGTTCCATCTTTAGTATAGCGGATTACCGCGCCTGTGGTCGCGCAGGAAATCGTGATCGATTGAGCATTGGTATAGGTTCCGCTGCTTAAGTTAAAGCTCGGAGTGGCTACGGTTACTGTTCCGCCACCCGTTATCAATTTATTATAAGCTAAATTGGTAAGGGTAAAGCTGGCATCATCACCGGAGATCTCCCAGACGATTAAGCCGCCGAAATTGTTGCTGTTGATATAATCGCATTTGGTACTTAATGATGTCTCATCCTCATAACTGAGGGTCACACCGGTGGAAGAATTGTAAAGCCAAGGAGTCATTGCATATTGATCCCGGTATTTCACATAGCCGCTTGCATTTTCCATGGTCTTTAATTCGAAATAGGGATATTGGCCTCCGGGTGAAGCTGCATTATCCCAGCTACCGACGGGAGCGCCGGAAGCATTTGCAAACATGCCGTTAGTTCCGCCGGTTACATTTTTCCAGCCACGGGAATAAAACGGAGTTCCAACATTTAGTTTACCAGCGGAAATGTGATAATTATCCCGCAGGTTCCGCATTGCATAATCGACATTATATTTGTTTTTAATATCCACCGGAGAAGTCGCCGAGGGGTCATTGGGATTGACATAAAGGGGTGTTGCATGATTGGTTGTGGTTTCCCAAGCCCCATGGAAATCATACGTCATAACATTGAACCAATCGACGTATTGCGCATAAATATCCGGTTCCTGCAACTCCAATTTGTCATAACCCGCTGGAGCTGCAACGGTAATTAATTTGGAAGATAACCCGTTATTATTGAGACCGGTACGAAGCTCCCTAAGCAGGGCGGTATAATTGGCCTTGTCTTCGGGACCGCCGGGGCATCCCTTATCATACTGATCGTTGGGATCGGCCGCCCGGTTGACACCCGGATATTCCCAGTCAAGATCGACACCGTCAAGGAACGGATATTGTTTTAAAAAATTCACTACGCTTTGAATGAAGATTGCCCGGTTGGCAGCGGTCAAGGCCATGGCGTGGAAGTTTTGACCACGGGTCCAGCCTCCCACTGAAATCAGGACTTTCACACTAGGATATTGGCTTTTGTAATATTTGTATTCTCCAAAATGTCCCCGGAGATCTCCGGTATCCCAACCTTCGGAATGGTCGAACCATTTGTCATAATCCGCAAATGTATCGGTTGATGCCAGTTTGTAACTGGAGTCGACTTCAAAAAAAGCATGGTTGATAACTGTCACTTTACTCCAGGGAATCATTCCAACTGTCATATTCTTATGGGCTGCGTTATAGGTTCCCCAGTTTGGGAAATAGACGATCAATCGCTTGGATGTGGTTGTTTCTGCGTTGGCGATATTCATGAGAAATAAGAATAACAATGCAGCCATAAGCGACAAGACTTTCCAGCCGTGTTTTAATTTGGTTCTTAATGATGAAATCATAAAGCCAAAACCTCCTTTAGCATTATCAAATCAAATATATATTGTAATTAAGTAACAGTGTTGAACGATTCTGGTTACCAGCCGACCCGGATGATTAACCCCTTCGGATCGCCGACTTCCAAATAAGCTGCTTGTCCATTGACATCGTCATAGCAAAATCCGTAAGCAAGCCCGTCAATACTGTGAGTGTGCCAGAACTTCGCATAATAATTGGCAGGCGCCGCTTGATAATAGTTACTGACATTATTCCAGTCGGAAAGAGTATAGACGTGCCGGTTGATGGCTGCGCAAGTTGCTGCATTCTGTTGTAAGGCATTGGTACCTAATAAAATATCCTGAGTGGAATAACCGGAATAGCCTGCAAAATAATTGGCATTGGCTCCACCGACCGCAAAAGAACCGTGGATCGGCGCTACGATCCGGTATGGTGTTTGGAGTGTACCTAAAGATTTGAATTCATCCGGTACTTCATTTTGATACTTTGTAAATAACCCCGAACGGGTTTCCGATTCAAATTCACCGACGGTTTTATCATAATTGCCAGCTTTGTTGATCAGACGGTGCTGGATCGGAAAACCGAATCCATCGACCCGGGTGGTATTGCCGTGATATCCGGAATCATTAACAGTAAATTCAATGAAGTCAAAATATACATTAAGGTTGGGATCGGTTGGATTGTTGATATCGGGACCGGCAAACCCCGTATCATAGGTTTTAATATAGCAGGGACTTCCCAGGCTGAGATACATCCGGCCGGAAAACATTTTGGGCAGGCTGAACCATTGTTGCTCGCTGATGGTATGGTAAATGTTTGCATAATTGACGCCGTTTTTGATCAAATGCCCGGAAGCGTCATTCAGAGCGGTGGAAATCGGAATTAGATTGCCATTGAGGTCCAGGTAGCACCAGCCGCCGGTAGTCGGATTTTTGCCGAGCACCGCCCAATAAATCTGGCTATCTGCATAGGCGCCATTTGTCCCGTTCATGACCCTACAGGTCATGACGGAGCTTCCCGATGGTGAAGGTATTGTTGAAGCGACTACCGAATAGATTGAATTACTTGCGGTAGTGCTAATAACGACGGAAGACATTTTATCATTACAATCCGCTCCCACATAGGAAGAATCCGCCTTGAAGGTCCACTTGGTTCCGGTAAAATCATAATTTTGATAAACATCGACCACATATCCGCTGGGGACTTTTAAGGAAGACATCCAGTCATTGGGGATGCCGGCGGCATTTAATTGGCTTAAAGTGTAACTCCCGAGGCCAAGTGTGACAGCGGTACCGGCATAATTGGCATCCTGATAAAAAGTTACTCCTGAAGAACTGCCCGATCCGGACGAACTCCCTGATCCGACTGTATAGGTGGCGGAAGCAGAATCATATTGGAGTCCGTCTTTATTGTACGTAAAGTTGTAAGTAATCGAGTTGCCCGAACTTAAGCCGTTGATCGGGTATTCCCATTGCGCTGTATTGCTGTTGTAGGTCATATATACATTTTGTTGGGAAGCCCCGGAAACTGTGTAGTGCAGAATGACATAGCCTGCAGTAAAGCTGCTCGGTTTGAACCAGAATTGTACTGAAGTTGAACTGGATGACGTCACCCCCGATGTATAATCGGAAGCGCTCCAAACTGATGAATTCCCGAACATGCTGATGAACGATATCAGGAACAGTATCAACCATAAACTTTTCCGTATGTTCATTGGTTCTTTCCTCCTTGTTGAAAGTTTTTAATCATTTTGCAATTGAGATGTCCTAGCCTTCTTCTGTTGACCGAGAACCACCCCCTTTCAAGACCAAGTTGATTGCGGAAGCCGCCGGTAATTTTTTTACCGGGGCTTCCTGATCTTGATTTGCACTTAAAGCAGTATGGTTACAATTGCCGTTTTGAATCATCAAATAGCTTGCCAAAGCGCCGGAACGTTCGGCGGTTCCCAACCGGTTAAAGAAGTATGCGCTTGAATGCATTTGTAATTCTTGCCGTTATAGGCAACGATATCCCCGACCCGATACGCGGTATTTGCTTTCCATTCCGGGTAAATGCCTGGAGTGGGTGTTGGAGTTGGCTCTGGAGTCGGAGTCGGCGTTACGGTAGGATTAGGCGTCCCACCTCCCGGCAAAGTATCAAGATGCGGGCTAATTGTATTTGCAAAGTTATAGCCGTTGGAAGCATCCCAGTTGATGGACCAAGTCATAGCGCCGCGAATTGCGGGATAGGTATGGGGCGGTTTAAACGATCCGGCGTTGGCGCCGGTGGTCAGACAATCAAGAGCTGCATTCACGATGGAAGGAGCAACATAACCACCTCCGGCGGCTGAAGTGGAAGCTGGTAAGCCTAAACCGACTTGACCAGGAAGTAAACCATTTTCCAGTTGGATTGTCGCTAAAGCGGTTAGAAAATCCTCTGTTCCCTGATAGTATACTTTACCATCGTAACCCAGCATTGAGCCTGAGTTGTAATATTGCATATTGACGATGGTAAGAATATCTTTGATACTTAAGGCCAATTGGAAGTAACCGTTACCGGTCGATTGCATATCGATGGTCTGTGGAGCCAAGGTGATAATCAGATTGGAACCGGCCAGGGATGACAGCTGCCGCAATGCTTGAGCCATGTAAGTGGCGTTGATTCCGTTCTCCAAGTCGATGTCGACGCCTTCCAATCCGTATTTGGTCATTAACGAATAAATACTGTTGGCGAAGTTTGCTGCGCTGGAGGAATTGGAGACGCTGATCGTGCCGTTTTGCCCGCCCACGGAGATGATTACATGCTGCCCCCGGGCTTTGACCGTTTGGATATCTCCAATAAATTGTGCTTCGGTATAACCACCCAGGGCCGCTGCCAATCCTGAGTCAATGCTGAAGCTGACTGCGCCGGGGGTCGTTGTGGCATCGGCAAACGCTATCGCAATAATGTCATATGTGACTGGCACATCACTGATACGCAAACAACGGGCCCCGTTATTAAAGTTCTGCCAGTAACCGGTTAATAGGTGGGTCGGCAAGGAAGTGGCATAAGCCGTGTTGCTAATTTTCACGGATGACATTTTGTCATTGCAATCAGCACCCACGTAAGCAATGCCGGCTGTGTAAGTCCAGCGGGTCCCGGCGAAATTATCATTTTGATAAACTTCAACCGTATATCCGTCAGGGACTTTTAACCCAGACATCCAGTCGTTGGGAATTCCAGCGGCGTTTAATTGGCTTAAGGTATAGCTTCCGACATCAAGTGTCACCGCTGTCCCTCTATAATCTGCATCCTGATAGAAGGTGACTCCCGCATTTTGTATCAGGGGTCTAAAAGTGGCGTCTTGTTTGTCGAGATCACTTGAAATCGCAGTTCTCACTAATAATGAATTTTGATGCCGGAGATACTCACCCGGATAATTATAGGATTCAAAGGAGGTCAAGTTGCTGTCCGCCAATCCCGCACGCTGGAACCAAGTTGCATCGGCTGCGAACAAGTTGGAGTTGTCATAGCTATCCAACCAAATCTCACCGTTACGATGCCGTAAATAACTGCCTGGATAATTGACGGATTGAAAAGAGACGCCGTTCGCATCAGCCAGACCGGGAACCAGCTTGAATTGGGCATCCTGATAGGGGTTGATGACAGCGTCGATCCGGCCCCGGCCATTCTGGTGACGTATATAATTTCCCGGATTATTGTAGGTTTCGAATTGAAAAACCGTATAGCGATTTGTTGTTTCTTCGGCTATGATGGTTGTATTGCCAATCAGTAAGCCTATCACCAATGCCGCCAGTAGAACCGGCGTGATGAAGCGTGAAATTTTTTTCATGATTTAAACTCCTTTCATAGGGATTTTGGTACAATGCAATTTCTAAACTGAAAATCTATGTCTCATTGATTCAAAAATATTTCGCAACAGCCCTCGAATGGGTTGCACTGTTTATTGATAGACTCTGACGTAGTCTACATACATATAGCAGGGAAAATTCGCTTGTGCCGGATCGGTAGGACCCGTAAAAGTACCGTTGATGGCTAAATTTAAAATAATGAAGAAAGGCTGACGAAATTCTTCTTGATTGGAAGCCGAAATATCCTGGGTCTTTATCACCGTTCCATCCAAGTAATATTTCATGATGGTGCCGTTCCATTCCATTGCATAGATATGCCACTGCGTTTCATCGACTCCAGTAGTCCAGGTAGGATTGTTGGCTGTCGTACCACTGGCCCAGGGATTGACTCCTATCCGGGTATCCCAAAATAAATTGCTGCAAAATTGAGTCTCGGCGTTCCGGTGCTCCATGATGTCAATCTCACCGCAACTGGACCAATTGGTAGGTAAAGTATCATATCCGCCGTTGGCTCCGTTTACCGTTGTATCACAGGCGTTTCCCATCATCCAAAATGCCGGCCAAGTTGAGGCGATGGTCGGTACTTTGATTCTGGCCTCAATTCTTCCGTATTTCCATGAACGGAGCCCTTTGGTGGTGATTCGGCCAGAAAATTGATACCAGTTACGGTTGGCAAACACATAAGGTGTACTTAAATATTCCCCTTTGATCACCAGATTGCCATTGGATAGCGAAACATTATCCGACCGGTACCATTCCCATTCTCCGTTACCCCAACCATCAAAGGAACCTGAACCGGGATTGTAACCGTTTCCGATTTGATAGTTCCAGTTGGTGCGATCTAGAGTACTGCCATCAAAGTCGTCCGCCCAAACTAAAGAGTTATACATATAATTTCCGGAAGCGCGAATCATTACGGAAGACATTTGATCGTTACAAGCCGACCCCACATAAGAAGTACCCGCTGTAAAGGTCCATTGGGTTCCGGCAAAATTATCATTCTGATAGACATCGACTACATATCCGCCGGGGACTTTTAAGGAAGACATCCAATCATTGGGGATGCCGGCAGCGTTTAATTGAGTTAATGTATAGCTTCCGGGACTAAGTGTCACCGCTGTTCCTCCATAATTGGCATCCTGATAGAAGGTAACCCTGGTAGAACTACTCGAGCCGACAGTATAACTTGCGATAGCGGAATCATATTGGAGTCCGTTTTTGTTGTAAGTATAGTTATAAGTCATTGTGTTGCCCGAACTCAAACCGCTGACTGAATATTCCCATTGCGCCGTGCTGCTGTTGTAGGTCATATAGACATTCTGTTGGGAGGCGCCGGAGAGAGTGTAATGCAGGATGACATAATCGGCAGTAAAGCCGCTGGGTTTGAACCAAAATTGTATAGAAGTTGAACTTGACGCCGTCACTCCCGAAGTGTAGTCGGAGGCGCCTTGGACACAGGGAATTTCAATGACTCCAAAGGCTAATAAAAATACGATTGCCAGCCACAAAAATCTTTGTTTTTTCATTTTTTGTTCCTCCATTTTAAATTTTTCCCAGAAAATTGGCCTACAATTGGACTGCGGACATTCAAAAAATTTGGCTTTTACCCGTGTATTATCAGCTGATCACCTCTCTTTGTTTCTTAGTGAAAATAAGTAAAGTAAAAAAATTCCAAATCAATGATTTCATTATACCATAAAATTTCCAGAAAAATAATTAAAGTTATGAAAAAATTAAATAACAAATTTTAATATATAAAATGCAACTAATAAGAATAGTGACGCTGTTTATGTTGTTATATTTGCCATTTAACAGTATCTTATTAAGTTCTTCGGATGAACCATCATCCATGCCGGTAGGCTTGTCAGTTATTTGAGAACGATTATCCTCTGCGGATACCTTTGTAGTATTTTTACAGCAAAATAGTTTTTTGGAAAGGGTAGAACAGCTACAAATTTTTCATCTCCACCCGGTTTATGTTTCTTTTGCCAAGCATAGCTTGTTTAATTTCACTGCAGTAACAACATCAAAACCGTAGGATTTCATGCTTCAATACAATCCCCTTTTTTGTATTTGTAATTGCTGATTTTTATAAAAAATAGTAGTATTTTCCCATCAGACAATTTAGAGGTTTATTTAAAAATTCCCTAAATAAACATGAATTATCAATTAGAATTGGAAAATAGAATAAAAGAGCTGGGGATGCCGGCGTCTTCGGGATTTATTTTAATCCCGGCAAGTTGGCTACCAATATTTTCGTGGTTTGAAATTCGGCTATCTGATATGGGTGGTCACTCTGGTCATACGAATTGATTAAAATTGTGGGGGTTTTCCGGGAGACCTCTTTTTTTGTTGCTTTTTTACGGAGGTTGATTGATAGAAACGGAATAAAAAACCTGAATTCTATTGGAATACGACATATGGATTTCGAATAATATGGTAATTTTATATAGATTTCCAAAGACTCTTCAGGAGGTATCATTCATTGTTTGATGTTCAATGGATTCAAAAAGCGACTGACAGGCGATCTTCCGCATTACGGATATATTGTTTAGGGGTATTTCGCGTTTTAAGGCCAGGAGAACATCAGGCAATCGGAATCAACAGTAAACATAAAATGTGGTTATTCTTTAAGTATTTGGTTGCCCACAAAGGCTCGGCGGTGCAGACAGAAAAAATCATGGAGCTTCTTTGGCCGGGTGGACATTTCCATGATACTTCGTGCTTACGGACTACAATTTCCAGGCTGAAGACGTTATTAGAGCCCCAGCGGATCGGTTACCAAAGATCTTCTTATATTACTTACTCCAAAGATAGTTGTGCCTTCAATGTGCATACATCCTACTGGGTGGATGTTGATGAATTTGAATCTTTATGCGCTAGTGCTCATCAATTAGGCAACAGCGACCGCTCGAAAGCAATTGATCACTATTTGCAAGCCCTTTCGCTGTATCAAGGGGACTATTTCGCGGAAGATCCCGATTTGGAATGGACCCTTGTGCCACGCGAGTATTACCGGCGTTTGTTTATTGATGCAACGGCAGAAGTGGCGCTATGGATGCTCGAAAGTAAAGAATGGGCTAAAGCAGGCATATTAGTCAAACAAGCGATTAAAATCGATCCTTATACTGAAAAACTACAGATTTTATTGATGAAGGCGCTTCTCGGAATGGGAAATCTGAAGGCCGCAGCTGAACATTATAGTTATTACTCTAGTTTCCTTTATAAAGAATTAGGGGTTAAGCCGTCGGAAGAATGGAAGTGCCTTTACAAACAATTGCGCCATCCCAATGCGGATTCACCCGGAAACCGCATCCTGGAAGGAAAGATTGAAATGTTTGCCAAAGAGGATGGACCTATGGTTTGTGAGGTTGATTTTTTCTGGAATTATCTTTTATTTGAACGTCGCCGTTTAGCAAGGAATGGTGGAGAATCCAGTTTGATTATTTTAGGACATGCCCAAAATAGTTTCGGAACTTCTGAGCAAAACCGGGTGGCTACGATGGCTGAATTGGAATTGATCGTTTATCAAAGGTTGCGAAAATCAGATCTTGTGTGCAGACTGGACGGGCTCCATCTCGCCTTACTGGTGCCGTCGACCGGTACTGCGGGGGCTAAAATAATTATCTTGCAAATCAAAGAGAGTATTACCCAAAATAATACGATTTGCCTGGGAAATATAGAGATAAGCGTTAAGTCAGTAAAGCCTGTATGAAATCCAATCGTATGAATATCCTGGAAAGGGGTTGTCCCAAAAGTAAATTCGTGAGCCTGCGCACGAATTTACTTTTGGTCTATCATGGCTTTACTGATCTTATCTTTCGGGATCGCATCGATGTAACATTCTAGAAACAAGAATCGGTAGAATATGGAGTGGAAGATTGGGAATATAACGAGTAAGTTGAGCTTAAAGAGCTGGAGATATTTGTTTTTCTTGTTATTTTTAGCATAGAAATCATTGAATTACATATCATATTTATGCTGAAGCTCATTCATATGACTAAAGCATTTGGTTTATGAATTCCCGCCTGACATTGAAGAAATTACATCTTTTTAGGGAACGCTTCAGAGCAAGTATGTCTGAATGAATACTTAAAGGAGGGATGCCCGGTTGACCCGGACTGTTCTCAATCCCTTCGTTTTAAATTGACGGATGATGAGAACGGTATGGCAAAATTAATGAGTTGAGGAAAGAAATTAAACCGGTAAAAACTTAAGGAGGATTTTTTAATGCGTAAAATTTTATTGTTGATCCTGGCTGTTTGTCTAATAGTAACCGTCGGTGCCGGTGCTGCTTTTGCATTTGGGCCGAGGGAAGATGCAAAGGCTGCTCACCCAAATTTCAGCGACAGCCATAAGATTGAAGCTTATGTTGAACCTTTTGCGAAAATAACTTGGGGCGATCTTTCAACGGCTTATCTTCAAGGCGATGGCTCTGAATCCAGCATCGGCTCAATTGGTGTAAAAGTTGAAGCCAATACCACTGTAAAAGTTGATATTTCCGGTGATGGATTTAAATCCGTGATCCCGATGTTTACCGAAAACGGCAATAAATTTAAGACCTTTGCCTTAAATTCGGTGTTCAGTTTAGACGGTAAGAAATTTACCGGTACACCCAGCTTTTTTATGGATGACAGCCATAAAAATTTAACGGTGTATTATAAGGCTGTTCCGCTTGCGCCTGCACCAGGTTTGGGCGCCATCGAGGCCACCCATGCAGGCAGTTACGAAGGTAATGTAACCGTAACAATTACCAATGCATCGATTTGGAATGTCAGAGGGCCTCACGTAGCCGGACAACTATAAGCTTATATCGAGTCACTATAGCGGGGCTGTTCCAAAAGGTAATTCGTGCATAAATGCGCGCTTGATCAAGAAATACAATAGATTGAAGTCGACATATTCAAGCTATATATTGTATTTTTTATTGAGTTTAAAGTACTTTTTAGACAGCCTCGCTATTTATACCCGGAAAAGAATGTTTCTTTTGTGGCAGTCTAGCGGATAGTCGGTATTATTTCCGTTTGGGTGTACCTGGTTTTAGTTGTAAAGAAGGGGTCAGGGAATGCGAAAATTATTTGGAATAACACTTTTTTTATTATTGATATTTTCTATTTCTGCCAATTTATTTGCCGTCGGTGTCAAGCCTCTTTCATTAAATTTAATTGGAAAGCCAGGCTCGGTATTGGATTTTAAAGTTACGGTAAATCCCTCCGAGAAACCTGGAATTGTAAGAGTAACCTTGTGCAAAGTTACCCAAAATTTAGATGGAAAACAAAATTATGAACCGGTTGAAGCCGGGAAATTCCCCACAGCCGGTTGGTTTAGCTATCCTTCGATATTGAAAGTCACCCCAGGTAACCCCGGTGAAATTGAGGGCAAAATCAAAATTCCGTTTGATGCCAAGGGCGACTATAATATGATGTTAATGGTTTCTCCTGAATCAGAAATTGTTAAGGTGCAGGGAATCAACATAGCGGTACGCTATGGTGTCCAATTATTGTTGCAGGTTGATCGGCCCGGCATCCGTCCAACCGCAGAAGTCAATGATCTGGATTTGGTCAAAGGCGAAAATGGAATGCCGGAAATCCACGCGAAAGCTAAGAATACATCGGTTTTGGATTATAACACCTATGCCTATGCTACGATACGGAATAGCCAGCGAAAATTGATTCAAAGAATTGATTTGCTTCCTGAAACTTATTGGGATAAAAGCAATTATGGAGATCCGGTGCTTTTCCCCGGCAGTGAATTAATATATACCGGTAAGGTTATCGAATTTTTGGCGCCTGGCCTGTATGAATTGCGCTTGTTCTACCGTTATGCGGATAGCGGGCAAATTTTACAGACCAAAACGATTAATATCGCTGAAGGTGAATATAAATTCCCCGTTTATGAAGGAAAAAAGATAAAAGTTAGTCCGGAGTCGATTCGTTTGGAAGGGCGACCGGGGACTATGGCGATGAAAGCGATTCGATTTGAAAACCAACTGGATAAACCGGTCATGATAGTAATTGACTCGTTGGATATAGAGCCCAATTATACCTACTCAATTTTCAATAATACAGAGATTGATCTTAAAGGGGGAAGACAATTTACGTTAAAAGCCCATCAAGTCGCGATGAAAATTGTAACCGTTCGATTCGGCCCAAAAGGGCCGATTCAAGGAAACTATGGGAATTTGAAGATTAGAGTATATACGGATGAAAATAAGCCAAATTTAATTGAAGAATTTACCGAAAGTTTATCGGCGATTCCCATGGGTGATAAGAAACGGGCTGTGGAATTTACTGACCTTACAGGGGAACGCAGTGGGGATGAATATATTGTATCCGCGATGTTTAAAAATACCGGGAATATCGATATCGCCCCCGAAGTTAGCCTGCAATTACAGGATAAGGACGATAGAATTATCGCCAGGATTGCTTTAGGCACCGAAAAAGGGGATAAGAATTCTATTCTTCCTGAACGAATGGCGAGTGTATCCGGTACGCTCACTCATATAAAGCCTGGTGATTATAAGGCAATAATGAAGGCACGCGAAGGAGATAGCGAATTAGGGAGTTCTAAGTTTAAACTAAAGATTAAATAAGAAAGGCTTTAGAATGTTGGAAAGTGGGATGGGGCTATGACCATTAGCAGGGTAAAAAATATTGTTTTGGTGTTTTTGATATTATCGGGAATTTTCTTATCGAACGCATTTTGTAATGAAGAAACTTCACTCGCCAATGATCAACCGTTGGTTACTGCCACTTTTTTTGATTCGGATCTGAAAGAAGCGTTGAAAGAGGTTTCAGTACAAACGGGTATTAACATTGCAGTGGATGAAGTGGTAAAAGGCATAGTTACCTTGGAATTAAAAAATGTACCTTTGGAGAAAGCTCTACGGATGATGCTGATAGGTGGGGGGTTTAGTTTTCATAAGGTTGATGATTTTTATGTGGTTGGTTTGGCGGATCCCCGGAACCCGGTCTTCCAAGGGCTTAGTGAAACCGAAATTTATTATTTTAAAAATATAAATGCTCAATCTGCAAAGTCTTTATTGCCGGCATTTTATGAACCCTATGTTAAATTTTCCGATAAAGATCTTACGACTGAAAACGGTTCAGCGACTGTCAATGCCCCACCGGACCTTTTGGAGAAGATTATGAGTGACTTGGGAAAAATTGATGGGGAAAGAAAACAAATTAGGATTAAAGCTCTGGTTACTGAAATCCGGAACGAAGTCCTTAAAAATTGGGGCATGAATGTATTGAGTATTGATTTTGGCGCCAAAGGGACAACGGGCTCCAGGACCTTGGCTTTGGATCTTGCTGAAGGGACTCTCACCGGAGAGGGAGATAGCAGTTTTGGACATTTTTCAACAACACTGAATGCTTTAGTAAATGAAAAAAAGGCAACGATTCATGCCGATCCGGTATTACTGGTGACCGAGGGCAAGAGTGGCGAACTCTTTGTGGGTGAAAAACGCACTTTAATACTCTATTCCACTGGGACGAGTTCTACCAGTTCCAGTACTGAGAACGTGGAAGCAGGTACTACACTGAAAGTGGCGCCTAAAATAGTCGGAAATCAAATTGAACTATCGGTTGCTCAAAAAGTAAGCGATTTTCAGGACAATACCACCGATGAAATTGTCGTAAAAAGCAGGGAGTATAGCTCAACGGTGCGTTTTTTACCAGGGCAAACCGTGATGGTTGCCGGACTCACCAATAAGAATGATAGTGATACAACGATAAAAACTCCTATTTTAGGAGATATTCCCCTCATCGGATATTTATTTAAACAAAAATCAAAAACCAAAGATGATAGTGAATTATTGGTCTTTCTTACAGCTGAGGTTGTAAAGGAATGAGGACTTGGAAGGCGTTTTGCGGGGTTGTTTTCTTATTCATCTTCGTCGTAGGTTTGATGTTGATTAGGGCAATGGCCGAGGATGTTTCCGGGAAAGAAGTTTCGCAGGCTCTATTTCAAAAATCTTTAGCAGCAATTGAAGATAAGTACCATGTCCAAGTTATTGCCGACCCTGAGCTGGAGGGTCTGGAAATTAAAAATATCCAGGGGAATACAGCCGAAGAGGCTTTGAAATGGTTCTTAAACCCGTTGGGTTATTCCTATACTAAAGTTGATAATTATTATTTAGTCAGCGGTCCCCAATCACCGTTGACGGTGATGGCACAATCGGAATCCTCAGTTATACCGGTGGGGTTTTTAGATCAAAGCTCCAGGGAACAATTGGATCAATTTAAACAATATTTGAATTACGATGAATCCCTTGGAGTTATTTATGTAAAGGCACCGACTTCCATGCTAGACAAAATATTGTCTAAACTGGGTGAGCTTTCTCAAAGCGCTGGGCAAATCTCGGTCTTTTACCGCTTAAAGATTGTGGATGTTGGAAGTTCGGCAGACTTGGATTTTATGTTTTCCGGTTCCTATAATCAATCCAATGCCCATAGCAAAGAACTAATTGTTACTCCGGATCAATGGACCCTTAACAGCCAGACGGAATGGGTGATTCATCAAAAGATCGAAACTTATTCACAAAGCGTGACCAGGCAACCTTGGCTGATTACGATTCCTGGAAAGCCGGTTACTCTTACTTCCAGTACCCATGCAATAAGTAATGAATTGGATACCAATCGTTATTTTACCATTCAAATAACTCCCTTGAAAGTTGACGCAGTAAGCGGTGAAATTACTTCCGATGTTCATATTGAGAGGGATATGGCAAGCGAAGCCGATTTCAGTCGGGATGGTACGGTTAAGAAAGTGAGCGAACCTGTTGAAAAGGTGGCGACAATTGTCCGTACGAATTCAGGAAAAAGTATTGTTTTAGCGGTGGTTCGCCAAAATCAAACTTCCGGTCAGGATATCATGGACGGAGTAAACCAGGAAAGATCCAAAAGCCATCGTGATTTTATCGTCCTAATCTCGGCGACACCCATCAATATCCAATCAACGCTAGCTACAAAGTCCGGATTACTTCCTGTAGCATCACTCGGGGGATTTGAGAGATTAATGGATGAACCTGCGCCTGAACTGCCGAACAAGTCAAGGCTGGAGTTGGGAATTTCTAAAATAAAAGATGATGACTCCATTAAGGGTTGGCTAAACGTTGCCACTTCTTTTGGGCCCAATAGCTTTTCTTTAGACTATAGAAGAAGGGATCGCTATTCTGCGGGGTTATCTTTTGGACTCGATTCGGAAACATCATTTGAGTTCCTGGCGGGCAGGGGAATCGGTCCCAGGAATCAAGATGCTTTCATGTTTGGGCTGGGGGATGCGACACATCCCGGTCGATATCTTAGTTTATTTGCCAAATACTATCCATGGTCTTATCTTTTTGATTCAGAAAAGATATCAAAAGATGGAGTCTGGGAAGTCGGAACCCGCATCGGAACGGAGCATTTGGCCGTAGTACTCAGCGCCGCCGGAGATCCGGATTATGATGGCTGGCTGTTTCGATTGGACTACAGTCCGAAAAAAAGCGCATGGATTCTTGAAGTTGATCACAGACAAGATAAACCCGCATATTCTTTGGGGATAGGGATTCATTTTTAACCATAAAATTGATTTCACGTTTTTTGGCAAATATCCGCGAATCTATCATTTTTTTGGAGCATTCAATCAGAATAAACATTATGAAAACTACTATGAATCTACAAATAATGCGGCCTTTGTTTGGTATAATTTGAAAACGTTGGACATAGATTGTATGTGGAATAAAAGGAGGCGGGAAGCGATAATAAATGGCTGAACAATGATTAATGGAGGTCGTATCGTGATTGGTGCTCAAAGTGAGGATGTTACGCGGAATTTTGATTTACATGACGGGATCCGAGTCATTCGCAAACATAGCGGACTTATTGTAACTATTTTTTTATTTTCAGTTTTTGCTGGGGCAGCGGTGAGTTTTTTGATGCCTCCAACTTACGAAGGGGAGGCGACATTGAGAATAAAACAATCGAAAAGTTTGGATAATTCTTTGTTATCCACTGCGCCAGGCTATGATTGGGAAATTCAAAAGTTGCTTTCTACTTATGCCGAAATCATTCAAAGCCGTACCATAATCAATACGGTCACAGCTAAAGCCCATCTTCAAAAAGTCAGCTACGATAAAATGCTTTCCCGGATTCATATTGAGCCGGTTAAAGATAGTGAAATTTTAAAGGTACAAGTTCGCGATCATAATCCCAAAAGAGCGATGTTTCTTACCAATATTTTAGTGGATACTTTTTTGGTGCGATTAATGAAGTTGGTTCGAACGGAAGATTCAGCTGTCGGCAATTTTATCGATCAATATTTAGTGGGAGCCAAACAAAACTTAGAACAGGCCGAACAAGCTTTGGAGAGTTTTAAAAGAGATAAAAAAATAGTAGCTCCAGAGAATGAAACCAAAGCATTGCTGGATAGACTTTCAAGTATGAATCAACTGAAAGCGGAGAATAACATAACCTTGGCTGCCGCACAAGCTAAATTAGAGGCTGCCAATCAAGAATTATCCCGGAATAAAAATGAGCAACCACAGGACAGCCCTTTAATTGGGCAGTATAAAGCGAAAATAGCTGATCTGGAAGTGCAATTAGTCGGATTACTTCCTAATAGTAACGATGGTAACCCGCAAGTATCAGCCGTCAGGGCAGAGATTGAAGAAGTCAGAACGAAACTCAATACGGAAATCAATAAAGTCGTAAACAGGGAAGAAACTTTGACAAATCCTGTATATCAAAACCTGTTGCAAGGGAAATTACAAGCGGGTGTCGATATTGCAGTCGCCGGCGCTCAGGGAGTCGCTTTAAATAAACTGGCGGCTGATGCAGAAAGGGAAATTGGAAGATTGCCAGCCAGAGAACAGGAATTGGCGCGATTGATGCGCAATGTCTCTTTGGCGCAAGAGATTTATATGATGCTTTCGAAACGCCGTGAAGAAGCCAAAATTAGTGAGGTAATGGTACCAACCAATGTCCAACTCATTGATCGGGCGGTGCTTCCGGATAAACCGATTTTTCCAAATAAAACTTTGAACATTTTAATGGCTGCATTTTTAGGTCTCTTTGCCGGTTTGGGTTTGGCATTTGTATTGGAGTACTTAAATACCACAATTGATACGGCCGATGATGTCAAGAATTACTTAAATCTGCCGGTTTTAGGGAACATCCCTGATTTCAAGGAGTCCCCATAATATGGATTCGGATATGCTATAAATTTTGGAATTTTTAAAGCGAGGTTTTCCAATGCCATTTCAAGATCAATTAATCGTCAGAAATCAAAAATTATCTCCGGTGTCGGAAGCTTTCCGGACCTTACGGACAAATCTTCAATTTTCAAAAATTGATAGTAGCCTGCAGTCTTTGATTATTACCAGTGCCGGCCCTCAGGAAGGAAAATCGACTGTGGTTGCAAATACTGGCGTGGTACTGGCTGAATCCGGCAAAAAAGTAATCATTGTTGATTGTGATCTTCGTAAACCAACACAACATCGAATTTTTGGCCTAAAAGAACGGGGTCTAACTAATTATATGGTTGAAAGAACTTCCATTGATGAGTTATTTCAGTTAACCGGTATCGAAAATCTTCAAGTGCTCCCCAGCGGGCCGGTTCCGCCCAATCCTTCGGAACTTCTGGTTTCCTCCCGGATGGCTGATTTATTGGTATATTTGCAGTCCTGCTTTGATTTCGTTCTGATTGATACTCCCCCAATTATAGCAGTTACTGATGCTTGTGTCTTGGCTTCCAGGGTAGAAGGAGTAGCTTTAGTTGTCAGGGCTGGGTTTACAAGGCCTGAAATGGTTCGACAGGCTAAAGATTCCATATTGCGTGCGAATGGAAAGTTATTGGGAGTGATACTCAACAGGGTGGAGATTGAGGGACAATATTCTCATTATTACTACTATTATAGAACGGATAAACGGCGACATGGATCGGTATAACAAAATGTTATAAAAAGGGATATGGATATGAAAAAAAATATTCCACTCCTCATTGTGCTGATGCTTTCTTTGAGCATCATAAGTTTTGAAAGCAATAAGAATGTTACCCATATAGCCCGTTTTTTCAGTGGAAACCTACCTACATTCGCAACGGAAAAACCTCACATAAAATCAACCGGTTCCAGGGGAAACAGGGAAGATAATTTATTAAAACTATCTTCCGGTCAGAGTTTTAATCTTCTGGTTCTGGGGATCGATGCCCGAGATCATAATGCTTCGCGCGCTGATATGATCATGGTCGCCAATGTTAACCCCCGCAGCCGCTCCATTCATCTGGTAAGTGTACCCCGTGATACCAGGATAGCGGTTAAGGGAATCGGCTATACAAAAATTACTCATACACACTTAATCGGAGAAAAAGAAGGCGGCAATCGGAAAGGCACTCAAGCCACAATAAATGCCGTAGCTAACTTATTGCATTGCCGATTGGATTATTATATTAAAGTCGACTTTAAGGGATATGTGAGTTTCATTGATACTTTGGGAGGGCTTGATATTGAATTGCCGCAAGCAATCCGGCTCACTGAAAAATCAGTAACCCTTCCCGCCGGAAATAATCATTTAAATGGTGATATGGTGCTGGAATTGACCCGGGAACGTTTCTCGTTAAGAAATGGCGATTTCGGCAGGCAGCAAAATCAATTCATGATACTCAAGGCAATCGTCAAACAAACATTTCGATTGACAAATCTGACCAAATTGCCCGATTTAATTGCTCGGGTTCATCATGATGTGATGGATACCAATTTAACAGATTTTGATTTGCTTTGTTTGGCCTGGACTATCAAACAAGTACCGGAAAATAATCTGAAATACTACCAAATCGGAGGAAAGGCGGAAAGCAGTTTGGATCCCTTAACAAAAACGGTGGTATTTTACTGGAGGCCGGATCTGGATGGTATTGAGAGAATACAAAAATATTTTCAATAAAGAGCGTAATTTGTAAAGAGTCCCAGAAGGCATTAAAGCAGAGATTCAAAGAGGGTGGATTACCTATTATGCTCATCATATCAAGTTTCATTATCGGGTTTATTTTTCTTGCGGTAATCTTTTTATGCTGTTTTATATTTTTTTCATACATTTGGCCGATCAAAACCAAAAAAGAAAAATGGTCCATAGGGATCTACGCGGGGACTTCGCCGTTAGAATTAAATCCTCCCGCGCAATGGATAAATCCGGTTCTCACTGCCGGGGATATTAAGGGCATGGATGCCCAATTTATAGCGGATCCTTTTCTTATCAAAGAAGGAGCCGGTTGGTATCTTTTTTTTGAAGTCTTTAATAATTTAACGCAAAAAGGGGAAATTGGATTTGCTGCAAGTGAAAATGGTTTTGAGTGGAACTTTCAACAGATCATCCTATCCGAACCTTTTCATTTATCGTATCCTCATGTTTTTAGGTGGGAAAATGGGTATTATATGATCCCTGAAAGCTATGAAGCCGGATCAATACGATTATATAAAGCGGTGGAATTCCCTTTAAAATGGGAATATGAAAGAACACTGCTGGAAAAAGTGGCAGTGGATGCTTCTATTTTTTTTCATACCAATCGATGGTGGATGTTTACATCGAACCCCCATCATAATAATCAGCTTAACCTGTATTTCGCCAAGGAGTTATATGGCCCATGGACGGAGCACCCTAAAAATCCGTTGATAAGGAATAATAAACATATAGCCAGACCTGGCGGAAGAGTTACCTTTTTTGACGGCAAAATCATTCGTTTTGCTCAAGATGATTGGTTCATCTATGGTAATAAAGTGAGGGCCTTTGAAATCATTAAATTAAGCGAAACTGATTATCAAGAAAAATTGGTTCCTAAGGAACTCACCGTATCGAGGACAGGTTTTGGTTGGAACAGAAGTGGAATGCATCATGTTGATCCGCTTCAAGTCGATACCAATCTTTGGATTGCCGCGGTTGATGGCCTTGGAGCGATTGGTAAACCCCGGCACATTCCAAGGTGAGGATTTCAACTACCGGGATTCGAATTCTCGTTTCAGCTGGTGGTGGTTCGGGCTGTCCCAAAAGAAGATTTTACGATAAAGAAATACGATATATAGAAATCAACATATTCGATGAAGTCGCGCGCATGCGCGCGATATATATTGTATTTCTTATTGATTTTGAATTGCTTTTTAGACAGCCCCAAAACAAAATTCCCGGGCACCTTAGCTCCGGGAATTTTTTGTGATGCCGCGGACTTTGAAGACTTCCTTCGAGTATTCCGGCAGGTGAAATAATAAGCCGCAAAAAAGCTGGCCTCTTGGTGAATGGTTTGTTGCAACAAATTAGAAACAAAAATATGTACAATTAGTAATACAAAAAGAAATTTTTCGATCCCAATAGACTATGTCACGGAATAAAGAAAAAGTACATATAATTTTTCAGCTATTAAAAGGGCACTTCAACGTGCTTTCTAGGAGGACTTCCGGTGTCTCTAAAAAGTTTGCAAACACTCCGGCATAATAATACGATTTCGTATTATTGGATGAACAGGTTTGTGAATGGACTGAATCGTTCGGAAGTCCCACAAGTTCAATCCGGTTTCCGGCCTAACTTTAAACTATCCCTTCGAAAGTATCTTGCACTATGTATTTTAATTACCGTTGATTATCATGGGGTCTTGTTGGCATTACAAAGTGCCGCCTTAACAAAGGCTTTGCTAACATCGCAACCGTTTGCCGGAAAGTTCTTCTTGGGCCATATTTCCCCTAATTTTTATTGGATCATGCCTTTCTTTTTTATGGGTGTCATCTGTTATGAGCGGCTTTATCATCGTAGACTGCCTTTTTGGGAAAATACCGCCAAATTGATTAAAGCATGTACTTTTGCAACGCTGTGCATAATCGGAAGCCTTTTTTTAATCGGTATTTCCGAATTGCTGTCGCGGTTATTTATCGGGTTTATATGGTTATATTCCTGCCTTTTTTTAATCGGTATCCGTTACCTGACCCAACGGATGTTGGTCGCTACCGGATTGTGGCACCACTGGGTGGTGATTATTGGAAATCGAGATGGAATCGCAGTTATAAAAGAAAGTTTTGCCGCTGAACCCAACACCGGCTACCAAATCGCGGATATTATTGAATATGCTCCTGATCAAAGGAATTCAAAAGGGTTTCCGTCTTTGGAAAAACTTGAAAATTGGAAAGAAAAAATTATTAAAAGCGGTGTGTCAGAAATCATTATTACCTTGCCTGAAGTGAAACGCCCGGAGTTATTGACATTAATCTATTGGGCACAACCTTTTGTGAAATATGTAACGATCATGCCCGACCTGCTGGGAATGCCTTTGAGCAATTTGGAAACTGACTTTTATTTTGACCAGCAAGCAGTCATGCTTCGTGTTTGTAATAATTTGCTGATTTACCGCAATCGGCTCATCAAAAGAATTTTTGATTTGGGACTGGGAATCTTGTTTTTTATGGCCGCTTTGCCGGTTATGTTTTTGATTGCAATATGGATCAAACTAGATTCACCCGGTCCTGTAGTTCATACAGGGAAACGTCTCGGTAAAGATGGCCGGAATTTTAAGTGTTATAAATTCCGGACCATGTATGTTAATGAACGGCAGATATTGCGGGAATACTTGGCAAGCCAACCAAAAGCGGCAAAGGAATGGCTCGAATATGCAAAAATTCGCGGTTTTGATCCCCGCGTCACAGGAATTGGCAAGTGGTTACGCAAATTTAGCTTGGATGAATTGCCCCAAATCGTGAATGTATTGAAAGGAGATATGAGTTTAGTCGGCCCCCGGCCTTATCTGCCGAATGAACAACAACGAATGAAATTTTATAAGAAAACCATTTTAGAGACTGTGCCTGGAATAACCGGATTATGGCAGGTAAGGGGGAGAAATGAGATTACTTTCGAAGAGCGGCTTGTGCTGGAATCCTGGTATGTGAGAAATTGGTCGGTCTGGTTGGATATCACACTGCTCATCCGAACCGTAGGCGTGGTATTTGGGAGAAGAGGAGCATATTAACAAAATCGGGATGCGGAATATGGAATAAAAATATGAATCGAGAGAAAAAGTTTATTAAGAATTTTCTTATTTACAGTATTGGAGATTTCGGTTCCAAAATATTAGGATTTTTGCTTTTGCCGTTTTATACTTTTTATCTATCCGCGAATGATTATGGTTATTTTGATTTGATCACTACCAGTTTCATGTTGCTTTCGCCTTTAATCACCTTACAAATTACCGACGGTTTATACCGGTATTTATTGGAGGCAACGGACAAAGCTCAAAAATGCGATATCATTTCCAGCTCACTGTTTATTATCTTCAGAAATTTAATCATTTTTAATCTCATTTGCCTAATCGTTTTTGTCTTTATAAATTTTAAGTTTAAATATCTGATTTTAACGCAACTCAATTTGGCAGTTATTTCGTCGGCCTGGATGCAAATCAGCCGGGGATTAAAAAAAAACCTGGAGTTTTCAATTGCGGGAATTATAACGACAGGATTAACACTAATCTGCAACATCATACTGATTGTTCTTTTTAATCTGCGGGTTGACGGCTTGGTTATTGCCAATATTATTTCCGCCATGTTCACCCTATTTTATTTGGAAATTGTGATCAAAGTCAGGAAATATATTAACCTTAACAAAGAAAATTTTGGAATGCCTAAAATACTACTTTCTTTTTCCCTGCCATTACTCCCAAATACTTTGGGGTGGTGGATTATGAATGTGTCCGATCGCTATATCCTAAATTACTATGAAGGTATGGATGCAAATGGAATTTATGCAATTGCAAATAAGTTTCCGGCAATGATTATCATGGCCAATAGCATTTTTAACCTGGCATGGCAAGAAAGTTCGATCATGGAATACAAGTCGGTTGATCGGGATCAATTCTTTTCCAAAATGTTTAATCAATATATGGTGCTTCAATTTACATTGACCTTCATTGTACTGGCTTTTACGAGGCTTTTCATGGCTTATTGGGTAAACTCGCATTTCAGTTCTGCTTGGCGGTATGTTCCATTTTTGTATTTTGGCGCATTGTTTTTATCCTTTAGTTCATTTTATGGTGCAGGCTATTTATGTGCCAAGGAAACCAAAGGAGCCTTTTCGTCCTCGGCTTTTGGTGCTTTGCTAAATATCTTGATTAACCTGATTGGGGTCCCTTATATTGGAATTCAGGGCGCGGCATTATCAACGATGATAGCTTTTTTGGCGATGTGGGTTTTGCGGATTGTTCAGACAAGAAAATATTTTGCAATCCATATCGATATACCCAAATTATTACTGCTGTCAATTATTTCTACCGGTATGATTTGGCTGTATTATATCAATATCTTTTATATCCGGATTTTGATGATAGTATTTTCTGTGGTTGTATTTGCAATATTCAATAAGAATATCATTCGAAAAGGCCTTCAGTTGATAAAATACAGATTTGCATAATTTGGCATAGTTGGTGATCGTTTGTGAAAAATATTCAAGAACTGCGGGATCAAAATCAATGTACCGGGTGTTGTATGTGTACGGCCGTATGTCCGCAAAATGCTATTACCATGGATATCTCAGATTACGGATTTCTGGAACCCCAAGTTTGTTGGGAACGATGCAATGGTTGTGGAAGATGCATCAATTTTTGCATCGTCAATCATTCGGGTGCTCTTGAAAAAATCCGGGATAAAGTGATTTTTTCTTATAAAGCCCCGTCCAACCAGTTAAAGTTATTGTGTTCATCGGGAGGATTTTCATTGGCATTGGCCTTTACGTATTTACAGAAAGGATATTTTTTCATCGGTGCGAGTTTCTCGGATGGATTTAAAAATATTCAACATGTTATCTGTGAAAACACGATGGAAATATTTAATAGCATTGGTTCAAAGTATATCCAAAGCGATATGTCGGATGTGTTGTCTAAAATTTTTAATGGGGATATCGGGAGTAAATATGTTATTGTAGGAACTCCATGCCAGATTGCCGGACTTCGTAAAGTCATTGATGAAAAAGGCGCAGGCAATCAGTTCATTTTGGTTGATTTTTTTTGTCATGGTGTTCCTTCTTACTTGCTATGGTGGAAATATATCCGGGATATAGAAAGGAAAATCGGTCTTTTAATTCATTATGAATTTCGAAACAATTTTGAGTCCTGGCATGAATTCAGAGTGCGCGCAATAGGAGAAAAAGGCTTTTATAGTCAATTCCATCAAATCGATCCTTATATGTACCTGTATTTGAAAAATTTTTGCTTTCGTAATGCCTGTTATTCCTGCAATTACCGGAATATGAGCGCTGCGGACATCAGAATGGGTGATTTTTGGGGGCTTGAATTTCAAGATGACAAGGTAGGGGTGTCCATTGCAATACCTTTAAATGAAAGGGGCTCGAAAGTATTTGATGAGGTAACGGGTTGTAAAGAAAAAATGGAAGAACGGCAATTCGAAACAAATTTTGGTTTTCAAAAGCCCCCAATTTATGAGCAGTTTTTAAACGAACTAAAGAATAACGACTTTCAAATGATCCTAAAAAGATACCATAATCCCATGCTAAAAAAGCGAAGTATCTCAGGAATACTAAAAAAGCTCAGTGGAAAACCGGGATAATCATTGCCGGCTAAGGAGAATAAATGATGAAAATACGAATCGGCCATATTCAAGATACTTATAATAACGGTTCACTCATGATGGCAGTGAATACGATTGAATATATCTGTCAAAATCTGAATAAAACCGGGGAGGTTATGTTTTTTACCGATGCCCGGGGAGAAAACAATATCCAAAGAATCAAGAATTCTGTATCGTGTTCTTCAATATCGGGTGCTTCCAAAGGAAAAAGTTCTTACTACCCCTTAAAAAAAAAATCAAAATCAACCCATCCGTATATCGTATCATCAAGCTGTTTTATAAACCAATTTGGTTCATGCGCAATATTTTAGAATTGCTGATGTACTATTTTTCGATCCAAAAGAAGATAAGGAAGGAAAATTGTGAAGTATTCATTGTGTTGGGCGGGGACGATTTTTCACCGTATTACGGGTACTTCCAGCTCTTTAAAAATTTATTGGAAATCAAGTTTTATTCAAAAAAGATCCCCACCGTTCTCTTGGGGCAAACAATCGGACCTTTTTTCGCAACAGTAAGGCCGATGATTCAATGGTTCTTGAAAGACTGCTATATTTCAATTCGGGATGAAATCAACTTTTATTATGTCAAAGAGGCGCTTGAATTGAAACAGGTTACTTTATCGGGTGACTTAGCCTTTCTAAACTTGCCGTTTCAGGACAACGCGGATAAAAAGAATTTTATTTTCACTCAATACCAGCTTGCGGAGAATGAATACATTTCCGTTGTACCCTCCGGATTGACGCAAGCCTATACCCATAACGAACAGAAATATATTGAAAACTATGTTGAGATTATCAATTTCTTGGCAAGTTATCAAGAAGCAAAGAATCTAAAAATTGTTCTGTTAGCGCACGTGCTGCAAAATGATGAAACAGATGACAGAAAGATTATCCAAAAAATATATTCAAGTTTGGAAGGGAAAGTTCAAAAAAAAGTGGTTCGTGTTTTGGAACCTTTACTTCCTTATGAACTGCGGATTATTCTCGGAAACGGCCTCTTTACGATCACTGGTAGAATGCATTCGGCGATTTCCACGTTTCAGATGGGAAAACCTGCAATATGTCTATCGTATAGTATCAAATATTCCGGGGTAATCGGCAAAGGGTTAGCAATGCAAGGCTTAATCGTAGAATGTGCAGGGGCGAGATATTGGGAAAATCATGATGTGAGTCGTAAAATTATCGCTCTTATTCAAGAACTTTTTCACTCATACGGAAATACCTGTTTTTCGATAACGAGGAATTTACCAAATCTCCAATGGAAAATAAAAAAAGAGATTGACCATTTGTGCTCTTTTTTACTTCAAATAAAGCAGAAAGAAGAATCCAATGTTGATTCAAAATATCTTTCAGATTAAACCATTGGTTATATTCTATGTCGCCCTTCAGATGTTTTTTTTAATCGCTGGATTATTACTGGATAAGCCGATACTTTGTTTTTTATCTTTGGCGGTTTTGGTTGCGGTGCTTATTTGGATTTATGACAATTTCGGTGTATACCTTATCCTGATCAAGAATCTGTTTTTCGGTTTTTTAATTACCATGTTTTCCGTTCCCAATCAGTTGAATTATATCGAAGATCTCGCAATACTGATATTATGGGTCAAATGGTTGATGAATAAAAAAAGAATCGATCTACCCTTTGCTTTTAAAAAATTCTTTTTATTTTTCTCAGTGCTGTTCTTTGGTTTTACGATTGCGGTCGCATTCATCAATCCCTTGGATTTCATGGGCCTTATTACCCACGAAAGATTATTTTTACGTTTCATTCTTTTAATCATTATATTTTCCACTATAAGTTTCGACTATCTCTGGAAAATTTTAAAAATTTGTTATTTCACTATAGTGTTTCAAATTCCCCTGGTTTTATATCAATACGTTTTTATCGTAGTACTGAAAAAAATAACGGTTCCCCGATTATGGGTTGGAAATGCCTATATGGACAGGACATTCAATGATTATGTCGGAGGAATTTTCGGTTACGACGCCTCGGATGTGCTTGGAATATCAGCTGTAATCTGTTTTTTAGGAACAATCATTTATCTTTCATTGAACTCCAAGCAGATCGGTCTTGCTAAAAAGCTATTTTTCTTTCTATCTTGCCTGGTTTTTCTGTTCATGCCTTTTTTAAGTGATGCCAAAATCGCTCTGTTATTAATGCCTTTGGGAGTGTTGACGGATTTTTTTTTCAGTAAGGAAAAGGTATCCCAAAAATCTTTCATGTTCTTATATTTGGTGCTGATTGTGGTTATCGGTATGAGTATATCCGGAATCATGAATATCTCGTTTGAAGATACTTTCAACAATTTTATGTTATCGGCGGAAGCTCAATTTAAACCCAATGAGATGATTCAAAGGGGAGAAAGTTTGGTTTACTGTTTCGATTATCTTTCCAAAAGAGGCTTGCTTCTGTGGGGGCAGGGGATGGGTTCTCATTTTGATCCGCAAATCAAATTCACGGATTATCGAATTGGAATCTATAATTATCAAGCCAGTTACCTTTTGCTTGAAATTGGGCTCTTGGGCACAATGATGGTCTTTGTTTTACTGCTGTGGATTCCGTATAAGATAAACCAAGGAGTCAAGACACCCGGGAACAATGAAAAAGTTTTAATTCACAGGATGTTCGCTATTATGTCGGTTTTTAGCATCATTATGTTTTTTTACACCAATTTCTTTTATAACCCTTCCTTAACTTTTCTATACTGCCTTATCACCGCAATTGCCATACGTTCCAAATGGCCGGCGAGGGTAAATTTGAGAGGGTGTGAATATGGGAATATCGGTAATTATCCCCTTGTTTAACCGCGAAAATTATATTGGAGAAACCATTGACAGTGTTTTGAATCAAAGTTTTACGGATTTTGAAATCATCATCGTGGATGATGGTTCCACGGACAAAAGCATAGAAATTGTTCAATCATTTCATGATAGTCGAATTCAATGGATCACCCAGTGCAACCAGGGCGTATCCTGCGCCAGGAATAACGGTGTAAAGATAGCCCGACATGATCTTATTGCCTTTTTGGATTCAGATGATCAATGGGAAAAGGATTTTCTCCACTGGATTGACTATTTGTCCAGAAATTATCCCGAGGCGCGAATGTATGGAACCAATTTAGTGTTGAACTACCAAAACACTGGAAAGTTGGTGAAACTCCGGAATAAACTCCCGGATAATTGGGAGGGCTTAATCCATGATAACTTTGGATATCAAAAAATGGGGATCGATTTATATCCATCGGCATTTGCAATTCAAAAAAAGACTTTCGTCGAGAGCGGAGGATTTTGTGAAGGGGATAAACTGGCTGAAGATCTTACGTTATTTTTTAAAGTGTTAACTAACGATAAGCTTGCTTATAAAAATATCTATTTGGCCACGATTTGTAAAGATGTTGAGGGGCAGGCGACATCCAAAAACTTTCATATTTCCGAAGACGGGTTTTTAAATTATCTTGAGCACGCGGGAACACATCTGGAAAAAAAAGAGCGTCGATTTTATGAATGGACCTATGACCGGAGATTAATCGCCTTGGTTTTCAATCATATTATAGCGTTAAAAGAAATCAATCAAGATTGGCTCAAGCTATTAAAATCACCCAAAGGGAAAATATATGGGGGCATCTTGCTGTTTTTTTCCCTTTTTCCTATAACACTGGTAAATCATATTTATCAATTGACCCGTACGGTAAAGAAAAAGTTGCGGGCATAATCAAGAATTCATCCCACTCAACCACCACCGGGCTGAAAGCCGGTGGTGAGACAATCACAAGCTGACCAGGCTATTTTTGAGACGGGCAGGGGATTGAAAATGAATGTTCCATTTCTGCAAAAAATATGGACCACCGATATGGTAAAGTTTTTTTTCTGTAATTATTTCATCCGGACCAAAATCATCGGCAGCGGGATACTGTTGCCTAAAACCAATAGTTATTATAAGTTTGGTAAGAATGCCAGGATGATTATTGAAGGAAAATTCATCACCAATGACAACTGCGTTACCGGAACCAAAAGGGATACGCTGGTTCGAATTGATGACGGCGGGGAAATATGGGTTAAAGGTGGATTTTCCATTTTCTATGGCGGCGATATCATTGTTTTTGAAAATGCAAAATTGGAACTGGGAAGCGGATTTTGCAATTCGAATGTAAAAATCAGATGTTCGCAGAGTATCAGGATTGGCAATAACGTGGCGATTTCCCATGATGTAACCATCATGGATTCAGATGCCCACGAAATATTCGCTGAAAATTATTCAATGACAAAACCGGTGGTTATTGAGGATAACGTGTGGATAGGGACCAGGGCCGTAATCTTAAAAGGTGTAACGATTGGCAAAGGCGCCATTGTGGCGGCAGGCGCCGTTGTTACAAGAGACATCCCGGATCATTGTTTGGCAGCGGGTATACCGGCCAGGATAATCAAACATCATGTCCAATGGAAATCGTAATCGAACGAATCAAAAGACGATAAAAACGATTGGATAGTGAGACGATGATTGACCCATTAAAAAAGCAATCATGCACCGGGTGCAATACCTGTTATAATGTTTGCCCTCGGGATGCAGTGAGTATGGTTCCGGATGCGGAAGGATTTTGGTATCCCTTCACCGATTTTGAAAAGTGTAATCGCTGTGGTTTGTGCCTGAAAAAGTGTCCTGCTCTCTCCGGTTTGGAAAATGATAATGGGTTTCCTCCCCGGGTTTATGCCGCATGGAATAAAGATAGTAGGGTTAGATTGAGTAGCACATCCGGGGGGATCTTTACCGCGCTTGCCTCCTACATCATAGGGATTGGCGGCTGTGTGACGGGGGCCCGGTATAACGAAGACTTTACGGTTTCCCATGCCATTATCGATGATCACCAAGATATTGAAAAACTTAGGCAATCCAAATACGTCCAAAGTGATCCGGGTTTGGTGTACCGGGAGATACAAAAACTCATCGATTCCGGAAAAGTCGTTTTATTTTGTGGGACCCCCTGCCAAAATGCCGGTGTAATAGCTTTTTTGGGAACGCACCCCCCCAACTTGTTTTTGTGCGATTTTATATGCAGGGGTGTAAATTCTCCCAAAGTATATCAAAAATATCTCGAAATGCTTGAAATAAAATATCATTCCAAAATAAGGCAGCTCCAATTTAAAAATAAATTCTACGGATGGAATTGTTTTAGCACGCGGGTTGAGTTTCAAAACGGAAAGAAATACATCCGCGATCGATATTCCGATTTGTATATGCTCGGTTATCTTGAATATAATTTGTATTTACGCCCATCCTGCCATCATTGCCGGTATAAAAAATTGCCGCGGATTGCTGATATCACTTTAGGTGATTTTTGGGGTATTTCCAATACAAGACCCCATTTGGACAATGATGAGGGCACCTCTGTCATCCTGCTAAACTCGCCCAAAGGATATGAATTGTTGGATGGCATTCAAAATGACATTTATTACGAAGAATGTAAGTTAAATGAGGTTATGGCGAACAATGAATGCCTGTATATGTCGGCGCTTGCCGGAGAATATCGGGAGGATTTCTTTAGGAATTTACCGGGGGCGAAATTTGATATGGCATTAAAAAAATCGATCAAAACTATCAGCTGGGTGAAAATTAAAAGTTTAGGTTTTCATTGGATGAAAATGAGTTCAAGATTAAGCGCTTTACTAAAGAGTCGCTGTAAAGGAATCAAGATACAATAATCGATTGTAAACGTACCGGTTGTATCCCCGGCGCAAATGATAATGGATGCAAAAGGGGGTTGCCGTTGAAAAATCATGGAATAAGAAAATCAAAAAACCCAACATCGAGGAGGTTGATTTTAAAATGAAACGGAAATTATACGGTTCAATTATCATTACATACCGCTGTAATGCAAAATGTAATATGTGCGACTGCTTTAAACATCCAACCAAACCTGAAGAGGAAATTCCTCTTGAAGTTATTGAAAAATTGCCCGAAATGGCCTTCACCAATATTACGGGGGGAGAACCCTTTATCAGAAAAGATATCAAGGATATCGTCAGGGAAATACGGAAAAAGACCCGCCGCATCGTGATTTCGACCAACGGGTATTTTTCCGAAAGAATTCTGGAACTTTGCGACGAATTTCCCGAGGTTGGAATTCGAATCAGCATCGAGGGGTTACAAGAGACCAACGATGCGATACGGGGCTTGAAAGATGGCTTTCAAAAAGGCTATGGCACATTAACCGAATTGGTGAAACGCGGCCATAAGGATATCGGATTCGGAATGACCATTCAGGATTTGAACGCCCATGATGTAATCAATCTCTATCGGATTTCAGACCAACTGGGTATGGAATTTGCTACGACAACTCTTCATAACTCATTTTATTTTCGAAAGACCGACAATCATATTCATGATTGTGAAACGGTATCCCGTTCCATTGAAGGGCTGGTCAATCAATTGCTGCAATCGTCTTCTCCCAAGAAATGGTTTCGGGCTTATTTTAACCACGGTTTAATCAATTATCTCTATGGCAACAAGAGATATTTACCATGCGAAATGGGGTTGAACGGTTTTTTCGTCGATCCTTACGGTGACGTCCTTCCGTGCAACGGCATGATTGAAAAACAATCCATGGGCAATTTGCATGAAAAAACCTGGGAGGAGATCTGGCATTCAAAGCAGGCGAACCGGGTTCGGGAAAATGTTAAAAATTGTCCCAAGAACTGCTGGATGATTGGCAGCGTCTCGCCGGCCATGCATAAAAGAATTTGGATTCCCGCCTGGTGGGTATTTCAACATAAAATTACGGGCAGAGGGTATTCCCTTGAAGAAAACTCATTTTTCAAAAGTAAGGATCACTCCGGGAGCTGCGAGTATATTTCGAAATAGGGGAGATTGATTGAAATGAAAATTTTATTGGTGAATAAATTTCTTTACCCGAAAGGGGGAAGCGAAAGGTATCTGTTTGACTTGGCCGAGCTCCTCAGGGCAAAGGGGCACCAGGTTGAATTCTTCGGAATGGACGACCCGCGAAATATTGTGGAAACACCAAAGGAAAAGTTGGTAAAAAATATCGATTTCCATAAAAAATCGCTGTCAACCTTGTTATATCCTTTTAAAATCATATACTCCAGTGAAGCCCGTCATAAAATCCGCAGAATCATCAAGGAATTCAGGCCTGATCTTGTTCATTTAAACAATTATAATTTTCAAATCACCCCCTCGATTATTTATGAACTGAAAAAACATAAGATACCCGTTGTTCAAACCCTTCACGATCCCGTTTTGGTTTGCCCGTCCCATCTATTATACAATGTAAGAACCGGGAGTATTTGTGAGAAATGCAAAGGAAGAAAGTATCGGAATTGTATGATCACCCAATGCATTCATGGCTCCTTATTCCGAAGCATGCTGGGAATGTTTGAAGGTTATTTGTATTACAAATTAAAAACCTATGATTATATTGAAAAATTTATCTGTCCCAGTCAATTTTTGGCTGATAAATTAATTGATTTTGGTGTCCGGAAAGAAAAATTAACGGTGATTCCAAATTTCATTCATTCCATGGATTATAGCGACATGCCCCGGGAAAGAAATTATTTCTTATACTTTGGCAGGATCTCCAGAGAAAAGGGAATGGTTACTTTACTGAGTGCTGTTAAAGCTCTTCCCGGGATTCAATTTGTTTTTGCCGGAAGCGGGCCGCTGGAAAGTATGCTTCAGGGGCTTGACAATGGAAGATGGGTCGGGTTTAAACAGGGAGAAGAACTGAGAGATTTAATCCGTGGAAGCATCGCAACGATATATCCGTCTGAATGGTATGAAAATTCACCGCTGTCAATCCTTGAATCATTCGGTCTAGGGGTGCCCGTTATCGGTTCCAATATCGGAGGAATTCCGGAATTAATTGAAGATCAATTCAACGGCCTGCTGTTTGAACCGAAAAACATTGCCGATCTTGTCGATAAAATTAAATATCTGGATGAACGAAAAGAATTAAGGGATGGTTATTCAAGAAATTGCCTCAAAAGCTCAAAAAGCTTCTCCAGGGAAAAGTATTATCAAAATATTTTCAATCTCTATCAGAAAGTAGTTTAACTCTTGATCCGGCAAGTTCTTAACGGATGGGATTCTGGGAGTTACTTGCCGGATTCATGTTAAAAGAGGCTTCATGCAACATAACGTGTGAAAAAGAGGAGCGAAATTAGATTGAGTAGCATGAAAATCGTCAAATCGAGTCCCCATCATTTTTTCTATTACCTGTCGGGAATGAGTCTTTTATGGATCAATATGATTCGCCATACCATTCAGGGATATAAGGCCCCCCGGACCTTTCCAATGGACGATATTCAACAAGCCATCCGCTATGATTATGGCGTTGTCCGAAATTGGTTGAAGTTTTTGCATGATTACTCAGGCAACACTTCGTCCTTGAAGGGGAAAACCATCCTCGAATTGGGTCCGGGAGCGGATTTAGGCATTGGCGTTATATTGTTGAGGAAAGGCGCCGCTAAATACAACGCCCTTGATGTGAACAATCTTATCCAGTCGGCTCCGGACCGGTTTTATCAGGAACTGCTTGATTTCCTAAACCTTCAAAATGACTCCCCGGAGGTTAGTCCGGAATTTTTACGCGGCCAATTGCAGGCAACCTATAACGGCCGGAATGATAAGCTTAATTATGTTTGTGACCGCTCTTTCGATGTTACAATTTTTAAAGGGGAAGACATCGACTATATTTTGAGTCAAGCTTCTTTTGAACAGTTTGATGACGTTGAGAAGACGGTGAAACAGTTGAGTGAAATTTCCAAACCGGGAACGGTTTTTCTTGCAGAAATCGATTTGGGTACGCTAACCCGGTGGATTCGGGATATCGATCCCCTCAATATCTATCGGTATCCTGATTTCATCTATCACTGGTTCAAATTCTTAGGTTCACCCAACCGCTTAAGGCCTTATGAGTATGAAAAAATCTTGAAAAAGAATGGCTGGACCGATGTTAAAATTATTCCGGAAACTGTTCTGGATAAAAAATATGTTCGCAAAGTACAAAATCATTTATGGAAAAAGTTTCGAAACCCGGTCAATCAAATGGATTACCTTAGCGTAGTAATTTGCGCTACAAAGTATTGACCGTATGGATAAGGGGAACAATCAATCATGCGAGTGGCCATGATGGGTACCAGAGGTTTTCCAAACATTCAAGGGGGGGTGGAAAATCATTGCCAAAATTTAGCGCTTCATTTGGTTCAATTAGGATGCGAAGTCGTTGTATTTACCCGTAAACCCTATGTGGACAAGTCGATTACCCGTTATCAGGGAGTCAGACTCGTACCGCTTCCGACCCTTCGCCATAAAACATTGGAAGCCTTGATTCATACCTTTTTATCGGTTGTGGTTTCGGGCCGATATAAACCGGATATCGTTCACATTCAAGGAATTGGTCCGGGCTTTTTTGCCTGGCTTGCCAGAATCCTCGGAAACAAGGTGGTACTCACAACCCATGGTGCAAACTATCAACATTTAAAGTGGAACCCCTTGGAAAAATTTATTCTGCGCTTTTTTGAACGGGTGTCTCTCCAATGGAGCCATGGGGTTATTGCCATTTCCGAGCCGATTGCCAAAGAATTGCAAGCGAAGTATCATCGGTATCCTACGGTAATTCCCAATGGTGTCAACATCATGGAACCAGCCCGTACCGAGGTAAAACTTCAGGAACTAAACATCCAAAAGGGAAAGTATCTGTTGGCAGTGGGAAGACTGGTGCCGGAAAAGGGATTTCATGACTTACTCGAGGCATTTCGCGGTTTGAAATTAACCGGTTGGAAACTGATTATCGTTGGGAGCGCCGATCATCCATCCGATTATAGCATATCTTTGCTACAGAAGGGGCAAAATAGCGGCGCCATAATATTTACCGGTTTCCTGACAGGTGTTCCGCTCTATGAATTATACACTCACGCGGGTCTGTTTATATTACCCTCCTATTATGAGGGATTGCCGATCTCGCTATTGGAGGCAATGAGCTTCGGGTTGACATGTATCGCCTCCAATATTGAAGGAAACAAAAATATTAGTTTGCCACAGGATCACTATTTTGAGGTTGGAAATATTGATAGCCTTAAAGCGACAATCTTGAGGATGCTCAAAGGGAAGCCCGCCGCGGAGAAATCGGCGCAAATCCATTATATAAAAGAGAATTACAGTTGGGATAAAGTAGCGCTATCCACCTTGGAAGTTTATCAAAAAGTATTGAATGGATACGGGAAATAGCGGATGGTCTCAACTACTGGGATTCAAACCCTCGGCTTTGGCCGGTGGTAGGTGAGTCGTGCGCCGTGGCGGTTTGAAAATGATAAATTTACGTAAGGATATCCATGAATACCGGCAACCAATTTTGCTGTAAAATAGCTTTGACATTTCTTCTGGCGGCCATCGTCGCCTTCCTGGTTTACACTTCCATCGACCCCCACTGGGGTGCAGGCTTTTGGGATCGTTTTGTGGCAACCCACAGTCGCCTACCGATTCAAACCATCTCTGAACTGGTATATTGGTTCCGCAAAAGTCTGCATTTTTTGGGCTATGGAATTTTAGCCTTATTAACATGGTATTATTTTTATCTCTGGGGATTTCGGAAAGCGTATTGGCAAGGGATCCTATTGGCCGTTCTCATCGCCACCCTGGATGAATATCTCCAGTCCCGGGTCCCTTTTCGAAGCGGAAATCCCGGAGATGTATTGGTGGATGTTTGTGGAATTGTAATTGTCCCATCCCTGATAAAGTTTTTTTTCCGCAAGTCATCTTCGATTCGTAAATTGATGTAACGCTTTAGAATTTCCAATCCGTTTTTTCTTTCCTTGAATCCTTCGCGCATTTTCTCCTTGACTAAAGAATAACCCTTCATTCTGTCCTGCGTGTCATTTATCCCTTCAACAAGCAAGAAGGTGAATCATTTCGCGTAGGTTCCCTAAGATTGGAAAAGATATGCAGGCAAGATGGGGCTTAAAACCTTTGCCTTCCTTTAGAATATCTTATCTACAACAAAGCAGGAAATTTGCTTTTTGAGAGGAATAAATATTAAAAATCAAATGAGGGTAAATGGCTTGAATCAAATCTTAATTCTGCCAAATCCGCTGAAAGAAGCTGCTTTACAGTTGGCTGGCAGTATCATACCGGTTTTGGAGCATGTTGGCTTTAAAATCGCACTCGAAAAAAAAGTAGCCTATCAGCTGGGCCGGCCTGGGTGCGGCAGGGAAGCTGACGGGCTATGGGAAGACCTTGATTTGGTGTTGGTGTTGGGTGGAGACGGTTCGCTTTTAAATGCCGCCCGGCGGATTTATCCCCGGCAAATTCCGTTGTTGGGGGTCAATTTGGGTCAATTGGGTTTTTTGGCCCGGATTGAAAAACATAAGATTGAAGCCGCCATTGATGATCTGCGCCTTCGCCGATTTCAGTTGGAAGCCCGTTCGATGTTGAAGGCGGTTGTGAATACGGGAGACGGCCCCCAGGAGTTTGTGGCGCTGAATGATTTTACGATTACCGCCAATTCGATAGCCCGGATGATTCGTTTGGATCTTTGGGTCGACAATGAATTATTCGCAACCTATCCGGCGGATGGATTGATCGTTGCGACGGCCACCGGTTCAACGGCATATTCTTTGTCCGCGGGAGGACCGATTTTAGATCCCCGCTTGGAAGCGATACTGGTTACTCCGATCTGTGCTCATTCTTTGTATGCAAGGCCGGTTGTTTTCAACCCCGGCGCCCGGATCAAGATAGTCCAGCACCATCAGACGGACATGGAAATCTCTTTGACCGCCGACGGCCAATCCGGGACGGTCTTGCCGACCGGTTCGGGAATTTGCATCGAAAAGGCTCCCTATGTAACGCAATTAATCCGTTTTGAAGGACAAGGGTTGTTTGAAGCCTTGAAATCAAGGTTTAAAGAAGGACGGATTTAAGTTTTTTAAATTTGGAGGAATGAATGAAAACAAACCGGCAAGCCATGATTGTTGCCATTATTAAAGAACAAGTAATCGGTACCCAGGAAGATTTGGGAGAGGCTTTGAAAAATAGGGGCATCCTGGTCACCCAGGCTACCCTGTCAAGGGATATCAAAGAGCTTGGCCTGATCAAAGTACCGACGGTTGAAGGATATTACCGCTATTCCCTGCCTGCCGACCGTACACCGGGGGATTTGGTGCGGCGGGCGCAACGGATGTTGGAAGATGCGGTTGTATCCTTTGATTCGGCCGAAAATTTTATCGTGATTAAAACGA
Organism: Bacillota bacterium; assembly: GCA_023426245.1. Lineage (GTDB taxonomy): Bacteria > Bacillota > UBA4882 > UBA8346 > UBA8346 > UBA8346. The sequence continues at coordinate 70,872 of JAFABB010000019.1, forward strand.
TGAGCGGTACGGCCCAGGGAGTAGCCGAAGCCTTTGACAACCTGGAATGGCCGGAAGTACTGGGAACCGTGGCCGGTGACAATACCATTTTGGTGATTGTCCGTAGTAAAGCGCAGGTTGAAGAAGTTTTATCGAAGCTCCACCGGTTAAGGGGGTAAAGGGATTTGTTGCAAGAAATTACGGTTAAAAATCTGGCTTTGATTGAGGAGATTCATTTGGATTTCAGCCCCAGTTTCAATGTGCTTACTGGAGAAACCGGTGCTGGAAAGTCAATTATCATTGATGCCCTAGGCCTTGCTTTGGGAGGACGTTTCAGCGCGGAAATGATTCGGAGCGGAGCCGAAACCGCCCTGGTCGATGCGGCCTTTTTGATCGGGAACCGTCCGGAACTCCATGAATATTTGACGGGGATTGGAATTCAGGTTGGTTCCGATAATATGTTGATTATTCAAAGGGAAATCAGCAACACCGGGAAAAACCGTTGCCGGGTGAATGGCCAATTGGTGACGGTGTTATCCCTTACCAAGATCGGGGAATTTCTCATCGATATCCACGGGCAGCATGAACACCAATCCTTATTGTTTGCCGAGAAACAACTGGAACTGTTGGACCAATATGCGGGGGCTCATTGTATGAGGCTTCGCCACGAAGTTGCCCAGGTTTTCAAGGAATGGCAGACCCTGGATAACGAATATCATACCTTGCAGCAAAATGAAGCCGACTTGGCCCGGAAAGTGGATTTATTAAAGTTTCAAATTGAAGAGATCAATCAGGCGAAATTGGTGATTGGTGAAGATGAGGATTTGATGAAGGAACGGGAAATACTGGCAGCCTCTGAGCGGCTGTATGAAGCGGCCAATCAATCCTATCAGGCCTTGTATGATGATGCCAACGGCAATGCCGCAGTAGAACTCTTGGGTACCGCCGAACGTGCTCTGTCCCAAGTCGCCGCGGTTGATCCCCGGTTGGAGTCGATCCTGGAGACGCTGCGGGAAGCCGCCTGCCAGGCAGAGGAAGTGTCCCGGGAGCTCCGGAGCTATCAGGAACAGATTCAATTTGATCCGGCCCGTTTGGCTGAAATCAATGCCCGTCTTGATGAGCTTTCCAATCTGAAACGGAAATACGGCGCCAGTATCGGCGAAATTTTAGTGTTTGCCGAACGTTGTGAGCAGGAATTGTCAGGCATTGCCCACCGGGAAGAACGTTCGGCCGAGCTTGAGGGGGAACTCGCCAAATGGAAATCCCGCCTGGCGGAACTGGCGGAAGCTTTGTCAAAAGAAAGACAGGCTGCGGCCGAAAAGTTGGAAGTGGCCATCATGGCGCAACTGAATGATTTAAATATGGCCCAAACCCGCTTTAAAATCAATCTTTCGCAAACCGAGAGCCCTTCCGGGATCGCTTTTCAAGGTAAAACCGTTGAGGTTAGCGGCAGCGGCGCGGACAAGATTGAGTATTTGGTGGCTCCCAATCCGGGCGAAGGCCTGAAACCAATGACCAAAATCGCTTCCGGAGGAGAATTGTCCCGGATTATGCTGGCTTTGAAATCGATTCTGGCCGAGCTTGACGCCATCCCGACCATGGTTTTTGATGAAATCGATGTTGGGATCGGCGGCCGGACCGCTCAGGCTGTCGCGGAAAAGATATTGTTGATCGGCCAGTCGCGGCAAGTTCTGTGTGTTACCCATTTGCCGCAAATTGCGTCGCTGGCCCGGCGTCATTTTTATATCGAAAAAAAGGTTGTCGGCGACCGTACGGAAGTAAATGTCCGGGAGTTAACCACCAGCGAACGGGTGGAGGAATTGGCGCGAATGCTTGGCGGGGCTCAGGTGACCGATACCACCCGTCAACATGCCAGAGAAATGTTGATGTTGGCGGAGAAATTGCGTTTAACCAAGGTGGGGCATGTAACCACCGAATGACATCGTCCAAGGCCGGCAGGAGGTTATTTTCATCGCAGAGATCCTTACGATCGAGAAAATATTTAGCCCGGGGAATACGCTACAAATCAATTTTTCAGTGGAAGTCGGTTTGGTTAAATCCTTTGAGGCCACAGTCGTGACTTTAAAAGAAGAGGGCCTTTTTGTAGCAACCAAAGAAATCGAATTTATCAATCACTTGGAACTCGGGACTGAGATTTCCATTACTTATGTTCATCAGGACGGCCAAAAATACAGCTTCGGCACTTATAAAGTGGCTCATATTTTGAGGGAATCTCCGGTGTTGATTTTGGCCAAACCCGGAAAAGTAAACTATTCTCTACTCAGGCGCCACTTCCGGTTCCATCTGGAGATGCCTTTATATTATTTATTGCATGGCGAGGTACATATTGGCCAGGTAATTGATTTATCGGCTTGCGGCGCACTGGCAATCGTGAGTTCCGATCCCCAAATCGCCGTCGGTTCCCAAATTGCCTTTCAAATTAAATTCCCCAATTTCGACCCCCTTTTACTCAAAGGGGAAATCAAGCGCACCGAGGACTTGGGTGAAGGTAAGGTAGAGGTAGCCCTGGACTTCCTGAATACGGGAGAAGAGATGCACCGGGAAATTTCCAAATGTCTTTTACAAAGTATTTATCAACCACCCCAATAGGTTTTCCAATCGTTTCTCTAAAACCGGCCGCACACGGCCGGTTCTTTTATCGGCAGGATGAAAGAACGGCGGCGTTCGCCATTAAATCCGGCGGATTGATTTCTTGAAATATAAACCGCTGGTAAGAATATATACGCAATGGTTCGGTATACATACTGAGTTGTTCGGTATGCATGCGCAACGGTTCGGTATACATACTGAGTCGTTCAGTATGCATACGCAAATGAACAAATAACGGATGGCCGTTTTTATCCTGGTTTATTTTTTATGCCCTCCTGCCCCTCCTAAGCCACCGTTGCTGCAATGACGGTATTTTCAGCCAATGGGTCACACCCAAAAAGGGGGAGGGGCCCCTTCCGTGACCATGGTTCCCCGGAAGCAAAGCCTGGCGGATAAAGGGTTTGTGAGGTTGGAGGGGCAGGAGGGCCGCGAATCATATAAAAATGGAAGGCATCTTTTTGGATGAATCTTCCAGCTTTTTTTATTTAACGCCTTGGCCAAGGGTGGCCCAACGGGTTGAAGCCCGGTAAGGATTGGGTTTGGGGGCGATGTTGGGCAGAGGGGGTGCTGTACGAAAATATATATATTTTTGTGGGGGTTTGGAATGGGCGGTTTGTGATAACTGGCGATAGGTTAATCCGGATGCGGGTTCGGGTGCAAAAATGAGAGAAGCGGATTGTGGCGGCGGGTTAGTTTGTTCATGACACTTAAAATGAATGACCAGTATTGTGGTCCACGGATTTCACCGGCTGAGTCCCTTTTGGCGCGGCCCAAAAGGAACCAAAAGGCCGCCGGGAACCCATGGTTCCCGGACTCTCCTTTATATCCCCGGCCATCCGTAGCCGGGGTTGTGAAAAACTTTCTTTGTGATGGCTTCGCTGTCCATGCCGGGACTCGAACATCGTGTTCTCGCCCTACCAGGTTTTGCTTTCGGGCCGACCACCGTTTTTCATCCATGAAAAGAGGCGGCGTTTTTCGACGTCGTGTCTCAAATGTCGGAGGGAGTTGATTGGGTCTAGAGGCGTAAGAACGTATGAAGACGATGAAGAGCGTAAGGGCACGAAACGCTACAGGAAATATTGCGGATTATAAAAAAGAAGGAAGAGGAAATTGTTTACAGAAAATTTAATAGTTATTGTCAATTGATGATTGGAAAAGTTTCGTTTGTGATTTAGGAGCATTAGGCGTATAGGCGCGAGTTTTGGGGCATGCCGCAAAACTCGCGCCCTGTCAATTAAAAAGTGAGGATAATTTATGAGATTAACCGATATTAAACTTTGGGAAAAAAATCCTCCTGATGCCGCTGGGTTTCCTCTATCGGGAACTTGAATAACCAGGGGTTGCCTACTCTGGACCCCTTATTTATTAAAAGGAAAAGAACTTCATCCGGCAATTATTGTTTGCCCGGGCGGAGGATTTCAATTTAGGGTGTCCCATGAAGGAGCACCCACTGCACAATGGCTCAATCAAATAGCAATAAACGCTTTTGTTTTAAATTACCGGGTACTCCATTTACTTCAACTAAAGATGCAGTGCGCGCGGTTCGGTATCTTCGTTATCATGCCCTGGAATTCAATATTGATCCGGAAAAAATCGGCATGCTGGGATTTTCAGCCGGTGGTTATCTCGCCGCTTTCATCGGAACTCATTTTGATAATGGAATTATCAAACCTGAAAGTCGAATCGCGCAAATCATGTCGATGCTTTTTGGAGAACCAGCGCCGGGGAGGGAGTTTAGCGATCCGATTGATCAAACGAGTTCTAAACTTAATGCGCTAATTTTATGTTATGCAGAGACATCCCCTTTTTTAAAGGGAAAATTGCCACCAGCTTCCCTATTGCCAAAAGATGTCACAATGGATGAACTTATAGACTTTACTTCGAATCATAAACATGTTACTGCGAAAACATCACCGGCTTTTTTATGGGTTACAGCAAACGATGACTTTAATTTTCAGCACCAAAACTTACTCTTTGCCCAAGCCTTGGGTGAGCAAAATTTATCATTTGAATTTCATATCTTTTCCAAAGGTCACCATGGTTTAGGATTGGGTGAGGATGAACCCGCGGTAGCAATCTGGCCAATACTTTGTGAAAATTGGCTTAAAGGATTATGGTCAATTTAAGAGATGAAAGCAGCCTCATCTTATTTTGTAAATTATAGGTTGGAAAAAGTACTCTATTGGCAAGGATATGGAGCATTGTCGGTGAGTAAGAAAGGGGTTGGAAAAGTTCGTGATCATGTTATAAAACAAAAAAATTACCATAGACAAAAGACTACTATGGAATTATTCGAAACGTTATATGAAGTTAATTAATTTTTATTTAAATTATCAATAAATTCCTCAATATCCTTTACCTTAAATCTTACCGCACCTTTTCTACCTTCGCCAAGCTTTAAAGCCTGAATCTTTCCTGCCTTTATCCATCGGTTTAAAGTGGCTCTGCTGATCTTCAATATTTTCATAACTTCTTCGGCGGTAATTAATTCGTCCAAATTAAAATCACTCCTTATGAATCAAATAGTATCAGTATGATTTTTATCCGTCAATATGATTCATTTTATATTGACTTACAATGAATCAAAATGATACAATATGATATATAAAAACTTTTTAATTTATCTTTTCAACAAAACCCTTTCGCCTTTAAATGATTATTAATTGAAAGGAGCCCTGCCATGAACTCCCACGACCACACCGTTTATTCCATCCTAAGTAACGGCAAAAAAGTCCCCATGATCCGCCTGTCCGGCCAGTGGCTGGAGCGATGCGGTTTTAAACCCGGCTGCAACTATACAGTCAGTGAACTGTCAGGATGTTTGCTGTTGATGGTGGACAAAAATAAAAAGTGAAACAACGTATTTGGTTTTTTATTTTAAGGTTTTAAGTCAATGATTTCGGCCCAGATTTCAACATACAGAGATTTTCTGCCTTTAGGAGGGAGGCAGGCACCGCTTCTTTACATGGATGTAAAATAGCGGTTGCCCCCGGCAGCCTCATATAATTGCCAGTCGAAAGGCCAGGATGGCGAAGGCCCACTAAAAACCCTGGATGAATAAAGGGAAGACCGAAATCCGTAGGTTTCGGCGGCTTGCCGCTCGTTTCACGAGCGGAGGTGACATTTTTGGCCGCTCAAAAAGTTACTCAGCCGGTGAAATCCGTGGACAATAATAATCGGCATTCATTTATCAAGAATTTAAGGCGAAAAAGGTTTAATTCCAAATTTCAAACTTCGAACTTAGACCTTCACTCTTCAAACTTACTATAAGGGAGGTATACCCCATGCTCACCGAC
>JAFABB010000021.1 GCA_023426245.1 Bacillota bacterium
TGACAATGGCGAGGGGGAACCACCCGTTCCCATCCCGAACACGGCAGTTAAGCCCCTCTGCGCTGATGGTACTTGTCGGGTAACCGGCTGGGAGAGTAAGTCGTTGCCAGGAGTAATTTTTAAAAGAAGATCTTGTGGAGACAAGATCTTCTTTTTTATTATTTCGTCCCTTGGTTTCTTCATATTTTAAATTTTTACCCATGAGTTTTATGCGGATCCTATCGGTTATTCAAAGGAAAAGGTAACGCCAATAAACCTAATTATATAGGGGTAAACCGAAAAAAGTTTAGTTCTTTTCTTTGGGATAATAACTGTCATAAGTACATAATAGTAATATCATTGATAATTGAGTCGGAGTGGTAAGCTTTGCATGATAGGAGTCAACTTCTTAAAGCGCTAAGGGCTTTCTTAAAAATAAAAATGGTTAGGATAGGGGTTATTATCCTGACTGTTGTTTTTTTATTATTAGGAGTCCTTGAGTGTTGGCTTAATATTAAGGTCCGAAAGAATTTGCGGCAATCTTTAGGTTGGGGTAATGGACCTCAGGTGAAAATTGAAGCAAATATCAATTGGCTGAGTTTAGTTGATGTTTTGAAAGGTAGGGTTGGCCATCTAAGAATCGATGCCCACAATTGTCTCATTAGTAATCTGCGTTTTGCTGAACTGCATCTGATCAATGAAGGATTTACTTTTAATTTTCCCGTATTATTTCGGAAACACCGTTTGGAACTCATTCACCTTAATTCTACCAAAATTCAGGCTTTGGTTACTGCCGCCGATTTTAGTGATTATGTCGGTTTATTTTATCCGGAGTTTAAACCACGGCTAACCATCATTTCAGGAGAGCTCATCTTTTCGGGTAGGGCTCGTCTATTCGGGAAACCTCTTCCTATAGAACTCGGCGGTTTTATGAAAATCGTTCCTCCTAAAAGTTTGCGTTTTTATCCCACGCAGTTGCGGATATCGGGGCGTACGGCCCCTCCGGATTTGTTGAACTTCCTTGGCAGTCAGATTCCCTTGAAATTCCAGGTACTGGGGAAATGGCCCTTTGCCCTCACTTCAATTGATTTGGGGAATGGTTCGGTCGTGTTGAATTTAATAGAAAATAATGCCGGCAGTCGCTAGTTTTTTTCATGATGGTCAGTCGGTCTGGAAACCGAAAAGCAAGTTCTTCTGGTTTGCTGCAAGGGGATCATATCGTAGACGGTGTCTTTAAGAAATGCAAAAATAAATTAATTATTTATTAAGAAAGTAAAACTTTTTGCAGGAAAAGAAAGGATCATATCGAAATTTACTACTAATTATTATTTGGTATAATTTTAATATAATATTGATGGTATCTAAATTACTCGTAATCTGATTACGGCCACCATCCGATAATGGATGTAATCTTTTAAAGGATTTGGAGAAAAAGGGTTTATATTTTTGAACGTTCGCATATATATTAATAGGATCTAAAATATAAAGTATTCTATAGTATAAGTAAAACGTATTATGGTGGAGATGAGGAGACCATAATAGCTTCACTGCTTGGTTAGTGATGTTATTATGGTTTTTTTTATTGTTTAAACAAATTCAAATTCGTTAGCTGGTGAATATTGAAATGCAAAGTGAAAATTTATGCAGCCGTTATTTTGATAATCCGATTATTGCGGCAGTAAGAGATGTTAAAGACTTGGAGGAATCACTTCAAAGCAGGGTAAGCGCAATTTTTTTGTTATCGGGTACGCTTTTAAATATTAAACAATTGGTTTTGCAATGTAAAGGGAAAAAGTATGTTTTTTTGCATACGGACTTGATAGAAGGTTTAGCCAACGATATCTGGGCTATGCGATATTTAGCTGATGTTGTGAAACCCGATGGTATCATTTCAACCCGTAGTAATGTGATTAAGTACGGAAAAGAATTAGGATTATTTACAATCCAGCGATATTTTTGTATGGATTCCCTTGCGCTTCATACCGGAATCAAAGCTATTGGGCAAGCAGATCCCGATGCTGTGGAATTATTACCGGGGATTGTTCCACGGGTGGTAGAATATATGGTTTCTCAAGTTAAAAAGCCGATTATTACTGGCGGTATGATCAGTTCCAAAGCGGATGTGATTGAAGCTTTAAAAAGAAAAGCCGTTGCAATATCAACCAGTTGTAAGGAATTATGGAATGAGTAATTTCATGATTACCGGTCGTAACCACAGTTGAAATTTGAGCAAATGAAACGGTCTATGATAATTACGGCCGAGAATTCTGTAGAATTGGGGCGCCTTTTTATCTAAATTTTGTTCGCTTGTAATAAAGGAGGTGAAAGGATCAAAAAATTGAGCGTTTATTTTTGTCCATGGTAGGAATGGAGTAATGAAAAAGGGAGGTTTGATCGATGAGTAATTTTTTTGGTGAGTTTATGGGTACGATGGTGCTGATCATTTTCGGCAATGGGGTCGTGGCCAACACCAATCTAAAAAAGTCCAAAGCCGAAGGTGCTGGTTGGGTCAATATTACCATTGGATGGGGTATCGGTGTGATGATGGGAGTATTTACCGCTATTGCCTGTGGCGGCACAGGCGACATCAATCCTGCCTCTACTCTGGCAGGCCTTATGAATGGCGTTTATAATGCACCGCAGGCTTTCATAATGATGTTGGGGCAATTGCTGGGAGGTTTTTGTGGCGGGGTGATAACTTGGCTGGTCTTCTTGCCGCACTGGGCAGCTACTGAAGATCAAGGCGCAAAGTTGGGCGTTTTTAGCACCGGTCCGGCTATCCGTAATTATCCCTCCAACTTGCTAACTGAAATTATCGGTACAATCATCCTTATTGTTGGGGCTTATGCCATTGCCTCGAAGACGGTGGCGGTATCAACCGGAGGTTCAATCACTCCTGGTCTTGGACCATTTTTAGTAGGCATATTAGTCTGGGGCATTGGTACCTGTTTGGGAGGGCCAACCGGTTATGCTATCAATCCGGCTCGTGATTTGGGACCGCGTATTGCTCACGCTGTTTTACCCATTGCCGGAAAAGGAGGTTCAGATTGGCAGTATTCCTGGGTCCCGGTATTGGGCCCATTCATCGGCGCAGTTATTGCTTTTGGTATTGCTAAAGGGGTTGGTTTGATTTAACTGTAAAAAGAGAAAGAAATAAAAAGGGAGGGGAGCTATTGATGGCCCCAAAATATATACTAGCCATGGACCAGGGTACTACCAGTTCCCGCACAATTATTTTTGATGCCGCGGGCAAGCCGGTCGTTTCTTTTAACAAAGAATTTGAGCAAATATACCCGAAGGCCGGTTGGGTCGAACATAATCCCCTGGATATCTGGAATTCCCAGTTGGAAACCGTTCAATCCGCCATCGCCAAGCTTGGGATAGAACCGGCGGATATCGCGGCGATTGGGATTACCAACCAACGGGAAACAACCATTGTTTGGGATAAGGAAACAGGAAAACCGATTTATAATGCTATTGTCTGGCAGTGTCGCCGCACTGCTTCCATCTGTAACGAGCTCAAGGCTAAAGGTTGGATCGATAAAATCCGCTCTAAAACAGGCCTGGTAGTGGATGCCTACTTCTCAGGCACCAAGATCAAATGGATTTTAGACAATGTAGCCGGTGCCCGTGAGAGGGCAGAAAAAGGTGAACTTCTTTTCGGAAATGTGGACAGCTGGCTAATTTGGAAATTGACTGGGGGAAAAGTTCATGTAACTGATTATTCGAATGCTTCCCGGACCATGATTTTCAATATTCATAAGTTGGACTGGGATGATGAAATATTAGCTGAATTAAATATCCCCCGTAGTATGCTGCCGGAGGTTAATCCGTCCAGTTTCGTTTATGGTCAGACCGCTGCGGGGGTTTTCGGGGCGGCAGTTCCCATTGCAGGTATTGCCGGGGACCAGCAGGCGGCGCTTTTTGGGCAGGCATGCTTTCAGCCGGGTATGGCCAAAAACACTTACGGTACCGGTTGTTTTATGCTGATGAATACCGGTGAGAAAGCAGTGCCTTCCCAGAACGGCCTGGTGACTACCATTGCCTGGGGCCTGGGAGGCAAGGTGGAATATGCTTTGGAAGGCAGTATTTTCATAGCTGGCGCCGTCGTACAATGGTTGCGGGATGAATTGCAAATGATTGATAGCGCGCCTCAAAGTGAGGAATACGCCACCCGAGTGGAAGATACCAATGGTGTTTATCTGGTGCCGGCTTTTGTAGGATTGGGGGCTCCATACTGGGATATGTATGCCCGAGGTACCATGGTTGGCTTAACCAGAGGTGCCAAACGGGAACATATTGTCAGGGCGGCACTGGAGGCCATCGCCTATCAGAGCCGGGACGTGTTGGAAGCCATGCAAAAAGACGCCGGAATCACCTTGCAGGCATTGAAGGTTGACGGAGGGGCGGTTAAAAATAATTTCTTGATGCAATTCCAGTCCGATATTTTGGGAGTGCCGGTTAACCGGCCGGTAGTGAATGAAACCACTGCCCTTGGAGCTGCCTATCTTGCCGGTTTGGCGGTGGGCTATTGGGAAAGCAAGACTGAAATCGCCGAAAAATGGGATGTTGACCGTAACTTCCAACCTGAAATGAATATCCAGAGACGGGAAGATTTGTACCGGGGCTGGAAGAAAGCAGTTGAACGGGCCCGCAATTGGGAGGAGTAGTTCCTAATTCGTATGAGAGGCCTCATAAACAGCCTTTCATACGATTTTTCCAAAAATCGGACGAGTTCAAGCGAGGGGGATGAAATTCAATTTTTAGCCTTGGGCAAAACTGTTTAAAACCTTTTTGAGAGCGATGAAGGATTAATCTCCAAAAGGTGTGAAGTTTAAGTGAATATTAGAAAATAGTTAGATGGAGAAGCGGAGAACCATATTACTATTGGGGCTATACTAAAAAGAACTTCAAAGTCCAAGATATACAGGATAAAGCATGTCTGGGGACTTTATGTGACTTTTTAGATAATCCCTGGGTGTGGTTCTTTGTTTTTTAAAAGGGGGACTTCCAGTGTACGACTTAATAATCATTGGTGGTGGAGTCATTGGCTGTAGCATGGCCCGTGAGTTATCCCGCTATCAATTGAAAACTCTGCTTTTAGAAAAAGAATCCGATCTAGCCTGTGGGACATCAAAAAGTAACAGCGCCATCATTCATGCGGGATTTGATCCTGAGCCGGGTACTTTAAAAGCCAAATTGAATGTTGAGGGTAACGCCATGTATTCCCTAATCAGCGAGGAGCTTGATGTGCCTTTTCAGCGTATCGGTTCACTGGTGGTGGCTTTTCATGAGGAAGAAATTTCATTTCTTGAACAGCTCCATCAGCGAGGATTGACCAATGGTGTTTCCAAAATGAAAATGATGGGTCGGAATGAATTGAAAACCAGAGAGCCTTTCATTTCTGATGGGGCTTTAGTCGCGCTATACGCCGAAACGGCCGGTATTATTTGCCCGTTTACTTTAACCCTGGCTACTGCGGAGAATGCGGCTGAGAACGGAGTAAAATTCCGCTTGGATACGGAAGTTACTGCCATTCACGTCCGTAACGACAATCATTTCATAATTGAAACCAACCAAGGCCGCTTTGAATCGAAATATGTGGTGAATGCCACCGGGGTATTTGGAGATCAAATTCATCATCTCATCGGCGAAGAGTCGTTTTCCATTAAGCCCCGCAGGGGAGAGTATTGTATTCTGGATAAAGAACAGGGATATCTGGCGAAGTCGGTCATTTTTACGGTCCCTACCAAAATGGGCAAAGGGATCCTGGTTGCCCCGACAGTGGATGGTAATTTATTAATCGGACCCACGGCAGCCGACATCGAAGATAAAGAAGATACAGCCACTACGGCCGAAGGGTTGCGACAAGTTATGGATGGCGCCAGGAGACTGGTCCCCACGATTCAAGCAGCTAAGGTTATAACTTCTTTTGCTGGACTCAGGGCAGTTCCGGATACCAATGATTTTGTCATCGGCCCCTCCTTAAAGGTCAAGGGATTTGTTAATGCTGTCGGAATAGAGTCGCCGGGACTCACTGCCGCACCCGCAATCGCTAAAATGGTGTGCGAAATTTTGGAAGACCAGGGTTTAACCATGAAGGCCAAGAAGAATTTTAAGCCCAAACGGCGGCCAGTGGTGCGTTTTCGCGAATTGACATTGGCCGAGCAACGAAAGTTGATCCGGGAAAATCCTGCTTATGGCAGGATCATCTGCCGCTGTGAAACTATAACCGAGGGGGAGATTTTAGACGCTATTCGTCGGCCATTGGGGGCCCGTAATTTGGATGGTCTGAAACGCAGGGTAAGAACAGGTGCTGGCAGATGCCAGGGAGGTTTTTGTACTCCGCGGGTGGCGGAGATTTTGGCGCGGGAACTTAAAATATCTGTCAATCAAGTAACGAAATGCGGACGGCGTTCTTTGATACTCGATGGCAAAATCAAAGCTGAAAATGAGTAAAGGAGTGATTTGAATTGGAGTATGATATCGTAATTATCGGTTCGGGACCAGCCGGTTTAGCAGCCGCCGCTGCCGCATATGAACAAGGCGTTCAAAGTATTTTAGTGATTGAACGGGACCGGGAATTGGGGGGCATTCTCCAGCAATGCATTCATAACGGCTTCGGTTTGTTTTATTTCAAGGAAGAACTCAGTGGACCCGAATATGCATTGCGGTTTATCAATAAAATAAAGAGTTACGGAATTGAGTACAAGTTAAATACCATGGTGATTGATATTACTCCAGAGAAAAAAGTCGTCGCGATTAATAAGGAAGAAGGTCTGGTGGAGATTAAAGCGAAAGCTATTGTGCTGTGCATGGGCTGCCGGGAAAGAAGCCGGGGAGCGATAAATATTCCAGGTACGCGTCCGGCCGGAATTTACACGGCGGGTACGGCTCAGCGCTTTGTGAATATGGAAGGATATATGCCGGGAAAAGAAATCGTCATTTTAGGTTCGGGGGATATCGGTTTGATTATGGCTAGGCGTCTTAGGCTGGAAGGGGCTCGGGTAAAGGCGGTTATCGAAATATTGCCTTACTCCAGCGGTCTGACCCGGAATATTGTTCAATGTCTGCAGGATTACGATATTCCTTTGTACTTCAGCCATACGATTACTCAAATTCATGGCAGGGACCGAGTCAGCAGTATCAGCTTTGCTAGAGTGGATGAAAATCGCAGGCCCATTTTAACAACGGAGCAAGAGATTTCTTGTGATACCCTGCTCTTATCGGTAGGGCTGATTCCAGAGAATGAACTATCCAAAAAGGCTGATGTCGAAATGGATCCGGTGACCGACGGTCCGGTCGTCAATGAAATCATGGAATCTTCGGTTAAAGGCATATTTGCCTGCGGAAATGTTGTTCATGTTCATGATTTGGTGGATAACGTCACTAAAGAAAGTGAGTTGGCGGGCCGTAATGCCGCAAATTATATACTTTCTCAGATTAAGCCGGCTGTTGGGAGCATAAAACTGATGAATGGCAGTGGAGTTGCTTATGTCGTCCCTCAAATTATTCATCCCGGGAATATGGAGGAACAGCTTACTTTATATCTCAGGGTAAAGAATATTTATAAAGGCGCCAGGCTTAATGCGAAGATGGGGGATGGGGTTATAAGGTCAAGCAAAAAACTCATTATGGTGCCGGGGGAAATGCAGACCATTACTGTGAAAAAGGATGAATTATTAAAAAACGGCGGGGATCACCTGGTGATCGAAGTCGTAGAGAAAGGAGAATCAAAATGAATCGAGAGCTGATTTGCATCGGTTGTCCCATGGGTTGCCATCTGACTGTGACGGTAGAAAAAAATGAAGTTATTGAAGTGGCTGGCAATACCTGTCCCAGGGGAGCGGAGTATGCGCGAAACGAATGTACGAACCCAGTCCGCATGCTTACTACAACTGTGAATATTAGAGGGGCGATGTACCCGCTATTGTCCGTCAGGACTACGAAACCGATTCCCAAGACGATGTTAAAAGAGAGCGTAAATTATTTGCGGGAGATTCAAGTAAAAGCGCCTGTCCAAGCAGGCGAAGTTATTGTAAAAAATATTCTGAATACCGGGGCCGATATTATTGCCACCAAGAATCTGGAGAGTGATAGTCGAAAACGATGAAAGAATTTTCAAAACAGCCGCCTGAAGCGTTTCAAACCGAGTGTCTAAACAAGGGGCAAGATATGACATGGTTACATTTTCGCTTTTGCGGTTTCCCCAAAGCGCCTTGCCGGAATTTTAACCTTTCAAACTGAAAGCGGGGAAAAAATCGCTCTTGAAAAGGCAGTTGAAAATAATTTCTAGTTTGATTTTCGGAAATGAAATATGCATTCCAATAAATACCCTAAGTCCCTTTAAAGACTGGGGTATTTGTTTTTGACGATGACCGATGAACTCTGATTGAGTTATGCCAGGGTCCGGTATAATAAACAGATGAAGGAAAAGAAATTTCTTGGAAAGGAATTTGGGCGAATTTCCAGAATTGACTTGATAATGATTTTGTAAATAAGGAGTAAGAATGATGAAAAAGCCGGTTATTTTTTTATCAACCTGGGAATTTTCCGGGGATATGCATGGCGCGGTTTTACTAACCGAATTAAAAAAATTATTCCCTGAAGCCCTTTTTTATGGAATCGGGGGAAAGAGAATGGCCGAGATCGGAATGGAAATTATTTTGGATCCCACGAAGGGAAGTACCGTGGGGTTTACTGAGGCTTTGAAAAATTTAACCAAAGCCTCCCGCTTAATTAAAATGATAAAAACCCAGTGGAAACAGCGCCGTCCCGATGTGGTGATTTGGCTGGATTCCGGAGGGTTTAATTTGAAAGTAGCCAAAGAAGCTAAAACCTTGGGAATACAGGTAGTCTGTATGTTTTCCCCATCGGCCTGGGGTTATTGGGAAAGCCGGGCCGTGAAACTGAGTGAACGGGTGAAATTATTATTGGCTGTATTACCGTTCGAGGCAGACTTTTACCGGAAGTTCGGGACCAATGTAACCTATGTGGGTCACCCGTTGATTGATCGGGTCGTCGCATCCAATCCGGAGGCATTCCGCAAGCGGATCGGAATCAATCCCGGCCAGCAATTAGTGGCTTTAATGCCCGGAAGCCGCCGGCAAGAACTGGCTAATCTTTTACCGGTGATGTTGGAAGCCGCTTCCGAACTCAATAAAGTGCTGGACATCCAATGGGTTTTGCCTTTGGCGGGTTCCATCGACCAGGAGTATCTCGATTCGATCGTGAATCAATATCAAGTTAAATTAACCATCATTCATGAAGGCGTTTATGATTTATTGGCCGCCGCGGATGGAGCCGTGATTTCGTCAGGAACAGCCACCCTGGAGGCGGCAATTTTAAATACCCCGATGGTGGTTGTTTACCGGCTATCCAAATTAACTTTAAGTATTTATCGGATGCTGCAAACTAAGGAACAGAGAGCAAAAGGGCTCCCTCTCATTGGGTTACCCAATATTATTATGGGACGGGAAATTGTGTCGGAGTTGAAACAGGAGAATCTTACCGCCGACAATGTGGCCCGTGAGTTGCGGCATATGTTAAATGATTCTGATTATAATGCCAAGCTTCGAAAAGAATTGCGAGAAGTACGGGAATTAATCGGGCCCAAAGGTGTTATGGCAAGAGCTGCTAAAGAAATTGCTAGACTTATAGAAGAATAATACATTATCAGATTTAAAATGATGAGACGATCTTTAATTGTTCTAGTTTCATAGAGTATATATTGGATAATATGTTTTTAAGGAGATGGAAAATGAATACCAAACAAAAGCAAGATGCGCGTCTCCATGCAAAGCTGGTAGCTTTGGCGACATTTGCATGGAGGAATGAGCTGTCTCATTAAAAATTTTTTGCTATTCGTTGATGCATTCATTAAAGCAATAGGGTGGTTTTAATAGCATTTGATTTTAAAATACTATTGTGAGACAGCTTCCAGTCGCCGATTTTTGTGCCGGCTTTGCTACTTGATATTAAAGATCAAGGAGTGGGCTTGCATGAAATATACTAATGCCAATCGGATTTTGCCGGATTCTTTGGTGAAAGAATTGCAAAACTATATCCAGGGGGAATATATCTATATTCCGATGAAAAAAGGGTGCCGCAGAAATTGGGGACAATTATCGGGCTACCGAAATGAGCTCCAAAGAAGGAATATGGAAATCGTCAAGAAATATCGAAACGGTGTTTCTGTAGAAATTCTTTCAAACACGTTTGGTTTATCGGTTTATGCAATTCGAAAAATAATCTATAAAAAGTAGGTAATCAGTAGGGCTACGTCAAGTAGCCCTTATTTTATTGATAAAGAATAATACAGCAGAATGCTGTGTATTTGATATTATATCAAGGTTTGCTATTCTTATCATGAAAGGATTGATTGAAACAGAAAAGAGGCCAGACGATGAATATGATAAAAACCGGAGTCCGGATGGGATTCTCGGAGGTAAATATAACACCGGCTGTTTCCATGGAACTCATAGGTTTTGACCGGCAGGATAATCTTTCAAGGGGAATTCTTGATAAACTGATTGCCCAGATCGTGGTTTGGGATGATCAGACTCAGAAAACTTGTATCGTATCCATTGATAGTATAGGCTTTACAGCTGAGAAATCCAACTTTCTCCGTGAGGTTATTGCCGATAGGCTTTGTACTAATCGTGAGAAAGTTATGTTATGCTTTTCCCATACTCATTCTGCTCCTGATGCCGGTAACGAAAAAGGATATTATGATTTTATTTGCGCGCAGATATTGAAGGGAATTGACGAGTCAATGAAGACGCTGGCACCTGTTAAAGCGGTTTGGGGTATTGCAAAAGCCGATATTGGAATCAATAGGAGAAATCAAACCGGTATCCTGGATAGAATAATCGGAGTACTCAAAATCGCGAATGCAATGACCAATCAGTTAAGATTGGTTATTTTAAGAGTTACGGCACATGCCAATGTCCTAACCAGTGATAACTATCTTGTTTCTGCTGATTTTTTCGGAGCTACCCGGGAATTGTTGGAAAAGAAGTATGATTGCAAAATTATGTTGACTCAAGGCGGATCCGGTAATGTCCGGCCTAAGTATCAACATTCGGATGCCATTTTTATGGAAGAACATCCCCATGAGGCTATGATGATGATGGAAACTCCGGATATCTTAAAGAAAAGGTTTGATGAGAGCATGGATGCATTAGCGAAAATGGCAACTGAAATTGAAGAAGCTCTAAGGGCAGTGATGGATAGTATTATTCCAGAACCCATTTGCAGCGTGGATATGTTTTCGGAAGTACAATCTTTTTCTGCCGCTGTACCGACAATGAAAAGGGCTGGAGAAATCGCTGATGAAGCATTGAGGGAAGCCGGTATCGACGGAATTAAATGGTTTGAGGAAGTTGAAAGACTGCACATGAAACAAATTGACCACCAGATTTCAAACATGGAAATACAATTTTTTATATTAAATGACGGTTGTTTGTGCGGTGTGGCCGATGAGGTGATGTGTGAAGTCTCGCTCGATATTTTGCAAAAGGTAAAGAATCAGATCATTTTCTTTGGAGGATATACAAACGGCTGTGAGGGGTACCTTCCAACCAAAGAAGAATATCAAAAAGGCGGATATGAAGTTTTGTGGTCTTATTTAGTATATTACAGGTATCACGGCCGTATCATGCCCCTAAATAGTGACACGGCTGAAAGATTAGCGACATTCATCGCTGCAAAGTGGAACAAAATAGCAACGATTTAGTCCTTTCATGAGATTGAGTTCTTATGAGAGTAATCCGTAAAGTAAACTGGGAAGCGGTACTCGTTCTTGTTTTTATGAGCAGAGTTCCTACAAAAATAGTAATACTCATCCAACCGCTTGAATAAAAAGTAGGGAACAGTGGGGGGGTGGGTGTTGATGCAGATTATTTTCTTAGGGCCCAAACGGCTACGATTATTAGTAGTTGGTTTAATTAGTATGGTTCTTGTTACTGGAATTATGATGAACTGGGAGCAAATAGCCAGGAGAGTTATGGGGGTAAAGGCCGGGGTGGAATTGGAAGGTCAGCCACTCCAAGGGTTGCTTCCGAATGAAGTTGCCGATCTTATCAAATTGTTGGCCAGTAAGATTGATCGCCCTGCCAGGAATGCCTTTTATTATACAGAAAGCGGCGAAATTATTCCAGCCCAAGCTGGTAAAATGGTGGATATTGCTCAGAATGTAAACCGTATTTTTAGCGCCAGGCCTGGAACTCATTTGAAATTAATGGTCAATGAAATTAATCCCATGATATCGGAAGAAATTTTTAAACCGGTCTATCATGGTAAAACCAATGTTCCCCGGGTAGCTTTAGCGATTAATGTCGCCTGGGGAGAAGAGTATTTGGGACAAATTTTGAAAACTTTAAAAACCGAAAAGGTCAAAGCTACATTTTTTTTGGTAGGTTCTTGGGTGAAAGCATTTCCGGAATTAGTAAAGAATATCGCCGATGATGGGCACGAAATTGCCAATCATGGTTTGTATCACGGGCATCCGGAACAAATGAGCCAGGATGAGTTGAAAAAATTAATTTTGGATAATTCCGCATTACTTACATCCATTATTAGGAAAAAGCCGGCCTCCTTATTCGCCCCGCCATATGGAGAATTGAATTCATTGATTGTTAATGTAGCCGGAAGCCTCAATTATCGTACAATAATGTGGTCGGTAGACACTATTGATTGGAAGAATCCAACCCCGGAGGTTCTGTTAAACCGGGTTTTAGCAAGGATTGAACCTGGTGGAATCATTTTACTCCATCCCACCATGGCTTCGAAAGAAGCATTACCCAGTTTGATTCGTTCATTACGTAAAAAAGGCTTGGAACCCGGAACTGTTAGTTCAGTTTTGTAACCCATATAGGAAAAATCCCCCATTGAGAACCCAAGGGGGGATTTTTGTCCGTCGGTAATTTAAGATTGTAAACTAATTTTTACCTACATGATGGCTTGTTGGATAGTCTTCCAGATTCCCGAATCTTCATAGCCTAACCGCCATACCGCAACACCACGTAGGTTATATTTCTTTACCAATTCTGCTTTATGGGAAGTACTATAATTATTTTCATACCATACTTCGTGAGTTTTTCCCCAGCTCCGGTAAGTGAAGTAAGGAACCCGATACTTGGAACTCCATTTGGGAGCGATTTTATATTTTCGGATTAAGTTTTGAATTCCCTGAGAATGTAAAGCTTTGCCGGAGCCCCAACTCCAATCGTAGCCGTAAGCTGCAATTCCCAAGACAATTTTATAACTGGGAATTGAATTCAGCGAATATTGGATGACTTTTTCCACCCATGGATAAGAAGCAACGGGACCGGCCGGACCTTTGGAATAATGTTCATCATAAGTCATAATCATTACTTGATCCAAATAAGGAGCCAATGCTTTGTAATCGAAAGCTCCGGATTGATTGGAAGTCCGATCGTCATAGGTCTTGGCGGGCACTGAAGCTGTGACCAACAAATGCCTCGGACGCAATTGTGAAGCCAGTTCACTAAAAAAAGCAGTTAAATAATAACGATCCCTGGCTGGAACATTTTCAAAGTCAATATTGACGCCTTGATAGCCATTCTCAACCAACATCCGGGTAATCCCGTTTACAGCCCGGGAGCGCGCCGTTGGTTTTGATAGCATCTGATGGATGGTGTTGCTGTTGAAATTGTTCCCGCTTATATTGTTGATTAAGGCCAAAGTATTCGCACCGGCTGAACGGGCTAAATTCAGCGGTTTAGGATTGTGAGTGCTTTTGATGTTGCCGTACTGGTCCACTTGAAATGAAAATGGAATCACTGTATTGATCGCTCCTAAGTTTTCCGAGAGAGCCTGGTAACCTTTGGGGTCGTTGCTATAGTTTTCAACGTAATAACCGGCAATCACTTTTGATTTGGAAACATTCCCAGTTAAATTACTGCGGATAGAAACGGTCCATTTCGGGAGCCATCCTTGTTGCGTTCCTCCATTAACTTGGACTTGGTACCAGTCTCCTTTTTCCGACAAGATTAATACCCGAGACCCTTCCGTCATGGTGTTAATAGATGAACCGTTTTGATAGCTGTCGCGGAGCGAAGTCTGTTTGGTGGAGACTACTCCTGAACGCGGGAAGTTAGTATTTTTTATATATCCGGAATTCCCGGCATCAGAAAGCGAATGGGAGGCGGAGTTACCACCAAAAAGGCTGGATGTTAGATAAAATACCAGGGCAAGCACTGTCGTCAATAAATTACCTTGCATTGATAACTCCCTTCGATAATGGCATCAGTGTACATGATGGTTGATGGGCTTTTCAATGGATTCGCTATTTTCCCGCCCAACCCTTTATGTACATCCAGCCAAACTCGCAATGATACGGTAATAGAGTAAAGAATTAACACTCGCTCGAAAAAGAGGATTTTAATCTCAGGACGCGAAGATCAACATAAACAAGGATTTATGTAGGTATTTCAACAAAAGGGGAAATTATGTATCAAAAGGCAACATTGTCAAATGGTTTGAGGATTGTCTGTGAACCTATTTCTCAAATGCACTCCGTCTCTTTGGGTGTTTGGGTGGGAACAGGTTCTCGGTATGAAGATTCGTGTCAAAATGGGATCTCTCATTTCATCGAGCATATGTTATTTAAAGGGACTCAAAAACGCACGGCCAAGCAGATTGCCGAGGAAATCGATGCAGTTGGCGGCCAGCTCAATGCTTTTACTACCAAAGAGTATACTTGCTATTATGCAAAAGTCCTAAGTCAACATTATCGTTTAGGAATTGATTTATTATCCGATATGGTAACCAACTCGGTCTTTGATGTTCACGAAATCGAAAAAGAAAAACAGGTTGTATTAGAAGAAATCAAGTCTTTCGAAGACACTCCGGATGAAATGATTCACGATCTCTTCGCCGCATCGGTGCTCAAGGGACATCCTTTGGGCTGGATGATTTTAGGCACCCAGGATACGGTGGAAAGCATTGATCGATCCGTAATTCTGGAATATCTTAAACAACATTATACCCCGGATAACATTGTTTTTGCAGTAGCGGGAAATGTGCAAATTGACCAGATTGTACCAGAAATCGAAAAACACTTTGCCGGCCTTTGTGGAAAGTCACACCAAACGTTGCCTGCCATTCCGCTGGCAGTTCCGGAATTAACCATTCGGCCTAAAAAAATCGAGCAAGTTCATTTATGTATTGGGACTCGCGGCGTTTCCCGGAAAAGTCCTGATAAATATGGAGTTTTTGTGCTTGATGGGTTATTGGGTGGCAGCGTTAGTTCCAGATTATTTCAACAACTCCGGGAAGAACGTGGCTTGGTATATGTGACAGGCTCCAATCATTCAGCTTATATTGATACGGGGATATTTTCCATTTATGCAGGAACTCGTCTCAAGAATTTTGCTAAAGTTATTTCGTTAATTAAAGCGGAACTTCATTTATTGATCCAAGATACAATCAGTGAAGACGAACTGATGAGAACGAAAGAACAGTTAAAAGGAAGTTTGCTATTGAGCTTGGATAGTACTTGTAACCGGATGAGCCGGCTTGCCAAAACAGAATTGTTTGAGGACCAACTTTTTACACCGGAGGAAATTGTAGCGAAAATCGATGCTGTGACCAGTTCTGATGTAAAGAGACTGGCTAAGGAACTATTTACGGATGAAAAGCAGTTTTTAACGGCGATTGGCCCTTTTAAAGCTGACTCTAAATATTTGAGGCGATCTTACTGTGAATACTAATCATCAAAAAGTAAAAATACAAAAGGTATCTTCTTTTATGAACAATAAATTTCCATTGCCCTCCTATGCGACTCCGGGTTCTGCGGCGATGGACCTTTATGCTTGCTGTGAGAAACCGATCCTTATTCCTGCCGGTTCTCAGGCTAAGGTGCCGACCGGTATTGCAATTGAAATACCAATCCCGGAAATGGTAGCATTGGTATTTCCCAGAAGTGGCCTGGCTTCAAAACATGGGATCTCCTTATCCAATGCGGTAGGAGTTATTGATAGTGACTATCGGGGAGAAATCATCTGTGTTATGAAAAATGACGGTCCATCGGATTTTGAGGTAAGTCCTGGCGACCGTATTGCCCAGCTTGGTTTTTTCCCCATATACCGGATTGATTGGGAAGAAGTCTTGGAATTAAATGGAACCCAGCGAGGTACAGGCGGTTTTGGTTCTACGGGGTTAAGTCAAACTCTAAGTAACCCCGTTTTAAAGTAAGCGGATTGGTTTGAAAGAGAAAAATCGAGTTTATAAGAAATTGGAGTTCTTTTTGGTAGCTGATTTTTGGTTGCAAGATTATCCGATACCCCATATAATAGATTTTGCAAATTTGATTTCCATATGAAGGACGGAGCGATACTTGGGGTGGTTATCATGGTAGAAAATGATATTACAAAGTTTCAGCAAGAGATTGGGGAAATTAAACATGATCTAATCACGGCAAACCTTTCAACAGATTTAAATGATGAAGAGAGTTACCGTTTGGCAACCAAAATTGACCTTACAGTAAGCAGGTTGATCCGAATTTTAGAACGCCGAAATGCAAACGCCTAAAAAGGCGTTTTATTTTTTCAGCCATCCCGACTGAACTGTGCTATAATAAATAGTAATTTTATATGTTAGTTTCAATATTAACAAGCGATAATAGAATTCAGAAGAGGCATTCTTAACGGATGATTTGATTGAATTGAAGGAAGGAAAAATCGAATTTGTTCTAAAGTGCAGAGTTTTATCTTTGTGACTCCTGAATTCTAAAATATTTTAAACCGCTGTGGGAATATGAAAGGAGCTATTGAAATGAAAATCGAAGTTGAAAAGTTGCCGGAATCAAAATTAAAGCCTTTATATAAAGATCCGGCTCAGTTGGGCTTTGGTAAAATTTTTTCCGATTACATGTTTACAATGAAATACCGCCAAGGGGAAGGTTGGGTAGAACCTAAAATTATACCCTATTCCTCTTTTAGCATTGATCCGGCGGCTGTAGTTTTGCACTATAGCCAAGAAATTTTCGAAGGACTTAAGGCTTATGCGGCCCCGGATGGGCGGGTTCTGCTTTTTCGGCCGGATCAGAATGCCAAGAGAATGTATCGCTCCGCTGAACGTTTATGTATGAAACCCTTC
Source organism: Bacillota bacterium (assembly GCA_023426245.1). Taxonomy (GTDB): domain Bacteria; phylum Bacillota; class UBA4882; order UBA8346; family UBA8346; genus UBA8346. Next base: position 17,104 of record JAFABB010000021.1, read on the forward strand.
CCGGAGGAATATTTTTTAGAGGCAGTTGAAACCCTGGTTAATTTGGAAAAGCGCTGGATACCCAAAGCTCCGGAAACCTCCCTTTACATCCGCCCAACTTTGGTAGGTCTTGGTGCGCAACTCGGAGTGCATCCAGCTTCCGAATATTTATTCTACATTATTTTAAGCCCTGTGGCCGCTTATTATAAAGAAGGCTTCAAGCCTGTCAAGCTGATGGTGGAGGATTTTTATGTACGATCCGTTATCGGCGGAGTGGGTGATGCTAAGACTGGCGGAAATTATGCTGCCAGCTTGATGGCGGGAGCCAAGGCTGAAGAAAAAGGGTTTTCCCAGGTGCTTTGGCTTGATGCCAAAGAAAAACATTATGTGGAAGAAGTCGGCTCCATGAATATGTTTTTCGTCTTCGGTAACAAGTTAATCACTCCCAATTTGGGTGGTTCAATTTTACCGGGTATAACCAGAGCTTCCGTACTGGAATTGGCAAAGAGCTTAGGTTATCAAACTGAGGAACGGCCAATTACCATTGATGAAGTTATTAAGGGCTTAACGGATGGAACATTAACGGAAGCTTTTGGGTCAGGAACCGCAGCGGTTATTTCTCCGGTTGGTTCTCTCTATTACAAAGACCATAATTATCTAATCAATAACAACGAAGTGGGCAAGGTAACTCAAGAGTTATATACAAAACTGGTTGATATCCAGTTTGGAAAAGCCAAAGATCCGTTTGGCTGGGTTAAAGAGATCGGCAGGTTTTAATAAAAAAAGAGAGAGGGGCTGATTCCAGGGTCAGCCCCTTTTTTTGTTTTTGATTGCGAAGGAATCCGGGCAAACTATTTCCGGAGGTGTTTTAAAATGGGTGAACAAATAACTCCAGATGCCATTGGCAAGGAAGTGGGAGTGCGGGCTGACTTAAGGAGGGGGCACCCCAAACCAAGAGAGATCCGTTCGCAAGAACCGCAGATGGAGAAAGGAGCGAGTTCATGGGATAACAAAAATATAAAGCTCAAAATGAGTGAAAAAGTAAGAGGACAGGATTAAAGCAGCTGTCAACAAAGTAATGTAGAATCCAAAATACGGTACACTGCGTGGGAACCATGAAACGCTTATATACCGTATTTTTGTTAATATTCATCAATAAGCCTGAAACGATCAAAAAAATTTCCTTGTGGCAAAAGTTTTCACCGGAAATAATTGAACTGCTTGGTTTTTACTGGGGAATAAAAAAATATTATTCAATAAAAATAAAAAAAGGAATTTGTGAACAAAAGGTGAATAAGTATATTGTCGACAATCGACATGGGAGAAAATCATGGTCTTTAAACCGATGAAAAATAATTTATTGCATATGGACGTAGTCAATGCAATTATATCTGCAATTGTTACCGGCGAGCTAAAACCCGGTGATCGAATCATTGAGCAGCATATTGCCGAGCAGATGCAAATTAGCCGCGCCCCGGTTCGGGAAGCTATTCGGGAGTTGGTAGCTCAGGGAATTGTGAAGTTTTTGCCACGAAAAGGCGCTTATATTTCCCCGCTGGAACCGGATGAAATCCGAAATGTTTATCTTTTACGAAGCCGTTTGGAGGGACTGGCCGCTTTTATCGCCACGCCGAGATTGTCCAATAACGACTTGCATTTGCTGCTAAGTTTCTCTGAAAATATGGAAACCGCAACGCAAGAAAATGATGCCAAAAAATTTATCGACAATGATCTTAAATTTCATGACTTAATATGTCAAACTTGCGAAAATGAAAATTTACAAAAAATGATTGCCGGAGTGAGGATTCAAATTCAATTATTTATGATGATATCCAAATGGAATCTGGTCATTCATTCCCAATTAACTAAGGAGAGCCGAACTCACCAGCCTATTATTCATGCCTTCCTTAAGTCCGACCCCGATCTCGCGGAGCAAAGCATGAGAAACCATGTTATTTCTGCGGGAGCACTTTTAATTGAGTATGTTGAGGAAAATAAAACCAACATTTCCTAGCAGCAAGATATATTATATTTTTTGCTGTTTATTGTCGACAATCGACATAAAACATTGAGGTAACGTTGGAGGTGATGACTACCAAATTACTGGGAGTTAACGGTAAGAGAACGACTAAAAAAAGGGGGAAAATTGTGATGAAAAGATTGTTGCTTGTAGGTTTGCTGATTTTGCTTTTCGTTATCGCGGGGCAAAGCTTTGCCGCATCTCAGACAATTACTTATTTAAGCCCGGAAACCGACCCGTCTTCGATTGAGGTGGACAATCACATTATTGCTGCATTTGAAAAAGCCCATCCTGGAGTGAAGGTCAATTTAACCCACGCCAGTTTAAATGACGTCTTACCGAAATTATCTGCAATGTTGAAAGCCGGAACCGCACCGGATTTGGCTTTTAGTTCGCCCAAATTCGTTCCGCCGCTGGTTGATCAAGGCTACCTCGCTCCAATGGATGATGTATTCAAGAAATTAGGAGATATCTCTCCGAAATTCGTAGCTGCCAACAGCAAAGGGAAAATCTTCGATGTTCCTGCAGCTGTGGAAGCCAGAATGCTTTACTACCGGAAAGATCTTTTTGAAGCAGCCGGTTTAAAACCTCCGACGAATTTTGATGAATGGATGAAAGCAGCAAAAGCATTGACCGTGGATAAAAATGGCGACGGGAAAATCGACCAATACGGTATTTCCTTAACCGGTGCTCCTCCGGAATGCAGCTACGATATCTGTATCGTTCTCTGGGCCAATGGCGGGGATTTGTTCGACAAAAACAACAAAATTGTGCTTGATGGAACAAAAGCTGTCCAAGCATTAGAATTCTTAGGTAAAATGAAAGAATTTACTCCTCCGGGAATGGCCACCACTACCTATAAAGATGTCTCATTGAATTTCGCCAATGGTGTAGCGGCAATGGCAATCTATCCCGGTCGGATGATGATGAATATCGACCGTTACAATCCAGAGCTCCGCAGTAAAGTCGGCGTGGTTCCGATTCCTTATGGACCCGGCGGCAATGGTAAACCGGTTGTTCATGAATCCTTAAATGACTTTATCGTTTTCAAAACTTCCAAAAACGTTAAGTTAGCTAAAGAATTCGTCAGCTTTTACATGAGCGGCAAGCAATATTTGGAGTTCCTGACTGCTTCCACACCCGGACATAGCTTACCAGTTCGGAACAGCTGGCTTGATGATCCAGACTATTTCAAATTTGAAGCGATTGCCAAATGGAAAGACAATGTTAAGGCCTCTATGGATAGTGCATTTAAGTATGGTACTGACTTCCTGTTCCGTTATCCTGGTGTTGTGAACCCCTATGTTGGTAGAGCTACTGCTGATCCTACCTTTGCAAGAGAAATTAATAAATATTATATTGGAGAAATTTCAGCAAAACAAGCTTTGACCAATGTTGCCAATGCATGGCGAGAAATGTTCGGTATTAAATAATATCGACTTTCTGACTTCATCTAGATAGAACGAATCTTATGTCAAGGTGGCTGTCTTAAAAGTAGTCAAAACTCTTTTGAGGCAGCCCCCTTCCTAAAAAATGGAGGTCGACATGTTACTAGTCAAAAAGGATAAATGGATTGGACTAGCTTTTTTGATACCGGCTCTTATCTTTATGACCGCCTTAATTATTTATCCGCTAATTAACTCCGTTATTTTAAGCTTTTATCGGCAACTGATTTACGAAGCCCAGGGAGTTTATATTGGGTTTGGTAATTACGCGAAAATTATTACCGATCCAGAATTTTGGAATGCATTTAAACTAAGCATTATTTGGACGGTCTTGACGATTATCGGGCAAGTTGTGATCGGAGTTGGCGGTGCCTTGATCTTAAACGAAGAATTTAAAGGCAGGGGCCTCGCCAGGGCGTTTGTTTTGCTTCCCTTTTTTATGCCTACCGTTGCGGCGACTTTAATGTGGAGATGGTTGCTGAACGAACAATACGGGGCAGTGAATTATATTTTAATGTCTATGCATATTATCGATAAACCCATCAGTTGGCTGGCAAATCCCTCGCTGGCGATGTTGACCATTATCTTCATTGGAATTTGGCGTTATTTCCCCTTTGTAGTGATTAATGTTCTGGCTCGATTGCAAACCATCCAACAGGAATTATACGAGGCAGCGAGTGTTGATGGTGCGAATGCTTGGCATAAATTCTGCCATATCACCCTTCCGGAAATTAAAGGCGTACTTATCGTTGTTATATTGTTACGGAGCCTCTTTATGTTTAATAAAGTCGATATCATCCTACTTTTGACAGGCGGTGGCCCGGGCAATAATACATTGACCCTGCCAGTGCAAGCATACAGTTATGCTTTTGAAGGCATGCAAATTGGTAAAGGCGCAGCCAATGCCGTATTGCAATTCTTGATTATCTTCGTATTTATTGTTATCTATATGAAGTCGACCAGCGAAGGACAGAAAAAGGGAGGGAAAATCCGTGGCTAACCGTTCTAAGAAAAGCATTCGATTTCGAATCATCTTTTATGCTTTATTAATTTTGTTAGTACTATTTTCGATTGGTCCCATTATATGGATGCTATTTTCCTCACTTCGTCCTAAGAATGAGTTTTTTATGATTCCTCCGTCGATCTTGCCAAAGCATTGGACAGCAATCAACTATTTCCTGCTGTTTAAAGAAACTGCTTTTGTACAGTTCCTGCTCAATAGCATTTGGATTTCAATCGGGACGATTGTCATTAGCACAGTCGTAGGAATATTGGCTGCTTATAGTTTAACCCGTTTTAACTATAGAGGCAGAAATATGTTCGCATTATTCTCGCTTTTTGCTTATATGTTGCCGACCATTCTTCTGGTCATTCCTTTGTACTTATTGGTTGTATCAATCGGTCTGGCCGATAAATTAACGGGTTTGGTTCTGGCTTACGTGGCATTGTGTCTTCCATATTGCCTTTGGCTCTTACGCTCGTTCTTTCAGACTTTACCGATTGAACTGGAAGAGTCGGCTTTCATTGATGGAGCCGGGCGGATCCGTACTTTAATCCATGTGGTATTGCCGATGATGATTCCGGGAATCGTCGCTACCACTGTTTATAGTTTCACTTATGTTTGGAACGAGTATCTGTTCGCTTTGATCTTTATGACCAGTGATGCCAAGCGGACTTTCCCGGTCGGACTTGAAAGTTTTGTCACCAATTTCGATGTCTATTGGGAATATATTTTAAGCGGCAGCATCATTGTCAGCATTCCCGCGGTGATCGTCTTTTTGGCCACCCAACGTTCCCTCATCAAAGGATATGGAGCCGGTGCGGTCAAGGGCTGATACATGCCTAATGACGGATATATTAAGGAGAAACCATGTATACACAGGAACAAAAAAATAGGTTCAAAGGTATTGGCGCATTGGTGTTAACCATGTTCGACCAAGATTTAAAGTTGAATACGGATGAAATGCAAAAAAATATTCGCTTCATGATCGACAACGGCATCAACGTTTCGAATGGTTTTCTGGTTTGTAACGGAAGCACGGGTGAATGTTACGCCATGAATCTGGAAGAGCGCAAGCAAGTAATCCAGGCCACCGTAGAAGCTGCCAATAAAGAAATTCCGGTAGTGGCCTGTTGTAATGATACTGATGCATTTTCAGTCATCGAACTGGCAAACCATGCCAAAGAGGCCGGTGCAGATGCAGCCCTGATCATCCAATCCTATTATCTTCCCTTTAATGAAGAACAAATCTACAATTTCTTTCAATTTGTGAATCAGCGGGTCGATATTCCAATCATGATTTATAACAACCCTTCGGTTTGCAGTGGAGTGGAAATGTCGATGGATTTGTTAAAGAGACTGGCCAAACTGGACAAGGTTTTTGCTTTAAAACAAACCACCAATTCATCGCGGCATTTCATCCAGAGCCAGACTTTGGCTTCGGAACTATTGATTTTTACGGGTTCCTCCTCGACGGAACCATTCGGGGATATGGCCGGGATGCATGGCTTCTTTTCGTTCCTGTCTTGTTTTTACCCCCAAATGCAAATCGAACTATGGGAAGCCATCCATGCCAAAGATTATATTGCGGCTCAGAAAATCCATACCAAGGAATTATTGCTGTATGACTGGTGGTGGAACGGCGGCCTTGGCCAAACATTCGGCCAGATTGTTCATGCCAAAAAAGCTTTGGAGTTAATGGGTCATTATGGCGGTCCTTCCAGACCCCCGCTGGTACCCTTAAAAGATGCGCAAACCGAAAAATTAAAACAAATCATGCAGACCTGGGGCCTAATTTAAACGATAAGGAGATGGAAGCTTTGAAATCTTTTCAATTGATGAGCCAGTTTCCTCAGACTGTTTTTTATGGGGCCGGAGCTGCTGAAAAAATTGAAGAAATTCTTGGCCGGTCCGGTCCCAAAAAGGTTTTAATCATTACCGATAAATTCTTAATGGATTCATCAATGGTTAAGACTTTTATGAAATCTTTTGCGGACGCGCCGGCAGTATATGGGGAAATAACCGGTGAACCGACTTCTGAAGAGGTTGAAAAAGCAGTTCAGTTTTGCCGTGAAGGAAATTTTACCCTGGTGATTGGCATTGGAGGCGGCAGTGTATTGGATACGGCGAAAGTTGTCGCCGTCCTTGGGAAAACCCCAACCCATGTTAATGAGGTGTATGGGAACGGAAGACTTAAACCCAGAGAAATTGGTTTAGCCTTAATCCCGACCACAGCGGGAACCGGTTCGGAAGCAACCCCGAATTCCCTGATTTTTGACTCGGTAACGGGCAATAAAGAGGCCATCATCGGTAGGGAAATGATACCGGATTGGGTTATCCTGGATCCGGTTCTTACGGTGGCGCTCCCTTCAAAAGTAACTGCCGCCACAGGCCTGGATGCCCTTTGCCATTGTATCGAATCCTATTTTTCAGTCAACAGTAATCCGGTAAGCGAAGGCTACTCTTATGAAGGGCTGAAACTTTTGGGTGGAAACCTGGCCAGAGTCCTTGAGGGACCCGGTAATCTGGAAGTACGGGGTGAGATGCTCCTGGGAAGCTTTTTTGGAGGATTGGCCTTGACAATAGCCGGGACCACCGCGGTTCATGCCTTATCCTATCCCTTAGGAAAAAGAGGTGTGGCTCATGGAGTCGCCAATGGGATGTTGTTACCGAAGGTGTTGCAATATTATTACCCGAATATTGAGAACCAATTGAATCAGGTGTGCCATCTGTTTGTCAATAAAGGCAAAACTGCTCATAACAGCCGGGAATTACTGGATTTCATTGCAGGGTATGTGGCAGAGTTCCCGGTACCCAAAACTTTAGCCGAGGTAAAAATTTCGTCCAATGAAATACCGGTACTGGCTGAAGAAGCAATGCGCAACGAACGGCTTATTCGAAATAATCCGGGTCCCGTCTTAATCGAAGATGCTGAAAAGATCTATCGCATGATTGTCTGAACTGAATCATTTTGTGCCAAGAACAATGTAGATGAGGAGCCGGAATAATGGATATCATGATTATTGCGGATGATTTAACGGGCGCCAATGATACAAATGTTCAATTTGCCAAGTTTGGCGCCAAGGCGGTCACCTGTTATAACTTAAAATCGATGGCATTATATCAGACCTTTGATGTCTGCAGTTTTTCCACGGAGAGTAGAAATTTTCAACCGGATAAGGTATACCGGACTGTAGCCTCCGTTATCCGGGAACTTCCGTTTGGGCCCGATAGGTTTTTTTATAAAAAAATCGATTCCGCTTTAAGGGGCTACTTTGGAATCGAGATCGACGCTTTGATGGATCAGATGACAGCGGCCAGAGCTCTCCTCATTGCTCCGGCTTACCCCGATAATTACCGCACAACCATCAACGGTTGCCAGTTTGTAAAAGGGGTTGCGGTAGATCAAACCGAAATGGCTGCCGATCCGGTAGCTCCGGTAAGGGATTCCAACTTGCTGACGATTCTTGGTTCTCAAAGCCGCCGGAAAATCGGTTATCTTCCTTTGGAACAAGTAGAAAATGGGTATGGGGCTGTTCAAACTTATCTTCAATACTTAATGGATGATCATTGTCAAATCATTGTTGCGGACGCCCGGACCCATGAAGATCTTTCAATCCTGGCGCAAGTGATTTGGAATGAGAAAGCCGTAATTCCTTGTGGTTCGGCTGGGCTTGCATTGGCAATGGCCGGTATTTATCAACAACGCCAATCAAAAGATTGCAAGCCCTCAATGGTAGAAATGAACCCAAGTCCCTTTTTGGCGGTTGTCGGCAGTAAGAGTGAGATGTCTCATTTACAAGTAGGGGCCGTTCAGCGGGAATTTCCAAATCTGAAACTGCTCCCGATTGATGCCGCTGATTTAGTGGATCCCTGGGAATCGGAGACCCGGATTAAAAAAATAGCCGCTTTAGCCAGCGAAATTGTAAAAACGGCCCCCAGCTTGGTGCTGTATTTATCTTCAGCAATGATTTATAAAAGCAGCGATGCGTCGTTAATTGCATCAGGATTAGCCCGGATTTGCCGGGGGATCCTGGAACAGACTCCCGTTAAAACCATGTTTGCCACTGGGGGAGATATCGCCGCCCATATCTTTGAAGAATTGGGAATCCAAGCGCTGGAAGTGGAAAAGGAGCTTGAACCGGGTATTTGCAAAGGCAAGTTTCTTGGGGGGACTTATGATGGATTATCGGTGATTACCAAAGCCGGTTCATTCGGAGATGAGCTTACTTTGGCAAGAATCGTGAAAAATGTCCGCTAGGACAAACAGTGAAAGCGCCACCGCGCTAATTTGGGGGTTAATGGCCATGGTGAATCAAAGACCTATTATTGGAATATCAATGGGAGATCCGGCCGGAATCGGCCCGGAAATTGCGGTAAAAGCACTTGCCCGAAAGGAAGTATACGAGGTATGCAACCCGATTGTGGTGGGGGATAGCAGCACCATTGAAGCTGCCGTTCGTATTGGAAAGCTGAATTTATCGGTTCGCCCGGTTACCGAGGTGGAAGATGCCAAATTTGAGTATGGCGCAATCGATGTTTTTGACCTTAACAATGTGGATATTTCGAAACTTCAATATGGAAAAGTATCTGCCGAAGCCGGAAATGCCGGTTTCATGGCTGTTAAAAAATTGATTGAACTTGCTATGGCTAAAAAAATTGATGCCACCGTTACCGGACCCATTAATAAAGAAGCCATGAATCTGGCCGGTCATCATTTCTCCGGCCATACGGAGATTTATGCCGAGTTTACAGGTACCAAAGATTACACGATGATGTTGGCCCACGAAAATTTCAGGGTCGCTCACGTTTCAACCCATGTTTCCTTGCGGCAGGCTTGCGACCGTGTCAAAAAGGAACGGGTACTCAAAGTGATCCAGCTTTCTTATGAAGCGGCCCGGAAACTGGGAATTGAAAAGCCTCGGATTGGAGTGGCGGGGCTCAATCCTCATGCCGGCGAAAATGGCATGTTCGGCAGGGAAGAAATTGAAGAAATAACACCGGCCATCGAAGCGGCCAAGGCTCAGGGTATTTTGGCGGAAGGGCCGGTTCCTCCGGATAGTTTGTTTCCCAAAGGAAAGAGTGGATTTTATGATGTTGTCGTGGCCATGTACCACGATCAAGGGCATATTCCTTTGAAATTGGCGGGATTTAATTGGAATGAAACCACCAAAAGATGGGAATCGGTTAATGGAATCAATATTACTTTAGGCTTACCAATCATCCGCAGTTCGGTAGATCACGGAACTGCTTTCGATATTGCCGGAAAAGGGATTGCCACTCCGGAAAGCCTGCTTAGTGCGATTGAGTATGCTCAAAAAATGGTCCGGTTATAGTTAAAGCGGTTTCAGGACACTTTAAAAAAACTGCTCAACAATATAGAGGAAGCGGTCTCAAAAGCCGCTTGAGATCGAAGGTTCTTTAAAATATCGGATATCCAATATAAGCTCACTGAATAAACAAGTGCTGATATATTGGATATTTTTATTTTCGGAAGGACTTTGTGGGAGATTTGCGTTTACGGCCTGGCCTACCTTATAGATAAAATAGGTTGGCGCGGTGCGAGCAGGGTATTTCTGCAATGAGAAAAGATCCCGGAAATCGGAGCCGACTCCGGGACCAACCCTCTCACTCATAGGGTCGATTCGGACATGTACGCGCCGCCAACCTTCATTGAATACGGAAATATTAATTTTTCCTGTGTTTTCGTGTCTTTCGTGGTAAAAAAGGTTTTAGGTTTTAATGACAAAGGCAGAAAAAGACAATCAACCACGAAACACAGGAAAGAAAAGGAAAAGAGGAATGAATGGTCAGTGGGTTAACGAAGACTGGATTTATAAGATTAAAGAGCGGCGGCGTGCACGAGGTATTAAAATCGGGGGATTGCTTCCTAGAATATAAAAAACCGTATCTCTGCGTATTCTTGTTCTTGTGGCTAAAGTGCTTTTGGTATCTCAAAGGGAGTTTTTCTGGATTCAAACGAAGGGATTCGAAGCAAATAACAAACTTTTTCTATCCCAGAAGGAGCTTTTTCTCGAGCAGAGGGAGAAAATCGAAACAAATAACAAGGAATTTGTATATCAAAGGGAGGAATTCGAAGCAAATAACAAGTTTTTTCTATCTCAGAAGGAGCTTTTTCTATATCAAAGGGGGAAATTCGAAGTCCGGAAGGGGAATTTTCTCATTCTCAGAGCCTTGAGAGCGGAGTGCCAGGAAAGAGGTAAAGGTCGTGTCAAGATCGATGTGTAAACTTGGAAAAGTTAAGAAACAAATTTAGAAATTCGGTTTCCAAAAATGACAAATAATTGATTTAAAATTTTGGCCCAGTTAGGAACGGGTTTATTCCATTTT
>JAFABB010000009.1 GCA_023426245.1 Bacillota bacterium
TGATTGGAACATTTTGAAACTCGTAACTTAATGATTGCTTTGACTCTGCCTTTGTCATGAGTTCTCCTTATTACCTTTTTAAAAAATTATTCTGGGGAACTTCATCAAAAACCTTGTCATTGCTTAATTTCTTTTAATTCTATTTTGATAGATTTGATCAAATTGATCGAATTATCCCTCTCCTGTTTGACTTATGGGTAATGCGTAGCCTGAAAGGCCTTTAAGGGAATTCGTTGGAACTGCAGGCCTAAAGACTGTGGCATGCCAACGAAGGCCAATAATAGACCCGAGAGTTAGACTAATACCCTTTAAGGGCTAGGCTAGGGTTTAGGCTCATTTCATTCTTTCGATTGCCCAGCATGCCGGGACGGGTGACTATCGACAAAATCATTCTTCCAGACAATATACAACACCCTAATCGATTGATTGTCCCCTGCACATCAGGCCCCCTCCTTATACCGCCGCCAAGCGGAGATAGTGCAAACCTTTCCCCCGTAATCCCGTTTCGATAAGGAAACCGGCAGCTTGATATTTCTTATCAAACCGCCGGTATGGGCTAACTATCTGTCGTTAACGCAGAAGCACCAAATTGCGGCCTTTTTACCGCAGCGCAGAGGGTAAGCTTTTCATTTTGGATTAACCATACGGAAGCATTTTTTTGATTGCTGTCATATTCGACTTATCAACATACGCCGCTGAATGTAACCTGCGTTTTTGCCTGTTACTTTTGCTTCCCGCATTATGTAGGATATTAGCATGTGCCCTTTTTACTTTTCCGCTTTTGGTTATCTTCACTCTTTTTCTCAAACCCCTGTGGGTTTTCATTTTTGGCACTACATTATATTCCTTTCTTGAACAAGAGCAGTTTGACTTTCAATTCTCAATGTAATTTCTGTTTGCAGTCTGTATTTTTTTAAGTCAAGTCCGCCAGTGCTTCGAATTGATCCGCTGGTTATCATTTGTTCAAAAGCATTTTGCGATAAATTCAGTTTTTCCCGTAACAAAGCGGCAACCTTAAGCCGAGATGGATATGGGCTTTTGATATGCAATTCAATAGGACTGGCAAAATCAATCGCGGGCCCTAGTATTTTATACTTGGGAAGGCCAGCTTCGGCCCCATTCTGGTGTATCAGCTTCATATCCATGGCATATTTTTTGACAAGCTCTCCATGATTGCCATGAAACCCCTCTAATATTTCAGGGGCAATGCTTTTGGGATTGATACGGGAATAAATAGTCATATTCCATGTAGAATCGCAATTTGAACATTGATAGATTAACCATATATCTAAATATTTGCGTTGGGCGTTTACCCGGAACAATCCGGAGTAAACATGTTCTTCTTTTTTACCGCACCGCTTGCAATACTTTATTGCAGGTGGTGGAGATAGATACTGTATCTCCCAATGTATGGTTTGCATGAAAATTTATCCTTCCTAGTTAAAACTGCATCGGAAGGATAAAAGCGGATTTTCACAATTTATCCTTCCTACTCGAACTCAATAGAAAAGCTAAACGGTGGATTACCATAAATCTTTTTCATCATCATCGTCACTCCCGGTATTTTTTCTACGCAAATTGTATCATCCGGTCCCGCAAAACCAAACCTTAAAGACTTTTAGTAAAAAAAAATGAGCCAATACAGTGGCAAAACTGCATCGGCTCATTCTGCGGTTAATGAATGTTTCTTTGTTTCCGTATTATCCTTTGAATACTTTTCAAGGATAAAAAATGATGATCGCCTCTTCGTATCATTGTTCCCTTAATCATTGGTAATTGTTCTTCGAATTTATGGGGCATTCAGGGCGTAAAAACCGAACATCCATGTATAGATATAAGCAATTAAGTATTATTTCCAATCTTGAACAAGAGCGGTTTGACTTTCAGTTATCAATACAACTTCTGCTTGCAGTCTGCATTTTTTATTCGTACCTTTGGCTGTTAGTAAGATGGGACACTATTTTACCACCTTTTCAGCAACAATAATGGTGGTATTTTCTACTCTCCAGACCATTTCAACTTTCTCAAAATTAGCTATCCGAAGCATCTTTAACTGATTATCGACTGTACATGGAGTATCATAATGATAAAATTCACTATCTTGAATATTTTCTTCATGACGTATTCGCTCGTTTTCTTTAAAATAAAAGTCCTCATCTTTTTGATCGATTACCATATAATCGCATTCGATATATTTTCCACCCGGCTTTAGTGCTGAATAAATCCTTGAATATAGTTCTATCTTCTTAATATGCGGAAAGTGGTGCATTGTTTGGAAAGATATGATTGCATCAAACCTTCTGATTCCAAAATTGTAATCAAAATAACTCGCATTAATAAGCGTCATGTCTTTGTCGGGATGCTTTTGTTTTAATACATCCAGCATGGCTTCTGTTAAGTCAATACCAGTTACTTTAATATTGGGGTAAATTTTAAATATTTCGTCAAGTTCTAAACCGGTTCCGCAGCCAAGGTCTAAAAGATTAACTACTGTCCCCGGCAGTAATTCAGCCATTTTTTGATATCCTTCCTTACACCCGGTAACCTCGTTAATCATATGACTGTCATACCCATTGACACGAGCAGTGAAAAAATCACTCATCTTTTCTATCATCCGTTATTTTCCTTTCAGGATGCACACTAAATAAATGTGCATTAACCCAATCACAAATTATACTCATATTAAAACTGAACAGGAAAGAAAAACGGTGGATTGCCATAAATCTTTTTCATTATAGTCCCTCCCGGTCCGGTATTTTTCTAGTTTAATTGTATCAGCCAGTCCCGCAAAACCAAACCTTAAAGACTTTTCCTAAAAGAAAACGAGCCAATACAGTTAAAATCGCATCGGCTCATTCCTATGGTTAATGAATGCTTTTTTGTTCCCATATTATCCTTTGAATACTTTTCAAAGACAAAAAATATTTCTCGGATAATGTTTGTGGACTATTCCCTGTCAGATAATCTTGATAAATCTGTGTATTGCGATGTTGTAATTCTTTGCGGGTGGATGTTTGCGATCCCCATGCCTTTTTATTCCCTGATTTTCTGGGTATATAGATACAGTCACCATCCACATACTCTTGGACCTGTTCAAGCAAGGTATTGGGGATTATATGATTTGCTCTCTTATAGCTCATTTTGCTCTCCTAAAAGTTTTCTCGATTAGGAATAACAAAGGCTATATTGACAATTTCAATTGATGGAGCTGTTCATTGCAATAGCCTTTGCTATGCAACGCTAACGATTGGATTTAGCATATGCTTACAATCCTCCTTCTGCATAATATTTCCAGATTATAACATCGTCTTACTCCTTTGTCAAGAATAGAATTGTTTATCGGTATACATACTTATTGGCTCATTGCAGAATCACTTATGCTTTCGCCCATAAAGATGATAACTTAACCGCATCCCTTTTATCGGCGATTATTTGTGGTTAGCATTCTCCGTATCGGGTCAACCGGAAAAAAATCAGGATAATGAAAAGATGAAACTCAGCATTTCTAAGTTTCATCTTTATCTTTGACACTATTTAGGATCTTTTTCAATAAGATCTTAATAATTTTCTTTTCTCACTTCAAAGAAACTTTGCGGATGTGCGCAAACCGGACAAACGTTCGGCGCTTTCTTACCCATTACAAGATGTCCACAGTTTCTACATTCCCACATACTTTCATCGGCTTTTTCAAATACCTTTTTCATATCAACATTGTTAAGCAGTGCACGGTATCTCTCCTCGTGGGTCTTTTCGATTTTGGCAACCATTCTGAACTGCGCCGCAAGGGCAGTAAAGCCTTCTTCCTCGGCATCCTTGGCAAATTTTTCATACATATCTGTCCATTCGTAATTTTCGCCTTCAGCGGCATGAAGCAGATTGGCCGCTGTATCTCCAAGCCCGTCCAAAGCCTTAAACCAAAGCTTTGCGTGTTCCTTTTCGTTGTTTGCAGTTGCTTCAAAAATCGCCGCAATTTGCTCATAGCCCTCTTTTTTAGCGACAGAGGCAAAGTAAGTATATTTATTTCGCGCCTGAGATTCCCCTGCAAATGCCGCCGCCAAATTTTTCTCGGTCTTGGTTCCTTTAATATTCATCTTTATTTCTCCTTTGTTTTTTGAGCCGTTTCAATAGTCCTTCTAATGTTTCCACGCTGAGATATTTTCAATTCCTTCCCTATGGTTTCACCAGAAACGCCTCCTCTGATATTTTATATTAAATAGTAATTAATACTATTTAAAACCTAAAAATATTAAGCCTTACTACATTCATCGCAAATCCCTTCTAAAAGAATTCTTTGACTGGTAACTTTAAAACGGTCCAATATCTCTTGGGGGACAGTTATATGATCATAATATTCGGAGTCAAAATCGATAATTTTTTGGCATTGTAAGCAACGAAAATGATGATGCAGACTGGTGTTGGCATCAAAGCGCTTCGGGCCGCCGGTTTCAACTGTAACGATAGCACCAATGTCGGCCAGAGAAAGTGCAGTACGATAAACGGTATCGAAGGATATATTCGGTAACTTATTTCTGACACGCTTATAAACATCATCAATGGATGGATGATCTGTGGCGGTAAGTAGCTCCTGATAAATAAAAACACGTTGCGGTGTCACTTTCAGACTATGGTCCGCACACTTTTGGTAAAACAGATTCATTTCTTTTTCCACATTTATCTTTTCCATGTGATTACTATATAATAATCATTCTTATTTGTCAATATCAAAATCCAGACTGTCAAAAATAATTAATTAATAAAACCCACTTAAACCATTAAATTGCCTGGATCATCACCTTTTTTCGTTTTACGCATGGAATTTAAATTTCACGATCGGCATCAGAATCCCGTAGATACAAATACTATAATATTGGCGCCAATAATCAGATAAATAAATCAATAAAAGCCATCGCTTCCACACCGGAGATAATCCCGATTTTTGAGTTGTTGTTTCATACAGAAAAAGCCCATCAGCATGAGTCTTACTCTACTGCTTCTTTAACCGGACTTGTTATTTTCCTCATAAAAGTACGGAAACGTTCAACCATAGTGTACACTATCGGAACGACGATCAGGGTCATTATCATTGAACTGGTCAACCCGCCGATCAGTGCCCAGCCCAAGCCGTGCTTGAACTCCGATCCGGGCGTATTGGAGAGCGCCAGAGGCAACATACCCAGAATCATGGTCAGGGTGGTCATCAGGATTGGGCGGATCCTTTCCTGCCCGGCCTCAAGCAATGCCTCTTTCATTCCGGCGCCGTTCTCCCGGGCCCGGTTGGCATAGTCCACCAATAAGATGGCATTTTTACTGACCAATCCCACTTGCATGATAATTCCCATAATCGAAAAGATTGACAACGAATTACCGGAAAGACCCAATGCCAGCAGCGCGCCGATAATTGCCAAGGGAACCGAAAAAAGCACTGCGAAAGGATAGATGAATGAATTATAGAGTGCGGTCATAATTAAATAGACAAAGATGATCCCGGCCAAGAGCGCCAGACCCAGACTGCCGAAGGCATCGTCTTGCTGTTCCAAATCGCCGCTGAATTGGTAAGAGACTCCGGGTGGCAGTTTCACCGTTTTCAGGACCTTGGCGATGTCATTGCCGATATCGCCGCTGGCCCGGCCGACGGCTTGCGCAGAAATGGTGACGGCATAATTGCGGTCCTGGCGTTCCAATTTATTCGGGCCCGCCGCATTCAATATCCTAGCGAATTCACCGAGCTGAACCGGTTGCCCGGAGTTGTTGAATACGGTTAACCCGCCGACATCGGCGGTTCTGGACCGGTCAAACGAGTCGTACATCACCCGGATATCGTATTCATTGCCATCTTTATCCTTGAACTTGGACTGATCGTCACCGCTGAAACCCATCTGCAAAACCGCCCCGATGTCACTGATACTCAAGCCAAGTTTGGCCATTTTCTCCCGGTCGACTTCGATCCGAATCTCCGGTTGCCCTTCCTTGGCCGAGAGTTGCAGGTCATCAATTCCTGGAATTCTCCCAATAATGGTTTGAATCCGGAGCGCCGCTCGATAAGCACTCTCCCAATTAGCGCCGCTGATTATCAACTGGATTGGCGCGCCGTCAGCTGTTCCAGTGATGGTGATCGGGCTTGCATGAGTTTTAATTCCCGGGATCCGGTCTAATTGTGCCTTCATTGCCTGGGAGACTTCAGCAGTGGACCGGGAACGCTTGTTTTTAGGAACCAGCAGCACCTGAATCTCAGCCATATTGCTCGGGGCCGAAGAAGTTAATATCCCGCTGGTTGTTCCCACTGTGGTAAACAACTTGGCAACTTCGGGGAATTCCGCCAGAATTTGCTCGGCCTGCCGGGTCACTTGACTGGTTTGTTCAAGTTTGGCCCGGGTTGGTAACTCAATCTGAATGAGCAGTTCGCCCCGGTCCAGCGGGGGCATGAATTCGGCTCCGATAAAACCGAACGGGAGCAAAGATAACACCGCTACAAAGAGCAGCCCGGCGATAAGCAGCGTCTTACCCTGGTTTTCCAGACTCCAGCGTAACAATTGGCCATACTCCGCCACCAGGGCCGAATATTTGGCTTCAAACCAATTCCCGAACCGTCCCAGGAGCGAACTCGTTGATAAACGCTCCGCTTTAGCAAAACGCGATGCCAGCATGGGGGTGACTGTGAACGATACCAGCAAACTCATTAAGGTGGAGATGACCACCACCAGTGAAAATTGGCGTGTAATACCGCCGATGAGCCCGGTGACCAGCGCCAGCGGCAAAAAGACCGCCACATCCACCATCGTGATGGACAAGGCCGTAAATCCGATCTCATTGCGACCCTTTAAAGCAGCGACTTGCTGTTCTTCTCCTTGCTCCAAGTGATGGTGAATATTCTCCAAAACCACGATGGAATCGTCGACCAGAATTCCAATGACTAAAGACATCGCCAGCAAGGTCATCATGTTTAAAGTGAAACCAAAGGCCCACATCCCGATGAAGGTCGCCACCAACGAGGTAGGAATGGCAACCATCACAATCAGCGAATTTCGCAGACTGTGGAGAAATACCAGCATCACCAGGGCCACCAACAAAACGGCCAGACCTAGATCTTCGATCACCGCATTGGAACAATCCATGATAAACAGCGAGCCATCGGAGATGATATCAAATTTCAGATGAATCGTTCGATTCTGTTCTTCCAAAGTTTTTAGGGATTTCCGGACCGCCCGGCATACTTCCACTTCATTGGCATCGGATTGTTTCTGGACCAGCAAGCCAACCATGGTTTTCCCGGCAGACCGGCTGATCGTAGTCTGATCCTTGCGACCGTCCCGGACCTCGGCTACGTCCGACAGAACGATTTCCCCGCCGGACTTCGAAAGGCCGATACTCAAATTTTTCAACTGATCCAGCGAACTCAGTTTACCGGCCAGGCGCAGCACATATTGACCGTCATGGTCCTTAATCTTGCCGGTGGGATAGTCCAGATTGGCTTTTTGGATGGCCTGAGCCACCTGGATGTTGGATAACCCATATATTTGCAACTTTTGGCTGTCGAGGTTGATTTGAATCTCCCGTTCCTGGCCGCCGATCAGGCTGACTTGGCCGACTCCCGGCTGCTTCACCAGTTGGGGGACGATAAAATCATTCAGAAACTGATAAAAATCTCTGGGCTCCATGTCGCTGGTAACACCGAGCCGCATCACCGGGAGGTCACTAATGGAGAATGTTGATAGGGATGGAGTTTTGGTTCCATCGGGAAGCTCCGCCAGGATCTGATTCACTTTCCGTTGGGTATTTTGGAGCGCGATCTCGATATCGGCGCCTTGCAAAAACACCACCGTGACCAGGGAGAGACCTTCCTCGGAACTGGCTTGAACTTTATCCACCTTATTGATACCGGAGACGGCTTCCTCAATTTTTTTGGTGACAGCCGATTCGACTTCGCTGGCGGAAGCGCCAGGATACGTCGTGGCAATCGTAACACTCGGCATCGTCAAACTTGGAAATAATTCATATTTCAAATTCATGTAGCAAAAGATCCCCATCAGCGTGATGGCGATGAAAGCGACGATAATCAGGATGGGGCGTTTAATGGCAACCTCGGTAACAGTCATTTCAATCACACCTTATTTTAGAATCGTTCATTAGATACTCTTCATCACTTCCACTGCGGCATTATCCCGGAGGTTATCTTGACCGCTCACCACGATCTGCTCTTGTTCTTTCAACCCCCGGATTACTTCAAGTTTGTCGTCAATCTCCGAACCGACCACGATCTGGCGGAGTTTGGCTACACCATTTTCCACCACATAAACTTGAGGGTTTTTGACACTGCCGATCACCGCATCCCGGGGGATAGTGAGTACCGGGTGTTCCGTTTTCAACCGGAAAGTAACCTTACCGTAGATTCCTGATTTTAATGAATGTTCTTGTTGATTGGCAATGGCCACTTCCACCGGAAAAGTACCGACTTCATCACTACGGTCGCTGATGCTTACAATCCGCCCCCCAAACTCGGTACCCGGATAAACATCCGTCACCACACTGATGGGGTCGCCGGCTTTCAGCTTGAAGGCTTCACCGGAACCGACATTGACCACTATTTTAAAACTTGAGGTATCGATAATCGTTGCCACCACCGTTCCCGGGTTCATCATGGCGCCTACGTTCACCGGCCGGGCAGTGACGATACCGGAGATGGGCGTGGTAACAGTGGCGTTTTCATATTGCCGTTTGGCGGACAGTTGGGCTGCTTCCGCCGCCCGGAAGTTGTTCCGAGCCGATTCCAACTCCGAACTTGAGATCAGTCCCTGGTTATACAATCCCTGGGCCCGCTCCCAATCTTTCCGGGCTTTATCGTAATTGCTTTGGGCTGATAGAAAATTAACTTTCGGTAATTCATCGTCAAGCTTGACGAGGGGCGATCCCATTTTCAAATACGAACCGACCCCGGCATTGACTTCAACGATCCTTCCCGAAGCTTCCGAGACCACCTCAACCTCATTATGAGCCACTATCAAGCCAACCTTGGTCAGGTTCATTTGGAGCGTTTCAAATTGTACTTTAGTGACGGCCACCGAAACCGATGCGCTCCTGGTTATCTTGGCCTTCTTTTCTACCTCGGCTTTATTATGGAATAACACCAAAACCATCAATCCCACAATCCCGATGATACTTAAGGACAATAACCACCTTTTCATTCCAATCACCTTCCGTTTGCTAAAATTGATTCCATTTAAAACCGAACGTCCGGTTTAATTATTGTAAAAAAAATTATGCCTTTAACCCCTTATATAAACCATCCCATAGACTTAACAAGGTATTGGGCGTATCTTTTGTATGGTCTATCAAAACATTATGCATACCCACACCATCATTGGTATATATAAATATACTTGCAATCTGTTCATTGGTCAGGGATGAGTTGATCTCCCCATTATCTCTGGCAATACGGACGATTTCCTCCCAGACCTTTAATTCTGTTTGTAAAGTCGAAATCACTCTTTCCCGGAAACTGGGAAAGAGTTTTACCGCATCAAATATAAGAGCATAATAATTAAAACCGCTATCGGCATTTTGCAGGAATGACAAATTTGGCTTATTCAAAAACTCTATATAATCATGGTAAAATTGATATAACGTATCTTTGCTAAGTTTACTATAATCGATGATTAATGTAGATGCAAAATGATTAATTACTTCCAGAAAAAGCTGCTCCTTGCTTTCAAAATAATGATAGAAAGCGCCTTTCGACATTCCGGTCTTCTCGACAATCTCTTGCATGGTCACTTCCTTGAAGTTCTTTTGCAGAAAAAGACCGAAGGAAACATTTAGAATATGTTCTTTGGTATCACTCATGAAATCAATCACCTCTTATAAAAACCGACCAGCCGGTATGTTTTTAATATACCAATTCCTTTTTGGTTTGTCAAGCGTTATCAATGGGTCCATGAAACTACGATTTATTCCGGTATCTCTCTCCATTGCGAATTCAGAATGCTAAATAACAATATCCCCTAGATCTTAACGGTATATCGGCCGCCCCTATGAGATAAGCGCGGAGATTCTCTCGCCCTGAATGGACCCCTTGATCTTGTGGAAAAACGTCAATTCAAGACACGTTACTGGTATTGTTATTTTCAATCATCGAAAGCTTCTCTTTTTTTCGCGATTTATTTACCGTTGTTGTTTCTGTTTTCCGCAATCTCTGCAAGCCTTATACCTAAGTCAAAGGCTTTCTTGCAGTCTTTCGGGAACTCATTTTCCCTTCTTTTGGCTCTTTCCTCAGGATTAAACCTATCCGAAACATATTTTGAATAATCATCAAACTGGTATGTTTCAGTTACTAATTGCGACAGGGATGTCTCTCCGAAAACGTGCGCCAAAACCCGTTCATGTACTGCAGCTGGCCTGTCGAATCCGTTTAGCTCCATTCTTTCATCGTTAACACCCATAGTGTAAATAAAAGCGGTCGGCATTTTTCTTTTAACCAACGAGGACATATCAGCATCATAGACAGTGTATGGGAACATCAGCCTCTCCAAAAAAGATTTCATATCGCCGGTCACCCAACCGTAGTAGATTGGAGAACCCAAAACAAGCGCATCCGCCTCGGCGATTTTTTCCAAAACAGGGGTCAGATCATCTTGGATCGCACACCTTCCATAGTTTTTACCATCTTTAACTTTACAGGAGAAACAACTGATACAACCCTTAAAATTTAAATCATAAAGATGAAACAGTCCGGTCGCAAATCCCTGCGAAGCTGCACCATCCAGTGCCTGTTGCAGCAGTGTTGCAGTATTCCATTTTTTCCTCGGACTCCCGTTAATCGCTATTAATTTCATACAAGGACCCCGCTTTCATATGTTTTAATAAAAGTATAAGCCTTGTAGTATAGTACAGAGTCAAGACGTCTTATAAAAAATTTTTAAAAGATTACATTCCGCCAAGTTAAGGTTGTCTTTCATCACATCATATTCCAAGCATTTGCAATAACAATTCCAAGGCTTCTCAAGAGGTTCATAAATATTATCTACTGCTCTAATTGTTGCATTGAGTGATTCTCGACTATCGTTTCTCCTTCTCGAGTCCATTTATTACTACTGATATCCCTCTTTTGACTTTGATGCTACTTTTCAACTTCGCTTAGTACAGTAAAGGAAGCGTAATCATCAGATAATAGACTTCGGCGTCCGTTACAGTGAGATCTAATTCTTCGGCACTGGTATGGAGCATATCTTTCAACTTCTGAAACATATTATGGTTATGCTCAATCGCCGCATAACCATCCAAGGGCATGGGAATCGGAGCGGCCGTGGTGATGCGTTCGAACATGGTGGCGCAGTGAATGTAAATGCGAACGATCAAATCGGACGGGAGAGGCACTTGATATAACTGGATGATTTTTTCAATAATATATCTGGCGCTTTTTTCTACTTTTTTGACATCAAGCGACGGCGCAAAGTAATATAGATGCTCCCGGATATGATTAAGCTGTACATCCAAAGGCATACCGGACAGATCAGCCACTTGAATATCACCGTTGGCCGGGAGGATAATTCCCTTGCTTCGCAACAGGTCGCTAGGCCCGTTGGAATAAAAGAATTGCTCGATACTGACATAAGGAACACCGGGTATATCCGGATTCATAATGCCGATAATCAGCTTTAGACGTTTGCCAAGCTTGTGGGATATCGAAAAGATATCATCCTTGATGCCGAGCGGTAGCACATCGATGGTGGAGGCGACGGACAAATCCCGCAGGAGCATTTCACGGACAATGCGCGCACTGCCGACGCCGGTAATGCAATACGTGATGATCACATCGCGCATATCATCAGCGCTACCATCAGAGGCGGTCGGCCGGATAGTCGTATGGACTTCATTCATGGACGATCCAAGGTAATCATGATACTCGCTGACCAGTTTCGCGGCAATTTCGTCAATGCCGTTATTGTCCATCAGAACCATTCGCGCGCATTCCAGAACAATCATCGGGTCCAGCACAGGAAGAATGCGGAAGTAAAGCAAAGAGTCTTTGGATAAAGCGCGCCACAAAATAGACGAAACACTGAGGCCGCAGAGGATGAGCGTATCTTGAAAATTATTCCCCAGTACCCCGAGAATTTTGGAGCGAAGCGTCGCTACATTAAGATTATCGGGCATGTCCAGCGCTTTGATAAAACTTGTGTTCAGCAAACTGTTTGCAAAAGCAGCGATGCCGGTGGCAGAATTCGCGTAACCACACAGCAGAAGATTGACCGAAGGCTGCTGCTGGCCAACGGAGGCATGGGCCAGCAACATGGCCAACAGCATAATTTCGCCGTCCATCAGCTCAATGCCAAGGTAATTCTTTAGCAAGGGCATTATTTTGGTGACAAAAGACTTCTCTTTTAGAAACTCAGGTATGCTCTCAAAACTACTTGGACTGAAGATGATGCGCCCTGCATTGGCATACGACTTGAGCTGCTGCAGATAGTAGGCAATGGAATTGACAATGTCTTGATCGTATGATTTCCCAAATTCGATGGTTGCATACTGAATCAATTCATTGGTGGCCTGCCAGACGACAGGAGCAATGGAACCATAGACGATACCCGGGGGAGCAACTCTTGAAACGGCGTTTCTACCGTGTTGCTTGTACTGTTTGTCCAAATCGGTTACAACCAGGTGCTCAGCTTCGGTGATATCTTTGCCTAACCCGCGATAAAAGAGCATTTTCTGCTCAACAAAATGCTGAAAATCAAAGGGCATGAGGACTTCATTGGATGCAGGCGAAAAGGAAACAGGACGGTCGCAGGAAATCTCCAAACCGCCGCTGAGACCGGCAGCCGAAAAATACGCATCCATATGCGCGTCTGCCAGGTAATGGATGCTGAGGTTACGGGAGAGATTATAAATATCAATGGACAGGGCCGAATCATCGTTGGCAGCGCGATTGCCACAAGCCCAATTGCTCTGCGCGCATGCAATACGAATTTCATTACGTAAATCGCCAATATTGTTTTCTCCCCGGAAGGAAGCCAGCAGTTTTAAAGCAAGATAGGAAAGGCGAATGGCTCGGCCCAACTTCTGTGCTTCTTCATAAAGAAAGCAAGTGATGATATCTAACCGCTCATTGATAGGACGTTCACACAACTCGGGAATCTGAATAAGCAGAGGAATCCTCCGTTTGAAGGTATTCAGCAAGAAATCGGATGGATTTTCGGTCGTAGCGCCGACAATCATGACCTTAGCAGTGCGGTCAGTGGTATCGCCCAGCCTCCGGTACAAGCCTTTATCAATCAAAGTGAAAAGCAATTCCTGCCCGGTGGGAGAAAGACGGTGCAATTCGTCCAGAAACAGGATACCGCTGTCGGCGCTCTCGATCAGTCCGGGTTTGTTTGTTTCCGCACCGGTAAAAGCGCCTCTTACATAGCCAAACAGCTGGCCAAGAAGCAGCTGCGGATTGTCGGAATACTCCGCGCAGTTAAAGGCGATGAAGGGAACGCCGGCGCCGCGTATGCCGGATAAGTAACGGGCCATTTCCGAGGCCAGCAGGGATTTGCCAACCCCTGTTTTGCCGATGATCAGTGTGTGGATCCCGTGAGGAGGATAGGACACGGCAGCGCTGGCTATCTGTGTTTGGTATTTCAGACTGCCATTATAACCGATCATCTTGGCAAAGGGCGGCATATCCTGAAAATGATCCATTAACACCGCTTCCGGCTTTGAAGCCGGAACATAGAGGATAGGCCGCATACCGACCGTGTCCAGCCGACCCAAAGAGACCAGTTCGTTCAAAATCTTCGCGGCCTCTCCTTGCCAAATCCCGAAATGTTCTGCGACCGTACTCGCCTGCACCCCGACTTTCCGATTTGCATTTATGGCGGAAAGGCAGCGTTCTTCCACAAAATCCTGAATTTCCTTTAACTGTGTCAATAGGCATTCCCCCTTAATCCAGTGATGCTAGGTCATACATAACGGATTCGCGCGGACTGACCGCCAATCCCAAGCTGGGAACGATATTTGGCAACGGTTCTCCGGGAGATATGTATGCCTTTTTCGGCCAATTGCCCCACAATATCCGTATCGCATAGAGGAACGGACTTATTCTCCCCTGCGATCAAGGAACTAATCGCGCTGCGGGCGACCTCCGCGGGACAGTCACTGTCGTTTAGCTTATTGGAGAAAAAGTGATTGAAGGGAAAAGTGCCCCATGGCGTACTGATATATTTTGCGCGGATACAGCGGCAGATTGTAGAAGGATTCATTCCGATGTCTGCCGCTGCTTGCTTTTGTGTCATGGGCCGCAGAGCTTCCGGGCCGTCCGTAAAAAAGGGGCCCTGCTCGACAACTAGATAGGAGACCAGCATTTGCATAGCACGGTGCCGCATATTGAGACTGCCGATTAAGCCGGAAGCTTCGATCCTTTTCTTTTTTAAAAATTCCAACGCCTCTGCGTCGGCAGCGCCCTTCAGATAATCCGGGTTGAAAAAAAGCAAGGAACTTGCTTCACCGTAAATCTGGATTTCCGGCTGCGGCCGAGAAAGGTTGACCACAGCGTCCGGTAGGATATAAGGCGTGAAAAGCTCATGAGAAAAACAGCTTCCCGGCTTTGGATTCAACGTCTGCAGATAATCCAGGATTTTCTGAATACGCGGCCGGCTGATTCTATATTTTTTTTCGAGGAAAGAAAACTGGCGGGCTGCAAGCGAGGAAAGATCCTCCTGCAGCATTTGCCTGAGGATTCCATAATCTTTTATATGGGGATCGACTTGCAGCATCAGACATTCGCTGAGACTCCTGGCACCTATGCCGCATGGAGTAAAGGTCTGAATAACCTTCAAGACATTCTCGGCCAGCTCATGGCGGCAGCCGGTGGCGGCGGCAGCCGCTTCGAGACTTTCGTCAAGATACCCGGCATTGTTGATATTGGAAATCAAGTATTCGGCCACTACAGCCTCCTGCGGGGAAAAGGAACAACATCCGGTCTGAAAATGCAGATGTTCATAGAGGGACCCTTCCTCGCGGGTGAACCATTGTTCCTGCAATGCTAAAGGTCGCGCGATCGGACCCGCCGGACGGCCGGACTCATCATTTTCACTGTCGGCGGGATCCTGCGGCAGCGATCCGTCTGGCATAGTATAGAAGGAAGCCGGCGTTTCCAGCGTATCGTAGCATAGCTCCAGATACGGGTTATCCAAAACAATGTTGCCCAAATACATTTTAAGAGAAAATAGTGGCATGGAAAGAAGTTGCAGGCTGTGCAACGTCTGCGGCATCATTTTTTGGATTTGTCTGTTCTGCAGGGATTGTTCCATAGTTAACGGAACCTCCATCGATTAAAAGTGCAATCGCCTGATAAATTTGAAGAATTCGCCAATATCTCATTACTAGGGCCTTTCGAGTGATTTTTATTATATCATACCGCTATTCGATAAAAAAGACATTTTGATTAATTATTTCGAAAAAAGCTTTTTGTGGCACAAAAATTGCATATAAACTAAGATGAAGAGAAAGCGACGGAAACTTTCGGCTACCCTTTGCGCTGGAACATCTGTTAGATAAAAAAGAGTAAAAAACTTTTGACTGTTTTTGTGGTACGGGAATTGCATATAAAAGAGAGGGAGCGCAGAAAAACATGACAACCAAAGACTTTCAATTACCGTTTGCACCAGACACAGACATTGGCTTTGTCAGCGGATTTGTTATCGCAGCGGGACGATTTGATTGCAAAATTGAGATTTACTGTAATGACAAATGTTTTGATGCAAAATCTTTTTTGGGCCTCACATATGCAGGCATTTTCCCTGGTGATAATTTTACACTTTGTGCTGAAGGGGCCGATGAGCAGGAAGCGCTTGACCAGCTTTCGTCGTATATGAATAAATACCGGTAGTTTCTATTCTTGAAAGTATCTTGAAAGTAAAGGAGTCAAACAGTGTATACCAGACAGACGACAGTATGTAACAAATCCGGGCTTCACGCGAGGCCAGCGGCAGATCTCGTGAAAGAAGCCATTAAGTTCAAATCCTCTATTACAATTGACAAAAGAGAGCCGTCTGGCACAAAGGTCAATGGGAAATCACTGGTCTCGGTGCTATCCCTTTCCGTTGTTTGCGGC
Source organism: Bacillota bacterium (assembly GCA_023426245.1). Classification (GTDB taxonomy): domain Bacteria; phylum Bacillota; class UBA4882; order UBA8346; family UBA8346; genus UBA8346. The sequence goes on from JAFABB010000009.1 coordinate 16,088, forward strand.
AATCCGATTGAGATCTCGGCGGAAGGCGAAGATGAGCAGGAGGCGGTCGATACATTGATCGCGGTTGTGGACTCTGGTTTCGGAGAAAAGGAGTGATGCAATGAAGAAACGTGGGATTGCCATTTTCAACGGCATTGTTTGCGGCAAGGCACTGATCTATCAACCATACGATCCTGCAGGCACAGAATATGAAGCGGATCGCCTAAGCGGCACAGAGGAAAAACTGAAAGCTTATGTACTGGCGCTCGCAAATGCCCGGGAAGAACTTGATCGCATTGTCGCGTCCCTCTCCGGAAGTGCTCCGGAAAAAGCCGAAATTTTTCAGGCGCATCAGATCCTGCTGGAAGATGTGGCGATCGATCAAGAGATTCGTAGGATAATTGTCGGCGGAAAAGCCGTTTCCCAGGCGATTTCTGAAACGTACAATATGTTCATTGATGTATTGGCCCGGACCGAAAATGAATTCACCCAGGAGCGCACGGCGGACCTGAAGGATGTCCGCAACCGCATTTTACGTTGCCTTGCCGGAAAGCCGGAACAAAACCTGTCGTTGTTGCTGGAACCCTATGTGGTGTTTGCACGGGAGCTTTTTCCTTCCGATACAGCGACAATCGACCGGAGAAACGTGCAGGCCATCGTCACAGAAGTCGGCGGTGTCACCTCCCACACAGCTATTGTTGCAAGAAGTTTCGGTATTCCTACCGTACTCGGCGTGAATGGTGTTCTCTCCTGCGTTACCGACGGAGAAGAAGCCATCGTTGACGCAACAGATGGAGTGGTGATCCTGGGTGCGGACAAGCTGGAGAAAGACTATTATCAGCGGAAACAGCTGGCAACTCTAAAACAGCTTCAGACCATGAAAGCTTACCGGGATATCCGGGCAATCACCAAGGATGGTACAACGGTCGACATCGAAGTGAATATCTCGGCGGTCGATGCCTTGAGTCCCGAAGAAATCACTGCAGCGGACGGCATAGGCCTGATGCGTAGCGAGTTCCTTTTTATGCAAAGTAAGGGGAAACTGCCGGATGAAGAGTTGCAGTACAAGGCATATAAGGCTGCGACGGAAGCGTTCGGTGGAAAGCCAGTTATCCTGCGGACTTTGGATATCGGAGGCGACAAACAGTTGCCCTATATGGAACTTCCGGACGAGGAAAATCCATTTCTTGGCAAGCGTGCCTTGCGCCTTTGCCTGGAGGAAACAGAAATTTTTAGCACGCAGCTGCGCGCAGCATTGCGCGCTTCGCAGTTCGGTGACCTTCGGATCATGTTCCCGATGGTGGGCAGTTTGGATGACTTCCGCCAAGCCAAGGCATTCGTCCGGACTGTGATGAGAGAACTTGACGAAGAAGGTATTCCGTACAACAAAGATATCAAGCTGGGAATCATGATTGAGATTCCTTCCATTGCACTGATTGCGGACAAAGCGGCAAAAGAAGTGGATTTCGCCAGTATCGGCACAAATGACTTGTGCCAGTATCTGATGGCAGCCGACCGGATGAACCAGACGGTGTCCGCCTATTATCAGAATTATCATCCAGCGGTTTTTCGACTGATTCGATTTATCGCTGAACAGTTTTCCAAGTATGGGAAGCCGCTTTCCGTTTGCGGCGAGATGGGCGGCAACCCCCGGGCAACGATTGCCCTTGTCGGACTTGGCCTTCGAATGCTGAGTATGAGTGCCGCCAATATGGCACCGGTAAAACGGGTAATCACTGGCATATCAAAAAAAGAGGCGGAGCGCATTGCCGATGAGGTCTGCGCTCAGGAGACAGCGGCGGAGGCGGAGCGCGTGCTCACCGAAGCGGCTGACGCGATCGTCTACTGAACGATCACACCAAGGCATCAACCAGAGTAAAAACCCGCTGCTTACTCATAGCTAAAAAAAAGTACCAGAAAGGGGGGAAAAGAATGATTCACGTAATATTAGCAACACATGCAGGATTAGGAAAAGCTATGCTGGAGACGGCGGCTATCATCAGCGGAGCAACCGAGGGCGTCCGTACGATTGAGTTGTATCCCGGCGAAGGAACGGAGAATGTGGAAGACGCTCTCAAGAAGGAATTGGCTGCAATAAAAAAAGATGACGAAGTTCTCTGCTTGGTGGATATTCCCGGAGGGAGTCCTGCTCGTGTTGCCACAGGGTTAGCATTGGAAACTCCTTGTTTACATGTCGTATCCGGCCTTAACCTCGGTATGCTGACGGAAACGTTGCTGCTGAAGGATAGCATGGACATCTTAGAACTCAAGGAACATATCATAACAGTTGCGTCGGAAACGATCATGGATCTTGGTGAAATGTTAAAGGCAAGTTTAATGAGTGAACAGAAAACTTGATGAAAAGAAAGTAGGAGGGAAAAAATGAGTTTCATAAGTATCTTTATTGTAAGCCTAATTACCGGCCTCGCTTACTTACAGCGGCGCATGCTTGGTGACTGTCAACTAGAAAGACCTATCGTGCTAGGACCGCTAATTGGTCTGCTGCTTGGTGATCTGAACACCGGCTTGAAAGTTGGCGCTTCGCTGGAATTGGTGTTCATGGGCGCTCAGGCAATCGGCGGTTCTGTACCTTCAAACGTTGCGATTGCCAGTGCGTTGGGCACTGCAGTGGCCGTAACCAGCCATTCCGGCCTGGAAGGTGCCCTGTTGGTGGCGATTCCCACCGCCGTGGTGGCCACCTCGTTCGAACTCTTCGCAAAGACGGTGTGTTCCTTCCTTGCCCATGGCGTTGATAAGTATGCAATTGACGGCAACTCCGGAGGCATCTCCCTAATGGTTCAGCTGGGCAACCTGATCCATTTTCTCGCTTATTTTATTCCTACATTCCTGGCGTTGTATTTTGGCTCCACTTACGTCACTTCGCTGACGACTGCCATTCCAGCCAACATTATGGCCGGCATCAAGGCTGTCGGCGGGTTGCTCCCAGCTTTAGGCTTCGGCTTGCTGCTCAACAACCTTGGCGTTAAGAAGCTTATGCCGTATTTCTTTATTGGTTTTGCGATCGCCGCCTATATTCCAGGTTTCGGTGTTATGGGTGTGGCAGTCCTTGGTGTTGCGTACGTGCTTTTGCACGTGAGCCAGCACCAACAAGCAACGAATAATTGAGAGGAGGGAACAAACATGACTGAAGAAATGAACGCAGTGGCAACCACCAATAAAATTGAAAAGAAAGATTTACGAAGATTATTTTACCGTTCCAATGGGATTCAGTCCGCTTTTAACTTCGAACGCATGCAGGGCCTTGGCTTTATTTGGGCATTGATGCCCCTAATTAACAAGCTGTATAAGAACAAAGAGGACCGCATTGAGGCCTATAAGCGCCATTCCGGTTACTTCAATACTCATCCCTGGCTTGGCGGGGTTATTTTTGGTATCGTGGCGTCCATGGAGGAGAGAAAGGCACATGGGGAGGAAGTCGATGAAGAGAATATCCAAGCGGTTAAGGGCGCTCTGATGGGTCCCCTGGCCGGCCTTGGTGACTCCATGTTTTTCAGCACCTACCGCCCTATCGTAGCCGGTATCTGTGCTTCTCTGGCGTTGAGCGGTAGTGGGATCGCGCCCATTCTTTTTGTACTGTTGATCAATATTGTACACTTTGGCGCGCAGTGGTGGGGTGTCCACAAGGGCTACACCCTGGCCGACCAGTTCCTGGAGAAGATGGAAGGCATGCAGATCCAGAAATGGATGGAAGCAGCCACGATTCTCGGCTTGTTAGTCGTCGGCGCACTGGTTGCCACTACTTTGAATATCGCCACCCCGCTGGTTTACAAGGTGGGCAATGCTAGCGTGGAACTGCAGAGTATGTTTAATACCATCCTACCCAAGATGCTGCCGCTTTGTGCAACGCTGGGCGTCTTTGCTTTCCTCAGAAAAGGGAAAAGTACGATGGTCGTTATGCTGGGCATCATTATCGTCGCCTTCGTGCTGGGCCTGTTGGGCATTCTTTAATTCATACGAGTAAAGCTGCTTCCGGAGTGAGGGATATCATATCCCTCACTCCGACGATATGACGGAGGTATCTTATGTACGAAACAAAAAAAGCGCTGCTGGGCGGCAAAGTCTTATTGGAGAGCGGAGAAATGAAAAACTGCGGGGTTCTTTTGGAAGGGGCCTGCATCAGCGAACTGCTGCCTGAACGGCAGGGGGTGCCTCCAGGCTATGAGCAGATTGACTGTTCCGGCAAAATTGTTGCTCCGGGTCTGATCGATACGCATGTGCATGGCGCATGCGGGCGCAATTTCATGGAAGGAACCCCGGAGGCAATTGACAAAATATCGGAATTTTTAATTCGCGGCGGCACAACCAGCTGCCTGGGAACTACAACCAGCGCGAAGGTGGAAGATGAAGAAAAAGCATTAAGGTGTCTCCGTGAGGCTAGCCGAAATCCGGTGAAAGGACAAATTGAGATCTTGGGCAGTCATTTAGAAGGCCCGTTCATCAATCCTAAAAACCGAGGTTCCCATGCGGAATGCAATATCCGCTGCGCGAGCAGGGAAGAACTCGAGCGAATTGCCGCGGCGGCTGAGGATTCCCTGAAGGTTGTGACTTTGGCGCCTGAAATGGATCATGCGCTTGAAGCGATTGAATTTTTCACCAAGAAAGGTACTCAGGTTTCTATTGGTCACACACTAGCCGACTATAGTCAGACCCAGGATGCGCTGCAGGCCGGTGCAGGAAGGGGAACCCATCTTTTCAGCGCAATGCCGCAAATTCACCACCGGGAACCCGGAGCAGTTGTTGCGCTGCTTATTTGCCCCACGGCCTACCTGGAGATGACGATAGACGGGAAGCATCTCGCGCCGGCGATCATCGAGATGATACTGAAAATCGCCGGAACGGAGCGATGCATCCTCATTACTGACGGCGTTGATGCCAGAGGTCTCGGCGACGGAACATTCCAGAGATGGGAAGGAACCACGATTATCGTTCAAAATGGGGAAGCCAGGACAAAGACTGGCTCTTTAGCCGGAAGTATGTTGTCATTGTCTGACGCAGTGAGAAATATGGTCAATTTGATTCATACCCCCATAAACGCTGCGATTCGGATGGCATCGGAAATTCCGGCGCGTTCGATTGGTGCTTTTGATAGAAAAGGTTCAATTTCACGGGGTAAAGATGCCGACCTCGTTATTTTCAATGATGATTTGTCGATTCATATGACAATCGTCAGAGGCGATATTGTTTATAAAGAAGGAGAATAAAGTCGATGAAAACGGTTCTGGTTCGAATTGATGACCGTCTTATCCACGGCCAGGTCGTGGTGGGTTGGACTCGCTCTACCGGGGTGACTTGTATTCTGGTAGTCGATGACAAAACTGCGCGGGACAAGATTCAATGCTCTTTTTTACGGATGGCGACGCCGGTCGGTGTCAAGGCAGAAATCCTGACGCTTGAGGATGCCGTGGCCAAAATCAAAGCCGACGCATTCAAAGGTGAAACCGTTATGATTCTGGCGCGCGGACCGCAAACAATCCTTGACTTGATCAATCAGGGCATCGATATTCCCAGCGTCAACATAGGCAACGTCCGTTCCATGGAAGGTCGAGACAAACTGGTGACTCACGTTTATGCAACGCCGGACGAAGTCAAGGTGTGGAAGGAGCTGGATAAAAAGAACGTCAAAATGTCCGCCCAGATTCTCCCCGATCAGGCCAAATTCGATCTTAACGATGCATTAAAAAACCTGTAATCAGAAGCGGATCATAACCGACACAAAAGAATCAAATCGCAGAAGGCTGTTTTGGCAGAGCGGGAAAGGAAAACTGCATGAAAGAGTTGTTACTACAGTATTGGACTTGGTTTAAAATCGGCCTCTTCACTTTCGGAGGCGGGTATGCCATGCTGCCCTTAATTGAGAAAGAAGTGGTAGAAAAGCATCATTGGGCGACCAGCGAGGAAATCATGGACTATTATGCCATTGGTCAGAGTACGCCTGGCATCATTGCCCTCAACACAGCCACCTTTATAGGCTATGGAAGAGCCGGCATTCCGGGGGCAATTCTCTCCACATTGGGGGTAATCAGTCCGTCGATTCTGCTCATCACGGCGATCGCCACGCTTCTCGCCAATTTTCAAAATATTCCGGTGATCCGCTACGCACTCGCAGGAATTCAGGTTGGTGTATGTATGCTGATGACCGTATCGATCATCGATCTCTGGAAGAGTTCCGTCAAGGATACGGTAGGCATTTTTATTTGCCTAATCACCTTTGCCCTCTCCTATTTTGCGGGTATCGGAACGGTGGTTATAGTCATCCTGGCAATTGCCTCCGGTATTGTGATCAAGACGATTTCAGAAAAAAGGAAGATGGATGACAAATGAGCAACCTGTTTCTTCAAGTCATTTTCAAATTTTTTACGACTGGCCTTTTTGCTGTTGGAGGCGGTCTGGCCAGTATTCCGTTTTTTAATGAGATGTCTCTTAAATTAGGATGGTTCTCAACCGAAACCCTCGCCACAATCATTGCTGTGAGTCAAGCCATGCCGGGTCCTGTCGGCGTTAATATGGCGGTTTATGCAGGGTGCGTAATTTTCGGAAAGTTTTGGGGCGGCGTCATAGCGGCATTGAGCCTGGTAACGCCCGGTATTATCATTATCATTATCATTGCCCATATGCTCAAGAAGTTTAAAGAAAACCGCTTAGTGCAGAAAGCTTTTTATGGGATTCGTCCGGCTGTAATTGCACTGATCACTTCGGCTTGCATGAGCCTGTTTTTAAAAACTTTGTTTGATGTGAAGACGTTTAAAGAGACCAGTAATCTTCTGAACTTATTCAACTTTCTCCATCTAGCGATTTATGCGGTAATGTTGGTCGCGTACTATAAAATAAAAACAAAAGGAAAAAGGATGTCCCCCATCGCCTATATTGTCGCATCAGCATGTATCGGCATTGTTTTGAAACTGTAATCGCATAATTAAAAATATCGAAATCTACCAAATATGCCGTCAGTCCTGTGGAACAACAGATATCGTCACTTCTCCGGAAAACTGCATATCTGCCGGGAAAAATGCGGCGATTACCGGATAATCGTACCCTGCAGGGACGGTCAAGCGGTTGGTCAGGGGGTGACGATTTGTCTGGTTTTAAAATGAGACGTTCCGGCAATCGGCATATAAAATATTCAGAGCCATAAATTCTGGGGGACAATGAAATGAGGATTATACGAGTAAAGGATTACCAGCAGATGAGCTCCGTAGCTGCAAATATTATTTCTGCTCAGGCGATTTTAAAACCGGACTGTGTATTGGGACTGGCTACCGGACGAACTCCGGTTGGAACCTATGAACAACTAATAAAGAAATATCAGGAAGGTACTTTGGACTTAAGCAAAGTTCGTACTGCCAACCTGGATGAGTATATTGGATTGAGTGCAAAAGACGAAAATAGTTATTACTATTTCATGCAAAATAATTTTTTCAGCGGCGTCAATGTCGATCCTGCCAACATCCACATTCCCAACGGCCAGGCAAAGGATATGGCTGCGGAGTGCCAGCGATATGATAACGTGCTCCAAAATATTGGTAGAATCGATTTGCAGCTGCTTGGCGTGGGTGTAAACGGACATATCGGATTCAACGAACCGGCAGATGCCTTTACGAAAAGAACCCACTGTGTCAGGCTGACAGACAGTACAATTGACGCGAATAAACTCTTTTTTGCCAAAAAAACGGATGTCCCCACTGCCGCAATTACGATGGGAATATTGGATATTATTCAAGCGAGCAAAGTGCTGCTGCTCGCCTCCGGAAAGAAAAAAGCGCAAGCCCTTGCGGAAGCACTTTTTGGTCCGGTGACACCCCGGGTGCCGGCATCGATCCTTCAGCTTCATAGAGATGTGATTCTAGTCGCCGATGAAGATTCGCTGTCTTTGGTAAAATGATGCATACTGCTACAAATATGACCGAAGAATGTTTCTGCCGAAAAATGGCGTATTCAGAACTTTTACGAGGATAAATCATGATATTTAACATTCAGAACGACCGGCTCAGTGTGACGGTGGAGGATATCGGAGCTCAGATTATTAGCGTCAAGGACGGAGCGGGTATGGAGTACATGTGGCAGCGGGATCCGAATATCTGGCCGCGCACCGCGCCGGTATTGTTTCCGGTCATCGGACACCTGCGGAATAATGCATACCTCGTCAACGGAAAAAAGTACCGTATGAAGCAGCATGGTTTTGCCCGTGACCTGCCGTTTTCAGTGACTGCGCAAACGGACACAATGATTGTATTCTCTGTTTCTGCGGATGAAAAAACGAAAGCGGAGTACCCTTGTGATTTTACACTAGATATCTGCTATACATTGGACGGCGCAAATCTGCTCAAGACCCATACGGTAACGAATCATTCCGCTGGCGAAATGTTTTTTGAACTCGGCGGACATGATGGCTTCCGGGTGGCGCTGGATACGGATGAATCAATGGAGGATTATTACATCTACTTTGAAGGGGAATCCGCGCTTCGTCCGCTGCTTAAAGACGAAGACCTCCTTTATTCCAACGAACGGGGCAATATTCCGCTTGACGCAGGAAAGTTATGGCTAAAGATGGATCTATTCCGGCATGATGCGATCGTCCTTGACCAGCTTCATTCCAGAAAAGTAATGCTGGGCAATGCCAGGGGCAACCGCCGAATCGGATTTGCGTTTCCTGATTTTCCTTTGCTGGGAATTTGGACACCGAACAAACCGTTGGCTACGAACTTTGTCTGTCTGGAAGCTTGGAGTTCCCTGCCGGATAGCCTTATGGCGGGGATGGAGTTATGTTCCAAGAATTACATTTGCCAATTGAATGCAGGCGAGCAGAGAATTTTCTGCTACACGACGAATTTCTTCTGTAATTAAAGTGAACAGGTTGACGATGTATCGTTCAAACGGTTATGGACAAGCTCCAATATTATATAATGGTAGCAAATGCTCTTGGATGTTCCGGGCGCTAACGCCTTTAGCGCAAAATGCAAGAATCTGAATACACATACTTATTGTGGAAGATTCCATATCCGGCAGGCTTCGCAATCCTCTACTTTTTGTTTCTTAAATAATGTCGGCAGTTTTTTTTCCGGGAATCGTCTGGACTCCATACCACATTTTCTGCGGTCCTTAGTTCCTCAAGAAGTTCATCTCTAGTTTTTAGTCCTTTACTTGGTTTCCATATGCAATTTGATCTGAAAAATGATTACAAGTCTCATAAAAATGGGCAGAACATCCAAGGCACAAAAAAATACGAACATCTTTACCTGAAGTACGTATTGATTCATTGAAGATACATTTATAAGTATTCCCCTATTTGCTTGTTCATATTCATCTATACAGAGGTTCTTCAGCTTTTAAATGCCAAAAAACAATTACTTATGTATAACTTTAGTGGCAATACCTACAGCAAGCCTGATAGATGTTTTCACCGAAAAATATAATGGTAAACAATAATTGCTTCAAAATGTACTTTTTTAACGACTGTATTATCGATACTTATAATACCCTTAATTATTGCACTAACATAAAAAAATTTATTGACTTTATGAATAAGATACATATCAGCTAATCAAATAATTTTGCGATATAGGAAAAGCTACCTTTTTCCGCACCCAATGTTATTTCGATAATGTGAATGAAGGCCTCAATCTTTTGTATAAGCTCTTGCTGCTCCCAGTTTAAAACCCCTTCGTCAAACATAAATAAAGAAGCTACAAGTAAAAATTCAACAGTTTCTTTAGGACACGGTGTTTTGAACATTCCCTTCTGAGCGCCTTGCTCCACAATTTCCGTTAGAATCGGGGTTAACTTTAATACGGTCTCCGCTATGCTTTTTTGATGCATTTGCGCATTTTCATTTTCGTGCAACTCTTTAGTTATTTCTGCCTTATTTTTAATATCTGGTTTCTGAGCCATTAAAACGGTTAAAAACTTTTCGTGAACGGTCAAGTTAGGATTAACCATGATCTTCTTGGCTTTTACGACCCCCGCTTCAACAAACCTTGAGATCACAGCTTCCATTACTTCCTCTTTGGACTTATAATAATAATAAAACGTGCCCTTTGCAATCCCTATTGCATTAAGAATATCATTTACCGTTGTTTTGGTATATCCCCTTGTAATAAAAAGCATTTCTGCGGTATCTAATATTTCGTTTTTACGTTCTTCAGGTTCTTTTAATACCCGCATAAGTGCACCATCCTTCCCAATCTAGACCAAGGGTCATTCTCTGTCAATCATACTCTATCCATTTTTGAACGTCAATATCCATTAGGGTTTTGAAGTCATTCCCATTTTTCCTCCTTGAAGCTAACTTCAAAAAAAACAAACACGCCCCTTGACATGAAATTTTATTTATTATATTATTAGACCGACGGTCAGTTTATAAAAAGGAGTGTAACGCAACATGAAAAAAATTATTATGACGCTGTTTTTAGTTGGTTTGTTGCTCTTATCTTTAACTGTTTGTGCCATGGCAAACAGTATTTCTGTCAGCAGCTTAATCGAGCCAAAATGGGAGCAAACCGGTAAACAAACCAACAACGATCTTAAAGGAATCGCGGTCAACGGTGATGTGACCTTTGGTAACGATTTTACTCTGTGGTTCGACTTTACAAGCCGAATTGATGAGACCGATAGCGGTGACATTGATTTGGATAATCATTATATCAAACTTAGTTGTCTGGAGCTAATTGAAAACGATGCGGCCATTTTGGAGATAACTGCCGGTTACAACTGGCTATCTTGTGATATCCCTAACACGAATAATTCCAAATATACCGGTTATATTATTGGACTTGACGGGAAGTTATGGCTCAGTGAAAAATCCGAACTGGAAGGCACTGCCGGTTATTCCATTCACGGTAAAGGCAAAGTAGGCTCTGCTGATGAAGATGCTACAATCTTATTATCAAATATTACATACTCCTACTTCTTTGCCGGAAATCTCGGTGCTTCCCTTGGTTATAAATTTGAACAATATAAATTAAACGATACTAACAAAAAAGCAACCTTCGCCGGTCCTACCTTTGGTCTTACTTATCGATTCTAGACTTGAACTTTATTGTCTCCCGAAGCCGAATTAATCAAGAAAAGATACATGAAAGCGGGATTTCCTCCCGCTTCTTTTAAGGCATTGATATCCTTTGAATCCTTTTGCGCTAATGCCAAGTATTTCAATTTGTACATTATTATCCGCTGTTTTATCGGTGAGTTTCGCCCTCAAATCCGAAAATACTTCTTCGTGGGAATAGCGTACTCCCGACGTTTTTGATTGTAGTTTCGCTTCCTTTAGCTTAAAGTAAATTTCACTTTAAAATAGCTTATGTTCATGCTTTCCTCTGCACTCCCATAACTCATACTTCCCTACCATACAATCCTTTGATCGATCACCGCAAATTTTTGATGAATATGGAAACGGAAGACTACCCTGACTCCTGTATTTTTCAACAAGCCCAAACAACGCTGCAAGGCGGTTACGTCTCTTCCTTGAAAATCTTCAATCAGCCTGGTCACTACGAATACTTTGACTTTTTTACCCAACGCCGCTTTAAGGTATTCTAGCATCTGTATAGTCCGTTTTTTAGTAACGTATGGACTTACAATTAAATCTCCCGGGATGTACCCCGGTTCCCTTCGGTTAGCGGATCCCTAAACCATCCGGTGATTTTACAACTATACCTACAGGCTTTGAAATGCTTTCAACGGTTTCCGGTGCGATTTAAGAGGCCTTTGCCAGAATGTCAGCGGTCACCGGTTTGATTCAAGTAATCTCTAATGCAATATCAGGAATCTCCGCTCTCATTTCAGTGATTCCCGATCTTATTCCAACGATCGACGCCGTTATGTCAACACTCTCCGGATTGGCTTCAGTGATCTCCGGTTTAGTTCCAATAGTCTCTGATGCAATATCAAAAATCTCCGATTCTATTTCAGAGGTTCCTTATCTGATTCCAGATTGTTGCTATTATGTCAGCAGTCACCGGATCAAATTCCAGGGATTTCAGGACTTGTTCCAGTGATTCCTGATCCCATTCCATAAAATTTTATACCAATCCGGAATTCTTTTTCCCAGCCTGTACCATCATCATCAGTCGGAAAACTTTTTCGGCATTCCGGCAAGGGATTATGATAGGATTAGCCTCTAATGATTTACAGTGAAAAGGCCACCACTAAAAACATTTTGAACCGCTCCTTTGCCAGGAGTGCGTGAGGCATTCCAGCAGGCATCACGATACTCTGCCCTTTATTGAGCTGAAATGTCTCTTCACCAATAGTAATCTCAGCCTCTCCATCTAAAATATAGACCAAGGCATCTCCGGAAGAAGAGTGGGAACTTATCTCTTCTCCTTTATCAAAGGCGAACAAAGTGAGACTTAATGACTTCCCCTGCGCCAGAGTACGGCTCACCACTTGCCCGGTTTGATACTCAGCCAGCGATTCAAAAGATAACACTGTTTTAAAATCGATATTCTTTAGAAAATGTTGGTCCATAATCTTTTCCTCCTTCACGGTGCTAACGCATCGGATTATATCCTCCCGGCAAATTGTTTACCAAAAGCTACACTTCGGGCGATAGCCTCTTCATCCGGATTCCACAACACCTTGAGCCCATCATCCACAATTTCAAAGCCAGATTTTTTCAGACCCTCTTCAATCATGGCTATCGATTCTCCGCTCCAGCCATAGGTTCCGAATGCGGCTGCTTTTTTCTTTTTAAATCCGAGTCCTCGGATCTCTTCCAACAAACCGGCAACTGAATGAAGGATACCCCGGTTAATGGTCGGTGAGCCGATTAAAATCGCTTTGGATTTGAAAACATCAGTAATGATATCATTCTTGTCGAATTTAGCCGAGTTGTGAATCTTGATTTTAAGCTCTCCATTTGCCAGCTGAATGCCCCGGGCGATGTTTTCAGCTACCACCCGAGTTCCGTCCCACATGGTATCGTAAATAATAGTCACTTGATTTTCCTGGTAATCGGACGCCCACTTCTGGTATTTTTCCACAATCTGCAGCGGATTGTCACGCCAAATTACTCCGTGACTGGTGCAGATGGCATCCAGTGGAAGTCCCAGTCCGACAAACTCGTCAATTTTTTTGGTCACTAGCGAACTGAATGGTGTCAGGATATTCGCATAGTATTTAATACACTCGGCCCATAATTCATCTTGGTCCGCTTTGTCGTTAAAGAGCAACTCGGTTGCATAATGTTGACCAAACGCGTCATTGCTAAAAAGAACATTATCTCCGGACAGATAACAAAACATACTATCCGGCCAATGAAGCATCGGGGCTTCTATGAAAATCAGTTCCTTAGAACCCAGACTCAACTTATCCCCAGTCTTTACCGGATGAAAATTCCAATCCTGATGATAAAGTCCTTTCAGTGATTTCATCCCATTTGCGGTACAATAAATGGGTGTGTCGGGAATCCGTTTCATGAGTTCCGGCAAAGCGCCACTATGGTCTGATTCGGCATGATTTGCGATGATAAAATCAATTTTCTTCAGGTCGATCTCACTGGCTAGATTGGTGACGAATTCCTTGACAAACGGTTGCCATACCGTATCAATCAAGGCCACTTTCTCTTCGGTGATTAAATATGAATTGTACGTTGAGCCACGGTGGGTAGAGTACTCGCAGCCATGAAAGTTCTTAATTTCCCAGTCGGTTTTTCCAACCCAATTGGTGTTATTTTTAACTTGCTTTTTCATAGCAATCCCTCCTATAAGTAAATCGTTTCCATTTCATCGAGTAATTGATGGAATTTTTCATGCCGTCCCATGCCAATCCGTTCAGCTTCAATTCTTTCGAATTTCGTCGCTAGTTCTTGCTGTTCCTGCTCTGATAACACTCGCTCCGCCATTATAAACAAGATATTATTCTCCTTCGCGATATGGTTTCGAAGTAAATTGGCGTATCCATGAACGTTTTCTCGCATTACCGATAAAGCATCCCGATTCCCAACTTTATATTGTTCCAATCCGTCACTCATCCCCTTAATAAAACCACGACCTGTTTGATGTTCAGATAACATTACACCGATAGGGCCATTATCCCGTGGAATTCCCTTCGTTTCCAACAGCGGGAAGAGTACGTCCTCCTCTTTGCCGTGATGGCAACGATCCGCAAACACTTTTAAGAATTCAAGAACTTGATCAAACCGTTCCATAGCTAATTGCGGTTGTTCCACCATCCTATCAATTATCTCCAACATCGTTAAAATTCCTTCATGCTCATCACGTAATTGTTTTACCGCCATCATTATCGCTCACACTCCTTTTGGTAAAAAGGTTTATTGTCTTGTTATTTTGATTATAGTAAAATAATAAGAACAGAGCGGTAACGTACGTTACCAAAGAGAAAAATTTTTTTTGAAATTATTAATTAGGAGAAAGCAATGGATGAAGTGATTCCAGCTCTTTTAAAGTCTACCCTTTTTAAAGGATTTTCACGAGAGGAAATGAGCGTAATCTTAGAAATAGTTTCTCATTATATTAAAGAAATCGAAAAAGGAAACCCTTTAGCTTTAGAAGGCGATCCATGTCCAGGCATTGGCATTATGACAAAAGGAAGTGCGGAGATCCAACGGGTTTATACGTCTGGAAAATCAGTTACGATCGATACCTTAAAACCGGGAGATTCTTTTGGGGAGATTATTCTATTTTCAGATGTGAGTTGGTATCCGGTAACTATCATTGCGCGGGAAAATACCCAAGCTGTATTTTTATCAAAAAAAGCGGTTATCGACTTATGTAGTACCCATCCGGCGTTTCTAACCAATCTTCTCCGGCAGCTTTCGAATCGGATTATCCTTTTCAATGAACGTCTGAAAAGCCTCTCTTACCAAACTATTCGTCAAAAGATCGCTAATCTGCTCTTAGATGAGTGTAGCCACCGGCATAATTTTAAATTTAATCTTTCATATTCCCGAAAAGAGATGGCCGATAAATTGGGAATTCCACGGCCGTCATTATCCAGGGAATTAGCATTGATGAAACAGGAAGGTTTAATTGAATTCCAAATGAATTCCTTTACGATCCTGAATCCAGAGGGAATACGGGAATGTTTAACGAACTAAATAATTCTATTTTGCCTTATTCACTAGCCTTTCCACCAAAAAAAATAATCAAAATTTCGCCG
>JAFABB010000013.1 GCA_023426245.1 Bacillota bacterium
TGATTGGAACATTTTGAAACTCGTAACTTAATGATTGCTTTGACTCTGCCTTTGTCATGAGTTCTCCTTATTACCTTTTTAAAAAATTATTCTGGGGAACTTCATCAAAAACCTTGTCATTGCTTAAGTTCTTTTAATTCTATTTTGATAGATTTGATCAAATTGATCGAATTATCCCTCTCCTGTTTGACTTATGGGTAATGCGTAGCCTTTAAGGGCTAGGGTCGGGTTAGGCTCATTTTCATCTTTCGATTGCCCCATCCAATGCCGGGGTGGGGGACTACCTTCTCAGTTTGAAAAAATTAAATGAAGCGAATCGAAAATCACGCGTGTGTGCGCCTTCACCCTTTCCAGGAATCCCGGAGGGGTACAATCTGGTTGAAAACCAAATGTCCGGCCTGTGAATCCGGATCAACCACGTAATAACCCTGGCGTAAAAATTGATAGTGATCGCCCGGCTTGGTCGTTGCCAAACTCGGTTCCACCAAACACTGGGTCAGCGCCTTCAAAGAATCCGGGTTCAGATTGGATTTATAATCGCCCTCGGCGGCGTCCGGGTTTTCCACGGTAAATAAATGATCATAGAGTCTTATTTCAGCCGGAATGGCGTGTTTGGCGGATACCCAGTGTAAAGTGCCTTTCACTTTGCGGGAATCGGAAGACCATCCGCCCCGGGTTTCCGGATCATAGGTGCAATGAACTTCAACCACTTCGCCGGAGGCCGGATCTTTCACCACATTGGTGCAGGTTATATAGTAAGCGTGCTTTAAGCGGACTTCCTTACCCGGGGAGAGCCGGAAAAACCCTTTGGGGGGATTTTCCATGTAATCTTCCTGTTCGATAAATATTTCCCGGCAAAAAGGCACTTTTCTATGGCCGAGTTCCGGATTTTCCGGATTGATCTCCGCGTCAAACTCCTCGACCTGGTTTTCGGGATAATTGTCGATGACTACTTTCAGCGGCCGCAAAACTCCCATCACACGCGGGGCTTTGAGGTTTAAATCTTCCCGCAGGCAATGTTCGAGCAAAGCGATATCGACCATACTGTTGCTTTTGGCCACGCCAATGCGTTCGCAGAAGTTCCGGATCGATTCCGGAGTATAACCACGGCGCCGTAAGCCGGAAATGGTCGGCATCCGGGGATCGTCCCAGCCGCTTACATAATTGTTTTTAACAAGTTCAAGGAGCTTCCGCTTGCTCATTACGGTATAATTCAGGTTCAAACGGGCAAATTCAATCTGGCGGGGCGGCGTTGGAAACTCATCCCGGAATTGCTCCACCACCCAATCATAAAGCGGGCGGTGATCTTCATACTCCAAGGAACACAAGGAATGGGAAATTCCTTCGATGGCATCCGAAATTGGGTGGGCGTAATCATACATCGGGTAAATACACCAAGCATCACCGGTCCGGTGGTGAGTGACCCGCCGAATACGGTAAATCACCGGATCTCTCATGTTAATATTGGGGGACGCCATATCAATTTTGGCCCGTAGTGTCCGGGAGCCGTCTTCAAATTCTCCCGCGCGCATGCGGCGGAATAAATCCAGATTTTCCTCTACGGAACGGTTCCGGTAAGGGCTTTCCTTCCCCGGTTCGGTCAGGGTGCCGCGATAATCCCTCACCTGATCGCCCGAGAGATCACAAACATAGGCCTTGCCGTTTAGAATCAATTTCTCGGCGCATTGGTAAAGTCTCTCATAATACTCGGAAGCATAATAAAGCCGATCCTCCCAGTCAAATCCCAACCAATGAATATCTTCCATGATAGAATCCACATATTCGGTGTCTTCCTTCACCGGATTGGTATCATCAAAACGGAGATTACACTGGCCTCCGAATTTCAGCGCGATTCCAAAATCAATGCACAAGGCTTTTGCATGTCCGATATGCAGATATCCGTTGGGTTCAGGAGGAAAACGAGTGTGCACCCGTTTACCATGCACTCCGGTTTGTAGGTCTTCCTCCACAGCATCTTGAATAAAGTTGGAAATTACCGGATTCGACTTTTCTGCAGGATCATTCTCCGCTGTTTTCAAACTTCCATCATTCGCTTTCTGGGTTTCCATTGATAGGTCTTCCTCCTTCAATTAACTAACAAGTCAAACACTCAAACACTCACTTTTCAGGCAGAAATTCAAGGGTTTTTCTTCCATCGATCTTACATTTAAATTCTATTATAAACAATTTAACACCATTTGCCAACGTATTTTAGGAATTCAATCCTTGAAAAAAGGCGGCCGCTCACAAAAAGTGCCATGAAAATGTCATAGAGCTTGGTTTTATTCCCCTGGTTGCCGGACTCCTTTGGGTTAACCGGAAACCGGAAGGGAATGAAGTCCTGGACTCTTTTAACAGCAGTGTTTAACACCTTTTAGCACGAAATAGTATGTACGTTCACTCCAAATCCATTGGCAAAGGAGCATTTTCATGTTCTTAATCGCTTTTATGTTATTATGGTCCTATACTTCAAGATATGAAGGTTCGGACAATCGCTAAAACCATCAGGGTAAAGCCGGGCGCTTTAAAATCACCGCCCGGCTTTACCCGCCAAAGAAAGCCGAAAGTTCCCCCTTAGTCATCGGCCGCCGGACTAAAAAACATGTCCCAGCATAATCTGGTATGAATGATCTCCGTCTTCCCCATAGCTATATCCGATATAAATCTGTCCAAAAATCGTCGCGCTTAAAAATCCCATCGCAATATCACTTTTTAAATCCCGGGAGGACCAATCTTCAAAAACGCCTCCGTTTTCATACCACAAACCCAGGTAAATGTTCCTGCCGCTCATCGGTAGATGCCCCAGGGCTTTGAGATAACCGATATTCCCCAATACATAATTGCTTCCCGATAATTCATTGATATTGTAACAACCCAAGCGAAAAGGTCCTCCCAGATGGAATTGCTGGGTCCAGGGAGGAGTCCCCTCAAACGAGCCTCCCGCGGCCACCATCGTAAAGACCATATCTTTGGCTCCAACCGGGAAACACTTTATTAACTGCGATTCCAGCTGCCCGAAAGAATCGCCGCTTCCCGGAACACAATCATACCAGCTGGCCTCCGTCTTCCAGTCCAGGCCTTTCTTGGCCAATACCATTTCATCATTGTTATTAAAACTCCAGGCAAGATGGGCCCGGCGGATAGTCCCATTTAAATCCGAAGGGATTTCATTACCGGACTGTCTCCGGAGAGTCTGATTTCCAAGCGAATAACCAACCCGCAGTTCCGCACTTTTTTCAAAACGATATCCGCCATCCAAGCCGATTTCCGAATAATACTTTTTATAGGAATTCATGGGATACCCATCCTGAAAACTACTGAGATTCGTTTCCTCCATTTTGATAAAAGGCGCTATAAAAAAATTACTTCTGCGGAGAGGTTTATAAAGCTCCGAAAACAGGTAAATATCACTTCCCACTCCAATATCGGTGCGCAGTTCCGAGCCGGGTCCGTTGATATTGAAAGCGGTAAACCGAAAACCAGGATTCACTTGGGTTTGTTTCTCCCCAATTTCAATATTCAGGGCGAAATCGATGAAAGGTGGACCATAGGGTTTTTCGACCGCAACAATCAC
Organism: Bacillota bacterium; assembly: GCA_023426245.1. Taxonomy (GTDB): domain Bacteria; phylum Bacillota; class UBA4882; order UBA8346; family UBA8346; genus UBA8346. The sequence goes on from JAFABB010000013.1 coordinate 3,575, forward strand.
TAAAGTAGGAACTCCACCGCGGTCCTGATACTCATATCGTAAGCTTTCATAGAGAGAACTTCCCAAAACATCGGTCAGATCGGCTTCCAGTTTATCCGGATCCAGCGGCTTTCCCACATGATTACGCAGCCGGTTTTTGAGCATCCTTCCATTTTCTGATGACGTCCCCAAAACTACGATCTGTTCGGGCACGGGCTGGACGTTTTTTTTGCGCCGGTTGCGCTCCATGATATACCGTTGCCATTCTTCCTCGCTCAAGGAATATTTCTTAAGACTGGAAGCCTCGGCGGCTGCGGCTTGATATCCATAAACGATAAACTGGTCGATGGCTTTCCAACTCAACATCGACAGCTTGCCGCGTTGAGGCTCCAAAACCACATCAGCAATGGCTAAAGAGCGCTGACTGTTGTTTTCGACAATCGCATCAATAGCGTTTAATAAGACAATACTCCCTTTGGAACCGCTTGGTTTTCCCTGGTTGGCATTTAAATGAACCGCGATAATCACATCGGCGCCCATTTTCTTGGTAACATCCGTGGGAACATTATCATAAATACCGCCATCCACCAACTGCCGCCCGTCCCGTTCCACCGGTGTGAAAACATTGGGTACGGCCATGGTGGCGCGCATTGCTTCCGTCAGAGAACCATCTCCCATAACTACGGCTTCATTGTTCATAATATCCGCAGCCACACACCGGAACGGGATCGGCAGTTCATCAAAGCTCTCAATCGAAGAATAAGGAAGCGTTATCCTGCTCAAGAGTAAATTAATCCGGTAGCCACCCAATCCCTGCGGAAATTTCAGGCTATTCCCCTTAAAGCCCATTTCCAGCTCGGCCGAATAATTCCGCCGGTCTTCCTTACGCCGGAAATCAATATTTTTTAATGGAGGCGCCGAATCAAACAGCCGGTTCCAATCGATCGTCTTCAAGAAGACCTCGATTTCAGCGGCTGACATCCCTGTGGCGTAACAGCCTCCAATTAATCCGCCCATACTGGTGCCTGCCACATAATCAACAGGAATCCGGTTTTCCTCCAGCCATTTCAAAACGCCGATATGGGCTAAACCCAATGCGCCGCCACCCCCTAAAGCAATACCGATTTTAGGGCGCTCCATGGTGGAGTTTTCAGCCAGGACGGGGTGGAATTTCAAACCGAAGCTCAGTAAAACGAGGCCTACCATCAGTATAATGACGTTCTTCCCGCAGAAGACTCTCTTTTGGAGAAATTGGATCAATTTGGACAGGTATTGTTTCAATATCTTTATCACCCCGAAATTTGCTTCCCAATTTAAAGTTCTGCATTTTCAATCCATTTTAAGTATTTATCATTCGAAGTCAATATCCTTTTTGAATTCACTGGATATGTGTTAACGAAAGTTAAATTTGTGAAATGAATAACAATCGATTCCCCAAAACAGGAGAAGCTCGTTCTTTGAATCCATTGATATTGTTGATTCCAAGAAAGGAATCTCCCCGGAGTTCCGGAGGGAAGAACGTCAGGATTCATACAATCAGAAAACACAAAAAAAGAAAGGCCTCTGGCCTTTCTTTTTTTGCGAATGATTATAGGTTGCATTCATCAATTGGTAATCGTTAAGGTAATCATTTGAGATAAAGGAGCCGTGATTTGGACATCCGCCGGAGTCGTATACGTATAACGAATAATCTTTTGTGATTCCGCGACTTTTGACACACCGGTCACCAAATCAACCGGAGTGCTTTTTAAAGAAACTCCACCGGCACTCAGTGCTCCCGAAGGCGCCTCCAAGGAAATCAAGAGGTCGGAATCTTTTGGCAGTACGGTATTTAAGACTCCCGTTATTTTTTTATGTTCCTCATTGGTGGTGATTCGATAGGTAGAAGTTGCATCAATGATTTTAACGGTTTGCGAATGGACAGTCACTGTCTTTTCATTGGTGATGTTCAAATCGCCGGCAAGCGCAATCTCATTAACCGCCTGTACGCTAAAGGTAACGTTCTGCGAAGTATTGCCGTTCGCCACAGCGAGGCTCCAGATACTTGCAACAAAGAACACCATTGTTAAAACCATGAATCCATTTTTCATCATTTTCCACCATAACCTGATCATTTATTTCGGCAACCCGGCTGCCAATAGCTTTGACGAATGTTGCACACTCGTTCCACCTTAGACCCGTGGTTTTGCGTCTCCAGTTTTCACTGGGTTTGCCATTATCGGATAAATTGTCGATACTGCCGTGATGGTGAAAATAAAAAAAACTTATCTTCGGCGACCCGGCTGTCATATGGTTTAACGAATGTTGCCCATTCGTTCCACTTTAGACCCGTGGTTTTGCGTCTCCAGCTTTCACTGGATTTGCGATTATCGAACAAGTTTTTAATGATTGTTAATTTATTATATCACTTTTTTGAATTTAGGCAAGACCGGCCATTACCGCTTTGTTCATCGAATCACGCCTTCCTCGATGAATTGAATTTTCCGGATGACAGGAACGGCTTTAAAGACGATTTCTTCAGTTTGACCCGGTTGTAAATCCACTTCGAATTCATTATTTTCAAAACTGTAATTTTCCAATAACCCTTCATCATAAGCCTTGATCTTCCACTTGCCGGGCCTCATCCCGGAAAAAACGAATTCCCCGTTTTCACCGGTAACCTGTTGAAAAGTTTCCAAACCGTCTGTTAACTCAATGATGGCATTTGCCAGAGGTTTTTCTTCGTTCCATTCGCCGGACCCTTTTCCGGCATTTTGACTTTCCTTTGCCCTATATAAGTTGTTGCCTGTTACGTATAGTCCATCATTGTTTTCTTTGGGTTTTGCCGTTAACAACAGCGATTTTCCCTGAATCTTAGCAGCTTGAACCATTCCAATTTCAATTTTGTTCACTTCACCTTTTTTCAATTCCACAACCAGAGGCAACGGTTGAACGGGTACCCGATCGAACCCGATAAAAGTTTTATCCATCAAGATAGTATAATTTCCGGGATTTCTAGCGGTATAAGTAAACTCTCCCTGTTCATCGGTGACAACTTCCACTCCGTTGATCAATAAAATCACTTTTTTGAGCGGTGGATGATCCCGCTGCGCGGCATCAAACACCTTACCGTTTAAAACACACAAATCGGTTCTTTGACTGACCGGTATATTCACCGGCAGAGTATAAGTTACCAGTAAAGAGCCTTCAAAATCCCTATCATTCGAAGTTGATATTTGAGAGAGCTTTAAACTCCAGGAAAATTGCTGATAAGTATATCGCGCATTCGCTATCAAGTAATCCCGTTCCAAATCGGGTTCCCATAGAAAGTTACTTCTTTGATATTGGAAATTGAGGCCCAAATGATTGGTAACCCATAAATCGGCCATGACGCCAACGTTATTGTTGGAATCCAACAATAAGGGGAAACTGTGATTTCCGATGTTGGCATATAACAAATAACTTCGCCCCGGGCTGGGTGAATAATTGATATTCAAGCCATAAATGCTAATTTCCCGGTCCTCGGCATTATCCACTTGATCATCATACTCTCCTCCCAAAACGGAAGCACCAAACCGCCACTTTGAATAAAGTTTCTGGACCCCGAGTTTGAACGTCAGCGCTTCATAATCTTCCCCCGGAGAAGGTAGTCGATTATTGCTGCGATAACCGCTCAGAGTATATGAGATTTGAGTCCCGGGAGTCAGGTCATGCGAAAGTACCGCATTGTAATAGGATTCATCATGGGATGAATATTGGGGGTTGAGATTGAGGTTATCCCGAAAGGAATGGTAGAAAAAGGACGCTTGATAGCGGTTGAAAAATGAATAAGCAGCTGACAATGTTGTTAAATCCGTATCATGATAATTGCCAAAAAAGTTCGGCGCTGCATAGGTTTTTTCCAGCGAATAACTCCAGACATTGGAGAATTGTCCGAGAACATTGATATGATAAGCATTCCCCCGGGAATCATCTTGATTTTCGGAATTATCAAAAGCATATTCCAAATTTACCGTATTATCGGCCAAGGGCTTTATTTCAGCCTGAAAACTATATATCCGGTTATCCTGTAAAACGTCCTGATCTTGGAAGTCGTAAGCCGAATTTAAGAAATTGGTCCGAATCCGAAACTTTGGATTCAGTTGGTACTGGTAATACAAGCCGGTTTCTTTTCCATCCGGATTATCCTCGTTCTCTTCCGGATAAATCAGCCCCATCATCGAATTTTTGTTGGTGAGATTGAAATTCACATTATAAAGCGCGTCCCAGCGTCTGGTAAGGGGAGAAAGAACAAAGCTGGCATCGCCGAGATTGATATCATATTGATCATTGGACAGGCTAAGCTGAAGATGTTGTATACCCTTCTCCGGATATCGATCCACAAAATCGGAGGCTGAAAAGTACATCTGTACTCTATTGTTTCCCGCATCATCGATAGTTCCACTGCCTGAAAACTCCAAACCGTACCCCGGATGATTGCCATCGATTCCGGTGGTGATTTGCAAGACCGATGGGATCCGGTGAAAAGGATCAAACCGGCCGTTGATGGTCGGTACAATGTCTACCCCAATGGTGTCTTCTGTAAAAGACAGCCCGGAGTTTTTATCATAGGCCTTCACGGTAAGCAGGTGCGTAACATTGGTTTCGATTTTGGCATCGGTTTTTACCTTGATCACCAGGGCCCGGGATTCCCCCGGTTGTAGAGTCATTTCCAGTGGCAGGTATTGAGTAAAATAAGATAATGAACTGTTCACACCAAAACCCAAATCCAGTGGAGCGTTTCCGCTATTTTGGTATTGCAGCGTTATCCCATAATCTTCACCCGCTATCACGAATCCGGGTTTGTCCAAAACCGTGGATTTGACTGTAGTGACTGAAGCCAGAGAAACAGTTACCGTATTGGTGTAGGTTTTCGCCAATGCATTGGTCGCAGTGAGGGCATAATGGACTAAATAGGAACCGGCCAGGGCCGCGTTGGAAAAAACGATCGATACTAATCTTACCTGCTGATCATGGGCTTTGATTTGAAAGCCTGTGGGAGGCACGATAACACGGCAATACGGAGGTAAAACCAATTCTTCCCGGAGATTCAGAGTGGAACCGGTGTGATTGACCACCAGATAACTCAAGGTTAAAGCCTTGCCCGGCTCGATTTTCAAATTTTCCGGAGCAATTTGCTTGATTTCGACATCCCAACCCTCATCGGCCCGAACTTTATGGAAGAAGGAACTCCATACCAGGATGGGTATAAATAAGATCAACAAACAAAATTTGAACTTTTTCATCGGATCATCATTTCATAATTGGCGCCAAAAACATACTGATCCCCATTATCAACAATAACGACTGCCTTATATTCTCCTTTTGGAATATCCGGAAGCAGGATTTTATGTCTTACCGAACAAGTGGGAAAAATCCGCTTTTTCTCACTGCCGAATGTACCGAGGGATTTACCGTTTTTGTTGTACAGTTGTACAAGAACCGTTGGATTGAGCCATCTTTCTCCGGTATTTTTGATGTCGAACTGAAATACTCTACTCCCGTTTTCATCGGAGATTTTCTTATTGAAAAAAGCAATGGAACGGATCCCGGTATCTTTGATATCCGTAATAATTTGAACACCATACCGGACGCTCGTTTGGAGTCCCAAAACGTATTTACCTTTCACACCGGGATTATCACCTGCGGTTTCAACCGGCTCCACCATGATTAAACTCCAATAAGTTCCACGAAGATCCGGATTTTTCGGTACTTGAACACTATAGTTTACCGGAGCAGTCTGTCCCGCCGGAACTGTGACCCAGGCAGTGCTTAATGTGACCCATTTGGCATTGGACAACAGGTTACTGCCGGGAAGACCGTAGGAATTACTGCCGTCTGCGTAAAACAAATAATCGGTTTGATAAATCTTTACCTTACAAGAACTGCCACCGGCATTTTTGATGATGATCGTGCCATTGTAACCCTCTCCACCGCCCACCACCTTTTCCTGGGTTAAGGAACCGAGAACTTTTATATCGCTACTGGCGAAAACGTTTTGATTCTCTCCCAAAAATAGCAGTGACAAGCTTAAAACGAATATCCAAAAAAGAAAAGCCTTCTTCATTACATTCTCCTTCTTTATGAACTAAGGGATGACGGTGTAGACAACACCGCTTACATAATTGTTGGGAGCGGTTGCCAGTGACACTCCGGATAGTTGATACTGAACCGGAATACAGCGCACATTGCCGGTACCGCTGCACAAGAGGGTTTTCGCAGAATTCACAACTTGAAAGGAAAGTCCGCCTCTCACCGTAACCCCTTCGGTTCCATCTCCCGGACCCGTTCTTCTGACATAAAGCATGAAGCCAGAGGGCCAGTTCATTTCCGAACGGTTGATATAAACTTGCCAGACCGCATCTTTTTTTCCGCCGACGATGGATAGAGTCGTGGCTCCGGCATCACTTTGATAAGTATTAACCAGATTTGAACCGGCTCCTGAAGCCAAATTGGCGGAATGAATCGGGTTGGTCCATCCGCCCATCACGATGATGTTATGTTGCTCCGCTCCAAACACCGGTTGAAATGACAATACCGGAACCAAAGCCCAGAAAATAATCGCCAAATAATTCCTGGTTACGTTCTTTGGTGAAAAGGGTATACCCATCCGTATTTTTTTCATTGTACCCCACTTCAAGGCTGTTCTATATTTAAATCCAACAGGCTGTCCAAAAAATCAGAATATTAATTGGTAACCGTAAGAATAACCGTACGCATTCCCGAGGAAATAATACCGGCAGCCACTGTACTTGAAAAAGTATAGGTAATCGTTTTTCCGGATTCTGCGACTTTCGATATCCCTGTCACCAAGTCCGCCGGTTTCGATGATAAAATAACATCTCCGGTACTCACCGCTCCACTGGGAGCCGCCAGTCTGATTTTAAGATAACAATCGGCCGGCATATTGCTGTTTAGCATGCCGGTAATCTTTTTATTGGATTCATTGGTGGAAATACTATATGTGGTCGTAGCATTCACCTCGCCGGTGGGTTGCATACCGGGGATAGCCGAATTGATTTTTATGGCAGCCGGATTACCGCTTATTGTAAAGACGGTTATCGGAGCCACGGGAACATTAATGATTTGCACTGCGCTCGAAGCTGCCAGTGTTATTTCTGTCAAGGCACAGGTTAAAATAAAGCCAACCGAAAGCAAAATTTTAAAGTTCTTCTCCCTTTTCATGCCAATTACTCCTACAGCATCAATAAAACACGACCCTTTTGCCAACCATCCAATCGCCTAAGCAAAATCTGATTGACTTCAATTTGAAGTAATAAAAAAGGGCAGCCGCAGCCGCCCCCGACCACTTCTTATGGAATCAATTTACAATGGTAAGTGTTACTTTTCGGGTTGTATCATTCATAACACCGGCGGCCACCGATGCGGTGAAAGTATAGGTAATTGCTTTTTTATCCGCAGCTATCCTACGAATTCCATTCACCAAATCCCGCGGATTTTTTGTCAAGGCAACATTGCCCAAACTATTGGCACCGTTGGGAGCGGCTAAATTAATCATCAAACTGGTATTGGCCGGCATATCCTCACTGAGAGCTCCGGTTATTTTCCGGCTTTCTCCATTGGTTGTGATGGAATATGTAGTTGAATTGTCCGTCACGGACAAAAGATCGGAACCGGCTGTAGCACTGTTGATCACTAATGAAACTTGATCACTGCTGGTAGAAATGGAATCAATCTCTGCAACCTTAAACGTTACGGTTTGCGTTGCGGTATTTGCGGCAAATGCATAAGTGGAAAAAGCGATAACACAGATTAATCCCAGAAAAACAAACATTCTAAACTTCTTCATTTTAAAATCCTCTTTCTTAAAGAATTATAACATCATGACTTATTATAAAAGGGTGAATATAGGATTGTCAATAGTTCAGGATGAGTATGCTTAATTTTAGAATCAGTAAAATTTGTAAGAATTTTATGTCAACTATCCTTAAAACGAAACCCCATCGCTCTTTTTATTTCAGCCCATGGCTAAAAATCAGAAATAACCAATGCTTTTACCATTAAAATCTTTACCCGGATCATAGAAAAGTTCCTCAATATCGATGGATTCATTTCGATTCCTTTTCTTCCACCCGCCAAAGGGAGCGCTTTAAATCTACCAATCCGTTGGATTTAAAGCAAACGCCTTCATTTAGCAATATTTCACGCTGTCTTTCAACGCCGCCGAATACATAAGCCGGCGCAAGTTCTCCTTTACTGTTAATGACCCGATGGCAAGGAAGTTTTAAAGATTCCGGCGCATGAAACATAGCCTGCCCGACCTGGCGGGCGCAATGGGGTGAAGCGAGTATCATGGCAATCTGCCCATAGGTCATGACCTTGCCGGTTGGAATTTGGGCTACGATCTCATATACGCGATCAAAAAATTCTAGCTTTTTCATTGTCTCTCCCATCAAGATTAAACTGTCGTTTTCGTTATTTTATGGAAAAATTCCAGAATTGTCAAAAGTGAGCATCTTGATCCTGGATAGGACTTTCTTATTGCCTAAAGACTAATTCTAAAATATTATTAAATTATCGGTTTTAAGCAACTTACCGCCTAAATTTTCGTTTATAATAAAATAACTTGTCCGTTGTTCAAAGAGGCCTGGTTCATTTTAATCGAAAATCATCTACAATATGGTTTTATGTTACGATAATGATGTGGCTGTCATAAGGAGGCCCGTATTTTGTTTGGCTATGTTATTGCCAATTTCGAAAAGTTAACAACCGAAGAAAAACAGCACTATCAGGCCTACTATTGTGGCCTGTGCAGGGCGCTGGGAAATCGTTGCGGCACCATAAGCCGCATGACCCTCACTTACGATATGGCATTTCTGGTTTTATTCCTTACAGCAATCTATAAACCCAATACCACCATGAAAGATGGGCGATGCTTTGCTCATCCATTTAAGCCACGCCGTCATTGGAGAAATAAAATCACCGACTATGCCGCCGATATGAATCTTTTACTCGCCTACTATAATCTCCTGGACAATTGGACCGATGAACGCAATGTTCTATCCTTATGGCTAGCCCAACTGTTTCAAAGACAATATAAACAAGTTGTTGCGCGGTATCCAAAACAATATGCAGTCATCAACAACTGTTTAACCGAACTTTCCGGAATTGAAAAATCCGGGGAATTAAACCCGGATATTCCCGCCGAGTGCTTTGGAAACCTAATGGGTGAACTCTTTGTTTGGCAGGAAGACGAATATGCCAAAGATTTGCGTTCCTTCGGCAAAGCGCTGGGGAAGTTCATTTATATCATGGACGCTTGCCTTGATTTAAAAGCCGACATTAAGCACGAACGCTATAATCCCGTAGTCGCCATTCCATCCGCAAATTTCAAGGATATATTGAATCTGCTGATGGGCGAGTGTATGGAAAAATACAAACTCTTGCCCATTCATCAGGACAAAAATCTGATTGACAATATCCTTTATTCCGGAGTTTGGACAAAGTATGAAGCAGAAAAACAGCAAACAAAGGAGACTCTTACCCAATGATCACCGATCCCTACAGAGTACTTGGAGTATCTCCAACTGCTTCCAACGAGGAAATTTCCAAGGCCTACCGCAAGTTGGCTAAAAAATACCACCCGGATTTAAACCATGGCGACCCGGAAGCCGCCAAAAAAATGAGTGAAATTAACGCCGCTTATGAACAGATTAAAAGCGGTAATGCCTACCGGACGAGCAGTGGTGGAGATTACAGCGGTCAAAGCCAATACGGCAACCAAGGCGCCGGTGAAGAAGGGTATGATCCATTTGGTGGTTTCGGCCCGTTTGGAAATTTTGGTTCTTTCGGAAACCAAAGAGCTGAAAATCCCCAATTTGAACCGGTTATAGCCTATCTGCGCGCAGGATACTATCAGGAAGCCCTTTACGCCCTGTCCGCCATCACGGAGAGAAGCGCCCCATGGTTCTATTACAGTGCAATTGCCCATGCCTCTATCGGTAATATTATCCTGGCCTTAGACCATTCAAAAACAGCCATCCAGATGGAGCCGAACAATCTGGAATACCGGCGTCTCTACAATATCATTCAAAACAGCGGACGCGTATATCAACAGCAAAGTGAAAGTTTTGGAATGCCGACCGTCACTTTGAATCAGATTTGCCTGGGACTTTGCCTTACCAATTTATGCTGCATGTTTTGTGGGCGACAGTGTTAGTTTGAAAGGAGCTTTGCTCCGATCCACGCAAAAACCTTTAACCGTCAAGCGGCTCCATCAACCTAAAAACAATAAGGAGGAATACCCATGAACTGGTTCAAAAAATTCATGATGGGAAGATACGGTGGAGACCAGCTTTCTGTCTTCTTAATCCTTTTTTCGGCAATTTTGACCCTAACGGCTGAATTCGCTAAAATACCGCTATTGGCAGGGATCGGCTATATTCCCCTCGGGATTGCTTTTTTTAGAATGCTATCCCGAAATGTATCCAAACGGAGCATGGAGAATTATAAATTTGCCATTCTGATAAGCCCCGTTTATTCCTGGTTCCATAAAGCGGGGGAACGACTCCAAAACATCAAAACCCACCGTTATTACTCCTGTCCAAATTGCAAACAGAGCTTAAGAGTGCCGCGGGGGAAAGGCAAAATCGTTATTACCTGCCCTAAATGCAAAAAGGAGTTTAAAGGAAAATCATAAAATGAGAGAAGGTTATCTTCCATAGTGAACTAACCTAAGATTATTCCTGCAGGCAAGCACCGGCATCGACAATCACAGGTAATACGATTAAAATTCGGGTTCCCTTCCCAGGCGCACTTTTCACGTGGATTTGACCCTGATGGACATCAACGATCCATTTCACAATGGCCAGTCCCAACCCACATCCATTTTGGGTTTTGGGACGTACTTTGTCCACTTGATAAAAGCGGTTAAAAACTTTGGGTATTTCCGTTTCCGGAATACCTATGCCGGTATCTTCAATGATTAACTTAATCCTATCATTTTCCGCCAAGGAATTGATGATGATTTTCCCTGTTTCCGGAGTAAACTTGATGCTGTTGTCCAGCACCGCCCGTAACATCTCTTTTAACAATTTCCGATCGCCAAAAAACGAAATTTTTTCATTATGTTCCACTACGATTTGATGATTTCCGGCAATGATGCTTGTTTCGCGAAAAACTTCATCGATCAATTCAGCGAGAGCAAACGGTTCTTTGCAGAGGCTACAGGCGCTACTGTCACTGCGGGCTAGAAAAAGCAATTTTTCGATCAACTCCGCCATATTGGCGGCTTCATTTTTGATTACCGTAATCGATTCCTGCAGGATCGCCTTCTCTTCCTTGCCCCAGCGATCAAGCAAATTGATATAACCTTGAATCACTGAAATCGGAGTCCGCAATTCATGGGAAGCATCGGATACAAACTGGTTCTGCCGTTTAAAAGATTGTTGCAACCGATCAATCATCGCATTAAAAGTGGTTGCCAAATCGGTTAATTCATCCTGGGGTCCGACAACGTTGATCCGTTGATTTAAATCTTTGATACTGATGCATTGAGCCGTCGCTGTTATATGGGAAATCGGTTTTAACACTTCGCGACTGATAATGTATCCGGAAAGAATCGAAATCAATATGCCGGTGAGTTCAGCCCCAAGCATCAGTAATCCCAAAAGCTTCAAGAAGTGAAACTCGTTCTTTAGGCTTTTCACCACCTGCAAATAGGCGTACGATTGATTTTTTACCTTGATAATCCTGTTCTGATACAATAAATTCCGCTGCAGAATTGTAATTTTATTGGTTTTTAAAGGGATTTTTTCAGGGATTTTAAGGTTGAATTTGGGGGATTCATTGATAATTTTTCCTTGTTTATCAACTATTTTCATATAAATATTATCATTGGACGGTATCCCCAAAACAAGATCCTTATCGACCAAATCCGCCCTTTGTTGCCCAGACTGGTGAAATTGTTCGATAATCATATCCCCGGTGTCGGTAACCTGGGCAACCGCTTGTTGCATCAAAAAATAATGGATGCCATATAAAATGGAACCATTGAGCAGGGTTAAAATCAAAAAAAGTATTCCTGCGTAGATAATGGTTAATTTCCAGGAAATCTTGGCAAACCGTATTTTGTAAAATTTCATTCCGCGTTTTGCCCGCACACCTCCTTCATGATATATCCGACTCCCCGGATGGTATAAATCAATTTATCTTCAAAGGGGCCATCGACTTTATCCCGCAAATATTTAATATAAACATCCACCACATTGGTACCGCCATAATAATCATATCCCCAGACTTTTTCCAGGATATTTTCCCGGGTCAGGACGATTCCTTGATTGACGATCAGATATTCCAACAGGTCATACTCTTTTTTGGTCAACTCAAGGTTTTTCCCATTTCTGGTAACTTGATGCCGAATCTGATCCATTACCAGATCCTTAAAATATAACTCTTTTGGGGAAGAATCCTTCGTCTGATGCCTTAATGCGACCCGTAGCCGGGCCAGTAACTCTTCGATGGAAAATGGTTTTGTAATATAATCATCCGCTCCGATATCAAGTCCCATCACTTTATTTTCGATATCATCCTTGGCCGTCAGCATGACAATGGGGATGCTCGAAAAATGCCGAATACGGCGGCAGACTTCCATACCGCTAAGACCCGGCAACATGATATCCAAAAGGATTAAATCATAATGGTTTTGCTTGACCTTTTCCAATCCCTCCCGTCCATCGCTCCCAAGGTCGACTTGATAGCCTTCGTGGCTCAATTCCAGCTCCAGGAATCTTGCAATTTGTCTCTCATCTTCGATAATTAATAATTTAACGGCACCCATGAGTATTCTCCAAATCAAAAGTTACATTTCATTTGATTTTATTGTAGCAATGTCATTCCATAAAAAAAAGAGATCGGCCGAAAATAATTTAAAATCATTTAAAAATACTATATATCGCTCATTCACTACGCAAGTCTCATGAAGGACGCAGTCGAAATTTCATCCTCCTAAGCCGGCATTCTGCATATCTCTTTTATATTCCATCGGATTTTTCTGATAATATTTTTTGAACATATCACTAAAATGTTTCGGGTCATTGAAACCAACTTGTTCAGCTATTTCATAAGTTTTACAATCCGTGGTAAGCAGAATTTTTATGGCCCGTTCCATTCGAACCTTGAGTAAATAATCCTTAAAATTCTGCCCGGTATGTTTTTTGTAAAAGGTGCTAAAATAGTTTGGATTCATGCAGGCAATGGCGGCAACACTTTCAAGAGTGACGTTCTGCTGAAAGTTATTTTCAATATAATCGTTAACTTTCTTGATATCCTGGACTTCCTTACCTTTTGTGTTGATACGGATATGGCCCAAAATTTCCTGGATATATTGAAACAGCCCTAAGGTAAGCTCTTCAAAAGTCGTGACTTTATTTAAATCATCATTGCCTTTTTTATTGACCCATGCCGGGTAAAGGCCAATATTAGATAATTCCCTGCTTAAATTGTTCGTTAGCCATAAAACGTAACGGATGGCTGATTCTTTATTGCCGTGAGATAAGTCCCGGATTATGTTTTCAATTTTGGATAAACTATGATCCAAGATTTCTTTTTCATTGGTTATCAATGCATCCCTCAGCTTTTTCTGTTCAAGATAGAGATCTTCTTCGCTGAATTCATTTTTATAATTCCCATCCCAGTCATTGATGGAGCCATTACCGGAAAAAAACTTCCGCTCCAAGGCCTTAAGAGAGGAAAAATATGACTTGCGAATATCTTCAATATTCGAAACGGTTTCACCGATACCGATTGAAATTGTTTGATGAAGATTGTTTTTAACTTCCTCTTTTATTGAGCCGGCAATGGTCCGGCTTGTTTGCAACAACTGTTCGACGGACTCATGATTAAGAATTACTATCAACAGATCGTCCTTAAAAAATACATTTCCCGTCTGTATATTCTGGATAAAGTCATGAACCCAATTCAATACCGAGTATTGGATAAGCTGGACCTCTTGAAGAGATAATGATGGCTTTTTTTCAGCCAAATCATCAATTTCTATCGATAAAACCATAAAAAATTGCCGTTTGATGTCGATACCATAGGCACTGTAATCCTCGCTCAATTCCTGAAGGCTTCCATAACCATGAATCAATCTTGCCAATAAAGTTTCCCGGTAAGTATTTTTCCTCTCATTTTCATAACTTGATAACTTATTTCGGAGATTAACCTCTTCAACTTCTTTATCAATCAATAAAATTGCTTTCCGGATGGTTTGCTCAAGCTGAGTCTTGTCCACCGGCTTGATAATATAACCGAGCGCTCCAAAAGTTACAGCATCTCTGGCATAGGAAAATTCCTGATAACCACTAAGGAAGATGACCTTGGTCGGCAATTGGCTTTTTTTTATTGATTTCAAAAGCTCTATTCCGGTTTTTCCGGGCATGCAAATATCGGAAACCAAAATATCGGGGCGAAGTTGAAACAGCAGTTGCTCCGCTTGATTACCGTCAAAGGCTTCTCCTACGATATCCGCCTGAAAATTTTTCCATGGTAATAACTTTTTCAGGCCCTTAACAATGATGGGTTCATCATCAGCCAGTAAAATTCGAATCACGACGATTTGTGACCCCTTTCATAACAGGCATTACAATGGTTACTACAGTGCCAATTTTTTCCTGGCTCTTGATAACCAGGCCGAATTGCTCTCCAAAATGAAGCCGCAAGCGATCATGAACATTTTTTAAACCCACATTCTTCCAACCGTCCTGTGTAGGCTTCCCCATTGTTTCACTGGCCAACAGACGGGTAATTTCCGCCAAAGTTTCCGTCCTCATACCGACTCCATCGTCAAAAACGTTGATTTCCAAATTGGAGTCGGTGATTGCTCCGGAAATCATCACTCTTCCCCTGCCTTCTTTTGGTTTAAGGCCATGATTCACGGCGTTTTCGACTATCGGCTGAAGGGTCAGCTTCAAAATGCTTAAATTCATCAATTCATCCGGAACATTCAATACTAAATCAATTTTCCGTTCATACCGGGCTCGGACAAGTCCACAGTAATTTTGAACGATTTCGAGCTCTTGCCCCAAAGTCACGGTATCATGTTCATAACCGATTATATATTTCAACTGAACCGCAAGCGCCTGAATCATATCCGCGACTTTTTCATCTCCGGTATCTATCGCACTCATGCGGATGACTTCCAGTGTGTTATATAAAAAATGCGGCCTGATTTGAGTCTTTAAAGCAGTTAATTCCGCTTCCTTTTGTTTTAACTGCGCCACATAAGACCGGGCGATATAATCCTGCAATTCATGGAGCATGTTGTTAAATCCCTTGGCCAGCTGACCCATTTCATCCTGGGTATCCGCTTCCACGCGGACGTTAAAATCACCTTTTTCAACTTTTTTCATTTGTTGGAGCATCTTTTGAACCGGCACCGAAAAGCCTTTAGAAAATGCCAAAGATACCGGGATCAGTGCCCCAATGCAAGCAACAATCACCAATACCAGAAAATTTTTAATCGCATTCACTTTCTTTGAAAGATCTTTCTGGTATACTTTGCCGACAACCGTCCAATTTCCCCTCGGTACTCTCTGCGTTATGTAATAAGCAGCTCCATCACGAAAAACTCCGGTATAATCTTTTCCGGCGAAGATTGCCTTTCGCTGCAAATACCAATCCAGCTTGGTAGTGATTAGATGATAACGATTGCTGTAGATGCAACAGCCTTGATCATCAACGACATAAATTTCCCCATGTTCCCCCAGTGAAAGCCGGCTAAACAAATCGTTAAACACTTTTAAATCAACATCGATAAAAATAGCTCCCAGGATATTATCATTGTCATTGATTTGACTATGGTCCCAATCATAATAATTGCGTGCAAACGTAATCACCCAATCCGCCGAATTGGTAAAATATTTTTCCCGGTGGGGCGGCTGGATGACAAAGCTTTTGGCATAAGCATTGATCTTTTTTAATTGTTGTTTAGGATTAAAAGAATCGACGTTAAATGGTGAAACGCCGCGTGAACTATAATAAGTATTGAAACTGTTATCGATTAGAATAACCGTTTGAATATCGGATTTGGTGGCCAAAATATAGTTTACAAAGTCGGTGGTCATGTGCAAAGTCTGATATTCATCAACCTTATTCTTTCGCCGACTGGCGGTGGCTTTGAGCAGACAACTTAAATTACCGTAACCACTGATATTATAGGAGTACATCAGTTGAGTGATTTTGTTATAATCATGCAACATATTGTCCAAGCTTTTACTGGTAAATTCCAATAATTGCTGGAAATTGCTTACGGAAACCCGTTCGATGTTTCGCGAAAAGGTTTCCAAAGCGATATAACTTAAAATAAGCAATGGAATAAGTCCCACTGCAATAAAGGCCAAAGTAAACTTCTGAAAGATACTTTTGATTCCCAGGGGTTTTTGTTTCAAATGCACTCCATCCATCACCCTTTGATCAAAAACCTGCTTCTCCGGCTCCCTGCCATCAATCTTTACTCCTATGTTACATATACGGTATTATATAATATAATCCTGCAGTGTTGCTCTTTTAGGATCGGTCCGAACATTATTCCCCCTGTTTAAAAATCAGTCCCCCGTTAAAACAGCCCTTCGAATCCATTTAATTGCATCAAAGCCTCAAGAAAAAAATAATCCCCATATATCAAAGATGTTTCCAGCTCCCTCCCCCGGGCATGAAACGCCGTACATCCCTTAATAATCAGCGCTTCATCCTCATCCCAATTCGTATAATTTTCGTACAGGGACGCGATAATTTTTTCCGCGCTCATCCGATAATCGGCCTGTTCTTCCGGGATAACCAGTTTGGATAAGAGCAGTAATCCACCGGCGGCTATTGCTGCCGCACTGGAATCTTTATAAATATTGATATCGCCGGGAGCTTTAAAATCGGCAAATGGTACTTGGTCCTCCGGTAAATGGGAGATGAAATAGCGGGCCACTCTTTTGGCCGTATTGACAAAATCCTGCCTTCCCGTATATTTGGCGCCAATGGCAAAACCGTATAGTGCCCAAGCGGCCCCGCGGCTCCACGCAGACTCGGGAGAATACCCCTGTCCGCCGAAATTTTGAATGTATTCTCCGGTGAATGGATTAAATTCACAAATATGCTTTGACGAGCCGTCGTCTTGAATGAAGTTTTTAATTACCGTTTGGGAATGGGCCTGTGCGATATGGGAAAAACGTGGATCTTTCGTATATTCGGAGGCCCAGTAAAGAATCGCCAGATTCATCATACAGTCAATAATGGCCCAACCGACATGGTCGTCATTCCAAGCCCTGATAAAAGAGCCGACATGATTAAAACGGGAAGCCAGAATGCTTGCAGCCAAATAGCCGCGTTTAGCCGCCGTTTGATTACCGGTGAGTTTATAATCAGCCACTGCAGAAATGTGCCACATAAAACCCACATCATGATGTAAACCGTAAAAGTTGCGTAGTGCATTATCCAATTTTTCTTCAACGCGGACGGCCAAATCAGCATAAGTTTGCTGCTTGGTTTGGCTGTATGCCAGCCAAAGGATTCCCGGCCAAAAACCGTTGGTCCACCAACAGATATCCGTCTCTGTTTTATCGTCGAATTTTCCATCCCTGGTCCAATATGGGATCTCATCACCAATCCTGGCGCTGGTTAACTCCAGCTTCGCCAAAACCTTATTCAAAGCTTCTGCTTGATTAAACATCCAAAGCACCCCTATTTTTTATTCTTTCCCTTTCAAGTTACCCCTTAACGGTACCGGCGGTGATGCCTTTGACAAAAAACTTTTGTAAAAAAACAAAGATGAAGATAAGCGGAATCATGGAGCAAAAACTACCGGCAAATAGTACATCCCAGCGACTTGCCAATTCGCCGACATAGGAATAGATTTCGACATTGACGGTCTTCGCCTGATTGGATGGCAACACCAGCAGCGGCATTAAAAAATCATTCCAGATACCCAGTCCCTGCAAGATAATCATACTGGCAGTACAGGGCCCCAACAAGGGAAAAACGATCTTCCAAAACGTTCCAAAACTAGTGCAGCCGTCGATAGCCGCCGATTCCTCAATTTCTTTGGGAATGCCTTTGATAAAACTGGTGAAAAGTAAAGTTCCAAAACCGGTGGCGCCGGAGATATAGACAACTATCGGTCCATACGCCTTGCCAAACAAATGCAACCATTTCATTTCCCGGAATAGTGGAATCATATAAGCCTGAAAGGGAATCATCATTCCACTAAGGAAAAAGAGATAGACCCAAGAAGTGATCCAAGATTTCCGTCGTTCAATGACATAAGCGGCCATAGGAATCACCAGAATCATCAAAGCTGTCGAGGTGGCCGTTAAAAAAGCGCTCATGACAACCGCTTGCGGAAATCGGGTTTGATTCCATAAGTAAATAAAATTGTCCAAATGCAAAGCGGAAGGCAAAGCAATTGCATCCCGCATAATTTCACCCTGGGTTTTAAAAGCCGAAATCGTACTGAAATAAATGGGGTAAAAAAACAGAAAAGCGATAATTCCAGCCAATGCAAACAACAAAATGTCCAGCTTTTTCCCCTTTTCCATCGGCCCTAAATTCCTAATAATTCCCATGTTACAGTTCCACCTCCCGTTTCCTAAGCAAACTTACTTGAATGGTTGCAAATATCAATGTAATCCCGAAAAGCACCATTGCTAACGCAGTTCCATAACCCTGTCTGGCGTCGGCAAAAGCAACCTTATAAATCTGATAGGCAATGGTTTCCGTGGCAAATCCGGGGCCGCCATCGGTCATAACGGCAATCTGATCGAAGACTTTTAAGCCGCCGATGAGGGAAAGCGTGAAATTAACGGTTAGCGTGCCGGCCAGTAAGGGAAACGTCAGATGGCGAAACTGTTGAAATCCGCTGGCGCCATCGATTTTTGAAGCTTCCAGCAATTCCTGGGGTATTCCTTGCAAGCCTGCCAAATAAATTATCATGTAATAACCGGCGCTTTTCCATAGCAAAGTGATCATAATGGAAACCAAAGCAATGTGGGGATCGCCCAACCAATTCACCTTGAAAGCTCCCAGATGAATCAGGTCAAGCATTTGGTTGATCACTCCAAAACTATAATTCATCATCACCGACCATATGAAGCCGGTGATAATACCGCTCAAGAGTACCGGAAGATAAATCATGCTCCGAAAAAAACTCTTGAACCACCGTATTTTATCGACCAATAGCGCAAGCATCAATGCAATTACATTTTCAAGGAGGGTTACGGTTATCGCAATCCCCAACGTATTTTTCAAAGCCACGTAGAATCGGGAATCATGGAACATGTCCGTGAAATTCCGCAAGCCGACAAATGGCATCAACGCGCTCAAACCGTCCCATGAAGTGAGACTGTAATAAAAACTTGATATGGCGGGAACAATTACAAATCCGGTATACAATAAAAAAGCGGGCAATAATAAAAAATAGGATATTTCCCGGACAAGGCGGCCTTCTTTAACCATGCTGTTTCTCCCTTTAATTTGGAAGCTGCCGCAAAAGTATTTCAAAATCGATGAGATTGACATTGTTTTGCCCAATAAACATCTGAAAGTTAATAGATTATATCTCTCTATCGATGAATTTCCGTTTGCAACAGCTCCGTTTTCTACAACTGATTCCTGGAGGATGAAGCGGGTTCCCCCGGAACCGGCAGCGCCGGTATCTTTACGGGATTATTTTTTTAAAGGATTAAAATCGCGTGCTTCTTTATCAAATTCTTCGTCCATCTGTTTTAATCCATCGCGGACACTGACCATGCCCAAAGCCATCTCCTGAACTTTCTTGTAAGTCCAGTTCCGGAAAGGCGGCGGCAATTCATTGAAACCCGCTCCCTGATTCCAGTTGAGAGCTTTTGGAGCCTTGGCATAGGCCGTCAACATCTTTTTCATCACCGGAGTCATTTCATAGTCAGGAGTCCATTTCGTTGTGGGAAAAGTATTTGAGACCTTGCAATACTTCGTATATTGTTCCTTGCTCATAAAAAACCTGACGAATTTGACAAAAGCTTTTACTTTTTCAGGATTTTTGGCGGCTGTAGCCGATAAAGCCCACCCGTCTTTGGTAGAACCACCCGTTAAATTGATCTTGCCTTTAGCATCCGGAACCGGGAACCATCCAAGCTCAAGGCCAGGATCGGCGCTCATAATCTGCTGGATCTCAAAGGGTCCGGAGTAAAGCATGGCGGCTTTGCCGCTGACCAAAATCGATGGGCATTGGGCTTCCGTGGTACTCATGAAACTTTGTTCCACATATCCTTTGGTAAACAGTTCCACCAATTGTTTCATTCCCGCGGCAAAATCGGCGTCGCTGAAATGGACTTTACCAGCATAGCGCTGGGCGATCCAGTTCTGATTTTTAATACCGACGCTGTCAACCCAAAACTTGGAAAACAAAAAGCCCATATGCCAAATATCTTTGATTCCGGCAACAATGGGGGCTTTGCCTTTGGATTTGATTTTTTCACAAAGCTGCAGGAATTCACCGTAAGTTTTCGGCTCCTGCCAACCATTTTCCAGAAAAAGTTTCTGGTCATAAAACATGCCCATAGGGTACATCGCCGCGAACGGCGCCGTATAAACCGTGTCATAAATAGGAATGGTTTTTGCGTACAAGCCGAGCAGTTCTTTTGGCAAAGGAGCTAATTTACCGGCCCGGACAAACATCGGCGCGTCCCGCATTTCCATAAAATCCGGAAACTCGCCGACCGAATCCTTAATCTTCAGAATATCGGCATAAGCGCCCTGGGAAATTGAAAGATCTTCCTCGATTTTAATACGGGGATTAACCTTCATGAAAGCGATAATGGATTCATGAATCAACTGTTTATTTAATGGATCACCCGGAGCATAAATTACGCTCAATTTCACTTCCTTAGGAGCCGCCATGGCGAAATTACTCATCAGTAACATAAGCACCAAACAACAGACTCCAGTGATTGCGAAAACCCTTTTTTTCATAAACTCTTTCCTCCTTTTAATCCGAAAATCTTTTATAATATAATTGTAACTTTAACGTTACAATTTCTAAAGGAACTTTTTCCAGAAAAAAGGGGACTTTTTTCAGGTATTGAACCACTAAAAAAGTACCCCCGATAAAGGCGGTACTTTTCAAGCCGACTATCCTTATGAAGATTCTCTCCAACCCATTACTTTTTAGCAGCTTGGGTTGGGGTTGTTCCTGATTTCGCAGCGGCTGGTACGGCATCCCCGACATCCTTTAAAATTTTGCCGGAATTTCCGCCAATCTTAAGGGTTCGATTGCCGTTTGCTTCCGAAAGCTTTACAATATAGATTTTACCGCTTAATTGAACATTGATTACTTTGGCATCCTTATGAGCGTTTAATGCAATTTGGGTGGCATCACCCTGAGTGAGTTTCAACTTTGCAGTAATACTTACCGGAGCTTTTGCCGGTTTGGTGTTGCCGGCGGCAAATACTACTCCTGCTGAGATAACCAGGGCAACGGCTAAACTTACAACGAATAACTTCCTACTTTTCTTCATTGGCTTCGATCTCCTTTTCATCAATTTTGAATCCATGGTTATCTTAGCCAATAACGGTTAGAATCCCGTTATAAAAGAATTAGAACTGGATGAGAATTGGATGAGAATTTTTCAGCCGTATTGTTCCAACCCTCACCGGGAGCGTTTTTCCTAAAATCGTCCGCACTATAGGTACTCCAATTTTCGATTCTGTCTACGCCAGTAGAGCTTAAAAAACAAACTTCCTTTTATTTTGGACCTATTTCTCACTTGCCCCGCAGTTTCCAACGCTGCTTCAATGAACTTCCTTTCTTTTAAAAATGCGATCTTGACAGTATTGGCTAATATTTCATCGGAGACCACCCGGGAGTCAATTTCCTGAATAAGCTTTTCCAATTCTCCTTCGAGTGCGTTGCGTTTCTCAAGAAACCGGCGCCAATCGACTTGACCCGCTAAAATTAGGCGATGGAGCTTTTCGCGAATCTTCCAGTATTCAATCGCGGCCGGTCCTTCCCGCTCAGAAAAGAAAGGAACTCCTTGAGCCATCCATAATGGCTTAAATACCGCAATACACGGAGTGGATGCCCCGGTCACCCAATAAGTACTCCGATTTTCAGTAATGGAAGCAATATAGCTTCCCGTTGTATGGTCGCCAATGAATCCGCCGCCATGCATGCAAACACTTTCAACCGAATGAGTGGAAAATTGGCGGCCCTGAACTTTACTTCCGTGGTTTCGCAGGATGTTTTTCATGCTTGCTACGGTAATCTGTCCTTGGACCCGCTCCAGATCGGCCTTGCAAGTTTCCAACCGATGCCTGGCGCGGCTGAAATGAGTAAAAATATGATCGCTGTAACACTTGCGGAAATTGAAATCTTGACGGCTCCGGCACCATCCTTTATCAACCGCATGAGCCACCAAATCCGGATGACTTCTGTCAAAATCCCCTTCAATCGTAAGGCAATTGGAGATGCAATAAATATCGCGTACTTGTTTGGCAGCCCAGTAAGGACCGGCGGTCTCCAGAACCCAGGCTGAGGAGGGATCGGCGATTAAAAACGAATTGTGATAGGTAAAAGGCTTTTCATAACCGCAGTTACCGCCTTGACCATAATATTCCAAAAATTCCGCAATCAAAGCGACAGCCTGCTCACTGGTGCGGCAACGTTCCAAGGCAAGCCGGGCCAAATCCATCCCGAGCAAACCCGTTTTTTGGTATTTTTCTTTGGTGAATACCGCTTCATTGCCAATATTGAGGCCGAATTCATTGGCTCCCATCTCGCAGCCCCAAATCCAGGAGGGTTTTAACAATAGCACCTCATAGGTCGCCTCCACCTGGGGAATGGAAATATAAGTGACTTTCAGCTCTTTCTCCCGGCCGGTGAGGTCATACTTCCGCCGGGGCACATGGATTACCAAATGCGGTTCATTCGGTTGCCTGTCGCTGTTCTTGGCAAATAGAACCGAACCATCCCGGGTGGAATTTCCTAAAGCAACCATCGTGTCACACATGAAACGTATTTCCCTCCCGCTAACCTTTCATTGAGCCTTTCCGCTTACGGCTACATTCGATAATTGAATGGTTTGCGGGCCGCTGAAATGGTTCTCCTTCTGCAATTCCTTTGAGAGAAGCATTTCGGCCTGGACTTCCCGGATATTGCCGGAAATCGATCCCCCGGTTACAAAAGTGGTGACTTTACCGTCAAAATAACGGCCGAGCCGGATTTCACCACCGAAATCACCGTTTAGAGGGTCCATCTGGAAATCCGAAAAAGCCAGTAATTCCAGATAAGGCCGTTGTTTCATCTCCTGAACCGATTGGCTGCCCCCGCTAAAAACCATGTTCCGGATATTTCCGGTCGGGGGAACCCCCAAATATTTACAATATTGAGTATTGCCCCAGTAATTCAAAAGTTTGCCCTGCCGGATGATTTCGACACTGTCAACCGGCAATCCATCCTCATCAAAAGGAGTACTGGCTGTGGAATTCTCCATGAAGGGATCCAACTTCATACTGATGGAATCGCCTTGGGAACCATTATCCATCCCCTGGACATTTTGACCCGGTTTCAAGATTGAGGTTTGCTCATAAACACTTTGAGCGGCCGACTGGGTATAATAATACTGCAGGAAATCACGGACCGGCTCTCCGGTGAGTAACACCGGATGACGTTTTAAGTCCGGGGTTGAAACGGCCAAGGCCTTTTCCCTGCTTAACTCCAACATTTCACGGACACCTTGGGTAAATTGCCCGGCCTGGAAGGTTGCAAAGTGAAAGTCTTTATACAATTCCACCTCTTCACCGGATTCCCGCCAGTTGGTTATGAGCTCCAGCTCACCCCGGTAATGCTCTTTCTGCAAATCAACCCCCTGGGAATTCATGATCCGGGTGGTGATTTTATTCAGAAACAATTCCGCCGAATTGACCCCGCCCCGCTCCAGAGTGTCCCCTTCGAAAAGAGCCGCAGTCAATCGGGAAATCCCGTCCGAAAGTGAAGCCCCTGCAAAACTGCTCACCGGGACTTGCTGCTTAACCTGCCTCGGTTCTACCAGGGGATAAAATTTATTTTTTACAAAACCGGCTGCATAAGCCGCTTGGTTCATGGCAGTCCGGACTTCATCCTCACTCATGGTGGGATGAATCTGGATTGTGAAGGAACCCCGGTAATCATTGCCATCGGCTGAAAAATCTTTATATATCGTGGCCTGAAAATAATGAACCTTTTTACTGCGGTTCATATCCAATTCCTTTTTGATAAAAAAAGCTTCCATCGAATCGGTTCTTTGTTCAACAATTTTATAAACTTTGATCTCCGGAATATCCCTCAATATCTTTTGAAGTTGTTCCATGGTAAGCATTGGCACCACGCTCCCGATTTTAAATACAATCCGTCAAAATAAAATACCTTTCTTTACCCCAGTCGCACTCTGGTTTTAATATAGGGGCCGCCATCGGAGACCTTCACAAATTCTTTATGACCTTTCCCGCAAGCGCCGGAACCGAAAAGTTCCGTTTTTTCCGAAACCATCGTCACCGCGGAAAGCACCTCCGGGACATAGCCGGTCATAATTACCGGCGATACCAGATTCCCGGTCAGTTTTCCATCCAAAATCTCTTCCCCTTGCAAGACCATGCATTGAATTCCCCAATTTTTGGGGTCCTCCATCCCGCTCATCATGCCCTCCAAGAGGTAACCATGACGGATGGAAGCTATCATCTCAGGAAGAGTATCCTGTCCCGGACCAAAGAAAGTATTGGTCATCCGGGCATAAGCTTTGCGTTCATAAGATTCCCGTTTTCCATTACCGGTGGGTTCCATACCCAGTCTCAGGGCGGATAACCGATCGGAAATTCCGGCTTTTAAAATCCCTTGGTCAATGACTACGGTATCCTTGGCTAACACGCCTTCATCATCAAAAAGATAAGATGATACCTGGTGGGCGGCGGCAGCGCCGTCATGCATGGTAACCAGTTTGGAACCAACCGGTTTCCCCAGGTACTCCCGGGCTTTGGCGCGATTTTTGACGAACATATCCATCTCCACCCCATGGCCAAAAGCCTCGTGAGCGATCAGGCCTGAAACCTCGGGTGAGCAAATCACATCATATTCACCGGGAGGAACCGCCTTCGCATTCAACAACTTCTCAGCCTGAGTGATCACTTTGGCAACGGCCGGTTCCATCTCATCCAACAATTCCGGACCTTTGAGGCCGGAAAAACTGCCGTAACAGTATCGGGTATTTCCTTCCCGGCGCACAATCGGGATTAAGTATCCCTGACTCCAAACATAACTCTGCTCAAGCCGCTTGACCGTGGAAATAAATATCTTGGATACATGGACTTCCTCATAACGGACCCGGAAGTCCACCAAGCATTTGGATAGAGCAAAGCCTTTTTGATGGAGGCTTGTCACTTGGTTTACTTTTTCTTCAGCACTCACCTGCTGGGGCAGCTTTTGGACTTCTCCGTAAAAACTTTTTGCAAGCGGTTCCTCTTCGATGAGGGGATAACGGGCAACATTGATTCCCAAAGGCCCCGGTTCCAGAGGAACTTGAACGCGGGAGCGAATCTCCTGAATAAAAGAATCGAGATCCTGAGAAGGGATTTCATTAAAAGAAAACTCGGAATAAATCGAGTCGTGGTAAACCCGGATCACGAAGCCCCGTTCGGTCCAACGCGACTCGCCAACCTGAATACTGACTTTTTGAACGGCATATTGCTTTCCAACGCTGTCGATACCCAATACCGAAACGTAGGGAAAATGCCGGGATAATTCCGTCACCAAACGGTTCAGAGTTTCGGTTTGGGACACCAGAAAAGGCGACATGGCGACTTTCATTGAAATCCTCCATTCTTAGCTCAAATACGGGAATTCACCGGTTTTGTTCAATCCCGCTTTGAGTCTTCCTATGTAAAATGTGAGATTGGCCAAATTATATACTCTGTATTTCCATCTTTTAAGAGGTTTCCCTTTAGGTTGCTGAATTTTTTTCCAGTCAATTTTGGGGGTCGATTAAAACCGCCGGGCAGTTTAATCCTATTGCCGATACTCTCCGGATTGAATACGTTCCCACCAAGAGCGATGTTCTAAATACCACTGAATGGTATCCTGGATTCCAACCTCAAAAGGTATGGTTGGTGTCCAGCCTAAGCCTTTTCTGATCTTCGTAGCATCGATAGCATAACGGCGATCATGTCCAGGCCGATCTTTTACATATTGAATCAAGGACTCGGGTTTCCCGAGGATTCGCAAGATTAGTCTGACGATTTCAATATTGGAATGTTCATTATGACCGCCAATATTATAAACTTCACCCAAAACGCCATGATGAAACACGCTGTCAATTCCCAGGCAATGGTCTTTCACATGGAGCCAATCCCTTACATTCAACCCATCGCCATATACAGGCAAAGGTTTATCATCTACCGCGTTGGAAATTATCAATGGAACAAATTTTTCTAGAAATTGATAGGGACCGTAGTTATTGGAACAACGCGTGATTAATACCGGTTGACCATAAGTATGAAAGGCCGCCCTTACCAATAGGTCAGCACCCGTTTTACTGGCCGAGTAAGGGCTGTTGGGAGCAAGCGGGGTATCCTCGGTAAAATAACCATCGGTTCCCAGACTACCATAAACTTCATCCGTAGAAACCTGTAAATAACGAGGGACTCTATATTTCCGGGAGAGATCCAACAAAACCTGTGTCCCCAAAATATTGGTTTTTACAAATGCTTCCGGATTGTCAATGCTACGATCCACATGAGATTCGGCAGCCAAGTGGATTACTCCGTCCAAGCCTTCCTGAAAAAGGGGTTCAATTGCCATTCTGTCGGTGACATCCGCCTTAAAAAAACGATAATTGGTTGCACCCTTTAAGCCTTCAAGATTATCCAAATTACCGGCGTAGGTGAGATTGTCGAGATTGATCAACTTATCATCCGGATATTTTTCACGTAAATAATATAACAGATTACTGCCGATAAAACCGGCGCCCCCGGTTATTAAAATTTTCATCCTTTTTCCTCCCGCCTTTAAAAAACTCACGAAGGGATTTTTACTTTAATTGATTTCAATAGCCTTCTTCAAGATACATTCTATTCAGGTCGGTGATTTCCAATTCTCCTCTGAGACTGGGTATCAAATTTTGGGCATATTCGACCACCCGGTTATCATAAAAATACAATCCGGTTATGACATAATTCGACTTGGGCTTATCATATACCGGCAATAGATGCTTACTGGTTACCATCGTTAAAGGATAAAGCCGGCTGCCCGACCCTCCGGCAAGAATGATCTCTTTTATGTTTCAACTCCCCTTTGAAAATAAAAAGTTCAATATGGGATTTCCACTTGTAAATAACCAATCCTCTTCAAAAATATTTTTTTCCGGTAGAAAACAACGGTAGGGTTAAAATCTTTTTGTAATAGCGATGCCCTCATAAACTCGCTAAACCTCTCCATCGCATTGTCTACCCATCCACTGGAATTTATGATACAATACTTTATTGAGAGGTGATCAAGAATGGATGATAATAAAGTGGCCGTTCTATTGGAAGACTTAATGTCCCAATTTCGCACGTTCGGTGAAGGATTGCAATTGCTTAATGAAAAAATGGATACTCATATCGAGGAAAACCGTAAAGAATTAAAGGCAATCCAAAGTAGCCTGGATCAAAATCATCAGGAGCATCAACAATTAATGCAGATGATTAAAGAACTGGACACCGAAGTTATTCAAATCAAACGGGTAAAATGACTCTTTTTCTATTTTCACTTTGCTTCATTTTAAACCGGCTATCACTTTTTTTCGTGAATTGCATCTCATTTTAACTCACTCCAAAGATTCTCATGGATCCCACGTCAGCCTTCAACTTAAAAATCTCGCCCAACTCCCGGATTCCGCCAACATTACCGCAAAAACTTCAATTTCCGAAACCAGGCTATTTACATTTTTGATCTGTAATTACTTACATTGCTCCATCATTCCATCAATCCACTAGATAGTCGACAACTTCTGGATACTATCTTATCTAGCATCCTATCAACAAGCCTTCTGACATCGAATACTCCAGGTTACCCTTCACGGTGCCGGGAAGGGCAAGGGTCAATGTCATCAAGCTATACTTCCATAAAATGGGACGTCAAATCAAGATGCCTATTTGACCTAACTCGCGCCTTTCTGGAAAGGCGGGTTCTTCCCCAAAGAAGTCGTCATTCAGGTTAGTTATTTCAGTGGAAGAGTAACCCAAACCGTTGACCTCTAAAAGCTTTTTGGCTCCGAAGGCTTCGGTTACTCTCCCACTGAGCATTCTTCCTTGAATTTACAGCATTGGGGGAGAGCAAGAGAGAGGTCAAAAACCAACTTTCAGGCTTGCATTTTGTTTTTGATAAAAATTTTCCAGAATATGTATTCATTACTTGACAACATTGGGGCAAGGGTTAGGTCTCTCCGGAGGATCAGGCGGCTCTCAAACCAGCTTCCTTTTCTGCTCGCTAACGCGAGTGTCGCCGGCAGAAGGTCGGTTCCCCGGAAAACGGCGGGGCTTTTCCGGGGTTCGGAGTGTGCCAAATTTCTTTAAATAAGTGCTATTTTTTAATTTAAGATGTATTGAAATACATAACATTTTAAGGCTTAGTTTTCAATTAATTTATCTACAATGGTTGATTGGACAGCTTTTACACGCCTTAGCTATTTCTTCTCCTGATTTTTTAGTTTCCTCTTTTACCTCAATTAAAACATCCGCTTTAAACATTCCAAGCCCTTGATAATTTACATCTAAACAAAACCCTTCTGATATGAATCGTTCAAGTATTGGGCAGTACCATTGTTTACCTTCAATAATATTACTTATTTCAATCCACCAGCTTTCGTTAAAATTCCCGTAACTTCTGACCTAAAATTGCTTCTACTATGGGTTGTCACAACTTCAACAGCTTTAGTTATAACGACCGCTGCTTTATTAGAAATATATAGAAATTTATCAGCAGTCTGTTGTAACCTGCATGTTCTTCCTAATCACGCTGTTTCGGTTGCCCTATTGGCTCCAAGACTCGCTACTAGTGGTCGGCTATTCCTTTTCAGATAGTATTCGCACCTATAATATGACACGACCTTGCTCGGCCGCGCTTCGAAGTCCACAAGTTCTAACTTTCGACCAAAAATTTTTATTCATTCAATTTTATTAATTTGGTTATCATCACATTGAGTGAAATAATAAATCCACTTAGCCCATAGGATGAATCAATGATTGTCTTTATTCCACTTTTTAATTTTATTAATTCAATTTCGAATATAACATTCTGGATGTTAAAATCTTGCAAATCCATTTTATATACGTTTTCAAATTTTAAAGTGACTATGCAGGATTTTTCTTTACCTTCAAATGTTCCTGATATATTTATATCCATATTTATTTCTGGACCATTTCGATCTAAAGTTACCATTAAAATTTCTGCATCGTGAAAATTCGGAGTATAGCCGAAAAAATTTGTTAATAATTCTATATTATCGATTTTCCCAAACATACTATAAACCCCTTTCAGTTTATTTACTACCTTAATTAACTAAAAAAGTCCGTCTACCCACGAAAGTAACCGGACTTCCCCATTGAAAACACGTCTTGAACCGGCAAGGGTTTATCGCCGGTATTGTTTGAGCCAATTTTTTTATGCCGAGAATTTTTTTGAAGTGCACAGGCAGACATCTTCTTCGAGTAAAGATATGCTGATGGTTAGTTTCCATAAATAACAGATTTCATAGTCTCTAAAGGAACATTATAATCTAGTCTCATTTGGTATATTGGTTCAAATTCATTTTCTAAGTAATATTGGAATTTTTTATAAAAGTCTTCCAGGAAGCTCTCTATTGGTTTATTAATCATATCGCTATTCCATACAGTCTCAATTTTCCCCCATTCAAATATCCGCATTATCTCCAAATCACTCCATTTAGGTTTAGTTGCGGTTTTTCTCTTTTTCAGATTTATACCCGGTAATATTACTTTGTCAAATTTTTGAAGCAATTTAACTATGTTACCAAATTGATACTTATTTAAATATATACTCTTCAACTCTAACGTTGGCCAATCATTTAACATCAAATCCTGTTCATTTTTATTACTGTTTCTGTATTTACTCGTATCTGATTTTCTATCCCATTTAGTATACCTTATCACACATCCACCCATATTTCCTTCTTCAGAAATCCATTCCCGATTTTCTGAATAAATAGACCATGAAATGGTATGTTGAGTAGGTACCCACATTCTAACCCGCAATACTTGTTCGAATTTATGTTCCTCATCACTTTCCGTTCCCTGAATACCAATAATTGGAGGTTCTTCTGTTAAGAAATCTGTAAGTTCCTCATAACGAAGCATACATAAAGGTATTATTGCAAGACAAACTGGTTTTATTATTAACGCATTTCCCTTTTCTATAGGTAACAACTTTACTTCACCCCCGGTGTAACATCGCCTACATACTGCGCAGGCCCTACCTGATGGTACTTTGAGTAAACACCCCTAGTAAAAAACCAACACCACCAACAGATGGGCTGTTAATCCGTCCACAATCACTTAATGGATTTGCCTTTATTCTTTAAAATTTCGCCGAATAAAAATCTTTGTTGTTAACTGTTGTAATTATTAAGAATTTCTTCAATTAGACTTCTTACGGCTATTGTTTTTTCAATCAATAACCGTTTCTTGAGAATAGCTAATAACTCATTTTTGTTTATGTCAGAAATTACATCTTTGATAAGATTTACTATGATACTGCGATTCTCATAGTTTTTATTATTTATTTCATTTAAAAGTAAATTCAAGTATTGTTCTTCCCCAAAATTAAACAACGCTTCATAAATCCGAATTTTTACTCCTTGATTTTTCTCGCTTTTTAACCGCTTTTCCAAGAAGGGGATTAATTTCCTGTCCGGTATGGAAGAATCTCTTTTGGCGATTTCTACCATCGAACCAGCAGCATATCCTCTTACTAAACTACTTTTATCTTTAATAAACCTTTCTCTCAAGAGAATGAATGATTCTCTTGTTTGTCCATTACTTAAAGACTCACATGCACAGACTCTAACTACTTCATTTGGATCGGCAAGAAGTTTCATTAAGATTTTTTCAGCATCTAAATCATCATAATTAAAAAGAATTTCGGCAACAGTCCATCTTACTTCATCGTCCGTATCATCCGATAAAATTTTTAATAAATCGAATGAATTATCGAATTCATTTTTATCATTTTGCTCGATACTCTTTAAGAGATTAACCTTTTCTTGAATATTTAGATTCTCTAATTCTATTTCATTAGTTTGCATAATAATTTTTCACTTCCATTAACCCAGTGTCTCTTAGCCTATTTTTCCCATGTTGTGCAAAAAATTTTTCCCCATTGCGACATGAAGTCAACATCCGCCGATGGTTTTTTGGAGACTACAATATTACACCCTTGCTGCACCTCGATAATAATAGCGCCTCGGAATGAAAGGAACCAATTTGTTTCGTCTTGTTCAAAATATTCAGGATCTTCATTGCCGGTATAATTACAAAAGATTTTTAGATAGATATCATCAAAAAAAACAGTAAGGTCACCACATTCATCAGTTAATTCAACATTTGTAATCTTTTTATTTATTATTCGTTTTAAACCCTTAACTAATGGACCATCTAAATTGTTAGGTTCGGAAGCTCCTGTGATAACGTGTCCATTGCTTTGTAACCGCCATTCGCAAAATACTCCTAAATGATATTCACCGTCATACTTATCCAATTCATAGGGTAATTTTTTCGGGAGAGATTTTTCGTTTTTAATTTTTTCACCTAAGTATAAATGAATATGTGAAGCATTGGGTGGACCTGATAATACACCCCAACATACTTTTCCAACTAATTGATTCATTATATTATCTATTTCCATTTACATCTTACCTGTATCATTCTTTTATTTTTAATTAACACCATAATAATCTTTTGCTGCTTCCAAGACCTCCGGGCTATACTCTCATAATCCGCTACCGCCGTGCCGTTCTTCTCTGTCAACCGGTTCAACAAATCGTAGGTATATTGCCAGTATTCGACTCCCTCTCCTGAGGTGGCGGTATAGGTTACGGTGTCTCTGCTAATTTTAAAAGTATTCCCTTTTTTCACCAAATTTCCTGCTTCATGGCAAACAAAGGCATACTCTCCGTTGTTCTTCCGTCCATATGAATTGGTATAAATACGAAGATGAATAACCATAAATGCTGTTACAGGATGCTGGCACCGTTTACAGTGACCTGATAATCCTTTAGCTGGTTGTTGTTATTTTAGCCTATCGGAGTTAGCAGTAATAAATGAAAGCCGATTTTCCCGTCCACGGATTCCACCGGCTGTGTTCCTTTTTGAGCGGCCAAAAAGGAACCAAAAAGCCGCCGACACCCATGGTTTCGGTCTTCCTTTTATCCCGCCGCCTTCCTTGGCGCGGGAACCCTGAAGGCGGGCCGGCTCCATCGTAGAGCCGGCCTTCTCGATTCATTCCACGATGCCGACGGCTAAACGCCGTCCTGCCGTTATGCCGCGTGGTCTGCCTCCTGCCGACCATATCGGAGCTTAAAACAGAAAAAGACCTTTAAACATCCTCGCGAGCCATCTTCTCACTTTCTTTCCGGACTTTTTAGCCCGCATCCCGCAAACCTTCATCCAAAACCTTTCCAAACTTAATCGGTCATACAACCCCTGTAGATACATAGTCCGTATTTCTAAAGCGCCCTGCTCCATCATGACATCATCCAGCTCAAAAACTAGCCGTTGCATTTCAGGCGGCAAGTTCCGCTCTATTTTATCCAACAGTTCACAGAGTCTGGCAATCAATTCCCGATAGCGCGAGTCCTTGGCGAGTAGCTCCGTCTCAACTTCAATGGCCCGTTCGGTTATAGCGTCCCGTAATATTTGGGCGTAACGTCTGAGCATCCCGGTTACCTCCTTAAAAAATACTCATACTTAGAAAATAATTATTTATTTTTATTATCTTTTATTTATTATATTCTATTATAGATTGTCGATACTGTCAAGCGAATAAAATGAATTATTGTAACTATTAAGCATAAATGATAAACTATAATAAATAGTGGAGGAAACATGGAAGAACTTTATACTGTGAAAGAAGTCGCTAAAAAATTAAAAGTAGCCGAAAGTACTATTAATCGCTGGGTCGCTGAAGGAAAATTAAAGGCCCTGAAGTTATCCGAGGGCCGAAAGGGTACTGTAAGGTTTAGAGAGGAAGATATCAAGACTTTCTTGGAATCTCTAAATAAGTAAAGATTTTTTCGTTACTGCTTGGTAATGTTATTAATGAGGAAATACTTATTTATGATATCTTTAACTTCCTTAGATAGTGCGGAAAAGATTGTGTAAACCTCAGAATCCAGTTAAAATAAAACTGATTCGGAGGTTTTTATTTATGGTCAAAAAAGAGAAATCAAAATTACGGGAACTGATTGACGCTTATGGGATTAAA
>JAFABB010000022.1 GCA_023426245.1 Bacillota bacterium
CAACTCCCTCCGGCATTTGAGACACGACGTCGAAAAGCGCCGCCTCTTTACACGGATGAAAAACTCGGCTTGTTTTCAAGCCGCGCGGTCCTGCCACCGGAAGCCTCATATAATTGCCAGTCAAAAGGGTAGAGTAGAGAAAGGCGGATGGCCTTTCCCCCTCATCAAACCGTACGTGCGGTTTTCCCGCATACGGCTTTCCAACAAACTTCATCTTAAGCGTTCGCAGGTTTCCACGAAGATGGTTTTGCCATATTTACTAAACCATAGTGTTTAAATAAATATCGGACTACGGCTTGGTTAACCCGCTTTCTTCGTTGACTCTTCCTCTGGTAGTACCATTCGAGTTTTATTCCAAGATAGTAGCTGAGTTTTTGCCTCGATTTGCTTGTATGACTGACTCCAGGTATCTTAAAGTAATTTATCCATCCCCTTATCTTCTGGTTCAAGCCCTCAGTTAACTGCGAATCATTTAGATAGAGGGAGTTCTTTAAGTACTTATCTACTTTTCTTCTAAAGCCTTTCTCGGCTCGCTTGCTAGGAGTGATACTGAGATATTTCCATCCTTTAGAGCTTTTTGCTTGTCTCACGGTAAAGCCTAGAAAGTCAAATGATTCTTTTCGAACATCCAACAACCTGGTCTTTTCTACGTTTAAGGTTAGCTCCATTCGCTCTAAAATCTTCTGTAAACAAAGTATCGCTTGTTGGGGGATTTTCTCACCCATAAGCACAAAATCGTCAGCATAACGGATTATCTTGATTCCCGAGAGCCCGAATACGCTGTCTGCCTTGTTTACGATTTTATCTACTAAATGAAGATAGATATTAGCTAATAGCGGGGAAATGACTCCACCTTGTGGGGTTCCACAACCGTTTCCTTTACCGCCACTGATCTTGCCTTCTTCGACCACCGGAGCTTTTAGCCACATCTTTATCAGATGTAACACATTTTTATCACTAATTCGTTTCCCAATGAGTATCATTAATTTATCATGGGGAATTGTGTCAAAGTATGCACTCAAATCAGCATCCAGGACTTCTGTTTTCCCTGCTTCAAGATTTTCTCTGATTGCTTTGATAGCATCTTGGGCGGACCGTTTGGGTCTGAACCCATAGGAGCTTTCTTCAAAGTCTGCCTCAAAGATTGGTTCTATCACCATTTTGCAGGACATTTGGATTACTCTATCCTTGATGGTCGGTATTCCTAAAGGCCGTAGCTTTCCATTGGCTTTTTCAATGTATACCCGTAGTACCGGACTGGGTCGATATGTTTTCTTTATTAGTTCCTCTTGGATGTTCTTTAGAAATTCATCAAGTCCTTGGTTTTCAATCCGACTAAACGTTATTCCGTCGACTCCTGGACTTCCTTGATTAGCTTTTACTCTTCGATAGGCTTCTGTTAAGAATCGAATATCTCGTACCTTGTCATACAGCACGTAAAACTGAAATTCCTTTTCCTGCTTGGCTTTAAGATAGAGCTTTCTCTGAAAGTCTCGTACTCTTTCCTCTGCGCTCTTTGGCGTTTTGGATTCCATTTGTAGGTCATTGACCAATTTGGAAATACTCCTTTCTTTGAATGCTTGTTTGAGGTAATGCCCCTTGGCTCTGTGAAGTTTTGTTGTCTTCAATTTCACTGCTACTATGGGCATGTCCGACTTCTTAGATACCCGTAAACCATTTCATCTCTGATTTATAGATTTACGTTTAAAGTTACCAGCCTTAGTATCTAAGATCTCCCACGTTCACACGAATACATTTTATAAGCACGCCACCAGTTACAACCCCGACAGTCCCATACGGTGCATATCACCATTTCTTCCCGTATGATGGCAGGTTTCTCCTCCATGGAAGGGATGACCGACTGCAATCTCGCCTAACGAGGCTAATCCTGTTCACTTCTGTTGCGGCTCGCTTACTGAGTCTGAGGGCTTATATCACGTCCATCACTGGTCATGATATCCTCATTCTCTTTCAACTGAATGGTTATTGGTTGAGTTGGATTTACACCAACTAGTATTCATGCGCTTCGTGGCGCACCCATGGATGGCGGCGGCATTCACAAACCCTGGATGAATAAAGGGAGGACCGGAATCCGTAGGTTCCGGCGGCCTTTTTGGTTCCTTTTGGGCCGCTCCAAAAGGACCTCAGCCGGTGAAATCCGTGGACAATAATACGGGTCATTCATTTTCATGCGCCATGAATAAGGTAACCCCCCGCTGCAATGCGCGTCTCTCAAAACCTTCATTCATTTTAATGTCAAAAGCCTCCTCAACAACTGTTCTCCTTTTCCCGATCCATCAACCGAATTCCCCAAAATCAAGCATAAAAAAACCAGCCCTTTTTAGCCGGTTTCATCAACCATTATTTCAAAAATGCCCCTTCCAAGTGGGGAGTATCCTTCTTGCTTTTTCTTTAGAAACAAAAATACTCATCCTAATTTCGTGAGCTAGAAAAAGCTCCCTCTGAGTTACTTACTTCCCTTCATCAACCGCCCCACCGCTTCCAAATCAGGCAGAGCCGGTATGGCGCCTTTCTTGGTCGTTGTTAATGCGCCCACAGCATTGGCAAAGGTGACGATCTTTTGAAACTCATTCTGGCTCAGATTGTGAATTTCCCCTAGGGTTAGCCCGCTCAAATGATATAAAATCCCGCCCAAAAAGGCGTCCCCTGCTCCGGTCGTATCAACGACCTGAACTTGAAAGGTCGGTATATGGCCTGCGCCCCCCGGATAACGGTAATAACATCCTTCCGCTCCCAGGGTAACCAAAATGACCGGAACACCCATTTCATACAGAATGGCCGATCCCTTCTCCAAATCCGCCCTGCCGGTCAACAGCTCCAATTCGGTTTCGGAAACTTTGAGGATATCGGCATATTCCAGACCGCTTTTCATGATGGAAACGGCCTGTGGTTCACTGGACCATAACGGGGGACGGTAATTGGGATCGTAAGAAATCTTGATCCCGTTTTCCTTGGCAAACTTCAGCGCCGCTAGAGTGGCGCTCCGCGAAGGCTCGCCGGTCATTGAAATGGAGCCGAAATGAAAAACTTTAGCCTCTTTGATAAGATCATAATCAATATCATCCGGGCCCAGCATCATATCGGCTCCGGGATTACGGTAAAAACTAAAGGAACGATCGCCGCCCGGCGTTAAATGCACAAAGGCCAACGTTGTATTGACGGTTTGGGAAAATTTCAACCCCCGGATGTCGATGCCATTGTTCTGGAGCACATCCTTTAAAAAAAGCCCAAACTGATCTTTCCCGACCATTCCGATAAAAGCGCTCTTTTTGTTAAGCTTGGCCATGGCAGCCAGAACATTGGCCGGTGCTCCACCGGGGTTTTGCTCCAATACCGGGCTCCCGGATGGCGATAAACCGCATGGTGTAAAATCAATCAGCAATTCTCCCAAAGCCACTCCATCCAACATGTCTCACCCGCTCCTCCAGCTTATTTCCACAGCTTTATTGTATTATAACATAAATCGTTTCATCCCATGATCCCGATCCATCGCCATGGCACTCAAAATTATGGATGCGTCATGTTCATCAGGACAAAAATGTCTACGCAGTTTCAAAAAACTTTCCCTGCTTTAAATGAAGGAACCCACGTAGACATTCTCAGGTTAATTTTTATTTTTACCACTATGTTTTTTCAAGGAATCGATGTAAACCGCCAATAGAATGACTGCGCCTTTGACAATCAATTGCCAGAATGAGGAGACCCCGAGGATATTCAGGCCGTTATTTAAAACTCCGATAACCAATACACCGATAATCGTTCCTCCAATGGTACCAACTCCGCCGGTAAAGCTGGTTCCACCCAGGACAACCGCTGCAATGGCATCGAACTCAAAGCCATTCCCGATTGTTGGTTGTCCGGAGTACATCCGGCCACATAAAACGATACCCGTAACCGCACTCAAAAAGCCGATGATTGTATATACCGCTATTTCAACCTTGGCGATATTGATACCGGAGAATCTGGCGGCTTCCCTGTTGCCTCCCACCGCATAGATGTGGCGGCCAAGTTTGGTCCGGTACAATAAGATCATCGCGCCGATATAGAGTATAACCGTATAAATCACCGGTAAAGGGACGGCCCCCAAATAACCGCTGCCCACCTTGTTAAAAATCGGGTCCAGCGTGCGGATGGGAAGCCCCCCGGTATACACGTACACCAAACCTCTTGTCATCGTCAATACGGCCATGGTCACTAAAAATTGAGGGATTCCGGTTTTGGTGATCACCAAGCCGTTAAAAAACCCAATCATCATTCCAATCAACAATCCCAAAGCGATGGCTACCCATGCCGGAAGTCCGTTTAAGGCGATAAATCCCGCTGCCATCGTCCCGGCAATGGCCACCACAGCTCCCACCGAGAGATCGATCCCGCCGGTCAAAATTACCAAAGTCATGCCCAGAGCGATGTCGGCATTGGTGGATACTTGGCGCAAGACATTGAGGATATTGTTAACGGTCAAAAATACCGGCGATAAAAAGGTCAAAATGATACATATAATGGTGAGAGCCGCTAAAATTCCGGCGTTTCTTTTTATAAAATTCCCTGTTGCGGTAAAAATCGGGTGCTGGGTAAAAGTACTCTCATGACTTACAGTTTTAGCTTGCATTCTGAATTCCCCCTGTTGCATAATGCATGATTTTTTCCTGATCCAACTGATCGCGGCCAAGAACGCCATTAATCCTGCCGCTATTCATCACCAATACTTTATCGCTCATATTAATAATCTCCGGCAGCTCGGAAGAAATCATGATAACTCCGACTCCTTGCTCAGCCAGCATATTGATAATCGAGTACAGTTCGGCCTTGGCCCCGACATCGACGCCCCGGGTGGGTTCATCGAGTATCAAAACCTTCGGCATCGTGGCGAGCCACTTGGCGATAACCACCTTTTGCTGATTACCGCCGCTTAAATGAACGGTCAGATGATCATGGGAAGGGGTTTTAATTGAAAGCTTTTGAATATAATTTTCCACCAATTCCTTCTCCAATTGGTGATTGGTACGAATACCCCTGATAAACTGTTTCAAAATCGCCAGCGTCATATTGTACGATACACTTCCCAGCAATACCAGTCCTTGACCCTTGCGGTCTTCCGGTACTAAGGCAAGCCCATACTTCATAGCGTCGATAGGGGAATGAATGTCGGCTTTTTCTCCCGCCACCCAAATTTCCCCCTCACTTACGGGATCAATTCCAAAAATCGCCCTGGCCAGTTCAGTCCGCCCGGCTCCGACCAAACCGGAAATACCCAAGATCTCTCCTTTTTTCAAAGAAAAGCTGATGTTATGTAAAACATTGCCGCGGCAGAGGTTCCGGACTTCCAATATGGTTTCACCCAAGGCGTGGAAAGTCCGGCTGTAAAGGTCCTTCAATTCCCGGCCCACCATCATCCCAATCAGCTCTTCCCGTGTCGTCCGGGAGGTTTCCCTGGTGCCGATATATTTGCCATCCCGCAAGACAGTAACCCGATCCGCAACCCGGAAGAGTTCTTCCAGGCGATGGGAAATATAAATCACAGCGATATTTTTCCGTTTTAAGTTTTCAATGGTTTGAAATAGCGTTTCCACTTCCTTCAAAGTCAGGGAAGCGGTGGGCTCATCCATCACAATGATATGGGCATCGATGGACAATGCCTTGGCAATCTCCACCATTTGTTGTTGGGCTACACTCAGATTGGATACCCAATCCGTTGCTCGAACCGCCAACCCCAGTGAATCAAGTAAACTTTGCGCCGCCTGGTTTTGGGCTGAAAAATTCACAAATCCGGATGGATTGACCCTTTCTTTGCCAAGAAAGATATTGTCGGCCACCGTCATATTGGGAGCAAGGCACAACTCTTGATGAATCACGCTAATGCCAAGAGCCTGCGCCTTTTGAACATCGCCAATTTTGACTTTTTGGTTTTCGATCATGATCTGGCCGCTGTCGGCGGTGTAAATTCCAGCCAAAATCTTAATCAGGGTTGACTTCCCGGCCCCATTTTCACCCAAAAGGGCATGGACCTCGCCATATTTCACTTCCAAATTGGCTCCCTGCAGGGCATAAACTCCGGGGAATTTTTTATGGATATTTTCCATGGTTAAAATATTTTGGGTCATTTTAACCCTCCATTTAGCAAGTCTTTAAGATCAGCTTTGCCCGGTTTCCCGGGCAAAAGCTCACTCAATATTCACTTTTTACACTCATTCGAATTGATCGACTTTATGCTTACCGATATTGGAGCTATCAATCAACTCAACCGGTACTTTAATATCCTTGGGGACTTTTCCGCCATTTAAGATTTTATAAGCGGCTTCGGCGCCCATTGAACCGATTTTGGAAGGGAACTGGGAAGCCGTAGCCGTCAACTTACCGCCTTCCTTAATCATCTTTTTGGCATCCGGAGAACCGTCCACCCCGTAAACCAGGACACCCTTTAAACGGTTCGCGCTTTCTAAAGCGGCGACCGCGCCCATAGCAGTAGGATCATTGAGGGCCATCACCACATCGATTTTGGGTTGAGCCTGGATAATATCATCCATCACTTGCATCGCTTTATCCAGCTCACCATTGGAAGATTGTTCGGCAACCACTTTCAGACCGGGATATTTTTTGATATAGGATTTAAATCCTTCCGTCCGGTCAATCGCCGATTTGGCGGTCGGATGGGCTAAAACGACAATATTGGCTTTGGTTCCGATTCTTTTCATCATGTCTTGGGCACATAATATACCGGCGTTCCAATTATCGGAGGCCACGGTAGTCGCGACTAAATTTACATCATACACAGGGGCATCGACAATAATAACCGGAATATTGGCCTTCTTTGCCGTTTCCAAGGCCGGCTTGATGCCTTTCCAGTCTAAGGCGGCTACAAAGATTGCATCAACCTTTTGAGAAACAAAATCTTCGATTCCTGATATTTGACGGCTTAAATCTTGTTGGGGATCAAAAGAAATCAATTTATCGCCTTTACTCTCGACAACTTTTTTAATACCGTTATTCAAAGCCACAAAGAAGGGATTATTGAGGTTATGAAAAGTGGCTCCAAAAACTCTCCGTTTTGGAGCTCCATATACTGTAAGACAAGTAAACGCCATAACGAACGCTAGAAAAGCTACCATTAGTTTCTTATTCAATGTTCATTACCCTCCACTTCAGATTTAGCAAGAAATTTGATCAGGTCTTCAACCGGCCGGTTTGATTCCCCTTACTCTTTCATTATATTGAATTCACCGGGAATCTCACCTCGGAATTGTCAATTCCCTCCGATGCTTTTTGTCATGATTCAATAAGATATTTGTCAATAAATCGCAGTGAAAAGAATCATTAAAATGATGTGACATTTATCATCAAAAAAAATGAGCTTGCGGATCATTGATCATTGCCGTAAAGATTTGTTGATATCAATATCAAGCCTTTGTAAAGCACTGTCGATATCGATATCCTCATTGATTAACCGATAAATTTCCTTATCAGCCATCCCCATTGCCTCCTCATATTTTTGAAACCTTGGTGCAACTGTGGATTGCTCAATGACTTGACTTAATATTTTTTTATCCACTGAAATTTCCTTGTCCGGAGTGTATCGGGAAAGTTCCACATCGGCTTCCTTGGATTCCGTCACTTCGCGAAGGACAGGTACGCCATAAGAATACTTAAAAATATTCATTTGCATTTTCCGATCATACGTTAAGAATTTCAGAAACTCCCAGGCCTGCCGGGGATGTTTGGTTCGTGAACTCATCCCCATCAAAAAGCTGTACAACTCGGAAGCATTATTGCCCTGGGGCCCCCGGGGGAGTTTAATGCATTCCCATTCAAATTGGGCATAACGTACCAGCCGGTAAGGGTAGTATTTATAAGCGCGGTAAGCCGAAAAGGGGAAAGGCCGGAAGGCCACTCTGCCGTTGTCAAAATCATCGGCAACCGGCTTGGTGTTGGAGTTTAGACGGCTTAATTTTTTGATAAATTGGATTGCCTCGATGACACCGGGCTTTTGAAATGCGGCATGTTCTCCCCGGAGATCAAATAATTGTTGACCGTCAGTATAAACAGCATGTTGCCAATCAAATCCCACCGTACCAAACTGATCGGTTTTACCGTCCCCGTCAACATCCCGGGTCACTTTCCGGCAGATTTGATAAAAATCATTCCATGTCCAATCCCCTTTGGGAACCGTAATTCCTTCCCTGGCAAGGAGGGTTTTATTGGCGAACATCAATATCGGCACAACTTCACGGGGTAAAGCATATTGCGAGCCGGAAAGTTGCCCGGATTTGATGGCCTTTTCATACATTTTGGAAGGATCAAATGTGGAATCGTCTTGCATGAAACTATCCAGGTTTTTTAAGACTCCGATGGACGCAAAGGTATTGAAGTCACTTTCCAAAACGCAAAATACATCCGGCTCATTCCCTTTGACGATTTTTTCGGCAAGCCATTCCGAATAGTCCCCTTTCGGGGTTCCGGTTAAGTATTTTATTTTAATGTCCGGATGAATGGCCTCAAATTTCGCAATCGCTTCATCGGTGATCCGATAACTTTGCCAATTGGGGATATCCCAGTTGCTACCTGCAAAATCCCCGACCACAAGAACCACCGGAGCGGTGATAAACTTATAAGTAAACCATACCGTTGTTCCCATCATCAGGATGAGCGCGCCACCCAAGAAGAAAAGTTTAGATTTTTTCAATTTTATCACCCAAATGGTCCATATTTTTAAGAGTTAATCCGGCCTGAACAGCATAGATTGCAATTTGGGTTCGATCGCGAAGCGAAAGTTTGCTTAAAATACAACTGATATAATTTCTGACGGTACCCTCACTCAGCTTTAATTTATCGGTAATTTCTTTATTGGACAATCCAATCCCAATCATCTGGATAATTTTCCGTTCGTTCAGATTTAATTCTTGCAAAGCGTTTTCTGCCACTTTGATCCGGTAGTCGGCGTGGGCCATCTGGGAAAATAAGCGTACGACTTTGCTGGCGATATTGGGATTAATTAAAGCGCCGCCTTTAAATACGGTTTTGATCGCATCAATCAATTCACTTAACGATATGCCTTTTAACAAATAGCCGCTTGCCCCATTCTTAAGAGCGTTAAAAACATATTCATCATCATCAAAAGTTGTTAAAACAATGATCTTGATTTGGGGAAATTTCCCTTTGATGATTTCGATGCATTGGACTCCATCCAGGTCCGGCATTCGAATATCCATCAATATAACATCCGGGAGAATCTTGAATGCCAAATCCACTGTTTCACGGCCGTTAGCGGCAGTTCCCACAATCTCGAAATCAGACTTGCCGCTCAACATGATCTCCAGACTCTGCCGGATCAATTCCTGATCTTCTGCAATCATTATCCTGATCACACTATCGTCCTCCTTCTGGTTGGTATATACGCATATATTCTGAAGCCGCCTTCTTCTCTCATACCGAACTCGACTGAACCGGCCAACATGGCTACCCGTTCTTTGATATGTTTTAAGCCGAAACCTTCGGCTATTTTGGCACAGCCTTTCCCGTTATCCACGATCTCCAAAAGAAGGCTGGGGCTTTCAAAATTCAGTTTGATATAAATGTCCTTTGCGTGACCATGCCTTACCGCATTGGTAATCCCTTCCTGGACTACCCGGTAAATCGTTTCTTCCTCATCGGCATTTAATTTAAATTCTTCCCCCTGAATATCAAGAATTACTTTGGTATTGGTGCAATCATTGATATCCTCAGAGAGTTTACGAATCGCCGGTATCAATGAAAATCGTTCCAAGGTATCCGGGCGCAGCTCACTTACAGAACGGCGCACATCCAGAAGGCCCTTTTTTGCCAAGTCGCTAATTTTCCCAATTTGAACTTTGGTCTTTTCCAAATCCCGGTCAATCAAGTCAAGACACGCCTCAAGTCCGGTCGCGATACCGGTGAGGTTGTGACCGATCGTATCATGTATCTCGCGCGCCAACCGGTTCCGCTCACGCGTCTTAGCCATTTCCTCCGATTTCTTCGAGTAATCTTCCAACTGGATATTAACAACTTTTAACTCTTCCGCCGCGCGGTAGAGTTTACCGTATAACTCTTTAATCTTGGTATTTTCATCAATCTGACTCTGAATGGCGAAAATCATAAAAGCGATAAAAATCATTTCATTCAATGAAAATAGCAGGTTCCGGATGCCGAAAATGTACAAACGCTGGCTCGAAGTATAATATTGGATATAATCATTAATCGAGAACAAGTTCATTTTAATGGATAAGATATCATAATCAAACAAGATGTAAACCAATATCGCTCCCAACAAAAAAAAGTATTTTCGCCGGATCCCGTCGATATAAACGATAATGTTGACGATTGCCAGGAATAAAATACCCTTGTAACTCATATTCAAAAAATACATAATTGCAATCCCAATGATCAAATCGGAAACGCTGAATAAATAAAACAGGAATTGTTGCTCCTTATCCAAATGCCCGCGAATCATCACACTTACAAAAAAAATCAACAAAAGCATGAGGGAAAAAATAGGCACCTGCCAGGGAATCGTTGGTACATATTTTATTTTTTCCAAAAAACCTCTGGCCATTCCATTCCAACAGATCAGATCGATGGTTTTATAAATCACGATGGAAAGAAACGCGATGATGACCAAATTAACCAAAAACAAGGCATTCCGGGTTATTATCATATTCCGTTGACTTGACATGATGGCATCTTCCTATCGTAGGCTATTGTTTATCAAAAAATTAGTAAAGGTATCGTTTATAAATTAAAATTTGGAAAACAATTGGTTACATTATGGATCGTGGGGTCCCTCATTTAT
Source organism: Bacillota bacterium (assembly GCA_023426245.1). Lineage (GTDB taxonomy): Bacteria > Bacillota > UBA4882 > UBA8346 > UBA8346 > UBA8346. The sequence goes on from JAFABB010000022.1 coordinate 10,823, forward strand.
TTTAACAGTTGAAAAAAAAAGATCAATATCATAAAAAAGCCTGTTACTCATTCTATCAACCTCCGTTTCAAGAAAAGCAACCCTGCTTTGGATAATACGAAATCGTACCTCCTGTCGTTATCTTTTAAATTCCCGGTGGAAATTCTTTTTTTTAGAAATCCGCCGGATTCAGAGAACAAAATGAAATAATTGGAAAAATAAAGAAATTCATCATCATTATTCTTTTTATTCAAAAATTGCCCAATATTCATCCTAAGGTAAATTTTACCTTTTTGAATATCTAAACTATAATTTATTGTATAGGCGAATGATCTTCTATAAAACAAAATGTAAAGGAGAGTGAATTTGAATGGTGTTTTTAAAAAAGAATTGTAAAATATTATTACTGGCTGTAATTTTATTAGGTTCGTTGGTGATAATGGCCGGTCCGGCTATTGTGAATGCAGCGGATAGGGGGGCATGGGCACCGAATGTTTCCTATGCGGTTGGGGATGTTGTTACCTATTATGGGGTGACTTATCAATGCATCCAGGCCCATACTTCCCTGACGGGTTGGGAACCGTCCAATGTACCGGCCTTGTGGCAAGCTATTACCCAAACCCCCACAACAACTCCGACTCCAACGCCGACACCAGGCGAAAATCCGCTGCCACCCACACCCGGTGAATCCATCACCACCGGTACGGTCACTTTTCATTTGCTGTTGGGCGTTGGCTCATCCCAGGATCAAATCGTTTTAGACGGCGACCATTATACCGATCTGATCATGTCCAATTTGATAGCCGGCGTCATGGAAGGCCACCTGATCCGGGAATATTATCCGGGAATTCAATTCAACAAGGATTATCTCTACGGTTCGATTATGGGGCAATTGCTGCAGGAAAACCTGGAAACCCAATGCTACAAATCGGATCAAAATCTAATTGATCCGGCTTCGGAACAACAGGCCGTTATGGGAGTGGGTCAGGGAGGTCCTTACCAGATCAACAATTATGCGGTCGACATGGTTACAGGATCCACTGCCCCGGGCGGTTATTCACTGATTAATTTTGTCACCCTCCAAAAAAATATCGGTTATACGATGAATACTGCTTCGACTCAGTACAGCAAAGCCACACCGTCTTCTTTTAACAATAAATATTACAGCCCCATGCTGACTGCATATTTCCATTATCTTGACTTTGTAGCGCTAAAGATCATCGGCAAGGGAGAGTGGGGATGGCAGACTCCATGGCAGCCTGATTATGATAACGCTTTGCTTCAATTTAAATCTTTGCCCGGTAATTTTCTGGATGTTATTCTAAATGTAGCTTATAATCAAGGCTTCTACGGCGGCCTGGTTTCCAGTTACAGCAAATTGGGCGCAACGGCGACGGCATCGACCATTGCTACCGTGCGAAACTATAGCTCGGTGTGGGGCAAAACCAGCACCTATGAACAATATCCATATCAAGTAAAGTATTATCTGGATCAGATGTATGGCAATCCGATTCCAACCATCAATGCAACAACTTTCACCACGCCATCCAATCATATCGGCTTCCAAATGACGACACTGGCAAGTGTATTTACCAATGTATACCGGACCCTGGCATATGTCAACCATTCCAATCAATATGATTTTATTGCAGCCGAACAAGCTGAGAGGGCATTTAGCTCCGCCTTGTCGCAAGAGGGTCTCTCCGAAGGGGCGGTGCTCGATTTATGTAATGCTGCGGAACGGGCAAAGATTTTCAGCGTTTTGGAAAATGCCACCGCTAACCTGGAAACCAGCCTAGGCATAAAGTTCAATGCCACAACCACTTCCCAACTATAAAGCCAGAGCTTACGTTAGGAAGCTATCCGTGGTTAACCCGGGGCATTTTAAAAAGGAATCGTATTTTTAATAACGGGACTGTTGCAAAATATTTTAATGAATGAGATATACGATATATCGCAACCATGAGTATGCAAAAGTGTTATATTGGATATCGCTATCCATACATTTTCTTTTGCAACAGCCCGTTTTTCTTTTACCTATTTGCCCTTCTCGGAATTCTTCTTGGCAATAAACGCCTTGATAAGCTCCAAAACGATTTTTTGATCCTCGGCGCTCATGCGCTCAACTTCCATAAAGGCGCTAAGTAATTCCTCATTCTGGGCCAGTAGCGTTAACGGTGCTTTTTCACTATCCGATACCAAATATTCAACGGGTAGCTCAAAAAAATCCGCCAATTTTCGATAAGCTTCCATCGACGGCCTGACCCCGGATTCAATTTTAGCGACATAACGATCGGAAAAACCAAGTTTTTGGCTTAGCTCATTTTGAGTCAGGTTTCTTTCCCTTCGTAATTTTTTAAGTTTGGTTCCCAAAACATTTTTCGGCATAAGAAGTCCTCAACGATTATTTGTATAAAATTTTTATACATCAATTGACAATGAGTATAAAATTATAGTATAATTTTCCTGTAAATTACAAATTCACTGTCGTCATCCTATACTTTAAAAATTAAAAACAACTATCATCTATCGGTTAATAGAATAAAAACAGCAGGCCCAAACGCATTCCATTTGCGCCCTGGTTTTTTATTGCCCAGAAATTACACTTATTACCATTATATCATTTATTATAGGAAAGTAAAAAGGGACATGTCAAAAACTCTTACTCTGGAACAAAAAATAGCCGCAGCCCGCAACAAACTCCAAAAAGCTTACGAGGCCAGCGGCTACACCGACTCCATAGTTCTGGCAGCCAGTGTTGAACTGGATGAGCTGCTCAATATCTATCAAAAAAAGATGCTGGAAAAGACCTTTCCGGGGTTTAAAACAGGAACTTCTAAAAATAATGGTAAAATGAATTGACCGCAATGTTTAAAAGCAGGCAATGGATTGATAATTAATCCCATCCATTGCCAAACTTCCGTCAGAACATCGTAAACTAAGGACTGTTGCCAAATAATTTAAAAATAATGAGATATGCAATCTATTGATCTAAATATATAATTTCTTGCCAATATATCGGATATCTCTATCCATTAAAACTCTTTTCACCAAACCGGACTGCTCAATTCCCAACCGGAATATTTTGCCATTGTCCATATTCCAAATAAACAATGGTCTTATTCCCGATCTCAGCTCCGCAGAACTTTTTTACGATATAAAGAGCGAGATCGATTCCAGCCGAACTCCCCGCGGAAGTCATGACTTTACCATAAGAGACAAATCTGCTCTGGCGATTGATGGTGGTTTGCGGTGCAATCTCTTGCAATTGATCAATGTCTTCATGATGGGTGATAGACTCTAAATCATCCAAAAGTCCAATCTTTCCCAAGATAAGGGCTCCGGAACAAACCGAGGCGGTTACTTGCGACTTCTCATAATTCCGGCGTATCCATTGCAAAATTTGAAGTTCATTCATTTCAACTTTTGTGCCTTCACCGCCTGGAATGATTAAAATATCAATGGACGGGTGATTATCAAAACTATAACCGGGAACAATCTTCAGTCCATCGACTGTTTGAATCTCTTTGCCATCACGGCTGATTGTAAAGGTGTTAAAGAACTGCTTATGATTTAATTTGGAAGTGACGGTAAATACTTCATACGGTCCGGCAAAATCCAATAATCCAACGCCATTAAACACTAAAATACCGACATTTAGCATCATTTTTTTGTTTTCTTTTCTTCTTTATTTTGCCTATGGGTTGATAAATCACAATAGACAATATAACCCAGAAAACCGAGACACGCTAAAATAAATATTCCTGCTATATAAAGCATTTATATTCCCCCTATCCTTTCTATCTTTCATGCTGATCATGATACCGATAAGGGGCAGATTCACTACTGGTCCGCGATAACTGATAATAAATCAAAAAGAATAAGCCCATGACTTTCAATATCAATTGCCGGTCAATAAAAACCCGGAAAACCTGATATTCGGACCGGGCAAATCGAAAAACTCCAACATTGAGTCGAAAAGGTTTATGTAGAAAGGAAAGGTTGAGACGGTGATCCTCTAGAATCATCGCTTGATGGGATAATTCATCCACCATTTGCGACCAATGATCATTGGTCAGAGGGTCATTTGAAGTATTCATCCCGGTGAGCAAGTAAAAATTCGATAGGGTTAAAAGTAAAATAAAAGTGACGGCTATGAGCAATTTACTTTTCAATACGGTCTGTCCCACTTTAGTTCCACCCAAGATCCCTAAGATTTAAGAATTATAACTCTTTTCAATTTTTCAGTCAAAGACGATTCGGTTAATAAATTAAAAAAATAGGATGAACGGTTTAACTGTGTTCAACCCATATAAAATTCATCATCGGCGCTATTTCTTCGAACAACTCTCCGTTTTCCAAAGTCAGAAATCTTTTTTCCATATCATTGGAATCAACATGTTCGATCATGGTATAACCGTTATCCTTCACAAAATCCCCGATCTTCCCGGATAGGCCAAATTGAATGGTTTCCTCTTGCAGTTCCGTATGAATTTTTGAAAATTGTTTCCCGGGACTTACCTCCACACCCAAGAGTGGCAAGGTCAAAAAATCAATTCAACTTTGATTTGCAAAAATTTAGATTATTTCCAAAAAATTACAATTGCATGATATAATAATCTTGGGTGGCCACCTGACGAATCTATCGATTAAGGAGGGGATGGTATTTTGAATAAGAGAACAAGGAAAAAACTGATTGTTTTTGCAGCATGTTTTTTGTTGGGTATTTTCATGGTAAATGGTTTGATTCAGCCGGATCAACAGAGGATCATCGCCGCCAATAACTATTCCGTGGACTATAGCCAGTACGACTGGGGTTCCGGGGCCACCGTAAATGTGACCATCACCAATCATGATTCGGCTGCCATTGATGGCTGGACTTTGGGGTGGACATTCTCCGGCAACCAGCAGATCACAAACATCTGGAACGCCGGTTATACCCAAAACGGGACTTCCGTAACAGCCGCCAATCTATCCTACAACTCCACAATAGCGGCAAACGGTGGGACGGTAAATTTCGGCTTTACCCTCACCTATAGCGGAACGAATGCCAAACCAACCGGGTTTATATTGAACGGTAACGCCACTCCGACGCCGACAGCGACACCCACGCCCACACCCGAGGCCGATTCCAAAGTCTTGTACCTCGGACGTTTTGACACCAGCGATTCTAGCGGTCCCAAGTTCGCCTGGAGCGCCACTACCATCAAAGCGAATTTTCAAGGAACAGGCATTCTCGTCAATCTGAAATCCAGTGGTGACAATTGGTTTAATCTGGTTATTGATAATGTAGTCAAAACTCCCGTCAATATTACGTCCAGCACCTCAATGCCAATCGCCTTGGCTTCGGGGCTTGCTCCGGGGACCCATACCCTTGAACTCATCAGAAGGACGGAAGCCTGGGTTGGAGAAGTCCAGTTTTTGGGATTTACAGTAACCGATGGTACTTTGTTGGAGCCGCCGGCTGTTTCGGCGCGACGTATCGAATTCATCGGTGACTCTATTACCTGCGGATACGGGAATGAAGGGACCAGCCAATATCAAAGCTTTACCACGAAAAATGAAAACGCTTACCTGGCCTATGGTTCGGTAGCCGCCCGGGCACTGGAAGCGGACCAAATTACGGTGGCCTGGTCGGGCAAAGGCGTGATTCGCAATTATGGCGGAGATACCACGGATGTAATGCCTCAACTTTATCTCCGGATATTGCCCTACAACTCCACCCTGCTATGGGATCCCAGCCGGTGGATTCCCCAAGTGGTGGTAATCAATCTGGGTACCAACGATTTCAGCACCGGCGTTCCCGATAAAACCGTCTTCGTCACCGCTTATGCAAATTTCGTAAAACAAATCCGGGTCCAATATCCCAACGCCCATATTTACTGCGCCTTGGGCCCGATGTTAAATGGCGATAATCTAATCCATGCACGGGACTTCATGACTACGGCGGTCAGTCAATTTCAATCCGGTGGAGATGCCAAAGTCCATTTCATTGAATTTCCAATGCAGGATGGAACCCTCGGTTACGGCGAGGACTGGCACCCTTCCATTGCCACCCACGCCCGGATGGCCGGTCAACTTGTCCAACAGATCAAAACCGATCTGGGATGGTAAAAGAATTTTAAAATAAAAAACCGTAATCAGGTCCAGTTTCGTTCCAAAGGGACCGGGGATTACGGTTTTTGTTTTATTCATTGTTTTAGAAAATATGCTTTTTAAAAAAGTTCATCAGGAATTTAAAGCTTTTTTAAACTCCTTGGTGAGCAGCGGCAAGATTTCCAGCACATCTCCCACGATTCCGAAAGTTGCCACTTTGAAAATCGGCGCATCGGGGTTTTTATTGATGGCGATAATGATGTCCGATGACGACATTCCGGCTAAATGCTGAATCGCGCCATGGATACCGCAGGCGAAATAAATCTTCGGTCCGACGGTTTTACCGGTTTGTCCGACTTGATGCGCATAAGGCATCCATCCGGCGTCTACCGCAGCACGGGAAGCACCGACCGCTCCGCCTAAAACACCAGCCAACTCTTTTACATACTCAAAATTTTTGGGATCACTAAGTCCCCGGCCGCCGGAAACGATGATGTTGGCTTCCTCCAGATTTACCGAGGAACCGACTTCGTTAACCACTTCCAACACTTTGGCCCGGATGTTCCAGGCAGTGGTAGAAAGATCCACTTTGGCGATTTCTCCGCTCCGGCTTGCATCTTCCGCCAACGGTTTAAATACCTTCGGACGTACGGTTGCCATCTGCGGACGGTGATTGGGGCAAAGAATGGTCGCCATTAAATTGCCGCCGAAAGCCGGCCGGGTTTGTAAGAGGTTCTTTTCCGCGACATCAACGGCCAGCGCGGTACAGTCAGCGGTAAGTCCGGTTCCCAAACGTGCTGCCACCTTGGGGCCTAAGGATCGGCCGATCGCCGTAGCGCCAATTAAAACGATATTCGGGTTTTCCTTCTTGATCAAATCGCTTAACACTTGCGCATAGGAATCTTCCAGGAAATGTTCCAATTCGGGAGCATCGGCCACAAATACTTTATTCGCACCAAAAGCTACCAAACGTTTTGCTTCCGCTTCAATTTTGCTTCCAAGCAAGACTGCAACCAGAGGTTCGCCCAATTCATCAGCCAGTTTGCGGCCTTCTCCCAGTAACTCAAAGGCCACATTGGAAAGTTTACCCCCGCGTTGTTCCGCGAAAACCCATACACCTTTATAAAGGGACTTATCGATCGTTATTTTAACATCCCGGGTTATTTCAATAGCTTTGAATTTGCAGGTTTTAACGCAAGTTCCGCACATTGTACAACCATCTTTAATAACAGCTTTATTATCAATAATTTCAATGATTCCAAAAGGGCAGCTGGGTATGCATAATTTACAGCCACGACATTTATCGTTTAAAACCTTAATCGCCATGATGGTCCTCCTTATTCATTTCAATCGGGTTCGTTGATGGAAAGGCCCGTCCGCGCCTGCACGCAGATCCTTCGCCTTTATTGCACGATTTTCCGGCAAACAATCGCATCGACCAAGGCTTTAACCTGTTCTTCAGGGGTTCCCTCAAAGATCTCGCCTTGACATTTCATTTCCGGCACGAAGATAGTTTTAACCCAGGTCGGTGAACCGTTTAACCCGGATTTTTCCGGTTCAGCCCCGATATCCGCAGCGGTCCAAGAAGGGATCACTGCTTTTTTAGCCCGCATCATACCTTTTAATGAAGGCATCCGGGGCTCATTAATTTCTTTGACAACTGTAATCAATGCCGGCAGGGGAAGCTGAACCCGTTCGAAACCATCTTCGTTCATGCGCTCGACGGTCATTTCACTCTCACTGATTTCATTGACTTTCTTTACATAAGTGATATGAGGAATGCCTAATTTCTCGGCAATCTCCGGACCAACTTGAGCCGTATCGCCATCAATCGCTTGTTTCCCGCAAAGGATCAGTTGAACGTCGCCAATCTTTTCGATTCCCTTGCTGAGCGCATAAGAAGTAGCCAAAGTATCGGAACCGGCAAAAGCCCGATCCGATAATAAAATCGCATCATCAACGCCCATACCGATGGTTTCCCGGAGTTGTTCGGCAGCCTGGGGCGGACCCATTGAAATCACCGTAACTGTGCCGCCCAGTTTTTCTTTGATACGCAAAGCTTCTTCAATGGCATATAAATCAAACGGATTCAAGATACTCTTGACGCCTTCGCGGATCAGGGTATTCGTCTCCGGATTGATTTTCACTTCCGTAGATTCGGGAACTTGTTTCACACAAACTACGATCTTCACCAAATATCTCCTCCTAAAAATGATATACGTAAAAAGGGGCTGTCCCAAAAGTAGATTTGTGCGTGAACGCACGCACAAAATACACTGGTGCGTGAACGACCCACAAAGCACATGAGTGGATGAGCGCACGCACAATAAAGAAATACAATATAACGTTTTATCAATCGGGATGAAGCTATATTGTATTTCTTATTGATCGTAAAATACTTTTAGACAGCCTCGGAATAGATTATTTTTTACCTGCCAATTCTTTAATCAGTTCAAGCGCAATGATGTTCCGTTGAATTTGGTTGGTTCCTTCATAGATTTGGGTGATTTTGGCATCCCGGACCATTTTTTCAACCGGATATTCTTTCATATAGCCATACCCGCCGAAGACCTGCAACGCATCCACGGTAACTTTCATGGCCACATCGGAAGCGAAAACTTTCGCCATGGAGGATTCCTTGGAAAAATTCTTAGCGCCGCCGTCGATCATCCTTGCTGTAGCGTATACCAACGCTCTAGCCGCCTCAACTTGAGTTGCCATATCCGCCAGCATATGCTGGATAGCTTGGAATGATGAAATAGGTTGTCCGAATTGAACCCGCTCATGAGCATATTTAACGGCAGCATCCAACGCTCCCTGGGCAACGCCGATGGCTTGGGCGCCGATACCGGGACGGGTACGGTCAAAAGTTCTCATTGCAGCAACAAAGCCAACGCCTTCTTTGCCACCCAGCAAGTTTTCCTTGGGGACCCGGCAATTATCAAAGATCAATTCACGGGTTGCCGAGGCCCGGATACCCATTTTATTTTCCTTCTTGCCGAAAGAAAAACCAGGGGTGCCCTTTTCTACGATAAAGCAGCTAATCCCGCGGGGGCCCTTATTTTTATTGGTTACTGCCATGACGGTATAGATTTCGGCTTCTCCGCCATTGGTAATCCATTGTTTGGTCCCATTAATCACATATTCATCGCCGTCTAAAACAGCAGTGGTTTCCATACCGGCAACGTCACTACCGGCATTGGCTTCGGTCAAACCGTAGGCTGCTAATTTTCTACCGGAAGCGATTTCGGTGAGATATTTTTTCTTTTGTTCTTCCGAGCCCAGAACTAAAATAGGCATGCAACCCAGGCCCGAAGCCGCATAACTCACTGCCACACCACTGCAAGCCCGGGAGAGTTCCTCAACCACTAAACATTGTTCCAGAACTCCGCCACCCATTCCACCATATTCTTCAGGGAGATACACTCCAAAAAGGTCTGCATCGGCAAGTATCTTCATTATCTCCCAGGGAAATTCGCCGCTCTCATCAAACTCCAACGCTCTGGGAGCTACTTTTTCATCGGCAATCCGCCGGGCTAAATCTTTAATCATTTGTTGTTCTTCCGTTAAAAAATAATCCAAAATATTGCCCTCCTCGAAAATGTAAAATTTTGGAACTCAACATTTACCAAATTTCTTCTAAAGTCTAACATAAGCAAATCAGCCTTGTCAAGAAGGCTTCATCCATTAAGCGCAGTTGATTTAACCGAGTCAACCTTTATCTCATCCCGGATAGCCCTTTGATAATATCATGGAGATGTATAATACCGATAGGAACTCTGTCTTCATCAATGACCGGCAAAACGGTGATATTCTTCTGTTCCATGACATGCATGGCTTCGGCAGCCATTTTATCCTTGGTAATGGTACGGGGGTTTTGGATCATAACTTCTTTAATCGTTAAAGTTAACGGGTTTTCATATTTTTCCAAAATGCGCCGCAAATCACCATCTGTAACAATCCCCGCCAAAGTTCCTTGATCGTTAACCACAACCGCCGCGCCATGATTACCATGAGCGGCCATGGTGATCACCGCATCCCTGATCGTTTTATCTTGATGAATCAAAGGATTCTTATCACCGGTATACATCAATTTTTCAACCGTTAATAATAATTTCCTTCCCAGAGCTCCGCCGGGATGATACAAGGCGAAGTTTTCCGCTGTAAAGTGCCTGGCTCCCAAAAGAGTCACAGCAAGCGCATCCCCAATCGCCAAATGAGCGGTGGTGCTGGCTGTCGGTGCCAGTCCTAACGAACAAGCTTCTCTTTCAACTTTTATTTCCAGTATGATATCACTATTTTTGGCAAGGACCGAATTTCTTGAACCGGTCATAGCGATAATGGGTGCTCCGATAATTTTGAGCGTCGGCAAAATCGCTAAAATCTCGTTATTTTCACCACTTGCCGAAATAGCGATCACCACATCCTGCGGTGTCACCATACCTAAGTCCCCATGAATCGCCTCCGCCGGATGTAGAAAAAAGGATGGAGTACCGGTACTGGCAAGCGTAGCCGATATTTTACAGCCAATATGGCCTGATTTACCCATTCCGGTGACAACCACCCGGCCGTTGCAATTTAAAATCATTTCCACAGCCCGGATGAAATCTTCCCCTAAAGTTTCGATCTGAGCCAAAATGGTTTCGGCTTCAATCTTCAATACTTCCTGTGCTTGCTGCAGATACGTTTGTTTCTCAGCGACTGTCATATTTATTGGATCTCTCCTTTGGATGATGTTCGACGATGATGGCTAAAGCTAGAGTATAAATCCAAGGCTTCAGTCCATCTTTGTTCGTGTTTTAAAAACAGTTCGACAATCTCTCTCACCGCACCGGAACCACCGATAGCCTCCGTGATGTAATCGGCGCACTCTTTGATCTCGGTGCAACCATTACTCACTGTAAAGGTAACAGCCGCTTTTTGAAACGGGCCCCAATCATTGAGATCATCGCCGATGTACATGACATGATTCCAACCTAAATTGAGCTTGGTAAGTAATTCTTCGATAGCCTCAACTTTATAGGTGATACCCTGCATCAAATGAGGTATATGGAGTTCCTTTGCTCTTTGGGCTACAATATCCGAACTGCGGCCGGTAACCCATGCCACTTCATAGCCTAATTTTACCAAAACATTCAAGCCCAGGCCGTCACGGGCGCTGAACATTTTGGCCTCAAAGCCACCCGTTCCGATAATGATACTGCCGTCGGTCAATACTCCATCAACATCCATCGCAATCAAGCGGATTTGGCCCGGAGCTATCTTCTCAAATTTCATCTTGCACAACCTTGTGGATTTGGACCAATGTTTGTAATAACGTTTTGAGTTTAGAAAGTTCCAACATATTAGGGCCATCGGACTTTCCATGATCCGGATCGTCATGAACTTCCAGGAATAAACCGTCCACTCCGGTTGCGACGGCTGCCCGGCAAAGATAAGGAACATAGCGACGGTTTCCTCCCGATGACTTCCCTAACCCGCCTGGTTCCTGAACGCTATGAGTCCCGTCGAAAATAACCGGAACGCCGAAGGAACGCATAATCGGCAATGATCGCATATCAACTACTAATTGATGATAGCCGAAAGAAACACCCCGTTCGGTGAGGAGGATCTGACGATTGCCGACAGCTACGACTTTTTCAATCGCGTTCCGCATATCTTCAGGAGCGCTAAATTGTCCTTTTTTAATGTTAATAATCCTCCCGGTCCGGGCGGCTTCCATCACCAAATCGGTTTGGCGGGATAAGAAAGCCGGGATCTGAATAATGTCAAGCACTTCCGCCGCGGGGGCTATTTGGCTTATGTCATGCACATCCGATAAAACCGGCACGCCGAATTCTTCCTTAATCTCCTTTAAAATCGCAAGCCCATCTTTTAAACCGGGTCCTCTGAATGAATCACCGGCCGTCCGGTTTGCTTTGTCAAAAGAAGCTTTAAAGACAAACTTCACACCCACTTCACCGGTAATCTTTTTTAACTCCCCGGCCATCATCCTCACATGCTCACGGGATTCGATGACGCAAGGTCCGGCAATGAGCAGTAATTCCTTTCCAACAAGATCCTGTAGTTTATATTCCACTTAAAAAGCCTCCTTTATCTTTTGTACAATTCTTTCATCCGCTACTTTAAAATCCAAACTTAAAATATAACAGGTAATACCGGATTTTTCGAAGGAATCAGTCCATGATTCCAGCTTTACTCCATCTTTGGCGGTGACAATTAATTCTGTAAAGCCATTTTCAGCTAAACCTTTAACCAAATCGATTATCTCAGCTTCTTCATAGTGGTAATGGTCGGGATAAGCCTTAAAGTATCCCACCTCTGCGCCCATGGTTTCCAAAGAAGCCAAAAATTGCCGGGGATTACCGATTCCGGTGATTGCGCTCACCTTACGTCCTTTTAAAAAATCTGCCGCCGAAATGACGGAATGTCCATCATCCCCTCGTCCAAAAAAAGTTAATGGAATTAATTCCGACGTTTCTTCCATGATGGTTGTGACAGCAGCCCGGGGTTGAATCGACAAAAGTTCGGCAATAAGCTGATTCTTTTGTTCCTCTCCCACCTTGGCGCTTCGGGTCAACAAAATGATGCCGGCTCTTTTTAAGCTGGATACCGGTTCCCGCAAAAAGCCCCTGGGTAACAAATGCCTATTACCAAACGGTCTCGATGCATCGATTAAAACGATATCCAAGTTTCGAAATAAACCCCAATGTTGAAATCCATCATCTAAAATAAATAAATTCGTCGCCGGATCTTGTTCTAAAATTTTCAAGGCATTCCGGTAACGTTCCCGTCCCACCCCTATCAATGTGCCCGGCAACAATTTAGCCAATAAAAAAGGTTCATCCCCTGTTTGGCTTGGAGATAAATCAGTTCCATCACGATGCGAGAAAATCAAGCCTTCCTTTTCGTAAGCTCCCCTATACCCCCGGGTCAAGATGGCCGGATGAAAACCGGCATCTTTCATCAATTTTACCAGCCAAATGACGGTAGGTGTTTTACCGGTGCCCCCGGCAGTGATATTCCCGACACTCAAAACCGGAACCGGCAATTTATGACGGCGGATCATCCGGAACTGTAATCTGGAAAGAAACCAGTAGACAAACTCAAGCCCCGAGAGAAAGACACGGACCAATCCGGCTGCCAGCCCTGACTCTTCCCCGTTAATCACCCGCAATAGATAAAATTGCAACGCAGAATGATTCATCTTACTTTACCTCGTAAAAGCTCATCCATCAGTTCAATTGTATGCTTAATGGCGCCCCGGTTGGCGAGTACGGCCTTTTTTGCCCTAGTTGCCCTTTGCCCGTACAATTCTCGATCCTCAACAAGTTTTAAGATGATCGATGTCAACTCCGCCGCACTCTGGACTGTAAAACCAGCGTCAACCTCTTCTAAAAGACGTTTACTTTCCAGGAAATTATCCATAAAAGGTCCATAAATAACCGGTTTTTCCTGTACAGCTGCCTCAAGGACGTTATGCCCGGCGGTACCTTTCATCTTGACCAAACTACCACCTACCAAAACCACATCAGACACGGCATAAGCAAGGCCAAGTTCTCCAAAAGTATCCAATAATAAAATCCTGCAATCTTGATGTCCCTGGTTTGTATTGGAAGTAACAACTTTTCCGGAGGATCTCCGGACATAGGACAATCCTTCCTTCTCCAATAAAGCCGCCACTTCATCGGCACGATTGGGATGACGCGGGGCTATAATTAAATAAGCCGGTTCTTTTTGAAGTAACGAAAGATAGGCCTCGACAACCATGGCTTCTTCGCCAGGATGAGTGCTGGCTGCGGTGAACAACAAATCTTCTTTATTGAAATGATATTGCCGGCGGAAAGCATCCAACTGTTCCCCGCTGAATATCGGGTATTCCTGATCAAATTTGGCATTGCCCGTTACCACGATGCGCTCCAGCGGAGCTCCAAGTTCACCGATGCGGTTGGCGTCATTGACGGATTGCATGGCAAAAAGGTCGAATTGTTCAAAAACTATTTTCATAAACCCTTTCACCTTCGAATAATTTTGATAGGATCGATTACCGATTCGTCCATTAACGGTAGCGATTTTACTTCCAGCCTTCTTACAGTAAAAAACGGCATTAGGCCAAATCTCACTTTCCACCATTACAAATAAAACCGGTCGCAAATTCATGATAAAACGCTTCATTAAAAACGGAATTTCCAAAGGGAAATAAGTAACCAGCGCCAGATCGCCTATTTTTTCCTTAGCGATTTGCTGGCCTGTAGGAGTCGTAGTGGTCAGGACGATTTGATAATCGGGACGCAATTTTTTGATTTCTTTAATCATACTTTCGGCAATAAAAGTCTCTCCGACTGAAACCGCCTGAATCCAGACAACTTCTTTATCTTTCAGCTGCGCTTTTTGTTGCCTTGAAAGTCCCAGAAAATAGGGTAACACCGGTCTTCGAAGCGCCAGATTCCGAATAACAAAAAAGGGCACCGCCAGCAAAAGAATTGGACAAGCGATGATATTGTAGATCAAGTATACTATTTTCCGCTTTGCCACTGTTTTAGTACCTCTTCCGCTTTTCTGTTGGTTTCATGCAAGGCATCCTGTAAACGTTTTTTCTCAATCTCCATATTTTCATCGGTCAATTTGGCCATTACTTTAAGGGGTGTATCAATGTAAGCCACGCATCTTGCAAATGGCTTGGGAACCACAAATTTGTCCCAGCTTTTTTCGGACACCCATTTGCGGTCATAAACTAAAGCCATCGGAATCAAAACGGCTCCTGTTTTTTGTGCCAAATAAATGCTCCCCGGCTCAATATGATATATAGGACCCTGAGCATCCGGGGTGATTACGGTTCCGGCTCCCTGGCGCAAAACTTTCATTAATTCGATGAGACTATGAAATCCTCCTCTTGTTGTGGAGCCTCTGATAATTTTCCAACCCATTTTTCGCATGATCGAACTGGAGATTTCCCCATCCCGGGATAAACTGGAAAGAATATAATATCCGCAGCCTCTAAAAAAGTAAAAACCCATGAGTTGTTGACCATGCCAGGCATTGATAATAAAACCTTCTTTTCCATGAAAACGTTGAAGATGTTCGCGGCCGATCACCCGGAAACGGATTGAACGACCAAGTAACCAAACCAAAACAGTTGCAATATTGATTTGGAGACGAAATAAAAGACCGCTTTTTCGTTTTTTCTTTCTTTTTGAACCCATCCTAACTCTCCTGTTGGCTTTTATGGGTAAAACAGATACCGATGAAAAAAATAATCTAGCCTTGATCCAAGTCTAGATCCCAACACCGATTTATAACCGTAATCTCCGAATTGATTGATAAAGAAGCCAATTACCGATACTTCCTCACAAATACAATATTTATAAACATTTTGTCAACTTTAGTATTTATTTTACCATATTCATTTTACATTGTTAAGCCCGATTATCCAAATAAGCCTTGGAAATGTGTAGCACTCCCTATATTTCTATCCCACTGAAGAAATACCTTTCATTCATAAAATGAAAAGATTTGTAAACCCCTTACCAATAGTTTTTCATTTTGATGGCGTTATCTTGAAACTTTACCGCTAATCCAGCGTTTATCATGATAATTAACTCTTGGTTTAATCAAATTTAACTTTGCTTGGTATACTTTTTCTTCTATAATTATTTATGATAATCCAATAAGTGGCTTACAATAAGAAAGAGGGATTTTATATGTCTTGTATTCATTGCGGCGCCGAAACAAAGTCCGGAGAGAATATTTGTAACAATTGCAAGCACCAGCCGGAAGTCACGGTATTATCCTCCGACGAACGCGAAAATTTTCAAGGATTAACGATTGAACAGGATCAAAACAGTAAAGACTATTACCACTCCGATACCAATGAATCCAATCCTCATCCTCGCGTATTTGTGAGACAATTTAGTTTTGGCTCGGGCAAAGGAAGTCTTTTACTAAAGCTTTTATTGGGTGCCGGTTTTCTCATTGTCGTCATTCTGGCTTTACCGGTAGCCTTAATTTTTTTGGCGTTTTTCATCATCAATTGGTTATTCCTTCGTTCTTCACGATAAATGAATCCCAAAAAACGGACCGAAATCTTAATTCGTATTTTCATCTCTTAGTTTGCGAAGTCGTTTTGGGGTTTAAACCCACGGCTAGATCCTTCACCTAAGCCGATGGATGAATCCTTTCTTGAAACAATTGGTTTGGAGGTTACCGATGATTTCTTTAATGGAAAAATTACCGACCAAAAAAATCATTTTCATGATTGTCTTGTTATTTATCCCCTTATTCCTTTTTTATCTGGGAACACCGAGTTTGTGGGATGAGGATGAAAGCGTCTATACGGAAATTTCCCGGCAGATGATTTTACGCCACGATCCGGTAGGTACTTATTTTAACTATGCCCCCCGCTATGACAAGCCCCCTCTTAACTTTTGGATTACCGTGGCTTTCTATAAAGGATTCGGCATGAATGAATTCACCTCCCGGATCACTTCTACCATATTTGCTTTTCTATGCCTGATATTAGCCTATTTATTCGGTAAAAAGCTATTTAATAAAAAAACCGGTATCATTGCAGCTTTAATGCTGGGTACCGGTTTCCTGTTTTTTATTGAATCGCAGATGGCCCTGATTGATACGACTTTGACTTTTCTTATCGGACTGACGCTCTATTTTTTCTATCAAAGCATGGTTGAAAACAAACCCCTTTTTTTGGTGTTGATGGGTATTCCTCTCGGCCTCAGTATTCTGGCCAAAGGACCGGTGGCCTTAGTGATTACGGGCGCCACCGGTCTTGCTTTTTGGTTCTTTCTAACCCTTCAAAAAAAGACTTCCGGACGTTCTCTGTGGAATTGGTATTTGCTCGGCGGTTTCGCCCTCGCCGCAGTTATTTGCTTGCCGTGGTACTTATCCATGGGATTTCGCTATGGAATGGACTTTATCCAGAGCCATTTCGGTTATCATATGTTCAAACGCTTCACCCAGCCCATTGAGAAACATGGGGGCGGGTGGTACTACAATTTCTATTACATCGTTTTATTATTTATCGGCTTTATGCCTTGGAGCGCCTTTATTCCCGGTTCTTTAAAGCTTGCCGTGAAGCGTTGGTCGGACACAGCTATTTTTTTCATCTTATCCTGGGCCGTGATTACTTTCGCCTTCTTTACCATTGCCCAAACCAAACTACCCGGCTATACCCTCCCTTTGTTTCTGCCGGTGGCCCTGTTGATGGCCCATTGGTGGGAACGGCTTTTATCACGCTCCGGGCTTCACGCCAATCCTTGGTGGGGAATCATCATTGAACTGTTGATCGTTTTAGGTGTGGTTACCCTGATTGCCATCCATCGCAGCGCCCTGCCCCTGGGGTATCAGAACACAATCTGGGTGCTGTTCCTGTTGCCGTTGAGTTTAATCATTGGAGCCTTTTTAATCTGGTTCTGGCGAAAAACCAATAACGGCTATGAACCCTTTTTTAACGTCACATTTTTTGGATATTACCTTTTATGGGCTTTATTCATTCTTTTACTGGTCCCAATCGTTGAAAACGGCAAACCTGTGAAATATCTGGCGGCCGAACTAAGGCCCTACCTTACCAGGCAGGATCAAGTGATTGACGCCATCGACGGCAGTTTTTCAACTCCCTTTTACACCCGGCACCGAGTCCTTTTTGTCAGACAGGATTCCAAGTTGATGTTCTATTTTCAACCTCAGAAAGGAGGACGGGGGCGGGTATTTGCATTTGTAAAAGAATCATCTCTCCAATATCTGAAACAACACCATGTTCCCTATTACCAATTCTCCCATTTCGGCTCGGGATATTTAATTGCCAATCAACCGCTGGAAAAAGGGCAATAAATGGTATTTCAACCTTTACCTTTCCCCTGGGAACCCCTGCTCCCGAGCCAGACGGATCAAATCCAAGCGTTGACTCTCGGTAAGAACTATCTGGGGTGAATTGAGATCCGTCGTATCCCGGTTTTCTACGATAAGGACCATGGCATCTTTACTTAATGTATGGGTATGCCAGGTATCCTTTTTTATATTATAGATTGAAAAGGGTTCCATTTTTTGGGCCTTGATTTGAGTGATTTCTTTTTTACCTTCATCTTCGCCTTCAACTTCACCCTCGCCAATGTACAAGAGGCATTGCCCTCTCAATAAAACAAAAACCTCATCGCTTTCCCGGTGTTTCTGCATCTTGGAGATGTTGCGGGGCAGCAATTCATCAATCGAATTTAAAACCGCCACCCGCCAGGATTCATAATCGATGACCGGGCGATATCCTTCCCCGGTATATTGAAGAATTTCCAATAAATGATGATCAATCATTCGTTTCCCTCACTGTGATATTTTCGGTCCCAATTCCACTTGGATACGATGGAAGTCGGCGTTTTGTCTTTTTATGAAATCTCCATCGAGCAGATAAGCTGTTTCTTCTTTCTCTGTCGGGAGTGATGGAACTTCCATTCCGTCCAACAAGACTTTGGTAATTTGATATTCGCCAAACTGCCAATGCTTCGGATTATGATACTCAATCTCCAGTCGTTTCGCTTGAAAACAGGTGACCACTTTACAAATGCCCGAACTGTCAAACTGTTCCGGCAACAGCTTAGGCTGAAGTTTCAAGTTTCCCCATTCTCCCTTGACCCCATATACTTCACAAAGCATTGTCAATAAAAACCAACTGGCGGAACCGGTCAAATAATGATACATCCCTCTGCCCCTGCTATTGAAATATTCGGGGAGTCCCGGATAAATCCGGCTTTTTTCAAAATTACGGCTCAAATCGTAAAGAGACTGCAATACCTTAAACCCCTCTTTGACAAGGCCTTGCTTATATAAGGCATTGGCATACATGGTCGCCATATGGCTGAAAACAGCGCCATTTTCCTTGTGGCCGAATGCGAAACTAAAAGCTCTTCCCAAATTGAGCTGGATACCGCCAAAGTCAGTATTCAACCGGTAACCGCCCAAACCGGGATCCCATAAATAATGATCCACGCTTTTGACGATTTCACCCATTTGATTCTTCGTGGCAACCCCGCCCATTATCGTAAAGACCTGACCGGTCAGAGTCATCCGGACCCCAGCGGGATGGTCTCCTTCCACTCTCTGTCCATCATTGTTATAATAGCCGTTAAACCACTGAAATCCCGCCTGATCGCGGATCCATTCCCTTTGCCGGATGTGATTTTTCATCCACTCGGCTTTCCGTTGCAGATCATCAGCGATTTGGATGAGATCGACGGCTTCCTTTTGGCCCGAGATGACGGAACCGCACTTATCAAAGAAGGTATTCAACAATTGGCGCTTCGCTGCGGCAAAGTGGTAATCGATGGGTTGATTCAGGGAATCTAGCAGTATTATCATTTCCTGAGCCAGTTCTACTTGTCCGACGCCTAATTTTTCCGGCAAGATTCTCAGCAGCTTACTAAACCCATCCAAACAATAGCAATATAAGGCACTAAAGGCCACACTTTCCCCTTTTTCGGCCGCCATATCCAAGGCATCATTCCAATCGGCGCCTTCCAGCCTTATATGATTGTGCTCACCCACGTTAAAGAATTGAGTGATCAATTCCAATAAAAGATGCTCCAGGATGGTTCCCTGATAAATTTCACCGTTTTGGCACCGCAGGTCGTTGCCTTTCTCCGGGTTCCACGATTGATCCAGAGCGGTAGCGCGTCTTAATTGACGGTCCTTAAAATATCTTTGGGTAAGAAGCAAAAATTCGAAATCACCGCTTTGGTTGAGATACAGCTCTGTGGTGAGAAAAGGCCAAACGCCGTGATCCATCCAGGTGCGGCTGATGTTATTGCGATCAGCGATAAATTCGCCGGGCCTGGCACCGATAATCGTGGCATTACTTCCGTCAATGCGGACCCCGGCGAAATTATTCCACAGGATCCCTTTGACTTCTAAAGGGTCATTCACCAACAGCGCCAGACAATCCTGCCAAAGGTCCCTCCACCCCCGGCCGCCCCTGCCATAATCATGATGGGGGAGAAATGAACAGCCGCAAATCCTTCGTAATACCGGTTGTAAATTGACCCATTTCAGCCAGTGATTAAAACCACGATCCCCGGTCGTAAAAGCCAGTCCGGCCAGGCGGTTTTCCCAATCGGTTCGGTTTTGGGCCCATAATTTTTCAAAAATCGCTTCATTACAGAGCTGGGCCAATTCTTCCATGGCCGCCCGGGAATCCTTAATCCCCAAAGCCACAATGTAAGACTTGCTTTCCGCCGGCCCCAAAGCCACCTCGGGAAACCGCAAAGCGCCGATGGCTTCATAACCATCCAGCCTTTCCCCGGATGCAGTTGAGGCTTGGAGCTGATTGACAACCGCTTCCGGCCATTCCAAATTACCGCCTTCACCGATGAAATCTTCCACGATGGGGAAAAAGCCCACCGGCGGCCTGCCATCGCCATCAGCAGCCAGCACCCCGTAGGCAAGATGGTTCTTCCGGTGGCCCCGTTCATCAAAACAAAATGTAGGTTGAACCACGATACCAAAAGGTATCGTAAAAATCCGGTGCAACAAAGAAGTTACATGGCGATGATCCCGCAGATTATCGGCGGAACGGCCATAAAGCGGGACTGCTGCCGTGGGAGAGAGCATCAGGGGCCCTTCCGAAAGATTGGTCAACCTGACTCGCATCAATTCGACGGTGTCAGATCCGGTTGGCACGAAACTGGTGATTTCGGAGGCAATTCCCAAAGCGGGATTTTCCCGGTAAATTTTTTGCCATAAAAACCCCCCCTCCATTTTAACCTGATCTCCCTTGGGTCCGCCACTCTCGGCAATTTGACGGGCTGAATTTCCCGTGGCCGACCAAGCTCCCTTGCCTTGGATATAAACCCAGAAATTACGGGCCGCCCGTGAATTATGCAAGTCCTCCGCAGAAACCGGCGCTAACAAAAAACTGTTTTGACCCAGCTTGGCATCGCCATGCAATGCCGGCGTCACCGCAGAAATCATTCCGGCTTCATTAACCAGCGGAAAATAAAGGTAGCTGGTTTGTTCAGGATGGTCTAAAAAAAATTCCGCTTTCTCATTGATAAAATTCCAAACGGATGGTTTTTTCATCTTGGATGGATTTTCATCCCCTTTCTCCTCTCCTGTTTGACAACTTACCCTTTCAAGGCGCCGGTCGTCAGACTGTTTTGAACCTGCCGGCTCATTAAAGTGTAAATCAGAAGTGTCGGCAGGGTCCCCACCACCAAACCTGCCCCGATGGGGCCCCAATTGGTGACGAAGCGGCCGACCATCGACATAATCCCTACGGTCAAGGTTTTATATTGCTCGTTATTGATAAATACCACCGCAAACATCAGTTCATTCCAGGTTGACAAATAGGTAAAAATTGAAACTGTGGCAATGGCCGGTTTAATCAACGGTAAAATAATGCTGGCAAAGGCCCGGTAAATGGTGCATCCATCCAGACAGGCCGATTCTTCCAACTCCCGCGGAATGGTTTCCAGAAAACCGGCAAAAACAAAGATCGCCATCGGTAAAGCAAAAGCCACATAAGGAATAATCAGGGCCAGGTAACTGTTGAGCAGATGGAGATCCCGCAAGATCAGAAATAACGGCAAAAGGGCCGAATGGATCGGGATCATCAAACCCAGTAGAAATGTCACCAATACCACCTTGCTTAGCTTCCAACGCATCCGGGTAATGGCGTAAGCGGCCATAGCCGCCAGGATTCCCGATATAACAATGGTAACCAGGGTAACGATGACACTATTGAAAAAATACAATCCCACATTACCCTGAGTGATGGCTTGGGTGTAATTGCCCCACAACCAGAAGCGGGGCAACCCTAAAATATTGGCGCCGAAGATTTCATCGTTATTTTTTAATGAAAAGAACACCAACCATATGAGAGGATAAATTTGAATCACCGTAAAGAGTCCTAAAATTAAACTCAACAGGAAGCCGCTTCTTTCCTTCGTCTCTCCCTGCGAGGCCTTTTTCGGATTGAATATTTTTCTTTCAACCGCCATCTTCATGTACCTTCGCTTCCTAATATTCTACTTGTTCCGCTTTGAAAAACTTTTGAATTACAATGGTTAACACCAAGCAAGCGGCGATAATCAATACCGATACGGCGCTGCCATAGCCATACATATATTTGCGGAAGATGGAATTAAACATCAAAGTACTGGGCATTTCCGTGGCATGGACGGGCCCGCCGTTGGTTAAAATGTAAATTAAATCGAAGGATTTCAAGGAACCGATGATGGCAAAGGTAACACACACTTTGATCATCGGCATGATCAGGGGAATGGTTACCCGAAAGGCTGACGATAGGGAAGAAGCTCCGTCAATTTTGGCGGCTTCGTATATTTCCTTGGGAACCGATTTAGCGGCTGCATAAAGTAATAACATATGATAACCGATATATTGCCACAGAGATGCCACAAACACTGACCCCAGAGCGGTATCCATACTTCCCAGCCATTGCCGGGTCATCTCCTTCAAGCCCACCGCCGCTAAAAAAGTATTCAACAAACCGTAATTCGGATGATAAATTTTCAGCCATAACTGGCCGATGGCCACCGTGGAGATAATCACCGGAAAAAAATACACGGTGCGGTAAAAATTCTCCCCTTTAATGCCCCGGGCCAACACCAATGCGAAAAACAAGGATAGCGGCAATTGCACAAAAACCGAGAGACCGGCTAAAAGAAAAGAATTGACCACGGACTTTGGGAACCCGTCGTTGTTTACATTTTGAAACAAATCCCAATAATTTTGCAATCCGATATAGATGCCCTTGCCGATCCCGTCCCATTTCAATACGCTGTAATACGCCGAGATGAAGATCGGCAATAATACGATGGCGGCGAATATTATAAAAGCCGGCAAAACAAAGATACAGATAGCCTTTTTGTCTCCCAAAACTTTATCCAAGAAATCATCTCCTATAAGTAGTGGTTAAGGAAGTCTCCTTAACCACTATGTAGTAAGCTATAGATGAACCTAACTCGCGCCTTTCTGGAAAGGCGGGCTCTTCTCCTCTGCAGTGCTTTATTACTATGATTTCAGTGGAAGAGTAACCCTAGCCTTTGACCTCCAAGAGATTTTTGACTGCGAAGGCATCGATTAATCTCCCCACAAAGGGGAGAACTCGCCTTCGTCAGGAAGGCGCAGAGAGAGGTCAGAATCCAGTTCGCGGCTTGACAGTCCTTTCGTCTGACATCCTAGCATTTTCATCCTTATGTACCCAAAAACACTTGGTAAATAGTTATTTACCGCAGGATGGTGGACTATCTACAATATAACTTGCACCGGTTTATTTCTTCTCGTTCAATCTTTGCATTTCGCTGGCAAATTTTTCAGGTGTAACTTGGCCGGCGAAAATTTCCTGAACCAGGTTCAAGTGGGTATCCGCATCGGAGCCGCTTAGGAAAGTATCCCAAGCCAGCACAAAACCGGTGGATGTCTTCACCAACTTGGAAATCTGAACGGTTAAGGCCGGAAGTTTGGACTCATCGGCTTTTACTTTCCAGGCCGGCAATAACGCGCCCAGTTGATAACCAATCGTAGCCTGTTGTTCCGCAACGAATTTGGCTAAAAGGGCGGCTTCTTTCGGATATTTGGTATCGGCGCTGACTGCGAAAGCATCGACTGCACCACCCAGGAAGCCATTGGCTTCCCCTTTGCTGCCGGTAACCGCCGGGAAATTTTTCACTACAATTTTGCCGACCACAGCCGGAGCCTCTTTTTCATTCAAGGAACCTCCAACCCAGCTTCCATTGTAGTACATCGCCGCTCTCCCCATCCGGAAATTGGCTTCGGATTCATCCCGGGTAATCCCCAGACAGCCGCTGTCAAAAGCCCCCGCTTTCACCATCTGTTCCAAAAGGGCTGCCGACTGCACGAAGGCCGGTTGATTGAAACTGGCCTTTTTAGCCAAAGCATCATTGGATAATTTGGAACCGGCGGTGCGGATCGCCAAGATGTTTTGATAGAACATTCCCGGCCAGCGGTCTTTTTCTCCCACTTCAACCGGGGTAATTCCTTTGGCCTTGAATACTTTGACCGCGGCGATCATTTGGTCGAAGGTTTCGGGAATCTTCACATTATTTTTGGTAAAAAGCTCCTGATTGCAGAAAAGAACACCGGCCCATACCGAGAAAGGCATTGAATATACTTTCCCATTATAGGTTTGATTTTGTAAAGCCCCTCCTACTAAGCGATTCCTGGTGCCGTCTTTTAAATAAGGGGTTAAATCCAGCAGTTTGCCGGCATCGACAAAAGGTTGGGTAAAGCCGCCGCCCCAAGTGAAGAAGACATCGGGAGCTTCATTGGCAGCGATGGCGGTTTTAATTTTAGTCTTATAGGTCTCATTCTCAACGGCATCAACTTCCACTTTAATGTTGGGATACGCTTTGCTGAATTTGGCGAGTACTTGATCAATGGCAACTTTGTTGGCTTCAGCGGGAGTGGTCCATAAGTGCCAAAACTTTAGGGTAACTTTGGGGGCGGCATTTACGGATAGGCTCGTCATAACCAGCGTCACCAAAAGCAACCCAATGACCGACAATCTTATTTTTTTCATTTTACTCCTCCTCATTTTGGATGGCTCTCCGGCCATCTTTTTCACGAAGGCTCTCTGTGAGGTAAAACCAGCTAGTAAGTATATTAAGCCCTTATTAAAGATAATTCAAATTTTCAAAGAGTACAAGGCAACTATTTTACTAAAATAGTCACTATTTTTACATTTACTGGGGTGGATCCGGGAAAAGATGATGGAATACTGGGGAAGTTTGAAATTTAAATTATCAACCGGGCATTTATCAGGAAAAACGTCATCAAAACCCTTTTTTATCCCGTCATATCAACATTCAGAGTTCGCCGCACAAAATCGACACACTTTTTTCAAAATTCCGTGATATAATGATATTGGTAAAAGATTGACAATATTTGTCGCCTTTGAAAAAGGCGCCGGATTCAGTGGAACGAAATGTACGCTACACGCTCTGAACTTCAGGGCGTTTTTTTGTACCCAAAATGAACGGCCTGCATCTTCGGCAGATATCTTGCCCAAGACAACAGGCCGTTTGCTTTTTCAATTTCAAAAAAGGAGGTCGGATTCGACGCATTCACCAACCCTTCGAGTAGACATACGCGACTCCCGGTAAGACATGCGCGACCCTCCGGTGCACATCCGCGACTCCCGGAAGGACATGCGCAACTCTTCGGCGGACATACGCGACTCCCGGTGAGACATACGCAACCCTTCGGCGGACATACGCGGCTCCCGGTGAGACATACGCGACCCTTCGGCGGACATGCGCGGCTCCCGGTGAGACATACGCGACCCTCCGGTGGACATACGCGACTCCCGGTGAGATATTCTCTAAAAATCTCGAAAATTGGCTTCAAGCCTCTCCCGGCGCCTTCTATCCGGCGGTGAGCTGCCTTTGAAGCCAAAAAGCATAGAGGGCAATGGCTCTCGGGTTACCCTTCCACTGGAATTAACCTTACCGGTTTTCGCTGGTCTTAAGGACGGCGTTTTTTTGATTTCTCTATTGGGGTGATAGATTGAAATTTAATTTTTTCCTGATCAATATTTATATCGTAAAAATGGAGGGTAAGCATTGATGTTAAAACGAAATTTCTCTTTTCGAATCAACAAAATCAAACAATTATTGGGCGGAATGAAGGCCCGGGCCACCGAGGTAGCCGCCTGGGGTTACCCGGCGGAGTTCATCGAGGAATTAACCGGCGACTACGCTACACTCGTTCAGCTGCAGGATGATCGCAACGCCAATATCACGGCCAGCAAGGCCATCACCGTCAAACAGCAGGAACTGTTTGGAAAGGCTGAAAAAATGGCGACCATGGTCCGGCAATCCGTCCGCTCCCGCTTGCCCGAATCCGACTGGAACCAATTCGGATTCTACTGGGGCGAAGCCGCCAAGGTCAAAAAAACGAAACCGGAAGTTGCCGGCCTTGGTCCGATTACGGCGCAAAGTTAGTTGACTATTATCACCTTAAGGTAAAAACGCTTTAAAAAAGTCCATTCGATCACCCCAATTTTCTACATACCAAACCCCGGGTAAATCGTCTTTCCCGGGGTTTGGTTTAAAAATGACAATTCTGAGCCCGCATGATCAAAAGTATCGCTATATGCTGCATCATTCGACCTGCCAGAGTTAACTCTTCATGCAGTTGTTTCAATATCAATGTTGCCTAAAACACTGTCTGAACCAAGATTAAACAGATTTTTCAGATTGGACGGATTTTTTTGTTGCTGCTAGGTACTTTGTTCTTAAAAACGTTACACTTGAGTTTATTGTTTATTGCTTAAGATGAATACAGAAATAAAATCTTTAATCTGTGTAATCCGCGCCTTTGAAAAAAGGGATTCATCCTGACTAATCCTGGTTCAATCCCCTATTTATCTCGACAAACAAATAGGCATTCTTCCATTTATCCCAGATTAATTGTGTACATCCAAATGAATCCTCCACACCAGGAGTATATACCAAGACATCTGTTTCACTTTTTGTTCATACACTTTACTGCGTTGAATCAGGATAAAACACCAAATCAGCGATACAATAAGAAAACTACCGCTAATGGCTGTCAATTCCAGCAGGCTCAATAAAATCGTCCAAATATGATTGGTAGCCCGGCCACCCGGCTGGATAGGACTCCATTGAGCCAATAATTCTTTTACCTCCAAAAACCCATCCAAACGAACCGGAATGACAACCGCCTTTCGCTTATCTGAAGTTTTAATCCGTAAGCTCCGGTCCTGCAATTCCTCAATCCCGGTAATTTCTGCTTTCGTAAACACGATCTGTTTTTGATTATCCATTTTGACATTGATAGTATCTTCGCCAATCTCCACCTAATAAGATTGCCATTGCCGCCGGATATGCCGTAAGAAAAAATAAGTGACCATCAACAAACTCAAAACTACTCCAAAAATCGAAAAAGGCCTATCTGCCGCATTGTCAGTGTTCATAATGGAAATGCCAGTTCCGGCAAAAATCGCAATGATCAAAAGAATCATGCTCACAAAAACTTGCCTGGATTTTAAATAACCACGGGGTTGCATTTTATAGATTTGCATTATCGAAACGCTCCCTTTGATGTAATTTACTTACTGTTAAAGCTTAAAACGGGGAACAAGTTCCGCCTCTTCCGCCCGCAAGTCGGCAAAACGTTGTTCCCCCGTATTTTTCATTTGCCACGTCATCGTAATTGACAAAAAATGGCAGTCCGATAAGATCTTTCGGCTGCTAGCGTAAGAACTCTACCTTTTAGCCTTAATCCTTGAAATCCATTTTGAAATAAGCAAATTATAAAATCATAGTTTAGCCAAACGCTCTTGGATCTTGGGCTCCCATTTTGAACCCTTCAGCTTATCCAGCACCATTTGGAGCAGTTCTTTTTCACTGGGAGTATCAGCCTTTTCCAAAGAGAATGAGCCTCGGGATAAAAATCCGGCTTTTTTAGCGACCCGATACTTATAACTTCCATAAAAATAAATATCGCCTTGATTGACCGTAATCTTATCGGCTTCAGCGGCATTGTTGGTTATTGTCGAAATAGCCGGATCCTGTCTTAAATGAAAGCCGTATGCTTGAGTGGAAAAAGTTGCAAACCAGTATTGGCCGGGAACAACGCGGTCGGCGATGAAGAGGCCGTTTTCATAAAGGCCATATATACCCATGTATTTGCCAATTCCAATCTTAGGACCTTCATATCTCAAGAAACTCACGTCTTTTAAATAAGAATTAATATCGGTCAAATCGATACAGCCAAAGACCAAAGCGTCTTTTTCCGGATCTCCATTGCTCGTCTTGGCCCAAACATTGATTCCGGTTAACAGTGTAATCATAAGAGACGTAATAAGTATGATGCGGATAGAGCGTTTCATTATATTCATTCCTTTCGAGATGGCAAAATTTTAAAATCATTTTTTCTTTACTTCATGGATGCGGTTACAACAGGTATCACCAATTATTGCTGCCAATTAGGTAAAATTGTTTCAATGAATATCCTCCTGAATTTATATTTATGATTGATACTTCATTTAAATATCGGCTAAATATTTAAAAAAATAAACAAATTAATGCTTTTGGGGTGCCAATTCATGGAGCCTCACTTTTTTGACCCATTGCATCAGCGTTTGTTCCAAAAGTTTTCTTATTGTCTCACTTTTGCTTTCCTCTAAAGGGATAATATTCATTACGGTGATTGCAAATCGCAAAGGCGGCCAAATCCTATGATCATCAATATTCCATGAATCCATAAACCCCGGCCGCATTGCCTATCAATTGGAAAAATTACTCTTTTGCAAATGCCTCTACATCATTCAAATTTTCACGGAGAGCATCTTTTACTTCTTCCCTGGTTTCATGGGCGAGTGCCGCTTTAAAATTTTCAATGTTCAAGCCGGCATTTTCTTTATTCACTAATTCCGGCGTGGCTTGAACCGATAACTTTTTGCTCAATGAATTTCCTCCATCCAATGAACCAAACGGATTAAAGGCCGCCGGAATGCAGATTGCCGAAATGTCTTCCTTTACTCAACCAAACTAGCTTCAATGGCCTCTTGAAATGAGAGATTCAGAATGTCTTGATGGGCATTCATAAAATCATCCGGCGTTACCCAGAGCTTTTTATCAAAACTTATTGTGCCTCCTGCTTTTTTTGCCAGAAAATAAGCGGCCTTCAAAAAAGCGCGCTTATCAACAAAAGCAGCATCATCTGCCATCTCAATGGTGATTGGCGCAGAACAGCCTAACTTAACGGGT
Source organism: Bacillota bacterium (assembly GCA_023426245.1). Classification (GTDB taxonomy): domain Bacteria; phylum Bacillota; class UBA4882; order UBA8346; family UBA8346; genus UBA8346. The sequence continues at coordinate 39,673 of JAFABB010000022.1, forward strand.
AATTCAAAATAAATATATTCTTTGTACTTATGATGATTGCTCCACCTTGGATCATCCACCCATTTGTCCCAACAAAGGGCTAAAGTCGTATAATCACTGAACCGAAAAGCGTCTCCAGCCTTCGAAAAAGAAACATTCTCTTCCCACATTGCAGCAATTAATTCATTGAGTTCCGGAAGCTTTTGGCGATCATTTACGGTTACATACATTTTCATTTTTTTCACGCTTTTTTGATTTAACTTGAATCCGGCAAGTAACTTCAAAAAACCCAGTCACATTTAAACTTGCCGGTTCAAACAATAAACCCGGCCAATTTTTCTGCACCATCGCAGAAAAATTGTCACTTACTTGCCGGATCGAGGTTTAATACATCTTGTATTTCGCTAAGAATTCGATAAACGGAAGTGTATAAAAATCCCTGATAATATCGGAATCTTCCTCCCACCAGGAATCGGCCATATAAATTTGAGACTGAATATAATACCAAGGAACGATTCTACTCTCTCCAATGATAAAATCGTCAACAATCCGGCAAATGGTGATATGTTGATCGATTATCAACGCTAAAGTTTCATTTAATTTGTAAGCGAACTTAAAAAACTCATTCTCTTGCCCGGACTCCAAAACCTGAAGATAATTTCGATATAAACTTGATGATTTCAAAAAAGCCGCATCCACATCGTCATGATAAATCCTTTGAACGAGATAACTTTCGCCCAAAAGTGCAGTGAATTCATCCATTGACCTAAACTTATGGTCACTCAACAAATCGTTCAGATTTAACGAAACTTCTGTGGAGTCGATTACTTTGTTCCGAATCACTATTTTCCGGGCCTGCTCCATCCAATCGCTCCTTATTTCGCTTTATCGGGCCACCCATAAAATGTTCCGTAGCTGATGATTCCATCCATCAAAGCATCCCAGGCCATCGCCTTATAATCCCGTGCTACATCCGCATCAACCATTTCAATTTGAGCAAAATCAATAACTTCCTCGATGGCTACTATTTCATAATGATCTTCAAACAAAGCATTTTTAGCTTTCTCTTTGGCCTCAATTTCATTTTGGGCCGCAGCAATAACATCGACAAAAGCTCCTTTAGCATGCGGATGCTCCATGAATAACTGCGAACCGGTCAAGGGACGGATTTCTATTTTTAAACAATATACCTTATCCATTTACGGGTACCCTCCTCTTAACCAAATTTCCTAAATGTCAGGACTTGTTATAAAATATCTTTAGTTTACATAGATCAAAACTATCATTAAAAAGTTGTTTGTTGATCAAAAAAAGCAACCCCATTATCAGTACAACCACAATAACTACCACCATTCCTATTCCATATCTTTGTTGAAAATTCAATCCCGATTTGGACATCAGAACCAACATCAATGACAATATAAAATGCAGAGCACGAAAGCCAATGAAATATATTTAAACATTCCATATCATCCTTGCAACATTAATCATTCCATTTAGCGATACTTATGACAAATACTTGTAAAACAATCGCCAATACCAAAGAAATCCACCAATAAAAAATATATAATTGCTCCATCTTGCTATATTTTAATCCCTTTTTATGCTTTCGGATAATTAAATAATAAATAGCCGCTGTAAATAATAAGAACGGAATATCCAAAGGAGATATTTTATATTTCAATAACAGATATCGAAAAATATCACCAAATAGATAATTCCATAAATCATTCTTAGAAATATTCACTTATCATATTCGCCCTCGCCAAGGCTTTTATGCTCTATATCAACTCTTTCAGCCGGACTTCTTGTTGCAGCGAAAGCGCTTCCTGATGAAACAGCTTTTCGGTTTCCCTGATAAATACTTCCCAGGGGCCGGAAAAACAGGTCACTTTTCCGTGGTGATCATAAACCCTTTCAACCATCAGCGAACCGATCACTTCATAAAACTCCTGATACTTACGTAAATCATCCGGGAAAAACCAGCTAGCTTCCGTCAATTCATAAGCCATAAGCCCTTTCCGGTATAGCTCGGACTGGGGATCAGTAAAGACTGCGGCTCTGGCAAAGTCATCCATAGTGGGCTTCCTTTCCATATTGATTTTTGTTTTAATCATATAATTAATTTCACAATCACTTTCTTCAAGCAGATTGGTTTCCAAGACAAAAGCCCCGCCATATTTGCCGGAACTCATTTTAAACACCACACAGTCGCCTTTTTGAAAGACTGCCGGTTTAAAGTGGCTCTTTTTTCTTCTCCTGGCTTTAGTTTTTTCTTTGGCGAGAGAGGAGAGAAAGTTCGCTAATGCTTTTTCCCTTTGGCGAATCTGCCGGGGTGTAGCTCCAAGTTCTTTCCAAATTTCCAAATCGGCTTTACTGTCGATAATCGCTTTTACTTTCTCGTAAACCCAGGGCTGCAGGGCTTTGCATTCCCACTGGGCTTTGGCCAGTGCAAACCAAAACTCATTGGTAACTTCCCTGAAATCAATGGTCTCCTTAAAATTCTCTTGCAAAACCTTGGTTATTTGCTCAGGTTCGGCGCCGCCATTGTAAAGCCGGCAAAAGCGCTCATATACTTCACAAAATGTGTCATTTCCGGACATGCCTGTCCCCCAAGTACCCACTATCTATCCCCCACCATCTTTGGCGAACATTTAAACATTCCCATTTTCAAGTTCCTTTTGACTTTTTTCGATCATCAGAGTACAGAACAAATAAACTAACTTGATGCACAAAATTGAAACCTGTTCAAAAACTTCTTACGTAAAAGGTTACTTAAACTAAAGAAAATGCCGCTTAACCCTCCAAATAGTAATGCAAAAACAATTTCTTAGTATTCATATTTATCAATTTCTTTCTCTACATAATCACAATTGGCACTCTTATCGTATCTACAATGTTCGATCGCTAACTCTAAATCTCCGCTTTCAAAATTAAAATTTAAAAACTTGATACTGGCATCATGAAATCCATCACCTGTCGATTGAAGAATTTCATTAAATCTTTTTTCGATCGTCAACTTTATCCCTCACTCATTCCTTGCAGAATTAAACGATTCAATCCGAAATCAAACCCTTTTCGTGTTCTCAATTTCCGGCCTCCGCCAGTCGTTTGCTGATTTCATTGGCTGCTGCTTTCAGTAAATAGGCCCAAAACTTTAATAAAAACCGTGATGTTCCATTACAGTTCCTTCAATTTCGGGTTTACAACTATATTAAATATTTTCCGTAGGACATTCCAAATGACATGAAGAACCCAGTTAGGCTATAACTTCGAATTTCTCCGCTAATTCCCGATCATCATCTACATCCCCACTGGCGCCGATCCACAATGTCACTCCCATAACTTTTTCCAATGCGGTAACTTGGGTTTCCAAATTTCCGATTCGCAAAATTTTCTCCAATTCGGCTTCAGTGACGTTTAAATCCAGCTTCGATTTGATGATTTTGATATCCCCTATTTCTTCTTGCAGGTCGTTATATTCCATGCTTTCGCCCGCAATATGGGTGGTTAGCTTTTTACCATCCTCGATGACATTCATAATCCAATAATCATTATCAAAATAATAAACCGATAAAAAGACTCCCTTAATTTGCCCCGAAAGCTCCAGGGCGAACTTTTCCACCATTTCCATCTCAAAATAAACATTTAAAATCGTAATCCAGTTTTGAGCCGTTTTTCCCACATAAAACTGATAATTGTTGTTTAACGTCATTAATCCCGACATGCCCAATCTTTCAAGCATATTATTCAAAGGCTGCAGTTCATTTTTCTACGGGATGCTCCGGCCCCTTAAACCGGGATTTTCGATCCCAGTTCACATTGGTAGGATGAACAGCCTTACGATCATACGCTCCTATATCAAATCCACCACGGCCTTGATTTTGATTGAATAAAGTATTATCAGCCACAAGTATCTCCTTTTTCTCTCCAACTCCAGCCGCATTTTTTACACTACAACGCTTTCGGCGTCCTTGCCAACATCCCACACTTCGGGCAATAGTTCAAAAATACCTCATCGGGATATTCATTCAAAATTCTTTCCGCCACTTGCTTATAAAATTGCTCTTCTCCATCATGAAGTAAACTTAAAATTTGAGGATCATCCGTACACAAGTCTTTCCAGAGCCGGGATTTCATTTTTTCCGAACTGGCGTAGGCAATTTTACCCATGCCAAAAATATGTCTATGCGCCAGAGCTTCATCTGTAGTCATAAGGTGACAATAATAATTGATAACATACTTAGCAATATCATCCAAAATCAATCACATCTTTTCGGGCTGTTTAAAGTCGATAAAATACAGGTATAACGAGCTATTATTATAAAATTGTTGTAACTTTTCGATTTGCCAAATAAATCCCCAAACGATTCCCGTTACTAGAGAATTCATTTGATTTAGGTTACAATTATTTTTGTTTCGTCTTCTGTCCCATCCGGATTTGTTTGGATAAACCCATGATAAATAGGAGCTAATACTTCCCCATCCTTTGTAAACCTAAAAATTTCAGTTATTGGCGGTGAAACACTTATCTCACTTTCAATAATAATTTCAGTTTCTTGTCCTTTTGATTCAATATCAGTTCTTTCAATCACTCGATTCTTTTGATTATTCCAGAAAGACTCAGTTATAATACATTGATTATTGAAACGACTATCCTCAAGTACTATTTTTGTTGCTTTTACTCTTTCTCGATTTAGATTAAGATACTCAACGGCATGATTATGAATTGGAACGCAGTCAATCTCAATTGTTTCTCCTCCATCCAAATCAAAATATTCTTCCGGTAATAGATTTTTGCTTACCCAATCCTTTTCATCTTCATATAGAAAGTATAAAGTAATTTTGAAATGACGATTCAAGAATTATCAGTCCCCACGCTACAGCTTAATCCTACTTATTTTATGAAATTATAAAATATCCTTAGAAAATTTAATTATTTTCCACATTTCATTGCGATTATCTCTAATAAGCTCTGTTCCCGGGGGATTTTCTAGTAAGTTTGATAAACTTGGCTCCACTTCTAAGATTTCACCAACTGCCCAAATTTGAGCATTATTTATATCTTCATTTTTTTCTGTATTGCAAAGAAACTGCCAACCACTATCTACATCGTCTAAGGGTTCATCCCTAATAGCACGCAAAATAGGAAATTCCTTGCTTGCTGTATGTTCACATAAAATTGCTGATCTACTATCAAAAATTGGATTCTCGTTTTTTTGTCTCATATTATCCCCTATCCCCCTATTTGACCCTTATGTGAATTCACTCATCGTCTCCTTGTGAATTAGGACATAAACCTAATAAATCATGAAATATTGCATATTCCACTGTAACTTGGGAACCGAAAATTGTAACCTCTTTTGGAAATTTTAATTCCGGTATCACTTCAATAATTTCAGCATAACTCAATTCTTGATATCCTAAATTAGCCATTCGTTAACTTGTTGATGTAAAAAATATTGTTTTTTCGTATAGGCTTGCCCATCAAATCCATCCAGTTTAGGAAACATCCCATTATCATCTAAATTATTCACTTCAAATTGATGCTGGATATAATAAAAAACCAATAATCAACGGATTAAAAATAAAAAAACATTAATACCAGCCAATACCATCCATATTATGGAGATTGCCGTGGATAAAATACTCTTTTTCCCGCTGTAAATATTATCAAAGAATATTATAGTTTGAGTGATGGTTGGAAATAAAAACATAAAGTATACCAGTACAATGATATAAAATGGATAAATAAAATCTCCTATGCTGCAAAAGGAAAAATTTTTCTGCAGCAAAATCCTGCCTTGAAATATTTGCTTTACAAAAAAGACGGTTAGTCCCAGAACAACGGAAATTATGGAATGAAACATCAATTTCCTTTTATTTGTTATAGTTTTATTCGTAATTGCAGATTTCGTCCGGGATACAATTACATAAATTATTATTAAAAACAAGCATAATGCAATGCACAGAGCGACTATTAATGATACTTCCGTGACTAATTCTTCAAAATCAAAAAAAGAAAGGCTTTTATCCAACGATATCAGTGTTACGAATAGCAGATATATAAATAGCGTGCAAAAAAAGCACAAAAGTGACTGCAAAAAATCTTTTGGCAATATATATTGATTTTCAGAGCAAAAAAAGTATTTATAATATCCAATGATAGTAAATCCCGAAAAGAGCAACAGTAAAACAATAATACTTCTTAGTAATTTATTGAGTATTAGAGCATCCATAAAAAATGAATTCGTCAAAACGATATTATATAAAATAAACAGCAACATCCCTTGGACAGTAAATACCAAAATCGGAGTGTGTAAAATGAATTGTGCTTTTAGCCTTTCCAAAAAAAATATCATATAATCAAACAAGGAAAGGTAGGATCAGCACATTGGCAAAACGAGACAAAGAACGGCTTATTCCACGAGAAGTCATCAAAGAATTTATCAAAGAACGTAATATTAAAACGATACCCGATATCCAAAATGCATTAAAAGAGATGTTTGGTGAGACATTGCAAGAACTGCTTGAAGCAGAAATGAACCATAATCTAGGCTACGAAAAAAATGACAGCAAAAATAAACAAACCGAAAATCGGCGCAACGGACACACTCCAAAAACCGTTCGCAGTGAATTCGGGGAAATAGACTTGGAGATACCCCGTGACCGAGAAGGAGAATTCGACCCAATCATCGTCAAAAAAAACCAAAGAAATGTCGCCGGGATTGAAGAACAGATTATCGCTTTATACGCCAAAGGTGTAAGCGTTCGGGATATACAAGACCATTTGCAACGATTGTATGGCATTGATGCCTCCCCGGCTTTAATCTCCAATATTACTAACAAACTTATGCCCGTAATTAAAGAATGGCAGAACCGCCCTCTCCATAGTATTTATGCCGTAATTTTTATGGATGCCATACATTACAACGTAAGAGAAGATGGTATGATTACCAAAAAAGCCGCCTATGTAATCGTGGGCATCGACTTAGATGGTAAAAAAGATGTTCTGGGTATTTGGATTGGCGAAAATGAATCCGCCAAGTTCTGGCTCAGTGTTTTAAATGAACTCAGGAACAGGGGCGTTGAAGACATCCTGATTATTTCCGTTGACAACCTAAAGGGATTCTCTGAAGCAATTGCGGCCTGCTATCCTGAGACCAAGATTCAAAAATGTATTGTTCATCAGATTCGTAATTCATTGCGGTATGTTTCTTATCGGGACCTTAAAAAGCTTACCGGGGATCTTCGGCCAGTTTATACAGCATCTTCGGAAAAAGCGGCTCTTGAAGAACTCAATCAATTCGAAAGTGCCTGGGGTGAAAAATATCCCTTAATTATCCGTTCTTGGCGTCAAAATTGGGCTGAGCTCGCCACATTCTTTGACTATCCGCCAAGTATTCGCAGGATTATCTATACTACAAATATCATTGAGAGTTTTCATCGCCAATTACGTAAAGTCACTAAAAGCAAGAGCATATTTCCTACCGATGAAGCCTTACTGAAAATGCTTTA
>JAFABB010000051.1 GCA_023426245.1 Bacillota bacterium
ATAATAATCGGCATTCATTTATCAAGAATTTAAGGCGAAAAAGGTTTAATTCCAAATTTCAAACTTCGAACTTAGACCTTCACTCTTCAAACTTACTATAAGGGAGGTATACCCCATGCTCACCGACAAAGATCTCGGCATCAAAAAATTTATCCTCAACCGGCTGGACCAAATTACTGACGAGGCTGAAGCCGACCCCGAATACAAAAACTTAGGCGAGCGCCCAAATCAGTTACTGGAGCTGGCCGCCGTCAAATTACCGCTGGAAGATAAAGCATTGCTGGAGGAATACGACGACATCTGGTTTGCGCAGATCTGCCGCCGGGACGAGCTGATCTACAGCGCGGCGCTGATGGACGGGATATTAATTGGTTATTGGGTAGCAATGGTTGGCAAGGAATAGATAAAATAAAAGTATAATAACTGATTCACCGAAGATAACTTAATCGCTAGTCCCCTAAAAGCTTATAGGCTTCAAAGGCATCGGTTACTCTCCCCCTCGAATGTGCATCTTTGAATTGAAAACCATTGGGGGAGAGCAAGAGAGAGGTCGTGGGAGGCATTTAAAGCCTCCCATCGCCCAAAATTCGTTCCAATAAAGACTTTAGTTTTAGGAGGTATACCTCATGCTCACCGACAAAGACCTCGGCATCCAAAAATTCATTCTCGATCGGATCACCCAGATCGATGAGGAGATTGTCCAAAACGACCCCGAATATAAGGAAAGAGGCGAACGTCCCGGTGAACTTGCTGAAACTGGCTGCAGCCAAACTCTCCCCGGAAGACGGTATGCTGTTGAAAGAGTATGTCAATACCTGCTTTGATCAGATCTGCCGCCGGGACGAGCTGATCTACAGCGCGGCGTTGATGGACGGGATCTTGTGCGCACATAATACGTGCGACGGGTATTGGGTGGCCTTGATTGGACAAGGAGTAGATAAAATTAAAGTATGAAGAAAGAAGTTTGAAAATCAAACCTGGGAAAATCCTTTTTTATTGCATTCACAGAAGTTGCCAAAAAGAAAAATCAATCGAAATCGACTCCATATTTAAATCGAAAGTATCTACCGGCACTGATATTAAAATCCGTTTCATCCGTTGAATCCTGGTTCAGACGGTGTTTTAGGCGATAATAAAAAGCCCCTGAAATAGACAAGCCGGACTCCCGGCGGAAAAAATATTCAAATTATCCGAAAAATGAACATTTACCAATACAAGGATAAAAAATGAGTATTTTTTATATTCTTTTATGTTTTTTTTAAAAACCCTTGGGAGTTATTTTAAAATTATGATTTATAATGGCTTCATCAAACCGAAAGGGGCAGTAAACATGGATAAAATAAAACTCATGGATCATGTGGTCAAGACGATGAAAGAGAAGAAAGGTTTTCAAGGCACCTTGAAAGCGGAGGCGAAAAGAGATCAAACTACGATTTTCCATATTGACCGGGAGTTTGCCAAAAATGGGGAAACCGGAGTAGCCAAAGTAAAAAGTGAAGCCGAGCTTAATTTTGATGGAAAAACCGTGAAACGCGAAAGCAACACCGAGATTAACCTGAAAGATTTCGATGAAACACAGCAGCCGGCCTTGATGAGGCTCATCCGCTGGCGTCAAGGAATGCGATTTGGCGGTTTCAAGGAAGGCCTGAACAAGTTGGGCTTCTTCCTGAATCTCTTAAACAGCGCGCACCTGGAGGAGAGGGAAGATCATTCCTATAACCTTTCATTGAGTCTGGACGGTTTTCCGGAAGAGATCCGGGAAATCATCCAGGAGCGAATGGATCGCAGGGAATTGGGCCCATACTTTGAAAATAGTCCGTTACAGGAATTGACCCAAAAAATTCAGTCCGTCAAGGATCTTACCATCAAGATGAATATGGTGATCAATAAGGATTTTGAAGTGGAAAGAATTGTCCGGGAATTTAGCGGAAAGCTGAAAGACGAAACCAATACGGAGCATCAATGGAATATGAACACCGAACTGAGTCTTGCATGGTAAATACCCCAGTTCGCCGTTTCCGGCGGGTTAACTTTTGAATGCATGGGGCCTGGAAAGGGGGACGGTTCCCGCAAAGCCCCTCTCGTGCCGGACGGTATGAATAATGTCCGATTGGGAAAGATTGAAGAGAAAAAGGATCAGCTTATGAGGGTGTCTGGAGCAATCAAGCGTATCGTATCCGGCTTCCGGCGGCTCAGAAATAAACGCCGCCGGAAACGGTATGAATTCATGAAGGAATGGATCAAGGGATATATGGAATATCACAGGCGGACGACGGAATCCCGGGGTAAATACCAGGAATTTCATAGGTTTCACCGGCGTCTTCAGTATATCCGCCCGTTGGTCATCTTCATGAATTTGCTGTTCTGGTATTTCATGATCCAGTATTTGGGGATCCGGATGTGGATCATTTTCATGGCCTCTTTGATCAGCCTCTTTGGGATCTATGAATTTTTTTTCCTGTGGCGTTTGGAAAAAAGGATCATCAACCCAATTGCCCAGTTAAAAAATGGGGTTGAGGAGATCGCCAAGGGCAATTACGGGGTGCGGATCGAATGCAATGTATTGTTAAATGACATCACCTTATTGGCGGCCTCTTTTAATGACATGGCCAGCAAATTGCAGGAAAGCGAAAGAATGAAAGCCGGATATGAAGAAAACCGCCGGGAGTTGCTGGCGAACATTTCTCACGATCTGAAGACGCCGATTACTTCCATTCAGGGTTATATTGAGGCGATCCTGGAAAGGCCCGACCGCCTGTCCGGGGAAGATGGCCGGAAATATCTGCAGATTATCTATCGCAATGCCGCCTATATGAATAAACTCATCGACGACTTGTTTCTCTTCTCTAAGCTGGACCTGGAGAAATTGGAGTTCCGATTTGAAACGATTGGAGTCCGGAATTTCATGAATGATTTAATGGACGAATTTCGTTTTGAACTGGAAGAAAAACAGGTGCGCTTCGACTATGCCGACCACCTTGCCGCAGAATGCACGGTCAAGGTTGATCGTAAACGGATCCACCAGACGGTCCGGAACATTATTGGCAATGCCGTTAAATATGGGCCGGAAAAGGGCCTGACCATCGGAGCCGAACTCTCCCGGCAGGGCGATAAGGTGCGGCTCGCCATCGGGGATAATGGGCCGGGGATTTCTCCGGAGAGGATTCCTTTTATTTTCGACCGTTTTTACCGGATCGACTCCGAACGGACCAAGGATGTGATTAGCACCGGACTGGGCCTGGCGATCGCCAGGGAACTGGTGGAAGCTCATGGAGGGAGAATCACGGTTTCCAGCGCCTTGGGCGCGGGCAGTTGTTTTACCATTGAGCTTCCGGTGTTCAAGGACGGAGGGGAGGAACGGCTATGAAACGGGTTTTAATCATTGAAGACGATACCAACATTGCCGAACTGGAACGGGATTATTTACAGTTAAACGGGTATCGGCCGGAGATTGCGCCGGATGGGGATAAGGGTTTGAAAATGGCTCTTTCGGGCCAATATGACGTCATGGTGATCGATTTGATGTTACCCGGTAAAGACGGCCTTGTGATCGTCAAGGAAGTGCGGAAAAAACAGGAAATCCCGATGATTATCGTTTCCGCTCGGAGTGAAGACATTGATAAAATCAGGGGTCTGGAAAATGGGGCGGATGATTATCTAACCAAACCGTTCAGTCCAGCCGAACTGGCGGCCAGGATTAAATCCCATTTGAAAAGGTATGACCGGCTTAAAGGAAATGATACGGCTGGTGAAGTGATCAATCATAAGGGTTTAGAGATTAATACGGCTTCTCATAAAGTTTTTGTGAGCGGCCGGGAAACTCAGCTGACTGCCAGGGAATATGAACTTCTGGTGTTTCTGGCATCCAATCCGAACATCGTTTTTACTAAGGAGCAACTGTTTGATTCGGTATGGGGTGATGAATACTATGGAGATTCGGCTACCGTATCCGTTCATATTCAAAAAATCCGTAAAAAAATTGAAAAAGATCCGGCCGATCCGGAATTGATTGAAACTCTGTGGGGAACGGGTTACCGTTTTAATTCCCCTACCTATTCCTTCCGGTCATAATGTCCTTTGCAAGATACTCAGGAAATTCATCATTAAAAGGGGATGACCTCAAAAGTAAAATTTTTGGTCAGCCCCTTTGATTTTTATTTTCCCTCCTTGGGACAGCCCCGAGAGAGAGGTCGTGGGAGGGCGATGTTTTAGGCGATAATAAAAAGCCGTAAAAATAGACAAATATCCGATATCAAGAAAAGGTTGCAAGCCAGAGACTCCCGGCGGAAGATTAATGAATGACAAATTATCTTGAATAACAAAATGGATATCAACGGGAAACGATCTTGAATAAGACCGGCAGCCTGAATATGGGCAAATATGAATTCCCTTGATTTACCAAACGATATATTATTTTATATACTTGTAAATTAAAGTATAATAGTAACAAATTCACATTCAATACATATTTAGGAGCTGGTATACTATGGATTCCAAAGGACTTATTATCATGATCGGCGCTTTACTCTTTTTTTTCATCCCGACACCAATCATTACTTCAATTTCACCCGATAGTGGGACAAACAGTGGTCTGGTTCATGTGGTGATCAACGGGGAGAAGTTTGATGAAAACCTTACCGTTAAATTGGCCATGGAGGGACAGGAAGATATTGAGGGCCGGAATGTACAGGTTATTTCTTCCAATAAAATTACCTGTTCTTTTGATTTGAAAGATCAACAAGTTGGGAAATGGAACGTGGTCGTCCGTAACAAACTGATAAAGTCGGCCGCCTTGAAAGGCGGTTTTACGATAACCGCTCCTGCTCCCAAGGTTAGGGAGATTGTTCCGAAACGGGCTTATCATAACACTACGGTGATTGTGGAGATCAAAGGAGCCTCTTTTAAAACCGGGGCGGCGGTAATGCTTATCAACCGGCAAATGAATATCGGGGCCGCTAGTGTTACAGTGGTTTCCGATTCCTTAATTACCTGCGAATTTAATCTAAACGACGCCGTTATCGGAGTTTATGATGTGAAAGTGGTTAATGGTGACGGGGCCTCCGGGATATTGGCCAACGGTTTTAGTGTTGAGGATTTGCCAAAGCCGGTGATCAAAGTGAAACCGGTGATCGAAGGGATTGATCCGGATAGAGGCTTTAATAACGGCATGATTTTAACGAAGATCGCCGGCAGCAATTTTGAACCGGGCAGTACCGTTAAATTGAGCCGCGATGGCCGGCTCGAAATCCCGGGTTTAAACACCAAAGTGGTGGATTCCACCCAAATAAGCAGTTTCTTTGATATTGCCGGGAAGCCGGAAGGACAATATGATCTCGAAGTGACCAGCCCTTCCGGACAAAAAGCCATTTTAGAGAAGGGGTTTACGGTAGAACGCTTCACGCCGAACTCTCTGGAACTCAACAAATCATTGAAAGCAGTCTATTTTGATCTCAATCAAGCCGAGCTGCGCCGTGATCAGTTTTCTTCTCTGGATGCAGATTTGGCGATATTGAAAAAATATTCCGCGTTATATATCCTCTTAGGCGGGCACGCCGATGAACGGGGGAGTATCGGTTATAATCTCGATTTATCGGAGAGAAGGGCGAGCGCTATCAAGAAATACTTACTGGAAAAAGGAATTGCTCCGAAACGGATTACGATTTACGCCTATGGGAAAGAATTCCCGCTCAAAAAAGGCCATACCGAATCTTCATGGTGGCAAAACCGGAGAGTTGACGTCATGGTCTGGGAGGCGCCGCCCACCAAAGTGCAAGGGCTCGAAGGAATTGACGAATCCGGCAGGAGAAAATAGAACATCAATGAATTGAAAATAGTTTGAATCAAAAAAACGGCCTGCAGGCCGTTTTTTTGATTCAACATCCCCTGAAGACTTATTACATCTCCGGTAAACGCTTATTCAGCCTAGCCGGTTTGAAGCAATTGCATTGGCGAATTTCTTTAACAAGGGACATCCTGAGTATGGCGATATTCCCAAAGCATGAATTCTTTCAAAGAGCCGTAAATCCATTTTTTACTTTATAAGCCAGGGCAGAAACGGTTTGGTGATCAATTTCGGTAAATTCATGTTGTTCCAGTAAACTCATAATGCCGCTCATGATAAACGAAACCGTGCAGCGGAATATTTTGTCCTTTTGATCCTCGACGCCGGCTTTTGCCAATACTCTCTCAATGATCAGTTGCTTCAGTTTGCAGGAACTCGAAGCCAGACTGGGAGATTTAAGAAACGGCACGTAAATGTGTTTATTCCTATCAAACATCCTGATGATGTCATCCAAAATAACCTCAAAGTTCACAATCATCTCTTCAAAGCGGTAAGGGGCAATTACTTCACAGAATTCATCAACAATAGTATCCCGGATACAGTCGGCGCAATCATAAATATCTTGATAATGCAAATAAAAGGTACTCTTGTTGATATCCGCGGTCTCACAGAGGCTTTTTACAGTAATATGATCCATACTTTTTTCGGATAATAATTTTGCAAAAGCAAGTTGAATAGCTTGTTTGGTTTTTTTGATCCGACGGTCTTCCATGATGATGCTCCCCCTTTATAGACGTCTCGGCTCTATCCGTTGAATTATCGACTTTCGGCTTGATATTGCCGGTTGTTTACCTTTGAATCGAATAATATAATAGACTCGTGTCTAAAATTAGATTTTAATTGATTACTGGAATTGTGTCAAGAATTATCCGTGAAAGGGGGAGTATCCGATGATAGAAGCATTTTTAGAAGGTAAAGTAGAGAAAACCCCACTAAAAATGCTATTACGGAAAAATTTTCAGACCATAAGATTTATCACCTTCATCGAGTGAGAGTTTGTAACGGTTGTAAAAAAATTCGAAGAAATGGGGTTATCAAAATGAGCAAAAGAATCATGGAAAATTTGAATGTATCCCCGTTACCGGAGCCTACAGTGCTGGTAACGGTGAAAACAGATGAGCAGGATCCCAATATTATTACCATCGCTTGGACCGGTGTTTTGAGCCATCATCCGAATATGGTTTATATCGCTGTGCACCCTGCAAGATACTCTCATTCCATGGTAAGGGAGTCCATGGAATATGTCATCAATATACCATCCGAAAATATCGCTAAAGCCGTCGATTACTGCGGAACTGTCTCAGGCAGAAGTGTAAATAAATTTTTGAAAACCGGATTAACTCCCGTACCGGCAAGTATTGTCAAAGCACCTCTCATCAAGGAATGTTTGATAAATATGGAATGCAAGGTAAAAGATATTTTAAATTATGGCAGCCACGATATATTTGTCGGCGAATTGGTGGCTGTGCATTTTGATGAGGCTGTGCTCAACGATGATGGCGGCCCGGACCCGGCTAAGATTAAACCTTACAGTTACACCTTGGGGGAGTACCGCTTGATGGGAGAAAAACTGGGAGTGGCAGGTTATAGTAAAAGCTTTGAACTTCCAGAGATGGGCAGGGAGTTGATAAAATAAAAGTTCATGGCAAAAAGCGAAAGGGAGAAAGAAATGCCTCCAACGGTTTTTTCTTCAATCCAATTCGATTCAACGGAAGGAATTTGCATGAAAATACCGAATTAAAAATGAATTAATTGTTTTTTGGAGGTTGTCATGTTTGGCTTAACGGTGAGACAACGGATAGCTGCACTGATATTACTCATTTTTCTGGCTGCCGGCGGGTTATTGATGTTTATTAGCGGCAATAAGGGCCTAACCCAAAAATATGAGGACGATGTCTCGGTTAATTCCATTTACATCGATATCCGCGGAGCGGTGGCCAAACCCGGTTTACTTTGTCTAAAACCGGGCCTCCGCAAATTTGAAGTCATCAAAAAAGCGGGCGGAGCTCTCCCGGAAGCTGATTTGGAACCGATTAATTTGGCCGAATTCGTTGAGGACGGGGAAAAGATTTATATACCCAAGAAAGGCGAATGGCTGGAAGTGGTGGATAAGCGGCGCAGTAAAACCAAATTGAAAACAGTCCAATCTCAGTCCATCCGTAACGGAAAGCATCAAGGAATATCCTTACCATCCTCGATGAAATGGCCGATTGATGTCAATGGCGCCAGCCCGTCGCAACTTGAAAGTGTCCCGGGCATCGGACCTTTTCTGGCGGCTAAAATCGTTGAGTATCGTAATAAAAACGGAAATTTTAAAAGCTATGAAGATCTGGATAAGGTAAACGGGATTGGCGTCAAGACATTGGAGAAACTTCGCCCGTATTTGGGTGTAAAATGACCGGTATCAAAAGTCTTTTGATCTTGGTTTCCGTAATAACCGGGATTTTAGCCGGTTCATGGATTCGTGCAAACCCGCTCTGGTGGCTGCTCCTATCTTTGGCTGCGGTAACCGCCCTTTTGATACTTTTTGTTTTGAAGCGGCGGATAGGAGGCTTGTGGCTACTAACCGTCATCTTTTGTTTGAGCGGGTTTTGGTACAGTATATTTCACCAGCGGTATAATCTCTGGTTCCACATCAGTCAAACTTACCACCAGCAAAAAGTCAAAGTAACCGGAGTCCAGATACAACGTACTGAAGCCGCCCAACACGGGGTCCGCTTTTTATTGCAGACGGACTGTGATGCCGGAAATGGTCCTCGCGGCAAAATCATGGTATATTACCGCGGCGCTTTGCCCAAAGACACCTATGGCCGCAAGCTTCAAATTTACGGTAAATTCAAACTCAGTACCATCCCTCGGGCCAGATTCCCCAATTATCTCGAACAACAGGGCATTACCGGCAATTTATCAGCCGAAAATCCTCCCTTTTTGATAAAAGGCCCAGGGTTACTTCATCCCTATCTTTGGGCGGAGCGTATCCGGGAAAAGATGATCCGCTCCGGAAAAAATGTTTTATCCCCCGTCAACTCGCGGTTACTCCATGGAATGATCTTTAATGATGATTTAAGCTCTGAAGTCAGCGACAGAAAATTGGCAAACGAATTGCGCCGTACCGGTACGATCCATCTGATGTCGGTTTCCGGATTGCATGTGGGATTTTTGGTTATCGGCCTGACTTGGCTTTTCAGCCTCCTCCGAATTCCGAAAAAGCTTCAAATTATACCCTTGGTCTTGGGGGTTGGCTTTTATATCATGATGACCGGCATGGGGCCGCCGGTGTTACGGGCTGGAATCATGATGGTGATTTATGCGGTTGGGAATTTAATCGGCGCCGACACCAAGGATCAAGTCAATCGATTGGCGTTAGCGGCCGTGGGGTTGCTATTGTGGAATCCTTACTATCTATTTCAGGTCGGATTTCAGCTTTCTTTTTTGGCAACCTTGGGAGTGGTCTGGCTTTTTCCGGTGTTGAAAGAATGTTTTCCGGTCCGGGGCCGGTTGGCAAAGCTTCTTTGGGAGGCCGTGCTGGTCTCATTCGGAGCGCAGCTGATGGTAACTCCGCTGATCGTTCATTATTTCCAACTCATCGCTTGGTGTAGTCCGCTGGCTAATTTGTTATTCTTCCTGCCCTCGGAATTTGTGATCATAGGGGGACTCTTTGGAGAAGGATTGGCTTTGCTTTTGCCCGGAGTTGCTCATTGGATTCTGGTTGCGGTCGATTGGAACCTGACCGTCATCCGGTGGCTGGCCCATTTTTTGGCCGGTCAAAGCTGGGCGGCTTCCTGGTCTCCTGATTGGCCCTGGCCCTGGATCATGGCCTACTATTTAGCCTTGGTGTTGTTTCTCGATCTATCCCAACCGAATATGTTGACGAAAAAACGGCTGGGGAATGTGTCATGGGTGATCTTAGGTACATTATGCCTGGTTAATTTGATTGTCTGGGCCGGTTTCTTTCAGCATGGTCAAAGGGGGTGTCTGGAATTTACAGTCATTGATGTCGGACAAGGAGATGCTTTGTTTATTCGGACACCGGATGGGGTGACCTTGTTGATGGATGGCGGTGATAAGGGGAAAGGCATTTCCAGGGTAACTCCTTTTTTGCGTTCGGTTGGGGTTACCAAGCTGGATTTGGTGATTGCATCCCATGGACACTCCGATCATATCAGCGGCTTAGCCGAAGTGTTGGAGGAGATTCCGGCCGGGAAATTGTTTTTACCTGTCAATACCAACACGATAGAGGTTCAAGAGTTTTTAAAACGGATCAGGATGGCCCATGTACCTTCGGAAAAAGTTTTCAGCGGGGAAAAATTCAAATTGGGAGCGGAAGTGACCGGAATGATTTTGAACCTGCCGGGAATGGATGATGAAAATGATTGCTCCTTAGTCGTTTTACTGATGTACGGCAAAAACAAGTTGTTATTAACAGGAGATCTGAGTGAACAGGGCGAAACAGTAATGGCCCGGAAATATCCGGTTATTTTGCGGGCCTCGGTCTTAAAGGTCGGTCATCATGGCAGCAAGTATGCCAGTACCTTGGGCTTTATTTCCCAGGTCAAGCCGAAGGTAGGAGTTATTTCAGCGGGAGCCGGGAACCGTTTTGGGCATCCGGCGGTCAGCACCCTTCGGCGGTTGCATTCCTTGGGGATTAATCTCTACCGGACCGACCGGCAGGGTAAAATAACAATCAGATTGTATGGGAAGGTTTTTACGGTTACGACGTATCAATAGCATTACCGTGCTGTTGGTTTCCGGCTTAATAAAAAAGAGTAGAAGGTGGCTTTGGATGACGCGGGCGGATTTTGTGAAGCAGGTCACGGAAGGCCGGTTGTTGCCGGTTTATTTGTTTTTGGGAGAAGAGGGGTTGTTTCATGAAGAATTATTGAAGTCGGTACTCAATAAAATCCTCTCCCCCGAAGATCAACAATTTAATTATATGCGAATAGACGCGGGAGAGACAGAGTCCGCTGAACTCATACGCAATCTGGAAACTCCCCCTTTTTGGGGAGACGCCCGCCTTATTTATCTGGATAACCTGGAAGACGGGGTATCCGGTATTGAGGAAGCGGTGTTAAAAGGCATCGGCAATATGGCCGACGGTGTTTATTTTATCGTATCCGCCAAGAAAATGGACGGCCGTAAAAAGGTTCACCAGGAGATTCAAAAACGCCTTACCGTAGTGGACTGCAATAAACTTTCCAAGGGAGACTTGCCGGTTTGGACCAAACAGCGGGCCGAAAAGATGGGGCTCAAACTGACATCGGTGCAAATAGCCAAACTCGGACAACGTTTAGGTCCGGACTTACTGCGAACCCGTACCGAATTGGAAAAGATCAAAATATTTATGGGAGCAAGCACTCATCTGGCCGATGAGGATCTGGACCGGCTTGTTCCGGAAACTCCTGAACCGGATATCTTTGGTTTGATCGACGCGGTCGCCGAGCGAAATCCCCGGCTGGGGCTGCCGCGTTTGGAAGATTTATTAAATGCCGGGGAGAACGAGATTAAAATTTTGGCGACCCTCTCCCGCCAGTTCCGGAATATAACGGCTGCTTACGAGGGGAGAAACCAGGGGTTGAATGCCAAGATGCTTGCCGCGATGCTGGGGATTAACCCCTATGTGGCGGAGAAAAGCTTTGCCCAATCCGGACGGTTTACTCTGAAGGAGCTCGCTAAAATTATGGAAAGACTGCTTTTGGCCGATTTTCGCATGAAAACCGGTCAGAGGGAACCGCGGCTGGAATTGGAACTGACCGTGGTGGAAATTTGTATGGGCCGATGATGGAGAAGTTTTAATTTTTTGTAAAATCGGTTCTTTGGGAGAACCAAAGAGCCGAGGGAATGCAAAATAATGTAAAGGAGTTCCACGGCAATGCGGACAAATTAGTCCTTCTTTGAAGCCTATAAATTGGTAACTCACCGTTTTCCCCTCTCACTTTTTCTGGTAAGCAGTTTGTATCGCCAACCCATGGCGCGAGCAACCTTTCCTGAGAACATGGCCCCCAATAATAATAATAACCATTTAAAAATCCCAAAATAATAATAATCGTTTAAAATCCCTTTATATATCAAGAAAAGTTTTTTTTAATTATTTTATGTCTAAATTTATCTTTAGAAATTCCGAAAACTAAAAGGTAAAGTTGACGTAATTTATAATTCAATGATTGATTTGTGCAAAAAGTAGGTTTTAATGATTAAACAATAATAAAATTAAAATATTTAGAAAATAACTGGAGGTTCCCAAATTGAAATTTCAAGCGCTAAAAAAGCTCGTACAGGATGTTTTAAATTTTGTAATGACTCCGCTACGAAATTTATTGTCGAAAATGAAAGTATTCCATCAAATTTTACTGATTATTGCAGTGATGGTCTTTTTTCTATCGCTAGAAGGGTATCTGGGGTTAAGAATGATTGGACAAATGCGGGATATAACCCATAACGTATTCCAGGCAAGCCTAACCGGGTACCAGAGTATCATCGGTGCGAATCAAGATGTCGATCAAATCCGTCAACAACTTGCCGATAATTTGATAAGTCATCAAACTTTCATTATAACTGCCAACAATATCGAAACAGTGGCGAATGATTATTCGAAATTCCTAAATGAAGTTACACAAATCAAAACTTCGCTCGATACGATAAAGGGATATTCGGGCCAAGTCTTGTCAACGGATAATTACATGGATATTAGCCGTTCCTTGCACATGATTATCATGAGTTTAAATTCAATTCAAGCACAAGTATCGACCAACGCGATCCAGTCGATGAATAGCGGGAATGCCTTTTTTCGTGATTCCCAGTTCAGCACCACATTGATTTTAATCATTAGTATCTTGATCTCCATTACTATCGGATTACTGGCTGCAGCTATGATTTCCGGACCTTTGAAAGAGATGGCGGTCAAGGCCAGGGCCTTAGCTACAGGTGATTTGACTCAAACTTTAAACACCAAAGGTTCGCAGGAAATCAATCAGGTGGTAGAAGGATTTAACCAAGCCTTAGTCAGTTTACGCCGGCTGGTCGGTGACATTAATGAGCATGCCCAAATGCTTTCTTTGGCCAGTAATGAACTCCGGGATGCTTCAATGAATTCCGGCCGGGCTGCCGGAGAGGTGGCTGTAGTGATCGAGGAGTTGACGAAAGCTTCTTCCGAACAGGCTGGTCAAGTCGAGCAAACGGCTCATACCATTAATGAACTGGGCGAATTGGTAAGAACCGTGTCCGGTGATACCACCCATATGGCTTCGATGTCGGAGAAAATAGCCTCCTCAGCCAATATTGGTCAGAAAGTGACCAGTGACGTAGCCTCGGAAATGAACAATCTCTATGAAACCACCCAAAAGATTAATGAAGTGATGAATGAAATGAATCAGGCTTCCGCCGAAATCAATGAGGTTGCTTCGCTGATTGGAAGTGTTGCAGAGCAAACGGCATTATTAGCTTTAAATGCTGCGATTGAAGCGGCCCGCGCCGGAGAACATGGGAAAGGCTTCAGCGTTGTTGCTACTGAGACCGGAAAATTGGCCGATCAATCCAAACAGGCTTCCCAAAAAATTAGTAATTTAGTGAAGCAAATGATTGAACGGAGTGAAAATGCAACGGTGGTTATCAAACAAGGGATTGAGAAAGCACAGGAAAGCCGAACGCTAACCACTCAAGCGACCAGTACTTTTGGATCGATTTTTAAGGAACTTGGCGAGGTCCTGAACGAAATCAATAAAGTAGCCGGATCGGCGCGACAAATGGCGGAGCGAAACGAAGCCATGATTGGCGCTGTGACACACCTGGCTTCAATCAGTGAAGAAGGTCTGGCAAGTACCGAGGAAGTCGCTGCTTCGGTGGAAG
Source organism: Bacillota bacterium (assembly GCA_023426245.1). Classification (GTDB taxonomy): domain Bacteria; phylum Bacillota; class UBA4882; order UBA8346; family UBA8346; genus UBA8346. The sequence goes on from JAFABB010000051.1 coordinate 13,685, forward strand.
AACAGAGTGCCGGTGCTGAAGAGGTCGCCTCATTGGCTGAAAATCTCGCGTCTTTGGCAGATAACTTAAAGCAATCGACAACGACGTTTCGAATTTGATTTTCCTGAGGTAATTCATTGAAGAGCCTGTTTATTCAGAAAAGCAGTATCCAACACCGCTTAATCATCTCCTATTTTCTTTTAATCGGGATGATTGTCGGCATCATCGGAATCACCCTTTATAAAGGATCGGAACTGATTATTGAGCAACAGGTTGGTCAATCCAGGTTGGAAGTGTTGGAACAGGTTGGGCGCAATTTAAATGTGATCATTGATGAAATTACTTCTGCCTCCAATCTTTTGTATTTTAACGATGATCTTAACACCATTATCCGGAGGTCGCCCTCCGGGGATCCTTACCAGCGGCTGACCGAAGCAAGCCGGGTTTTGGAGATCTTTTCACAAAACACCTATTCCTTCGATACCTTGGATTATTATACGGTACTCTATTCCTTTAAAGGCAAAGCATACACTTCTTGGATTAACGACCTTTATAATTTTAGCAGTATCAGCAAACATCCTTGGTTTTCTAAGATTAGCCGGAAAAACGGCAAAATTTTATGGGTCAGCACATTTAATGATCGGCTGGGTTATGGTGAGGATAAAAATGTTTTTTCAGCAGCCCGGTTAATGAAAGATTATTATAGTGATAAACCTTTAGGTATATTGTTATTGAATGTCGATGAGAAAGTGATCCGGAATATCTATCAAAGCGCGTTAGGGGAAGGGCATCATATCTATGTAGTGGATCAAAGGGGAAAGATTGTTTCTGACTCTAACCCGGTTAGACTCGGCAGGAATATTAGCGGAGAAGGAAATTGGCGGCGTATTAAAAAAGAGCGGTTTTCCGGCAATTTTACCGAAATAAGAGGAAAACGTAAATTACTCTATAGTTATTTACCGATCCCTAAAACAGGATGGTTTTTGGTGGAAGAAGTTTCCGTGGATCGCTTGTTAGTTCCTGTGAAACAGAAAATGAAATATTTAATTCTAGGGTTGTTGATCTTTTGCCTGATGTTTGGGTTTGTCTTTTCTTACGTCCAGGCACGGCGGATTAGCCTGCCGATCCGGCAATTACATTATGCCATGCAGGAGATTGAAGGCGGAAACTTACGGGTTGTATCCGAAGTTCACGGTTCGGATGAAATTGGAGACTTGAGTGAAGGTTTTAATCAAATGGTGGATCAGATTCAACACCTGTTAAAGGATCTTCAAGAACAGAGCCGCTTAAAGCGCCAACTTGAGTTGGAGTTCCTGCAAGCAGAGATTAATCCCCATTTTTTATATAACACCTTGACTTCCATTCGTTTCATGGTCGAAATGGGAGAAAACAAGGGAGCCCAAGCCATGTTGCTGGCTTTGGGGCGTTTGTTACAGAGAACCATTGGCAATAGTGATGAATTCATTACGCTTCGGGAAGAATTAGCAATTTTAAAAGACTATGTTTTAATCCAGCAAGTGCGTTATCCGGATAAATTTGAGGTCGAGTTAGCATTTCCCGAAGAATTACTTGAATTTCAGATTCCCAAATTGATTTTGCAACCGATGGTTGAAAATGCGATTTTTCATGGAATAGAACCGAAGCTTGATAAAGGCCGGATTGTAATCACCGGTCAGTGGCAAGAGAATGATTTATTGATAGAAGTCAGTGATAATGGGGTTGGGATGACGGAAGAACAACTTAGTTTATTATGGCAAATGGGAAACCCGTCAGAGCGGACATTTAGTAAAATTGGGGTTGTGAATGTACATCAACGGCTGGTTCTCAACTTTGGCCCGGGGTATGGGTTAAAAATCGGCAGCGTGGTGAACCAGGGAACTACAGCATGGTTGCGTTTACCTGCGGTGGACATTTCCCCAAAGGATGGTGGCTCTTTTGAAAATCATGATTGTGGATGATGAGAAACCGATTCGTCAGTGGTTTCGATTTTGCATTGAAAAAAACTCCGGGGATTACCATATCGTCGGTGAAGCTTCGAATGGCTTGGAAGCCCTGAACGTTTTCGAAGAATCTCAGCCCGATCTGGTGATAACCGATATTAAAATGCCGGTCATGGATGGTTTTGAATTCATCAAGCGATTGAAGGCCAGAGCCCCGGAAACGGATATTGTCATTTTAACTTGTTATACTGAATTCAATTTGGCTCGCGAGGCGATTAAGCTTGGAGCCTTGGATTATATTCCTAAAGTTGAAGTCCAGGATCAAGATATCCTGGAGTTGTTGGAACGGTTGGAACAAAAACGCCGGGAACAAAACAGCAAAAAAAATGGCCGAAAGGACATTTTTTTGCTGTTGGATTCCCTCAAAGACGGGATGAGTCAAGAAGAAATCAATGATAAATTACTGCAAGCCGGCATGGATCTGACTAACCGGACTTATGCGGTATTTGCTGTTAGTTTGGGTCAAAAGTTAGTCGAATTGGACGATGCATTCATCAAGCAAACCACCACCGGAGATTTTCTCCGGATTAAAAGCGGGATCAATCAATGGTGGCTACTGGGAATCATCAATCAAAATTTAGCGACTTGGGAGAAAAACCAATACATAGAAAAGCTTCAAGAAAGATTAGGTTGTGCTGTTGGAATGAGCCAGTCCTATACTAACCTGGATAATCTGCCCAAGGCTTTCAAAGAAGCTTTTCGTGCCATGGAGCTTTGTTTTTTTCATGGTCCAAGTAGGTTAGTGAAGGACAATATGCAGTCAAAGGGGGTTGGGAACGAGTTTCAGGACAAAATTGCTGAATTGCAGAAAAGTTTATTGCAACAGGTGAATCAGGGAAATGGTACCGAGATCCTCAATTGTATCGCTACCATTTTGGAATATTTACAAAATGGCTCCGAGGAAGATCTCCGGTATCTGCGTCAAGTTTGCAGTGAAGTTTTAGCGATGTTGTCAGCAAAAGTGCGTTCGGCAGGGAACGGTCGTCAGATTACCGAGATGGGTTTGGAAAATCTGATGGAAAAGGGCTTTTTTGAAGATCTTCAACAGGGAGTGCTCGAAACTTCTGAAAAACTGGTTAACCTGATGGTTATCCCGGAAAATAATTATTCAGCCGTTGTCAAAGACACCTTGCGCTACATCAAGGAACATTGTTGTGAAGGGATTTCACTTCATGAAGTTGCTTCAAATGTTCACGTCAATCCTAATTATTTATGTCAGCTTTTTAAAAATGAAACCGGGGAAAATTTTAGCTTCTACCTCACGGAACTGAGGTTGGAAAAAGCCAAAGAATTATTGAGTTCGTCTGATTTAAAATTGTACGAGATCGCCGAACAAGTGGGATATCCCAATATGAGCTATTTTTCCCGTATTTTTAAGAAGTTTACCGGTAAGACACCGGTTGATTACCGGAATAGTTTCCGGCAGCTGAATATAAGTAAAAAAATCTGAAGTTTTGAATACTCCGGTAGGGTTTTAAAAGAAGATCTGAAAAAAAGTAAAAAAGACATTATTATTGTTAATTCTATTTTGGTTTTTTTTTTTTTATAATGAAGACAATTGAAATTTCGATCAAGGGAGGCTTATTTTAGTGGGAAAAAGAAGATTGGTAATGCTGGCTGTTATAATGCTGATTACACTGGTTGTAGTTGCAGGATCCAGTATCACGAGCGCAGATAATCAAATCGTACTGAAATTTTGGAAAGGTGGCAACGATGTTATCTGGCACGATTATTACTTGAATTTATTTAAGGAATATGAAGCCAAACATCCTAACATCAAGATTGAGTATGCTGAAGCTCCCTTCGGGAATGCCATTGATACCAAACTGAATACTGCTTATGCCAGTGACACCAGCCCGGATATTATTCATCATGCTTTGAACTCCATAGCCATACGGGCAGAAAAAGGACAGTATGAGCCCTTAGATAGTTATATTTCCCGGTGGAAGGACAAAAGCGACATTTTAGACAACGTCTATGAAATGGGCCGTTATAAAAAGAAAATTTATGGCTTGGGCATTTACCCGACACCAGCTGTTTTTGCGTACCGGAAAGACTTCTTTAAAGAAGCCGGCTTGAATCCGGAAAAGCCTCCGACGAATTGGCAGGAACTGGCTGCTGATGCCGTAAAATTGACCAAACGCGATGGCAAAATCGTTACCCGCGCCGGTTTAAATATGCCGATTGATGAGATCAAATTTTTGCAGCCCTTTGCTTTTCAAGCCGGTGGAAATTTTGTGGATAAAAACGGCAATCCTACTTTTGATGATGCCGGTTATGTCGAAGCTTTGACCTATCTCACCGACCTCTTTAAGAACAAACAAGTTGCGATTGAACAAACCAAGGATCGTGAAAATCAGCAGAGCCTTTTTGCCGTCGATAAAGCGGCCATGTCGATCGTTCAACCGACCTGGATTGCCCAATTGCTCAAAAATGATCCGTCTTTGAAAGATAAGATTGGTTTCATCAACATGAAAAGGAAAAAAGCCGCTATCTGGAGCGGATGCGAATTGCTCTTTATTAGTTCCGAAAGCAAACATAAAAAAGAATCCTGGGAACTGATCCAGTTTATTATGGATAAACAGGAGATGTGGAACCGTTATAAAACTACCAAATGCCCGGTGGTCCGGAAATCCTTACGGGAACAGTATGCTAATGATGATCCGTTCATTAATAAGGTGCTTCTGGATGCGATCAACGTCGGGCAAGGCGCTCCCAAAACCATGTGGTCTCAGTTATACGTTTATAAATACTTACCTCAGGCACAACAGGAAGCTTTTTACGGTATGAAAACTCCGAAACAAGCATTGAAGGATAATTTAGCTTTGATGCAAGCGGAGATTAAAGCTTCAAACATGAAGTAAGGTCAAAAAAGTGGGGTATTGATGGAAAGTCAATACCCCACAAAAATTAAATGAGGGATTAACAATGCAAAATGGAAGAACCAAGAATAGACGTAGATCTGCCGGCGCTTTTTGGATGATTTTCCCCAGTTATTTGATCTATTTTGTCTTTGTTTTTGTTCCACTGGTCATTACGGTATATTTGAGCTTTACCAACTACGATTTGTATAAAACCCGTGATTTTGTGGGTTTTGCCAATTATGTCCGCCTGATTCATGATCCATACTTTTTGATAGCTGCTAGGAACACTTTTATCTACGCTGTGTTTGTAATTATCCCGCAAATCGCATTAGGATTGATTATAGCTGTTTTACTTAATAGGAAAGTATTTGGACAACGTTTTCATCGGATTGCCTTTTACATGCCCAACGTGACTTCGATGGTTTCTATTTCTATTGTATGGCTTTGGATTTACGATCCGACATTGGGTTTATTTAATCAGGCTTTGAAGTATGTGGGGTTGCCGGGTCAACGTTGGTTGTTCGATATAAAGTTAGCTTTGCCTAGCATTATTTTTATGAGTGTCTGGAAACTTATCGGGTATAACATGATTATTTATTTGGCAGGATTGCAGCAAATCCCCGATTACATATATGAAGCGGCCAAGATCGATGGCGCTTCCAGCATACGGCAATTTTTTAAGATCACGATTCCAATGTTAAAACCAACCACTTTTTTCCTGTTCGTCATTGCCTGTGTCCAGTCGTTTAGTGTATTTGATCAAGTGAACGTCATGACCCAGGGGGGGCCCATGAACGCCACCACGACGATTGTACACCAGATTTTTGAACGGGCTTTTTCCCAGTTCCAAATGGGTTATGCTTCATCGATGGGTACGGTATTGTTGATTATTTGCGTGACATTAACGCTAACCAATTTCAAATATGGCAACCAGGGCAACGACCTGGGAATGAGCTAAAGGATGGATGGTCATGAAACATATTAAATGGAGTACTTTGATCTTAAGCCTGGGATTGTTGGCCTGTTCTTTGATAATGTTGGTTCCCTTTTTGATGATGCTTTCGACAGCCTTGAAAAGTTCCGCAGAGGTCAATTCACCGGTATTTCATTTCATTCCCAAAGAATGGCATTTTGATAATTTTGCCAAAGCAATGGCTTCGGGAAATTGGGCTCGGTATATGTTCAATTCGCTTTTTGTCACAACGGTGGTAACTGTTTTTAGTTTATTCTTTAATTCCATGGCCGGATACGCTTTTGCCCGGACGGAATTTCGTTTAAAAAACGTTTTATTTATGAGTGTAATGTTAGGCTTGATGCTTCCCGCTCAAGTCACCATGGTTCCGGTTTTTTTGATTATGAAAAGTATTCCTTTCGCCGGAGGAAATAACTGGCTAGGAATGGGCGGCACCGGATGGATTAATACCTATCCCGGTCTGATGATTAACCAGATGGCCGGAGCCTTCGGCATCTTTTTATGCCGGCAATATTATTTGAATTTTCCCGTAGAGTTGGATGAAGCCGCAGAGTTAGACGGCTGTTCTCTCTGGAAAACTTATTTTAAAGTTTTTCTCCCGTTGAGCGGCCCGTTATTCGCCAGCCTGGGTGTGATCAAACTGACTACGGTTTGGAATGACTATATCTGGCCTCTGGTGATCACCAACTCCGAAAATATGAGAACCGCTCAGCTGGCATTGACGATGTATAAAAATGAAGTCGTCCAATGGGAATTGTTGATGGCTGCCACTGCAGTCGTTATTCTGCCGCTTGTTGTATTGTTTGTCTTTTCCCAGAAGTTCTTTATCAAAGGTTTGGCCAGTTCCGGTATTAAGGGATAATGTAAAGGAGTAAGAATAATAAGATGCCGCAACCTAATATTATCTTTATCACTTGCGACCATTTACGGGCGGATTTTCTGGGTTGTGCCGGAAATCCTGTCATCCAAACTCCACATATTGATTTTTTGGCCGCACGGGGGACCCGCTTTACCCAAAGTTATTCATCAACACCGGTATGCATTCCGGCCCGGCAGACTATTTTAACCGGACTTACCGGGCATAGCCTGGGGTTAACTTATTATCAGGAAGGCTTTAAAATTCCGGTGCGCGAGACTTTACCCCGTTTGATGACGGAAGCTGGTTATCAAACCCGGGTGGTTGGTAAGATGCATGTCTATCCGGAACGGGATCATCATGGTTTCGAAAGTATGTTGATTTGCGAAGAAGGCCGTCGCTTGGGAGTAACCCAAAATGAAGACCGCGGTTACGGCGATTATGAGGAATGGCTGGCTGAACAAGGATATCCCGGCGAAGCCTGGACTTGCGGCATTGCCAATAATTCTATCACCATGAGACCCTGGCACCTCCCCGATCATTTACATCCGACGGAATGGATTGGACGCGAGGCTTGTAAAGCCATTAAACGGCGGGATTGGACCCGGCCGCAATTTTTATGGGTTTCTTTCACCTCGCCGCATCCGCCATTTATGCCGTTGTTACGTGATTTGTACATTTATGAAAAAGAGACTATGCCGGAGCCGTTATTCGGAGATTGGGAGAAAGAATATCAGCCTCTGATGCATCAACGAATTATCGCCGAATGGAGCAGCGAGAGCCAGACACTTCAACGGATCGACCAAGCGTATCGTGGTTATTTCGCTTTAATGTCTCAAGTTGACCGCTGGATCAATATCATAATCGGTACCATCCGTGAAGCCGGATTGCTGGATAATACCTGGTTTGTCTTTACCTCTGATCACGGAGACTGTATGGGGGATCACGATTTGTGGGCCAAACGCAATTTTATGAAAGGCGCTTGCAATGTTCCTCTGATTGTCACGCCGCCGCCCCGGGGAGATCTTGATCAACTGGTAGGGCCCGGATGGATTCCGGGACAGAGCAATCGTGCGGTGGTCGGTCTCCAAGATATCATGCCGACGATTTTAGATATTGCCGGGGCTAGGATTCCTGAAAAAATCGACGGTTGTAGTTTGCTGCCGCTGGTTAAAGGGAGTCAAGAGAAGATTCGGGAAGTGTTTTTGGGAGAACATGGAAAAGTTGGAGAACGATTATTCATGCTCACCGATGGTTCCTGGAAATATATATGGGAGGAAAGTTCGGGGAGTGAGTTGCTTTTCCGGATTGCCGACGATCCCGATGAATTGTATAATTTAGTATTGATTCAGCCGGAAATGTTAATGAACTGGCGGAAGAAATTGATTCAACTGGTAAGTGAAAGAAAAAGCGATCCGGCAGTCCTTGAGGGACGGTTAATCCCGAAAGAGCCGGGACGTAAAATGACCGAGTTGGAAAAGGCCAGAATTATTAATGATTTTAATGTTCGGGGCCTGCATTAACGAGAGTCAATTGGGTGGGTTCGCATACACCCATAAAGAAAATGAATATATCATTTTTGAGACAGCCTCCGAAAGAGATGGTTTGGGATGACCCCAAAACCATCTCTTTCTTTATGTGGGAAAGGAAAGTTTTAGAAATTTATTAAAGTTAACTAAAATAGTTTAGGAAATTTAAGTTACTATATTGTAAAGTTTGCATTAATGAATTATAATTAAAAATGCATGATACACATTTAATATAATATTAAAGGATTTCTGTGTTATTTTTTGACAAACTATTTTAAATAATTTTAGTTACTGCATAGTTTATTCTTTATCCCATTCCCAATTCTGAATAAAGCGAAGAACAACCATTGCATTTTGCTAGCCTTTTCGATCGTACTGAAAATCGTGTCCGGGAGATTATCGATAGGGGGTGGTTGGAAAACTGTTTCGGTTTCATCTGGAAAATTCGGTATACTAAACATTTAGGAGGGAATCACTTGAAAAAAAGTTCTATTTTATTGATGGTTGGTATTTTACTGATTGGTTTGCTGGCTTCAATTAGCTTTGCGAAAGCTACTTCCAAGTTGATTGTCATTATTACCCCCTCACATGATAATCCTTTCTTCAAATCAGAAGATGTTGGCGCGGCAGCAAGAGCCAAAGAATTGGGTTATCAAACCTTAAGCCTGGTTCATGATGATGATGTCAACAAGCAAAATGAACTTTTTGATACTGCCATTTCCAGAAAAGCGGCCGCCATTATTTGTGATAATGCAGGCGCCGATGCAACGATTGCTCCGGTAAAACGCGCTAAAGCCGCTGGCATTCCTACCTTCCTTATTGACCGGGAAATTAATGCCACGGGTATCGCGGTCTCACAAATTGTTTCCAATAACTATCAAGGTGCTAAACTTGGCGGCGAAGCCTTTGTGAAATTTATGGGTGAAAAAGGCAACTATGTTGAACTGGTCGGTAAAGAATCCGATACCAATGCCGGAATTCGTTCCAAAGGTTATCATGATGTGATTGACCAGTATCCCGATTTAAAACTGGTAGCCCGTCAAAGCGCCAACTGGAGCCAAACCGAAGCTTATTCCAAAATGGAATCCATTATTCAAGCCAATAAAAATATCAAAGGCGTAATTTGCGGTAATGACACCATGGCTATGGGTGCTATGGCTGCATTGAAGGCTGCTGGCATGGGCCAAGTCATCGTGGTGGGGTTTGATGGTAGTAATGATGTACGGGATTCCATTTTAAGAGGCGAGATTAAAGCCACTGCCCTTCAACCGGCTTACCGGATTGCTGAAATGGCGGTCGAACAAGCTGATAAATATTTGAGGACCGGTTCCACCGGACTGAAAGAGAAACAGCTAATGGATTGTATTCTGATTACAAAAGATAATGCAAGTAAGTTAGAAACATTTGCAATGAAAAAGTAAGGATTGAGTTTTGCGGAAGCAGAGATGGTTTGAAAACCGCCCCTGCTTCCGTTTTAACGGGGTATTGAAGATTTGATTTTATTCTAGGGATGCAGGTGAATTTTATGAAAAAAGTTCAATTTTTAACTTTGACGAAAAAAGCTGTGCGGGTTGGGATATTCGCTGTATTGATAGTCGGTTTGCCCATGATGTTATCAGCTTGCAAATTATATACAGTTGTGAAATTGGATCAAAACGGATCGTCAACTCAAGATAGCGGTTTTAGTGCGGGTGGTAACAGTAATTTTGATGGCGATCGATATGTAAATTCCATTTGGGATCAAAAGGTTGTCCCTTTTATTAGCGAAAAAGCGGTTGATGCCGCTCGAGTTTTAAAGGCAATGGCGCAGAATGCGGATGAAGCCGGGAAACAATTTGGGATCAGAGATAATGCGGAAGGAAGTCCTTGGAATTTTATAGTGAAAGGCCGGGGTAAGATTATTGCCGTCGATACGGCCTCGCGGGCTGGAACTGCCGATATTGATTTGTTTCCCTATGATGGCAAAAAGGATTTGGTCCTGCAAATCGGGCCGGTTATTAAGGGTTCATCCATTCGAGATTCGCTTAGCTTTATTTCATTTGATGATTTTGAAAATCAGATAGTCTATGCCCAATTAGGAAATTCTTTTAATAAAAAAACTTATGAGCTGGTATTAAGCAAAGTTGAATTTGCGAATTTTAAAGGGAAAGAAATCGAATTTAGCGGCGTTTTTACCCTGGGAGATTCGAGCGATATTTTACTAACTCCTATTTTGCTGAAGGAAAACTAAGGAGGAGAATGATGAGCAATCAAGATAACGCCGGGAACTCTATCCAGAATGAAGAAATTTGCTTGACTGCCAAAAATATTACCAAAATCTATCCGGGTACCATTGCTCTGGATAAAGTGGATTTTAATATCTACAAGGGAAAAGTTAATGCCTTGATTGGGGAAAACGGCGCCGGCAAGTCTACCTTGATGAAAATTTTGGCCGGAGTGGAGCAGCCAAGCAGTGGGACCATTCTTTTAAACGGCAAGGAGATCCGTCTTTCCGATACGCGGGATGCCGCATCAAAGGGAATCGGCATCATTCACCAGGAATTAAACCTATTTCCCAATTTAACAGTGGCTCAAAATATATTTATGGCCCATGAAAGCGTGAAATATGGTTTCCATATTGATCAGAAAAAACATTTTGAAGCCGCGCAACGATTAATGGAACATTTGGAACAACAAATATCTCCGGATGCCTTGGTCGGCGATCTCCGGGTCGGCCAGCAACAAATTGTAGAAATTGCCAAGACGATGGCCATGCAAAACCTGGAAGTGTTGATTATGGATGAACCGACATCTTCCCTAAGTGCTCCTGAAGTGGAGGTTTTGTTTAAAATTATTCAAGAGCTTAAGGGGCAAGGCGTATCGATTGTATATATTTCACACCGCTTGGAGGAAATTAAACGGATCGGTGATTATATCACGATTTTACGGGATGGACACAAAGTTGTTGAGACGAAAGTCGCCGATATCGATGTGCCCTGGATTGTTAAACAAATGGTGGGGCGTGAAACGATCAAAGTTGATAAAACTCACCAGGTTCTCAAAGAACGGGAATTGATGCGGGCGGAATCCCTCACCTTGTCGAGAATTGGCGGGGGTTATACTCTGGATCGCGTCTCGCTGAAACTCCGGGCTGGAGAAATTTTAGGAATCTACGGGCTACTCGGAGCCGGACGGACGGAGTTCATTGAAACTTTAATGGGTTTACATCCCGAGGCAACGGGTGAAGTTTATATTGAAGATCAAAAATGCAAACTAAACGATGTGAATTGCCAGATTAAATTGGGTTTTGCACAGATTCCCGAAGACCGGCAGCGCGAAGGCCTGATTCAAGTGATGTCGATTGAGCAAAATCTTACTTTGTCCAGCATGAATCAACACGCCAAAGGATTCCATCTCATTACGGCCTTGCTGGAAAAATCGGTGGCCCAAATGATCCGGGAATTGGCTATTAAGGTTGCCAACCCGAAACTTTCCATTAATTCCTTAAGCGGCGGTAATCAGCAAAAAGTCGTCATCGGTAAAGGGCTACTCACTAATCCTAAAGTTCTTTTGCTGGATGAACCGACGCGCGGTATCGATGTGGGGGCTAAGGCCGACGTTTTTCAGATTATGGACCGTTTGGCTGCTCAAAATCTGGGTGTTATTTTCGTGGCTTCGGAACTTAAAGAAATCATGGCCATATCGGATCGGATTATCGTGATGTCCAACGGAAAAATAACCGGTGAATTTGAAGGGATAAATATCACCGAAGAAGCCTTGGTAGCGGCATCCTCCATTGGTCACGGCACCAGTAAGATGAAAAATATAGTTTAAGTTAAAGGGGAATGTTAAAATGACTAAACTGCAAGAGCTTGTCAAACCCAAATTGTCTAATAACAATGTTACCCTGGGAATGTTGTTATTGAAGCTGCGGACTTTTATTGCATTAATCATTTTACTTATTATTTTCAGCATCATTACTCCTAATTTTTTATCGGCCACCAATTTTGTAATGATGTCCAAACATGTTGCCCAATATGCGTTGCTGGCGATTGGTATGACCTTCGTCATCGTCAGTGGCGGAATTGATTTGTCGGTCGGTTCGATTGTGGGGCTTTCCGGGATGATCGCCGGCGGCCTGATTTACCAAGGATTGGTTTTGCCCATGTTTGGCGTGGCTGTATTTTTTAGTGTACCTGTTATTATTCTGATCACATTGATCTTGGGGGTATTGATCGGGGCTGTAAATGGAATTTTAGTCAGCCGTTTGCATGTACCCCCCTTCATTGCAACATTGGGTGTTATGTATATGGCTCGCGGTTTTGCCCTGATCCGTTCGGGTGGGGAAACGTTCCCCAACTTAATAGGTAAACCGGAACTGGGCAATACGGGTTTTCCGATGATCGGTTCCGGCCTTTTTTGCGGCATTCCTCTTGCGGTATGGACTCTTGTTGTAATTGGCATTATTGCAGTCTATATTTTTAAAAAGACACCGATTGGAAATTACATTTACGCAATTGGTGGAAATGCCCGGGCTGCTGAACTTTCGGGAGTCAGAGTCAAACGGATTACAATGTTGGTCTATATGGTTTCCGGTTTTTGCTGCGCCATTGTCGGATTGATCGTTTCCTCGCAACTCGTCGCCGCGCATCCCGCCACCGGTGAAAGCTGGGAAATGAATGCCATTGCGGCGGCGGTGTTAGGTGGTACCTCGCTATCGGGTGGGATAGGAACGATTGGCGGTACCATCATCGGCGCGTTCGTGATCGGCATTTTAAGCGACGGCATGGTTATGCTGGGGGTATCGGAATTTTGGCAAATGGTCATCAAAGGGTTTGTCATTGTTCTGGCGGTTGTTGTCGACCAAATCCAAAGAGATTTGCAAAAGAAAGCGGCCTTGCAAAGTAGAAACGCTGCATGAGACCGCCGGTTTGCAAAGCCTTCGAGGTTCGATGAAATAAATTGAAACCGATTCAATGGGAACTTGTTGAAGAGGCTGATGCGGAATGATTTTCTCAACCATGTGAATTCGAACCCCCGGCGGTCGGCCGGTGGTGGTTGAGTTTTTCGAAATATAACGTTGATGGAAGGGGTCATGATCATGAAGAAACAAGGCATTTTGAATGCACCGTTAAATGCGGCATTGGGTGAATTGGGTCATTATGATACGTCGGTAATATGTGACGCGGGGTTGCCGATTCCCCAAAACACAAAGCGGATTGATTTGAGTTTAACAGCCGGAATTCCCGGATTTATGGAGGTTCTCTCTGCGGTTTCCGGGGAAATTGATTTGGAACGGGTAATTCTTGCCGAAGAAATTAAACAGGATAATCCGGCTCAGCTGGAGGCGATAAAAAAATTGCTTTCCGGAGTGAAAATTGAATTTATTCCCCATACCGAATTGAAAAGGAAAGTATCCGAAGCCAAGTTTGTAGTTAGAACGGGGGAAGTCACACCGTTTTCCAATATTATACTGGAATCTGGTGTCCAAACCCTGTTTTCTTCATGGGTTAAGAATCGGTGATTGTCTCAACAATGGGAATTCAAACCCTACGAGTCTTGTCGCGGTGTGTCAAAACACGTCTTTAGCTTAAATTTTGCCTTTGGGTTTGAATTCCCTGGTTCTGGCGCCGTTCGACTGGCGAGCTGACTTCCGGTCGGTTAAAGAACCAACGGCTTCGGCCGGTGGTGGTTGGGTTTGCGGATGCTATCTGAAGACGATGGTTGTTACTACTTTGTGGAGATTGTTTTGGAAAATTTGGATGCGCGGAGGTTGCCATGTCCGGAATTTGTGTTGTAGGTAGTATCAATATGGATTTAGTAGCTACAGCGGAACGTTTTCCAAAACCGGGTGAAACAATAATCGGTAAAGAATTTGGAACCTTTCCGGGAGGAAAAGGCGCTAATCAGGCTGTTGCGGCGGGACGCCTCTATCCATCCGTCGCTATGGTTGGTAAAGTCGGGGATGATGTTTTTGGAGAACAACAATTAAAAAATCTAAAACAAAATGGCGTCAACACCCGGGGAGTAAAGACTCAAACCGGAATTTCCTCCGGCATTGCTGTCATTGAAGTGGATAAATCGGGTGAGAATGATATTATCGTTGTTCCCGGCGCTAATCATTTGGTGGATCGGGAATTTATCGATAGCCAAATTTCCTGGATGCTGGAATTCGATATTTTTTTGTTTCAACTGGAGATTCCCTTGGATACTGTGTTTTATGCGATTCGAAAGTTAAAAGAACATGGCAAAATCGTTATCTTCGATCCTGCTCCTGCCGGAACTTTACCGGAAAAAATGTATTCATCCATTGATTATATTACGCCCAATGAAACGGAACTCCAAATTTTAACCGGGACGGAAGTGTTTGATGAAACCCGGCTGAATCGTGCTGCTTTGAAATTGCTCTCACAGGGAGTTAAAACGGTGATTCTTAAGATTGGCAAAAAGGGCGCTTATTTGATTCGGGAAGACCAATCCACATATGTCCCGGGATTCAAAGTGCCAACTGTTGATACGACGGCAGCGGGAGATACTTTTAACGGCGCTTTTGCGGTCGCGCTTGCTCAAGGATTGCCACCGGAAGAATGCGTCAGCTTTGCAAATGCAGCGGCGGCTCTCTCCACAACGGGTAAAGGAGCTCAGGTTGCAATGCCGCAAATGCAACAAGTGCAGTTTTTGTTAAAACACGCCCAATCGGGAATGTTCTATTAAACTTAAAATGTTGTATGATTGAGAACTGTCTTAAGTTTAATTAAAATATTTAAATTAATTTAATGCAAATTTAGAAACGAATATTGAAAGAAGCACCAATGTGGCTTATAATTTAGATGAGTAGAACCGATCAAAATATCATGAGAATGAATCGCGGGATTCGACTCCGGGTTTAAATTTATTAAATTTTTTTAATCAGATTACTGTTCTTGCAATCGTATGAAACATCGTAATGATTTAATTCGGCAGAGAGGGGGATTTCATTTGTACAGTATTCAGGAATTACGGAAAAAGGCAGTAGAACGTCGAATGGATCTCGTTCAAATGATTTATGACGCCAAAACCGGCCATACAGGCGGCGCTTTATCATCGCTAGACATTTTGGTAACTTTATACTATGAAATTATGAATATTGACCCTCAAAATCCAAAATGGGATGACAGGGATCGGTTCGTATTAAGTAAGGGGCATAGTGTGGAAGGCTACTATACTATCCTTGCCGATTTGGGTTTTTTCCCGAAGGAAGAATTAAAAACTTTCAGCCGTTACAAGTCGCGCCTTATCGGTCATCCAACCGTTAAGGTACCGGGAATTGAAATGAATTCCGGAGCTCTTGGCCATGGATTATCGACTGCCATTGGAATGGCGCTGGCTGGGAAAATGGATGGCAAGGCATATAAAGTTTATGTATTAATGGGTGACGGCGAACAAGCGGAAGGATCGGTTTGGGAAGCGGCGATGGCGGCCGGACATTATCAATTGGATAATTTAATCGCAATCGTGGACCGTAACCGATTACAGATTAGCGGCAGTACGGAAAATGTCATGCATCTTGAGCCTTTCGCCGATAAATGGAAAGCTTTCGGTTGGGAGGTGCGGGAAGTCGCCGGGAATGATATTGCCAGTTTGGTTGAACTTTTCCGGAAACTTCCCGCTGTTTCGGGAAAACCCCACATGGTAATCGCCAATACCACCAAAGGAAAAGGAATTTCGTTTATGGAGAACGCCTCCAAATGGCACCATGGAGTCCCCGGTGATGAACAAATGCAACAAGCCTTGAAAGAACTAAGGGAACAATGGGAAGAGGTGGCAAACTCATGACCAATACGATACCGTGCCGGAAAATGTTCACGGATACTCTTTTAGAGCTGGCGAAGAAAGATAAAAACATCATCGTGTTGACGACGGATGCCCGAGGTTCCGTAACCCTTGATAAATTTGCCGAAGAACTGCCGCGGCAGTTCGTGGAAATTGGAATTGCTGAACAAAATTCGGTCGGAATCGGCGCCGGGCTTGCAACATGTCATAAAAAACCTTTTGTTTGCGGGCCCGCATGTTTCCTTTCCGCCCGTAGTCTTGAACAGGTGAAAGTTGATGCGGCTTATGCCCATACGAATGTCAAATTGATCGGAGTGAGTGGTGGCGTAAGTTACGGAGCTCTTGGGACTTCCCATCATTCGTTGCAGGATATCGCGGTGATGCGAGCGATTCCGGGAATAGCAGTTGTCTTGCCTTGCGATATTTATCAGACCCGGAAACTGGTTGAAACATTAGTCGATTATGATGGGCCTGTTTATGTGAGAATGGGCCGGAATGCAGTTCCCAATGTATATACCGAAGATAATGTTCCGTTTCAGTTGGGTCGCGCCAACCTGTTGCTGGATGGCGGCGATATAACGATTATTGGCACGGGAGAAACCGTGCGGATCGCTTTGGACGCCGGAAAACTTTTGCAGGAAAAAGGAATCAAGGCCCGGGTGGTCGATATGCACACCCTGAAACCCCTGGATGAAGAAGCTGTTTTAAAAGCCGCCGCTGAAACCGGCCGGATTATTACCATCGAAGAACATAATATCCATGGCGGATTGGGCGCGGCTGTCGCGGAGGTTGTGGCGCAAAACAGACCCGTACCCATGAAAATATTGGGTATTCCGGATGAAGCCACTGTAACCGGAACGTCTGCCGAAGTATTTAACCATTATGGATTGACTGCCGAAAATGTTGCGGCGATTGCCCGAAAAATGGTGGAGGTGTAATGAAGAATGGCTTCCTTCATTTTGGCAATCGACCAATCGACTTCGGGTACTAAAGCCATTATCTTTGATGAATCGGCCCGCCTGGTTTGCCGTTCGACAGTCGAACACCGGCAATTTTATCCCAATCCCGGTTGGGTTCAGCACGATGCTGTGGAAATTTATCAAAAGACCTTACAAGCCATCCAAGAAGTTTTGGAAAACAGCCACATTAACAAAGATCAGCTTCGGGCGCTCTCCATTACCAATCAACGGGAAACCGCGCTTATCTGGGATAAAAATACCGGTATGCCGGTTTATCATGCAATCGTATGGCAGTGCCAAAGGGCGGGAGCGATTTGCAAAGATATAGCCGCCAGAGGGTTTGTCGGAACAATTAAAGAAAAAACCGGACTGGTTCTTTCACCTTATTTTTCCGCGCCGAAAATGAAATGGATATTGGATAACGTCGCCGGGATCAGGGAAAAAGCGGAAAGCGGTTCACTCTTTTTTGGAACCATCGATAGCTGGCTGATATGGAATCTCAGCGGCGGCAAAATTCATGTCACGGATTTTTCCAATGCCAGCAGAACCTTATTATTCAACATTCATGATTTGGAATGGGACCGGGAATTATTAGATATCTTCACCATACCACGGAGTATGATGCCTGAAGTTAAGTTTTCCGATGAGATTTTTGGGTATACATCCTGCAAAGGGATTCTATCCCGAGAGATCCCGATTTCAGGGGTCATGGGTGATTCCCATGCCGCGCTGTTTGGTCAGAATTGTTTTAAAAAGGGAATGGCCAAAGCCACTTATGGAACGGGTTCGTCAATTATGATGAATATTGGCGACAAGCCCCTGAATTCGGAAAGCGGGATTGTAAGTTCTATAGCCTGGGGAATGAACCGGAAAGTGGACTACGTATTCGAAGGAAATATCAATTGCACCGGGGCCACCATTAAGTGGCTGGTGGATGATTTGAAATTACTTGCTAGTTCTAAAGAAGCCGGTGGTATCGCAGCTTCGATCGATGATACCGGCGGAGTCTATTTGGTTCCGGCTTTTGTGGGACTCGGCGCGCCCTATTGGGATAGTGAGGCCAGAGCGAGCATTCAAGGTATGACCCGTGGAACAGGGAAAGCGCACCTGGTTAGAGCGGCTGAAGAATCGATTGCTTATCAGATTAAGGATATTGTTGATTTGATGGCCCAGGAATCTTCCGTTTCCCTTGGTGAATTACGGGTTGACGGTGGTCCGACCAAAGATGACTTTTTGATGCAGTTTCAATCGGATGTGCTGGGAGTTGATGTTGTACGCAACCGCATCGAGGAATTATCGGCTTTGGGCTCGGCCTATATGGCCGGCCTGGCAGTAGGGATCTGGCGAAATCTGGAAGAAATCCAAAGTCTGCGGATTCAGGATGCCGTGTTTCACAGCCAAATGGATGAGGCTAGAAGAGAAGAACTTTATCAAGGTTGGAAGAAAGCTGTTGAACGGACATTATCAAAAAATTGAAAGAATTGTTTTATCGAAAATATTTTTAACGAGGAGGATACTTATGAAAAAAACAACTTTTGGCGTGATTGTCAGCAATCGCAGCTTTTTCCCGTCTCATCTGGTTACCGAGGGTCGTGCGGCGATTACGGCGAAATTAAAGAAAATGGGTTATGACGTGGTAATCTTGTCCGAGCAGGATACTCCTCTGGGCGCTGTGGTTACACTCTCCGATGCTAAAAAATGCGCGGCTTTATTTCAAAAAAACCGTGAATTCATTGACGGGATTATCATTTGTCTTCCTAATTTCGGAGAAGAAATCGGTGTTGTAAGCGCTATTGAAATGTCAAAGCTTGATGTTCCAGTGCTGGTGCAAGCCTGTGACGATGACCCCAACAAGCTGGACCTGGCAAACCGTAATGATAGTTTTTGCGGCAAGTTATCGGTGTGCAACGGTTTATATCAACGCGGAATTAAATATACAACGACCACATTGCATACTTGTGCTATTGAAAGCGAGGAATTAACCGATGACATCGAGGGTTTTGAGAAAATATGCAGAGTTGTAAAAGGAATCCGGAATGCCAGAATCGGGGCTATCGGTACCAGGCCGAATGCTTTCCAAACCGTCCGCTATTCGGAGAAATTGCTTCAAGCTTCCGGGATTACCGTATCGCCTGTCGATTTATCGGAGATTATATTTGCCGCCCAAAAGATGATTGACGATGAAATGGTTGGTAAACGGGTAGCCGAAATTAAGGCTTATGGCAGAATTGATTCCAAGGTGCCGGAAGAGAAAATCATCAAACAGGCAAAATTGTCATTGACACTTGAAAAATGGATTGAGGAAAACGAATGTGACGCCAGTGCCATTCAATGCTGGGATTCCCTCGAAAATAATTATGGCTGTGCGGCTTGCCTTTCCATGAGCATGATGGGGGAAAAAGGGAAACCAAGCGCTTGTGAAACCGATGTCACCGGGGCATTGACCATGTATGCCCTTTATCTGGCCTCGGGTCAGCCTTCCGGTTATCTGGATTGGAACAACAACTTCGGCGATGATCGGGATATTTGTATCAGCCAACATTGCTCCAATTTCCCCAAGAGTTTTTTTGGAACCGAATTTGAGATCGCAAATCTGGATATTTTGGG
This sequence comes from Bacillota bacterium, assembly GCA_023426245.1. Taxonomy (GTDB): domain Bacteria; phylum Bacillota; class UBA4882; order UBA8346; family UBA8346; genus UBA8346. The sequence goes on from JAFABB010000051.1 coordinate 33,243, forward strand.
TACTACGATCGGGACGGAAAAATGTTTTGGGGCTCTAAAGGCCCAGGTAGTATCCGGTCCGATGACTTTCGCCAAAATATCCACTGACGATATCCGTGGGAAAATCAAGGTTTATATTGGCGAAGGGGAATTTCTCGACCAAAAAGTCAATAGTTTCGGTGGCTTGACATTGTGCAAGATACCGGGATTGCAAAAGCTAATGAATTATATTTGTCAAAATGGTTTTGAACATCACGTGGCCATGAACCGATCGTTAACGGCAAAGATTTTGGAAGAAGCGTTGGGAAAATATATGGGCTGGGATGTATATATTCACTCTTAAATAGTGGGTAATAGGGAATAAAATTTGTTTGCCATCCCCAAATTATAATAGGAGCTTTATTGTTTTCTTACGATGAAGATAAATATTTTGTTCAATGAGGTTCCTATTTTTACTTTCATTTCGGGGTCGAGTTTTGCATTTCATTTATACTTATCGAAATTGGTTTTCGGAATAGCAATCAATGGTGCTCTTTCAATTTATTGTTGATTTTTAGTAAGAATTGATTACAATAGGATTATCAATCGCGCGTGTGCGCCATAGGAGTCGTTAATTATGCCATTACGAATTAAAGATATAGCGGATGAATTGGGTATATCGCCTGCAACCGTCTCTTTGGTGCTTAATAATAAGCCCGGAATCAGCGAAGAAACCCGGCAAAAAATACTGAAACTGGTTGAGGACAAAGGTTATACAACCAATTTACTTTCAAAGCCGGCCTTTAAAAATAATCGTAACATCCGATTCGTAATTTATAAAAAACATGGAAAAGTAGTATCGGAAACCCCGTTTTTTTCGGAATTGATGGAAGGTATTGATAAAGAGGCCCGGGAAGAAGGATATAATGTTCTTGTCTCCTATATGAATGAAGTCGATAATACCAAAATGGATGTATTACGTGTTTTGGAAGAAACATCGCCGGATGGGATATTGTTGCTTGCCACGGAAATGGAACAGGAAGATATTGAACCCTTTAAGCAATTATTCCTGCCAATGGTACTGCTGGACAGTCATTTCGAGTATGAGCGCCAATTGGATATCGTAATCATCAACAACCGGCAGGGCACATACGAAGCGGTTAAATATCTTGCCGACCAAGGCCACACTGAAATCGGTTATTTTCATAGTTCGGTCTGGATCAATAATTTTGATGAACGGAAGTCGGGTTTCTTGGACGCCTTAAACAATTGCGGCCTTAAGTTTAATAAACATCATTTATTGGAAATTGAGCCTACGATGGAAGGCGCTTATAATGATGTACTTAAATACCTGCAATCAAGGGGTTCCCTTCCTTCAGCTTTTTTTGCGGACAACGATATCATTGCCTTTGGCGCGATCAAGGCCATGAGAGAACAAGGAATCAATATTCCCCAGGATGTATCGATCATTGGTTTTGATGATATGCCTTTTTGTGAAATGATTGATCCCCCGCTGACTACCTTACGCGTTTATAAACAGAGAATGGGCCGGATTGCCGTTAAAAGGCTCATTGAAAAGATTGAACATAACCCGGAAGAAGTGATACAAGTTCAGGTCAATACTGAATTTGTAGAAAGGAAAAGCGTTCTCAAAAAGCTAAAGTAAACAGTTTGGGCGCCTGTTATATCTTCCGATTCAATAAATTCGTATTGATTATTTCTTTTCAACGAAAAGAGGTTCTCTCCGGAAACGGGAGAATCTTTTCTTTTATATTCATATATATTCATACTTTGGAGTGATCATGGATGCAAACCTTGCCCCTTGCAATTACCCTCTTTTTTGTGCTGGACCCTTTCGGCAACCTCCCGGTGGTACTTGGGTTGTTAACTCACGTTGACCCCAAACGCCATCTCAAAATCGTAATTCGGGAATTAATCATTTCCCTTTTGCTTTTAACAGTTTTCTATGCGGTGGGTCCGTGGTTTTTGAATATCCTGGAGATTGGTCCCTCGGATCTGAAGATCTGCGGGGGTGTGGTTTTGGGAATCATCGCCCTACGGCTGGTATTTCCGGACGAACGCCTCACCAGCGCCAAGGAGGATCATAGTGAACCCTTTATTGTGCCGATGGCCATACCGTTGATTGTCGGTCCGTCGGCTTTGGCCACTGTAATGATCATGGCCGCCCAGTCAGCTACCCACCCTTTCGTGGGGTTAACCATGATGGGGCTGGCTTGGCTTGCGACCGCAGTTCTTTTGCTGGTGGGAGTCTTTATGGGGACTTTGATCCCGGCCCGGTTATTAGTTGCGCTGGAACGTTTATCCGGTCTGTTGCTGGCTGTAATCGCGGTGCACATGGTAATGACCGGAGTGCAGAGTTATTTGTTCAGGTAGCCATCCGTTTGGAATGGTGGTTTACTCTTGAGTATCAAACCATAGAGAACAAAGAGTTATTTCCCTGGATCAGTCCTGTTCGGTCAGGACCAGCGGGCCGTTTTTGGTAATGGCGATAGTATGTTCATATTGGGCCGACAGGCTGCCGTCGACTGTTTTGGCCGTCCACCCGTTTAAGTCGATTGTCAGGCCGTAGGCCCCAACATTAATCATGGGCTCGATGGTAAAAACCATCCCTTCCTTGAGTATAATCCCTCTGTTGGGAGGGCCAAAATGGAGAACTTCCGGCCCTTCATGCATGGACTGACCGATGCCGTGCCCGGTGTAATCCCGCACCACAGAAAATCCATTGGATTCTGCATGCTCCTGCACAGCATGGGCAATATCGCCGAGGCGATTACCGCTGATAGCCTTTTGGATACCAAGGTAAAGACATTCTTTGGTAACCCGAAGGAGTTTTTCAGCCTGGGGAGATACTTTTCCAACCGGATAGGACCAGGCGGAATCGGCCATCCAGCCATTGAGGTTTATAACCATATCAATGGTGACGATATCGCCTTCCTGGAGCGGTTTTTGGGTGGGGAAGGCATGACAGATTTCGTCATTGACTGAAGCGCAGGTGGCGAAAGGATAGCCATGATAACCCTTTTGCTCGGCTTTTGCCCCGTGGGAATGAATAAATTTATCGGCAAAGTCATTAATTTGCATGGTGGTGATACCCGGACGGATGTATTTGCGGAGCTCCCGGTGGCAGGCAGTCAGGACTTTACCGGCCTTGGACATGAGCTCAATCTGTTCGGGAGTTTTAATGATAATCAATTGTATTCCTCCTTGGTAAGCGGAACCGGAGTGACCTGTAAGGCATGAGCCTTTGCGGGCATCCCGTTGTTCTGTTATAATGAATCAATAGGGGATTTTTCTTTTTTTAATACTCCATATGAATTATATACTATGTTTTGGGGGTTGACAAAGTTATTTTGCGACTCGATTCATTTTCCGAACGACAGAAAGAATTCATTGAACGATAAAAAGAATTATTTCTGTGACATAATGGATCGATTGAAGGACAAAAAGGATCATTTCTGTGACGGAACGGATCGATTGAACGACAAAAAGGATCATTTCCGTGACGGAATGGATCGATTGAAGGACAAAAAGGATCATTTCTGTGACGGAACGGATCGATTGAACGACAGAAAGGATCATTTTTGTGACAGAATGAATCCATCGAATGACGGAAAGAATGGTTTAAGTGATAAAAGAATGAATCGCTGAAATCCAGATCCAACAATGAACCACGAAACCCACGAAAAGGCACGAAAAGAGGATGGCCGGTGGTCAATGTCATCAAGCGATGGATACAAGATAGTCGATATAATAAAAGCAAAATAAAAAGATTGCTTCTAACACATCACTATAATCTCATAGGGGGTTGTTTGAGCTGGAATACTTCGGGTTGTTGGCCCGTAAACCACAATAAGGTCGCGGTTTCCCGGGTCTCCTGTAAAAAGTTGCCCGTTTTCCAGTACAATCAGAGTTTCCTGTGCGATGTTTAATTTTAAAGTACCGTCACTGCTCAATAAATACCTGTTGAAACGGTCGACTTTTACAGTTTGCCCCTGTCTCGCTCCGGCCATTACAATGGCTATAAGTTGCGGCGGGTAAATAAAAGGCGCCGGGGCGTTTCCATCGTAAAATCCGGTCACTTTTTCTCCCGCCAGCATCATTTGATGATTTACAAAATAGGTGGTTGGCAGAATAACAAAATTTATGATCCTGCCCTCGGCATTTTCTACGGACATTAAAAGGTTACAGCTTTCTTTTCCATCCATCCCAATCCCTATGTTCTCAATTTTCGATATAACCCCGGTAAAAGATTGAAAGTTCACCACGGTTTTCCCTCCAGTGAAAATAAGGATATCCATGTTTTTAGTATATGTTTGAAGGAAGAAAGTGTTTAAGAACGGAAATGGCAGGCATCAAATTTTAAGGATATAAAATTTTACCTGCGAATTTCAGAATGCTTCTATATTCGAATCATCATACTTCGTAAATCATTTGATTAAAACATTTGATTATCATGGTATTTAGACAGGAGGCGACTGTGAATGAAAGCTGGTTGAAATCATGGATGAAAGGTAAAAGAGGAAATCGTGGCGCTTACGGCGAAGGCTTGAGGGTATGCTAAATCGTTATCGTACGATATATATGCTTGCTCGTTTTTTCGGCATTCATTCCATTTTAAAGTGAATCATTTAATGGTTGCATCTCCGTTGAAAATAAAACTGGAAAAGGAGTTTGCTAGATGATACTTGGGAAAAAATCAGTTTTATCTTTCGTCATCATTTTCATTTTAGGAACCGTCGCCATTTTGATGGTAAATAAACAATATCGCCCTTTCAAAGGTTATACGCTATTTAATCCGTTGCATTCCCCCATGACTTACTTGATTAATAATCAAGGCGATGTGGTTCATACCTGGACCAGTCGCGACTTACCCGGGCTGTCGGTTTATTTGTTGGAAAACGGAAATTTATTGCGGGCAGCCAAACAATCGCTCCCGGGTAAACCTGCTTTTGTCGCAGGTGGAGCAGGCGGCCGAATCGAGGAATTTGATTGGGACGGCAATCTGGTATGGCAATTTGTATATTCAAGCGCGCAATATCGCCAGCATCACGATATTGAGAAATTGCCGAACGGTAATATATTGATGATTGCCTGGGAACGAAAAAGGAAAGCGGAGGCGATTGCCTCCGGACGGGATCCCAAACTGATTGAGAAAGATGAATTATGGCCGGATCATATCATTGAAGTTCAACCTACCGGTTCATCGGGGGGGAAAATTGTTTGGCAATGGCATTTATGGGACCATTTAGTCCAAGAGCACGATCCGCGGATGAAAAATTACGGCTCAGTCAAAAACCACCCCGAGTTAGTGGATATAAACTATATTGGAACCATGGCGCCGGGCGCCGGAGGAGCCGATTGGACACATACCAATGCCATTGATTACAATCAACGATTGGATCAGATCATGATTTCAGTCCATGGATTTAATGAAATATGGATCATTGACCACAGCACAAACACCGAGGAAGCCGCTGGGCACACCGGCGGTAGATATGGGAAAGGAGGGGATCTTTTGTATCGCTGGGGTAATCCTAGGGCGTATGCCGCGGGAGGAATTGGTAATCAACAACTCTTCGGGCAGCATGATGCCAAGTGGATTGAAAACGGGGTCCCCGGGCAAGGCCATATATTAATCTTTAATAACGGGCTTAATCGTGAAGGCGAGGGAAAAGGGTATTCCACAGTGGTTGAGATTGAACCGCCCCTCGAGGCCGGGGGGAATTATTCCCGAATCCCGGGTGAAGAATTCGGACCGAATCAGACGATTTGGACTTATGGGCCCAAGTGGATGGGAAAGTTTTACTCCGCTTATATTTCGGGAGCCCAAAGGCTTCCAAACGGTAACACCTTAATCTGTAACGGTCCTAAGGGAAATTTTTTTGAAGTAACGCCACGTGGGAAAAAAGTATGGAGTTATATGAACCGATTTACGCAAGAAAACCAAAAATCCGATAAATTATTGGATTATAAAGTTTTTCGGGCGGAACGGTATGGAGTGGATTTTCCGGGGCTAAAGAATTTGAAGACTCTTAAAGCCTGTTTGAATGGATTTCAAATTTTACCTGCAAATTTGAAGAACCTTTTATGGTAGAATAGTCGTACTTATGAAATTGCTTTCAGCAGCCTATCCGTTTTTTGCATGGGGAAGCAATATAACACTCTACCATAGAAGGTGTGTGACTTCATTGACGAAAAAAAGAGTAGTACTGTTATTAACTGCGGTTCTTTTGGTTTTGGCAGCGCTACCCGGCCTGAAAATCATTGCTGATGGATTCATTAAGAAACCGGCCTATCAATTATGGGTGGATGGGGAAAAATGGTTCACCCTTTCCCGAAGAGATTCTCTGGAAAAATTATTGGAACAGTATAAGCGGAACTACCTTGCCGATGTTGATAAAAATGCCCGCATTAAGAGGATTGTTTTTTCTCAAAAAGTCAAAATCGTTAAAACAGCAGTGAAGCCGGAAGAAATCGATACCTTAAAAGTAGCCAAAGGGAAGCTTTATGCTCTTGAGCAAGAAGCGACGGTAATCGAAGTCAAAAGAGGGGATAATCTTTGGAATCTCTCCAAGGTTCATCAGATAACAGTCGATGATTTAGAGAGGTTAAATCCGGATATCGATCCCGACAAAATGTTTCCCGGTGAAAAACTGGTCATTAAGCCTCTCGATCCCAAACTGGATGTGGTTGTAGAATTGGAAAATACGGTTTTGGAACCGATTCCGTTTACAATCGAGTATCAAAAAAGCAATACCCTTTATAAAAACAAAAAAAAGATCCTCAGGGAAGGAATCGAAGGGCAAAGGAAAGTTGTCTATCATATTACCTTGCTGAATGGATACCAAACTTCTCTGAATATAAAAGATACACAGGATCTGAAAAAGCCGGTCCATGCAATCGTCCAAATCGGGACAAAATTAACGGTTTCAAAGAGCAGCAGGAATGATTACGGAGTTGTCAGAGGTAAAAGGATATCCAGCCGGTACGGTACAAGGATTCATCCCATCACAGGACGTAAACGATTTCATAGTGGATTGGATATTGCTGCGGCTTATGGAAGCGCTGTTTATGCCTATACTGACGGTAAAGTTGTTGAAAGCGGCTGGAATGGAGGGTACGGCAAATGTATTCTCATTGACCACGGAAATGGTTTGAAAACTAGATATGCCCATTTATCCAAGATAAATGTCCGGGTAGGACAAAGGGTTGGAACCGGAATGAAAATTGGCGCGGTTGGTTCCACGGGCAGTAGCACCGGTCCGCATCTACATTTTGAAGTTATTAAGTGGGGCTGGACCAAAAATCCGTTAAATTATATCTAGCTTTAGGGGCTGTTGCAAAAAGGAAAATATCGATAAAGATTCCAAATGGAAGTTCTCCATATTTACCAAAGCATATCTCATGGATGTTAAATCCTTTTTGCAACGGTTCTTTTTAATTTTGACTGTAATCTATCCATAGGATTACTCGTTTTATTCATAAGCTTCTTTCACATCACAACGGTCACCTCGTCCACCGGCCGCCGGGGCACTTCATCAACTTCAACTTCATTGACGGGATAACCCACCGGGATCATGGCAACTGGCCTTAGGCTGGTTTCTAAACCGAGATCTTCCTGAACTTCCTGTTCATTAAAAGCCCCTACCCAACAACTTCCTAAACCATATCCCGTAGCAGTTAATAATAAATTTTCAACGGCCGCGGCTGTATCCTGTAAACAATAAAGATTGGCTCCCCGGTCACCGTATTTAGCTGCCGAGCGGCTTGGTTCCGCGCAGACTACAATGCATACCGGGGCTGAACGGAGCGATCTTTGTCCATAAGCAGCTTCGGATAGTTTAGCTTTTAAATCATCCTGCTTGACTACAATAAATTTCCAGGGTTCCAAGTTTCCAGCGCTCGGGGCTAAATGAGCCGACTCCAGTAATCTTCCGATGGTGGCATCGGGAATATCCCTTTTTTCAAACTCCCTGACACTACGCCGTTCCTTAATAGCATCAATAATATCTTTCGTCATTCGTCAAATTCTCCTCGCAGGTCTTTTTTGACTACAATCCATTATTTCAATTACCCATCATCATAACCATTGGCACCTTGTCCAAGAAAATTTTGATTTAGGTGTATTTTGTCCTTATTTTATGGATTTATCAGTTTTTAAAAAGCCTTCATCTCAATGGGAAACAATGGAATTCGGCAGGAAAATCGCCCCGGGACATCGAATGGATTAGAAATTCTTTTTTTAGTTTTCCATCCGATGTTGAAAAGAGGAAAAGAGGATTTTCAATGAAAAACCATTTAAAACCGATGGGGACAAGAGATATTTTGGATAGCACTTTTACGATTCTGCGGGAAAATTTCTGGTCGTTTCCAGTGGTTTTTGTAAAATCATTTTTACCGGCGGTCCTGATCCTTTTATCCGGTGTAATGGCTGCAGTTGCCTACTTCATGGTGCTCAGCTATAGAACCCATATTCCTATTGGAAATTCGATGTTTTGGACAGAAATAGGCCATAGCTCGGTAATGGTGATTGTTTTGGGAATCATACTCATGATCCTGGTGCTGATTGCTTTTATCGTTTCGATATGCATTGGAGGAATTTACTATACATATGGTAATTTCCTAATCTTTAAAAATGGTTTGCATGATCAAAAGACTTCGCGCAAAGAAGTTTTTCAGGGGATAAAAGGGAACCGGGGACGGATTTTTTTGGTTCAATTTATCGTGGGATTGTTGTTCTATATCGTTGTACTTCCTGGATTCATCGTATCCTTAATAGCCAGTATTCATGGCTGGGTTGTAGGAAATGTCATTATTTCCTACGCCAATAGTTTCCTGCAGATTTTGGTCGGCTTCTTTTTTTGTATGGCTTTACCGGTAGTTGTTTTTGAAAAGATTGATGTGCTTGGTTCTATCGGCCGCGGTCTTAAATTAATGACAGGCCATCGCTTGCGAATTTTTTTATCATTATTCTTCGTTTATTTATTGGGGTATTTGATTGGCTGCATGGCTTTGGGAATCCTGGTTATACCCATTGTATTGGCGATGGTGCTGAAAAATATAATTGCCTATATTATCGTTGGGATTTTTAGCCTTTGCGGTTTATTTGTGCTGACTTTTTTAGGCGCCTATTTCTTTGGACCGTTAACTGCAATTTATTACGACTTACTCATCCGGAAGGAAGGATATGATATTCAATTACAATTGACGGCAGATGAGGAGAACGCCTCTTCGAAGTCTGTACAAATTTAGAGTATAGGGAGAGCCATTTTCTTTGAGAAAAATTCTGATTGGGCTTATTGTGGTTTTTTTGTTCGGAATGTTAATTTTTACAGCCCGGGCTGCCCAACAAGAGAATGCTTCCGTTGATAAAAGCAACCGGAAACAGATTCTATCTTATCAAATTAGGGATCTGCGCCATAATATTCGGGTGATTATCAGGGATAAACATTTTGATTACCCGGACCGGTTCCGCTCGCTGAAAGGATTGTGGCGTCAGATCGCTGACTGGATTGGTAAAACCAAGTTAACCAAAAGAAAAATTGATGATCGGTTTTGGCCGAAAATCTTTCGGGGCTTGGGTTTGGCGAGCTTGATAGCATTGCCTTTTTTGCTGGTATATTTCATTCCCGAAATGTTCGTTCATTCGGGAGCGTTGAAAAGGTCCGGTGAAATCGATCATCAAAAAAGTACTGGTAAATTTGCTCATGATTTGAAATATCAAGCCCAAGTGCTGGCGGAAAAAGGCCAACTTAAAGAGGCGGTCCGGCTATTGTATTTAACAGGGCTGGAATTTCTGCAAAGAAATAGAATCTTACCCGATAGCAGCCTTCGCCTTTCTGATAAAACCAATTTACAAATTGCTTGTCGCCTCTTTGGACCCAATCATCCGGGATATCGCGCTTTTTCCGAACTGGTTTTGGTATTTCAAGAAAAGTGGTTTGGTTTACGGAACTGTCAGATCGAAGATTATCACCGTTTAATTGAGGATTTAAAAATAATTGAATCGACCATGGGTAACCCACATGTTGAGAAATAAGTATTTTGTCTGTATTTTAGGTTTGGTCCTTATATTATGCATTTTGTTATTCTTAAGCTGGGTTGCGCTTTCCGAAAAGAAATTTGATGTTTATGCTCCGGAAAGTTATAGTCCTGAAGGACTGAAGGCTATCCATCTTCTGCTGGCAAAGTCGGGGTACCATGTGTCTGTCATCGATAAACTCCCGGAAAGCCGTCGGAACCTATTGGTCGTAATCACGGCCAATACCTGGCGTGGAGACGGGCCAACGGGTCAGTGGAACCCATTGTTGGATTGGGTAAGACGCGGGGGGACCATCCTGGAGTTGAGTGCCGGCTTTCCTAGCATTCAGGTAACTGGAAGGAAATTATCGCTTTTAAACATTCAAACCGGCCGGATTTTTTATCCAAACCGCCAGTCACTCCCCTTGCTGGATAATTTGAAATACCACCCCAATAAAACGCAAATCGCAGGGATGAAACACCCTGAACAGGGGCTTTATGGCGCCGGGGATCGCTTTTTTATCTATCGGCAGTCCTTTGGAGCGGGGCAACTTATTTTTTGGAATGATGTAGATGGTTTAACCAACCATTTTCTTAAACGTCATCCGGATAATGCGGTAATTTTCGCCGCAATCATCCGGGAATTTTCTTCTTCCGGGGGAATTGACTTTTATAACCTGGCCTTTAAGGTTGATCATTTCAAAACCATCCAGAGGCCCGCAATGATATTTAACCATTTTTGGGTTGGCGGTTTACTGCTTTTTTTAACGGTGGTTATCGTTATTTGGAAAACAGCAGCCCGTTTTGGTCGCCCCCGGCCGTTAACCTTGGCCCGCGGCCGTTCTTATGACGAGTTTGTTTATTCCTTGGCGGGCCTTTTTGAGCAAGCTGGGATAAGAAAGTTTGTCCTGGATAATTTATGGCGGGATTTAATGAAAACCATGGCCGCTCTCACTCGTTTGCCCGTGGACGCACCTCCCGAACAGTTGATTATGGCAATGAACCGGCTTAGCGGTAAAGAATACGGCCCGCTTCTAAAATTACATTCCAGTTTTAGCGATTTATCCGATAAGCCTGAGCGGGGAGTGGGCAAGAAGCTTTCATCAAAACAGTTTTTAGTGATTGCATCCCAATTGGATGAATACCGAAAGGAGTTTCACGCATGGAAAAAGTCCAATCCTTTTGCAGCCAAATAAAATCAGAACTCGCCAAAGTTGTGGTAGGCCAGGAGGATGTGATCGATGGCCTTTTAATCGCCCTCGTTGTGGGAGGACATATTTTATTGGAAGGACCGCCCGGGGTCGCCAAAACATTGATTGCAAAATCGTTTTCCCGAGTCCTGTCGGCTGATTACAAAAGGGTACAATTTACTCCGGATTTAATGCCGCTCGACATAACCGGCACCAATATTTTCGATCATCAAAGGCAGCAGTTCTCTTTGAAACCGGGGCCGATTTTCACCGATATATTGTTGGCGGACGAGATCAACCGCACACCGCCGAAGACCCAAGCAGCCCTTCTGGAAGCCATGGAAGAAAAACAAGTGACGGTCGATGGAGAATTAAAGGGTTTATCGTCGATTTTTATGGTTCTGGCGACTCAAAACCCTTTGGAATATGAAGGTACCTATCCGTTGCCCGAGGCCCAACTGGACCGCTTCCTTTTAAAGCTGCAATTATCTTATCCCGACAGCATTACTGAGATTGAGATATACCGGCGTTATCAGGTTAAAATGGTGGGAGACCTTGATTTAGAAAAAATTCAGCCTGTAACCGATAGGGACGGAATACTGGAAATGCGGCAAATGGTTGCCAATGTTACCGTGAGGCAGGAAATTATTGATTATATTTATCAGATTGTCCAAGCGACCCGCGAAAATCCTATGTTGACATTGGGCGCAAGTCCCAGGGCGGGAATCTGTTTGTTGCATGTTGCAAAAGTTTATGCCGCTTTTAATGGCCGAGACTATGTTATTCCCGATGATGTTCAGGAAGTGGTTTACAGGGTACTCCGCCACCGGGTTTTGGTAAAACCGGAAGCCGTCATTGACGGTAGGAATAGTGATGGCATTTTGAAAACAATCATCAATAATTTGAAAGTGCCGAGGTAGATATGGTTTTCACTTGGTATTTTATTGGATTTTTGTTTTCGTTGGGAACTGCGGCGTTTTTTTGGCCAAGTTGGTATATTGGTTATGCCTTCATCGTCTTGATTCTGGCTTGGCTGGGAGATCGTTATTTGACGCTAAAGCAGCCCCCGATTAGGGCGAGGCGGGCGTTTGCGAACCCATGCTATCAAAACCAAGAGTTTATTGTGGAAATTATTCTTACCAACCCTGGACGTGGGGTTATGGTGCTGATAAAAGATGAACCTCCGTTTGTGGCAAAAGCCCGGCAGTATCAAGGTGTTATCGGTCTGCCCCCTCACGGGGAAGGGCTTTTTTCTTACCCGATGATTGCCCCGATGCGAGGCGTTTTCGATTTTGGCGATCTTAACCTGCGAATCAATGGGAGACTGCAGTTATTTACCTATCAGTTCAAGATACCTTTACTGGAGAAACTTAAGGTTTATCCGGACTTGGAAAAATTGTTCTCCCAGTCTCTGGGTCAGCTAGCGGACAACGCCGAATTAGGCCGGCATCCCATGAGAAGAATCGGCTCAGGCGGTGAATTGGCGGAACTCAGGGAATATACTCCGGGGGATGATTACCGGAGAATTAATTGGAAAGTTACCGCTCATCGGGGTAAGCCGGTAATTAACCAATTTGAGCCCGAAAAAGATCAAAATGTTTTTTTGATTCTGGATACCGGAAGAGTCCTGTTTGATCAAATTACGTCCGAGGCCAGCCGTTTGGACCATATTTTGGATTCCGCCATCCTCTTGGCCTATAACATCCAGGAATATGGCGATATGGTCGGAGCCTTAAGTTTTAATAACCGGATCGAGCATTTCCTGCCGGTTGGAAAAGGGAAAGCCCATATTCAAACGTTTATTAACGAATTTTATACTGCTCAAGCGGAAATGGTTGAAAGTGATTACCGTAATGCCTTTAATTTTTTGCAAGAGAAATTGAATAAGCGGAGCCTGATTTTTATTTATACCGATCTATTGGATAATGAGTCTTCCAAGGAATTGATTCAATATTTGCAGGTATTCAGCCGCCGTCATTTGGTTACTTGTGTTCTTTCGCGGCAAAAATCTTTGAACAGGCTCGCCGATCTCCCCCTTACGGATGGACGAAGCGCTTATTTGAAAGGAACAGCATTGGAGTTGTTGAAAGAGCGTGCACTCACGGTAAAATGTTTGGGCAATTATGGGATTCAAGTGATGGAAGTTGATCCGACCACCATTCGTCAAAGCGTAATTGAACATTACAACGATTTGAAAAGAAAAGGCTTGTTTTGAGCATGACGAGGCTTAAAATAAAGCCATAATAGGATTCCGGTAAGTCCGGCAAACAGTAAACGGCCGAATTCAGGAATTACATCCGTGGATACCGTGCTAAAAAAACCTTCAATCAACCCGGCGACGATCAGCATGATTACAGTCCCGGTAAGTAGCTGGACGGCTTTGACACCCGAGATCCTTAGGGCGTCGGAGCGGTTTAAATCGCCCGGGAACAGGATGGCCTTGGTCAGTAACAAACCGGCTGCCGCCGAAAGACTAATGGCGGTCAATTCGATGATTCCGTGGGGTAAAATCATGGCCCAAAAGGACAGCAGATGACCCTGTTTAAAAAAAATCGCCGCCAGAACCCCGAGAATAAATCCGTTGAATAAAATGGCCCAGCAAGTGAGCGTTCCGAGTAACATCCCCCCTCCGAAGGCGCTGATCGCCACCCGGATGTTGTTGTACATGATAAAGGATGAAATGTAGGGGCGGGCAACCAAGGGGTCATTAAACCACGTCTTTTGCTGATAACCTTGGATAATTTTCCGGGTGAATGCATCAGGCAATAATCCTTGGATAAATTGGGGTCCCGTCAGATAACCTAAAAAACCGGTAAGCCAGCCTACCAATAAGAGGGCGAGTGAAAACAGGATTGCCGGCCAGTTCTGGCGAAACAAGGCCGGGAACTCCGTAGTGATGAAGTCACGAAATTGCCGGAGAGTCGTCTTTTCTGTCCGGTAGATAAAATGATAGGCGCGGGTCGTTACATCATTTAAAAAGTGAATGAGTTCATCCGGTTGCCGCTGGGTTTTTGCTGTAATCAAATCCGTGGCTGTCTGACGATAAAGCACTGATAATTCTACCAATTCTTCCTTGGAGAAAGAAGGTAGCTTCATCTTTTCGGCTTTGATTAGTAATTGTTCCAAACGGTTCCAGCGTTTTTGCCGGGACTTCAAAAATGAGATTGTCATGGAATAACTCCTGTTTTCACATGATTGAAAGGATCTTAAAATGAATGACACGTATAAAATAGTGACCCCGGAAAATGTTGAGCTCGATTATGAAATAGCCGGCATTGGCTCCCGCTTTTTAGCTATCGCGCTGGATACCATTATCCAGTGGTTGATGATCGGCGGAATCCTTAGCGCATTAAATATGATGAATCTAAATGACCTTCAAAGCAAAATTACCAGTTGGGGTCATTCATTAACCGGGGCGTTGTTAATCGCGCTGATACTTGTAATTCTCATTGGCTATCATATCATTCTGGAAACAGTGATGAACGGTCAAACCGTTGGCAAAAGACTAGTCAATATCCGGGTCCGTCGTGAAGGAGGCTATGCCCTTTCGTTTTGGAATGTACTACTGCGTAACGTGATTCGGATGATAGATTTTTTTCCTTTTTTTTATGGATTAGGACTCCTGACGATGTTTTTCAATAAAAAGGCCAAACGGCTTGGTGATTATGCTGCAGGGACCATAGTGGTTAAGGAATTGTCCCGCCGGAAAGTCAAAGGCTTTTTAGAAAAACAAAAGATTTCGATTGCCAATTCCATTGAAGAATCCTTGCGCATCCAAGAACAGTATCCTTGGCTGTCTTCTTTGGTGCTACGGATGACGCAGAACGACTATTTGATCATGAAGGATTTGTATATGCGCCGTAATGAACTGGTAAATATTCAGCAACTGGCAAAAGTTTCCCTTCAAAAAGCGGCCAAGGATATAGAAGAAGTGAAACTACAAAAGGATAATGATGCTCTTGTTGTTTTGACGGAATTGCTTTCTCTTTATGAAAAACAATAATCAAAATTCGTCTCCTGATCCGAAATTTCCTGCCAAAGTATGGGGCGGCCGTCCCAAGAGTAAAATCGCGTGGAAATGCATGCATATCCAATAAGATAGTAGGGATTGAAATGAAAATTTCTATAGCCTTCCGTCCGAGATTTGTTATTGTTTAACAAATCCAGTCTTTCCAACTGAATCCCAATCATTCGTAAACCTTTCCCGCCTCCAATCTAACTTTTTAAAGATATTTAGCAAAAAAACTCGTAAGTGGAAGGATTTTCCCAAAAGCCAGAGAAATATTTTATCTGAAAATGCTAAACTTTGGGAGAGAAATACCGATTATCTTGGTATAGTCTATCGGAGAGGTGTAAAATATGTGGGCAGATTTATTAGACAGCCGGAGCAGCAAGCTTCTTGAACGTTCGATGGATGCGTCTAACCTTCGGCAACAGTTATTAAACCAAAATTTAGCCAATGTAAATACTCCACATTACAAAAGACTGGATATTGATTTCAAAAGTCTATTGGATAATATTACAAAAGATGAATTGGAAATGAACAGAACCCATCCCAGACATATTGCAAATAGCGTCCCCGAAATCGGACCGGTTCGAATCGCCAGGGAAACCAAAACCCTTAGCCGTTATGATACCAACAACGTGGATCCCGAATACGAAATGGCTCAGGTTGCGGAAAATTCATTGTACTTTCAGTCCCTATCCGAACGCTGGAAGGGAAAAATGACGAGTTTAAAAATGGTTATTGAGGGGAGATAACGTAAATGGATTTATTTCGAAACATGGAAATCAGCGCTTCTGCTTTAACCGCCGAGCGGCTTAGAATGGATTTAATCTCCGATAATTTGGCCAATGTTAACACCACCAAAACCAAGGAAGGCGGGCCTTATCAAAGAAAGGTTCCCGTATTTGCGGAGGTATTGGATAATTATATATCCGATAATGGACGTTTCATTGCAAAGCCGGCTGGGGTTAAGGTCTTAAGAATTGAACCGGATGGCAATCCGCCGCGAATGGTTTTTGATCCTTCAAATCCCGATGCCAATGAGGACGGATATGTATTTTATCCGGATATCAATCCGGTTAGCGAAATGGTGAATTTAATTACCGCCAGCCGCTCTTACGAGGCCAATGTAACAGCTTTTAATGCTGCAAAGACAATCTTTAGCGCTTCACTTGAATTAGGAAAAATCTGATAAACTGAAAACGGAGGAACTTCATGGATATTACTAACCGCCCCGTAGCACCGGCATCGGTTTTGAAATCTTTAAGTTCGAGCAATCCGACGAAGTCAATCGATAGGCCGAATGAGATTTCGGGCTTAGTCTTTCAACCCTTGGGGATTTCAAATTCAACCCCCGAGGATAACCCTTTGGTCGCTGAATCATTCGAAAAAGTTCTCTCGAGAGCCCTGGAGCCTGTTAATAATCTTCAATTGCAATCTGCAGAGCTCGATGGACAGCTCGCCCAAGGAAAATTGGAGTACGTGCACCAGGCGATGGTAATGGCCCAAAAAGCCAGTTTGGCGTTGGACATGACCATGCAAATTCGCAATAAAGTTGTGGAAGCATATCAAGAAATTATGCGTACTCAGGTTTAACTGAAGTTGTGAGGATAATACTTGGAAATTTTGGCGAAAGGTAACCTTGATTTATATTCTTTTACAATGTAAGTGCCGGAAGGAATAGTTGAAATACAATAGGCGTGAGGCATGAGGCATGAGGCCGAGTGATAAGCCTAACGGATTAGGCTTTACCTAGTATGAACAGGGTATTCGTTAGGAAAAATGAATTTGTAAATTTCAAATTCCCGGCTTAAGCTTGCATGCCTATCCTGTTTTCATGGAATATGCTTGATGGATATGGGGTTGAACCCATTGGAAGCGGGTTTGTTGTGTTTGACATGCAACAGCGTCCGATGTTTTTACCGATAGCTGCATTTGAATGCGAATTTTAATTTTATTCAATATATAATCGATTTTTATTTAAGTAACATCTTTAGGATTAAAAAGTTGCTTCAAGATTGTAAATAGGTATAAAATATAAATGGCAGCTACTTTTCGGAGGATCAAAAGGTACAGTGAACGAATTTTTCAACCAAGTTAAAAATTTATGGAATAATATGAGCCGCAAACGTAAAATCACCATTATAGCTCTTACGGTTGGCTCTTTAATAGCTATAGCTTTATTGATATGGGTTGTAGGCACGCCAAAATACGAACTGCTTTATGCCAGATTAAACGAGCAAGATCGTAGTGAAATTATCGCCAAACTGGATGAACTAAAAGTTCCTTACCGCACTTCCGTGACCGGCGGGATTGAGGTTCCCAATGCTTTGTCGGTACGTGCGAATTTGTTAAAAGAGGGTATTCCTCACGGCGGGGTTGTCGGATGGGAAATTTTCGACAAAAATTCTTTTAGCACCACTGATTTTACAAATCAAATCAACCGCCAGCGGGCAATATCCGGGGAATTAACCAGAACCTTACAACAACTCGACGGTATCTTGGATGCTAAGATTTTGCTTAATATGCCGGATCAAAGCGAATATGTATTTGCGGACGATAAACCGGTGGGAACCGCTTCGGTTCAGTTGCAACTTCGGGCGCCGGGAGTCCTTTCCCAAACACAAGTTGAAGCAATCCTCAATTTAGTTTGTGCCAGTACCGGACTTAAAAATGATAATGTAACCATTATTGATAATTTTGCCAATGATTTAACTGCTGAATTAAGAACCAAGCGGGGTTCAAGATACGGTATCGGTGGAGGAGCCGACGGAGCAGCCGATACGTTGACTGCCAAATTGGAATATGAGACGACGGTTGAAAAACGAATCGAGAGCATGCTTACGAAAGTTTTTGGCTTTAACAAAGCTGTCGTAAGAGTCAGTGCTGATTTAGACCTCGATTATCAAGAATTAAAAAGTGAAACGTTTGCCGATAAGGGTGTACCCCGGAGTGAGCAGGAAAAAACCGAAACTTATGAAGGCACTGGAAGCTCGGCCAATGGAATCCCGGGGACTGATTCGAACATTACCCAATACAAAGCAACCGATTCAGGGGTTACCAATTATAAAGGGGAAAAAACCGAGCGCACCACGAATTATGAAATCAGCAAGGTTGAAGAATTTCGGGTTGCGTCCCCTGGGAAAGTTAAACGGTTGACAGTAGGTGTCTGGGTTGACGGTAATTTAGTTGCCGATACCAAACAAAAAGTATATAACACGGTTAAAGATGCGGTGGGTAT
The DNA here is from genome assembly GCA_023426245.1 of Bacillota bacterium. Lineage (GTDB taxonomy): Bacteria > Bacillota > UBA4882 > UBA8346 > UBA8346 > UBA8346. The sequence goes on from JAFABB010000051.1 coordinate 51,679, forward strand.
CGCTGAAGAACGCGGTGACCGGTTGACTGTTGAAACTATCAATTTTTCAAAGCCCGCACAGGCGGAACAGCAGCCGCAGACTCAGTGGCCGACGATTGCAATATCTTCCTTACTGGGCATTTTGTTATTGGCATTGATCATCCTGGTGATTGTAAAGGAACCGGTTCCACCCAAAGTTGAAGTACTTAAGGTTGTCAAAGAAAAAGACAAAGAGAAGAAGGACGCAGAAGACGGTGAAGAGTTAGCGACAATTGCCGAGGTAGAAGAAGAAGAACGAGCAAGAAAAACCAAAGGAAGATTTGGCAAGAAGCGCCGTAAATCAGAAATTGAAGAATTGGAAGTGGATGAGATGCCGGTCCCGATTATTGGTACTAAAATCGATAAACTGATTGAGGATACCGCACAACAGGAACAGCAAAATGGCGGGACGCCGGAGCTTATGGTTGATTTTGAGCAACAGCAGCAACCGATCACGTTGGAAGATCGGGCCCGCAACGAAAGACTGGCGGCAATTGAAAAGATAGCCCGTGAGAAACCTGAGGAAGTTGCCGTTTTATTAAAGGCTTGGTTATCGGAAGAACAAAATTAAATTTGAATATACCTAAAACGGAGTGACTCTTTTGTCAAAGACATTAGAACTGACCGGAAAACAAAAAACAGCAATTTTATTGATATCTCTCGGATCGGATGTTTCGGCGGGGATTATGAAACATCTGCGCGAAGATGAGATTGAAGAGATAACTTTGGAGATTGCCAATTTAAAAAGAGTTCCGCCCGAACTGAGAGACCAAGTTATCGAAGAATTTCATCAACTTTGTCAGGCGCAGGAATATATCTTATCGGGCGGTATTGAAATGGCCCGGGAAATTCTGGATAAAGCGCTTGGCACGCATAAAGCCGATGATGTCATCGAGAAGCTGACTTCGTCTTTAACTGTCCGGCCTTTTGATTTTGCAAGAAAAACCGAACCCAGCCAGTTGTTGAACTTTATTCAAAATGAACATCCCCAGACGATTGCTTTGGTGATGGCTTATTTGAAATCGGAACAGGCCGGTATCATATTATCGGCGCTCCCGCCGCTCCAGCAAGTGGAGGTGGCGAAGAGATTGGCTACGATGGATCGCACTTCACCTGAAGTTTTGCATGAAGTCGAAGTAGTTCTTGAGAAAAAGTTATCTTCTTTTGTGATGCAAGATTTTTCGATTGCCGGTGGTATTGAATCGGTGGTTAGCGTGTTAAACCGGGTGGACCGCGGCACCGAGAAAACAATATTGGAGGCTTTGGCTGAGGATAATCCGGAACTTGCCGATGAAATTAAACGGCGGATGTTTGTATTCGAAGATATTGCTCAACTCGATGCTAAAACGGTTCAGCGCGTTATGCGTGATGTGGATACCAAAGATCTTGGTATGGCCCTCAAGACAGCTAGTGAAGAAGTTAAGAATTTGGTATTTAAGAATATGTCTAAACGCGCAGTGGATCTATTAAAAGAAGATATGAATTTCCTTGGGCCGGTTCGTTTGCGCGATGTTGAGGAAGCTCAACAAAAGATTGTCAATGTTATCAGGCAGCTTGAGGATTCCGGCGAGATTGTAATCTCGCGTGGTAGGGAGGATGAATTGATTGTCTAAAATCATTAAGTCCGAACAATGTGTTGAAACCCATCCGCGTCAATTACCCCCACTTGATGTGGATTCTTTTTTTATTATTGAAGAGGAAGAAAGGCGGGCTCTTTTTGAAGAAAATATATCCGAAGAGCAAGGGACTTCAAAATTATCCGAACAAGCTAAAACCACTGACGATCAAAATACCATACCCCCAACCGGCGATGAGGTAAAGCTGGCTGATGAATCGAAAACAGAGGCCTCGTCCCTATCAGCCGGGGATGAGAAAAAAATTCCTGAAGACGATGACAATGATGATGAAATCGTTGTCAATATCAATCAAAATGACCGGAAACGATTAGCTACGGCTTTAATGGATTATCAGGAAAACCTGGAACAGAAATCCAAATCTCCCATGCGGAATGAAAAAAAATGGGTTCCGCAACCCGCAGTGAAATCAGAAAGTAATACCACCAAGCTTGCAAACGGGGCTGTTAATTTAGATCATATAGCCGATGTGGCTGCCACGCTTGAAGCTTTACTTTCGGGTGGCAAAACAGAGACGGCATCTTCTGAAAAAGTTATAACAACTCCTGAAAAAAACGAGCTAAAAAAAGAACCATCCGTTAGAAGCCCTTATCAACGGGCAAACAGGGATTTCATAGAAGAGGAACAACCTATCGATAAAATGCTTCATAATGTGAAACAAAAAGCAATTATCGAGGAGACTGAGCATAAAGCGGACACGATAATCCACAATGCCAAGGATCAAGCAGACCTTATCCTGGAAGGCGCCCGCCAAACTGCAGAAAAGTCTATTGAAAAAAGCAAACTGCAGGCAGAACAGGTTATTGCAGATGCCAATCAAGAGGCGGCCAAAGTTCTGGAAGAAACCAACCAAAAAATTGCTGATATGTTGGAAGAGGCCAATCAGCAAACCGCCGCAATAAAGGATGAGGCTTACCAAGAAGGTTTGACTGCGGGTCGGGAAGCTGCATTGGTGGCTGCGAAACAAGAACTTGTTGATAATTTCGATCAAGCTTTAAGGTTAATTGGAGAAATTGAAAGTGAGCGAGTGGAGCGAATCAGTTCTTCCGAGCCGGAATTACTTAAATTGGCTGTTAAAATTGCCGAAAAAATCATTGGCGAAGAAATCCAGCTTGACCCGAACCGTAAGGTCCAGATTGTTCGGGAAGCTTTGTCCAAAGCTTTTACAGCCGATTCAATCATAGTACGGATTCATCCTGATGATTTACAATTAATCCGGGATAATCTTGCCGTGCTTCAAAGCGCCTTTACCAGTCCCAAACCGGTTGAAATTAGGGAGGATCTTAGTATACCTGTGGGGAGTTGTTTTATCGAGACGGACCGCGGTAACTTGGATGCGCGGATTCAATCCCAATTAGAACAAATTATGAATGAACTTTTAAAGGTTGGGAAAATTCAATGAACCTTGGGAGCGTGCCTAATTTTCTGGCCGAAAGATATATTACTTTGCTCCATAACCTTGATCCGGTTAAAAAGATCGGAAGAGTCAGTCAGATTGTGGGGTTAACTGTAGAAGGCGACGGACCGGCTGCTGATCTTGGAGAGCATTGTTTAATTACAGTGAAAGGCTCACCGGAACCTTTATCAGCAGAAGTGGTTGGATTTAAATCGGGTCGAGTTTTATTAATGCCCTTAGGGGAAATTGGCGGAATCGGCCCCGGAAGTGAAATCATCGCTACCGGTCAAAAATTGCAAGTTGAAGTTGGACCGTCCCTGTTAGGTCGGGTTTTGAATGGACTTGGCCAGCCTATGGACGGAAAGGGTCCGTTGTTTAGCGGGGAATATTATCCTCTTAGTGCGGCCCCCCCGAATCCTTTAACCAGGAAGCGGATTACGGTTCCTTTATCAATGGGCATCCGTGTGATCGACGGTTTGTTAACCTGTGGCCGAGGCCAGCGTGTCGGTATATTTGCCGGCAGCGGCGTCGGCAAAAGTACATTACTGGGGATGATTGCCCGGAATACCGAAGCCGATATCAACGTTATCGGATTAATCGGAGAACGGGGACGGGAAGTACGGGATTTCTTAGAGAGGGATTTGGGTGAGGAAGGATTGGCACGTTCGGTGGTGATCGTTGCCACTTCGGATCAACCGGCGTTGGTTCGGATAAAAGGGGCGATGGTGGCTACTGCGGTAGCGGAATATTTCAGGGATCAGGGTAAGGATGTCATGCTGATGATGGACTCGGTGACCCGGTTCGCCATAGCTCAGCGTGAAGTGGGATTGGCGGTGGGGGAACCGCCAACAACCCGGGGATTTACCCCTTCGGTATTCGCCCTTTTGCCTAAACTTCTGGAACGTTCCGGCACTGCGGATAAGGGAACGATAACCGGATTGTATACTGTACTGGTGGAAGGCGATGACATGAATGAGCCGATCGCCGATGCGGTACGCGGTATTTTAGACGGTCACATTGTCCTTTCACGGGATCTTGCCCATTTGAACCACTACCCGGCGATCGACGTTTTAGCCAGTGTCAGTCGGTTAATGAGTGAATTGGCTTCGGAGGAACATAAGGGGGCGGCAGGGAAACTGCGAAGTCTAATGGCAACATATCGTAATAACGAAGATTTAATCAATATTGGCGCATATGTTGCCGGAAGCAATCCCCAGATCGACGCCGCAATTGGTATGAATGGGCCAATCAATGAATTTGTATGCCAGGGAGTTTATGAAAAGGCCCCATTGAACGAAACCCTAGCCAAATTGGAAGCAATGATGGGAGGCGGCTAATTATGGCGAAATTCAAGTTCAAACTGGAGACCGTATTGAAGGTAAAAACCCGGGTTGAAGATCTCCGTAAACAGGAGTTGCAAGTAGCCGAGGTACAGAAGCAAGAAGCTCAAAACCAACTTTCGCAACGTGAAAATGAATTGGCCGACACGATTCAAGTCTACCGCCAAAACTGTCAGCAAAAATTGGATCTTTTTCAAGCCATCAATTATCATAATTTTTTGATTTGGCGGAACAAGCAAGTGGAAATTGCCGGCCAGCATTTACTTGTTTGCGAAAATAATGTGAGGAAAACTAGAGATCAGCTACTGGAAGCCGCCAAAGAGAAAAAAACGGTTGAAAAATTGAAGGAAAAAGCTTACCAAGCTTATAAGGCCGAAGAATTAAACCGGGAGATACTGTTCTTGGATGAATTGGGAACTGGGCGCTTTACCCGGAATGAAGATAAAAATCAAGAGCCGATAAAGTAACCCGCTTGCTTTTGTGGATATGGGGAAATAGGGAGGATTAGCTATTATGAACCAGTTCTCAGGTCTATTGAAAGGAATTTTTGTTATTGCATTGATCCTTTTTGTTTTATGGGGTCTCAATCAGTTTGGGATCGTTGATACCAAAGAGCTAATTCTCCAAGCTGCCAGTTTGTATCCGGGTCTTCAGGATTTGTCGAAAAGCTATGAATTAGGTAAAAAGCGTGGTGAAATGTTGGCCCAAAGTGAACAAGATTTAAGGAGCCGCGAACAGAAACTAAAAGATGCTCGGGACCAATTGGAGGCAGACCGCAATCAATTTGAAAATGATAAAAATAAATGGCAAAATGAGCATCCAGTAACGGCTGGCTCAAAATATACTCCCACCCCAAGTTATGCTTATGTGAACCCCCCGATGCCGGGGAAATTTCCTCCACCGACTTCGGACCAAAAGCTGAAGGATTATCTGACCCGGGTCGGCACTATGAAACCCAAACAAGCGGCTTTAGTCATTCAAAAATTACCGGAAGAGACTGTGTTTACTATCTTTGATCAATTACGCCCTTTTCAAGTAACCAAAATTATGGAAAATTTGCCTGAAGATTATTTGGCAAAATTAACCCAGGATCGCTTAAATAAGTATCGAAATCTCTAATCTATTCCCTCCTTTCTGTCGATATATAAATCATAGTAAAGGAGGTGAAAGAATGGCAAACTTAACGATATCGCCGGTAGTTACAGTACCCAATTCCCAAGGAGCCGATAAAATTTTTACTACGGGAGCCAATAATCCTGGGTCGAGCGTGCAGGATTCAGATTTTAGTAAGAAATTAAACAAGGCAATGAACTCCTATTCCGGTACGGCTCGGAAAAAATTATCCTATACCAAGGAGAAAGATATACCTGTTTTTAATAATCAAGCGAACTCCTCACAGGATTTAAGACCAGCTTCCAAAGGTATCCAGCCTCTAAAACCACTGTCGTCCAAATGGTCAAAATCTATTGACAAGCAACAACCCGGTTCAAACTTGGACAAACAGACAGTCGATAAAAAATCCGCCCTGCCAAAGGATGACTCAGAACCGATCACGGATTCCGATGAGGACAAAAACAAACAGAATGGTAATGATCAAGCAGCAATGACAGGATCACCTATGATAGCGGCTGCTTCTGTGGAACCGATTGTGGAAAATCGAGGGGAACAGCCCGATAATAAGTTAATTGAACAGCAATCCGGTATTGACGCGATGATCGCTTTGGACAAACAGACGGTAAATCCTTCCGCTGATTCTGCAGATACCGGGGCAATAGGGGGAGCTGCAGAGAGCACGGTCAATCCTATGGACATGATTCACGATCTTAACAGTGGAACGGCATTTCTTAAACAATTCATGAGTGCCGATGATTCCAAAATTTTGTCTCCTGCTTCAGCTGATAATGCTACGGAACTTTCTTTATTGCAGAATCATGCACAAAACGGAACGGGAGCATCCGGTGACAATTCTTCGGCGCAACAAACGTCCGGAGTATCTCCGGCTCAATCCCAAAATTTCATCAGTCAACAAGTACCTATAGCTGGGAATATTAAATTGAATGAGACCAGCGAACCGGTAGTCGGGCAGGATAACACCAAAACCCCTGATACATTCGATGGGAAAATACAAGCGCCGTTTTCAGCTTTGAAAAGCGGTGATGGATCTCCAGTGCTTCCATCTTCAAAAGTCGCCGGTGGAGCGATGCAGAATTTAAATTCTGACGCCTCCCAGCCGGAATCGAACGAAGAAGGAATCAAGCTTAGTGATTCATTAGCTTCCGGTCAGATAGTTTCCAAGAGCGGAAAAGGTCAGAGTCTGAATTTGCCACTTATTCAAACGCAACTATCAGTAAATAATCAATCCGATAAAACCCGAACGGATAATGGCGCGGCCTTTTCGGTTGAGCAGCCTCATATGGCGAATGTGCCAGCTAAATTTAATGCCACTGCCGATACTTCGGAACCTGTGAATAAGGATGACGTATTCGCACAGATTGTTGAAAAGGCAAAGGTGTCCTTGAATCATGGGAATGGAGAGATGGAAGTCAATTTAAAACCAGACCATCTGGGAAAACTTCATTTAAAAGTTTCCGTCGAAAATCAGCTGGTGACAGCGAAGTTTGTTGCCGAATCCCAGCAAGTCAAGGAAATTATTGAAACCAATTTGAACCAGTTGCGTCGGAATCTTCAAGATAACGGTATCCAAGTTGATCAATTGATGGTATCGGTTGGGCAGCATAACAATGAAGGCGCTTTCCAGAATGCATCTCATAATTCTGGGGGGTTTACAGGTCAACCTGATAATACTCCCACGAGAAATCAAGAAATATCTTTCAAATCAAAAGAAGATCCAGTCCAGCCTAGACGTTCCGGGGCGGAAACCGCCATTGATTTGATTGCTTAAATTAATGTAGTTACCTAAATTCACAGAGAAAGGAGTTGAAAACCTTGTTTGTTTCAGGTGCAACAGCTACGCCAGCTCCATCCAATGTTCGTGCGGTAAACCATAATTCACTTGGGAAAAATGAGTTTCTCAAGATTTTGGTTGCCCAAATCCGGAATCAGGATCCGACGAAACCGATGGAAGATACTCAATTTATTTCCCAAATGGCCCAATTTTCCAGTTTGGAGCAAATGCAAAATGTAAGTAAAACCAATTCCCTTCAACAAGCGATGATGTCGATTGGTAATGATGTGAAAGCCACCATATCCAATGGCATTACTGGTCAAGAATTGGTATTCGGCCGGATTATCGGCGTTCAACCTAAGGGTGATGATATTTATTTAACGCTAGATAGCGGCAGACAAATCAAGGATTCAGAAGTAGATTCATTAATGGGTCCTGAGGGGATGTTGCAGGAAGCTCAAAATCTGGTTGGCAAAAATGTCTATTTGAAAAATCCGAATGGTTCCGGCCATGGTAAACAGGTCCAAGTCGTCAATGAAAAAGCAGTTACGGATGATAAAGGTCGCACATCGATTGAACTTCAGACGTCCGATGGCCAAACAATCGGTATGAAAGATATTTGGAACGTTGCGGCAGATACGGGGAAACTATGAACGAAAAAGTTGTTATGCGCCCAATCCAGATTGGACCCGCTGTACAAAATAGCAACCAATCGACGCCGAAGACTGCAGTTGGTCCTAGTTTCGACCAATTATTTCAGCAGCAATTGGAAGAGCAAACCAATGTTAAATTCTCGGCCCACGCTTTAAAACGGTTGGAAAGCCGTCAAATTTCCCTGGATAATCAGGATATGGCTTTGCTCAAAGATGCCGTCAATAAAGTTGAAGCCAAGGGAGGGAAAGAGTCGCTGATACTTATGGACCAAATGGCTTTGGTGGTTAGTGTTAAAAACCGTACGGTAATTACGGCTGTCGACAGTAATAACTTGAAGGAAAATGTATTTACCAATATTGATAGTGCTGTAATAGTTAAAAAGCAATAAGGCTGGACCTCTGATGGGGAAAGCCTTTGCCCGCCGAATGATGGAAGCGGGTAAAAAGATTAAAAGGCGTTATTAGTTATTAACCAATAACGAGTAACTTCATAGCCGATTAACGAAGGAGGTCGTTTTATTATGATGCGTTCAATGTATTCCGGCGTTTCTGGTATGAAAAATTTTCAGACCGCAATGGATACAATCGGTAATAATATTGCCAATGTGAATACCGTTGGTTTCAAAGCGAGCGTAGTTAATTTCCAGGATATTCTCAATCAAACAATTCAGGGTGCTTCGGCTCCGAATAATAATCGCGGTGGTACCAATCCGAAACAGGTTGGTTTGGGAGTTAGTGTTGCCAGCATCAGCGTGAAGCAAAGTCAGGGTAATCTTCAAAATACGGGAAAAGTAACCGATATGGCAATCCAAGGGAATGGTTTCTTTATATTGGGGCAAGGTTCAAACCAGTTTTATACCCGGGCTGGAAATTTTGATGTGGATGCCAACGGCAATTTGGTCAATGAAGGAAACGGTTTAAAAGTACAAGGTTGGGTTGCGGATATTAAAGGAAATATCGATGCCAATACGCAATCAAGTGCGATACAGTTACCCATGGGTCAAACGGTTGCGCCTATCGCTACAACCAAAATTAGTTACCAGGATAACTTAAATGCATATACCAATGGAAAGCTCAGTTATGGATCAAGTATTTCCCTGACTGATGTCAATGGGAAGCCGATCACCCTAACGGTTGAGTTAACTCCGGTGAAGGATGCTTTTAATACTTATAATTATTCAATCCTACCGGCAAATGGTATGGGTGATATTACTTCTGGCGATGCAACCGGAAGCATTTCTTTGGATGAATTTGGGAATATTAAGTCGATTTCTCCGGGTGGCCGTTTGACAGTGACTCCAACGGGCGGCAGTCCGATTGTGGTTCAATTACCAAAGATCAGCCAAAGCTCGGGTGGTTTCTTCAGTATCAATCCGGTTGGGGTTCCACAAAATGTATTGCTTGCGGGATTTAATGGTGCGGGATCCTATGGTCCCATGAACGTTATGGACCAAGATGGAAATAATGTATCGTTGACTTATACCGTTTCCAGCATTGGAGGGAATAGTTACAAATGGGCGGTTTCCACAAATGGCGGAAAAGTTACAGCAGGTGCCACAGGAACCTTTGATTGGAGTGCCGCGGCAGGTGTCACCAATGTGAGCGAAGGGACAACGGTTATCCAGTCAAACGCCGGAAATTCAATCCATATAATCCATGTTCAACCACCTGTTAATGGTGGACCTCCTGAATTCGGTGTCGTTGAAAATGCTCCGGTTGTCACGGATTGGGGAAGTATAGGAGCGGGCACAAAAAATCTTACCTTTACAGATGCTTCGATTCCGCCAATTACCGTGAGTGTTCCCATTGAAATTACCGGCCCCGATGGCGCATCGGGCACAACCTATACCTACACGGTAAAAGGGCCGCTTGAGAACGGGAATTTGATATCCGGAGCAACCGGCCAATTTGACTGGGATGGCACCAAAATCACCAATTCCACGGGTAAAAAGATTGTAATTCAATCCACCAATGGGTTGGAAATCGGTATTACTCCGCCATTAAATGGAGATGTATCAGGAAATGCCATTTTCCGTCAGGTTCCGGCAAAACCAATCCTGGCATCATTTATGTCGCCGCCGGAGACCGTAACTTCTACTAAAGTTTATGATTCCCTCGGGGTTCCGCATACAATGACGACAAGGATTCATCGTAATGGTACCAACCAATGGGCTTGGACATGTACAGAGGATAGTGGACTTCCGATGACCAATGGTAGCGGGACATTGTCGTTTGATACCAAGACCGGTTATGTGTCGAATACACCGGGAGGTCCGATGATATTTACTCCGGTAGGAGCTGATCCAGTCAGCATTACCCCGGATTTCTCCAAAGTAACCCAAGGGTTTACATCGGATGTTACCAATGATGCGAATAGTTGGCCGCTTTCAACCTTTGAAGGGCCAATTCAGGATGGTTATCCGCTAGGCGTTTTAACTGGTTATAACATTGATAACACTGGGAAAGTTGTCGGAGTCTTTTCTAATGGAATGAATCAGGATTTGGCCCAGGTTGCTATTGCCACTTTCACAAATCCCGGAGGTTTAACACGTTCTGGCGATACAATGTTTCAAGAATCCAGCAACTCGGGAGCGGCACAAGTTGGTCAAGCGGGCGTGGGAAGCCGTGGCACAATTGCAGCCGGTAGTCATGAAATGTCTAATGTTGATTTGTCTCAGGAATTTACGGAAATGATTATAACCGAACGCGGATTCCAAGCCAACTCCAAAATTATCAGTACTTCTGATGAAATGCTACAAACTCTGGTCGAGTTAAAACGGTAATCATAGTTTTTAATGAAAGGTTGTCGCAAAAGTGCCGTAAAATAAAGGGCCTGTTGCAAAATAAGATTTACTGATAGAGAAATACAATATATGGAAAGCTTTACCCATTATTTATGGTATATATTGTATTTCTCATTGATTTTAATCACTTTTGCAACAGCCTCATGGAAAATTTCTTTGCAACAGCCAATTTATACCTTCAAAGGAGGAGTAAAATATGATTATCGTACAGCGCCTAAATGGGGAAGAGTTCCTAATTAATCCTCATTTGATTGAAGTTATTGAGGCAACTCCGGATACTACAATTTCTTTAACAACGGGGAAGAAATTTGTTGTTAAAACGCCGGTTTCGGAAATAATTGATCAAATTATTCAATACCGTCGTTTAATAGGCGGACAGAATTTTACGGAATGTGATGACAAAGATAAAGTATAAATTGAAAACGGCCGATATATTACTACAAATTAAAATTAAGATAATGAATTTTCATGAATCTTTTTGATATTTATCCAGTTACAATGAATCCAAAATAAAGGAAATATGATATAATAATCGATAAATAGTACCAGTATAAGGATATTAGCTGATCCAGGAGGGAAATCAAATGGCAGATGCACCCAAAAATAATCCGCCTGCTGCCGACGGCAAGGCAAATAATGCAAACGCAAACGCAAACGCAAATGTAAATGTCAATAAAATGACAACTTATATTATTTTAGGAATGTTTGTTTTGTTAATTACGGTGATAGTCGCCGGGGCTTTTTTAATTTTCACATTTAAAAATTCGGCTTCCAGTCAGGCGCCGATTATAAAGGTCCAAGAAGTTAATTCGGCTGCAGCGGAAGAGGTTGGTCCTTTAGTACCCCTTGGTAATGAAATTATTGTAAATATTCCATCGGATGATGGAGTTGAGCGTTATCTTAAAGTGAACGCGACGATGGAATTGGACAATGAAAAGACCAAAGAAGAGATATCCAAAAGGATTCCTCAAATCCGCGATTTAATGATTTCTATTTTACGGACTAAAACTAAAGAGAAAATTGATGAAAAAGAAGGGAAAGATCAAATTCGCAGCGAAATTATAAATAGTATTAATCGTTATCTTGTTACGGGAAAGGTTAAAAATCTATATTTTGAGGATTTTTTGATTAATTAGGGGGGCTTTGTAATGGCTGATGTCCTGTCACAGGCTGAAATAGACTCACTATTAGAAGCGCTCTCTTCGGGAAGTATTCGGGTTGAAGAAGTTATCAGCGATGAAAAGAAAAAGAAGATTAAGCCTTATGATTTTCGTCGTCCTAATAAGTTGTCGAAGGATCAGATAAGAACTCTGGTAATGCTCCATGAAAATTTAGCCCGTTTACTAACGACTTCCTTTTCAACTTACTTACGAAGCATGGTGCGGGGACAAGTTGTATCCATTGATCAGCTAACTTATGAAGAATTCACGAAATCATTACATAATCCGACAGTAATGAACATTATTTCATTAAAACCGCTTGAAGGTAATCTTTTGATTGAGATTTCCCCCCAATTGGCCTTTGCGATTGTCGATCGGTTGCTGGGCGGGTATGGTTATTCACTGGAAAAAATCCGTGAATTAACCGATATTGAACAAACCGTTATCAAGCGGGTTATGGCTAAAATTTTGCCGAATATCAAAGAAGCATGGCAAGTAGTGGCGGAGTTAAATCCGGGTTTCGAAAGTATTGAATTAAATCCGCTCTTTACTCAGATTATTCCGCCGACAGATATGATTGTACTTGTGACCTTGGAGGTGCGAATAGCCGAAGCCTTCGGTTTAATGAATGTTTGTTTGCCTCTTGCTGTTTTGGAACCGATTTTGGATCGCTTAAATGCTCAAGTTTGGTTTACGAGATCGTCAAATAAAACTTCAAATAATCAAAGCTTTTCCGCTATTCAACAACGTTTGGCTCAAGCGTCGATACAGGTGTCGGCAGAACTGGGGCGGGCGACGATTAGTGTTGGTGAATTACTTACATTGGCTGTTGGCGATGTAATTCAATTGGATCAATCGGTTAAGGCCTTGCTTGATATTCGAGTGGGTAATCAAATCAAGTTTAAGGCATCACCCGGAGTTGCCGATAATCGTATGGCTGTTCAAGTAGCGAAAATTTTGCATGAGGGGTGAGTTGATTTGAGTAGGCAAATCCTATCTCAGGAAGAAATAAATGCTTTGTTAAATGATTCTGACTCTGTCTCTACTCAACAATTGACGCCGTTGCAGAAAGATGCACTTGGAGAGATCGGAAATATCAGTTATGGTTCGGCTTCGACGGCTTTATCGGAGATCCTTAATAAACGGGTAATTATTGATACGCCGACTATTTTTATCACGACACAACAAGAGTTAAAGGAACAGCATCCCATTCCTTATGTAACGATTGAAGTGGAATATAAGAATGGCTTGATTGGTACAAACCTTTTGATATTAAAAATTCATGATTCGGCCATTATCGCCGACTTGATGATGGGTGGCGACGGTCGTAATCCCAATGAATCCCTCGGCGATATGGAATTAAGTGCAATTGCCGAAGCTTTAAATCAAATGGCGGGTACTGCAGCAACGTCGTTATCAACCCTTTTTTCGAAACGGGTTGAGATCGAACCGCCGCGGGTGAAAGTTATCAATTTTAAAGATGATGCGGCGATAATAAAAGATCAACCTTTGGATGAAAGGATTATCGTTGTTTCTTTTAAGCTTGCAATCCAAGATTTAACCGACAGCGAAATGATGCTGGTTGTTTCCTATCCTTTTGGGGTGGAAATGGCTGACTCGATGATTAAAGCCACCGAGGTCTCGGTGCCTAAAGCTTCGCAGACGCAGCAGACGTCCTCTCAGACAAAAACGGAACAAGGGCTGAAAAACGGGCAGCAGGTTTCACCGCAAACAACGCCTTCCGTGAGAAGCGAAATACCGCTTCCGTCTGCTCCACAACCGGTCCGGGGAGAGTATCCGAATAACCAAGGAGTTGGACTCAATAGACCAGTTGAGCCTGGCGCCTTTAATACGCCACCCTTAGCTGCTTCGCCGCGAAATCAAAATTTTGGTCAGGAGGTGCACCCGCAAGTTATGGTACAACCAGCACAATTTGCGCCATTAGGAAACGCAAAATTAACGAAGGAAACAAGTAATATTGGATTGATTTTAGACGTTCCGTTGCAAGTCACGGTCGAACTCGGCAATACGCGAATGAAGATTAAGGAAATATTGGAGCTGGGTGTCGGTTCGATAGTTGAATTAGACAAATTAGCAGGTGATCCGGTTGATATTTATGTCAATGGAAAATTGATCGCCAAGGGTGAAGTGGTTGTTATTGATGAGAACTTTGGTATTAAAGTGACTGATATTATAAGTCCTATTGAAAGAGTAAATACACTTCAATAATTCCTAAAGGAGGAATTCAGGTGGGAAACAAGGTATTGGTAGTTGATGATGCTGCTTTTATGCGCATGATGATTAAGGATATTTTGCGCAAAGGCGGTTACGAGGTCATTGGTGAGGCTGAAGACGGTTCTAAAGCTGTGGAAAAATTCAAGGAGCTCCGTCCGGATTTGGTAACAATGGATATTACGATGCCTGATATGGACGGTATCACCGCAGTGAAAGAAATCCGTAAAATTGATGGCAATGCAATGATTATTATGTGCAGTGCTATGGGCCAACAAGCGATGGTAATTGATGCAATTCAAGCTGGAGCCAAAGATTTTGTCGTAAAACCATTCCAGCCTGAGCGCGTTCTGGAGGCTGTTCGTAAAGTATTAACTTAATACGGAAGGAAGCGAGAATTATTTGAAGAAGTTAAAGCCAGAATATGGGTTTTGCTTCCTTTTATTTACTGCAAGCGTCTTTCTCCTACCAGCAATTACATATGCCAAAACCGCTGAAGAACCGGGGGCGGAATTTGGCAGCGGACAATGGATTTGGGCTTTGTTTTCTTTGGCGGTCATTGTCGTCTTGGCGTATTGGGGTACTAAATTTTTAGCTGGTAAATTTGGAATTTCAGCAGCTAAACATCTCAGAGTGGCAGAAAGCCTTTTTTTGGGACCAAATCGCCATCTTTATCTGTTGCTGGTCAATCATAAAGTTATTTTGATTGGCAGCTCCGAACATGGAATCAATTTGCTCCAGGAAATTGATGATCCCGAATTTTATAATGAACTGGAGAGTTCGGCTGATAAGTATCAGACTTTGCCGCCTAATAAGTTCTCCGGTATAATGGGGCCGATTTTGAAAGGCTTAAATCCCAGAGGCATTAATGATTCTAATGATCTAAGCGCTAAACAACGCATAGAAGAAGGTTTGGCGAAGGTACGTTCTTGGAGAACGCGAGGTAAAGATCAATAATGCGATTGCTAAAAAACAAAACGGCCAGAATTTCCCTTCTGGTGGTTTTATTATTTTTAATTGGAGCTGGAAATGTCTGGGGAGCTGCGGCTACTTTTCCTATTCCCCGAATTGAAATTGGAGTCCAGCCATCGAATAGTCCGACCGAAATAGCCCAGAGTCTGCAAATTCTTATACTGTTGACTGTATTGTCTCTGGCGCCTGCTATTTTGATCATGACAACATCCTTTATTCGAATTATTATAGTCCTCTCTTTTACGAGAACTGCTATTGGGACCAACCAGATGCCACCTAACCAGGTCATGGTTGGTTTAGCATTGTTTTTAACCTTTTTTATCATGATGCCTACTTGGACTAAAGTCAATGATCAGGCCTTACAGCCGTTCTTAAAGAATAGAATAACACAAGAACAAGCATTCACTAGAGCAATGGAGCCAATCCGTACTTTTATGTTTAAACAAACCCGCAGTAAAGATTTAATGTTGTTTATTCAGGCGGCACATTTATCTAGGCCCAAAAACTATCAGGATATTCCGACTCAAGTATTAATTCCGGCTTTTGTGATTAGTGAATTAAGAACGGCTTTCCAAATCGGCTTTATGATCTTTGTACCCTTTTTAGTGATTGATATGATCGTGGCGAGTACCCTCATGTCGATGGGTATGATGATGCTGCCGCCGATTATGATTTCACTGCCTTTTAAAATTCTGCTTTTCGTAATGGTTGATGGATGGCATTTAATCGCTCGATCTTTGATTTTAAGCTTTAAGTAAAGCTTATGAATTGAGGTTGAGAAAAGTTTATTATGTGAAAGGTGGCGGAAAGGGCTTGACGGATACATTTGTAATTGCTGTGGCGCGGGAAGCAATTTGGACGGTTCTGATAGTCTCGGCGCCAATGCTTCTCATTGGTATGGTTGTTGGACTGGTTATCAGTATTATTCAGGCTACCACTCAAATTCATGAACAAACCCTGGCCTTTGTGCCTAAAATTATTGCCGTGCTTGTATCGATTGTAGTTTTCGGGCCCTGGATGTTGCATACGACCCTTTATTTCTTTCAGAAAGTGCTTGGCAATCTAAATAATTATACCTTTATAAAATAAAAGTCAAGAGAGAAGATACAGGTTTTTAAATCCGAAGGAATTTGAAACTGGAAATCCGGAGTTTGGGATCGTATGGAAAGGATGTTGCATCGACCTGGATTCTTAACTCCTGGCTCCCTCAAATTTACGGTTCTGTATTAAAGTTCCTGGCTTTTTATTTTAACTTCGTTTGCCTGAGACCTTGTCATTTCAATTGGAAATATAGGAGCAAAAATTGAGTTTAGAAAATTTTTTTGGTTTTACATTCACCCAAATCTTATTGGGTTTCGCTAGAAGTTCCGGTTTAATGGCAACTGCCCCCGTTTTTCAAAGCTCGGCTATCACGGCGCCGGTAAAAATCCTTTTTTCTTTTGCTTTGTCTTTGGTGGTAGCGCCTTTTATTAGTAGTGATTACAATTTAGCCCAGTTTGGATTTTGGATGTCCGTTTTTACCTTGATTCAAGAAGTTTTAATCGGACTGATTATGGGATTTGTCGTCAACCTTACATTATTTGCCCTGCAGATTGCCGGGTATTATATGGATACCACAATGGGTTTTGGAATTATTAATATTCTGGATCCCAGTACCGGCGCAGAATTACCGCTTATGGGCCAACTTAATAATATTATGGCCTTATTAATATTTTTGGCTATTAATGGTCATCATACTGTAATTCTGTCGTTGATTCAAAGTTTTGAAATTATCAAGCCGGGCATGTTGTTTGTGAATAAGGAAATCGTGGGCTTTTTTTTAAAAGCCTTTTCGAATATGTTTTATCTGGGATTTAAAATTGCTATCCCGGTTATGGGAACGATTTTTTTAGTCGATGTCGCTCTCGGTGTAATTGCCAGACTCATTCCACAGATTAATGTATTTGTATTGGGATATCCGATTAAGATTGTTTTGGGTTTACTGATTCTGATATTATTTATCCCGGTTTATGTATTTTTAATCGAGGTCGCTTTTGCGAAATCTGGAGAAACTTTCAGCATCTTACGGATGATGCTGAGGCATATGCATACATAACTTTGAGCTACCTGCTATGGCGATAAGAAAACAAGAAGGGTATGCTGAATCGTGTTTTTGGAAGTGGAGTGTAGTTATAGGAGTAAATCAAATGGATGCGATATTCCATGGATGCTTGAAATGGAAAGCGAGTTTTCCAAAATGGTGATTTGGCAGGGTATATGTATTTCATATCTTAAAAACTTTTGGTTTACACCAAAACCCCTTTTTAACAAGGTTCGACTTTCAATCCGATCTATTTTGGTTAAGAAATCGGAACTTATACGGATCGATCTACAATTTTTTGCGCAAGACCCCGATAAAACCGAAGAAGCAACTCCCAGACGCAAATCTGAAGCCCGTAAAAAGGGCCAGGTTGCCAAGAGTACGGAATTAAATTCGGTCATTGCATTACTGGCATTACTGGTTATTTTGAATTATTTCGGCGGATGGTTTTACAATGAATTATTGGTATATGTTCAAAATAATTTGGGGCCCGAAGTTTTAAACAAGCAGTTATCAGAGAGCAACCTCTATAGTATTATGATGAAAAATAGCATTTTTTTTATGAGGATTTTTTTGCCGTTGGGGCTTGGCGCCGCACTGGTCGGTATAATTGTGAATGTGCTTCAAGTCGGCCCGCTATTTACTTTAGAACCATTAAAACCCAAATTTAGCCGACTTAACCCTGTCAGCGGATTTCAACGGATGTTCAGTTCCCAGGGTTTGGTGGAACTCGTTAAATCAATTCTAAAATTAGTCATTGTAATATACTTTGTTTATTCTACAATTAAGGATCGTGTCAATTTTTTAATTGATGCGGTCAAACTCTCGGCCTTTGACGTTGCCAGGATTATTTGGAATATTCTCTATCAAGTCTCTTTAAAGATTTGTATATTTCTATTGATATTGGCCTTAATGGATTATATCTACCAACGCTGGCAATATAACAAGAGCTTACGGATGACTAAAAAAGAAATCCGGGACGAATATAAACAAACTGAAGGGAATCCTTTAATTAAAAATAAGATCCGTCAGAGGCAGCACCAGATAGCAGCCCGCCGTATGATGCAGGATGTTCCTAAAGCCGATGTGGTCATTACAAACCCGACTCACTTAGCTATCGCTTTGCGATATGATCCGACCACGATGGCAGCTCCAATAGTGGTTGCCAAAGGCGAGGGATTTATTGCCGAAAAAATCAAGGAGCTTGCGATTACCAGTGGGGTTGCATTAGTCGAAAACCGGCCGCTCGCTCAATCTTTATTTAAGACGGTTGAAATCGGTGAGGCTGTGCCTGATAAGCTATATCAAGCCGTAGCGGAGGTATTGGCCTTCGTTTATAGGCTCAAGCGTAAACGGGCCTAAAATGAAGTTTCAAGGAATCGTTATTCGCTGAAAGTTGATATCATAGAGTTTTGATGGGGGAATTTTTCGGGGAAAATTTGTGAAATTGACGTAATCGGCTCATTTGAATCATTAAGAATCTGCAAGTTACTATCAATAGAAAAGAAGGAGTTAGGAATAACTCCTAGAATCATTAAATATGGTAATTTAACCAAAGATGATCCATTTAAGCAAAGAATTTCATTTCAATGAATAAGCATGGTTGCCATTTTATAAAGAGAAACTCAGAGTTAAAAGTTTCTCACTCGTGAGTTTTCATACTGTTGTTTGAAGGATTTGAAGGTGGAACCGATTTCTGGAAAGGATTCCAATGGCTGCAGAAATACAACCTCAACAAAATTTATCGCAAAAGTTGCTACAAAATGGCGAAATGGCAGTAGTTGTGATCATTATCTTGGTTTTGGTAATGTTCATTATCCCCTTGCCGTCTTTTTTATTGGATATGTTTTTGACAATAAATATCTGTACCGGTATGGTCGTTGTTTTATTAACGATGAACATCCGAAAGAGTTTGGAATTTTCTGTTTTTCCAACGTTATTGCTCATTACCACTCTTTTTAGATTGGCACTCAATGTTTCTTCTTCCAGATTGATTTTATCAGATGCTCAAGCCGGGACGGTTATTCATGCATTTGGAACCGTAATGGCCCGGGGTAATCCGATTGTTGGATTTGTTATGTTTATTATTTTAACGATTATTCAATTTGTCGTCATTACCAAAGGTTCAGAACGGGTTGCCGAAGTAGCGGCCAGATTTACATTGGATGCAATGCCCGGCAAACAAATGAGTATAGATGCTGATTTGAATGCCGGTATCATTAATGATTCCGAAGCCAGAGCCAGACGCCGTGAAGTCGAACGTGAGGCGGATTTTTACGGAGCTATGGACGGTGCCAGTAAATTTGTTAAGGGAGATGCAATTGCCGGTATCCTGATTATTGTGGTCAATTTGGTCGGGGGATTTATTATCGGGGCGACACAAAAAGGATTTTCGTGGCAACAGTCGCTCCAAACCTATTCCTTGCTAACAATCGGTGACGGATTGGTAACGTTGATACCGGCGCTACTATTATCAACTGCAACCGGTATTTTGGTAACCAGGTCGGCGGCAGAAGACAATTTGGGAACGGATTTAACCAGACAATTGCTGGCCTATCCACGAATTTTTAATATTGTAGCCATTGTTATCGCGATATTTGGAATTATACCGGGAATGCCTAAATTGCCGTTTTTTGTGGTGGCTGGTTTGATTGCTCTGATGGGTCAAGGGTTAAGTAAAATGTCGGCCGTTCCGGAATTGGCTGGTGGAAGCGAAGCTGGAACCATTGGGGCAACTGCCGATGAAGGGAAAAAGCCTGAAAACGTCAACTCATTATTACAAATTGACCCGATGGAATTGGAGATCGGTTACCGCTTGATTCCGCTTGTTGATCCCAATCAGGGCGGCGACCTTTTTGACAGGGTTACGATGATCCGCCGCCAAACTGCTTTGGAACTTGGCATGGTCTTACCTCCGGTCAGAATTAGAGATAATATGCAGTTGCAGCCAACGGCTTATGTAATAAAAATTAGAGGTGTTGATATATCCCGGGGAGAAATCATTCCCAATTATTATTTGGCAATGGATTCCGGGATTGTTTCCGAACCAATCGAGGGAATCCCGACGACTGAACCTGCATTTGGTTTGCCGGCACTTTGGATCATGGAAAATCAAAGAGATGAAGCGGAAATTGCCGGATATACGGTTGTGGATCCACCTTCGGTTCTGGCAACACATTTAACGGAAGTTATTAAACAACATGCCTATGAGCTGCTTGGACGCCAGGAAGTTCAAGCCTTGATTAATAATATTAAGGAAGAATACAATGTCGTGGTGAGTGAACTGATACCGAATCTGATGTCCATCGGCGAGGTTCAAAAAGTCCTGGTAAATTTGCTTAAGGAAGGCATTCCAATCCGTAATTTGATTACTATTTTGGAGACTTTGGCAGATTATTCTCCGAATGTAAAAGATCCGGAAATTCTTACCGAATATGTAAGACAAGCTTTAGCTCGTCAAATAACAAAAATGGTACAAGCGGATGATGGAGTTATTCGTGTTATTACACTGGATCCCGGCCTTGAACAAATCTTACTGAAAATGCAGCGGGAATCAAATGATCAAACAGGGATTACTTTAGATCCGCGTATGATTCAAAGAATTTATGATAAAATCAGTGAATTGGTAAAGGAGGTTACCAGCTTAGGGTATCAGCCGGTTATTTTATGTTCCCCGGCGATTCGACTTACGTTTCATAAGTTGACAGAACGCCTTTCCTCCAAATTGCTGGTATTATCCTATAATGAAATCAATCCGGATGCTGAAGTTCATTCTGTTGGAGCGGTGGGGGTTGAGTAATGAGAGTCAAACGTTATGTCGCTGATTCCATTCAAGAAGCTATTACTCGGGTTAAAAATGATTTGGGACGAAACGCCATTATTTTACATACCAAACCTTTTAAGGAGGGCGGTTTTTTAGGGATGTTTTCTCAACGGCGGTTTGAAGTTATTGCTGCGGTTGATGAAAAAATCGGAGAGAATCGTCCCAAAAAAGCTGATCCTGTTCAAGAAAACGTTACAGCTTCTCCTGCTGCGCCTGCTTCGAATATAAATTCAATACCGCAAGCCTCACCTACAGTTGTTAGCGGAAACGTAGCTCAAGAAATGGCGCCGTTGGTCATTGGCGCGTCGGTGAGCGCTCAAACCGCGCCTCAGCCATTTATTACCCAAACGCAACCTTCGGTACCAAGCATCGTGAATATTCAATCTCAGCAAGGAATCATAAACCAAACGAAGATACCTGTACAGTCAGTGATTTATACCAATGCTGAACCGGCAGTCAGTTTCCCAAATAATGTACCATCCAATGAACCAACGCTAACGTCATTACAAGAAGAAATTGCCGAAATGAAAGAACTAATTCGGCAAGTAGCGACAAAGAAGCCAATGGGACAAACCCAGTCCCCTGCTTTTGCCAATTCGAATTCCGGCGAAAGGAATAACGTGGCTTTGGATAATTTTCGCCAATACTTACAGCATCTTGGATTTGAAGGAGAGCTCATCGATTATCTGGTACTTCAAATCCCAAGTTATCTTCTTGAAAGTAATGGAGCGGAAGACGGGGGATGGGCGGCTTATTGCCGGCAAGTTCTTTCTTCCCGGCTGATGTTCTCTGAACCCATTCAGTTGGGGACTCAGGGCGAACAACAAATCATGGCCCTGATTGGACCGACAGGCGTCGGGAAAACTACTACCATTGCCAAACTGGCTGCAAATTATAATTTATTTGAAGGCAAGAAGGTAGGCTTAATTACAATTGATACTTATCGGATCGCGGCGGTTGAACATTTAAAAACTTATGGCGACATCATTAATCTTCCGGTAGAAGTGGTTTATAAACCAGCAGATTTAAGTCAATCATTTCAAAATTTACATGATTGCGATCTGATTCTTATTGATACTGCCGGGCGTAGTCCCCATAATCAAGCCATGATGGATGAATTGAAGAAATTTTTGTCTCATTCCAAGATCGGCTTGATATTGCTGGCTATCAGTGCTACGACAAGATACCAAGATATGATTAGTATAGCGGAAAATTTTTCACAGATTGCCTATACTCATTTGATTTTTACCAAACTTGATGAAACCGATAGTTTTGGATCCATAGTTAGTTTGGCTTGGAAAATTCGCAGGCCGATTTCATATTTAACCACTGGCCAAAATGTTCCGGATGATATCGAAATTGCTAAATCGGATAAACTACTTTCCCATTTAATATAATTCATTCGCTACAAAGGAGTATTTTTAGATTTTAGAAGAGGTGGCTATGGCGGACCAGGCTGAACGATTACGGGAAATTGTCAGGGGTGCTGGCAATAAGAACCTTACAAGTCAAACGCGCGTTATCGCTGTAACCAGTGGTAAAGGTGGAGTCGGCAAAACCAATTTTTCGGTGAATATGGGAATTGCCCTTGCTAAACTTGGAGCCAAACCGTTGTTGGTTGATGCGGATTTGGGACTAGCCAATGTGGATGTAATTATGGGAGTACTCCCCCCTTATAACTTGGGACACGTTATCTTAGGCGAAAAAAGAATCACGGATGTAATGATCAATGGTCCTGCAGGATTACGGGTTATTGCCAGTGGATCCGGAGTTTATAAGCTCGCTAATTTAAGTGAAAAAAGTTTGGAACAATGTTTGCTGGAACTAAATGAAATTGAAAAATATGCCGATATAATGATAATAGATACCGGAGCGGGTTTATCCAAAAATGTTTTGAAATTTGTGCTCGCCGCCGGGGAAGTTGTTGTTGTTACTACACCTGAACCGACAGCGATCACGGATGCATACGGTTTGATTAAGGTGGTAGCAAGCAGTGATCCCAATACCTTGATTTGGCTTGTGGTCAATATGGTCAAAAACGATAGTGAAGGCAGTCAAGTCGTGGATAGGCTTTCTACTGTATCCAAACGTTTTTTGGGTGTCGATTTATTGCCGCTAGGGTATATTCCGTACGATCCGATTATCCCGAGGGCGGTTAAGGAACAACAACCTTTTATTATTAGCCATCCGCGCTCAATGGCGGGTCAATCGGTAGATCAAATCGCTCGAAACCTATTGAGTAACGGTATGGAAAGTTTACACCATTCAACGGGTTTTTTTGACCGACTGATTGAGAAATTTCGTTAATTGAGGTAATGAAAATGAGTTTTGAAAACGGTGACTATGTTGAAATCGAAATTTCGGACGGATATTTTCGGGGCGAGTATCCTAGCCGTATCGTTCGCGTTTTGGATACTAAATTAAACCTAGAAACGCCACGTTTGGCAGGAACTGCTATTCCACTGAAATTAGGTGCAGCATTAATCATTCATATTTGCAAAGAAGAAGCAAGGTATGTATTTAACGGTAGAGTGGTTGATTTGGCGGAAAAGGATTCCGAGCATCTGACCGTGTCGATACCGGCTACCATTGAACAGAGGGACCGTTCGGATGTACGACTGGCTATTCGGATTCCGGTTGAGCTTCTTTATTTTTACAGGAACGAAATTCCGGTAGCTTCTTATAGTATAAGCTCGGTAGATATCAGCGCCGGAGGGATAAGGATTGAAGCTCCCGAGGAGTATCCTTTGCATGCCAAAATTAAACTTTCGATTATGCTACCGGATTGTAATGAAGAAATCATGGCATATGCCGATGTAGTTAGAGTAGGGCGTTTAGATCATCCCGAACCGGGTTCGCCGAATAATTTCTGGGCCAGTTTGCGCTATTTGAACATGTCGGATGGCAAGAAAAAGAAGATTCTGAAATTTATTTATAAGCAGCAGGAATTGCGTGTAAAAGGTCTAATTTAACCCTTGAGGGGGAAGGATTATGGAAGTTTCCCAATATTTGAGCGTTTTTATTGATGAGAGCCAAGAGCATCTCCAAACATTGAATCAATCATTGCTGGAACTGGAGCATGATCCGGATAATCCTGCCATTTTGGACAAGATTTTTCGCGCCGCGCACACTTTAAAAGGCGCCTCGGCGACCATGGGTTTTAATAAAATGAGTAACTTGACTCATGCCATGGAAGATGTATTAAGCAAACTTCGTTCCAAAGAAATTACCCTAAATCCGGAAATCACCAATTCATTGTTTGAATCTGTGGATTTACTTGAGATTTTAGCGAATAAAATTGGTGAAGGAATTGAAGAGGATATTGAAATTACCGGAGTCGTTCAGGGCTTGCGCCGCTTTGTCAACGGAGATATGGCAGTAGCTCAACCTCAGGGGGAACGGCGTCAAAATCTGCAATTACGTTATGCGGAAACCGAGAAAGAACAAATTCAGACTGCGGTTGCCGGTGGAGCTAAATTTTATCATTTGCATGTGACACTGGTTGAAAATTGTCTATTAAAAGGCGCCCGTGTATTTATGGTGTTACGGGAGATAGAAAGATTAGGAACGATTATCCGCAGCATTCCGACAGTAAAAGATTTGGAAGATGAACATTTTGATCTACAGTTCATTATCGGAGTGGTTTCGACCAACTCAGCGGATGATTTTGTTAAAGCCATTACCAATATTATGGATATCGATAAAGTTTCCGCCGAAGAACCCAAAATCGATCAGTTACTCATCGAGAAGCGGGTTTTGGAAACTGTTGAACATGATAAGGGCAAGATTAGCCCTCAACAAACAGTTCGGGTAGAAATAAAGAAACTTGATGATTTGATGAATCTTGTTGCTGAGCTTGTTATCAGCCGTTCAAGATTGGAAGCGCTGGGGACGACGATTGGTTCCAGGGATTTGAATGAAGTTGTCGAACAAGTTGGCCGTCTCACCTTGGATTTGAGAGATAGTGTTATGCGGGCCCGCATGGTTCCAATCGACACCGTATTTTCCCGTTTTCCCCGTTTGGTAAGAGATTTGTCCCGTGAACTTGGAAAAGAAATCGAGCTTGAAATTCATGGGGCCGAAACAGAGCTAGACCGGACTGTAATCGATGAAATTGGTGATCCGTTGGTCCATGTTATTCGGAATGCAGTGGATCACGGCATTGAAACAACGGAAGAAAGGGAACAGAATAACAAATCGCCCAAAGGAAAAGTTGTTTTAAATGCCTATCAAGAAGGCAATAGCGTCATCATAACGATTCAAGATGACGGTAAAGGGTTTGATGTCAGGAAAGTTAAGGAAAAAGCCTTGAGAGCAGGTCTTTTATCTGCCGAAGCCCTT
This sequence comes from Bacillota bacterium, assembly GCA_023426245.1. GTDB lineage: Bacteria > Bacillota > UBA4882 > UBA8346 > UBA8346 > UBA8346. The sequence continues at coordinate 77,037 of JAFABB010000051.1, forward strand.
AACGAAATGGATGATCAAGATGTTTTAGAGGTTACATTTTTGCCCGGTTTTTCCACAGCGGATAAAGTGACCAATGTTTCAGGCCGTGGTGTGGGAATGGATGTCGTAAAATCGAAAGTAGACTCTTTGGGCGGATTTGTAAGCATTGAGTCGGTTTATGGCGAAGGTTCCTTGATTACCATTCGTTTACCTTTAACTTTGGCGATTATTCAGACACTGATGATTCAACTTGGGAAAGAGATTTATGCAATTCCCTCCAGTTATGTTGAACAGATTGTCAGCCTCAAACCAAATGAAATCAGGCGCATCAATAAGCAGGAAGTTCTAATGTTGCGTGGCGAAGTCATTCCGCTGCTTCGTTTGCAAGATGTATTAGGAACTCCTGATGCAATAAACCAGCAGTTGGATGATTTGGATGTAGTCATTATTCGGACCGGTGATCGTTTAATCGCTTGTGTGGTTGATTCTTTATTAAGGCAGCAGGATGTGGTTATTAAATCACTGGGTGGTTATCTTGGTTCGATTAAAGGGATAGCCGGAGCAACCATTCTTGGAGATGGTAAAGTCGCCTTGATTTTAGATATGAGGGCGGTCGCTTAATCTTTCTGTGATGGACTTTTAGCGCAGTTGGCACGAAAGCTTTTGTAAAAGGAGGAACAGGAATGAAAGGCAAGACCGAGGTACACGAGGAAACGCGTCAACTTGTAATTTTTAAACTTGGTGATGAGGAATTTGGCGTTGACATTTTACAAGTTCGAGAAATAGAGCGGTTGGGTCAAGGAATCACCAGGGTTCCCAAATCTCCTGTATTTGTTGAGGGAGTTATTAACTTACGTGGAGAAATCGTTCCGATCGTTGATTTACGAAAACGGTTTGGACTGGTAGTTCATGCAATCGGACATGAGTCAAGAATTGTTATCGTGGAAGTCAGCGGTAATCAAATCGGAATGATGGTGGATCAGGTCATGGAAGTTTTACGCGTTCCGGTATCCTCCATTGAACTTGCGCCTTCAATTACCAAGGGCGTGGATGCTTATTTTTTAAGCGGAGTGGTCAAAATCGGAGAGCGACTAATTATTCTTCTGGATTTGGAACGGGCGCTTTCGGCGGAGGAAATTAAAGAGCTTAATGAAATGCAGGGTGAGTCGGAGGGCTAATATGTTCACAATGAAAGACCTCGACCAGACACATTTTGATGTTTTAAAAGAAATCGGTAATATCGGGGCTGGACATGCAGCCACTGCCCTTTCCCAATTGGTGGCGGAGAAAATTGAGATGACCGTACCCGATGTCTCGATTATCCCCCTGACGGATGCCAGCAATATTTTTGGAGGTTCTGAAAACGAAGTAGTCGGTATTTATATGCGTGTTTTCGGGGATGCCCCCGGGAAAATTGTATTTTTGTTTTCGGTCCCAGAGGCAAAGACGCTGGTGGATCGAATTGCCCGGCGTCCCGCTGGGACGACGAAGGAATTCCTTGAGTATGAACAATCCGCATTAAAAGAAATTGGAAATATTATGACTGGCGCATATTTACATGCACTCACCCGGTTGACAGGATTACAACAAATATCATCTGTTCCCTTTTTTGCATGTGATATGGTTGGCGCAATTGTGAATACGGCATTAATTGATTTAGGAATAATCGGTGATTACGCCTTGATGATAAAAACGCAATTTAGTCTAACTGATCGACAAATTAACGGACATTTCTTCCTTATCCCAGATCCGGGTTCGTTAGAAATCATCTTAAGCGCTCTGGGAGTCGGAACGGCATGGCAGAAGTGATTCGTGTTGGAATGGCCGAGCTTAAGGTCGGTAAATCTCCGGACAAAATTATTACTTTGGGACTTGGATCTTGTGTAGGAGTTTGCGCCTATGATTCAACATCCAAAATTGGTGGACTTGCTCATATTATGTTGCCCGATAGTTCTTTAGGGGTTTCGCCTATCAATCAAGCCAAATTTGCTGATACTGCAATACCATTATTAATAAAAGAATTAGAGAACCTTGGCGCTGTTTTCGATCAAATCATCATCAAAATTATCGGAGGCGCTGAGATGTTCTCCACCAGTAGTCAGAATGTTCATCTGGGGGTGGGCGAGCGTAATATTATGGCTGTTGAAGAGATCTGCCGAAGAATGAATCTGGAAATAACGGGCAAAAGTATCGGAGGCCATGCTGGGAAAAGTGTTTTTTTGGATTTGGATACCGGAGTAATTGAAGTAAAATCAATGAGTTCAACCTCCATTTTATAGAAGTTACTTATCGTTTTCGTAATCTTTTTACAAGGACGGAAATAAAACCAACGGGATGGAGCGTATGTTAACGCAGTAGGAGGGTTGAAATGTCAGTCGATAAAACCGCTCAGGGCGAGGAGATGTTATGGCAGAATTATTTATCGTCAAAATCTCCCGCAACCAGAGAAGCAATTATTTTAAGATATGCTCCACTTGTAAAATATGTTGCGGGGCGTGTAGCGATTGGTTTGCCATCAAATGTCGAGTTTGATGATTTGGTTAGTTTTGGAATTTTCGGATTGATGGATGCCATTGAAAAATTTGATCCCATGAGGGGCATCAAATTTGAAACATATGCCATCGCCAGAATTCGCGGAGCCATTTTAGATGGATTACGGAGTAATGATTGGGTACCCCGTTCTGTAAGACAGAAATCACGAGAGTTGGAAAGAATTTGCGCTGATCTTGAGAATCGCCTGGGGCGTTCGGCAACCGATCAAGAAATCAGCGAAGCAATGGGTGTTAGTATTCATGAATTTTATCAACTCTTATCTGAAGTTAGTTGTACAACTTTAAGTTCTTTAGATGAACTGTGGCTGGTTCATTCCAATGATGATGATACGGTTCGTGTTTTGGACTTGGTTCGTAATAATGATAGCGAGGATCCACTTCATCAAGTGGAGATGGAAGAGATCAAGACCACTCTCGCTTCGGCAATTGATTGTTTACCCGAAAGGGAACGAATGGTTATCGCTCTATATTATTATGAAGGTTTGACACTAAAGGAAATTGGAGAGATTATGGAAATTTCCGAATCTCGAGTTTCGCAGATACATACTAAAGCGATATTTAGACTCCGTGGCCGCCTGAATCGCTGGCGGAAATCGATAGAGGAGGTGTAAGAAAATGGCGGATGAAAAAAGTACTGTTCCTATAACAGATCGTAATGGACGGTGCCGAATTCAGGTTTCTTCAAACAATATGGAGGCAAATTTGTTTATTGATCCTCCAATCGGAGCCGGAAGTTGGCCAACACTGGATGAGGCGATGGATGCTATCCGTGCCGAAGGCATCACTTTTGGAATTATACCAAGCGCTGTTGAAATGGCTGTAAAACAACATCCTATGGGTGGACTCATCATTGCCAGAGGAAAAGCTCCTGTGGCGGGTAAAGATGCGGATATTAAGTATTTTTTTGAAACCGGGGTTTTTCGGAAAGCTTGTATCGAGGATGACACTGGTAAAGTTGATTTTCGACAAATTCAAACCGTACAGAATGTTACCGCAGGGCAAGTGATTGCGGAAAAGATTTTGGCAACCCAGGGCGATCCCGGGTCCGATATTCGCGGCAGCGAGTTGCCGCCCACTCCGGGCAAAGATAAGCTTATTAAGCTTGGGAAGAATGTAGAATGGATCGATGACGGCACGAAAATCATAGCCACGGGTGGCGGAGAACCGACAATTGTTAGTGGTAAAGTGACGGTTTTGCCCATCTATGAGGTCAAGGGCGATGTCAATTTTGACAGTGGGAATGTAATTTTCTCCGGTAATTTAGTGATTCGGGGGAACGTTGAAAGCGGCTTTAAGGTTGAGGCCGAAGGGGATGTAACGATTTATGGTAATGTGGATACTGCTGATGTTAAGTCAGGAGGTAATTTATTGATTCAAGGCGGAGTTTCCGGAATGGATAAATCGGAAATTTCTTGTGGGGGAGATTTTTCAGCGAAGTATATTGAACATGTTACGGTCAACAGTGAAGGCAATGTAACGATTAAAGAATCGATCATGCATTGTCAAGTAGGCGCCAATTCTAAAATTATCCTTGAAGGCGGAAAGGGTTTGATTGTCGGCGGCCTTTTACGTGCCGGAGAAGAAATATCGGCCAAGACCATCGGCTCTAGGCTTGGAACCGTTACCGAGTTGGATGTGGGAGTAAAACCAAAAACGAAGCAAGAACTTCAGGATTTGGAAAGCCAGTTGAAACAGAATGCCGATAGTTTGGAAAAAGCTGAAAAGGCTATCGCCATTTTAAGCAAAATTCCTAGCTTACCGGATGACAAAAAAGAAATGTTACAAAATTTGATAAAAACCTCTTATGCTTTAAAAGCTCAAATAGCCGAAATTGAAACTGCCTGTCAAGTAATAACCAATGAAATTCAAAACCCTGCCCGTGAGAAAGGGCGGATTCGCGTAAAAGAAACCATGTATCCGGGTGTCCGGGTTACCATGGGGAAAACGACCATTATGATTCAGGATGAAATTAAATACGCATCTTTGGTATACAGCGAAGGAGAGATTCAAGTACAACCCTATCGATGAGAATTTGAGAGGTGGGAATGATGTTTAAACCTCTGGATCTCCAAACTATAATGCCTCGTACGCTTGATATACAACGTATTGAGCAAACCCATAACAGCCGCCCCCTTGTTTCCCAACAAGAGTTATCCCGGGAGGCTGTTAAACAATCACAGCAACAACGCGAACAAGTATTACAGAACAAAGCATCTTCTGAAGGGAACTCCATTCGCGACGATAACGAGACTCCTGAAAGAAACCGGGAGCGTCGTTATCGCCGTTATGGGCAAAAGAAAAAAGGGGATTTCAATCAGGAGCAAATCGAAAGAGCCATCGATACGAAACGTGGACAACATATTGATATAAAACTTTAGGCCGGATAAATACTGGAGGCTAAAAAAGTGGCAGCGGGAGAGGTTATTTTCGTCATTGCTTTAAATTGCATTATTATTTGGATGCTTTATAAATTCCAGCAAAAATCTTTGGAAAAGCGGATGAAACACCTCAAAAACGAAATCCAAGATTTAGAAGATTTAGTTGCGGCTATTATTGAAGAATTTGAGGAAATTGCGGAGGTAACTGAGGCGCGCGCCAATGATGCCAAGAAAGCCATTTTGGAATCAACCCCGGTCATTGAGTCGGATGAACCTGTAACCAAAAGGCAGGTTGATGATCTTTATCGTGAGATGGACGAAATCAACATCCCGGCCCCCCCCACCCAGACACCAACTGTTCTCAATGAAATACCCGAACTATCCAATGACTTGGTAAGTGAGGCTGAAACTACCCCTCAGCAATCTTTATCCGGCAAAAGCCGTCCGATTGCTGATGGAAGACACCAACGCATTTTAGAATTGTGGGAACAGGGAATGAGTATTGAAGAAATTGCTAAGAAATTGGGTACCGGCAGAGGTGAAGTGCAATTGATTTTAGGAATTTATCGAAGGAGTTAATATAGGTGTTGTGACTATTGGCTAATAGTTATGAATTACGAATTATTGGCTAAATCGAAAATAGCATGACTCATGCAAATAGATGAAACAGATTAAATCAAAAATTGTTAAGCAAGGATCCCCCAAAAGCCCTAGTTTTGAACGGCTTTTTCTTATATTGTTTGTTTTTTTAGTGGTACTTATTTTTATAAATTCCGGTCTGTTTACAATCAGAGATTTTGTGGTAGAGGGTAATCAGAGTATTTCAACAGAAGATATTTTACTCAATGCCGATTTAAGTTACGGGAATATTTTTCAGGTAAACATCAAAGAGGCCAGGCGTAAAATCCTTCAAAATCCCAAGGTAGCATCGGTTAAAATAAAAAAAGTATTTCCCAATAAGCTAATCTTTACAATCGAAGAGCGGATACCGCTTTGTGTTATTTTTAACCGGGAAAAGGCCGTCACTATCGGTAATGACTTAGTGGTAATGGAAATCCGAGATAAAAACGCCCCAACCAATTTGCCAATCATAACCGGAATATCCTTAAAAAAAACCGCAATGGGCCAACCCATTTATTCTTCGGATTTTGCTTTGGTTTTGAATATTTTCAAAAATGTTGATGAAACTTTGCGGCAAAATATCAGTGAGATCGATGTAATTAGTTACCAGATTTATCTTGATCTACCCAAATGTTCTCACACTATCAAGGTCGATCTGGGCAATTCGAGTCAAATCGAAAAAAAGATGTATAACCTTCGAGCGATCTTATCTCAGGCCTCACCCGAAAAATTGGCCAAAATTGATCTTCGGGTTCCAGGAGCACCCACAACGATTAAATTACCAAAAAGTCAATAAAATAAGGCCTACTCTACCTCACCCCGAGGCTTTCTAAAAAGCAATGCGAAATCAATAAGAAATACAATATATACCGCGCACACACGCGACTTCATCGAGTATGACGATCCCAATATATTGTATTTCTTGATCGTAAAATTTTCTTTTGGGACGGCCTCGTCCCTCTCCTAATGATGCCGAATCATGATGCCCTTTCAAGGCGAGGGCTGAGGTTCCCCGGTATTTTCGAAATAGCGAACCCAGGTTTAAAAAAATTTTTTGATATCTGGAAGGGTTAATTCATGATGTTGCAGAAATACTTACGAGGATTATAGTCTGATGTCGTTTGGTTTCGATGGTTAATAGTCATCGGTAACAGAGTACAGGGGGAACTTTTTAATGCTGGAGTTTGGAGTTGCAAACGAGCAATTTGCTTCGATTAAGGTCATTGGTGTTGGAGGCGGAGGTTCCAATGCTGTCAATCGGATGATTGATGCTAAAATTCAGGGAGTTGAATTTATCGCCATTAATACCGATGGTCAAGCATTAAATCGTTCAAATGCCGATATTCGATTGCGAATCGGTGATCAACTAACCAAAGGGTTGGGTGCCGGAGCCAATCCCGATATTGGCCAACAAGCAGCAATCGAAAGCAAGGATGAGTTACAGGGAGTTCTTCAGGGTGCCGATATGGTTTTTGTTACAGCCGGAATGGGCGGCGGTACCGGAACCGGAGCGGCTCCAGTTATTGCTCAAATGGCTAAAGATTCGGGAGCTTTAACAGTAGGAGTTGTGACAAAGCCTTTTTTGTTTGAAGGACGGGTTCGTTTAAATCAGGCGGATAAGGGTATTGTTACTTTGAAAGAAAGTGTTGACACTTTAATCACGATTCCCAACGAACGGTTATTGCAGATTGTGGAAAAGAATACCTCGATGATTGATGCTTTTAGAATGGCTGATGATGTTTTGCGTCAAGCGGTACAAGGAATATCGGATTTGATAACGATTAACGGATTGATTAACGTTGATTTTGCGGATGTCAAAACCATAATGAGTCAAGCCGGTTCGGCATTGATGGGAATCGGAGTCGCTAAGGGAGAAAACAGAGCCGTCGAAGCGGCTAAAGCAGCTATTCAGAGCCCTTTGCTTGATACTACGATTGAAGGTTCAAAAGGGGTTTTGCTCAATATCACGGGAAGCAGTAATTTAAGCCTGTTTGAGATTAATGAAGCCGCTGCAATTGTTACCGAGGCGGCTGATGCCGATGCCAATATTATCTTTGGAGCCGTTATCGATGAAACGCTGGGGGAAGAAATCCGTGTCACCGTAATAGCGACCGGATTTGAACAAAAGCGTTCCCGGAGAATGGGCCTTGATGAGCTTGAATTAAAGCCTTTTATGAGTGATGATTTAGAGATACCGGCATTTTTGAGGAAAAAGTGAATGGTTAGAATATAAGAATTCAGGCGCCGGAATCCAGGAGAAATCCATTGCTGCTTTTATGACTCCTGGCTCCTAATTTCTGACTTCGATATTATATCAGTGAAGCGTTCGAAGAGTTTTCTTCGGGCGCTTTTCCGCTTTTTATGAGGGTTTCGTTAAAAAGTGGCAAGAAAATGAAGATTCAGGTTATTTATGTTAGGCGATAACAGAGGAACGCTCTGAACGTATTTGTAAAATAAATTGGGGGATGATGATGAGTCTTGCAGACGATGGAAATATATCTCGATGTGCCTTTTTTTAGCAGTATTTTGGGGTGGATTCAAGATAGTAGTTTATTGTGGATGGTAGCGCAAATTAGCGGTCATAAAGTCAAAATGATACGAATCATCATGGGTGGCGCAGTAGGAGGCATATTTCAATTTTTTCTTCTCTTAAACCAAGCATCCAATGGTTTATTAGATAATTGGATATTGTCTCCGTTCATCTACATATTGGCTATACCTTTCATTATGCTTAGTATTACTTTTTTACCGGCTAGATTCTTTAGCCTTTTCCGTGTTAGCGGTTATTTCTTTTGTCTATCTTTTTTATTATCCGGTTTTCAATGGGGATTCGATGCTTTAAACGACCGTTTTGTCCATATTGAAATCTCTTTATGGTGGCGGTTTTGTCTGCAACTATGTTTCATCTTGCTTTTGGGTGAACTTGGCTGGGGAATTGTCCACCGCAAGATATGGGAATGTTTATGTCATTACCCGATAGAAATCGATTTTGAAGGGAATCATTTGCAATTGAATGCCTTACTCGATACAGGCAATCGCCTTTATGATCCCTTAACCAAACTGCCGGTGATTATCATTGAGTTGAGTCATATTAAGGGCTATTTGCCAAAGGAGGTCATTCGTTTAACGGAAAGTTTTAATCGGGGTGAGATGGCTCAAAATTTAGACTGGGATTTATCGGATAATTGGGCCCAGCGGATTCGTGTATTGCCCTATAATTCTTTAGGGAACGATCAGGGAATGCTTCTGGGATTTCGGCCCGACCAAATGAAAATAAGGCAAAGGGATAAAGAAATTATTCTTCAAGATGTGATTGTAGCTATTTATAGCCGATCATTATCCCAGGAAGGTACGTTCCAAGCGCTTATCCCGCCGACGGTCTTGACCCATTGAAAAATCAAAAAGGAGCGAACGAGATGGTCAGAAAATGGAAAAGGTGGCGACTTCCATTAAGATTGTTTCTCACAAATATTCTGCTAAAAATGGGTTTGCGCCCGAGATTGATTGCCTATGTTGGAAGTAGCGAAGCTCTGCCTCCACCTTTATCGAGCGAGGAAGAAGTCTATTTATTGGATAAGCTGACAACCGGCGATCGGGCGGTAAAAGCAGTTCTAATTGAGCGGAATTTACGATTGGTCGTATATATTGCCCGTAAATTTGAAAATACCGGAGTTGGAATTGAAGATTTGGTTTCCATTGGGACAATTGGGTTGATTAAAGCAGTCAATACATTTGATCCTACCAAGAAAATAAAATTAGCAACCTATGCTTCAAGGTGTATTGAAAATGAAATTTTAATGTATTTACGGCGGAATAGTAAAACTAGGGCTGAAGTTTCCTTCGACGAACCGTTAAACATTGATTGGGATGGCAATGAATTGCTGCTATCTGATGTTCTGGGCACGGAGAATGATTCTACTTACAAATTTGTAGAAGAAGAAATTGAAAAAAATCTTTTGAATTCGGCGATGAGTTATTTGACCAGCCGCGAAAAGGTCATTGTCGAATTGCGGTTTGGCCTCAAAGACGGCGCCGAACGAACTCAGAAAGAAGTGGCCGATTTTTTGGGGATTTCCCAATCTTATATTTCAAGGCTTGAGAAGCGTATCATCAGGAAATTGAAAAAAGAAATCAAGCGATTGGATTAGATTTTGGCCAATTGGATACTTGCTATCTGTTTTTGGCTATTAGCTATTGGTTCAGTTACTTACTTATGGTTTTGGTTTGAATTACTTATCATGTATGATGAGTGCAAACATTTTTAACCCTAAATGTTTTAAGTGATAGCCGAGGGCTAACAGCTGATAGCCAAAAGCTAATATGTTATAATAAAATATGGGGTGAATAATAATGGCAAAAACAGTGGCTTTGGTGATTGCGGCAAAAACTTTTCGGGATGAAGAATATCAGATCCCAAAGAATATCTTGGAGAGAATGGGAATTAAAGTAATAACCGTATCGACAACTTTAGGGTTGGCGGAAGGGAAATTAGGACTCAAAGTACAGCCGGACATTTTACTGCCGGAGCTTGCAGGGAAAAAGCTGGATGCATTGATTTTTATTGGTGGAGGCGGCAGTTCCCAATATTTTGAGGATAAAACAGCCCATGAACTTGCCTGGAATTTTTACAATCAAGGTAAAATCGTGGGTGCTATTTGTATAGCTCCGGTTATTTTAGCCAATGCCGGTCTTTTAAAAGATAGGAAAGCAACGGTTTTCCCGGATGGGAGTGATAAATTGCAAGCCGGCGGGGCAATTTATACCGGCAGCATGGTTGAGGTTGACGGAAGGATTATAACCGGTTGCGGGCCTGAAGCGGCTGAGAAATTCGGAAATGAATTGGTGAAGCTGCTATTGGAGAACCAGGATTAAAATATATATCGCTTCAAAATATTAAATTCATCCTATCTCATAGAAATTGAATTAAATTTTTTTAGAAAAAGTCGGCCTAAAAAAGTTAACGGAGATAGGATTAACATCCTGCTGGAGGCCGCGGATTAAAATCGATTAAAATCCACGGCTTGTAAAAATCATCCGGCTAAGCCGGTAGAAATGCGATTCAGAGAACGTTGCATTATCGGGATATTGGTTTCAACCGATATGGATTTAAGCAGCCGCGAGGTTTGCCGCGTTCTTTGGACGCGCCCCCGCGGATTGCCAATTTTAGCTCTAAAATTTATTTCAACCGATAGAGCATTCAAAAATTTATTCCATCAGAAAAGTTTGTTCAGCATACCGCCAAAAATAGACTGCTCCCTTTAGTTATTCAAATGCTTCTGGGTGTCAAGAGCAATTTCCCCTCTCTCAAACATTGAGGATAAAACCCAATCTTCCGTTTCTAAAATCTTATCTCCCGGAGATGAAATCCAATCTTTCGTTTCTGAAATTTTATCTACCGAGATAAAACCCAATCTTCTGTTTCTGAAATTTTATCTCCCGGAGATGAAATCCAATCTTCCGTTCCTGAAATTTCATCTGCCGGAGATAAAATCCAATCTTCCGTTTCTGAAATCTCATCTCCCGGAGATGAAATCTAATCCCCGTTCCTAAAAGTTTATCTTCCGGAGATGAAATTATTGGACGGCAGAAAGAATTATTTTTGTGACGAAAGAATTCATCGGATGAAGGAAACTTAAAACCGCTGCGTCTGAGGCCTAAATAGGGATTGCCATGGAGACTCAGAGGCACAGAGAATCTTTTGGGGTAAAAAAACAAAGATTCAAGAAGTCCTTCCAACTTTTCCATAAGAAGACCTTATTTATTTTCTAAATATATTTTCTTTTTGCAGGATTAACCAATCAGGGCTCGAAATGATATTGTCGGGCTCAATATAAGGTTATTTGAAGTTTATCTTTTGATTATGGTCGTATAAACTAAAATTTCCTAAAGAATCCCAAACAAAATCGAGCGGAGGGACGCTTTTGAAAGCAATGATATTGGCAGCAGGGGTTGGTTCCCGTTTGGAACCGTTGACTTGCAACATTCCTAAACCGATGGTTCCGGTGGTTAACCGGCCTGCCATGGAACATATTATTCAATTGTTGGCCAAAAATAACATTCGGCAAATAGCCGCCAATGTTTGGTATTTACCGGAAAAGATTCAGTCTTATTTTGGTGACGGGCGACAGTTCGGAGTGGAGCTGCAATATTCCCAGGAAAAAGAGCTCATGGGTACTGCTGGAGGAGTTAAGAAATTAGAGAGTTTCCTTGATGAGACATTCGTTATCATTTCCGGAGATGCTTTAACCGACATCAATTTGGAAGCGCTACTCTCCCGTCACCGTCAAAGCGGGGCTATTGCTACGATTGCCCTTAAAGAAGTGCCGGACCCGCGTCAATTTGGCGTGGTTATTATCGATGAGGACGGACGGATCAAGGCTTTTCAGGAAAAGCCCGAACCGGATCAGGCCCTTAGCAAACTGGCCAATACGGGGGTTTATGTGTTTGAACCGGAGATTTTCAAATATATTCCTGCGGATACCGTTTATGATTTCGGAAAGCAATTATTCCCGAAGCTGGTTGAAATGAATGCGCCTTTTTACGGTCATAAGATGAAGGGTTATTGGTGCGATATCGGGACTTTAAGTCAGTACCGGCTGGCCAATTATGACGTTTTAAAGGGCCTTGTGAAAATTGATATTCCAGGCATCTGGCATCCCAATGCGGTTTATGTGGGAGAAAGGACGATTGTTGCTCCTACAGCCAGGTTCGGGCCCAAAGTCGTAATAGGACGCAACTGCCATATTGGTTATGGTGTGGAAGTATTTGGTGAGACTGTAATCGGCGATAACTGCATCATCGAAGAGGGAGCATCTATCTTTGGAAGTATTGTTTGGCATAATACCCAGATCGGGCGCGATACCAGGTTGGTGGAGTGCGTGGTCGGCAGTGAATGCTATCTTAAAGACGGTTCCATTATTGGCGCCGGCGTTATATTGAGTGATGAATGTATTGTCGAGCCGGGGCGGGTTATTGAAGCAAACTCCAAGTTCTGGCCGGGGAAAGTTGTGGGGAATTGATTTAACTATTCGCGATTAGCAACCGGCAGTTGGTTAAGGCGTTATGGGTTATTGTTTATGGGTAATTGGTTATTGGGTTATCGATGATATTATGTTTGGTGAGTAATTATGACAAATTGTGAGAGTAAAAATTTCTCAATTTTGGGATAAAATAAGAAATGCTGCGTATTTGTTTTTTAAATGGATTGTGATATGCTAGTTGAGATGTTAACAAGTGGTATAAAAGTAATTTGATATTTGACTTAAGCGATTGATGAGTCTTATATTATAATTATAGGATTTCCGGTAAAAATAATTCCGGAATTATGAGTCTTTTATTTTTCTAGTCCGGAATGATAACAGAGAAACAGCTAAAGGTCAATAGCCAACGACCAATCATTTGTATTTAAAGAAGGTAATACTTTGCGATTTCATCGAAATCATATTCTTCAAGTTATTTTTGATATTATTATCGTTAATGCGGCTTGGTTAGGAAGTTTGGTATTGCGTTTTGATGGGCGGATTCCGTATACATATCTTCGGCATGCATATCAGATTGCATTGGTTGTAACCGCAATTCGAATTGGGGTTTTTCTTTTTTTTCGGCTATATCAAAGTTTGTGGAGCTACAGCAGCATTCCTGAATTTTTTTTAGTGGGAAAAGCGGTGACTCTTTCGACCTTAATCATTTGGTTTTTTGCATTAAGCGCTCAGAACATGCAGATATTGCCGTTCCCAACTCCAAAGGCAATTGGGATTATTGATTGGCTATTGAATATTATCGCACTGGGCGGATGGCGTTTTGCAGTCCGTTTCCGCCGGGAATGGGTTATTTCCCGTTCCAATGCGAAAAATGCCGTAAAAAAAAGATTGTTGATTATCGGAGCCGGTGAAGCGGGTTCCATTATCATCCGGGAAATTTTTAAAGAACTCCCTTCCAACTATTTGACCGTTGGTTTTGTCGATGATGACCCATGCAAACAGGGTCATTCCCTTCATGGAATCCCGATACTGGGTAACCGTCAAGATATTTCACGGTTAATTCAACAATACGATATTGAAGAAATTATTATCGCTTTGCCCTCGGCTTCCAGGCATGATATCCGGGAAATCCTGGCCATGTGTCAGCAGGCGACAGCCCATATATTAATGGTTCCTCCCGTTACCGAGATTATCCGGGGCACGGTTTCCATGAAACAGTTGCGGGATGTTCAGATCGAGGATTTGTTGGGGCGGGAACCGGTACGGATTGATTTGGCAGCTATCGCCCAATATTTAAATAAAGAACGGATTTTAATCACCGGCGCCGGAGGGAGTATCGGTTCGGAAATCTGCCGTCAGGTGGTTAAGTTTGGACCGGAAATTTTGTTACTGCTTGGCCGGGGTGAAAATTCAATATTTGAAATCGAGCAGGAACTGACCTCAAACTTCCCTCATGTAAGAAAAGTACCTATCATTGCCGACATCCGGGATCGCGCCAAACTTATTCAAGTTTTTGAATCCTACCGTCCGACAGTGGTCTTTCATGCTGCCGCTCATAAACATGTGCCTTTGATGGAACTTGCCCCCGATGAGGCTGTCAAAAATAATGTCTTCGGCACTAAAAATTTAGCCGAGCTTGCTGATAAATATGAATGTAAACGTTTTGTGCTGATTTCCACCGATAAAGCGGTCAATCCAAGCTCGGTCATGGGGGCTACCAAAAGAGTCGCCGAGTTGATTATTCAGGATTTGAGCACCCGCAGCCGGACCAAATTTATGGCGGTCCGCTTCGGTAATGTCTTGGGAAGCAGGGGAAGCGTTATTCCCTTTTTCCGGAATCAAATCGCCCGCGGTGGGCCAATTACTGTGACTCATCCGGAGATTACCCGTTATTTCATGACCATTCCCGAAGCCTCTCAATTGGTGATTCAAGCGGGAGCGCTTGGCCAGGGCGGAGAGATCTTCATCCTCGATATGGGCGAACCGATCAAAATTGTGGATCTGGCCCGGGAATTAATCCGGCTTTCCGGGTTTGTACCGGATAAGGATATTAAAATCGAGTTTACCGGACTGCGTCCGGGTGAAAAAATGTATGAAGAGTTGATGACCAGCGAAGAAGGGGTCCGGACTACCCGGCATGAGCGAATCTTTACCACTCAGGTCCAGGGAATTGAGCATAATTTGCTCACTGAACGTTTGGACAGGCTTTGGACTCTGTTGGATGGAGATAGAGTTGTTATCTTAACACAACTCGGTCAAATTGCTTTAGAATACAGGCCGTGGAAGAATGAGGGGATGAAAGTCGATCAGATTGGCTAATATACGAATTATCCTTTTGAATGAATTCCTGTGGTGAATAAATTCTTTTAGAGCAAGTGACGATGGATGTGCTTTCAATTTACAGTCCGGATTAATGCAACAATAAATGAGATAATTCATTGATCACCGCTAGGTGCGATACTTTTATACTTTTCCCAAAGATTAAGTATCGAGTGGGAAAAGATATTGTGGGAGTTCAGCACGCTTTTCTTAAGAATGGAGTTGCAGCGTAGGCTCAATTATAATTTAATTTTTCCTTAATACAACTATGATAGGATAAAACCATATCGGGCAACATAGATATGTTTTTTATTTATTTGCGGTTGTTCTACGGGGAAAAATTTGTTTCAGTCTTAAGATTTGGCATCGGCTGCTAACTATCAAACAGTCAGTAGAAATCACATTCAACTGTTAAAAGCAACAAGCAAGGGCCAAATTCTAAAAAAATTACCAATAACCGGTGACGGAGGTAGTTTTTGGTGGAAAAACTTTCGGTGGTTGTTCCCTGCTTTAATGAACAGGAAGCCATACCTCTTTTTTATAAAGAGACGACGTCGGTCCTACAAAAGATCCATTGTGACTATGAAATTCTTTTTGTGAACGACGGTTCCAAAGACCATTCCTTACAAGTGATAGAAACCTTAACCGCTAGAGATTCAAGGGTGAAGTATCTCTCTTTTTCCAGAAATTTTGGAAAAGAGGCGGCTATGCTTGCAGGAATGAAATATGCAACCGGTAATCTCGTGGTGATTATGGATGTAGACTTACAGGATCCGCCGGCGTTGTTGCCGGAAATGGTAGAAGCTATTGAAAAAGAAGGATACGATTCGGTAGCGACCCGACGGGTCAGCCGAAACGGAGAACCGTTGCTGCGGAGCTTTTTTGCCAGGATTTTTTATATACTGATTCATAAATTATCCGATGCCGATATTGTGGATGGCGCCCGGGATTTTAGAATGATGACCAGGCAGATGGTTGATTCGATTCTAGAGCTTAATGAATATCATCGTTTTTCCAAGGGAATTTTTGGATGGGTAGGCTATGAAACCAAATGGCTGGACTATGAAAATATTGAACGGGTAGCCGGCGAGACGAAATGGTCTTTTTGGAAACTATTAAAATATGCACTGGAAGGGATAATCGCTTTTTCAACCCTTCCCCTTCGGGTTGTCTCCTTTTTTGGGCTGGCATTTTCGGGTTTCGCTTTTCTGCTACTTCTTGTAATCGTTTTCCGGAGGATGTTATTCGGTGATCCGGTGGCCGGTTGGGCATCCACCATGTCGGTTATCATCTTGGTCAGTGGTTTGCAAATGATTTTTTTAGGCATCATGGGTGAATATTTAGCTCGGACTTATATGGAAACAAAAGCGCGACCGAAATATTTCGTGAAGAAAAAAAACATTTAAATATCCATCGTTTCATCGAGGAGAGTGCTATGATTAAAAAGATTTTCTGGGAGCCGACCCAAAGTGTTTCGGTTCAATTTTTTCGTTATATCTTTGTTGGTGCGATCGCAACCCTGATCGATTTTGGATTGCTTTATCTTTTTACCGAATATGGGAAAATATATTATCTGGTTTCAACGATACTTTCCTTTAGCGCAAGTGTGATTATTCATAATTTTTTAAGTATGAACTGGGTTTTCAAGGGACGCGTTTTAAGTAAAAGGTGGTTTGAATTCGCGGCTTTTACTGTGATCGCCCTAATTGGACTGGGCTTAAACGTTCTTTTGATGTGGATGTTTACCGAACATTTCAGATTCTATTACTTGCTGTCCAAAGTTTTTGCAACAATATTGGTGTTTTTATGGAATTTTATCGCCAGAAAATGGTTTGTTTTTCAAACCCGGGAACATTAATCAATAGTTGCTGGTTATTCGTTATTAGCAGCAGTTCGTTGATGATGATTGATTATGAAAGTGAAAGCAAGATCAAGTTTTTGTAGCCATTTCTCCTCCGGTGGCATAGATTAGTAAAGTGCGAGTTGCCCAATGCTCTGGAGGAGAAATGATGACAAGACCTATTTTGGTGGTGATGGCTGGCGGCTATGGAGAAAGATTCTGGCCTCGTAGCAGGCGGAGTTTTCCAAAACAGCTCTTATCCTTTAATGGAGAAAAAACATTATTGCAGGAGTCGGTGGCTCGGGTTCAAGAGCTTACCGAGACGGAACGAATTTATGTGGTAACCAACTCCGAACAAGCTAAGGCTGTACAAAAACAATTGCCTTTTTTGCCTTCCCGAAACATCATCGTTGAACCTGAATGTAAAAATACCGCACCATGTATTGGCCTAGCCGCCGTTTATCTCCAGAAGTACTATCCGGATGAGAATCCTGTCATTGCATTTTTACCAAGTGACTGCAGGGTGTGTCACGAAGAAAAAATGCGAAATGCCTTGCGCGCCGGATTTAAGGTATGCATGGAGAAAAAAAGCGGGGTAGTCTTTGGCATGGAACCGACCCGTCCGGAAACAGGCTATGGATATATTGAGCTTGGACAAATAATAGGCGACTGTACCCTTGATGGTCAAAAACAACTATGTTATCAGGTGAAGGACTTTTGGGAAAAGCCTTACCCGGAAAATGCGGAAAAATTGGTGGCTGCCGGTAACTGTTTATGGAACGGCGGAATTTTTATTTGGCAATTGAAGAATTTACTTTTCGAAATGAAAAATCTTCTACCCGAACTGGATAAGGCTCTTCAATCTTTTTCCCCTTTTATCGGTACACTCAATGAAATGAGCCAATTAACCAGGATATATTCTACTTTGCCTGCCATTTCGTTTGATTGTGGGATTTTGGAAAGGACATCCAATCTGATTGTTATTCCTTCGGAATATGGCTGGGACGATTTGGGCTGCTGGACTACATTGGAAAGAATACTGCCGCCCGATGAATCCGGAAATGTCAGCCAGGGAGAGTTTTGGGGGGTGGATACCCATGACTGTATCATCCATAGTCCCCATAAGCCCGTAACGGCGATAGGAGTATCGGACTTGATTGTTGTGGAAACTGAAGATGTTTTACTGGTTTGCGCGAAGAATCAAGCTCAGAATGTAAAAAAACTGCTTCAAAAACTCCGGGAGCGTGACCGGCTGGATTTGTTGTAAGCTGTTATTGATTAAAAAGTCTACCAGCTTAAAGGATAATTAAGTTATTCGAAGGGAAGAAACAGGAAGGATTTGAGTTAGCCGGAGTTTTTTACAATACAGATTTGACCGTGATTTTTCATAACTCTCTGCCGTTGAAACAGAAATTTAGTGATTTGATCTTGAATGTTTTTGTCGATTTGTAGAAAACTAAGACCAATTCCATGAAAATTTTCTTTTTTAATCGTTCGCATAATTTTAGCAACGAATAATGAGGGTGAGCTATTACCGGGCAACACCATTTGACAGGTCATGCTGATCCCGGTATCCAGATTCAACTTTGGATCGATTACGGCAAAGAGGCCGTTGATAGAAAGGTTTACCACTGTTCCCCGGTATTTTCCGTCTTTACCGAAAAATTGAAATGGAAAATTGACTTCACAACGAAAAAAATGCCGTCCGACTGCTACCTTCAAATCTTCCGGCTTGTTGACAATAATCAAAGGAGGTTCCTTTTCCATACCGATGAATTGGGTCGTAAAGACATAATCACATGAGTTGTTGTCACTTCGGCATATTAGAGTAACGCTGGCACCCGGCTGCATATTTTTTAACAGTTTATCATCTTCGGGCATTAAAACTTCCATTCGCTCTCCTTGGGAATTCCAAATGGAAGTGCGATAGATTATCTTTTGGCCGTTTTCATTCAAGATTTCCACTTGGACATTCTTTCCGGGTCGAATCAGGCTTTGTGCAATCAAATGTTCGTTCTTCAAAGGTTTCACCCCCAAATCAAATTTCTCTTTAGGTAATTTAGCTGATTTTATAGTGAAAAATATTGAAATATCTTCTCTTTGAAATTCGCATATATAAATTGTTTATTAATTTTATTCGTTAGGGAGTAAAATTAAATTCAAAGCTCGGTTATTAATCAATCTGAATAACTTTTGAACGTAACTTAGTATGAATTACGGGGAGTTAGGGATACTACTATTAATTCAGATTAGTTAATAGGGGGAAAAATTGGTGGCAGACTTGGAAGACGATTCAATAAGACATGATTTTTCGGTTCACATTGCTTCAAAAGCCCAACCACCTGGTGGCTCAGAGACAGAAAGTCCAAGCGAACAGCCGCTTGAACAACCAGTGCGCCAAAACCCTAGAAAACAAAGATTATTGTTAAGTAATCTTAAATCACTAGGACAGCTGAACACGCCTACCTCAGGTGAAAGCAATATTCATACGATGATTATTGTTGGCCAAATCGAAGGCCACATCATTCTCCCTGGGAAAAATAAGACAACAAAATACGAACATATTATACCACAACTTGTTGCAATAGAGCAAAATCCAAATATTAAAGGCTTATTAATAATTCTGAATACAGTTGGGGGAGACGTTGAGGCAGGATTGGCAATTGCCGAGATGATCGAGAGCCTTTCAAAACCATCCGTTTCATTGGTTTTGGGAGGTGGACACTCCATTGGCGTTCCGATAGCAGTGGCTACGGATTATAGTTTTATTGCTGAGACAGCTACCATGACGATTCATCCTTTACGGTTAAATGGTTTATTGATTGGTGTTCCGCAGACATTCGAATATCTCGATAAAATGCAAGACAGGATTATCAAGTTTGTAGCCAGTCATTCCGAAGTGCCGGAAGAGAAATTTAAAGAATTAATGTTCAGAACCGGCGATTTAGTTCGCGATATCGGCTCTGTGCTCATCGGAAAAGAAGCAGTTCATTGCGGCCTTATTAATGAACTGGGTGGGATTAATCAAGCTTTAAAAAAGTTGGATGAGTTAATTGAACTTAATGCTGAAAGCAGGAAACGAGGCCTTCAATAATGTTTTATACCATTGTACCGCTGGAGTATATTTTTGAGGAAGATGAATCGGAAGAGACTGAATCCAAAAAGCAAAAAAAGGAAGATATCGAGATTAAACGCGAAGGGGGCGTAAGCTTGATGGTAGAATCTTCACCGTTTGGGCAATATAAGATAACCCGGTTGATTAGCACCAATCCCAATGATTATTTAAAACCCCAATGGCAGCCTGGAACCATCATCACCGGATAATTGATAATGATCAGAGTTTAAAACGAAAGGAGACAGCTTGTCCCAAAGACCGGCCAGCGGCTTTTAGGAGTTTTAGTTTCTTAAGGGATACTTCGCCGGTGGTACGTTGATGGTAACATGCCGGTGTTTGGAAGATTCGAAGCTTTTTTAGTGCTGCGTATCCCGAAATGATAACATTAGGGGCAAAGGTATTTGCGGGAAGTTTAAAAAACAAGTCTCTGAATTTATTACTGCGCATCAGCCTATAAGGTGAATTAGTATCCAGGATTCCGGAATGATAAAAAAGCCGGACTACGAGTTTTGATCCAAAGGTCATGATTTTTCTTGAAACCGGATTATGCCGCCCTACCCGAACCCCAACCAAGAAGTCGTAATCAAAGCGCTTAAGCCACAACTTATCAAAAGCAGCGACTTCCAATTCATCATCGGAATCAATTTGAAATAACCATTCGGCACCGGAATTCTCCCGATACCCTTGTAAAATAGTAGGTCCGTGTCCGCTATTGGTTTTTTGATGAACGATAATCCTTGGATAACGGGCAGCCATTTTTTTGAGTATGATAGCAGTTTGATCTGTAGATCCGTCGTTGTAGGCGTGGATTTCAAAGTTAATTTGGAGTTTGGTGAACTTGGCATGCCATTTTTCGAATACGGCAGTGATTGCTTTTTCCTCATTATAAATTGGCATAATAACCGCCAGTTCTTTAAAATTCATTTTTGGTACCCCCTGATTTTGGTTTGGTAAATATCCAGTGCACTCTCAATGGTGCGGTCCATATCCAGGTAAGAATAACTTCCCAGACGGCCTCCAAATATAACTTGCCGTTTTTCACGGCCAGCCTCCGCGTATTGTTGATAGATTTTTTGATTGCCCGGAGTATTCACGGGATAAAAAGGCTCATCTTGAGGGGTATAAGCTTTAGGATATTCTATGGAAATAACCGTCTGAATGGGACTTGCAGGCCGTTCCGGTGTTAAGTGTTTAAACTCGTGGATTCGCGTATAAGGGACACTGGATTCGGCGTAGTTCATGACAGCGATTCCCTGGAAATCAGGTGTGTTGATTGTTTTTTGTTCGAATGAGAGAGAACGCCATTCCAAATGGCCGTACTGATAATGAAAATAACGATCGATAGGTCCGCTGTAAATTATCTGACAATCTTTCGGAATTAAATCTTGAATGTTGAAAAAATCGGTATTTAAATAAACTTCAATATTTGGATGTTGCAACATGGATTTGATCACTGGGCCGAAACCTTCCACAGGAATTCCCTGCCAAGGATCGTTAAAATATTGGTCTTGATAAGTATACCGGACAGGGATACGATTTATAATTTCCGCAGGCAGGTTGTTAGGGTCCTTTCCCCATTGCTTGAGGCTATAACCCCGAATCAGGGCTTCATATAAATCCCGGCCAATCTGCGAGATTGCCTTTTGTTCCAAGTTAACAGGATTTTCGTAATTCTCATTGTCCCGTTTTTCTTCCAAAAAAGCAGCCACTTCGTCAGAATTAAGGTTCAATTGATAAAAAGTATTGATTGTATTAAGATTGATCGGCATTGGATATGTTTTGTTTTGAAATACCGTTAGTACCCGGTGCCGGTAATTGTTAAAATTGCAAAAATTACCAACATAACGCCAAACTCGTTCGTTCGAAGTATGAAAAATATGAGAACCGTAAAGGTGACATTCAATACCAGTCTCCGGATTTGGGAAAGTAAAGCTATTCCCTCCGACGTGATTGCGTTTTTCGATTACCGCTACACGCTGGCCTAGGTCTTGGGCGATTCTCTCGGCAATGGTCGCTCCAAAAAATCCCGAACCTACCACGAGATATCGAATATGATTTAAGTCCACCGTTGTAATCTTCTTTCTCTAAAATAATCATTGCATTCTCTAAAATAACATTAACATATTTGTAAGATCAAACGCAAGTTGGAAAATGGATAATTTTGGATAACAAATGCCGTTTATTTGTAAAATTTCTATAAATTGGCGTGATTCCTTTTGGATAGCCCCGAATTAGCCCGGCTGCATCTTTTGGAATGTAGATAACCTTAAAGAATGATGAAGGAATTCCTTAAAAATCCCAGAATAATAAATTGCAACAATGTTTCATTATTGGAGGGAAAACGTATTGCCTTTATTTGAAGGGATATTGATCTTGATTGGAGCTTTAGGGCTATTTTTATATGCAATCGGCCGCTTCGGAGATGGAGTCCAAAAAATGGCCGGAGAGAAAATTCGGGAAATTTTAGAAAAGCAAGGCCGAAGTCCCGCTTCGAATATATTTACCGGGGTGGGGATGGCTGCTGCTCTCCAAAGCAATTTTTTAACCTTTGGACTGATTTCCGGGTTAATGAATGCCGGGTTGTTGGGATTATTACCTGCATTATGGATTATGCTGGGTGTTAATTTGGGGATGACGATTAATGCTCAATTAATGTCAATTAATTTGGGCGTAACCATCTATGGAATGTTATTCTTAGGTTATTGGCTTTATTTTTATGGCCGAAAAAGGAACTGGCATTATTTGGGTCAGGCAATTTTTAGTTTAGCTTTGATGTACTTGGGATTTGAGATATTCCATCAAGCCTTTGCATATTTACTGACCATTCATAGTTCTTTTCTGTTTATGACCCAGATATTTTTAAAGCCTTGGCTCGGATTTCTACTCGGGTTGAGTTTGGCCGCCTTGTTGCGGAGCAGCAATACTGTGGTAGCCTTGATCCAAGGATTTATCGGAATTGAAATTGCTTTATTTCAACCGTCTTTTTTAAGCGGTGCAGTGGCGATTGTTATTGGGGCAAATGTAGGCGCTTCAGTTATCAATATGATAACCGGTTTGGATCGCCTGCCGATCGTCCGCAAGGCTAATTGGCTTCATTTTGCCTTTAATATGACAACCGCCTTGATTTGGCTCTTGTTATTGCCTGTTGCATTTAAATTTTTATGCTGGATGAATCAGAATATTTGTGGTGTTTTTCAATGGGTTGAAACTTCAGTATTTCAATGGCGGGCTGTGCCCAATTTTATCGACAGCCGTTGGTTTAATGTTTGGCAACTCGCAATGGCCCACACCTTATTTAATATGTCTGTTATTCTGATATGGTTTCCTTTTACCCTTTTGGCATCGAAATTTAAGTTTTTGAACCATCCTGCGGAAAAGGCTAAAATTAGTTCCGGTGGCAGCACTTATTTGGATCGGCGGGCTTTACAAAGTCCGGCTTTGGCCTTGATATTAGCTTCACATGAAGTCAATCAAATGGCTGCACTCACCCAGGAGATGTTAAAGTCGGCCAGGATGGCTTTTTTAAAAGGACAAGTTCATCTTCTCGACAGTATTTACCGGAATGAGGCAATTGTGGATGATTTGCAGGAGCAGATTACCTTTTACCTCTCGGCTCTTTTATCACAAAATTCTCTTACTGAGGCCCAATCCCATCGCTTGGCCGGTCTGTTGCATATTGTCAGCGATATTGAGAGGGTGGGGGATCATGCCAACAGTATTGCAACGATAGCTGAGAAAAAGAATCAGGAACAACTGCCTTTTTCGGAAATTGCTATCAATGAAATTGAGCTTTTTTATGGAAAAACTATGGATTTATATAACAAAGCCTGTCAAGCATTGCGGGAAAATAATCTGGAAGTGGCAAAACAGATTGAAAACCGAGAGAGTAATATTGATAAATTAGAGGAAGAATTACGTCAGAATCATATTCACCGTTTAAATCAAGGTAAATGTTGGCCCGGTTCAGGAGTCGCCTATGTTGAAATGCTGAGTAATTTACAACGCATTTCGGCGCATTCCGCCAATATTGCGATGATTGTGATCGAAGAAGGTGAGGAATAATGGCTGGTACGAAAGATGTAGAAGAACAGTCTACCGAACAAGAGAATGACGACCGTTTTGCCGAGCAACGTACCGAGATTATTGGTGTCCTACTGCTGGGGTTGGCTTTATTATCTTTAACAGCCATCTATTTTAATGGCGCGGGATTTGTCGGCGAAATTTTAAAAAGAGGTTTATTTTATGTTTTCGGGCATAGCGGTGCGATTATTCCCGTTGTTTTTGTGGCCATTGTCGGATGGATGTTACTTGTTTGGCGCAGGGGTGTGCACTTTGGCAAACATTTTGTTATTTTGATACTCTTATTCTTGTGGGCTTTACTGATATTGCATTTTTTCAGCGGGGTGGTTATTTCCTCCACCGGTTGGGAGGATGCAACCCAGGGAGGCGGAATTGTTGGCCATTTTTTTGCCTTAAAACTGTTGCAGCTTTTCGGTAAATTCGGGACCGGGATTTTCATGTCGATTTGGCTGATAATCCTGGCGATACTAGCTCTGGATCGACCATTAATTGTGTTTTTAGTAGGCATTGGAAAACGTCGGGTACGGCCCATGCCTTTGGAACGGGAAATTCCGAACAAAGAAGAGTCAATCGGTTTAAAACAGCCGCAAGTGGACCCAGTGGTCAATCCCTTTAAAAATAATCCAAGTCCACCCATAGAAAGTAAGACCTATCCCAATAAGAAAGAAGAAGCCGAGATACTTCCCTTTCCACCCAAGCAGTCCCGTTCCAGCGTAGTCATGGGCACGCTGCAGAATATATTGAAAGAAAAAGAGAAGGCCAAGAATGAAAAAAAGGGGATTTCGAAAACGGATTCTCCCCAAGATTTACCTCAGACACAAATTAGACCTTCCCAGAAAGCCGGTGAGTATCAACTCCCCGATATTAACTTGGTAGGTCCGTCTGGAGCGGCCCGACAAAAAAAAATTGTCAAAGTAGCCGATCAATCACTCATGTTGGAACAGACCCTGGCCAATTTTGGAATTCAAGTCAAAGTGTTGGAAGCCCATCATGGCCCAGTCGTTACTCGTTATGACCTCCAACCGGCTCCTGGCGTTAAAGTGAGCCGGATTGTGAATTTAGCCGATGACTTGGCTTTAGCTTTAGCAGCAAAAGGCTTACGCCTTGAAGCCCCGATTCCTGGAAAAGCAGCTATCGGTGTTGAAGTCCCTAATCAAGAAGCTCAAATTGTCACTTTCAGAGATATATTGGATTCAAAATCTTTTTGGAATACCAGCCGACTGAGTGTAGGCCTGGGAATGGATATTGCCGGGGAAACGGTATTGGCTGATCTGAGCAAAATGCCCCATTTATTGGTGGCCGGGGCTACCGGATCCGGAAAAAGCGTTTGTATTAACACGCTAATCATGAGTATTCTTTATAAAGCCTACCCCAATGAGGTTAAATTTATCATGATTGACCCCAAGATGGTCGAATTATCAATGTATAATGGAATTCCTCACTTAATGGCTCCCGTAGTAACGGAAGCCAAAAAAGCGGCGGGTACTTTAAAGGTTGTCGTCAATGAAATGGAGCGTCGTTATAAGTTGTTTGCTGAAGCAAGAGTTAGGGATTTGGATAAATATAACTCTCAAGCTAAGGAAGGAGAAACTCTTCCTTATATCGTAGTGATCATTGACGAACTTGCCGATTTGATGATGCTCGCCCCGGTGGAAGTCGAAGATTGTATTTGCCGTTTGGCTCAAATGGCTAGGGCAACAGGAATCCATTTAGTTGTGGCAACCCAGCGTCCTTCGGTGGATGTCATTACCGGTTTAATCAAAGCCAATATTTCTTCCAGGATTGCCTTTGCGGTTTCGTCACAGATCGATTCCAGAACGATTTTGGATAGTGTGGGAGCCGAACGTTTACTTGGCAGGGGAGACATGCTGTTTTCGCCAATTGGTTCCATGAAACCCCGGCGGGTGCAGGGGGCTTTGGTTACTGAAAAAGAAATTGAAGCCGTTATTGAACATTGGAAGAATCAAGGCGGCCCCAAATATCAAGAACATTTTCTAAATATCCCCGATAAAAAAGAAGCTGTCGTAGAGACGGAAGATGAGCTGCTTTGGGATGCAGTCCGGGTTGTTATTGATTACGGATCAGCATCGGCATCGGTTCTTCAAAGACGTTTGAAGATCGGGTATACCAGAGCTGCAAGGCTTGTTGACTTAATGGAAGCCAAAAGAATGATTGGGCCATACGAAGGAAGCAAACCTCGAGAGGTTTATATCACGGCCAGGCAATTGGAAGAAATGAAAAAACACCAACAAGAACAGTAATTTTCATTTTTTCGGAAGGAACTCCAATGAATTACTAGAATATATTAAGGGTTGACAAAAAACGGTAATCAATTATAATTTTTTAATTTTTTCTAAATCTGACCATTGCTTATACGGTGAAGTTTTAAATTTCAGATGGGATCTCCATCCTTTAATAGTAAAAAGGTCCATTATTGATCATAAATATAGAAAGCTTACAATTTAATAACTCAAAATCGGGGGTGAACTTTTTGAAGGAGATCGGTGACTACCTTCATCGGGTTCGAGAAGAAAAAAGTATTTCTTTAAAAGAAATTCAGGAAGCGACCAAAATCAGTATGCGATACTTGGAAGCAATTGATCGTGGCGATTTGGAAGGAATTCCTGGCGAAGTTTACCGTAAAGGTTTTTTGGTGAATTTTGCAAACGCAATTGGCTTAGATGGGCAAGAGGTTTTGCAAAAATATTATCAGATGAAGAATGCTGCCGAATTAGAAAAGCAGCAGCAACAACAGCAACAACAAGAGCAGCAACAGCAGCAACAGTCCATACCGCAACACCAGTATCGTCAAGAGCCAACCCCGGTAGTTGTTCGGGAAAGAGTGGCGACCTCCCCGGAGCCTCAGGATGACGAGCAATTAAAAGGGCTTTATTTGGGAATCGTGGTAGCATTAATTGGAATCTTAATTGTGGCCAGCTTTTTTCTATTCCCCTATCGTCAAAGTACTCAAGACGATGGTGCTGCTGTTACGAAAGAAGAGGCCTCCGCAACTGACACTATGGAGGCGCCAAAATCGATTGCGCCGATCACTGTTAATATCACTTTTAAAGAACGGGTTTGGGTACAGGTAAAAAGCGATGGCGAATACCTGTATGGGGCTGAAGGAATGAGCTTTGATTCTTCGGAACCCCAACAGGTTTGGACTGCACAGCGGGAAATGATTATCCGAATGGGAAATCCTGCGGGTCTCATGATTAGCCTGAACGGTAAGGATCTTGGCCAGCTCGGTGAAAAAGGCAAGACCAAGTCGATAAAGTTAACTCCGCAAGGTGTAGAAGCGCTCTGAGCGCTTTTTTTTTCTCAAAGTGGTATTCATCCGAAGAAAACGAAGTCACGTATTCGGGGCTGTCCCAAAAGAAAATTTGTGCCCACGGGCACGCCTGATAAAGCGCCCGCACGCGAGAAATACAATATATTGCCATGAATGCACCAATGAAGCTATATATTGTGTGATTGATTTTAAATTGTTTTTAGACAGCCTCAAATGTGCGCTTCGATCTAGAATCTGGATTGGATGTATTTTCTAGATAGAAGGAGCAAAACCGTGGATTTGAAAGCACATTTGTTTGAAACGGAGAATTTGTATTTATCGAAATGGGCGATACGCTCAGCGGAAACCAAAGGGCGGAAGTATCCAGAGCCTGAATGTCCATTGCGCCTGGATTTCCAGCGGGACCGGGATCGCATTATCCATTCGAAGGCTTTTCGTCGTCTCAAACATAAAACACAGGTTTTTATTGCTCCAGAAGGAGATCATTACCGTACCCGCTTGACACACGCTTTGGAAGTGGCGCAGATTTCCAGGACTATCGCCAGATTATTGCGATTGAATGAAGATTTAACTGAAGCGATTGCTTTGGGCCATGATCTAGGGCATACTCCTTTTGGCCATGCCGGGGAAGATGCGTTAAACCGCCTTTCGCCTGAAGGATTCCGTCACAATCAGCAAAGTTTACGAGTGGTTGATTGGCTGGAGGATACCGGAAGAGATTATCCGGGATTGAATCTTACCCTGGAAGTACGTGACGGAATTGTCAATCATACTGGCCCCGATTTGCCATGGAGTGCGGAAGGAAGGGTAGTCCGTTTTGCTGACCGAATTGCCTATGTGAATCATGATTTGGATGATGCAGTTCGCGGAGGCGTTCTTCAAATATCGGATTTACCTGATTTCATAACCCAAACACTTGGAGGGACGGCGTCAAAAAGGCTAACGGTTTTAATCCGCGATATTGTTGAGAATAGTTATGATACCAGAGATATCGCTTTTTCTCCTGAAATTCACAGCGTTTTTGATCAGTTACGGTATTTTCTATTTGAGAAGGTATATATTGGCTCAATAGCGAAAGTGGAGGAAGCAAAAGTCTATAAAATGCTCCGCTGCTTATATGATTATTTTAAGGAACATCCCTCCGAGATTCCCGGGCATATCCTGAAGTTTTCAGGGAAGGATCCCCATTTGGCAATTATTGATTATATTGCTGGAATGACTGACCATTTTGCTACAGAAACTTTTATCGGAAAATTCGTCCCGCAAAGTTGGCGCTCAAGATAGGATGGTTATCGATTTAGGTAACCGGATAAGGTTATTCAATTTGATTCGAGGAGCGAGAGATTTTTAGAAAGTCGCCTGGCGGAAAGTTGGTAAGAAAGATGGAGCGATTAAAGCAGGAATTATTTGAACAAATTAAAGAACATAATGATATTGTAGCGGTGATCTCGGAATATGTTAGTTTGAGAAAATCCGGTCGGTCACTGGTTGGTTTATGTCCTTTTCATGGGGAAAAAACTCCTTCCTTCAATGTTAATCAGGAAAAACAATTATTTTATTGTTTTGGATGCGGTGTCGGCGGTAATGTTTTTAATTTCATGATGAAGTTAGAGAATATTGATTTTATTGCTGCCGCCAAAGTATTGGCGGAACGCGCCGGGATACCGTGGCCGGATTATCATCCGGATTCTACCGAAGATATTCATCGGGAAAGTTTATTTAAAATCAATAAATTGACTGCTGCGTTTTTTAATCAGTATTTATTAAAGGTTGAGTCGGCAAAACAGGCCAGAAATTATTTACAGGACCGGGCTATCGCTCCAGAAAGCTGGCAGCGGTTTCATCTGGGATACGCTCCGGCGTTGTGGCATAGTTTAACGGATATTTTGCGAAAGAAAGGGGTAAGCCTAGAGGATGCCGAAAAACTGGGCTTGCTTAGTTTGGGAGAAAATGGCTATTATGATCGTTTTCGGGATCGTTTAATATTTCCCATCACTGATTTACGAGGAAATGTTGTTGGCTTTGGAGGGCGGGTTTTTGATAACAGCCATCCCAAGTATCTGAATTCGCCGGAAACTGAAATTTTCCATAAGGGGCGTTTTCTTTTCGGACTAACTCTTGCGAAAGAAACCATTCGGAAAAAAAATCAAGCGATCATCGTTGAGGGATACTTGGACGTGATTCAGGCGCACCAAGCCGGTTTTACCCAAACAGTGGCCTCGCTTGGTACCGCGTTAACTAAGGAACAAGCCCGGATGATTAAGAAATATACTTCGGAAGTTGTATTAGCCTATGATGGAGATGCTGCCGGACGTAAAGCGACAGAACGTGGAATGGTAATTCTTCAGGAGGCAGGGTTAAAAATTAAAATATTAGATTTGCCCGCAGAGGATGACCCGGATTCCTTTATTAAAAAAAATGGTGCGGATGCTTTCAATACTTTACTCAATAACGCTCTGGATATCACGGATTTCACACTAAAACAGGTTTTACAGCAATATAATATTAGTACGCCGGGGGGGAAAGTTCAGGCTCAGCAAGCAATGTTGCCCCAAATCGCATTGATTGACAACCGGCTCACCCAAGAATATTATTTGCGGCAATTAGCTCGTGAACTTGGAATTTCAGAAGTCTCTATTTTTGCGGATTTTGACGACTGGGTGAAAAAAAACAGGAAAAAATCTCCGGTTCTGGATAGAGAACGGAATAATAGTTATACTAAAGAAACAGGTGAAAAAATCGGGCCATCTATGGGCATGATAAACCTAGATAAGCTTTCCCCTATAAAACGGGCTGTTTTTGAGACAGAAAAGGAACTTTTGCAATTTGCTTTGCAGGAATATGATAACTTAAAGCGAATTAAAGAAGAATTGAAGGCAGAAGAGTTCAGCTTCGAGATTTGGCGGGATTTGTTATTGGAAATCGAGCGAGTAGGAGCTTTGGATAAAGACTCTCGGATTATTTTGGCTGAGATTCAAGGTTCGTTTCAGGAAGTTGCGGCTTCATTAATCGCTGAACAAGAGGTCAAAGAGTCCCAAGCTGATCTGGGAGGTAATATTCAGCGTTTGAAAATGCTGCACCTTCAGGAACAAGTTCAAAGTTTAACTGAACAACTTACCTCAGGAAAGGATGAAAATGGGAAAACCTTGTCTGAGGCTAACCTAAAAATGAAAGCTAAAGAGTTTACCGAGATCAAAAGAAAGTTACAAAAGGATTTCCCCCAATTTTCAGCGGAAATCTAATGGATGGGGCGGGTTTAAACAATTTTAAAGATTAATCATAGATATGATTCATGGAAGTATGAAGCTCCTACCCCCGGAAGGATGGTAATTTAAAGTTGACTAAAGAAAAGGCCTTGCCAAATATCGAAGGAATTAAGGAACTGATTGCAAAGGGCAAGAGAAAAGGGATTATTTCCTATCGTGAGATTATGGATTCTCTTGAGCAAATTGACCTATCGACTGAACAAATTGATGAAATATATGAGGCCTTTGCCAGTAATGGTATTGAAATAATGCCGGATACCAGTGAGAGTGGAGAACCAGCTGATGAGCAAGAACCTTTCCAAGCAGATACAGAAGAAGTAGAACTTGATCTGACGATTCCAGAGGGGATTGCCCTTGATGATCCGGTTCGGATGTATTTGAAGGAAATTGGTCGTGTGCCTTTGCTTTCGGCCACTGACGAAATTGATTTGGCCCGGAGAGTCGAAGAAGGCGACGAATCGGCAAAACGGAGGCTTGCTGAGGCGAACCTGCGGTTGGTGGTTAGCATCGCCAAACGTTATGTAGGCCGTGGCATGCTTTTCCTCGATTTGATCCAGGAAGGAAACTTGGGACTGATTAAGGCCGTTGAAAAGTTCGATTATCGCAAGGGATATAAATTCAGCACTTATGCAACCTGGTGGATTCGTCAGGCAATTACCCGTGCAATTGCAGATCAGGCCAGAACCATCCGGATACCGGTCCATATGGTCGAGACCATCAATAAATTAATCCGGGTTTCCCGGCAGTTATTGCAAAGTCTGGGGCGTGAACCTTCCGCTGAGGAAATCGCGGTAGAAATGGAAATGAGTCCGGATCGGGTTCGGGAAATTATGAAAATCGCCCAGGAACCTGTTTCGCTCGAAACCCCTATCGGAGAAGAGGAAGATAGTCATTTAGGCGATTTTATCGAAGATCAGGATGCTCCGGCTCCAGCCGAAGCCGCATCATTTCGTTTATTAAAGGAACAGCTGGAAGAGGTTTTAAATACTTTAACACCCAGGGAAGAAAAAGTTTTACGCTTGCGTTTCGGTTTGGATGATGGCCGGGCCCGAACTTTGGAAGAAGTCGGACAGATTTTTAACGTGACCCGCGAGCGGATTCGTCAAATTGAAGCCAAAGCGTTGCGTAAATTACGGCATCCAAGCCGCAGCAAGAAATTGAAAGATTTCTTGGATTGATGAAATGATTCTTCTTGATGTTTTGAGCGATTCATTGTATAATACTTTATGTCACTTTTGGGCCCATAGCTCAGCGGTGGAGCAGTCGGCTCATAACCGATCGGTCCTTGGTTCGAATCCAAGTGGGCCCACCAATAGAAAAAATGTTAAGTGGGGAAACCCCACTTTTTTTGTTTCTATATGCGAAATATTTTACGGAAAGCAGGATTTTGGTTTTTTAGTCCATAATATACATATATTTAGAATAAAGGGGCAGGAGAAGCTGAATGCCGCAATTACAGCAAGTCATGGAGGCACTTAACCGGCTCGCGCCTTGGGATTTGGCGGAAAGTTGGGATAATGTCGGTTTACAAATTGGCCGCCTTGACCAGCCGGTTTCCAGAGTTATGGTTGCCCTGGATCTGAATGAACAAGTCATTCAGGAGGGACTTCATTGTCAAGTTGATGGTTTTGTAGTTCATCATCCCTTGCTTTTTAAACCCCTTTCGAAAGTTAATCTGGATACTCCTATCGGGCGATGTTTGGAAGAATTGATAAAACATCGACTTTTTTTAATTGCTGCCCACACCAATGTGGATATAGCGTCGGGCGGCTTAAATCAATTTTTGGCGGACAGCTTCGAACTTACCGATATCAAGCTCCTGGATCCCAGCACCAATCCATCCTCACAAAGATTATATAAAATAGTCGTTTTTGCACCGCAAGAATATATAACAGCCCTCAGAAATGCGATGGTTAGGGCTGGTGCCGGGGTTATCGGCAACTATTCGGATTGTTCATTCGAAGTCGGGGGCAGCGGTACTTTCCGGCCGTGTAACAAGGCTACACCTTTTATTGGTAAACCGGGAGAGGTAAGCCGGGTTGAGGAAACCCGTTTGGAAATGCTGGTGTCTGAAGAAAATTTATCGAAGGTTTCGGCGGCAGTTCATGACAACCATCCTTACGAAGAACCGGTGATTGACGTTTATCCGGTTCAGAATCCGGCAAGACATGGCATGGGGCGGACCGGCAGGTTAAAGGAGCCGTTGAAACTTTATGACTTCGCTTTACTCGCCAAAAAGAAACTATCCGCCAAGGATATTCGAATTACAGGCGAGCGGGATAAAATAATTCATACTTTAGCGATTTGTTCGGGCAGTGGGGGCAGTTTGTTGAATAAGGTTTTGAAAAGCAAAGTGGATGCCTTTTTGACGGGTGAATTGAGTTATCATGATTTTTTATTGGCCAAGGATAGTGATTTGGCAGTTATTGTGGCCGGACATTGGGCTACCGAGCATGGGTTTGTGGAGTTGATGGTTCGTTATTTCGATGATTATTTCGGAAATATTCCGGGATGTGAGTTCATCCCGAGCATGTCCCTGCAAGATGAACCGTTCATTACTTTATAGTCAGTAGATAGATATGAAGAACCCTTTGAATGGATTGGAAGATTTGCATTTTTGCCAGAAATAAAGTTGGCATCGCCTATACTATATGCCAAAGGCGAATTCCAAGAATAGGAGTTTAGATGGCTAATCTACCGATATTATATCGAATCCAAGAGCTTGAAAGCAAAGGCCTGGCTTTTAAAAAAAGTTTGGATCAGGCAGCGAATAATCCAAATTTGGTTGCTATTAAAACGCTCCATCAACAAAGCGAAAAGGCATTGAGCGCCCTTAATGATCAGCGACGCCAAAATACTATTTCCCAACATAAGTTGGAACTGGAGTTAAAAACCTGCCAGGACCTTCTTAAACATGAAGAGGATAAGTTATACAATGGCACCATCGTAAGTTCGCGAAGCCTGGAGCAAGTACAGCAGAAAGCCCAGGAATATCGTAGCCAGCAAGGAAAAATTGAAGATCAGATATTAGTGCTGTTGGAAAAAGATGAAAAACAAAGTGCCGAGCAGGAGGAACTTCGGAAAAGGCTTACTTCCTGTGAACAAGAAATCACCAAAATCGAAAAGGAAATGAAACTACAATCCGCAGAAGTCGCTTTGCAGCTGAGTGAAATGGAGATGGAACTTGACGAATTAAAACCCCAAATTCCTCCCCCTTGGCTGGAACGTTATCAGAGAATCGCTAAAGCCCATTCCGGAATCGGCATTACCAAGATTAAGAACGATAGCTGCGGCGCCTGCCATGTTGGTTTATCCGACTCGTTGTTACGCAAAGCCAAGCAGGGCGAAGATGCATTGATTTTCTGTGAGAATTGCGGGAGGATTTTATATTATAGCTAGAAAAGATTGGCATATCATCAAAGTTGACTTTGAGGCGCCGATATGCTAAACTATTAAAGCTTAATAACTGTCTCGGGTAACCGCGGGCCTCTGGTCCGAGGAAAGTCCGAGCTCCATAGGGCAGGATGCTGGATAACGTCCAGGGGGGGTGACCCCACGGAAAGTGCCGCAGAAAAGGAAACGGCATCTTCGGCTGCGCCGAAGCTGTTAGAGTTTAAACTTCGTTTAAATTCTACGCTTTTGGAGGTAAATAAGGGGTTATGCTCTTATTTAAATAAACCGAGGGTACTAGAGCTGAAAAGGTGCGGTAAGAGCGCACCAGTAGTCAAGGAATTGGCTAGCTTGGCAAACCCCATCCGGAGCAAGACCAAATAGGGGAGAGATAAAACGGCCCGTTTTTCTCCCGGGTTGGTCGCTAGAGGCGTCGGGCAACCGGCGTCGTAGATAAATGGTTATCGTGTATTCATTCTTGAATGAATATTCACAGAACTCGGCTTATAGAGGCAGTTATATCTGAAAGACCCGTTATTTTTCGAATAGCGGGTTTTTTGTTTTCAAAGATGGAGAGTTGATAAAAAAATGGTATAATAAAAGTTGTGCCAATTTCAGGGAATGGACATGGCACGGAATTTTATTTTCGGAGGATCGTCCGTGGAACAAATTATCGATATTGATGTTCCGCTATACCGTAAGATCGCAATTGATATAGCAGGAAGAATATGCAAGGGTGAATATAAGGAAGGCGATCGCATATCCGGCCGTTCAACTTTGGCCGGGGAGTATAATGTCTCTCCGGAAACGATCAGACGGGCGGTATTTTTACTTGAAGACATGAAAGTGGTTATCTCCAGCCAGGGGAGCGGCATTTTTATTCATTCAAAACAGAATGCCTATGCTTTCATTCAACGGTTTCAAAATAAGGAATCCATTAGTTCTCTGAAGGCAGACGTTAAAAAGCTGCTGATTCAAAAACAACACCTGGAGATGGAAATCGAAACGATCTTGGATAAAATAATCGACTTCGCCGATCGGCTGAAAAATACCGATCCGATTTCACCGCTGGAAATCGAGATTGACCCTGAATCCCACCTGATTGGCAAAACCGTTACCGACACTAAATTCTGGCAAAACACCGGCGCTACTATCGTTGGCATTCGGAGGAAGGGAACCTTAATCCTTTCACCCGGACCCTATATTGGTTTTGAAAAAGGCGATTCCATCTTGGTTGTCGGTGAAATGAGCATTTTAGAAAGAATCAAACATTTTATGAAGGAAACCAAAGAAATGGAGCACCAGCCCAATTAAAAAAGCCGTTATAAAATCAGTTCAATCCTGGTTTTATAGCGGCCTCTTTTTGAAAATAAAATCCTGTCTAGTGCCTAGTTAAGCTATGAATGCAGGTCAAACGGAAAGAACTAAGACAGGATTAACATGATTTCATGGATTTATGGGATTTTATTTTTAGTTCTCATTGACTATCTATTTCCCGCAGCCTAATTTATCCCTGTTTTCTAATCCTGTGAATCCAGTTAATCCGTCTCTGTGAACTTTGTTTTAGGCTAATTTGTTTAAAAATAAATCAATGTATATATCTTCAAATATCTTTGGACAGCCGATTCTTTTAATTCTCAACCAATCCCTTTTGGACTAGAAAATCGCGGACCACATCCTTAATGGCTTTTTTCTCGCATTCCACTTGATAATTCATTTGTTGCATTTGGGCATCATCGATTTTACCGGCCAGCAGGTTGAGAACCTCCTTCAACTCCGGATGCTTTTTAAGTGTCTGCTCACGGATGATCGGCGCCGCGTAATAGGGAGGGAAGAAGTTTTCATCGTCTTCCAGGACTTTTAATTGATAGCGGATCAGTTGGCCGTCGGTGGAAAAGGCGTCGGTGACATCAATTTTGCCTTCGGCAATGGCCTGGTATTTCAAGGCCACATCCATTTTCAGCGGCTCACCCTTGAAGCGAAGTCCGTAAGCCCGGATCATTCCGTCAAAGCCATCCTGGCGGTCAAAAAACTCATGTTCCGCTCCAAACTTCAAATTGGAAGATAAGGGAGCCAATTGGCTTACTTTGGTAATGTTGTTTTTATCCGCAAAGCTTTCTTTGACTGCTACGGCATAAGTATTGTTTAAACCGAGCGGATTTAACCAATGGATCTTAAAGCGCTCGGCAAATTCTTTTTTAACAATGGCATAAACGCGGTCCGGATCGTTGATGACATCCATTTTTAAATGGGCTGTCAGACCTGTTCCGGTGTACTCCGGATAAATGTCCAAATCTCCTTTTTTGAGGGCCTCGAAACAAACCATGGTCCCGCCTAAATTTTCCTTGTACGATACTTTTAAATCGGTTTTGGCCTGAATCAGCTGGGTGAAAATTTCTCCCAAGACCATGTTCTCGGTAAAATTTTTGGAACCGATGGTGATTTTGTCCGATGATTGGCCGCAACCGGCTAAAATTCCCGCACTTACCAATAATAACAAAGAGAAAAGTACCAACCACAATTTTTGTTTCATCAACATCCTCCTTTAATTCCTTTTTTTGGACTGAATTAGTTTTTTTTCGGCATATTCCAGCAGCAAATCGCTACCGATGGCAAGAAGGCACAGAGGGATAGCCCCGGAAATGATCATGGAAATATTGGCCATTTGTACACCTCTGTAAATAAAGTAACCTAATCCGCCTGAACCGATTAATACTCCGATAGTGGCGATACCAAGGGCGGTCACCAGGGCAACCCGGATTCCGGAAAGTATGATCGGCAAGGCCAGCGGAAGTTTCACTTTCACAAGCAGCTGGATTTTGGTCATGCCCATTCCGGTTCCGGCTTCCAGCAAACCTTGATTGACGCTTGACAATCCGATATGGGTATTGCGCACGATCGGCAAGAGCGAGTACAGAAACAAGGCCACAATTACGGTAGTATCGCCAAGTCCGAAAAACATCATCAAAATAGCCAGTAACGCTAAGGACGGTACGGTTTGAATGACGTCGGTCAGCGACATGACAATTCCGGCAAGAGTCTTATGCCTGGTAATTGCGATCCCGGTGAGAATGCCGATTATTATGGCGAGGAAGACGCCGCTAAAAGTGATTTGTAAATGGTGATAGGTTGAGATAAGAATTTCCGTCAAATCGCATCCTCCTTTTTTAAAGCTTACGTAATCCTTTGGGAGTCACGGCTTTTTGTAATCCGCCAATCAGGAATCCGGCGATGATTGCCAGGAGACAAGCAGGCAATGCGCCGGAAAGAATCATATGATAGTTATAGGTTTGTAGGCCGGTAAAAATCAGATCTCCCAATCCGCCGGCGCCAATCAAAGCCGCCACTGTAGCCCAACTGATAATATAGACAGTGGATATTCTGATTCCGGCGATGATTACCGGCAACGCCAGCGGCAATTCTATCTTCAAGAGTACTTGAAGCGCACTCATCCCCATGCCTTTGGCGGCCTCGATATAATGCCGGTCGATTTCGTGGATTCCCACGTAGGTGTTTTGCAAAATCGGCAAAATAGAGTAAAGAATCAACACCGTCAATCCGGTTTTTACGCCAATTCCCAGCAGCGGCATTGCCAGTCCGAAAAAAACCAGGCTGGGTATGGTTTGAATGATGCCGGCTGTGGTCATCACGGGCCCGGCAATTTTTTTTTTCCGGTTCAACAAAATACCCAGCGGAACAGCAATCATGGCACCTATCAGTACCGCGACCAGGGAAATAAAAATATGTTGGCAGATGGCATTGAAAATCAGTTGCTTTTTTTGAAGCGTAAATGTAAAAATGTCAAGAAGCATGTTCGTTTCCTTTCCATACCACTTCCGCCAAAGCTTTAACCATACTGGTCTTGGTGACAATTCCCCGTACATGGTTGTCGTCATCAACGGCTACGATCAATTCGAAGTTTTGGTGAATCAGATCATCCAATACGGTTTTAGCATTGGCAGTGATTTTGGCGGTCGGGACATGGGAATCGACCAAATCACAAATGCTCCGGCCGCTTTTACCATGCACACGTATCTTTTCAATGGTCACGATTCCTTCCAGCTTATTTTCCTGGTCCACAACGATCAGAGTGTCGACGGCTTTCTGACGCATCAGGGAAATACTTTCGGCAATGCCTTTATCATGGGAGACCGTGACCGGATTAGCCTTCATTACGTCTTCCACGGTTTCTACATCCAAACTATTATGAAAACGGTGTTTGCCGATGAATTCCGCCACAAAATCATTGGCCGGATTGGTCAGTAATTCTTCAGGGGAAGCGGCCTGCACAATATTTCCATCTTTCATCAGCACGATAAAATCAGCCATTTTTAAGGCTTCATCCATGTCATGGGTTACGAAGACCACTGTTTTGTGAAGTCTTTTTTGGATTTTTCTCAATTCGTCCTGCAAGGTTTCGCGGGTGATTGGATCGAGGGCCCCGAATGGTTCATCCATCAGGATAATCGGCGGTTCAACGGCTAGAGCCCTTAAAACACCGATCCGTTGTTGTTGTCCACCGCTGAGCTCCGAGGGATAACGGTTCATATATTGATCGGCATCCATATCGACCAATTGCAGCAATTCCCGGGTGCGGTTTCTCCGCTTCTCTTTGGGCCATTTCAAGAGCTTCGGGACGACTTCGATATTTTGCGCAATCGTCATATTGGGAAACAAACCGATCTGTTGAATCACATAACCGATTTGGCGCCGTAGTAAAACCGGATTGACCCGGGTAATGTCGGTATCATCAATGAAAATTGATCCGGAGCTGGGTTCGATCAGCCGGTTGATCATTTTGAGAGTGGTTGTTTTGCCGCAACCGCTGGGGCCGATCAATACCACAAATTTTCCTTTCTCAATTTCTAAATTTACATTGTGAATCACCGGTGTTTTATTGTAAATTTTAGTGATGTTTTGGAGTTTTATCATGTAGGGTTACCTCCTCAATGGATTCCGGATTTCTGTGGCTAAAGTCATGTTGAGGTTGGTTTTATGAGCCTTTCTGGGAGATTGAATATATAGAATGGAAGTATATCCGGTGTTTTTATCATAACAGCCGTAAAAAAAATTGTCAACCTCATTATCAATTAGAAGTTGTCAGTATACATTTTTTAACATTTTATATTCTTTTTAGGTTGGAAAAGAGCGTTACCCGGTGATAAGAGGAAATATTCCGGATGATGTTTACACTGGATTTTTATGGAAATTAATGGTATATTGAATCAGATGGGAGGGGAATTGGCGCCATGAAAAAAAGATTAGCCAAAAGCATGATAATGGTTCTGGCGGTGAACTTGTTTTTTGCCGCCAACATCTCGACGTTTGGATTGGGTTCATCCTCCGTGGTCGGTCAATATGACCGTTTGCAGGTTAAAAATGGGCGATTGTGTGACCACAAGGGAACCCCTATCCAATTAAAGGGTATGAGCACCCTGGGATTATGGAGCCCATATACCGGCGAAACAGTTAAAAATCTGGTTTTAGATTGGCATATTTCAGTTTTAAGGGTAGCCATGTACACCAGGGAGAATGGTTTTATCGATGATCCGGCCTTCAAGGAAAAGGTGAAAAGGCTGGTCGATGCCGCTATAGCGGAGGGAATTTATGTCATGGTCGACTGGCATATTCTTACCGATGGGGATCCGAATCGATACCGGGTGGAATCAAAGGCTTTCTTTGTGGAAATGGCGAAACGGTACGGAAAATTCCCCAATGTAATTTATGAAATTTGTAATGAGCCCAATGGTGATTCCGTGTCGTGGAACGGGCGAATCAAACCCTATGCTGAATTTATCATTCCGGCGATTCGGGCCATTGATCCCGATAACTTGATTGTGGTGGGCACGGATACCTGGAGCCAAGGGGTCAAGGCCGCCGCCGAAAATCCCTTGAAATATCCGAATATTATGTACGCCCTTCATTTTTACGCCGGAACTCATGGGCAAAGTTTACGGAATGATGCCGATGTTGCTCTTTCCAAAGGAATTGGGATTTTCGTGACCGAATGGGGCGTCTCGGACTGTACCGGCGGTGGCGGGGTTTTCCTCGAGGCGGCCCAGCAATGGCTGGATTGGATGGATAAGCATAAATTAAGCTGGGTCAATTGGTCCTTCTCAAATAAGAACGAGTCAAGCGCCGCCTTATTACCGAGTACAGGAATAAGTGGCCCGTGGAGCGATAGTGAACTCTCCGTTTCGGGAAAATGGATCAAGAAAAAGATAATGGAAAAGTAACAGGTTCAGGTAATATTGACCAGCAGGAAATTTGTTTTTTTACGGGAAACCTCAAGAAAGAGTAAAAGGGGAGCAATTTGTTCTTGGGGGACTCATGCGAATTCAAAAAAAAAGTAGCTTATTATTGATTTTTATTTTGAGTGTATTCCTATTTCAATCCGTCAGTTTCGCCAATTCCGTAGTGGAATCGTGGGCGCTCAGGTTGGAAAGAGATATTGGGCGTAGTAATTATCAAAGTGTTACCTCGGAAAAAACCGTAGTCCGTTTACCAAAAACCAAAGAACAGGATCTCCAGAGGGTATTCCGGCGTTTGGTGAACAATTGTAAGCGAAACAAGGAATTGGACTTTACCCTGACTGTGGTCAGGGATGCTACTCCCAATGCGTTTGCTTTGCCTGCAGGATATGTATGTATCAACACGGGCCTGCTGTCGATGGTCAAGAACGACGGGGAGCTGGCTGGCATTTTAGGCCATGAGATGGCCCATATTGAATGTAATCATGCAATGAAGGCTATTTATCGCGCCATCGGCTTCTCGGTGGCGTTCAGCCTTGTTTTGAACCATCAGCGCGATAAGTGGAATACCCGGGAAGTAGCCGGACTGGCCGGGATTTCCCTGAGATTATCCCAGCTGGGATATAGCCGCCAGGCTGAATTGGAAGCGGATCGTCAAGGGGTAGAAATTATGGAAAAAGCAGGGTATAATAAACAGGATATTCTAAAGTTTTGGCAGCGTTTCCAAAGCCAAAACGGCGACGCGTCCAAATTTTTACCTTTTCTGTCAACTCATCCCACGATTGATAACCGGATCGAGCAGATCGAAAAGTTACCGTGATTTTCTAAAAATGGGTTACCAACTAGGATGAAATCAATCATTTGAATGCTTGAAATTCATAGAAGCACGTGAAGTATGAATGCAGGCCCAACTGAAAGACTTAGACTTAGATTAACAGGATTTTCATTTTTAGCTCCCGATGAGTTCGTTTATTTTCTCGCAGCCCAATTTTACCAAGGAGAATTCTCATTGATTACCAGTTGCACCAATAATTTAATTAAAAATGTCAGCAGTTTACACCATAAAAAGGGCCGGTTGGAGCAGAAACTATATTTAGCCGAGGGAATTCACCTGGTGCAAGAGGCTTTAAAATCAGGGATAATGCTGCGGTATTTTTTTTGGTCGGCAAAGCTTATCAATTCAGTTGAGGGTGTCCAACTTTTAGAAGCATTGAAGGGTCAATCCGAGGGTTATGAAGTTTCGGAAACGGTTTTTTCAAAAATCAGCGAAACGGATAATCCTCAGGGGATCATAGCTCTTTTGGAGCTCCCGGAAGAACGGCGTGATTTGGACTTATCTTCCATAAACCTGGGAATCGTTATCGACAATCTTCAAGATCCGGGGAATGTGGGAACAATCATCAGGACAGCCTGGGCCGGTGCTCTGGATGGAATTTTAATGACCCCGCGCTCTGCCGATCCCTATCAGGGGAAAGTGGTGCGTTCAAGCCAGGGTGGTATTTTCCACGTGAGGATTGATAGAGGCTTAACGCCGGAAAACATTTTCAGAGAGGCCGAAAAACGTCATATTCAGATCATTGCCGGTGATGCCAAGGCAGATCAAGTTTACTTCGAGCGGGATTTGACCTCCCCAACTTTAATACTGGTGGGAAATGAAGGCCGAGGATTGCAGGAAGAATGGGAAAAATTTTCAATTCAAAAAGTGAGAATTCCCCAGCCTGGAAGCGCGGAATCCTTAAATGTAGCGGTTTGCGCCGGAATTTTAATTTATGAAGCCATCCGGC
This sequence comes from Bacillota bacterium, assembly GCA_023426245.1. Taxonomy (GTDB): domain Bacteria; phylum Bacillota; class UBA4882; order UBA8346; family UBA8346; genus UBA8346. The sequence goes on from JAFABB010000051.1 coordinate 118,884, forward strand.
AACGCAGTATGAAAGGGACTTGTAAAAGTTAAATGGCTCTGATATAATATTTTTAGGCTTTGCGGTGACCGTTTTCACGACAACAGTCAGTGAAAAAGGGGATGATATTGAAGTGACATTGTCTGCAGATTTTTTTTGGAAAGTCTTTGAGACGACAGGTTCAATCACCGCCTATCTGATTTATCGGGAGATTGTAAGAACCAGTCTAGTGTGAATACTTTATGCGCAAAAAGCGCCAAAAATTTCATATGAAAAAGTGATGATGGAGAAAAGTACCGCATCCGGGATGGACACAGGGAGAAAGGGCTCGCGTTAGCGTTGACTGAAAACCTTTCCCAATCCGGTGTTAATGATGCGCATGCAGCGCGTTAAGGGAAGTTCTCTCTTGAACTGCAGGCTGAACGTGCAACACTGTTCCGTGTGACTTTGTTGCGAATAGTAGGCTGAGACGGTGCTCCACCGTTATCGGGAGGAAGTATCGGATGATGTCCCGTACTTGTTACTTACATTTTTTGGGTGGTTTAACGAAACTAACCTTTCGTCCCGATGGGGATGAAAGGTTTTTTTATTTTTCTTTGCTGTTAATTTTTTCTGTAAACGCCAGGATTCTATAAACAAGGAAGAACTTGATTATAATTTGATGGTTTCCAGGAGGCCGATAGTATGAAGGAACAGTTGGAAAAGTTAAATCAGGAAGCTTTGAATGAAATCAATGCTTCGAATGACAGTTCCCAGTTAAATGAGATCCGTGTCAAATATCTGGGGAAAAAAGGTTCTCTGACCTCGATATTAAGGGGAATGGGCTCTCTCTCCCCGGAAGAAAGGCCGGTCATTGGAGAATTGGTGAATCAGGTCCGGGAAAGAATCGAAACCTTATTGGAGCAGCGGGGCCGGGTTTTGGCCGACCAGGAACAACAGCAAAGATTAGCCAGTGAGAAATTGGATATTTTTCTGCCGGGCCGTAAATCCCCGGTGGGTCACGGCCATCCTCTTCAATTGGTATTGGAGGATATTGAAGAGATTTTTATGGGCCTTGGTTTTACCATCGCCGAAGGGCCGGAAATCGAAACCGACTACTATAATTTTGAAGCGCTCAATCTGCCGCCGGATCATCCGGCCCGGGATATGCAGGATTCCCTTTATATCACCCAGGATGTGTTGTTGCGGACTCAGACTTCTCCGGTCCAGGTGCGGACGATGGAGAAGTTTTGTCCCAATCCCATCCGGATTATCGCTCCGGGCCGGGTATACCGCAGGGACGCCTTGGATGCAACCCATTCCCCCATGTTTAATCAGGTGGAAGGGTTGCTGGTTGATAAAGGAGTAACTTTCGGGGATTTAAAAGGGGTTTTGACAGTCTTTGCCAAGAGGCTTTTTGGTGAGGAACGCCAGATCCGGCTTAGACCCAGCTTTTTCCCGTTCACTGAACCCAGCGCGGAAGTGGATGTGTCCTGCGGTTGTGGCGGAAAAGGTTGCCGGGTATGTAAAGGCACCGGTTGGTTGGAAATTCTCGGCTCCGGTTCGGTCCATCCCAAGGTTTTAAAAATGTCCGGCTATGACCCTTCGAAAGTGTCCGGTTTTGCCTTTGGGATGGGAGTGGAACGGATTGCAATGCTGAAATATGACATCAAAGATATCCGGGTTTTTTATGAAAATGACAGTCGTTTTTTGAGCCAGTTTTGACCAGGATTAGTCAGGATTAAACGGATTGACCGGATTTTTAGGATTAGCAGGATTAACTGGGTGGTGGATTTGTGGCTGACCAGGCTTAGTCGGGATTAAACGGATTAACCAGGATTCACTGGATTTTTAGGATTAACAGGGTTAACGGGTTGGTCGGTTCGCAGTGTTATCAGGATTCAATAGGATGAGTAAGACTGCCGGGTAATCAATGAGTTGGATTAGCAGGTATTACAGGATTGAATCGATTCGTTTTTACTGGAGGTAAGAGGATGAGGGTTTCATTTGAATGGCTTTCCAAACTGATGGATATTGATATTACCGTTCAGCAACTGGCTGAAAGGATGACCATGTCCGGAATTGCGGTCGAGGAAATTGAGGATCAGGCTGAAAAGTATCGGGGAATCGTTACTGCCAGGGTATTAAGCCTTGAAAAACACCAGCAGGCCGATAATCTTTTGATTGTCAAAGTCGATGCCGGCAACTTAGGCGTCAAGCAGGTTATTACTGCGGCCAAGAATCTTGCGGCGGGGGATATCGTCCCGATCGCCTTGCCGGGATCGACCCTGCCGGACGGGAAAAGCATTGATGAAGTGAACTTTAAAGGTGTTCAATCCCAGGGTATGTTATGTTCCGGTGCGGAACTGGGGCTTGAAAAGGAATCAACGGGGATCTGGGTGTTTTCCGATGCTGACGTCAAGCCTGGTCTTGAGGTTGCCGAAGTATTGGGAGAAACCGACCGGGTTTTGGTGTTGGAACTTACCGCCAACCGCCCCGATTGCCTGGGGATGATCGGGGTGGCCAGAGAAGTTGCGGCGATCCTTAATAAAAAGTTTAAGGAACAGCCCATTCCCCTGAAAGAAGCGGGCAAGCCTGCCGCGGAGCAGGCAAAAGTGGAGATTATCGATGGGGACCTTTGCCCACGGTATGCGGCACGGGTTGTCAATCATGTAAAAATCGCCCCCTCGCCCCAGTGGATGCAACGCCGCTTGAAAGCAGCCGGGGTCCGGCCCATCAACAATATCGTTGATATTACCAACTATGTGATGCTGGAATACAATCAGCCGCTTCACGCTTTTGATTTGGACCATATTGCCGACCATCATATCAGGGTGCGCCGGGCCGCAGCGGCCGAGAAATTGGTGACCCTGGATAATGTTGAAAGGGTGCTTTCTCCGGAAAATTTGCTGATAGCCGATACCCAAAGCGGTTTATGCGTTGCCGGGGTGATGGGCGGCTGCACCAGTGAGATTACGGAGAAAACCCAAAATATGCTTTTGGAGGCGGCCTATTTCAACCCGTCCAGTATCCGGAAAACCGGAAAACAGCTTGGGATGAAAACGGAAGCCCAGGTTCGTTTCGAACGGGGAATTGACCCAAACGGTGTTGTAAAAGCCCTAAACCGGGCCGTTCAATTGGTGGAAGAACTGGGCGCCGGAGAGGTGGCCAAAGGCTATTTGGACCAATATCCGAAAGTCGTTGCCCCGGTTGTCATCCATACCAGCGTTTCCCATATCAACGGCTGGCTGGGGACGAATATTCCGGCTTCTCAAATTGAAGATTACCTGGAAAGGGTGACCTTTGAGGTGAAGCCCGAGGGCCACGACAATTTGGAGGTCACTGTTCCCACTTACCGGCAGGATGTCTCCTGTATGGCCGATCTGGCCGAGGAAGTGGCCCGTTTGTACGGCTATAACAATATTGCAGCCACCATTCCTCAAAGCACTCAGATCGGAACTTTGACCGCATTTCAAAAGATGCAACAAGATTGCAGAAAATTGCTTCAAGGAATTGGGATCTCCGAAGTGATGACCTACAGTTTATATGCGGCCTCCACTGCAAAGCGGATTGGCTTTGATTCCGGGGATTCATTGGCGAAAACCATCGATTTGATGTCCCCTCTCAGTGAAGACCAGGCCGTCATGCGTACCAATCTAGTGCATCATCTTTTGGAGGTGCTGGCTTTTAACACCAAACGCCGCCAGCCCGACCTCTCCGTTTATGAAATCGCCCGGGTTTATTGGCCGAAGTATAACGGGACGCTTCCGGAGGAACCGCTTCATCTGGGTGTGGCCCTGATGGGCCGGCAACGGGAGACCGGTTGGAACCAAAGCCGCGCTGAAGTGGATTTCTACGATGTCAAAGGGATTGTGGAATTGATTTTTGAAAAGTTCCGCTTACCGGAAATGACTTTAAAACCGTCCGTTCAGCCCTTTTTCCATCCCGGACGCTCGGCGGATGTTTATGTGGACGGGAAAATGGTTGGTTTCTTCGGCCAAATTCATCCGAGCATCGGAACGCTTTATGAACTAAATAAAAATGCTTTTCTTCTTGAGCTGGACTTTACGATCCTGGATGGACTCCGCAATACCGGCATTATCGGATTTAAGCCGCTGCCCAAGTTCCCGGCGGTTCAGAGGGATCTGGCTCTGGTGGTGTCCACCCAAGTTACCGCTCAGGAAATCATGGCCAAAATCCAGGAAATCGTCGGCGAACTGGCGGAAAAGGTGGATCTATTTGATGTATATCAAGGCGATCAGGTCCCCAAAGGAATGCGCAGTATGGCTTTTAGCATCACCTACCGTTCCAGGGAGCGGACGCTGAACGATAATGAAGTTAACGATCTGCAACAAAAGTTATTGGCAAAACTTCATCAGGAATATGAGGCCAAGGTAAGAGAATAGCGGTTTGATACCGAAAACCTGGGGGTGAGTCGAAGTTCGAAGTCGGCTCCCCTTTTTTTATGGATAGATTTGTTTTTATGTCCCCCTGCCCCTCGGCATACATACGCAACAGTTCGGTATGCATGCGCGAGAGTTCAGTATATATACTGAGTCGTTCGGTATGCGTGCGCAACGGTTCGGTATGCATACGCGGGAGTTCGGTATACATACTGAGTCGTTCGGTATGCGTGCGCAACGGTTCGGTATGCATACGCGGGAGTTCGGTATACATACTGAGTCGTTCGGTATGCATACGCGAGAGTTCAGTATACATACTGAGTCGTTCGGTATGCGTGCGCAACGGTTCAGTATGCATACGCGAGAGTTCAGTATACATACTGAGTCGTTCAGTATGCGTGCGTGAAATCCTGGTCCGAATTTGCCACAGAGACACGGAGACACAGAGAAAGAACTTCAAGTATGATGGGTAAACAAGAAAAAGTTAACGGAGACAGATTAAACGCCTTTATTAAAGCCCCGGATTCACAGGATTAAAATGACAAATAATGGATGGCCGTTTTTATCCTGTTTTTTTTAAAATGCCCTCCTGCCCCTCCTAAGTCACGATTGCAGCAATGACGTTGTTTTCAGCCGATGGGTTACACCAAAAGGGAGGTTTAGTAAGCCGTAGGTCCTTTCCGTGATCATCGTTCGCCGAAAGCGAGGCCTGGCGGGTAAAGGGTTTATGAGGTAGGAGGTGTAGGAGGGGAAGGAGGGCCATGAATCATATAAAAATGGAAAGTGATTCTTCCCAAATTGGCATTCATCGGAATGGTGAAAATAGCAAAATAAATTTGAACTACATGCATTCAGTAAAATGTGAAAAAACAAAAGACACCTGGAAAGAAAGGTCAGCAGCGCGTATTAGTAAATCTTTTATGGACATTTCTATAAATTCCGGTTTTGATTTATGAAATTTTTTCCTTAATAGATTTGATAGTTCCTCTTTATTTCAAATAGATGAACTGAGCATTATTAATTTAATTGATTTTATGATTTCTTTTGATTTTTTCGTCCGGCTAAATAATCAATCGATACCCCAAAAAAATCTGCAATTTTGGCAACAATATTGATTCCTGGTTCTCTTTGATTTTTTTCATAACGGCTTAAAGTTTGTTTATTGGTATCTATTTTATCGGCTAATTGCTCTTGAGTTAACTGATGTTCTTCTCGGAGTTCTTTTAAACGTTTTGCAAAGATTTCCTTTGGCTCCAACTTCCTTTTCACCACCTATGAGTAATCTTATCATAGGGAAAAAGAGAAAGCAATTATGTATTGATAGTCACCAAACGGTGATATATAATTTAGGTAATTAGTCACCAAACGGAGACAAGAATCATTTAACCCTAAATAAATTTTCTCTAACCAAGGAGGCTAACACCATGCTCACCGACAAAGACCTAGGCATCAAAAAATTCATCCTCGACCGGATCACCCAGATCGATGAGGAGATTGTCCAAAACGACCCCGAATATAAGGAGCGGGCGAGCACGCGCGCACAGCGCTACGGTGAACTGCTGAAACTGGCCGCAGCCAAACTGTCCCCGGAAGATGGTATGCTGTTGAAAGAGTATGTCAATACCTGCTTTGATCAGATTTGCCGCTCACGATGAGCTGATCTACAGCGCGGCGTTGATGGACGGGATGTTGTGCGCACATAATATGTGCGACGGGTATTGGGTGGCCTTGATTGGACAAGGCGTAGATAAAATAAAAGTATGAAGAAAGAAGTTTGAAAATCAAACCAGGGAAAATCCTTTTTTTATTGCATTCATAGAAGTTGCAAAAAAGAAAAATCAATCGAAATCGATTCCATATTCAAATCGAAAGCATCTGCCGGCACTGATTTAAAATCCGTTTTATCAGTTAAATCCGTTGAATCCTGGTTCAGACGATGTTTTAGGCGTTCACGGCTGGATGGAAATATCCTTTTGCGGCAATTCGGGTTCCAGCGCCGGTAAAGCCAAAGATACCGTCAGCCCCGGATGTAGCGGCTGCAAACGGATGCCGTAACCGGGACCGTAAGCGTATTGCAACCGGTGATGGATGTTGGAAATCCCGACCCCATGTCCTTGGCTGCCGGAATCGTAACTATCAAGCTCCAGATTCTGAATGATTTCTTGGAGCCGTTTGGGAGTTATTCCGGGGCCGTCGTCAACGATACATATTTCGAGAACATTGCCTTTTTTGGTTGCCCGGACTACGATGGCTATTGGGTCCAGGCTTTTTTCCACCCCGTGGATGAAGCAGTTTTCAACCAATGGCTGGATGCAAAATTTGAAGACCCTGATATTGAGAAGTTCGGGAGGAACATCCAACTCAAAAGTAAACCGGGCTCCGTAACGGATTTGTTGCAGGGAAATATATTCCTTGAGATAATTTAATTCTTCTTCCAAAGTGACCAAATCCCCCATGTTGCGGGTGGAATAGCGAAAAATATTGGTTAAGGAACGGATCATTTGAATCAAGGGGGTATTTCCGGTTGAAACGCCAAGACCCACCAGACAGTCCAGAGTATTAAACAAAAAATGCGGGTTGATGCGGGCCTGGAGGGCGCGGAGTTCGGCCGAACGGGCCAACTCCTCAACCTGGCGCAACCGCTTGGTATTGGAATAAAGAATGGTGATGACGCAGGTGGCGATCAATAAGAGCAAAACGATAATGATCAAGGGTCCGGAGGCAATCCGGCTGATGGGATCGACTACTTCGGCGGCCGGGTATTCAACGGTCAAAACCATCCCCAGATAGGGGTCTTTTAAGTAAACACCGATCATTTTTTGATTGAGATTCCCATATTTGGCAAAACCCGAGGGATCATTGGCATGAGTCAGCATTTGCCGGATTAAGGGATTGGAACTCGGTTTGCCCAATAGTTTGATATTGCCGCGACTATAACGATAGGGACAGGCTACCAGGACGCCATCGCTTGTATAAATGGAAACCGGTATGGTTGACCAGTTTACATTGATTCCTGAATTATTATCGGTGAGAGCACTGTTCAGATCGAGTTCCGCTCCGGCTGCCCGTATAATTCTGATCCCCTTTAGTCTGAAACTGAGTAACGGTACTAGAGTGGTTAAACCGGATTCGTCGACAAACGGTTTTCCCACTAAGGATTGACTGTGTTCCATCAGAAAGCTGGTAAAGGGCTGGGGGGATTTTCCGGCCAGATATTGGCGCCACCAGGGCAAATTCCGGATATAATCCGGGCGGGAGTTTGTGGAAGGAATAAGGGTCCCGTTGGGATAAGCTACCCAGCTTCGGATGATGCTGGAGGAATAGTCTCTCATGGCTTCCATTTCGTTTTGTAAGGAAGAACGATCGGCAGAGGCCGCGGCTGAGGAGGAAACCAGGCTATCCAATTTTTGCGCGGCTTTTAAAAAGACTTCATTCAGTTGTTGCTGGTAAAAATTGGCTTCCCACAATAAACGCTGTTCCATATGGTTTTGCAGTTGGTGGGCAATTTGGAAATAGACGAAAAAGCTGCTGGCTACGGTGGCAATGATAATCAGAAAACAAAAGGCAAGCCATATTTTGTAAAAAAAGCTTTTGCTATAGGAAAAAATCGGTTGCTTGGTCATGGTAACCTCTAAAAGGGCCCCGTGATTTACTTGGAACGGTAGTGGCTCGGGGTTATTCCACATTCCCGGCGGAAAATCCGGCTGAAATAAGCTATATCCGAATAGCCGATCCTTTCCGCCACTTCCTGGATTTGCAGGTTGGTATGTTCCAATAACTCTTTGGCCTTAGCGATCCGGTAGTGGGTTAAGTATTCCAAAAAGTTTTGGCCGCAATATTTGGTAAAGCGCGAGCTTAAATAAACAGGGTTTACGGAGACGCTTTTGGCAACTTGGGTTAAGGTCAACGGCTCCGCATAATGTTCCTTAATATAAGCTTTGGCCTGCCCAATATAAGTAGGCAAACGGCCGTCATCTTCTTCACCTTGATTTTTGCTTTGAAATTGAGCCTCAATTTCACTGCGCAATTGGTCGATTTTTAATTGGTCTTGATTGAAGCGCTCTTTGAAGCGCTGAAGGAAGGCTCCGATATCCTCGGGGAAAACCGGTTTGAGGAGATATTCCAATACATCAAGCCTGATGGCCTGCTGGGCATAAGCAAAGTCATTGTATCCGGTAATAATGGCCGCATAGCCGTCCCAGCCGTTTTCACGCATCTGCCGCAATAAAGTCAATCCATCGGTTACCGGCATCTTGATGTCGGTGATTACCAAATCGGGTTTGGTGACTCCTAAGGAAAAAAGGGCATCTTCCGCTCCCAAGGCTTTGGCAACTACGTGAAAATCCGGGTCCGTCTGGTGGACGAAACTGGCTAGTTTTTCCAATACGCCCGGTTCATCATCAACAATCATCACCTGATACAAGGAAATGCCCCCTAGCTTCTTAAATTTTATCATAATCCGGTATCCCTGTGGGCAATAAAATGCAATAAGTTAAGAAAGTCCAAAAATCACTTAATCTTGTCTATGACCCGGCCGGGATAAAATTGGCTATAATGAAAGTAACTTTTAAGTAACATTTGTGTTTCTTTGATGTGACGGTGTTGCCGGAAGGGGGTGGGAAATTCCCGTTTCTTAAAAATCAGAATATAAATTGATAAAAAGGGAGGAGTAGGAAAATGGTATTGAAAAAAGGGTTTGGTTTAATAGGGTGTTTGTTGTTGACGGCAGTTTTGATTCTGCCGACGTTTGCCGCCGCAACCAATGTGACTACAATCCAATATGCATTCTGGGGCAACCCGACGGCGATCGGTGTCGAGAAAGATATCATTGAAGAATTTGAAAAAGCCAATCCAACGATCAAAGTTCAACCTATCGCGGTTGCCTATAATGATTACCACACGAAGTTGCTTACCCTGATCGCCGGAGGCCAGGCTCCGGATGTCATGCGGATTGATTCCTACTATTTTGCCGACTTTATGAAGGCCAAAGCTTTAAAGGATATTTCCGGACTCATCAAACGGGATCAATTGGACATGTCCTCCTATTACCGGGCCGGATTGCTTGATTGCATGCAAAAGAATCGATACTACGGGTTGCCGTGGTCGACTGCACCCATCTATATGATGGTTAATGTTAAAATGTTTAAAGAGGCCGGTATTCCCATTCCTTCTCCGGATTGGAAATACGCTGATTTTTTGAAAATCGCCAGGCAACTGACCAAGGGCAGCGGAGTTGACCGGCAATACGGATATGGCTTCAGCTCCAGTGACTTTGCGCAACTTTTCTCCTATATCTGGGGAAACGGCGGGGATCTTTTCGATAAGAACCGCAAAAAATTTACTTTAGATAAACCGCAGGCTTATCAAAAAATTCAAGAATTGGCGGATTTAGTTAAGGAAGGCGTTTTCCCGGACCCGGCTCAGTTTACCACCTCGGATATTATGAACCGGTGGGTGATTAATCATAAGCTGGCGATGCGGATTGTTGCCGCTCTGGAAATCATCAGCTTGCAAAGTGTGGATGGCTTTGAGTTTGAAGTTTTGCCTTTCCCAGGTACGGATAAATTCCCCAGGGCCACTGTTTACAAATCGAATGTAGTGGGCATTAGCAATAACACCAAGAAAGAAAAAGCGGCCTGGGCTTTTTTAAAGTTTTTGCGCGGACCCGGCGGACGTGGCGAAGTCCTTTATATGCAAGCCAAACGGATCCCGCCGACTTTCGATAACCCTGAATTATGGAAAATTTATGCCGACCCCAACAAGTCCCCGAGAATGGTGGCTGAAGTGACGAAATTGATTTCCCAAAATTACGGCCATCTATTGCCGTTGCGGTCCGGCTGGTTGGAAGTTCAGGGAATATTGTTGCCGCAACTGCAAAGAGTGTACGCGGGCCAAATCAGCGCCGCCCAGGCCATGAAAGAAATTGCTCCGAAAATACAGGAGATTTTGGATCGGACCAACTAAGAAACAAGAGAGGCTGCCGCGAAAGTTTTTCAAAGATCAAAACCTGTAATTAGTTGGGCGGCGGCCTCTTAAGAAAAAATAAATAGGTATTTTGACAGCAAGGGGTGTTTATATTTGAAGGGAAAATCAGCTTCATGGAAAGAGACCATCGCCGGCTATTTGTTTTTGACTCCGAACTTAATCGGCTTCGTGATCTTTACCGCCTTTCCAGTGCTGGGCTCGCTATTGTTAAGCTTTACCAACTGGAATCTGATTACTCCTCCGACGATGGCCGGGATCCAAAATTATCGGGGCTTGTTTCAAGACCATAGTTACCTGCAGTCCCTTACCAATACGGCCTATTTCTCCTTTGTCAGTGTATTTTTGAATATTGCTTTAGCCCTGCTGTTTGCGGCGTTGTTGAATTCCAAAATCCGCGGGGGGGAATTTTTTCGCACGGTCTACTTTTTACCGGTGATTTATTCAACAGTGGCGGTGGCGTTGATTTGGCAATGGTTGTTTGACTATCAGATGGGTGTGCTGAACCATATTTTAGCCTGGGTCAAATTAGGCCCCTATCCCTGGTTGCTTTCACCTCAATGGGCAATGCCCAGTGTGATATTGGTATCGGTCTGGAAGGGAATCGGTTACAATATGGTCATCTTTTTGGCCGCTTTAAAGGGAGTGCCGGCCGAATTATATGAGAGCGCCAAAATTGACGGCGCCAATGCCTGGAGATCTTTTTGGAATGTAACTTGGCCGATGATTTCCCCCGCCACTTTCTTTGTAACCGTTACTTCCATTATCAATTCCTTTCAAGTATTCGATGTGACCACGGTTTTAACCAACGGTGGTCCGGCTAACGCCACCAATACTTTGGTAATGTTCATTTATCAACACGCATTCCAGTTCTTCAGGATGGGTTACGCTTCGGCGATCGCTTATACTTTGTTTGGAATCGTCTTGGTGTTTACCATTCTGCAAACCGTGATGGCCAAACATTGGGTCCATTATTAAATTAGAGGCTTACAGGCTTAATCGAGGTGTTATGGATGAGGACGGATATGATTTCCAGTCTTGAAAATTATCAAACCCATAAAGGATCCGGCTGGCATTTTTGGGCCTATTTGTTTTTATCAATCGGGGCTGCGGCGATGCTGATTCCTTTAGTGTGGGCCTTTATTTTTTCCTTTAAATCTTATGCGGAAATTTTTAACAATTCAAATTTCTGGCCCAAACATTGGGTTTGGCAGAACTATGAGAATGTTTTCAAAACAGCTCCGTTTTTTAGTTACTTTCTCAATACGGTGAAAATAGCTTTTGCCTGTACTTTCGGTACCGTTTTTACATCGGCGGTGGCGGCGTATGCATTCGCACGTTTGCGTTTTCCGGGCCGGGACTTTTTGTTTATGGGTTATTTGGCCACCTTGATGGTTCCCCGCCAAATTACCTTGGTGCCGACTTTTTTACTTATGCGTTGGCTGGGATTGCTGGATAACCATTTATCTTTAATTTTACCGGGATTGTTCAGCGCCTATGGAACCTTTTTGTTACGGCAATTTTTCTTGGGCATCCCGGTGGAACTGGAGGAAGCGGCGACCATTGACGGCTGCGGTTATATACGGAGATTTAGCCATATTATTATCCCCCTTAGTAAAACGGCGTTAACAACTTTAGCGATTTTTACTTTAATGACTCAATGGAATGACTATCTCTATCCGATGATTTTCTTAAACAGCGAACAGAACCGGACCTTAGTGCTGGGATTGGCTATTTTCCGTGGTGATGTGGATGTGCAATGGAACTTGCTGATGGCAGCGGTCGTGATGTCGAGCGCGCCAATGGTGCTGGCCTTCCTTTCCGCGCAGCGCTTTTTCGTAGACGGAATCGCGATGACCGGAATTAAAGGATAGTATTTTGACCGGATGCCTCTTTGGTATTGAAGTCAAAGGACGGTCAAAACGGGACGGCAATTGATCAACGGATAAAAGGAGAAAAAGAAATGGGAAAAAATGACGGGATGAATTATGCTCCACAGGGTAAACCCAGACCAGTCTGTAAAGAGGGGGATTTCGTTTTTGCCGCCATGGCCTTGGATCATGGCCATATCTACGGTATGTGTAATGGCTTAAGGGAGGCCGGCGGCACTTTAAAGTATGTTTATGACCCGGATCCGCAGAAAGTGGCGGACTTTTGCAAGACGTACCCCGGGGTTAAAGCGGTTGAGAACGAGGCGGATATTCTCGATGATCCCACCATCCGCTTAGTGGCTGGAGCCGCAGTTACTTCCAAACGGTGTGCCCTGGGGCTAGCGGTATTGGATCATGGGAAAAACTATTTTACCGACAAGGCGCCGTTTACCACATTGGAACAACTGGAAAGCGCCCGGGCTAAAGTGAAACAGACCGGATTAAAGTATGCCGTTTACTATAGCGAACGCCTGCATGTGGAGAGTGCGGTTTTTGGAGGACAGCTTATTAAAGACGGGGCTATCGGACGGGTGATGCAAGTCATCGGTCTGGGTCCGCACCGGCTTAATGCGGCCAGCCGCCCGAGGTGGTTTTTTGAAAGGGAAAAGTACGGTGGCATCCTTTGCGATATCGGCAGCCACCAGATTGAACAATATTTGTATTTTGCCGATGTTCACGATGCCCAGGTCGTCCGTTCCCAGGTTGCCAATTATGATCATCCCGAATACCCTGAATTGGAAGACTTTGGTGAGGCAATGCTGATTGGCGATAATGGGGCCACCAATTATTTCCGGGTTGACTGGTTTACTCCCGACGGCTTAAGTACTTGGGGCGACGGCAGGACGATTATTCTAGGAACCAAGGGATATATTGAATTGCGAAAATATGTGGATGTTGGCAGGGATACCCAAGGTGACCACGTTTACCTGGTGAACGAAAGCGGTGAAAAACATTTTGCTGTTGCCGGCCAGGTCGGCTATCCTTTCTTCGGAGAACTGATTTTAGATTGCATCCAGAGGACCGAAAAAGCCATGAGCCAGGCGCATACTTTTAAAGCGGCGGAGCTGTGTTTAAAGGCTCAACAACAGGCAACGGTGATCAAATAGGAGGATAAAACCATGGATAAAGTACGCATTGGCATTATTGGCCTGGGAAATATCGGTTCGTTACATTTGCAATATATTTCCGAAGGGAAAGTGCCGGGTGGAGAGCTGGCGGCAGTTTGCGACAACAGACCGGAGCGGCTGCAGTGGGCAAGAGAAACGTTGGGTCCGGCGATTCAAGTTTATGACAATCCGGAGGCTTTTTTCAAATCCGGTGGAATGGACGGAGTTTTAATCGCCACTCCTCATTATGCTCATCCGGAAATGGCCATTCAGGCTTTTGGTCACGGACTGCATGTTTTGATTGAAAAACCGGCCGGTGTATATTCCAAACAGGTCCGGCAGATGAACGAAGCCGCCCTCAAAAGCGGTAAAATTTTCGGGATTATGTACAATCAACGCACCAATCCCTTGTATCAAAAGCTAAGGAGCTTGGTTCAATCGGGTGAACTTGGCGAGTTAAAGCGGACTCATTGGATTATCACCACCTGGTACCGTTCCCAGAGTTATTATGATTCGGGCGGTTGGCGCGCCACCTGGTCCGGTGAGGGTGGAGGTGTTCTTTTAAACCAATGTCCTCATCAAATGGATCTCTGGCAATGGATTTGTGGAATGCCCATCAAAACCCGGGCTTTTTGCGGGTTTGGAAAATATCACGCCATCGAGGTGGAAGATGATGTAACGGCTTACGTGGAATATGAAAATGGCGCCACCGGGGTCTTGATCACCTCAACAGGGGAAACTCCGGGAACGAACCGTTTTGAAATCATTGGCGACCGCGGCAAAGCAGTCATTGAAGAGGGAAAACTTTCTTTTTGGCAGCTTCGGGTGACGGAACGCCAATTTAACCGGGAATATCGGGGAGGTTTTGGTGAACCGGAGTGTTGGAAATGTGAAATTCCCATTACCGGACAGGAGACTGGACATGCCGGAATTACCAGCGATTGGGTAAGAGCTATTTTAAAGGGCACTCCGTTATTAGCGCCGGGAGTTGAGGGAATTAACGGCTTAGAGCTTGCCAATGCAATGTATTTATCGACTTGGCTCGATAATTGGGTGCAGATTCCCGTTGATGAAGAACTTTATTTCAAGAAATTGCAAGAGAAAATTTCAAATCATTGAATATTCCAGCGCGATGAGAAGTCCGCCGGCAGTGTGCCCGGTTCGGCGAAGGATATCCGGTTCCATCGGATTGCCACCGGACCGGGCTATTTCATCGCTGCCCCGGATGGGTTGGGCAGAAGGATTGTTCAATAAGCTGAACATTCAGACTACTCATGATTACCGCCAGTTTGAGTGAACGCACCGATTAAAAAACAAACCTCGATGCTAAAGATATCAAAGACCTGGGAAAAATACATTATCCTTTAATTTCGAAGGCTGTTGATGAAAACTCATTGACAGCCTTGTTGATAAACTGGATGAAGGTAATTTGGGTATTTTATCGAAATAGTATCATGAAACTTTATCAATGGAAAGCTCTAAAAAGGGGATTATATTTCTCATGTGCGAGAGAACTAAGAAAATCAAGATCAAAATCATGAAGGATGGGCCTTATATTGTTTCGGGCAATCTTCATTTAGCCGAAAAGATAATCATTCCCAAGGGAAGAGGATATGAATTAAAAAATGGACGTGAATTCCACACCTCGGCAGAATTTGCCCTCTGCCGTTGCGGAAGGTCAAGAAACAAGCCTTATTGCGATGGAGTCCATGGAAAGATCGATTTTGACGGAACGGAAACTGCTTCAAAAGATCGTTATGAAGAGCGGGCAGAATTAATTGAAGGTCCGGGTCTTGACCTATTGGACGATAATCGTTGCGCTTTCGCGCGTTTTTGTCATCGTGAAAAAGGAGATGTATGGGAACTGGTAAGCAACTCCGATGATCCGGCGGCAAAAGAGGAAGCCGTCATAGCGGCCAATGAATGTCCGACAGGACGATTGGTTGCTGTTGATAAAGATGGAAAGAGGATTGAACCCGAGTATGAACCATCCGTTGAAATCCTTCAGGATCCTGAAAGAGGAGTAAGCGGTGGAATATTTGTTAAAGGAAATATTCCCATCGAATTTTCAGACGGGCATATCAATGAACCCAGAAATAGAGTGGTGCTATGCCGCTGTGGCCAATCAAAGAATAAACCATTTTGCGATGCTACTCATGTGTCGATAAAATTTTGTGATCAAAAGTCGAATCTGCGCTAAAGAAGGAGGAAGTTCAATGAATGCTCAACTGATTTGGGATGGGAAAATGGGTTTTACGGCAAGCGGTGATACCGGTCATCAAGTTAAAGTGGATACCGATAGTGAGGTTGGAGGTTCTGATTCCGGCGCCAGGCCCATGGAATTTTTGTTATTTGGTTTAGGGGGATGTTCCGGCGCGGATGTGGTGTCGATTATGCGAAAGATGCATCAGGAACTGGAGAAATTGACCATTTCCATCCGTTCCGAACGTGCGCCTGAACATCCAAAACGTTTCACGGATATTCACATGATTTATTGTATGAGCGGAAAGAATCTTGATTTCGAAAAAGCCAAGCATGCCGTGGAGCTATCCCAAACCAAATATTGTTCGGCTGCGGGATCGTTAAATGCCAAAATTACCTTTGAATTAATCATTGAATAGCTTGTTTAATTTGGGATCTTCACGATTTGTCTGGTGACTAAATCGCCGCCTGATAAGCCAAAGGGTCGAGGGGCGAACCTGCCGGGAAAACCCGCGTTCCCAGTTCACGGTCTAGCAATAACAGACCTTCCTTGGAATCATTCACCGGGTTTACTTGTTCTGCAATTTTTTGCGAGTCCGCCTCTTCCTGAACTTGCTCATTTATAAACCAGCTCAGTAAAGGCTCGGCGGTATATTCATTCTCCTCCCGGACCGCTTTCATTAGCCCGCCGATCTTTTCGGTGATAAAAACCTCATGCTGATAAGCTGCTTCCCAAGCCTCCGCCGGAGAGTTCCAGGAAGTCTGCAATTGTTTTAAATCCAATAGTTCCACCAAGCCGCCCCGGTTGATAATGTAATCGAAGAATTTCATGGCGTGGGTCATTTCTTCATGGGCCTGGCAGCGCATCCAATGGGCCATCCCGTCTAAGTTTGCCGAATGAAAATAGGCGGCCATGGAGAGATAGATATAATAGGATTCCAATTCATTCTTAATCTGTTGATTCATCAAATCTTTGATTCTTTGGTTAATCATCGATTCATCACCGCCTTTAGCTCTTTTGAAGCATTATTTGAAATTATTATTGGATGGTTTGAATCTTAATATTCATTGTATAAAAAAAGGATCCGGGTGAATTCCCTGGGCAAATTTTTCCCTTTCCAGCGGTTATTCTTATCCCTAACACACTGATGTTGTTCTACCCCCCCTCGTCCCAACATAAATTGTATTAAATAGGATGGGGGTGTTTTATGGATGCGGCAATATACTGTGAAAAATTTTTGGACCGCTGTTGAAGCCAATTTGGTGACGGCCGCACTTTGGTGCATCGGATTTACCTTGATCTGGATTCTGATCTCGATCGGACTTTACGCCGTGGAAGGAAGCAAGAGTTACTTTGAGATTCATGCGGTTCTATATTTTAAAATCATTTTGGCGGCTGTCATTTTTCTGGGCCGTTATTTATTGTTTGCACAGTACCGGCATGAAAAATGGCTTGGCTCAATGATAGGTATTTCTTTTTTGTTCGCTTTGGGAGGGCAATGGAATGAATTTCTAAAAGAAGGATTCCAATGGTATTATGGAGTATTGAAAGGATTGGATTCAATCCTCTGGGGATTGTATGCCGGGGTATGCTTCGAGAATATAAGCGGTTTGTTTGTTTTTTGGCTGCATGCTTCGAAGAAAAACGGCGCCGAATTACGACAATTTCTCGGTACACTCCGGCAAGACGCGGTATCTTTCGGAATTATACTGACTTTTTTGGCGGGTTTGGTATATTATTATTTGACCAGTTTTTATTTGTTGGATACGCTTTTTTATAGTTATTTACTTTTCGGGTTGGTCATTGGCACCGGACTAGGTTTCTATGGCTGCGCCCAAATCAAAATAAACCGTTGGATCCATCAAGACATTGCCTTACTTGATGGGGAGATCGATCGGTATATTCAATGGCAATCCATGGCGCGTCCGCAAGATCAGGGTGGAGAATATGAGGTTTTGGATTTAGAAAGTAAATTAGCATGGCTTCAATATTTGACCTTGATCCGAAATTACCTGATTCAGATGGGACGGCCCAGGTTTCCTTGGCAAATATGGTGCAGTTATTTGATATTCAGCGGATTTATCTTAATCATCCCCTATGTTTTCGGGCTGGCGGTTCAAGTAGGCTCCTTCAAATGAAGGAGTTTTTTAATTGGAAATATAAATTTATTATGTTGGACTTCGGGAATTTGCCGATACCGATAATAGAGGTGTTAAAAATGATAGAACGCAGAAACCCCGAAACCGAAGAGGGGCGCTTTATTTTTCGAATCATGGGCGATGAATATGTGGTCAAGGGACAAGATGATCCGGCTTACATGGGACAAATCGTTTCTTATTTGGAAACCATAACCGATTCAATCATCGCTGCCAATCCTAAATTAAGCAAATGCCAAGTAGCGGTGCTTGCCGGGTTGAAAATAGCGGATGAATTTCATAAATTGCGTCAAGAATATCAATGCCTGGATCAACTTTTAAAAGAAGCGCGGTAACAACTGAAAGTTCGAAGTATGAAGTTTCAAGTGAAAAAGTTACCAGTGGAAAAATTTGGACTTTGAGCTTTTTCGAGATTGAACCATGAACCTTGCAACGGATTTCACATAGGAGGATTGAACGATTGAATTGGGTTGATTGGTTGATAGGCGGATGTTTTCTTTGGCTGATTTTTCGCGGTTATTGCAAAGGATTTGTGGAGCAACTTTTTGGGCTTTTGGGAAGTGTTTGCGCCCTGGTTTTAGGGTTTTATTTTTATCAAAAGGCCGGCAGCTATATTGCTTCCAATATTCATCTTTCAACGCCGCTTGCGAATATGATTGGCTTTATTCTCATTGTCGTCGGCATCAGCGGAACCGTTGCCTATATTGGTAAGTATTGGCATGAAATGCATAAGAACGAACCGGTTGCTTTGATTGACGGAGCACTGGGAGCCATATTGGGAGCATTTAAAGCGGCTGTGATTTTAATCATGATTTTGTTAATGATTGTTGCCTTGCCATGGAATTTCTTTCATGCTCCGCTTGAAGCCTCGACCTTTGCCGGAGATTTATTACGTTTGGCCCCCTATTTTTATTTATTGCAAGATCATTCCCTGCCGGCGGATATTCCCAGGTTGGTTGTTTCCCCGGAAGGTTTGCAGCTGCGGACCATGAGGGAACAAAAGCTCGAAGGGGCAACCTGTCTGGCCTGCGGAGCCAAAGTCCGTTATCTGGGGTTTGTCAAAGCGGGCTTATCGTATTATCCCCAAACGTATTGCCCAAAATGCCACCGGACCAGTGACGGCTGTTTAACATTTGAAGGATACCATGCCATTTATGGGGTATGCCCTTATGAACGGCTGGGAACCATGGGAGTTATCGATTGTAAAGTATGGCCCAATCTTAAGCCCACCAGTGTCCATGGTAAATGCCCGGTTTGCGGACGGACCCAGTAAAACAGGGGAATTTATGATTTCTTCAAACCGGGTCCATATTCTCAGGGATTCGATTCTTCTTTCCCGGGGTCCTGTTGGTAGAAGCCAAATCAATCCCGCAACCGCCCCAAAAGGTAGTGTTTTTTCCAGATCTTATTTTCTTCGATATCCTCAAACTTCGCTCCAAACCGACCAATGATATTTCAGCGAAACATAAACCAATAAAATAAGGTTTTATTTTTGCATTGGAGTCTTATCGGGTTTCATGTCTTTTTCAGATTGAAAGAATATACTGGACCTAAGTTAAGTCAGCCTTACCTTTCATTTTTAGCAGCAGAGCGTACTTCGGTCAAACCCGGTAAAGATTGGTGAAGCCCATATGAAATACTTAATTGTAAATGCTGATGATTACGGACTTGACGAATGTATCAATCAGGCCGTTATTCTCGCATACCGCCAAGGAATTGTAACCAGTACGACAATTCTGGCCAATGGAGATGCCTTCCACTCCGGAATTAAGAGTTTAAGAGAGAATTCAGGACTCGGAGTCGGCGTCCATTTAACCTTGGTAAACGGCAACCCATTAAGCCGTCCGGAAGAAATACCCACCCTGATAAATGGTGAAGGTAAATTTTTTAACAGTTATCAAGAATTTATCCCGCGATTTCTATCCGGGAAAATAAAATTAAAAGAGATCCGGACGGAATGGGCGAAACAGATTTCCCGTGTTAGGGAACAAGGCATCCCCATCGATCATTTGGATAGTCATCAACATCTCCATGTTTTTCCCGGAATCAATCAGGTGACCGCGGAATTGGCCGGGGAATTCGGTATTGGGAGAATTCGCCTGCCCCGGGAAAAATTGATATTTTATGGAGGAACAGTACCCGCGCCAGGCAGATTGTTGGCCCGGAATGCCCTTTCCTGTGTAAGCGGACTTTCAAAACCTTGTTTTTCAAAGCAGTGCTTATTAATGCCCGAGCACTTTTATGGCATGCTTTGGGGTGGCCATTTAAACCAGGCAAAACTTAAAACCATCGTTCGGCATTTACCGGAAGGGGTTTCGGAAATAATGACTCACCCGGGATTATCCGGCGAAACTTTGGAACGGAAATTTCCCTGGGGTTATCAATGGGAAGCAGAACTAGCCGCCCTGACATCTATGGAAGTAAGAGCCATGATCGATCAGCAGAAAACTAAATTAATTCCTTATGAAGCTCTGGAATAGTTCAGAGTTGGGAGGTCAATGAGGATGTTCAAAAATTCCAATAAGATTTTTCTTGGTTTATTGCTCCTGTGTATTTATTCTTTTTTTGTTTTTAATAGTTATCTTCATATTACAGATACCGTAGAATCCAATTACGCTTTGACCGCAAAGGAAATGGTACTCTCCGGAGACTGGATGTCCCCTCGCATTTATGGCCATTTTTGGTATGACAAACCGGTTTTTTTCTATTGGCAAATTGCTTCGGCTTTTAAACTGTTTGGCTTCCATGAGTTTGCTGCCCGGTTTTGGCCGGCCCTGATGGGAGTTTTTTCGCTTTTATTGATGCTCTGGTTTGGCAGTAAGTTGTTCCCCGGTCAATCGGTAGGGCTCACCGGCGCCTTGATTCTGGGAACCAGTTTCGAATTTTGGATGATTGCCAAATTCATCATCACTGATATGACACTTTTTTTCTTTTTCAATGGAGCCCTCGCCTGCTTTTTGCTGGCCTATCGCGGCGGTCCCCGGGAGAAAAATTATTATTACCTGTTCTATATTTTTTGCGGTTTGGCCACGCTCACCAAAGGGCCCATAGGATTTCTGCTGCCCGGCCTGATAGTCCTAGTGTTCTTATGCTGGACCCGAAACGGGTCTGAATTGAAACAAATGAAAATCATACCGGGAATTCTTTTGTTTCTTGCTGTTACAATCCCCTGGTATCTTGGAATGTATCTCCAACATGGACGAGCTTTCATCCTTAACTTTTTTGGAGTGCATAATTATTTACGGGCCACGGTTTCCGAACATCCTAAAGACAATGTATTTTACTATTATTTTTTTATCCTGTTGGTTGGCTTTTTCCCCTGGATTGCCTTTTTGCCACAGACTATCAAAAATTTATGGCCAAAGGGCAAGGGGTTGCATCATGGCGATTCGGATACTAAGTTTCTGATCGCTTGGATAGTAGTAGTCTTTATGTTTTTTCAGTTAATAGCGACGAAGTATCCCACATATACCTTTGCCATTTTGTTTCCACTTTCTTTATTGACAGCCCGGTTTTTTGAAACGCGAAGAGAAATGCCGGCTAAAAGATTTATTTGGTCTGGACTTGTCATTTTTTTATTCACCGTCTTATTTCTGGGAGCAGCTTATTTTATATATCGTTCTCGGGACTCCTCCTGGGTAAGTTTGCTGCCGATGGTATTGCTCACCCTGATCGGCTTTGGTATCTGCCTTTATTTTGTTTTGGCGAAAAGCACTCAAAAGTTTTTGATGATCTTTCTGGCGATAATTTTAATATTCAATATCGTGGTCGTCAAAACGTTATTGATTCCGATGTCTCAGTATCAGTCCGGGAAAACGATTTCCAGCAGCTTAAGAAGAATTTACCGTTCCGGCGATTTAGTAACCTCCTTTGGAACCTATCAAACCTCGGCGGTGTTTTATTCCGGGTATAAAATTTATGATTTAATCCATCGTGCCGGATTCAAGAATCAAAGTTTCAGTAACTTAAGTTGGGCCAGTAAATATGTAATGCCTTCGCTCCGCTGGGAAGATGTCCTACGAAGTCGCGCGAAACGGGTCTTCGTTATTATGCATCAAAAGGACTATCAAAAATTTATGAAAGAATATCCAGTCCCCTGGAAAATCGTTCGGAGTACAGAAAGTGATTATTTATTGCAAAGAATCGATCAATAAATGGAGGCAAAAATGAAACGGGTTTCGATCGTCGTTCCTGTTTATAATGAGGAAAAGGTTATAGATGTTCTTTATAAGGCCGTGCTACAGAATGTGAAGCCGTTACCCTATGATTTCGAATTAATATTTGTGGATGATGGTTCAAGTGATGCGACTCCGTTGGTGTTGGAAAATATTACCCGTATGGATCAAAAGGTACGAGCCCTTATTTTATCGAAGAATTTCGGGCATCAATTTGCTTTAACTTGTGGACTGGATCATGCCGAGGGGGATGCGGTGATAACCATGGACGGCGATATGCAACATCCTCCGGAGATGTTATCGACCCTGCTTTGTAAATGGGAAGAAGGTTTTGATATTGTTCAAACCATTCGCCTGAATACCGAGGGGGTATCCTGGTTTAAGAAAGTTACTTCCAATATCTTTTATAAGTTTATGAATGCCATCTCTCAGGTTGAAATGAAAGAGGGGATGTCCGATTTCCGTTTATTGGATAAAAAAGTACTGAAAAGTTTTAGCCTTTTCAAAGAACGGACGCGTTTTATCCGGGGCATGATCGGTTTAGTCGGGTTCAAACAAGTCACGGTTGAATTTATAGCACCAAAGCGTTTTGCCGGTAATTCCAAATTTTCTCTCAAAAAGATGTTGCATTTTGCCATGGATGGGATTACATCCTTTTCCAACGTGCCCTTGTATTTGGCATTTTATATGGGAATATTGACATCACTGGTTAGTTTTGGCCTTATGCTTCATGTGCTGTACATTAAAATTTTTACAAACCAGGCTGCACCCGGATGGGCAACGCTCGGAGCCGGCGTCTTTTTTTTGATCGGCGTCCAATTCATTTTTTTTGGAATTCTCGGCCAGTACATTGCCCGGATCTTTGAAGAAGTGAAACAGCGGCCGTTATATGTCATCAAGACTGAATTGAAAAATGAAGCAACGAGTGTAGCGTTAAAAAAAATAATTTAATGAGTTGATCATTCTGGAGGAATATCCATGGCTTCTGTGTTGATTACAGGCGGAGCCGGTTTTATTGGTTCCCATATTGCGGAGTTATTGATTGAACAGGGGTACAAAGTATTTATTGTTGATAATCTATCCAAAGGATGTAGTGTTAATGTTCCTCATCCGGCAACTTTTTGGAAATGTGATATCCGTTCGCCTGAGATTAAAAATATTTTTGAGCAACATGCTTTTGATTATGTCATTCATCTGGCAGCCCAAACGGCTGTCTCCGTATCCAATGTCAACCCCATCGAAGACCAGGATACGAATATAGCCGGTCTTTTAAAGATTTTGGATTTATCTCGGATTTATCGGGTAAAAAGGTTTATTTTTTCTTCGAGTGCGGCCACTTATGGAAATCCCTCCCTGATTCCGATTTCTGAAGATCTTCAGCAAAGGCCGATTTCTTTTTATGGACTCAGTAAACTGGTTGGGGAAAAATATATTCAAATGTACCACGATATTTATGGACTGGAATATGTGATTTTGCGGTATTCCAATGTTTACGGGCCACGTCAGGATTCAAGCTCGGAGGGGGGTGTGATCAGTATTTTTATAGAATGCTTAAAGAAAGCCATCCCTTATACAATTTACGGCGATGGTAAACAAACCCGGGATTTTATATATGTTAAGGATGTTGCCGAAGCCAATATTGCGGCCATGCAAACATCATATTGTAATCGAATTTACAATATCAGTACCAATATTCAAATGGCTCTCAATGATATTATTGAGGAATTGGGCAGAATTACCGGAAAACGAAATCCGGTTCATTATTTTCCTCCAAAGCTAGGCGACATTTATCATTCACAGCTAGATAACGGTCAGGCGAAAAAGTATTTACACTGGCAGCCGGCTTATGACCTTAATCATGGCTTAACCTCGTTTTTAATGCCTCTTTGATAACGATATTTCCCCTTGCAGTGACCTTTTTTATCAAGATTGATGACAGGATAAAAATCTGCATGGAGAATACCTAGCAGATCCGCGCTAAAAAAGATATAATATATTGGATCAATACCTTTGATTTTGGCTTTCCCCCTGTCCCTCTCCATTTACGGGGCATACTAAGGAAGAGGCGATGGGATGGACTGGGTAACAATTGGCAGATTTCTGATTAAGCCAATCGCTATATATTTAGCGGCTTTGGTGATTGTCCGGTTTATGGGAAAACGGGCTTTGGGCCAGCTGAGCCTGTTTGATTTAGTCATTATGGCCGGCATTGGTGATGTTATCGTAGTCGTAGGTTTGGAACAGAGAGTATCTTTTGGAAAAGGGCTTGTCATTTTAGGTCTCATCGGCGGGTTGGAGGTATTCTTGTCGATTGTTTCCTACCGTTCCCCTTTGTTCTCCCGCTTATTTGAGGGAAAACCGACGATTCTTATTAAAGACGGCATTTTACTCGAAGAAAATCTGGCGAAAGAACATCTTTCAATGGCAGATTTGCGTCAAGAACTCAGGAAGCTGGGTGTTTCAAAGATTTCCCAAGTTTCACAGGCTGTTTTTGAAGCTTGCGGTAAATTCAGCGTAATATTGAAAGAAGAGCCGGAGCCCATCAGCCGCGCCTGCGCCGATCAGTTGTTAATGGAAGAGGTTCGGCTTTTGCGGGAGGAAGTAAAGTGTTTGAAAGAAGCCATTGAAAGCAAAAAGGGGGATATTGTTGGGGATCTTGATGATTTTCATTGACGGTTTGGGACTTGGTTATGAGGATCCCGCAACCAATCCTTTGATGAGCGCAAAAACTTCTTTTTTGAGAGAAATGTTATCCGGCGCTTCTTTAACCGCATCTGCCATTGGAAAAGGGATTCATCATCCGAATATGATCATATGCCCGACCGATGCTTCTCTGGACACACCAGGACTTCCGCAAAGTGCTACCGGACAGACCGCTATTTTTACAGGTATGAACGCTTCAGTCATTGTCGGTCGTCACATCAACGGTTTTCCCACTTACACCCTGCGGAAAATAATCCGGGAAGCCAGTATTTTTAAAGTCATTAACGAAGGAGGAGGCAGAGCGGTTTTTGCCAATACCTTTACCAGGGAATATTTTGAATTCTTCGAGCAGGGAAAATGGCAGCATTCCGTTACTACCACCGCAGCTTTAGCTGGGAGTTGTCGTTTATTGATGCCCGAAGATCTGCTGCAAGGGGAATCCATTTATCAGGATATCACCAATGAAAAACTGCGTGAACGCGGTTATGATGTGCCGATTTGGGAACCGGAGGAAGCAGGGACGATTCTTGCCAATCTGGCGGCCAAAAATGATTTTACGTTATTTGAATATTTTCAAACAGACCACTGCGGACATCATCAGGACTATTCATTAGCCCTTACGTTGTTGAACCGTTTGGACCGTTTTTTAGGAACTATCGCCGGGAGTTTGGCCAAAAACCGTCTCACCTTGCTGGTAACCAGTGATCATGGGAATATTGAAGATCTCAGTATTAAAACGCATACTTTCAACCCGGTCCCTACCATCGTGATTGGCGATGTGACTGAGTTCAAAAGGATTCACACCCTGATGGATATTTATCCGTCAATATTAAAATTTCTGGGTTTTAAGGATGGTTGAGGGATCTTGTCATTTGGCAATTCCGTTATGTAGGGTATATTTTAGATGGACAACTATTTGAACTGATCGATACATTAGAGCAGTTTCATCTGCTAATTAGATGGAGTTTCCTATGTTAACCTTAGAATCGAGTCCAAAGCATTTAGAACTTTTGGCCCCCGCGGGGGATTGGGATGCGTTGCTAGCGGCATTAGCCGCAGGAGCCGATGCGGTTTACCTCGGCGGTAAACTTTTTAATGCCCGGCAAAATGCAGCGAATTTTGATCTTCAGCAATTAAAGGAAGCTGCCGACCTTTTGCATCTTCATCATAAGAAGATTTATATTACGGTCAATACGTTGGCGGCTGAGAACGAATTATCGGAAGCCCTTGAATATCTCTGTCAATTATACAATCTGGGCGTCGATGCCGTCATCGTTCAAGATTTAGGTCTGATTCATTTGGCCCGCAAATATTTGCCGGGTTTGGAATTACATGCCAGCACCCAAATGACGGTTCATAATCATGAAGGGGCAATATTCTTGAAGAATTTAGGATTCAAGCGGGTTGTCCTGGCCCGAGAAATGACTGCGGCCGAAGTTGAGTCGATTGTCCGTTCCTCCGGTATGGAAATAGAAGTCTTTGTTCACGGCGCTTTGTGTGTTTGTTATTCCGGTCAATGTTTAATGAGCAGCATGATAGGTGGGCGTAGTGGTAACCGGGGACGGTGCGCTCAGCCTTGCCGAATGGAATACCAGCTAGGGTTCAATGGGGAAAGGCTTGTGGAGACTCCCGGAACTTATTTGCTTTCACCCAAGGATATTGCTCTAATCCATGATATACCCGAGTTGCATAAAATCGGTGTAACATCCTTAAAAATAGAAGGACGGATGAAACGCCCGGAATATGTCTATCAAGTGACGAAAATCTACCGGCAGGCGTTGGATCGCTACTTCAAAAATCCAACCGCTTTTACAGTCACTCCCCGGGAGGTTCAGCAACTTGAACAATCATTCAACCGGGGATTCAGCAATGGCTATTTTGGCGGGAATCGTAATCAGGATATTATGGGTTTTCGAAGGCCCAATAACCGGGGCGTGTATTTAGGGCGGATTATCCGTTGCGACTCTTCGCAAGGGAGCATTACCCTAAAACTCCAAGCCGATTTGGAACTGGGTGATGAAATCGAAGTTTGGGTAAGCCAAGGCGGGCGTGTTGTGACGCCGGTACGGGAACTTTTTAAAGACAGGGAAAAGATTTCCGCTGCAGTCACGGGAGAAACCGTTTCGATCTCTGGAACCGGGAAACTTCATCCGGGTGACCGGGTTTTCAAAATTTTTTCGATCCAAAACGATCGGGAGACCAAACAAGCTTTAGATAAGGACAATCCAAACTTGAAAATTCCCTGCTCGGCTCTGGTGAGTGGAGAGCTAGATCAGCCATTGCAGGTGACTTTTTCAGATCCGGACGGTCATGCAGGTTCCGCTGATACCGAGACCCGGTTACAGACTGCCAAAACCCGCCCGCTTACCGAAGAAACTATCCGGGAACAACTGAGCCGGCTGGGAAACACCCCTTATTCCTTGGATGAATTAAACATCAGGATGGGTGAAAATCTGATGGTGCCCCTGCGAGATCTGAATCAAGTCCGGCGTGTTGCCATTGAACAATTAATGACTGGAGCTTTGGAAGCCTATCAACGGGAGAAGGTTTCTTTTAGGGACCTCCAATCATTATTCAATCTTCGCGGAGAAAATCCGGAACGCAAATCTATTCAGCGTTACATAAGCGTCTGGGTGGGGGATGGAGAGAGTGTAGCGGTTGCCGCCAAAGCGGGAGCCGATTTAATCTATGTCGGAGGAGATGAACTCTCCGGCTATCACTGGACGGAGCAAGGCTTGGTAAACTCCATCGAAACAGCTCACCGAGCCGGTTCCCGTTTGATCATCGCTATGCCCCGGATTAACCGCGAAGAGCAGAGTGGGCAATGGCTTTCCTATTTACAAATGATTTCAAAACTTTCCAGTGACGGAATTATGGTATCCGACTTGGGAACTTTGCAAAGAGTCTTAGATGAAACAACCCAACTCATTTGTTTAAATTATACTTTTAATTTTTTCAATAGTTATGCATTAACTCTGTTGAATAATCCCCGGATAATACAGTATACGCTCTCCCCGGAATTGACTTTGGAGCAGATCAAAGAGATTTCCCTGAATTGTCCTGAACTTAGGCTGGAATGCCTGGTTCAAGGTCCTCTTGAATTGATGGTGTCGGAATATTGTCCAATCCATTCCTCACTCGAAAAGGAAAAAGATGGTCGGCCTTGCCCGGGACTGTGCCGTCAAAATCGTTATTTTTTAAGGGATCGCCTGCAACTTGATTTTCCGATTTACACTGACCAGTTCTGCAGGCTCCATCTCTTGAATACCAAAGATCTTTGCCTGTTTGGAGATTTGCACAGACTGCGTACTGCGGGTGAATTGGTTTGCCGTCTGGAATTGAAAACATTCGAGGCCCGTCAAATAGATCCTTTTGTTGCACAATACCATAAAGCTCTGGGTGCTATCGATAAAGGACGACGTTTAGAGAATGAAGAGTTGATCATCAATCAATTTAAGTCCTTGACCGGCAGGGATATTACCAAGGGACATTATTTCCGGGGAGTCGAATAGGCTCCTGAAGATATTTTATTTACAGTGCCATTGATTTATGGTAAAATTATTTTAGTTTTGCGCTGATGCCCGTTTGAAGTTGGTAGACGGACGCGTGAAACCCTTGGCTGGGAGTTTCGAGTCTCCAACGGAACCCTCGGCGGGGGGCGTTTAAAAGAAAAGGAGGTGACTTTCAACATGCTGACTCTAGAAAAAAAGCAAGAGATTATCTCGAAGTATCACTTACATGAGGGGGACACCGGTTCGCCGGAGGTTCAAATCGCTATTCTTACTGAGCGGATTAATTATTTAACCGAGCATCTTAAGGTCCACAAAAAAGATCATCATTCAAGACGCGGCTTATTAAAAATGGTCGGTCAACGGCGCGGTTTATTAAATTATCTGAATCAAAAAGATATTGAGCGTTATCGGGCAATCATCGAAAGATTAGGTCTCCGGAAATAGTCGGAAAAGCGGGTTACCCGCTTTTCTTTCTATATAAAGGGATATACTATGGATAGTTATCAGTTATTCGTTATCAATGACAATCAATGAAGACTTTTTCAATGGGGTTTTAACTGTTGGTTGCGATTTTTATTCTAATAACTGTTAGCAATATTAAAATGAACAGATCCGTGTTTTATTGATTCACGGAAGGTTGAAGGAGGTTTGAAATGATGCAAAAATGGGAAATGACTTTAGCGGGTCGCCCTCTCATCATAGAGACCGGGAAGATGGCTAAACAAGCCAATGCATCGGTACTGGTACGCTATGGTGATACCGTAGTTTTAGTCACTGCGGTGATGGCCCAAAAAGCCCGGGAAGGTATTGATTTCTTTCCGTTATTGGTTGACTATGAAGAAAGGCTTTATGCAGTAGGCAAGATACCGGGTGGGTTTATTAAAAGAGAGGGCAGGCCGTCAGAAAATGCTGTCTTGGCAGCCCGAATGATAGATCGCCCGTTACGACCGTTATTTCCGGAAGGATTTCGCAATGATGTACAGGTAACAACCACGGTTCTCTCGGTTGATCCGGATAATGAACCAGGTCTTGCCGGTATGATTGGGGCCTCGGCTGCCTTACATATTTCAGAAATTCCATTTGCCGGGCCTATTGGAGGCGTGAAAGTCGGGAGAATTGACGGTAATTTTATCATCAACCCAACTGCGGCCCAAATGGAAAAGAGTGATCTTCAGTTAACGGTTGCCGGGACCCAAGATGCAATTATGATGGTTGAGGCCGGCGCCAAGGAAATTTCGGAAGATGACGCTTTAGAGGCTATTCTTTTTGGTCATTCCGTGATTCAGGAAATTGTGTCTTTCATTGAAAAAATTCGTTCGGAAGTCGGTAAGCCCAAAATCGAGCCGGTTTTGGATGAACCGAATCCGGAAATTGATAAAATGGTGAGAGATTTTGCCACTTCCAAAATGGCCGTAGCCATCAAGACCAATGAAAAGTTGGAAAGAGAAGCGCTAATCGAACAAGTGAAAGAAGAAACAAGGATTCATTTCACAGAAGCGATGGGAGAAGAATATCAGGCTGCTTCTGCTGATGTGAATGAAGTTTTGGAGAATATCGTTAAAGAAGAAGTCCGTCGTCTGATTGCGGTCGATAAGATTCGTCCGGATGGCCGGAAATTGAATGAAATTCGTCCGATTTCCTGTGAAGTGGGGCTATTACCCCGTGCTCACGGTTCGGGACTTTTTACCCGCGGTCAAACGCAAGTTTTAACCGTTTGTACCCTTGGGCGAGTGAGTGAAGAGCAAATTTTGGACGGTCTGGGTGACGATCAGTCCAAACGATACATTCACCATTATAATTTCCCCGGTTTCAGTGTCGGTGAAGTTCGTCCGGTTCGTAGCCCGGGGCGTAGGGAAATTGGTCATGGCGCCCTTGCTGAGCGGGCTTTAGTACCGGTGATTCCCAGTGAGGAAGAATTTCCTTATACCATCCGGTTGGTTTCCGAAGTCATAGAGTCCAATGGTTCTTCTTCTCAGGCAAGTGTTTGTGGAAGCACGCTTTCATTAATGGATGCCGGTGTGCCGATTAAGAAGCCGGTGGCCGGAGTGGCGATGGGACTTCTAAAAGATGGTGATGACTTTGCCATTTTAACGGATATTCAAGGGTTGGAAGATCATTTTGGGGATATGGACTTTAAAGTGGCCGGTACGAAAGACGGTGTTACCGCCATTCAAATGGATATTAAAGTGAAAGGTATTGATCGGGCAATTTTAAAGCAAGCCTTAGCCCAAGCCAAGGAAGGCCGCCTGTTTATCCTCGATAAAATGCTGGCTACGATACCGGAATCCCATAAAGAATTATCACCCTATGCCCCCCGTATTATCCGCTTTTCGATTGATCCGGATCGAATTCGGGATGTCATTGGGCCTGGCGGCAAAATGATTCGCAAAATCGTTGAAGATACCGGCGCAGAAATCGATATTGAAGATGATGGCCGGGTATTTATCGCGGCAGTGGATGCCAAGGCCGGTGAGAAAGCTCAACAAATCATCAAGAGCCTGACGAGTGATGTGGAAATCGGCGCCACTTATATGGGTAAAGTAACCAGACTAATGAATTTCGGGGCATTTGTGGAAATTCTACCTGGTAAAGAAGGTTTAGTCCATATTTCCCAGCTTGCCAAAGAACGGGTCGCTAAAGTTGAAGATGTTGTCAATGTTGGCGATGAAATCATGGTTAAAGTCGTTGAAATTGATAAACAAGGACGGATTAATCTTTCCCGGAAAGTTTTATTGGGTGGAGAAACAGCCGAATAATCTTCACCCAAAAATTTACGCTTTCCTCATGATCCGTAATATTTCAATTCACTTTTAAAATAGAGCCTTCCCTTGGGGAGGTTTTTGTTTTTTTCATTGAAACCGGCATTCGTGTCATATCAAAGCGCAACGAAAGACTTGATTTGATACTTCTGGGAAAACTCGGTTAGAAATCGGTTCCGGGGTGCCCGGTAATAGATTTTATGGTTGAGTTTTTTAATAAACCTCTCTTTGGACCAAGGTAACTTTTCATAGAAATATTGCAGCCCTACTTGCCAAAAATCTTGGGGCCAACAGAGCAGAACATACATCACTTCCAGCTCTTCTTGGGTTAATTTACTCACCGTCTCATATTCACTGAGAATAAAATTGGAAATTTCCAAACGCCACCCATTGTGTTTTAAATTGCGTACCAAAAGGTTGATTAAATCATGAATTCTCATATCAAGCAGGCAGTAATCAAAGTCGACCAATAATAACCGATCTTGAAAGGTGCGGAGTATATTGCGACCCGAGTAATCATGATGGCAAAAACTGAGACTGATGGAGGCGGCCTCGGCGACCGCAGGGTAAGGTGATTTTAACAGGGCTTCATAACTGGCGATAGCTTGTTGATAAAAGGGACTGAAATTTCGTAAAAATAAGCGGCTAAAAATTGATGAATCTTTTTCCAAGTTTGCAAGACGTTGAAAGTCCTGCATTTGTTTTATCCGTTCTTCGAATTTATGGGGCCATCCCAGCCAGCAAGTACGGTCGGGATTTGGGATGTGTGGTTTAAAGCCGGCGCTTTTGGTATGAAAATCCGCGAGAAAACGGGAGGCTTGTTTCAAATCCATCAGAATGCGGAAATCTAATTCAGTCCCTAAATACCAATTGGTTAAAATATATAAACTATCCCTATAACGGACAAAAGGTTCATTTTGGCCGTTTCGAATGAACTTTGGCAAATTGGTAAAGTTCTGACCATATAGATACTGTTGGGCTTCATCAATAAATTGGAGATCGGCGGCGTTTAGTTTCGATTTTTTTAAATATTTGGTTCCTCTATTGGTTTCAACCTGCCAGATTCGGCGATAAGCTTGACATGCTTTGAATTGAAGACCAAATTGGAAAATGATTTCCCCAATATCTTCTTTTTGTAAATCGGCCACAGAATCCTCTGTCATATCTCATTCGCCGCCCCGTGATTGATAGTTTGAAAATTGTTGTTGAAATTGCACCAGATGGCCCTTATTACTGACATATTTTTGAAATTTCTTGAGCAGCCTTGCAGGACCGTAAGCAGCATGTTGATCAAAATAACGGATGGATAGCCGCCAAAACTTTTGTGGAAAAAAGAACACGGCCTTCATTACCGCAAGTTCACTGGAAGATAACGGGCTTATCGCTTGGTAAGAATCGATAATTAATTTAGCGACCGGATATTGCCAGCGATATTTTTTCATGATTCTTCTGGTAAACTTAATGACATCCATAATAGGCAAATCTAGCCTGCAACTATCAAAGTCAATCATAAAGACTTCATTTTCCGGAGTCAGGATAAAGTTGCGAGTCGCCGGATCCCCATGACAAAAAGTTTTTTTGATCCGCGCTTGTTCCACCAGTGTGAGGTAGTCGCTCTTTTTCATTTTAGCAATCGCTTCAGTGGCCATCGGAAGATATGCTTCGATATTGGCTAAATAGGAAGCGGCAAATTGATCATTGGGAAAAGTAAGGGCCAATTCTTTGAACCGTAATAAATCTTGATAACGTTCTTCAAAATGTTTTAAACATTTCCCCAAATGATCCCGCATATTGGAATTAGGAGGAGGTGTAAATTCACTACTTTTTTGATGAAAGTTTGCCAGGACTTTCATGGAATCAACCAATTCGGTTTTATTCCGATAATCACATTGGCGACCTTCGATCCAATCAAACAGGGTATAAGCGAAATTTTGATCAAAAACTGAAGTCTCCCCGGTTTTGGTTGGGATGAGGGGAGTCATTTTTGAGAAGCCCCTTTGATTTAAATGGGCAATGGCATGATGAACAAACAGGATGCGCTCAGGAACTAAGGGTGATAATTTCAAGTTTTTTAAACCGCTTTGAGTGTAGACTTTATAAACATCCCGAACTTTTTCAAAACGATAAAGTTCAAGCCCCCAATGGTTTAAAATTTGTTGCAGGTCGGAATGGGTGGTATTTGTCATCCGGCTCCTCCTAATGATTGAATGAAAAGTAAAAGAAGATTGAGAATGCTATTTTTCAAAAAAATGACGGCGCTTGGTTTCTTCAGAAAGAATTTCCCAGATACGATTTTGATAACGCCTCTCCGGCCAAGGCAAATTTTCTTGATAGCGTTGGCGGCAAAAGCGCCAGAAACGGCGGGGGAAACGTAATAAGACAGGGAGAATTTTAAACTCGATATCAAGTAAAGGCCTTTCTTGATGATAGGCCTCAAGCAATATATGGAGAGAAGAATTGTTAGAATCCCAATTTGTTGCCTGTAATACTCTCATTGCCAAATGAGCCAATTCTTTAAGCCAGTAATCAAAATTTACAAATTCAAAATCAATTAAATAACACTGAAGACGGTCCATGATGATATTTCCCGGAGCCGGGTCATTATGGCAAAAACCTTTTTGCTTATTGAGGAGCGAGTGGATGTTGGGGAATTTTTCAAGATCCTGAATAACCTCAAGGCTTTGCTGCAAAAAATAATCGCCCCACTCAATCACTGTCCGGTCTATACGGTTTAAGCCGCTCCTTGCAGGTAATTGGGGTAAAAGATTTTTTAAAAAGTCATGATAACGATGATATTCCTCAAAACCCTGTCTGTTATGAAGCTCTTCGGGAAAGGTAGTTTGGCGCGAAAATTCATGGATTTGGCCAAAGAACTGACCAATTCTTCTTAAATGTTGCTGGGAGCTAAAAGACGGTTTTTCTCCGGTGTGGCACTGGGAAAGGCAGAAATATTCACCGTTCCATTCAAGAACGCAATCTCCATTACGGGTGAGTGATATTGGAACCAATTGGCTTAACCCTTGCTGATAAAGTTCGTTCACAATTCGGGCAATCATTGAAAAATGGTCCGGAATGTCTTTTATTTTTTTTAAGATATAAGTTTGCCCTACAGTGATTACTTTCCAAACAGAGTGAAAAGGCTTGATAGCAGTTGCTGAAATTAGATAATCCTGATTGATTTTTTGCAAGAGCTCCATTAATTGGATATTTCCTTTCCCCAAATCTGTCGATTTTTTCAATCCTTATATCTTATGATTTGACTGGGGCAAATGTCATAAAAAAATTTTAATCTCGCCCATTGTTCCTTCTTTTGGACTTTTGGAAGAACCGAGTTACTTATGCCAAGTTCCCAACTCCGGCATTCATGAATAACATGATGGCTGGAGGTGCATCTTATGGGAAATCCCTTTAAACACCTTAGGTATTTAAATCAAAAAGTTTTTTTAATTATTCTGGCGTTGTTATTTTTAAAAGCCTTAATAGCAGCCAACCCCATTGATATTATCATTTTAATTGGGTTAATCCTGGTGTTTATTGGCTGGTTTGGCGATGGCTACTAACCAACTTTCAGAAGATGCAATTCAGGAAGTTTTAAAATCTTACTGCTTAGCCCGCGATTATCGGGCTCATGGAAGTGTATTTTTTGCACCTTTATTGGAGCCCTCTTATGTTTTGAAGCCTCTAAAAATAGGATCGATGCGTGCCTATTTAACCGGAACATTGATAACGCAGGAAGCATTATCCGGTTACGTACCCCGGTTAATGAAAACGGAATCAGGCGGTTATTATCGATGGGAACGAGGCAACCGCTATATATTGACCGAAAAAATCCCGGGGCGGGTTGCCGATTATCAATCTGCCAAAGATTTAAAGGCTGCCATCATTGCAATGGCCAATTTTCATAAGCTTTGTCATGAAGTGATTCAATCAGATCCTAAAAAATGGGCAATGATTAAATTTGATCCGCTGGAGCGGTGGAAACAATGTTTAAAGGAAATGGTAACTTGCCGGGAAATAGCCATCCGGTTCCAGGAAGATGCTTTTAGTCGTCAATATATCCAAATATGGCACCAGTTTTATGAAATGGCATTTCAAGTTCTAAGGGAATTTTCCAGCCGGATTGTTCCGATGCAAGAAACCATATGTTATCATGATTGGGCTTTTCATAATGTGATCATTCAAAATGAGCGGGCTTATTTAATCGACTTTGATGATATGATTATCGATCATTCCATACATGATCGGACTAATTTAATAAGCCGATATTTACGATTTTATCACTGGTCGCCCGATGCATTGTTAAAAATTTTATGGTTTTTTGATCGCCATTACTTCTGGCAAAAAGGGGAATTAAAATTACTGCGCTTGTATCTGACTTTCCCCTATGAATATTGGATATTGGGGCGGCAGTATTATCTCGAAAAACAACCATGGAGTCGCCGCTATTATCAAGATCAGTGGCAACGAAAAATCAGTTACCACACCGAACGGTTGAGAATTTTGGATCTTATTATGACGATGGAATGAGGGATTTGATTTGTGGCGATCGGTAACCACATTTTCGCCTATGCCTGAAGCACGTTGGATAATGGCGGATTTTCATATTCATAGTACTTATTCGGGCGGTTCTCTTTATCCAAATGAAATTTTGACCATGGCCCGAAACGGATTTCTGGATGTTGTCGCAATTTCGGACCATCAGAACCTCCAAGGGTCAAGAGAAGCTTGTGTTCTTTCCATGGGTAATTCGGGATTACCCCAGTCAATTCTGTCTCAGGAAATTTCTTTAGGGAATCATTTTCATTTTTTATTGATCGCCGGCAAGCAAGAAAAATGGGAGAATACAAGTCGCAGTACGCTTTTGGAGAAATTCAGCCTGCATCATCAATCCGGTGGAATCATTATTCTTGCTCATCCTTGGACGATGCCCAATTCCGGATGGGCCAAGGGATTTTTAAAAGAGATTATCACTGTAGGTTTACTGGATGCAGTTGAGCTTTTTAATTCATCAATTTTAGAGCAGTCTCCTGAAAATTATATGGACTTGCGAAGTTTTTGGGAGGATTGGATAGCGCCAAGTAATGTTGGAATTGTGGGGGGGTCAGATTATCACTATCATCATCAAGGCCGCGCTATTGGTTCTGGTAGAACTTATCTAAAAGTATTTGGGACGGGAGAAAAAGGGATCTTGGATGCTTTAAGGGAGAGGCGCTGTGTGGCTGGACTGTTTAGTTATCATAACATTGATCTGGGCTGGCTTGGAAAAGGCCAAAGCATCCTTCTGGGTAGGGAGCCTTGGCTTGATGAACTTAAACAATTTATTGCCCAACTGCAGCTGGATCTTAAAAGAATCCGGTTTTTGAAATCAAGCATAAAAAAAGACTTTACCCGTTTGATAGAAGGCGGTTGTTATCAGATGGCTCGGGAACTACTGATAGTAAACTAGTAGAGTGTATCGTAAATCAATGGCAATCGGAAATGAGGAAGATACGCTCTACTTAAGTAAAACGTTCACAATCATTGAGTAGTTATTTAAAGAACGTTTTACTAATAAGCCTCTCGTTGTCAATCCGTACCCCAATGAGGCGCAGTCGAAAAAATAATGAAAGATTTAATGAAGAGCTTGATCGATTGCACTCATTTTAATACATTGTATTTATTCATCGTGCGTGACGCGATATTTACTTTTGGACATCCCCTTTAACCACAATCGTGACTTTTTTTGATTTTCCACTCAAATCGAATTAGAAAAGTTATTTTTTCACCTCTATGAAATCCTCTTTTCAAAATAATTCAGAGTGCATTCTTTCCGGCCGGTGATTGCCATTATTTTGTGACAACCATTGATTTTGCTATTTTTACGGACTTTCGTAGCATAGCTGTATTTTTTTCGGTGATTGCTTTTTATAGGATTGAACCGGGACAGGCTTCCCCAGGTTAAATTTTTTTATCGTCGTAAGACTACAAGAAGATACTATAAGTCATAGTCCTTAGTATTGAATATTAAAATTTTTATATGGTAGATCAAGGGTTATTGACTTGAGAGATCCTCTTTGGTTGCCAAAAATTTTAAATACAATATATTGGGTTTTTTCGGTGTGAACTTTTAATAGCAACCAATATATGGTATCGAGAACTTGATTTCAGGCTTACAAAGACCTGCATGTACCCAAAAAAAATCCGTAAAACACTTATAGAAAAGAGGAAATTGGTCGATAATGGAGAATACAGAGAGCAAAGTGGTGTCAAGTGGAGTGAAGTGGGGAAAAAATGTAGCGGGGTTTTTTACGTATGTTGTTAGGAGAGTATCAACACTCTTTAGATGAAAAAGGCCGTTTAATAATCCCGGCAAAATTCCGCGAAGATTTGGGAGAAAATTTCGTGGTTACCCGGGGCCTTGATAATTGTTTGTTTGCCTACCCGCTATCCCAATGGAAAACTATTGAAGAGAAAGTTAAAGAACTACCCACTTCCCAAGCTGAAACCCGTGCATTCGTTAGAATGTTTTTTTCCGGAGCGGTTGAAGTAGAGCTGGATAAACAAGGCCGGATTGTGCTCCCCCAGCAATTAAGGGAACATGCCCATATTGACCGGGATACTTATGTCATTGGAGTTTCCACCAAGGTTGAAATCTGGGCCAAAGAAGTTTGGGAGAATTATTCGAATCAAGCTGAACAATCCTATGAGGAGATTGCTGCAATTACAAAGATAGGAATTTGAGGTGTTTGTCGAGTGTCCGATTTTGTTCATCAATCGGTGCTACCGGAAGAGGTCCTTCATTATTTGGACATTAAGCCAGCAGGAATTTATGTTGATGCAACGGTTGGTGGAGCCGGACATGCTTTGCGGATTGCTGAAAAGCTAAGTGAAAATGGTATTATCGTAGGCATTGATCAGGATCAGATGGCTATTTTAACGGCAAAAGAACGCCTGCAGCATGTAAAACCAAAAGTGTGTTTAATCCGGCGTAATTTTGCATATATCAATGAAATACTTGCGGAACAGGCGATAAAAGCAATTGATGGAATTTTATTAGATTTGGGTGTTTCGTCACCGCAGTTGGATTTGGACGAACGGGGTTTCAGCTATCAAGCTGATGCGCCTTTGGATATGCGAATGGACCAATCGGAACCCTTATCGGCGGCAGATTTGGTGAATACAGCATCAGTTCGTGAACTCTCCAAAATTCTCTGGGAATATGGCGAAGAACGCTGGAGCAAACGGATTGCGGAATTTATTGAAAAGTATCGACGGGTTAAGCGGATCGAAACGACTTCGGAATTAGTTGAAATTATTAAACAAGCGATTCCGGCTGCCGCACGTAGAAATGGACCTCATCCCGCCCGCCGTAGTTTCCAGGCGATTCGAATTGCGGTCAACCGGGAACTGGATGTTTTACAACAAGCACTTGAACAATCACTGACAATCTTAAAGCCCGGAGGGCGGATTGTAGTGATTTCTTTTCACTCTTTGGAGGATCGAATCGTCAAATCGACTTTTGCAAAATGGGCAAAAGGATGTATCTGTCCTAAAGAGATTTTGGTTTGTCAATGCGGACAGGTACCGCAAGTTCAAATCATTACAAAGAAACCTGTTCTACCATCGCAGGAAGAGATCGACTTCAATCCTCGGGCGCGGAGTTCCAAGCTCCGTTGCGCCGAGAAATTGGTCTAGGCATTTAGGAGAGTGCATAACATGATATTGGCAGAAAAACGGCAGATATCAGAAAAATATAGTGATACTACGGTTACGGTTTCGAAGGTACGCTCAAATTATCGGGCGGAACTAAGACCCTTCCTGATCGTTGGCGGGTTATTTCTGTGTTTAAGTTTGATTAATCTCTGGATTCAGGTGGTCAATGTGAAACGCAGCGATGAAATTAAAAATTGCCGTGCCGCGATTCGCGGGTTAGAACGGGAGTCTATTCAAATTCGAATTGAAATGGCTCAGCTGGAGTCGTTTGAAAGGGTTTCTAAAATTGCCCAAACGGAGCTTCATATGAAAGTTGCCGGACCTACCGACTATCAGCTTATCGCCGGGGTACCGTCTCTCCATCAAAAAGTACCCAGACCCTATAACAGTGTGACAAAAACAGTTCTTCCCAATAACCATGTTTGGGGCAAATTGGCTAGCTGGTTTGAAGGAGTTCGAGCGGCAATGGCGCAATCCAATTAAAGTTGATTTTGCTGGAGGGAAAGTAAGTGAGTTATAGCGGAATTCATTCCAAAAAGAGAGTGGCCATTTTACTTTTCGCAGCAATTATACTATTCGGAAGCTTAATTTTACGTGTGATTTATCTTCAAGTTTTTATGGCGGGATGGCTGAGAAAATCCGCCGAAGATCAGCGGTTTCGAGCATTGCCTGTTTTACCGCGCCGGGGAACCATTTATGATCGGCTGGGAAATGAATTGGCTATTAGTGTGGATGGGGATTCGGTATATGCTGTCCCGGCGGAAGTCGGTTTTGAAACGAGTCAAATCAGCACCAAACTGAGCCCAAATGAAAAGAAAGCCGCTATTGACCGGGAAAGGACAGAAATCGCCAATACGGTGGCCGGAATATTGGCGATGAATCCAGAACGGGTAAAGAGGCTCATCAATTCAGGAGCCTCTTTTGTTTGGATTAAACGTAAAGCATCGATTACTGAAGTCAATCAACTTCGGAAGTGCCTCAATAATAAAAAAAACCGGATTCACGGGATTGAAATTACCCAAAAAGCACAACGTTTTTATCCACAATCGTCTCTGGCCAGCCAGACCTTGGGAATTGCAGGTATTGATAATCAAGGCTTGGAAGGTCTGGAACGTCAGTATGACTCATATTTGCGGGGAGTTCCAGGTAGCGAACAGGCAGAGTTTGATACCACCGGACATTATATACCCCAAGGTGATCGCAGATATTTGGCTCCGGTAGATGGTGATTCATTAACACTCACGATTGATCAAAATTTGCAATACATTATCGAACGGGAATTAGATAAGGCCATTGCTGATACAAAATGTAAACGGGCCATGGCGGTTATTATAAATCCGCAAACCGGTGAGATATTGGCTGCAGCATCTCATCCTAGTTTTGATGCAAATAATTTTGGCAGTTATTCGGTACAAAACAGGCGAAACCCTATTTTTACGGACATGTACGAACCTGGTTCAAGTTTTAAGATATTCACTTCAGTCGCTGCCCTGGAAGAAGGCCAGGTTACACCGGAAACTAAATTTTTTGATCCTGGTTTTATTTTAATTGATGGAAGAAGAATTAGTTGTTGGAAAGCGGGGGGGCATGGCAGTCAGACTTTTATCGATGCTCTGGAAAACTCCTGCAATCCGGTATTTGCATCCATTGCCCTTCGATTGACGAAAGAAACCTTTTATAAATATATTAAAGAATTTGGTTTTGGGAATAAAACAGGGGTGGATTTCCCGGGAGAGGCCAGTGGCAGTCTACAGCGGATTGATAAAGTAAAAAATATGGAACTGGCTAACATTGGATTCGGGCAAGGTATTTCGGTAACTCCGATCCAAATGGTAATGGGTGCTGCGGCGGTTGCTAACGGCGGTTACCTGCTAAAACCCCAGATTGTAAAAGAGATTATTTCAGCCGATGGCAAAGTGAAACAGAAATTTCGCCGCCAAGTGATCCGTCAGGTGTTATCCAATAAAACAGCG
Source organism: Bacillota bacterium (assembly GCA_023426245.1). Classification (GTDB taxonomy): domain Bacteria; phylum Bacillota; class UBA4882; order UBA8346; family UBA8346; genus UBA8346. The sequence goes on from JAFABB010000051.1 coordinate 159,437, forward strand.
GTTTTGATGAATCGTTTGTTACAACAAGTGGTTACGAATGGTTCGGGGATGCAGGCTTATTTAGAAGGATACCGGGTTGCCGGTAAGACCGCCACCGCCGAAAAGGTTGAGCCGGGAAAACGTGGTTATTCCGATAAAGTTATTTCGTCTTTTATCGGTTACGCACCAGCAGAAAACCCACAGATTTTGGCCTTGGTGATGATCGATGAGCCAGGTGTTCCGGTTAGATTCGGAGGAGTTATTGCCGCTCCCATTGTCGGAAGTATATTTAAGGATGCGCTTCGCTATTTAGGCGTCAAGCCACGATTTGAACCGGAAGTAAGCGCCAAAATGACTAGCGAAGAAGTAATCGTCCCTAATATTCAAAATATGAGTACGGAAGAAGCCATTGCTTTACTGCGCGAAAATCAACTGGGTTACCGGATGATCGGCAGCGGAGGTTATGTATTTGATCAAGTACCCAAGGCAGGGGCAGTACTCAATCGGAATAGCAAAGTAATTCTTTATTTCACCCCAGAAGCGGAGTACCAATATAAAGAAAAGAATTCTCAGTTGGTATTGCCTAATTTTCGCGGCTTGTCTTTACGAAAGGTCAATGAAATTTTGTCCGAAATGGATTTGAAGCTTACTGCAAAAGGAACTGGTATAGCGGTGGAACAAAGACCGGCTCCGGGAACTGTTATCGAGCGAGGCTCAATAATCAATGTAACTTTTGCCCCTAAACTAGATAATTTACCATAAAGGATTTTCTTTGATTATCTTTCCATAAGTGAGAAGATTAGGATAAAAAAGTTGCTTTTGACACAAAATATTAATAATATTGACATGTTTTCCTTTTAATGAGAGCAGGATTGTTAGTAATTCTCACGAATAAACTTAGTCGTTTTGATTATGCACTCGATAATCGGCACATCAAGGAAGTCGTTTAGAAGTAGTTTTGCGTGAATAAAAATTTATAAACCAGGAGTTGGCGTGTAGGGAAGGAGTTTTCATCCGGTGAAATTAAAGGAAATCATCAAGAATATTAGCGTCTCCAACATTTATGGTACAACGGATTGCGTAATTTTGGGTATTAATCAAGACTCAAGGATAGTGGCGGCTAAAGATTTATTTATATGCATTAAAGGATCCCGTTACGATGGGCATCTATATTTAAAACAGGCAGCGGAAAAGGGCGCGGTAGCTGCTTTAGTTGAGGATTTACCCGAAGAAAATTATGGCTTAACTATCATTCAAGTTCCATCCGTTGATGAGGTTATTAAAGTGGTGGCCGGGACTTTTTATGATTACCCGGATAAAAAGTTAAAAATTATCGGAGTAACCGGCACCAATGGTAAAACTACCACCACATACTTATTAAAAAGCATTTTGGAGAACGCTGGTTTTAAAGTCGGACTCATTGGTACTATTGTAAATCTTATCGGTAATCAGGTTGTAGAGACTCACACTGCTCATAATACAACCCCTGGGATCCTTGATTTACAAATGTTATTTTCCCAAATGGTGCAGGCGGGAGTAGAATATGTTGTGATGGAAGTATCATCCCATTCGATTGCCCAGTCGAGAATTTCGGGTCTATCGTTTCGCTCCGGAATTTTTACCAATATTACTCAAGATCATTTAGATTATCACGGGACATTTGAGGAGTATTTGCGGGTAAAAACAAAATTCTTTGCCAATTTACCAACAGTTTCTTGGGCAATTATTAACGGCGACGACCCTCATGCCGATTATATTATGGAACGTACGCCAGCCCAAGTTATTACCTATGGTATTGAAAAAAATGCGCAGATTCGAGCTGGCAATATTCAATTAACTCCTTCAGGTGCTAGTTATACTGCAACAACCCCACGAGGGGAAATACAGCTTAATTTGAAATTGACCGGTTATTTTAATATCTATAATAGTTTGGGCGCTTTAAGTTCGGCACTGGCTTTAGGAGTTAATACGGAGGATATTAAGCAAGGCCTTGAAGGAATAACCGGTGTACCGGGTCGGTTTCAATTGGTCCCTGGAGCTGTAAAATTCGGTGTGATTGTTGATTTTGCCCATACCCCGGACGGTTTGGAAAATATTTTAAAGACCGGGAGAGGCCTTTCGCCACGCAGGCTATTATTGGTATTTGGTTGCGGTGGAGACCGCGATCGAACCAAGAGACCCATTATGGGATCCATTGCTGCGAAAATGGCTGATTTTACAATTATAACTTCAGACAATCCTCGTTCAGAGGATCCTGCTGAGATCATCCAAGAAATTGAGGAGGGTTTTCATCAATTTAATCCCAATGCTCAATATCTTTTAGAAGTGGATCGGGCAAGAGCAATCCGAAAAATAATCGCTATGGCCCAGCCGGGTGATTTAGTATTGATTGCAGGGAAAGGTCATGAAACGGATCAAATCTTCGCCGATCATACGATTCATTTTGACGATCGCGAGATTGCCGCTGAAGCACTCAAGGAGAAAAATAATGGTTGAGTTTACTTTGGATGAGCTTATGGCAGCCACAGGAGGAGTTTTGACTCAGAGAAGCGGCTCCTGCCATAATTTTACCGGGGTGAGCACTGACTCACGCCGAATCAATCCTGGGAACATATTTATCGCGATAAAAGGAGAGCGTTTTAACGGCCATGATTTTTTGGGCGCAGCGATTCAGCTAGGCGCTGCTGCTTTGATTGTAATGGATGATGGACCGGTATTTGAAGGAGTGACGATTATCCGGGTAAGGGATACCCTGAAAGCGCTAGGAGATATTGCCCGCTTTCATCGGAGTCGTTTTAATACGCCATTGCTTGCGATAACAGGTAGCAATGGAAAAACGACAACCAAGGATTTAGTTGCCTCAATTATCGCTAGAGAATTGAAGATCGTGAAAACTGAGGCTAATTATAATAATGAAATTGGTTTGCCCTTAACGCTTTTAAAAATAAATTCACAAACTGAGGCCGTCGTTGTTGAAATGGGTATGAGAGGTCTTGGGCAAATTAAAAACCTGGCCGGAATTGCCCAACCTACGATTGGACTGGTTACCAATGTGGGTTTAACTCATTTGGAACTCTTGCACAGCCAGGAGAATATTGCCAAAGCAAAATCGGAGTTAATCGAAGCTTTACCCCATAATGGTTTGGCAATTTTAAATGGGGATGATGCTTTAGTACGTAAAATGGGAAATTGTACCCGGGCTAGAAAGGTTTTTTACGGTATTGATGGCTCCAACCTGGATTATCGAGCTGTAATGATTGAAATGACCGATTTTGGTTCCCGTTTTAAAGCTGTTTTCGAAAATGGAAGTCTAGACATAGCATTGCCTGTACCTGGCCGCCATAATATCCTGAATGCAATTGCAGCCGTTGCTGCAGCAATCGAATTGGGAATTTCCGAGGTAAGCATCCAAAAAGGTCTGGCTGAACCTGATCTTAGCGGCAAACGATTAAACATTATTGAAAAAAATGGTTATCGAATTATTGACGATACTTATAATGCCAGTCCCTCTTCAGTTAAAGCCGCTATCGAAGTTTTACATTCAAGTCAATCCGGAGAACGAAAAATTGCCGTTTTGGCCGATATGTTGGAATTGGGGCCAAGCGCTGCACAAATTCACTACGAAATCGGCTCTTATGCCGCCTTGAAAGAAATCGATCATCTTTTCGCCTTTGGGGTTTTAGCCGAAAAGTATGTTGAAGGAATGAATGATTTTGTTAAAGATCATGGAGAATTTTTTTCGGATAAACAAGCTTTAATTGAGAAACTTAAGGCGTATATTAGACCGGGAGATTTTATCCTGGTTAAAGGTTCCCGTGGGATGAAAATGGAAGAGGTTGTCTACGCCTTATCCACGGAGGAGGTCCACATTTCATGACACTTTTACTCAAACTTATTTTCGCAGCTTTCATCGCTTTTTTAGTTTCATTGGTCCTAGGACCGATTACGATTAAATTATTGCATCGGTTGAAATTCGGTCAGAGTATTCGGACGGATGGACCCCAAAGCCATTTGAAAAAGGCCGGCACTCCCACAATGGGTGGAATCCTAATTTTGCTTTCACTTGTGGTGGGATTGATGTTCGTCAAAGCTTATTCCCCGATTGTTCAATGGCTTACTTTTTTGACGTTGAGCTTTGGATTGATTGGGTTGGTGGATGATTTAATCATTATTATCACCAAAAAATCGCTTGGTCTTACCGCTAGACAAAAATTGTTTGCTCAAATCCTCTTTGCGGGTCTGGCAGTATTTTTTATGATTCGTAACCAGTTTCCGACTTCACAGTTGGTGCCGTTTGCCGATTTACAGTTGACTTTCCCGGCAGGGGGATTTGGTAACCCCGTCTTTTTTTTGTATGCTGTTTTTGTAATCGTTGCCTTTTCAAATGCAGTAAATTTAACCGACGGCCTCGATGGACTGGCCGGGGGGACAACTGCAATTGCCGCCCTGTTTTTGGGGACTCTGACTTTATTTCAGCATCAGCCGGACTTGGCGATTTTTGCATTCGCATTGGCGGGAGCTTGTATCGGTTTTGTCTGGTTTAATGGTCCGCCAGCCCAGGTCTTTATGGGAGATACGGGTTCTTTGGCGCTTGGAGCAGGCTTGGCTGGTATTTCCCTATTTAGTCAAATGAGTCTTTTTTTTGTTATTATTGGTGGAATTTTTGTGGCGGAAAACCTGTCGGTCATAATTCAGGTGACTTCCTACAAGACCACCGGAAAAAGGGTTTTTCGGATGAGTCCCATTCATCACCATTTTGAACTTGGCGGTATGGTAGAGCCAAAAATTATGATCCGATTTTGGATTATTGGTATCGTCTTAGGAGTTATTGGCATTCTCGGTTATTTAATCCGTTAATAAATATCGAAAACATGTTGATTTAAAGTTTTAAATACGAAAAATATTGAAGATATTCATTCATTGAAATCTTGAATATGGAGGCTCCGCTTTTGAAGCGCAATCCATCCGATTTGTTTCTATTTACCGTTGTTATGGCCTTATTGGTGCTTGGTTTAATTATGGTAACCAGTGCCAGTGCGCCGGAATCTTTGTCAGATACCGGTGGGACCAGTGTTTTTCATTATGGGTTGCGCCAGTTGATTTTCGCAATTATCGGTATTGGTCTTATGTTTTTCATGATGAAATTTCCGTATCAGTATTTAAAACGTTTTACTATACCAGTATCCGTTGTTTCATTAATCTTACTGATTGTGGTATTACTGTTTGAAGCCAAGAAAGGCTCTCATCGTTGGATCGATTTAGGGTTATTCGAGCCTCAACCTTCCGAATTTGCTAAATTAGCGGTGATTATGTTTATAGCCCATTACTTAGCCGAGATAAAAAAAGGAGTAAATAACTTTATTATTGGGATGTTTATTCCTTTGATTTGCGTTTCGATAGTATGCATGTTAATCATGAAGGAACCTGATTTAGGAACCACGATAGTTATCTTTGCAACCTTTATGATGATGCTTTTTGCCGGAGGTGTTCCATTCTCGCATATGAGTTTTTTGGGTTTTGTCGGCTTGGGTATAGGCATCGTAATGGCTGTGAACGCGGATTACCGTTTGAAACGGCTGATTGCTTTTGTAAATCCTTGGAAAGATCCCCAGGGAGATGGGTGGCAAATTATTCAGTCATTGTATGCATTGGGATCGGGAGGACCTTTTGGTTTGGGTCTTGGAATGAGCCGGCAAAAATTTCATTATCTACCGGAAGCCCACACTGATTATATATTTTCAATCCTCGGTGAAGAATTAGGCCTAATTGGAACCTTGACAGTGTTGTTTTTGTTCTTCTTTTTGGCCTGGCGTGGTTATAAAATCGCCATTTCCTGTCAGGACCCATATGGAAGGCTGTTGGCCACAGGTATTACCTCGTGGTTGGTATTTCAGGCTATTTTAAACATCGGGGTTGTGACTTCGTCGATTCCGGTAACAGGAATTACATTGCCGTTCTTAAGTTACGGAGGGTCATCGTTACTGGTAAGCCTGTTTAGTGTGGGAATTTTACTTAACATTTCCAAGAATACAACCTCTTGAATTTTACGGCAGAATTTAGAAGCCAGAAGCCGGTAGTCAGGAGAATAGGTGCCAGGAAGTAAAAATCTTTGTCCTTGAATAAATTTGGAAAGAACTTCTTCTGGATTCTGGCTTCTGTATTCTGTATTCTTTAATAAGGAAACGAGGTTAGTCTTATGCGCGTGATATTAGCTGGTGGAGGCACCGGAGGACATATTTATCCGGCAGTAACGATTGCCAAAGAATTTTTACGACGCGATCCCAAAACGGAAATATTATTTGTAGGCGGCAAAAAAGGACTTGAATCCGATATTATTCCCAAAGAAGGTTTTCAATTGGTTACGATAAATTTGTCGGGAATTCCAAGGAAAGTGAGCCTAAAAGTATTTACAGCATTATGGCTTGCAGCCAAAGGAATGGCAGAGACTTTCAAGATCGTCCGGCAGTACAAACCGGATTTGGTGGTTGGGACCGGGGGCTATGTTTGTGGTCCTATGGTGCTCGCTGCTCATTTACAGGGAGTTCCCACCGCTATTCAAGAGCAAAACGCATTTCCCGGCTTAACCAATCGGATTTTGGGGTGTTTTGTGAATCATATTTTTCTGGCTTATTTGGAGGCAGCCAAATTCTTTCCAGCATCTAAAACCTCTGCTTCCGGAAATCCAATTCGGATTGAAGAATTCGCTAAAGTCAGTAGAAATGCTGCTGAGAAGGAGCTTGGCATTAGCCCTGGCTGTATCAATCTATTGGTATTTGGTGGTAGTCAGAGCGCTCGCCGAATTAACCAAGCCATCTTGCCAAATATCAAAAATTTATTAGAAAATTTTCCAAAATTACAAATAATACTGATGACCGGAGCAAAAGAGTACGATAATATAAATGAAACTGTTCAAGCGATGGAATTATCTAAAGAGCAACAGAGTCGTCTTAAATTGGTGGCCTATTTTTATAAAATAGCGAATGCTTATAAAGTATCGGATATAGTATTGGCAAGGGCAGGAGCCATTTCATTGGCTGAAATTACTTGTTTCGGCATTCCGGCTATATTGGTACCTTATCCTTATGCTACGAATAACCATCAAGAATTTAATGCCCGTGTTTTAGAAAATCATGGAGCCGCTGAAGTTATTTTAGAGGGAGAGTTGACTCCCGAGTATTTGTTGGGCAGTCTGAATCGTCTTTTACAGGATGAGAAATTGCGGCAAAAAATGTCCAAAGCAAGTATGGATTTGAGTCGCCCCAAAGCAGTACAGATGATTGTTGATAAATTAAGTCAGATGATATCCTGAGGGGACAAGCATTTCGTACGTATATCACACCGTAGACCATCTTGGAATATGATGGCTATTGGTCTATAAATATTAGGAGGCTGCATTAGAATGATGGATTTAGGAACAGTTGTATCATCGGGCACTAAAACTGCTGAACGGTTGGAAATTATTGGGGGAAATAGTTTATACGGTTCGGTGAAAGCAAGCGGTGCGAAAAACGCCGTTCTTAAACTGATGGCAGCCTCCCTATTGACGAATAATCGTTGTGTCATCCGGAATGTTCCAAGAATCAAAGATGTAGAAATCATGATTGGGGTTTTGCGAGCACTGGGAGTTGATGTAAATTGGGAGGATCAGACGACATTATTGATACATTCCAATCATGGACTCGGATATTCAGCCCCTGATGAATTAGTACGTGAGATGAGGGCTTCGGTTCAAGTTATGGGGCCGCTACTCACCCGTACCGGACGGGTTAAACTGTTCCAACCAGGTGGGTGCAATATCGGTTCACGTCCGATAGATTTACACCTAAAAGGCTTCAGGGCTTTAGGAGCAGAAGTCATTGAAGAACACGGCTATGTTTATATTCAATCCAAAAGATTGAAAGGCACAGAAATCCATCTTGATTTTCCGAGTGTGGGTGCAACCGAGAATATCATGGCTGCGGCAATACTTGCCGAAGGAACTACAATTATTCGGAATGCCGCTAAAGAACCTGAAATTATTGAAGAACAAAATTTTTATAACCGTCTGGGCGCTAAAATCCGGGGAGCCGGTACAGATACCATTCGCATTGAAGGAGTAAACCAATTAAACGATCGGGAAATCGATTATATGGTCATACCGGACCGGATTGAAGCCGGTACGTTTATGATCGCTGCAGCGATTACCGGTGGTGATGTAACCGTTGAAGATGTGATTCCCGAACATTTAGAAGCTCTGACTTCTAAACTGCGTGAGATTGGAATTACGGTGGAAACGGGTGAAGAACAAATCAGGGTTCGCACAGAGCAAAAATTAAGAGGGGTTGACGTAACCGTATTGCCCTATCCCGGTTTTCCAACGGATTTGCAACCGCAGATTACAGCATTATTATCGATTGCCGAAGGGACCAGCGTCATCACGGAAAATGTTTTTGGGGGACGTTTCAGTTATGTAGATGAATTAATCCGAATGGGCGCTTCGATCCGGGTTGAAAGCCGAAGTGCGATTGTTAAAGGAACGAATGCATTAAGCGGCGCTGTGGTTTATGCTCCCGATTTACGGGCTGGAGCTGCTCTGGTCATTGCTGGACTCGCTGCAGAAGGAAAAACAAACCTCGAGGGCCTTCAATATTTGGATCGGGGATATGAAAATATAGAAGCCAAATTATCCGGTCTTGGAGCGGAGATTCGAAGGGTTGGCTAAAGCATTTATCATTCGACAACGAATGTTTGGGTGGATGAGGCATTAGGAGTATAAACCGCTTATGATTGAATTAAAATTAATCGTCTTGAAAGTAGGCAAATGTCTCGGCAGATGCCTATTTTTGTTGCAAATCGGTATATTGTGCTAAATTTGTCGGATCTGGTATAATAAATCAATATGAGTACTACTTTTGGAGGAACCTTTATGCTATCGGATATTGAAATCGCTCAAGCATCACCGATGATTCCCATTCAAAAGATCGCCGCCATATGCAAAATTCCTGAAAAATATCTTGAACCTTACGGGAAATACAAAGCAAAAGTCGATTTGAAATTTTACGATGAATTAAAATCAAAAAAAGATGGGAAGTTGATTTATGTTACGGCGATTACTCCTACACCTGCAGGTGAAGGAAAAACCTGCACCGCAATCGGACTCGGGCAGGCCCTTGGTAAAGCCGGAAAAAGTGTGATGCTTTGTTTACGGGAACCTTCTTTAGGTCCGGTATTTGGAGTGAAGGGTGGAGCAACCGGTGGAGGCTACTCACAGGTTATGCCGATGGATGAAATCAACCTGCACTTTACCGGGGATATCCACGCGATAACCACGGCACATAATTTATTGGCCGCACTCGTCGATAATCATATCGCCCATGGCAATGAATTGGAAATTGATCTCAAACGGGTAGTCTGGAGACGGGTGATGGACATCTCTGACCGGGAGCTGCGCAATATCGTTATTGGGCTTGGCGGTAAAGGAGATGGAGTCATTCATGAGAGCGGTTTTGATATTACCGTGGCTTCTGAAATTATGGCCATCATTTGCCTGACGAGCGGTTTGACTGATTTGAAGGAGCGTTTGGGGAAAATCGTAGTGGCCTATAATACCAAAGGCGAACCGGTTTTGGCGCGGGATCTGAAAGCTGTCGGGGCGATGGCCTTGCTCTTGAAAGATGCTTTAAATCCTAATTTGGTGCAAACACTGGAGGGGCAACCGGCGTTTATTCATGGCGGCCCTTTTGCCAATATTGCTCACGGAAATAATAGCATTATTGCGACAAAAATGGCGTTAAAATTGGCCGATTATGTAGTAACCGAAGGGGGATTCGCATCCGATCTGGGAGCGGAAAAGTTTTTCGATATCGTCAGTCGAACTGCGGAAGTAAAGCCGGCGATGGCAGTTTTGGTAGCCTCGGTGCGGGCTCTGAAATTCCATGGTGGAGTGGCAAAAGAGGATTTAAACCGGGAGAATCTATCAGCCTTGGAAAAGGGGCTGCCCAATTTAGAACAACACCTTCGGAACTTACGGGAAAACTATGGGCTTCCAGTGGTGGTGGCGATTAACTGTTTTCCCACCGACAGTGACAGCGAATTACAGTTCTTAGAGGAATATTGCCGTAAATTAAAAGTGAAGGCAGCTGTTTCTCAAGTCGTAGCTAGGGGTGGTGCCGGCGGTGAACAACTTGTGGAACAAGTCCTGGCAGCCTTAGAGGAGGAACCCAATTCTTTTGCTTCACTCTATGAACTGGAACTTCCTTTGCAAGAAAAAATCGCTGTAATAGCACGTAAAGTCTACGGCGCGTCCGGAGTTAAATTTACGAAAGAAGCGGAACAGGCCCTGAAGAATTTCGTCCGGCTCGGATTTGATAAATTACCGGTCTGCATTGCCAAGACCCAGATGTCTCTTTCCGATGATCCGGCGCTTAAAGGCGCACCTACAGGTTGGGAGTTGACCATCAGAGAACTTCGGGTATCAGCCGGCGCAGGGTTTGTGGTGGCTATTGCCGGTAGCATCCTGACCATGCCGGGTTTGCCGAAAGTCCCGGCTGCTGAAGGAATTGATATATTGGAGGATGGAAAGATCGTGGGACTGTTTTAGAATAAACCAATCACCAAGTTCAAGTTAGCTCTAAGAATTTATGTTGCTCCCAGCGTGTGCAATGCAGCAACAATCTACGTTTCAGGAAGCCTAAGTGCCAGCCCAAATTTATACTCTGATACCGGGCTGTCCCAAAAGTAAATTCGTGCGATAAACGCACGCAGGATAAAGACATACAATATATTAAAATAATTCATTCGATGAAGCTATATATTGTATGTCTTATTGATTTTAAGTTGCTTTTTAGACAGTCTCGCCGGGGGGCTGGGTGAATAGGACCTACATAGCCAGCTTTTCTCTAAACCAGTCGATGATCTCCGGAAATACTTCATCCAAATAATTTTGCGTACAATGCTCGCCATCTTCATAATAGCGAAGCAGATTTTCTCCCCTAGCCCATTTCATCATCTTTTCAGCATGAACTTTGGGCGTTGGCATGACCTCGTCATTTCCGGCGTGGAAAAATAGGAGAGGCACTTCCAGAGCGGGAGCGTTTTCAATGTCCCAATCGAATGGATTCACCGCTTCGGCCAGAGTTTGGCGTCCGGTCATATAGGTGACTCCCCGCTGCCAGATTGGATTAAGGCGTTTGAGACCTGCGAGGCCGCCGATGAAGGTTAGGCCGCTGTTGCCGACGACGCATTTTACCCGTTTGTCATGGGCTGCGCACATCGGCGCCAAATACCCGCCTAGGCTGAAGCCGATCAAAGCGATTCTCTGTACATCAATAGAATAGATTGGATTCTTTTCAAACCAGTCGATAATTGCCGACACGGCTTTGGGGTATTCTTTAACATCAAATTTCATACTTTTCCATAGTTCTCCTTGACCAGGACCGTCAAATGTAAAATGGTTAAAACCGTTTTGCCGGTATATTGTACCTTGGGCGTGGCCTTCCGCTTCTTTAATATTGTCCATACCGTTGATAAAAATAATCAGTGGCTGATTAGGAACTGCAGCAAGTCTGAGATATCCGGGGACTTCGACGCCCCCAAAGGGCACATCAATGCGGATGGGCTTTTCTTTTTCGGGATATAAACTGATGGCCATTTGATAGCTTTTTCTGGCTTTCTGTTGAGTAGTTTCTTTTTGGTCTTGGTCAATAAAAAAGATATGTTGGCCAACATGATAACAGCCCACCGCTTCATGAAACAGGGATTTTGCTTGAGTTTGGTAGCCTTTTGTCAATGCCAGCTCCGCTTTTTTATACAAGGCATCGCCTTCTTTGGCCCATTCACCACACCAATCCAGCCAATTGGTTACTCGTGACACCACTCGTTTTAACCGGCCATAATCGACTCCGAAAGATAAGATTCTTCCATACCAGCGGTGATAAACTCTTTTTTCGTTAAAAATGAACCGGAACGCGAACTTTTCTTTGAAAGATAATTTGACCATAGTGATTTCCTCCTTTGAATTTACTTTATTTGGATAAATGCTCAAACATCCAATCTCCCATTTTTGGCAAAAGTTCATCGAAACAGCTGGAACAAACATGTTCAGCATCTTCGTATACCCAAAGCTCTTTTTCTCCTGATGCCCATTCATTGATTTTATGAGCCTGCCTCAGATCAAAAAGATAGTCCTTGCCGCCGTGAATGATTAGTATAGGTTGGCGTATTTTGTCGGGAAGCGCTGCTAGTGACAGCTGTCCGTATAATTGTTGGAGTTCGGCATCGTCTTTTATACCATACTGGGCGCATAAGGCTCCATGGACCGGTGGTGGAAATTTTGCCAGCGGTTCTGCGTCAAAAAAACTACCCAGACAAATACAAGCGGTAATCCGTTCAATTAGCACCGCCGAACGCACCGCCAGATGGCCTCCGAAACTTACCCCGAAGAGGCCGAGCCGTTTGGGACGGAAAAAGGGACTAGCGGTGATGAAATCGATTACGGTTGAGATTACCGATTCAATTTCCGGACTTAGCCTGGACTGTCCAAGGAGTTCCCCTTGACCCGGGGCGTCAATACAAAGCGTCGATAGCCCCCTTTTGAAAAAAGCCTCGCTGAAGTAGAAAAGTTCCACTTCTTTCGCAGAGTCCAGCCCATTCATTAAGATCACCAGCGGACTATCCGGAGTAGCGACCCGGAGGTAACCTGGTAAGCGTTTATCCAAATACGGAACTTCAATCCGTTCTATTTTGGGGCTGAAAAATTCGATCATTTTCAGGAAATTATCGTGGGAAGCTTTACGGATATCCAGTTTGGTCTGTGAATAAGGCTGAAACAATTGTGTGTAATGAAAATAATCGGACGCTCTATGCCATAGTTCCACAGCGGTGACTGTTTGGTCTTTACGCCGCGCTTCATCGGCAAGACCTGCATAGCGTTTGGCCATCCGGAAAATTTCGCCAAACCATGCCGCGAAATCCATGGGGTCGGCTTTAATTCTTTTAAAGTCCCCATACGAAAGCCCCAACCGCAAAAGCCGCTGCTGTAACATTTCTAATTCCGGAGAATGACTGCAATTTTCCAAGACCATACTGTTTCCTCCTTCAAGGATTAATATATTAATAATAGTTGTCGTGACAAGTGTTATCTAAAAAATTAGATATTCATGGACATTTTTTGAAGAATGTTTTTTAAGGTTTCAATTTCTTCATCCGTAATATCTTTGCGGGCCTTTTGCAAGACTTCCATCGCGCCTGTAATCATCTCCCCGCGAAACTCTCGTCCTTTCGGAGTCAGAAATACCAAAAGAATTCTCCGGTCATTCTCATCAGACTGCCGGGAAATAAAGCCTTTTTTTTCTAATTTCTCTAAAATCCGTCCGGTATTCGGCTGATCTTTAGCTGTTTTTTCAGCTAATTCTTTTTGGGTTACTCCGTCTTTATCCCATAAGCGGTTTAGAACAGCCCATTGTTCTGCGGTAATTTCATAATTACTAAAGCAACGGTTTAGTTCATTTTTTAATTTTAGGGCCACAACATTGACCCAATAACCAAAAGAATTATCAATGTTAAATTGCAATATAAACAACTCCTTGAATATAGTTGTCATGAATATTATTGTCAAGACAATTATAATTTAATGATCGCTCACTGTCAAGTTTGAAAGCAACCCAAATATTAATTAACTTCCAGCCAAAGAATAAAGTGCTTAGGGAAACATCGTAAGGGTAGGCAAAAAGGAAATACCAAAATTGTTGACATTATCCTTAGAATGTAATACCATTTAAGTGGACATATCAACATGTCATCATGATGGCATGTCCAGGAATTCCGAAACTTTTTTTATTGAATGGAATGATCTTTGAATTCGATATGACGGCACGTCAATCAGATATTAAGTTTTGGCCGGAGGTGAGTGAATTGATAAATGGAATGGCTCCGAAATATTTCATCGTCAAAAATAAAGTGCTGGAAATGATCGATAAGGAAGAAATCGCTTCAACCGGCATAATCCCCAGTGAGCGGGAATTGATGAAAATGTTCGAAGTGAGTCGAATTACGGCAAAAAAAGCCATTGATGATTTGGTAAAGGAAGGGTATCTCTACCGGGTGCAAGGCAAAGGAACATTTGTGAAAAATGAAACCCTAAACCAAGATTTAGTGTCCATTACCAGCTGCACCAACGATATTCTTAATATGGGCATGGTTCCTTCAAAGAAGTTGTTGGCTGCGGAAGTTTTATCGGCAGACCAAGCGCGGATGAAAAGACTGCAATTATGTGACGGGGACAAAGTTTATATGGTCAAGCGTGTTTATTTTGCCGATCATGAGCCACTTAACTTGACAACAACCTATTTGCCCTGCAAACTTTTTCCGGGTATTGAAAACTATGATTTTGGTGTTGAATCAATCTATCATACATTAGAAACCCAATACAATACCCGGATTACCAAAGCAACCCGGACCATCGAAGCCGTACTTGCAGCGGATCAAGTTTCTGAGATTTTAGGCATCGAAGAGGGAGAAGCGATTCTTTTATTCAGAGCCGTAACGCTCGGTATCGTAAATGGAAAGGAGGCGCCAATCGAGACATTTAAAAGCTATTACCGAACCGATAAATTTAAATTTTATATCAATCAGGTTAAATAAGTAAACGTGTTTTTCGAATCGTAATGAACAAAGTATACAGAACAATAATAAGGAGCAAATTCAATGAAAAAAAATCGTTTACGGGTAATCGTTGCAATTTCACTCATGGCGGTCTTGATAATGTCCTTATTGGTTACGGGTTATGCCAAGCAACAGGATTTGAGAGTCGCCTTAATCACCTCTGCGGCTGGAGCCAATGACAAAGGGTATAACGAATCGGCTATCAAGGGTCTCGAACAGGCGAAAAAAATGTTCAAAATCCAATATAAAGTGGTTGAGTCCTCGGATATTCCAGGTAGTTTGGCTCAACTTGCAGAGAATGGTTATCAGGTGATTTTTAGTCTGGAGTACAATTTTGACGCTCTCATTAAAGGAGTGGGCGGGAAAAAAGCGATCGCAGCGCAATATCCCAATACAACATTTGTGGTTTTCAACGATAGCCCCAATATCGATGAAAATGGAAAAGTTATCAATAAAAATGTTGTGTCAATTCTTTTTGATGTGCATGAGTCTTCTTTTATGGCTGGTGTTTTGAGCGTTTTGGTGAATGAAAATGCCAAAATCCTCTTTAATACCCAAGATTATAACTTTACTGCCGGGGATGCCGGCCGGAAAATTGGTTTCATTGGTGGGACCAAGTCCAATGGCATTACCGTATTCAGCTATGGTTTTGCCGAAGGAATCAACTATGAAGCGAAAAAATTGAATGTTAAGTACATCTATTTCAGTGATTACAACGCTGGATTCACCGATTCTGCAGCAGGGGCAACCAAAGCCAATACTTATTATCAAAATGGGGCCAATGTCGTGTTTGGTGTTGCCGGAGCAGTTGGCGACGGTATCGACTCGAAGGCTAAAGAAGTCAAAAAACTTTCCATTGAAGTTGATGCCAATAAAGACGGCAATCAACCGGGTTATGTTCTGACCAGTGTCCTCAAGAATACCAGGGTACCCGTTCTGGCTATCATTAAGAACCTTAAAAATGGGACTTTAAATCAAGTTAACGGTAAGGTTATCAATTACAACCTGGCATCAGGCGCTACCGGTATTACTGATTTGAGTGTTATTGAGTCAAAAGTGACCCCCCAAGGAAAAGCGAAATGGACTGAGATCAAGAGTGAATTAAGCGCTGTCGCAAAAAAAATCGCCAATGGCGCCATCAAAGTAACCAATGCTCAAGCGGGAGCAGCCTTCCATAAGGCCAATCTCAAAGAGCTTTCCATGCCCAATGATTAATTATCAGAAATCTTAATACAGAAAGCAGTTTCATTCAAAATAGTATGGCGCTGGGTAGACCTTGTCAAGGTTTGTGCGGCTAGTCGTACCCGTTGAAAAAAGTTAGGTTTTTCCTATGTCCCGGAGGCTGTCTGAAAGGTAATTTAAATCGCAAAAAAATACAATATATCGCTTCTGTGAATATGTTTATTTCAATAGTTGTATTTCTTGATCAATAAATTTCCTTTTGGGACAGCCTCAAAAAATAACGAAGGATAAAAGCGATGAATGCAATTAGAGCAGTAAACTTAACCAAGAAATATGGTAATTTTATCGCAAACGACAATGTTAATTTAGCGATTCCCAAAGGCGAAATTACTGCAATTGTAGGGGAAAACGGCGCCGGTAAAACGACTTTGATGAATATGTTTTACGGCCTGATACGCCCGACTTCCGGCAATATTTTTGTCAACGAACAAGCAGCGGATTTCCATTCGCCTCTCGATGCAATCCATGCCGGTCTGGGGATGGTGCATCAACATTTCAAATTGGTTCCCAGTCTGCCGATTTATGAAAATATTATGCTTGGAGCCGAGCTTCCGAAAACTTTGACAATTAACAGGCGGTTATCGATTCAATCTCCTTTCATTGATAAAAGAAAAGAACGTATTGTAATTGAGAACTTGATTCATGATTATAAATTCGAGCTTGATCCCGATGAACGGGTTGAAAATATCTCGATTGGCGCCAAACAGCAGGTCGAAATATTGAAAATGCTTTATCGGAATGTGGATATTTTAATATTCGACGAACCTACAGCTGTTCTGACACCTCAAGAAGTCGACGAGTTGCTGAATAGTTTCAAAGAATTAAAGAAACAAGGGAAAACCGTCATTTTAATCACGCATAAACTTCGGGAAGTCATGGACGTCAGTGATCTGGTCATTGTAATCCAAAGAGGGAAGGTGGTAGGCAATAAACCGACCTGTCAGACAACTACCGGAGAAATAGCCATGATGATGGTCGGCCGTGAAGTGCTTTTTCAAACGGAGAAAGAACAAAAGGTACTGAAAAACAATCCGGTTGCCTATCGGGTTCAAGGCTTATCCACAATCAACCATTTGGGCAAAAAAGTTTTGGATGATATCAGTTTTGAAATCAGAGAAGGCGAGATTTTGGGAATCGCCGGTGTAGCGGGTAATGGCCAAAGCGAATTGGTAAAAGTTTTATCCGGGCTGATGGTTTCAACTGAAGGCACTGTCCACCTTTATGACCGGGAATTAACCAATCAATGGCCGGCCCGGCTTCGCGACATGGGCGTGGGCATAATTCCAGAAGATCGATTCGCCCAAGGATTATGTAAGGAAATGTCGCTCGGGGAAAATTTAATTGCCGGTTATCACGGAAAGGACCAGTACTGTAAGAAAATCCTACTCAATCAAAAAAGCATTTGTCAAAACCGGGATGCATTGTTGCAAAAATACGACATCCGGGTTGCGAATCCGGAAGGAGCCGTGGCCCAGTTATCCGGCGGGAATGCTCAAAAGGTGATTATTGCCAGAGAGTTTGATTCGGGCTTAAAGGTATTGCTGGCCAGTCAACCAACAAGGGGTGTCGACATTGGTTCGATCGAATTCATCCACCGCTGCATCTTGAATTTGCGGCGGCAGAATAAAGCCGTTTTATTGATTTCCAGTGACCTTAGTGAAATTATGAGCCTTAGCGACCGGATTTTGGTGATGTATAAGGGTAGAATTGTAGGGGAAGTTGCCGGAGAAAAGGTCGATAGTGCAAAGCTGGGACTATTAATGGCAGGCATCGTTAACGAACCTGCGACCGGCTTAAACAGGAACCAGGCATAAAATGATCCTGAAGGGTCCAATAACCTTTAACAATGAGGAACATGATGAAAAACAAGCAGGTAATGATATCTTCAATTTATAGCTCCCTTCTTCCAATAGTGCTTGCGCTATTTGTCGGCGGGATTATTATTGCAGTGATTGGCGAAAACCCGTTTTTAACTTACCAGATTATGATTCAAAAATCACTTTTTACCAGCCAGGGTATTTTAAAAACCTTGCATTTTGCGGCCCCTTTGATTTTGACAGGCCTTGGCATTGCGATTACTTTTAAGGCCAATATTTTTAACATGGGTGTTGAAGGCGCGGCTGTTTTAGGAGCCTTTTTTGCGGGAGTGGTTGGTTTTAGCCTTAAGGGAATCCATCCGGCATTCCATATTACCCTTTGTCTGATAACCGGGATGCTCACCGGAATGATTGTGACTTTCATTCCCGCCATATTGAAGGCTTACTTTAAAGTCAACGAAATGGTTGTTACCTTGATGCTTAATTATATCGTGGTTGAGATTGTGAAGTTGTTGGCACAAGGGGTTTATAAAGATCCTGCCTCAGGTTATGTATCGACTTATGCCATAGCCGATAGTGCCATGTTTAAAAAAATCTTTAACAGTGACTTAACCCTGTTTTTCTTCATAGCACTGATCGTGTTAATTATTTTTTATGTGATTTTTACCAAATCCAAACTGGGCTTTGAAATCACCGCCATGGGGAAAAATCCGGAATTTGCCGAAGCCACCGGAATGAATGTTGCTCAGAAAATCATTATCATCATGCTAATCAGTGGTGCAGTCAGCGGTCTTGCCGGAGCCGGTTTCCTGATGAGTGAAAAATACCGTTTCACTCTCGATTTTTTCGGTAACCCGGGACTCGGTTGGGATGGAATGCTGGTTGCTTTGCTGGCGAACCACAGTCCCATGGGTGTTCTCGTGGTTTCGGTTTTTTATGCCGCTTTGAAAAATGGCAGTGAATATATCGGCCTTTTTACCAATGTGCCTAAAGATATTGTAGGAGTCATCCAGGGTATCCTGATCCTTTTCCTTTCGGTACGGTTTGTCAGTCAAAATACCAGTCTCAGTAAGAAGGTAAAAAGCCTATTTTCAAAAAACGCTGTTGAAAATGGAAAAAGCAATTGGCAATGATTGAATCATTGCAAGGGATAAGGTAACCGCAGGATTCAAAATCCCTGTTAGTCGATGGCGAGTGTGAGTGGGGCCATCAAAACGGAAGGAAGATGGATATGAATCTGATTCAAAATATATTATATGATATGGTTTATCATAGTACGCCTTTGATATTAGCGGTTTTAGGCGGTCTGTTCGCCCATAAGGCGGGTGTGCTCAATATCGGCCTTGAAGGCATGATGCTGATGGGAGCTTTTTCAAGCGCATTGTTCCTTCTGCTGACAGGCAGTTTATGGCTGGCTCTTTTGATTAGCGTCCTGCTCACGCTGATATTGGGGTTAATCTTTTCCTATTTCAGTGTTACCCTAAAAAGTAACTTTATCATCACCGGTTTTGGGATTAATCTGTTTGTGGCGGCGTTAAGTACTTTTGTATTAAAATTCATGAAACTTGCCAACATCAATGTAAGTTCCATCGTGAATGTATCTGGCTTAAAAATTTCCATACCTTTTATTTCGCAAATACCGGCATTGGGAAATATTCTAAGCGGACATACGGCTATCACGTATACCGGTTTCATTTTAATCATGGTTACCAGCATCCTGTTATATTACACGAAATTTGGAGTTTATGTCAGAGTGGTTGGAGAAAATGAAGAGGCGGCCAGGTCGGTGGGCATTCGGGTCAATAACGTCAAATATGCCGCAGTCCTCATTGGCGCGGCTCTTTGTGCCCTTGCCGGAATGGAACTCTCTGTTGAACGGATGGCTCTTTTCACCAATAATATGACGGCCGGACGAGGTTTTATTGCAATTGCCGCCATTTATTGCGGCAGGGGTGAACCGTTGCGATGCGCGCTTTATGCTTTGCTTTTTGGCCTTGCCAAATCTTTGGCAATTAATTTGGCGCTCTTTGCCGGACCGATATCGGGATTATTCGAAATTGTGCCCTATCTTGCGATTATTGTCGTTTTAATGATGGTTTCGGTTCTTCAAAACCGTAATAATACCATGAGGGGATTTAAACTTGAGTAAATCAGCGCTCATCATTGTAGATATGCTAAAGGATTTCACCGACCCGGAAGGCCTTGTCTATTATCCGCAAAATCAGGAAGTTTTGCCGCGGATAAAACGAGTGTTGGAAGAATGCCGGAATCATGGCTTGTTAATCATTTTTTTGAAACATTTTTACCGGAAAGATAAATTCGATAAAAATCTTCAAAATATGAGACCCTGTTGCCTTGAAGGAACAGATGGCGATGAAATCGATCCATCGCTCACGGTCGATCCGGTGAAAGATTATGTAATCAAGAAACGTCGTTATAGCGGGTTTGTTGGAACGGACCTGGATATGGTGTTGCGCGAAAATCAAATTGAAACTGTAATTATCGTCGGAACGAAAACCAATTGTTGTATCCGGGCCACGGTCACCGATGCATATAATCTCGATTATTTGCCGATAGTCATTGAAGATTGCGTCGCAACCAATAGCGAAACAGTCAATCAGGTCCATTTGACCGATATCAAAAAATATTTTGGAAAGGTCATCCCATCGGAAGAACTTTTTAACCTTTTGAACAAAGGGGAAATTTTTTAAATGAAATACGACATGATCACCAGTGGATACGTAAGTATCGACCGGATTATCAAGACCAAGACTCCGGTCCGCTACGGATATACTTCCATCATTGAAAATAGCGATAATGCCAGGAT
The DNA here is from genome assembly GCA_023426245.1 of Bacillota bacterium. Classification (GTDB taxonomy): domain Bacteria; phylum Bacillota; class UBA4882; order UBA8346; family UBA8346; genus UBA8346. Next base: position 179,942 of record JAFABB010000051.1, read on the forward strand.
TTATTACGGGGGTTGTCCCACAAATATTGCATATCTGGTTGCAAGGCTCGGTCTATCGGCTCTTCCTATTATCCGCTTGGGCGAAATCGATTATCAGGAGAACGGATTTTATGAGTATTTAAAGAATGCCGCTGTTTGTCTTGACGCCATCAGCTTTGTGCCCGGGGAAACCACTTCCAATTGTTACTTGCTTTCGGATCAAGACAACAATCACATTGCGATTTTTTATCCGGGCGCTATGGATAGCAAATATGCCGCTGGAATGAAGGATGATTTTTTTAGGGAGGCCCGCATCGCCGTACTTACGGTAGGGTCCTATGATGATAATGTCGAGTTTTATCAAAAGTGTCTTCATTATAATGTTCCGCTTGTTTTTGGAATGAAGTGCGATTTTGAGGCTTTTCCCAAAGAATTGTTCCGGAAAATCCTATTTTCCAGTAAAATCGTTTTTACCAATCAGGAAGAACGCCGGGAAATCGAAAGTATTTTTAGCTTTTCCGCCATTACCGAGTTGTTTGAAAAAGGAAAGGCCGAGGTTATTGTGACGACTCAGGGTAAATCGGGAAGCATTGCTTATCAAAAATCCCCTCAAGGGATTATTTCCAACACCGTTCCCGCCGCGGTATATGGGAAAGTAGTCGATACAAGCGGTTCCGGAGACGCCTATATGGCCGGATTTTTGTATGGTTACTTAAATGGAGCCCCCGTTGATGAATGTTGTAAAATGGGCAGTGTACTTTCGTCTTTTATTATCGAGAAAGTCGGTTGCACCACCAATGCCCCCGACCGCGAGCAATTTTTAAAACGTTATCAGGATTTTTGCCTACAAGAAAGGAAATGACATGGAGACACTTTATTTACGCGGTGAGGAACAATCCATAGCCAAATATGTGATTTTTTCAGGCGACCCTTGGCGCGTTGAGACTTTGGCTAACTTACTGGAAGATCCTAAACACATCGCTTTTAACCGGGAGTTTAATACTTATACCGGAACGTATCGGGGGCTTCCGGTGACCGTTTCTTCGACCGGAATCGGAGCGCCCTCAGCCGCCATTGCCATGGAGGAAATGTACCAATGTGGTATGGAGGTTGCTATTCGGATGGGTACCACGATGGGTCTTCGGGATGATTTGTTGGGAAAGCTGATTATTCCCACCGGGGTCATGCGGGAAGAAGCGACAAGCAGTACGTATGTGCCTGTATCCTATCCGGCCGTTGCTGATATTGAACTGTTAAACTGCATGAACCAAAGCGTACTGCACAACGATAGAGGTTATGTGAATGGAGTTACGGCCTCGATGGATGGATTTTATAGCCGGATGCGGGAATCCAAACTCAGCCATAAAATGCAAACCGATATCGCTCAGACTTTTGAGCAGCTTAAAAAATTTAATATTTTGGCTGTCGATATGGAATCCAGCTGTATGTTGGTTTTAGCGAACTTAATGGGTATTAAGTGCTGCATCGTCACAATGACCACAGTGCTGGAGAATCTCAAGCAATCTCTCATGGGTGCGGAGCGAAAACAGGCAGAGCAAGATCTCTGTCAGATAGTACTGGATGGACTAAAAATTTATCAAAAAGAGGTTGATTCAAAATGAACAATATCGATTTTTTAGGCACAGGGAAACGCTTCGTTATTGGTATGGTTCATTGCCTGGCTCTACCGGGAATGCCCGGGTTTTGCGGAGATATGAAAAAAGTCATTGATCAGGCTGTTTCCGATGGGATCACCCTTGAAAAATCCGGGATGGATGCCATTATTGTGGAAAATATGGGCGATAATCCTTTCGGTGTTGTTTTGGATACGGAACAATCCTGCGCTTTGGCAGTCGTAAGCGCTCATGTGTCTGCCGCGGTAAAAATCCCTATCGGAATCGATGCGGCAATGAATGACTATAAGACTTCTCTCTCCATTGCCAAGGCTGTTGGCGGTGGATTTGTCAGAATACCTGTTTTTGTTGATACCGTTGAGTTTTTTGGCGGAATTATCAAACCTTGCGCCAGAGAAGCAATGATTTTCAGGAAAAATTTGGGGGCGGAAGGCATTAAGGTATTGGCGGACATTCAAGTGAAGCACACCCATATGGTGCTTCCCCATATTACCATTGAAGATTCGGCTAAAGCCGCTGAATCCTGCGGCGCGGATGCAATTATCGTGACCGGGACTCATTTCGGGGTGGAGACACCGATTGAAATCATTCAGCGGGTCCGAAAGGTCACCAAGTTGCCTTTGATTGCGGGCAGTGGAGTAAAGACAACCAACATTAAAGACCAACTTTCCATTGCGGACGGCGCCATCGTAGGAACAAGCCTGAAGGAAGGCGGGATGCTTGATAATCCCGTGTCTTTAAAGTTGGCAAGTGAATTAATCAGCACATTAAAAGGATAAGTGATCAAAATGATGAGACCGATGAAACTGGCGGGCAGCCAATTGATGTTTGGTTTAAACTGTCTGGAACACTTAAAATCTCTCTCCGGGACGAAAGCTTTCATTGTTACCGGCGGTTCAAGTATGAATAAAAGCGGTATTCTTCAAAAGGTCATTGATTTATTGGGAGAAGCCGGGATTGCCAGTGAAGTTTTTTCAGGGGTAGAGCCTGATCCCTTATTTAGTACTGTTTATCAAGGCGCACAGGCAATGAAGATTTTTGAACCGGATATTATCGTCGCTTTAGGCGGCGGTTCGGCAATGGATGCGGCTAAGGCAATGTGGGTTTATTATGAGCATCCTGAGCTCACGAAATTGTCCGATATACTACCGCCCCATGGGATACCAAAACTTAGACAGAAAGCCATGATGGTATGCATACCGTCAACCAGCGGCACCGCCAGCGAGGTTAGCCGTTCAGTCGTCATCACCGAAGACGGGACTCATATGAAATACGGCATTGGGAATATGGAAATGATGCCGGATGTGGCAATTTGCGATCCGCAAGTCACCCTGACCATGCCACCCCAAATAACCGCGGAAACAGGATTGGATGCGCTTACCCATGCTTTGGAAGCGCTGGTTTCTACCAGAGCGAATTACCTCAGCCATATTTTAGCGGTGGCGGCGGCTAAGGATATCATTCATTATTTGCCCCAAGCCTATCAGGATGGTTCCAATCTGGAATACCGGGAAAAAATGCTTAATGCTTCCATGACCGCAGGACTTGCATTTACCAATGTGTCATTGGGTATCGTTCATTCCATGGCCCACACGATCGGCAGTCTTTTCGGCATCTCTCATGGATTGGCCGATGCGGTGTTGCTTCCTTACGTTATCGCTTTTAACCGGATAGAAGAGTCCGCCCGGGCGACTTATGATGCATTTGCCGGGGAAATTGGCAGGGAAGACATTGTGGAGGTCGTAAAAGAATTGAACCGTAGTCTGGGTATCCCTGCTTCTTTTGGGGATATTATCAAGAATCAAGAGGAATATATTATCAAGCTGGATACCATGGCAGAAATGGCTAAAAAAGACGGCTGTACGAAAACTAATCCCGTGATACCCGGCAAAGATGAATTCAAATCGTTATTTATGAAAGCTTATCGTGGAGAGTAAAACTCTCGCCCAAGGATACAAATATAATTTGACATCAGCAGAAAGGTTTGAACCATCATGAAATTGATCTGTTATTTATCAAACGGTTACCCGACGATTGAATCTTGCATCCAGATTGCGGATGAATATGTAAATGCCGGATGCGATATCATTGAAGTGGATTTCCCCTCCGCCAACCCTTTTTTAGAGGGAGAATACATTGCCGGAAGAATGAAGGAAGCCCTCAGAAATTGCAGTGATTATGAAAAGTATATGGATGGTATCGGGCAAATGAAATCCAATCATCCGGATACCCAATATCTCATTGTGATTTACGAGGAAACAATCAAAAATATAGGGGTGGAACGTTTCATCCGGTTTTGCATTCAAAATCAAATCCGCGATATCATTTATGTTGGCGGCAATAATAAGGCTGTCAAAGACCCATTGGTGGACAGTGGTATCCGAATCTCCTGTTATGTTCAATTTCATATGGCGGAAGAAGAAATCGCGGCAGCTGTTTCATCCAACGGATTTGTATATATGCAGGCCAAGCCGACCAGTAACAATGTAAATCCGAAGTTTTCCACCTTAAAGTCTTGCATCCAGGAGTTAAAAAGAAGGGGAATCCATAGAGAAATCTATGCCGGAGTTGGCATTTACACCACCGATGACATTGAAATGGCCAGAAATTCCGGCGCCGATGCCGTCTTTGTCGGCAGTACGATTTTGAAACTGCAAAATGATATTCCCCAAATGAAAGAAAAAATCGCGGAGCTTAAAAAAGCCTGTAGTGGCTGAAGACTATTTTTTTAATATCGAGGATTAAATTTCTGTTCGGTAAGGATAATCTTAATGAAAGACTTTTCGTATTAACCTCCTAAATTGGAGGTTTTTTTTGGAGCCTTTTCCACGGATAATGAATGGGGCTTCCATTTCAAAAAAAGCAGGAAATAGAAAGGGGGAATAGAATGATTAATTCATAATCGCCATAATATTAATCGATTTTCGGCCATCTTTATTTCTTGAATTTGGTGTTCCATCGCCCGATTTTGGGTCTTTATTACTTAAATTTCTATCTTTGGGATGGAAAGTGGAATCTTCATGGAAGAAAAAACTTTCTTTGAGAAGGGAAAAGCTCCCTTACAAATAGAAACGTTATTTGTGCAATAGAAAACGCTCTCCTGTTGGAGATAAATTGATATTGAATAAGGAGGAATCTGGATGGACTTTTTATCAACCATTAAGGAAAAGGCGATTTCGGCCGGGAAACATATTTTATTGCCGGAAAGCAATGACCCAAGAGTTTTGAAAGCAGCCCGGGAAATCATGGACCAAAAGATTGCCAAAATCACTTTGGTTGGGGATGAGAAACAAGTTAAGGAAAAGGCTGAAAATTTAGGAGTCGACCTTTCCGATATGGAAATTCTCTCGCCGCCGGATTACCCAAAGCGGGCTTTATTTCTGGAAACTTTGTATAATTTGCGAAAAGATAAGGGAATGACATTACCGGAAGCGGAGCAACTCCTAACCAACCCCTTATATTTTGGAACCATGATGGTATATTCCGGCCAGTCCGATGGGATGGTCGCCGGATCCTTAAGCACCACCGGCGATGTGCTGCGTCCGGCCCTGCAAATCATCAAAACGGCCAAAATGTTTAAAACTGTTTCTGGAGCGTTTTTAATGTTTGTTCCCGGGAGTAATCTGGGCCATCACGGACTCTTTGTGTTTGCGGATTGTGCCGTCAATGTCAATCCGGATGCCCCGACGCTCGCGGAAATAGCAGTCCAGGCCGCCTATACAGCGAAATCCCTGACCAATTTCAGTCCGGTTGTTAGTTTTCTCTCTTTTTCCACCAAAGGAAGCGCCAGGCATGAAATGGTCGATAAGGTTGTGGAAGCGGTTAAAATCGCTAAAGATTTGCATCCTTCCCTGGAAATGGACGGGGAATTTCAAGTTGATGCCGCTTTAATTGAGGAAGTCGCCCGTCTGAAGGCCCCCGGCAGTTCCGTAGCAGGCAGGGCCAATGTATTGATATTCCCGGATCTCCAGTCAGGCAATATCGGATATAAACTGGTTGAAAGATTGGGCGGGGCTACAGCGGTGGGGCCCATCCTTCAGGGGTTGGCGAAACCGGTCAATGACTTATCAAGAGGTTGTAACGTTCAAGATATCGTCGATATGGTGGCGATTACTTCCGTGCAGGCGATGAAACAGATTTAAAGATATCATAGGGAGCGTTCGTGAATTATTTAGGAATTCGACAAAGCTATTTTGTAACGGAATGAATCCATTGAATGACGGAAAGAATGATTTCCGTGACAAAAAAATGAATCCGTGGAATCCCGGTCCGAATTCGCCATAGAGACACGGAGCCACAGGGAACGGCTGGAAAGAAATTTGGAAAGGGATATTACGATGGGGTGATCACCAATGAATCTTGCGATTCGGGAGATGGAAGAAGAAGATATCCCGGTGGTATGCGACTTAGTGTTTGAATTAACCGGTCATCCAATCCGTGAGGAAGATATGAAGAACCGCTGGGAGCTTGTGAAAAAAAGTCCCCTGGATGAACTTTATGTTTGCGAAGCGGACGGGAAAGTGGCCGGCGTTTTTGGTTTTAGAATCCGGGAAAATCTTGAGGAAAAGAGCCGGTTTGGAGAAATATCGGTCATCGTAACCGGCACAGCCAGCCGGAGACTTGGTATTGGAAAAGCCATGATCACGTATGCCGAAAAACTGGCCAAGGAAAAAGAATGCATTGGAACCTGGCTTGTTTCCGGTTTTGGCCGGGAAGAAGAAGCCCATCGTTTTTATAAAAGTCTTGGATATGAAGTAAACGGTTACCGGTTTATCAAGCCCTTTGGGGAGGAATGATTGGTTTTTGAATCAAGCCCCCAATATTTCCTTGAACTCATCCGCCACATACTCGACTTGCCGGTCATCAAGCAAAGTGTGAAGGGGTAAAGTAATTTCATTTCGATATTGTTCAAAAGAATGCGGATAGTTTTGAATATCGAATCCAAGTTTCTTGTAGGCTGTATGCATCGGCAGGGGTTTGTAGTGAACGTTGGTGGCGATTCCTCTTTCAGCCATCTTTCGGATCACGGTATTACGGTAAGTTTCATCCCTGCCCACGAGCCGAACCAGATAAAGGTGCCCGTTGGATGAGCTATTAGCGCTAAAGTGTTTTAGAATATCCACCTTGCAATTGATCAGCGCTTGGTCATACATTTCGATAATCTGCTTTCTTCTCTTTAAGAGGTTCGCGTATCTCCGCAACTGCCCCAAGCCCAAGGCGGCCATGATATCGGTCATATTGCATTTATAGGCCGGATAGACGATATCATATTCCCAGGCGCCCATTTTGGTTTTGGCCAGAGCGTCTTTTGACTGGCCATGTAAAGATAGAAGCATCAGTTCATGATAAAGCTCTTCATTATCAATTCCCGGGATATCCCGCCAGGTAATTGCACCGCCTTCAGCCGTGGTTAGATTTTTCACGGCGTGAAAGGAGAAACAGGTAAAGTCGCCAACTTCTCCGCTGGGTCTTCCTTGATAAGTCGATCCGAAAGAATGGGCCGCATCGGCCACGATGGCAACCCTGCCGATAGCGGTTTGCAATGGATTGACCGGACGGAATCGATTTTTTTGGGCGGCGACGATTTCAAATAACCGGTCATAATCGCACATCACTCCGGCAATATCCACCGGGATGACGGCTTTTGTTTTTGAGGTGATGGCCCGTTCCAATTGGTCATAATCCATTTGATAAGAATTTTTCGCGGTGTCGACGAGAACGATCTTGGCTCCCACATGATGAATCACACTGGCCGAGGCCGAATAGGTGTAGGCTGAGGTGATCACTTCATCGCCCTCGCCTACGCCAAGCAGCCTTAAAGTAAGCTCCATGGCGGCAGTTGCCGAATTTAAACAAGCAGCCTTGGAAGTATGGGTGTATTCGGCGATTTTTTTCTCAAACTCTTTTGTTTTCGGGCCGGTCGTAATCCATCCGGATTTTAAGGTATCGATGACTTCGTTGATTTCCATATCGGTGATATCCGGAGGCGAGAAAGGAATATTCATTTGAAGTGATTGGGTTGCGGAATTGATCATGATTGACGTTCTCCCTAAATTCTGATGGATCATTATTTTGATAATTTCGTAAAGAAAGCAAAAAGAAGAGTTTTCTCACTCATTCAAGTATAACACTATTTTACTACCTGGCAATAATAATTTGTATTTTACCCCGGTTTTACCAAGTTACTTCAAAATTTACTTTTGGGGATAGACCTAACCTGCCGGGGATGGGGGTTTTGAGTTAAATTTTATAAAAATCCTCTCAAATATTGTTTTTTTACCCTCCCCAATCTGTTATAATGAAACAAATCAATATTTGAGGTGATCGTTGTGCAAGAAAATGATGTGCAATTAGATGCTTTGCAAGTGGAATCCATCGCCATTTTAGACTGTGGCGGTCAATATACCAAGGTGATTGATAGAAAAGTCCGTGAAATGTCTGTAAAATCCGAAATTTTTTCCATCGATACGCCTGCAGAAAAGTTGCGGGATTTTCAAGGAATCATCCTTTCCGGAGGACCCGCCAGTGTTTGGAGTGAGCAAGCCCTCCGCTATGATCCGAAGATGCTGGAACTGAATATTCCTATCTTGGGGATTTGTTACGGTATGCAGCTCATCAACCAACACTTCGGCGGTCAGGTGGTACCGGGGCATACCACTGAATACGGGGAAACGGTTATCGATATTAAACCGGATTGCCCGTTATTTACCGGCCTCGATGCCAAACAGCAAGTGCTGATGAGCCACGGCGATTCCGTGGTGGAGCTTGCCAAGGGTTTTCAAGTGGCGGCGGAATCCGGAACTGTTTATGCAGCCATCTATGATCCCAAACGGAAGATTTACGGCGTGCAGTTTCATCCGGAAGTCGATTTAACGGTCAACGGCAAACAAATCATGAAAAATTTCCTGATGGATGTTTGCGGACTTTCCGGTAACTATCGTTTAGAGGACCGTATCGATACGGCAATCGCCAAGATCAGGGAAAAAGTAAGGGATCAAAAAATACTGGTCCTGGTTAGCGGCGGGGTTGATTCGGCAGTAAGCGCAGCATTGCTGGTCAAAGCCTTAAACCCTGATAATGTCTATGCCATTCATATTGATCACGGCTTAATGAGGAAAAAGGAAAGCGATTTGGTTTGTGAGAACCTGAAGGCGTTGGGACTTAAAAATTTGATTCGCGAAAATGCCGAAGCCACTTTTTTCAACAGTGTGATTGAAGTGAACGGTCAAAAAATCGGCCCCCTGACAACGCTGGTTGATCCTGAAATCAAACGGAACTTAATTGGGGAAGTTTTTATTCAAGTCGTTCGAAAGACTGCGGAAAGCCTGCATTTGGACTTCGATAAAACATTCTGGGCTCAGGGCACTCTCCGGCCGGATTTGATCGAAAGCGGCAATCCCGATGTAAGCAGTCACGCCCATAAGATTAAAACCCATCATAACGATGTGGATATCGTCCGGAAAGCCAGGGAAAAAGGCTTGGTGGTTGAGACCAATTGGGATTGGCATAAAGATGAAGTGCGGCAAGTTGCCAGGAGCCTTGGAATTGACGAAAGCATCGCTTCGCGACAACCCTTCCCCGGCCCTGGTTTGGCTGTCCGCATCATGTGCAACGATGGAACCAATGTTGTAACCGCCGAACAGACCGCTAATTTTAATCAACTGATGAACCAAATCGGATCCGGGAATGATGGACAAGTCGTTCCCATCAAAACTGTCGGGGTTCAAGGAGATTGCCGTAGCTACCGGTATTTGGCGGTCGCTTCGGGGCGGGGCATGGATTTTGATTGGGATCAGCTTTATCACATGGGGAAAGTCCTTCCCAATCAAGTGGATTTCATTAACCGGGTTGCCTATTGTTTGAATCAAAAGAAATTGTCCGGACCGATCCAGACCTATCCGATGTATATCAATCATGAAAATGTCGATCTCCTTCGTGAGGTTGATGATATTGTCGTTAAAAAACTCAACCGGAAACCAATAAGCCAGGTATTTGCGGTGCTGCTTCCCATGGGGGTCACCAAAAAATATTCGGTGGCGATCCGCACCATTATCACCAATGACTTTATGACCGGCCGGCCGGCCTTTATCGGTGGAGAGATTACCAGGGATTGGATGGCCGAATTGGTCAGGGAAATCGAACTTCAAGTGCCCCAAATTGATTTGGTGCTTTATGACGTTACCAGTAAACCGCCTGCTACGGTTGAATGGCAATAGGATGGTTCATTTTTGGAAGGCCGGTAAAGGTCTATCCTTATTAAAATATGGAATATATTTGAAAAGAAAACATTGAAAAACCTGGCTTATGCCAGGTTTTAAATTTCTGAAATTTATTAAAGTCATAGATAAATTTAACCGATTGATGTATATAAGTTTATTCTTATTTTAGCAGGAAAATTGTTATGAACAAGGAATTTATTTTATAGGAAAATTATAGGCAAAAGGAAGAAAAGCTTCGATTCGGGAAGGGACAAACGCCTTTGAATCTATCAAAACTGAGTATGTTTTCAGAAGTCAAATGTTCGTACATAGAATCCTTTGACAATTTTGATGAACTTGTCAAGCCGGATGAATGGCATTTGGCCAAATCCGGTGAAGATAAAGATGAGTTTGTGGTTAAACCCCAAAAGCCCAATCCTCTTGAGGATTGGGAGATTCGCTTGTTCCGTGCCAAAAAATTTATTTTTTCGATGAATGCCTGTTTGAATTATGGGCAGTTTGTCGATGTATTGGAAAGTACTTTAAAAAGAATATCGGGATATTTGACCCCCGCCGATATCGTGGCTATGGGGGTGCATGGTTATTATCTGTACCCTATTAGTTCTTTACAAGAGTTTTCCCAATTGGTTTTTGCCTGGAGCGACAACTACCTCAACAATGAAGCAACCCAAGTGGAAATCGGTGATTTAGGGGTTGACGTCTCTTTTCAGGAGGATAGTTTAAAAATCAATATTGTTTGTAAATTAATCACCAAGGCGGAGTCGGCCAAATATTTTTCAGCCTCTGAAACCCAAACTTTGCCGGAAAAAAATTTGATCATCCATATTGAGGTATCATCCAACGATCCTCTGAAACTCCAAAAATCGATTTCACAGGCTTTATCCCAAACGATCAAAACTCATGTGTATCAAGCAACCAAATTGATTGAACAGCGGCTTGAAGGGAAACATAAGTAAAATGGCGAAACCGAATAGATTCTATTTCGGGAATCCCATTTGTAACTCTTCTTTTGAAAAATTAGTCTTTATACCCATTTGCCCAAAGTCCATACAATCGTAAATAACAAAATCAAACCATTCGAGCATCTTCTCCTCAGGTATACGACCCATCAACAATTCTTCCAACATTTTTCCCTCATCAGCAGGAACGCCATCTTTACAAAGATAATATCTTACTCCATAACGGGGAATAATTGCCTGAAATGAAGGATCCTTCCATATTGAATCGGGAATGTACGCGAATATATGATAAGCTGTGTATGTTTTATTCAGATTCAAGATTCCAAGGAGCCCCCGGGTATCCTTGGCTTCGGCAGTTTGATGGAGAAAGCGGATTCCCATTTCCTGCAGACTGGTTAATAACCTTAAAGCGGCTTTTTGGATTTCAGTTGGAGTCGGTAAGTTGGTGAAAGCGCTGTCGAATTCTATAAAAAGATTTCGCTGTTGTTTCAGTGAAGTTAAGAGTGGGTAGCTTTTTGACATCCCCGGTTTGTTGGGGTATGATACAAAAAAACGGGCAATTTTAAGGTCTTTGCTATCTTTGATCGTAAATTGTTTGTTATGAAAGGCCATTGTTCCACCTCGGATTTTTTAATTATTATTATACCATTTGGTGAATAAATAGCAAATATAAGGGGGATTAAAGTGAAATCATTCCGGAAAGAGTTATGGTTTAATATCAAGGAAAGAGTGGAATTTGTGAATATTACCCAGGATGTTGATAAAGCATTACAGGAAAGCGGTATTAAGGAAGGGCTCTGTCTGGTCAATGCCATGCATATTACGGCCAGTGTCTTTATTAATGATCATGAATCCGGGCTTTGGAGCGATTATCAAAATTGGTTGGAAAAATTGGCTCCCCATAGTCCCACATCCCAATATATGCACAACCGCACCGGTGAAGACAATGGCGATGCCCATTTAAAAAGGCAAGTCATGGGCAGGGAGGTTGTAGTGGCGGTGACCGAAGGACGGTTGGACTTTGGACCGTGGGAACAAATTTTCTATGGAGAATTCGACGGAAAACGTCCTAAAAGAGTGCTGGTAAAAATAATCGGGGAATAATCCAAAGGTCTCCGGAAGGAATAACGCAGGCCGTTGCGGAATACCTTTTCTCACAGCCGCTAGGTAATGAATAGGATAATCCCTGCAATGGGCCAGAAGGAAAAAATGGTAAAAGGAGGTAAATGGGAATGAGGAAAATCTATTCGAAGATATTATTGGGGTTCACTTTGATAATTGTTTTGGCAACTTTCGGGTTTGCCCAATCACCCAATCAGACTGGAACTAAAAATAATTCCGGGTTGGAAATAACAGTTTACAATGAGGATTTGGCATTAATCAAGGAAAGCCGCGCTTTAGACATATCGGCCGGACTGGGATCCGTTAGCTTTACCGATGTCCCGGAACGGATCGATCCGACCTCGGTCAGTTTCAAGGCTGACAATGATGGGATACGGGTCTTGGAACAAAATTATGAGTATGATGTAGTCAGTGACGCCAGGTTGCTTCAAAAATTTTTAGGCGAAAAGATCAAAATTATCGGTAATCAAGGAGAAAGCTTTGAGGGTTACTTACTGAGTACCGGTGACGATCTTATTTTAGCGAGTGCTCCAAAGGGCGGTGAAATCAGGATCGTTAAGGCATCCCAGGTTAAATCCATCATATTTCCCGAACTGCCCAGCGGTCTCGTTCTAAAACCCACTCTGGTCTGGATGGTTCAGAATGCCGGCAGAACGGGTACCTATCCTGTCAAGGTTACTTATCTTACAGGAGGAATGTCCTGGAAGGCCGATTACGTGGCAACCGTCAATCCGGCTAACGATAAAGTGGATTTGGCCGGTTGGGTTACTTTGGACAATCAAAGCGGCGCGGATTTCAATAATGCCCGGCTCAAGCTGGTTGCCGGTGACTTGCACAGGGTAGGGCCGGATGAAGCCGGGGAGCTGAAAATGGCGAAGCCGGTTTTAAGGGCAATGTCCGAAGACGGTTTCAAGGAAGAGTCGTTCTCGGAGTATCATTTATATAGCCTTAACCGTACAACCACTCTGCGAAACAATCAAATTAAACAGGTGGAGCTATTATCCGCCAATTCGATCCCCGTCAAAAAACTTTTCGTTTATAACGGCGCCTTGAACCCTAAAAAAGTCCAGGTTATGCTGGAATTTAAAAACAATTCAACCTCCAATTTGGGGATCCCATTACCCAAAGGCCGGATCCGGGTGCAACAGTCGGATGGGGACGGCTCTTTGCAATTTATCGGTGAAGACCGGATCGATCATACCCCTAAAGATGAAAAGATCCGGGTCAATTTGGGAAATGCCTTTGATATTGTGGGAGAGCGTATCAATACCAGTGTCAAAGAACCGGCTAAAAATATTCGCGAGGAAAGTTACAAGATTACGCTTCGCAATCATAAAGAAACCGCAGTCGTGGTAACGGATATTGAAAACTTTGGCAGTTGGAACGAATGGAAAATCATCAACAATAGCCATGATTATGTCAAAACCGATGCCGGAAAGGCCGAGTTCACCGTGAGTGTTCCGGCGGGAGGGGAGACAGTAATCTCTTATACAGTCCGCTATAAAATATAATACGAAAAATGATTTGCATATTTTTGGAATTCATGGTATCATTAAATTTAATATATTAGAAAACGATGACAGGGATATGTTATTTTGCTTCATTAGAAGAGATGGAAGGTCGGCGGCTGGAAGCCTTCCTTAATAAAGAGCATCATGATACCACCCTGGAGTGGTTGCCGGAATTAAAGTATGGCAGCCCGGTGCGGCCGTTATCCGTTCTTAAGTCGGGTTTTTTACCAAAAAAGGTGGGACCGCGGAAGTAATATGGATTGATGCATGATTATCATGGGCATCTTCGAACCTTTCGTCCTTTTAACAGGATGAAAGGTTTTTTTATTTCTCCCTGCCAATTGTCACCATGGATAATTCGTAACCATCAAAGATATGAAGCTTATTTCCAACACCAAATGTGAATAACTATAAAGAGGAGTGGTTTGTAATGCAAGATCATCATGTGAATATTGGAATCTTGGGATTAGGCACGGTAGGAACCGGCGTGGCACGCGTATTGACTGAACAACAAGCCCTTTTAAAAACCAGGGCTACCCTTAATTTTAATTTAAAGGCCATTGCAGAACTGAATTGGGATAAGGAAAGAGATTTAAATCTTCAGGGAGTCCGTTGCACTTCCAATGCTGATGATATCCTGGAAGATCCGGAGATCGACATTGTTGTCGAAACCATGGGAGGCTATGAACCGGCCTTTACCTTTATTAGTAAAGCCTTAAGAAACCGCAAACATGTCGTTACGGCAAACAAAGCTTTGATTGCTACCAAGGGCCGGGAATTGTTTAAAATTGCAGCTGAAAACGGTGTGGATTTGCTATTTGAAGCCAGTGTGGGCGGGGGAATTCCGATCATCAAAGGACTGCGGGAAGGATTGGTCGCCAATAAAATTGAGAGCATTTATGGTATTTTAAACGGTACTTCCAATTTCATCTTGACCCGTATGCATCAGGAAGAACTGGAGTTTGGGGAGGCTTTGAAAGAAGCCCAAGCCAAAGGTTTTGCGGAAGCGGATCCAACCCTGGATGTGGGCGGAGGGGATGCAGCGCATAAATTAACCATTCTGGCTTCTATCGCTTCAACGGCTTTTGTCAATTTTAGTGATCTATATGTGGAAGGGATTACCAATATCACCAAGCTGGATATCAACTTTGCCAAACAATTCGGCTATACGATTAAACTATTAGCCACCTACAGGGCGTTGCCCGATGGATTAGACCTACGAGTTCATCCAACCTTGATTCCCAACAGTCATTTATTGGCGGCTGTCAATTTCGAATTGAATGCGATCTTTGTCAAAGGGGATTTCGTTGGGAACACTATGTTCTACGGACCGGGAGCAGGGGAACGGCCGACTGCCAGCGCAATTGTGGGGGATATTGTCGACTTGTCCCGAGATTTATTGTTAAAAGAAGGCGAACAGTTCTGTAACCGGACCATAAATCCCGATCATACGGTGAAAACCTTACCGATTGAGAAAATCCACAATCGTTTTTACCTGAGGCTTTATACGAAGGATGTCCCCGGCATTTTTTCAAAAATATCGGGCGTCTTAGGCGACAATGGTATTTCCATTTCTTCGGTGGTGCAGCTTGAGACTCATGGTAAGGAAAACTATGTTCCGATTGTGATTTTAACTCATGAGGCTTCTGAATTTGATATGAACCGGGCGTTAGAGCAGATTGGGAAATTTGATTTCGTTCGGGAAAATTACTTGAGATTACGGTTGTTTTAACGTGATTCCGGCAAGACCTCAGGTTCGTTTTGGGCTAGAACTTGCCGGATGCTGTAGCAAACTTGATTGGGCCAATTTCGCTTCCGGATCGAGTTTTAAACCTCGGCCTTTCGTCCTTTTGCGAGGACGGAAGGTTTTTTTGTGAATTGATTTTAAAAACCCGTACTCCGGTTGGGTAAATTTACTTTTCCAGTGAATATACCGATCCTGGCCTAAATGGAAGCTATGAAATAGCGGTTGAAATATTTTAACGAAAATGATACAATCAATGTAAACGCTTACAAAATTAAAAGCATGATACCGGGTGTTGAATCGTTTGAAACTTGGCTGAATATTTTTTGGACTATTTTCGGTAATGGCCAATAGAATAGTTTTGGAGCCGATTGGTGCTGATAATTTGGTTATGCCCTTAAGGGAAGGTTATTGAAAACACAAAATGTAAGCGATTACATATTGATGGGATTGATATTTAGGAAGAACACAGGTGAAATAATAGAGCAGAGGTGGTATCCAATGTTTACATTATTGATTGCCGCTGATAAGCCGGCTGGGTGCGAAGCTCTCGACAATTGGGTGAAGGAAAACTTTGGGGACCTCTTTCGGGTTTTAAAAACTGTGGCTGAAAAAAATATAATTGAGAAAGTCCTTTGCTACCGGCCGGATTTTGTTTTTTTAGATATTGACCGTCCTCGGCTCGGTATTTTAAAAGATGCGGCGCAAATTAAAGATTGTTTGCCGGAGTGCAAGTTAATCGTAATTTCGGCGTTTCCCAATTTTAGTTATACCCGTGCCGCCTTGTTAATCGGTGCAGATGAATATATTGATAAACCCGTGTCATTCGAAAAAATGAAAGCCGGCGTTTATCGGGCCATTAAAAATGCCAATATCCAGCCGGCCTTTCCTAACGGTTCTCATTTGCAGTCTTACGATGAAAATAGTGAAGGAAGAACATCCCGGGCGAAGGCCCTTTTATCTCTGGCAATTGATTATTTGGAACGCAACTATCAGCGGAATATTTCTTTGGAAGATACGGCGGAAAGAATTCAAATCAGCCCCTTTTATCTTAGCAAATTGTTTAAAAAATCGGTGGGAGAAAATTTTGTTAATTATTTAACGGCAGTCCGAATTCGGAAGGCCAAGGAGTTTTTGGCAAATCCCCATTATACCATCAAAGATGTCTGTTACCAGGTAGGATATAAAGATCCGAATTACTTTGCCAGAGTATTCAAAAAAACCTGTGGAATTACACCAAGTCAATATCAAACAAGGCATTTATCCGTGGAAATAGAAATGGGAAACTGCGTTTAAGCGGTTTCCCGTTTTTTTTCGTGGATTCGAGCTTTGAGGGAAATCAATAATACCCTTTCTCAATGGGAAACAGGAATGCCCAAGAGCTCTAAGTGTTTTCCAATATGCTTTTCCAAGGCATTGTAATAATCGGATTCATACTGGCTCAGCACTTGGTAAATCTGATCTTTAAAGAGGTAGGTTCCATCATGATTTTTAGCTTGTAAAATCAGTCCATAAGTGATATGAAGCGTTTGTCTGGCATCATCCTGTTCCATTAAGCCGGGTAACTCATGATCGCTTAGTTTTGATAAATTAGGAATATCGGATGGGTTGGCGCTGATGTGATAATAGCGTTTGGCTTCATCCAGATGGGCCAATGCAAACTGGTGCATTTCCCGGTATAAGGCCGGAGCTTTGGCTGCCATAATTCTAACCGCTTCAAGCCAATTGGTGCCGGCTGTTTTGAGATGATAACGGCCCCCGGTCAGCTCGCCGATAACAGGGAAGACGCTGAATTTGTCACTTCCGGAATGAATGCTGATTTTGTAGCCGAAATGATTTGCGATCTTAACATGGATTGCAAATTCGGCAGTGAAGGTTGGAATGTCTCCACGGTAATCAATGCCTTTTTGAAATTCTCCGTAAAAACGCGGAGCCAGGCTCGTGATGGACACACCGCCGTCAATTAATTCGGAGGCCACAAAATAATGAGATTCCGGAGTCGTCGAGGTGAGTGTTTCATCGATGGACATTTCAAAATCAATGAGGCGGCCGCTCTTTTTGATGACGTTTTGATAAATATCAATGGTATAAGTCACTGCCTCCAGATAGGTCAGGATGATCTTTTGGAGTTCCGGCTTGGAAAAATGAATGATCGTGCCGTCCTTGAGTTCGATATCTCGGTTAAGGTACTTTACTTCCAATGGCTGACGTTGATGCACGGGAAGCTCAGCGTATTGTTTCTCGATCTCCTCGGCAGGCAAAGCCGTTACCTGGTTATGGATATGTTCGGAACAATCCAGCGTGATCATGGTAAAGCCCTTATCCAGAGCCATTTGTACTTCGGCAGGGGTTTTTAAATGATCACCGTCGGCCCCGAACCCTGCGGTATAACCTTCTTGAAACACAGCCACAGAAGCGGCGTCCAGCACATCTTCATAAGTTCGGCCGGTTAGGTTCAGCTCCCGGATGGATTGTTGAGCCAGAACGGGGAAGATGTTTAAGCCCTTGATTAAGCGTAAATGCCCAGGTGAAGCTAAACCCAAACGGTCGCCGAGTCCGATCGTAATGGCTGATCCCTGATGGGACTTTGGGTTTGTGAAAGTGAATATTTGCCTGAGAATCCGGCAATTTTCATGATGCAAGGGACAGATTTTCACTTTTTCCTCCCCGCCATTCCCTGAAACTTCATTCCCGTTGAATTTTAAGTAAAGGGTACTTTCCCTAAAAATGACCAACTGTTTTTGGTTGTTGACAAGGGCCAGGCAGAAAAAAGATCCGGCTTCTGCAGTTAATGAATCGGCATAAATTTGATATTTCTCAAAGTTTTTGGCTAAAAATTCCCGGATCTTCTCCAAGTCGGATTCGTTTCTTAAGACATTGCATACTTCCTGCCATTCTTCCAATGTATACACCCTCCCCTACTTCAATAAATTATTTTTCTAGAAACCTTATCCATTTTCGTTTTCATTTTACCATGATGAGATGGGGCAGGATAGTAATTGTCCCTTAAAAACAAATTTGTGCTATGATTGCCAAAATTCTGTAGAGGCAATCTACCCTTTTAAAGATAATGATTAATTGTTGATATTATAAAATTGGGTAGGAAAAAAACTAAAAGGGAGGTATTGGGAGAAGCATTCAATGGTTTTTAAGTGACTGGGAGCGAAAGACCGTAAGCTTTTGATGGTTGTCTCCACTACCGGCTTTTAGCCGGTGGCGGTTAAGAACTTTTGCACGGTAGACTCCAGAGATCCGGCGCCGTTGTAAAGAAAAGATGGCGGTGATATAATTTTTGTTAGCGTTTACAAAATCCTGATCGGGGTTCACTAATCATAAAATCGGATAAAATGTTCAAATCATCCCTGCGATTCATTGCTTAACAGGAAGAGTTTCAACCAGTCGATGAATGGCCTTTAAAATATTCGTAACCGCTTACCAAAATTCTAAGGTGGTTCTAAAATGAGAATGAGTGATATTGCTGAATTGGCGGGAGTGTCAATCGCTACTGTTTCAAGGGTACTCAACGAACCCGAAAAAGTGAAGCCCGATACCAGGGAAAAAGTTCAAAAAATTTTGGCGGAGAACAATTTTATTGCCAATGCGGTTGCCCGGGGTTTGGCCATTAACTCCATGAAAACCATTGGAGTTTTAACAGTTGATATTCGGGATAGCTATTTTGCCCAAGTTACTTATACCATTGAAAGAAAATTTACCGAGCTTGGTTACAATGTTCTCTTGTCAAATACCGGCGGTGAGCTTGGTGAAAAAGAAAGATACCTGCGTGTAATGCTGGAAAATCAGGTTGACGGCCTTGTTTTGGTAGGTTCGGTTTTCAAAGAGCGAAGCGGAAATAAGCACATCCTTGCTGCCAGCGACAAAGTTCCGGTTGTAATGGTCAATAGTTTTTTGGCGGGTGGAAATGTTTATTCCGTTCTCTGTGATGATGTCCATGGAGTTCGGGAAGGAGTCCGGCATCTGGTGGAAAAAGGGAAAAGAGCTTTATGGTATTTGATTGATGTCAAAAGTTTTAGCGGTCTTGCGAAATTGCAGGGGTTTAAAGATGAAACCGCATCCCAGGGAGTTCACGGAAAAGTTATTGAGATTTCCCGAAGTTTAGAAGGCGGACGGAGCGGAATTCATCAAATTAAGGCTGCTGGACATCCATTGGATGCCGTTATTACCGGCGAGGATGTTACCGCAGTCGGCGCCATACAAGCCTTGCATGAACTCGGCCTTAAGGTGCCGGAGGATGTGGCGGTCATTGGTTACAATAATTCGTTGCTTGCCGAGGCTGCGGCTCCTTCTTTGACATCCGTCGACAGTATGGCTGAGGCCATGGCCAGCAGCGCTGTTCAAGTCCTTTTCGAGGTTCTACAAGGGAAACAAGTATCACAAAAAGTTGTTTTAACCCCGACTTTAATCGTCAGGGAAAGCACGATGGGCAGGAATCAAAAGTCAGGAGATGATTCAATTGGCATCGATATTTGATATATCCGGGAAAGTTGCGGTGATTACAGGAGGAGCCGGAGTTTTGTGCGGCAGCATGTCGGAGAAACTGGCCCAAGAGGGAGTAAAAATAGCGATCCTTGATTTTAGTGAGGAAAAAGCCCAACAATTAGCGGCCAAGATTAATCATGCCGGTGGGAAAGCGGCGGCATACCAAGTCGATGTTTTAGATAAATCATCGATCGAAGCAGCCAGGGACGGAGTCTTGAAAGAATTCGGCCGGGTGGATATTTTGATTAATGGGGCCGGCGGCAACAATCCCAAAGCGACCACCTGGAAAGAACAGTTATTTCCGGCTGATTTGAAAGGGAACGGCGGCAAGGAAAAAAGTTTTTTTGATTTGGAGGCCGATGGAGTTCAATATGTTTTTAATTTGAATTTCTTAGGAACTTTACTGCCCATTCAAGTTTTTGGCCACGCCATGGCGGAACAAGGCGGCGGAGTCATCATTAATATTTCTTCGATGAATGCTTTTCGGCCTTTGACAAAAATCCCCGCCTATTCCGCAGCCAAGGCGGCAGTCTCCAATTTCACCCAATGGTTGTCCATGCATTTGGCGCCGGTTCATATCCGGGTGAACGCAATCGCGCCGGGATTTTTCCTGACCGATCAAAACCGTTTCCTGTTGACCGATGAAAAAACCGGAGAATTAACGGCCCGTGGCAAAACGATCATCGCGCATACACCAATGGGCAAGTTCGGGGAACCGGAGGATTTAACCGGTACTCTGATATGGTTGATATCGGGAGCATCTTCATTTGTAACCGGCGTCGTTGTACCGGTTGACGGCGGATTTTCCGCTTTTAGCGGAGTATAAAGTATTGGCGATCAAAACCGCAATTTGGGATTGGCAGGAAATATGATGGATTATTTCTATTTTAGGAGGGTGATTTTAGGATATGAGCAAAGCAGATATTGGTTTAATCGGATTGGCCGTCATGGGCGAAAATTTGGTCATGAACATGGAGAGTAAAGGCTTTACGGTTGCGGTATATAATCGTACCACGGAGCGGGTGGATGCCTTTACTCAGGGACGTGCCAACGGCAAAAATATAATTGGAGCGCATTCTCTGCCGGAGTTGATTGCGAACTTAAAAAAGCCCCGCAAAATTATGATGATGGTCAAGGCCGGCAAGCCGGTGGATGATTTGATTGAACAGTTGATTCCCTTATTGGAACCCGGGGATATCATGATCGATGGGGGCAACTCTCATTTTCCCGATACCATTCGGCGTACAGGGTATGTGGAAAGCAAAGGATTCTTATATATTGGGACCGGAGTATCCGGCGGCGAAGAAGGGGCATTGCGGGGCCCAAGCATTATGCCGGGAGGATCGAACGCGGCTTGGCCTGAAGTAAAACCCATTTTGCAGGCTATCGCCGCTAAAGTTGAAGACGGCAGTCCGTGTTGTGATTGGGTAGGCGAGGGCGGGGCCGGCCATTTTGTGAAAATGGTTCACAATGGCATTGAGTATGGAGATATGCAGCTGATTTGTGAAGCCTACCAGTTAATGCGGGATTTGCTGGGAATGACTGCCCTGGAAATGCACCAAGTATTCAGTGGATGGAACCAAGGGGTGCTGGATAGCTATTTGATCGAGATTACCCGGGATATTTTAGCCGTGCAGGACGAGGATGGCCAACCGTTGGTCGATAAAATTTTGGATACCGCAGGGCAAAAAGGAACCGGTAAATGGACCGGTATCGCAGCATTGGAAGAGGGAGTCCCCTTAACCTTGATCGGTGAATCCGTCTTTGCCCGCTGCTTATCGGCTATCAAAGAAGAACGGGTGGCGGCCTCGAAAATACTTACCGGGCCGAAACCGGAGTTTCAAGGGGATCGGGAAGCCTTTATTGAAGATATCCGTCAAGCTTTGTTTGCTTCCAAGATCGTTTCTTATGCTCAGGGCTACACCTTAATGCGGGCAGCAGCGGAAAATTATGGCTGGAAGCTGAATTATGGCGGGATAGCCTTGATGTGGAGAGGCGGATGCATCATTCGTTCGGTCTTCCTTGGTAAAATCAAAGAGGCTTTCGATAAAAATCCTAATCTTACCAACTTGTTGCTGGATCCATACTTTAAAGAAAATATTACAGCCGCTGAAGGCGGATGGCGCAGGGTGTGCGCGGCCGCTCTGACAAACGGCATTCCTGTTCCGGCTTTTGCATCGGCCCTATGCTATTTTGACGGTTACCGTTGTGAAAAGCTTCCGGCTAATCTTCTTCAGGCCCAGCGAGATTATTTCGGCGCCCATACTTATGAGCGGACAGACCAGCCGCGGGGTAAGTTTTTCCATACCAACTGGACCGGCAGGGGGGGTAATACTGCCGCCACAACCTATACTGTTTAAATATATTTGAGTTGGATGATTAAAGGAGAGGTGAATTTGAATGCCGGAACTATATCTCCAAAACGAGAGCATCACCGCGGAAAATTTAGAGATGCAGTTGCGTACGTGGCTTGCGGCTTTACCGTCATGGCCCCAAAAAGTTCTTTTATTGCCGCCTGATTTTACGCGCTATCATTCAAAAGCCGGATTAATTGTCACCCTGCTATACGGGATCCTAAATCATGCAGGAACCCTGGTGGACATCATGCCGGCGTTGGGAACCCATGCTCCCATGAGTGAAGAGGAAAAGGCCAAAATGTTTGGGAAGGAAATACCGGCCGCCTGTTTTATCGAACATGACTGGCGCAGAGAAACTGTAAAGGTTGGCGAAGTGCCGTCTGAATTTGTAGCCAAGGTTTCCGGTGGGCTGGTGCAGTACCCGATCGACGTAATGGTGAACCGGCGTCTATTGGATCATGGTTATGACCAAATCATTTCCATCGGGCAGGTGGTTCCCCATGAAGTGGTGGGGATGGCTAATTTCAATAAAAATATATTCGTTGGCTGCGGTGGCCCTGATATGATTAATAAATCGCACTTCCTAGGGGCGGCTTACGGTATGGAGCGGATGATGGGGCGGGCTGATACGCCGGTGCGAAAGGTGTTTAATTATGCAGAGGAACATTTTTTACAGGACATTCCCTTGCAATACATTTTGACTGTCACCACTACTTTCAAAGAGGAAACCAAATTAAGGGGTCTATTTATCGGCCGCTCCAAACAGCTTTTTGAAAAGGCTGCTCTTTTAAGCCAACAATGCAATGTAAACCTGCTCGACAAACCTTTGACAAAAGTAGTGGTGTATCTTTCACCGGATGAATTTAAAAGCACCTGGCTTGGGAACAAATCCATTTACCGGACGCGGATGGCGATAGCCGATGGAGGAGAGCTGCTTATATTGGCGCCGGGCGTGAAACATTTCGGTGAAGATCAAGCCATTGACGGGCTTATTCGCAAATACGGATACGTTGGGAGCAAGCGGGTTTTGGAGCTTGTTGCCGAGTATCCCGACTTAGCCGATAATTTATCGGCAGCCGCTCATTTAATTCACGGTTCCTCTGAAGGACGGTTTACCATAACCTATGCCACGGCACAGCTAAGTAAAAGCGAGGTGGAACAAGTCAATTTTCACTATCAGCCATTGGCGGAGGCTCTACAGAAATACGATCCCGCTCTTTTAACCGATGGTTATAACACATTAGCCGATGGGGAAGAGATTTACTTTATCAGTAATCCGGCTTTGGGCCTTTGGGCCGATCGCAATCGCTTTCTGAGTGAAGGTCAGGATAAGTGTTCATGAATCGTTAGGGGTTTTAAACCATGTCGATTGTTTTATCATGCTAATGTTGATAGTAAATTTATGGATTGGAATGGAGGTTAAACAATGAATTATGGTTTCAATGTTCCCAAAGAAGGTGTCTTGGATTTTGTTTCCCTCGGAGCTCTCGTTCACCGGTTGGATCCCGGGATAATTCCTTTCCGAAAAGCGAATCAATGCCAAATTCATGTCAGCGGGGGCGAATTTAACTGTGCAGCGAATCTGGCGGATTGTTTCCGGTTGAATACCGCCATCGTAACAGCGATGGCTGATTATCCCATTGGGGATTTAATCGCTGAAAGAGTGCGGGCCATGGGTGTGAAACCCTTTTATAAGCATTTCAAAAACAATGGAGTGAACGGCCCCAATATGGCGACGGTTTATAGTGATAGGGGTCAAGGAATGCGAGCTCCGGTGGTGTTCTATAACCGGGCAAACGAAGCGGCCGCCTTGTTGAAACCGGGTGATTTTGATTGGAATGGTATTTTCAAGGGAGGAATCCGCTGGTTTCATAGCGGAGGCATTTTCGCCGCCTTGTCGGAAACTACCGGGGAAGTCATCATTGAAGCGATGAAAGCGGCTAAGGCGGCAGGCGCCGTTATTTCATTCGATCTCAATTACCGGGAAAAACTCTGGAATATCTGGGGCGGGCAAGAACGGGCCCTTGCGGTTTTACAGCGCATTGTCGAGCAGGTCGACGTGTTGGTGGGTAATGAAGAAGATCTACAAAAAGGACTGGGGATAAAAGGTCCGGAAGTTGCTGCCAAATCCAAATTGGATCCCGATATATTCTTTGGCATGATCGATAAAGTCATTGAAAAATATCCCCAAGTAAAAGTGGTAGCAACTACTTTGAGGGAAGTCCACTCGACGAACCGGCATAGTTGGGGGGCAGTCGCCTGGGTTGACGGAAAGTGTTACCAAGCACCCACCTGTGAATTGGATGTTTACGACAGGGTCGGCGGTGGCGATGGCTTTGCCTCCGGTTTGTTTTACGGAATCCTCAGCGATCTGGGCCCGGAAGAAGCCGTTAAACTGGGTTGGGCACATGGTGCTTTGCTGACGACATATCCGGGAGACACTACCATGGCTACCCTTGAACAAGTGAAGGCTTTTGCAGAGGGAGGCTCAGCCCGTATCCAGCGTTGATCCGGTGAAAAAAGGGCATCCGGGAGACTAAAAAGCTGGCTCAGAACTTATGAGTCAGCTTTTCTTGATCATTTATAACCGGCTAATTTTCCTGTAATGTAATGGAGATTGATTGGTAATTGACTTGAATACCCTGCCAAAATGGGCGATACTGCCAAAACCTACTTTTTCGGAAATGGATGAAGCACTCAGACGGGTTTCCCTTAACAATTTTTGGGCTTCCTTGATCCGGACATTATTTAAATATTCAACGAAGGTGAAACCGGTAACTTTGTTAAAAGCCCGGCTCAGATAATAAGGGCTTACAAAAAACAACTTGGATATGGAAGAAAGGGAAATTTGTTCTGCATAATGTTGATTAATGTATTGGACAATTTCAGATACTTTTTGGTGAATGGGAGTCGGGTGTTCCGGGATGTGGGTTGGGTTGTCTTCTACGTAACGGACGGAAAAAACCAGCAGTTGCATGAGTAAAGACTGCAGCGAAATTTCAAAACCGGTTTTCTTTGCATCCACTTCTTGAAACATTTTTTGCAAAATGTCTTCCGCCATAGACTGGGCCTTAATGGAGAAGTGAATTAAATTGAAGCTAAAAAGGGATTTCATAATTTCGTCGACGTGACTATCAGGGGTGCTGATAAATTCTTTACTGAATTTGATGAGGATTCGTTCATGATTTGGAACGCCCGTATCGATGGTTTTATGTAAATCGTAATTATTGATTAATACCAAATCGCCCTTTTTAATGAAAAAAGTGCGGTCTTTAATAAAATAATATCTTTCACCCGTCAATAAATAAAAGATTTCAAAACGATCATGGAAATGATTGGAGGGCATAGTATAATGCCCAATCGCATTTTTATAACATAGATAAAAAATATTGGTGTCGTTTTGAAAATCATTATAAATATCTTTCAGTTCCGTCCCCATAAAAATATTCTAACATAAAATTCATCAAGATAGTATCCAATTTCTCAGGAATTAATTGCTATCCATTTACAGGGGGTTTTTACGAAAATTGTAATATAATAGAGCTGACCATGTACCAAAAGAGAGATTCAATTACGCCGGGGACAACGAAGGTAAAATAAATTAGCAAAACATGTTAAGGTTTTTTAAAATACGGCAAGAAATGCACAGATTTATATGTTGCATTTTAGTAACATGGTAGTGAAGGAAAAATAAAGAAAGCGAAACGTCCATGATACAAACTACCATGTTTAACGTTGTTGATTTTGGCGCAGTTCCGGATGGTTCCAAGTTATGCACGGATTCGTTCACCAAGGTTATTAATGCCTGTGCGGCAGCGGGAGGTGGAACAGTATATATTCCAAGCGGAATATTTTTAACCGGACCGATCCATCTGAAAAGTAATGTATCGTTACATCTTGATACAGGAGCTCGCGTTCTTTTTAGTTCCAATAAAGAAGATTACCCCGTTATTGATTCCAGATGGGAAGGGGTCGAACGTCAGGTATATTGCCCGCAGATCTTTGGCTCCGGTTTGAAAAATATCGTTATATCCGGGCAAGGAGTATTTGATGGTCAAGGTGAGTATTGGTGGCGACTTTTTCGTGATAAAAAGCTTGAATATCCAAGACCCCGGTTATTAAGTTTTGAGGATAGTTGCCATATCAAAATCGAAGGCGTCTCTTTTGTAAATTCGCCCAGTTGGACATTAAATCCTATTCGTTGTCAGGATATAACCATTCATCAAGTGATGATTAAGAATCCACCAGACTCTCCCAATACGGATGGAATCAATCCCGAATCATGCCAAAATGTTCATATATCCAATTGTCACCTCGATGTAGGCGATGATTGTATCACGCTTAAATCCGGATCGGAAAAGATTCTCAACAAGGTACCCTGCGAAAATATAACGATATCCAATTGCACGATGATTCATGGCCATGGCGGTGTAGTCATTGGCAGTGAAATGAGCGGCGATATTCGCAATGTTGTGATTAGTAATTGCGTTTTTGAAGGCACAGATCGTGGAATTCGGATTAAGTCGAGACGGGGCCGGGGTGGAGTTGTCGAAGACATCAGGGCCGACAATCTGATTATGAAAAATGTGATTTGTCCCTTTGCCCTTTACATGTTTTATCAATGTGGAGAGGGAGGCGCCGAAAGGGCGGTTTGGGATAAGGAACCTTACCCGGTTGGTGAAACGACTCCTGTTTACCGGAGGATCCATTTCAGTAATATTACTGCAACCGCAGTGAATGCCTCCGCCGGTTTTATATATGGTTTACCGGAAATGCCGATATCGGAAATCTCCTTTGATAATGTGTTCATGACGATGGCGGAAAACGCAACCCCAGGAATTCCTGCGATGATGAGTCGTCTGAACCCCATGAAGCAGGAAGGGCTATTTTGCTGTAATACGAAAAACATTTATATCAACAATGTCCATATTGCAGGAAACAAGGGACCGGCTTTTTTGTTTCAAAAAACTGAGAACCTGGAATTGACAAGGTGCTCGGCGGAACCTATGGATAAAGCTCAGCCTGTGATACGTTTGGATCAGGTAATTGGAGCCCTGATTCATGGTTGCAAGATTGAAAAAGAAATGGAAACTTTTGTAGAACTTGGCGGCCATCAGACGCAACGAATTGAGATCATCGGTAACAGCCGTTTCATTAAGGAAGGGCAAATCAGATTAACGGATGGTGCCCAAAGTCATGCCTTTCATTTTTAAGAAGGATATATCTCCCGCACAATTTTTCGTAAGCTTCGGGAAATGGTTTGGGATATCATATTAATTCTATAGACAAGGAAGTGTTGCCCTGTGAGCCCCCCTGATTGGTCAGTCCGAACAGCCGATACGGTTATTCGAACTTGTCAGCCGTTTCAAGTCTGGCACTATGAAACAGGATGTATTTTAAAAGCGATGGAACGGGTCTGGTTAAAAACGGGGACCGATCAATACCTGGACTTTATTAAGAAGAGCATTGATCCAATGATTCAGCCGGATGGCCAGATAAAAGGTTATACCCTTGAGGAATATAATTTGGATCAAATCAATACCGGCAGAGTTCTTTTCTTGCTTCACCGCCAAACCGGGGAGGCAAAATATTTGAAAGCGATTCATCTTTTGCGTCTGCAGATGAAAAGTCATCCCCGTACCAGTGATGGCGGCTTTTGGCACAAAAAAATATATCCCTATCAAATGTGGCTGGATGGACTGTGGATGGCTTCTCCGTTTTTAGCCGAATACGGTCAGGTTTTTCATGAGCCGGCGCTTTTCGATGAAACAACGAACCAAATTCTGCTCATGGAAAAACATACCCGGGATCCGATTTCAGGATTGTTATTTCATGCCTGGGATGAAAGTAAAACCCAAAAATGGGCAAACCCTATCAGCGGTTGTTCTCCTCATTTTTGGGGCCGCGCCGTGGGATGGTTCACAATGGCAATCGTCGATATTTTGGATTATTTGCCCCTCGATCATCCCAAACGGGGTGAAGTGATTGGGATATTTCGAAGAGCTATGGTTGCTGTTTCCGAGGTTCAAGATGAAACCACCGGTTTGTGGTACCAGGTTTTGGATCAAGGAAACCGGGAGGGTAATTATTTAGAAGCGTCCGCTTCGGCTATGTTCACTTACGCCATGTTTAAAGGGGCGAGAATGAATTACCTTGAAAAAGATTTTGTTGCTACCGCTGAAAAGGCTTTTAACGGGATGATTCAACATTTTGTGAAGATTGACGCTCAGGATGGTGTCGGCTTGGGAAATATTTGCAGTGTTGCGGGCCTGGGCGGAAAGCCATACCGGGATGGTTCTTATCAATATTATGTTGGTGAAAAAATCGCCACCAATGATTTAAAAGGGTTGACCCCCTTTATGATGGCAAGTGTTGAACGGGAAATGCTCTAGGACAGTTTTAAGGGATGAAATAAATCAAAAGCTTTGCGGTGAATAGGTTTATGAATCATTAGCGATACTGAAATATTTTGCTTTTACTATACAAGGGAGTGATCATGTTGATGAATTCAGTAGAAGTAGGCACCCCTGAACTCCAACCCCAGTCTAAATTCTGGGCCCGGTTTAATCAGCAAAAGTGGGTGCTGTTATTATTGTTACCGGGTGTCCTCTGGTATGTTATTTTTAGCTATTTGCCGATGATCGGCTCTTACTTGGCTTTTACTAATGCGGGTCTTAGTGCAAATGTATCATTTATTGGAATGGATAATTTTAAGCGGTTATTCCTGTCACCGGACTTTTGGCGGGCTTTAAAAAATACGCTGATTATTAGTGCTTATTACCTGATATTTTATTTCCCATTGCCGATTATTCTATCTTTATTGATCAATGAGTTCCGTAGTGCCAAATTTAAGCGGGGCATTCAATTTATCGTATACATTCCGCACTTCTTTTCCTGGGCGGTGGTCGGTAGTCTTTTTGTAATGATTCTTTCACCCGGTTCTGGAATTGTTAATGAAGTCATTAAGGCTTTAGGCGGTGAACCGATTTACTTTATGGTTTCCCCCAAATGGTTCCGGGCGATCCTGACAACATCCCATATTTGGAAAGATGTCGGTTATGGGACAGTTATTTATATTGCAACCTTGTCAACGGTCGACCTCGAGTTATATGATGCGGCTTCGGTTGACGGCGCGGGATATTGGGGACGGTTATGGCATATTACCCTGCCTTGCCTCCGGAGTACGATTGCCGTCGTGCTGTTACTGCAAGTAGCCAATATTCTGCGACTTTTTGAACAGGTTTTGGTTATGTACGGACCGGCCGTATATGAAGTGTCGGATGTTTTGAATACTTACTCCTTTACCGAAGGACTTCAAAACGGCAACATCGGCTACGCCGCCACCATTGGTTTGTTTACTTCGGTGGTCAGTTTATTACTGGTTTTCGGCACCAACAGTTTAAGTAAAAAGTTTTTAAAAGAAAGTATTTTATAATGGATAAATTGAGGTGTAAAAAATGGTATACCGAATGAATGTAAGCCGCAGGGTGTTTTTAATATGTAACTCGATTATATGCTTTTTTGTAGCGTTGGCGGTGCTTTTCCCATTGTGGATGGCCCTTGCCACCTCAATAGCTCCCGATAGTCAAGTGGTTCAAGGAAACTTTATATTATTTCCGAAAAGCTTCAGCCTAAGTTGTTATACAACCATTTTTCAAAGCGGCTATATGAAAGGGTTTATGAATTCATTAATCGTAACGGTGGCGGGGACCATTTTATCCATGTTGTTAACCCTTTTTACCGGCTATGCGCTGGCTCAGAAAGATTTAATCGGCCGTAAGTTTTTTATGGCGTTCCTTTTTATAACCATGGTTTTTAATGCCGGCGTAATTCCCTTTTACATTGTAGTCCGTAACTTGGGAATGATCGATTCCTATTTTTCCTTGTTCATTCCGGTCTTGATTCAAACTTATTACTTAATTTTAATGAAAAATTATCTGATTTCGATCCCGGAAAGTTTAATCGAGTCGGCCCGGTTGGATGGCTGTTCGGAATTGGGTATTTTATTTCGAATCGTAGTCCCGGTTTCAATTCCGATTATCGCGGCGTTAACCTTGTTTTATGTGGTTTTTTATTGGAACCAGTATTTAAATGTGGTTATGTTCATCAACGACAGCGCGAAATATACCATTCAAGTCCTTTTACGGCAATTGATTTTTGATAGTTCTTCCGTTCAAACAGGACAAAACCGGGTTTATCCCAACTTTAAAATGGCGGTTATGGTTCTCGCCATGTTGCCGGTTCTCATTTTCTATCCCTTTATCCAACGGTATTTTATCTCCGGAATTATGCTTGGTTCTATTAAAGGTTGACGCGTGCACCCACGGCATGTTTTCCGAATATAGAAAGGAGTTGATGAAGACTTCCGATTTGGGTCCGATTTTGAGTGGTCTGGTTTAAAAAATATTAGGGGGGGACGATTTGATGTTGAAAATTAAAAAGTCAGTGTCACTGATTTTGATTAGCTTATTAGTGCTTTGTTTGGCAAGTGTGGTTGGTTTTACGGCAAAAGCTCCGGTTACTTTAACCGTATGTTTGCCTGGTTGGAGCGGTGCAACTGATCCTGGTTTGCAGGAAGAAACCAGAAAGTATATGGCGGAAAAAAATAACATTAATATTAAAATGATTTATATTCCAATGAACAGTTACAGGGATAAGCTGCCAGTTCTGCTCGCTTCCGGAGATATTCCCGATGTCTATCAGGTTACTCAGGCCATGATTAATGTACCGGCATTTGCCACTAAAGGCTATGCCGCCAATATTGACAGGTATGTCAGGAGAACCAAGCTCTACAAAATGGTTGATAAAAGGTATTTTGACTATATGTCGTCTAATGGCAAAATTTACGGAGTGCCGCGTGCTAAAGAACAAGAAAAAGTTATTTGGGTCCGTAAGGACATTACCGACAAGTATGGTGTAAAGCTTTCCAACATCATGACTACCGAAGAATTTTACACCGAGATGAAGAAAGTTAAGGATGTCATACCGTATTCTTTCTCCAAATTTCTGGATAACCTACCTGCCTTTTATAACGCTTTTGGGACCTATGATGAGATTCATAAGGTGAAAGGTAAATATGTCGATGCATTCAATAGTCCGGAAATGCGGGAATGCTTGAAATACGTCAACCGTTTGTATAAAGATGGAATTCTGGATAGGGAATTCCCAACCACGGATAATGGAACTTTACGGAACAATTTGATCTCCGGAAAGGCCGCATCCGCCTTTGATTATGACAGCCGTTACTTCTATTATAACAATGAAATTGCCCGTTTGGATCCGAATGCGAAGCCGAATTTATTCCCTGTTTTCGCACTGAAAGGGCCTAAAGGGACGCTAGGAACTTTTAACGAAGGTACCTCGGATGCTTTTGCAGTAAGCCCGAAATCTAAACATATCAAAGAAGCGATTAGCCTCATCGATTGGATGGTTGCCACCGCAGACGGAATCAAAGCATACCGTTTCGGTCTTTCCGGCAAACACTATACTGTAGTGAACGGTGAGTTAAAATTAACTGCTTTGGCTGAAGCCGGTGGCATGAGTCTGGATCAAAGCAATCTAATCAAGCAATTTGTGGACTTTGACGATATGAACTTCGAAGGCAAGTTCCCCAATTCAGAATTGACGAGTGTTTACAATAAAATGGTCGTCAAAGAAATCAGCAAGTATACCGGACCGAAATATGTAGTTCCAGCCGGCGCATCGGCTATTTATGACAATGTTGGTCCGTCGCTGGTCAAAAAACGCCAGGAATTGGCTTTGAAAATGATTATCGGTAACCAATCGATTGAAGACGGTTTCAAAGAATATGAAGCTTACTTCAAGAGCATTAACGGTGCTCAGATGTTGAAAGAGTTGAATACCAGAAAATAAAATGCGGTGACCCGATTAAAAATATCCGTTATAACAAATGGTTGTTATAGCGGATATTTTTTTATCTTCTTCAATTATAGCCGGCCTTCTGTTTGATTTAGGTTTATTTTTGGAGGGTCGAAGGCTTGGTCAAAATATACATAGAATAGCGATATAATGACAAGAACTGCGCGGTTTTTTTGAAGAGGGTTTTGTATAATGAAACCGTGATCAATATGTTGTTGTGATGGATACGGTTTTCGTTTCTACAGAAATATTGCGCTGATATATTAAATTTGGTAAAGTTCTTTCTTCTATCATTTTATTATGGATTGAATATTAGAAGATACTATTCGGAAATTTTAATAAAAATGGTTGAAATTGAGATTTAATCCAAAATGATTACTTTTCGGTTTGTAAGCGATTACATCGTTGTTTTTTGTAGTATTTCATTTTAGGGTTGCTAGGAGCTGTGGTAACACGAAAACACAAGCTCCGGTAATTGATTTTTAAGGAGGTGGTTATTCGCAATACTTGGGTGTTGGTGTATTGTCTGTATTTGGAATTTTAATTAGAGGGAGGAAATTCATTTGAAGAAACTGTTGAGTTTGGTTTTAGTTGGTGTGATGCTCTTGGCTATGGCTTCCTTCGCTTTCGCGGGAACCATTACCTGGGGTGGCAACTTGCGGGTTTGGTACTTTGATGTTATGGGTCCAAATGATTCTTTGACATCATTCCAATTTGATCGTTTTGCTTTAACTTTTAAAGATGCTTTTAGTGATCATGACGGTGTTAGTGCTGAACTACAATGGAGAAACTATGCCGGTAATGATACTTCTGCAACTAGTGCTTCGTCTACGCTAGATGATAATGATACTACTGGTGATACTTCCGATGATACTGTCAGTACTACCGTAAATAACACTGGTACCAAACAAGCCCGGCTGGATTCGGGATATTACTACTATCAAGGCCTGCTTGTGAAGGGCGACGAGTTTGATATTGGCGCTTTATCCAAATTACCCTTCCGTCTGGGCCTTTCCAAAAATGCCAATTTTGTCGATACCGGCTTGGGCAGCAAGCTTAAAATTGGCAACTGCGTTGGTTTTTCTTATCAAATAACCGCTCCTGCTTATACAATCGGTCTTGGAGTCGCCGATGCCAACATGAGCGATATCATCAATCAACCCGGTACTACAGAAGGATATTCTTACAGCGTTCGGCTTGATGCTGGCAAAAACTTTTTCGGTCTTGTACCTGGTTTACAACTTGGCGGTGGTTATCTCCGTAAACTAACTATCGCGGATACTTATACAATAAATAAGGTGGTTGATATTGCTTATTTAACGCCTTTGTTCTGGGCTAGCGCGGAAAAAGGTTTTTCAACGACCACTGCAAGCGGTACCGAAGGGGACTGCAAAACAGGAATTTATCTTGAGGCCGGTTTCAATATTGGTGCCAATAAAGTTTGGGCTGGAAGATTAATTCAAGATAATGATAGTCCTTTGATTACTTACACTGATGCCTTTGTTAACAAGAAAAACCTTATTAATAGTGGCGAAAATGGGAATATATTAGCTGCTATATTACCTATTAGTAGCAATGGTACCTTTCAGCTCCAATACATCGTACTTGATAATGATATGGGAAAAGAAATAGATGTAAGGTATCAAGTATCTTTATAAAAAGGAATGGATTAAAGCCTCCGGGTTGTACCGGAGGCTTTTTTTTATTTTGAAGAGAATTTAATTTAAAATATCTTTTCAGCAATCCCATAAAGGCAGCTCCATGCCGAGCTTTATCTTTACACATTTCATGAACAGTGTCGTGGATGGCGTCGTAATTGAGCTGTTTGGCCCTGGCGGCGATTTCTTTCTTTTTTCCCTGGAAACGCCGCACCGGTTTCCACCGGGAGTTGTAGGCTTTTCTTGGTATCTGGGGAAACGACTTCTCCATGCAACTGGACATGGGAAATTCTTTTGCCAGCAATTTATTTACAGGGTTTTTAAAAGTTACGTCGAAATAACGGACCAAGAATGATTGGAAACCGGGAGGTAGGATAGATGAAACCTTTAATACGTATTATCGTTATATTTTTAATAGGGATAATTGTTGGCGGTTTTGGCTTAACAGGATATGCGATTGAATTATCAAATGTTCCCATCGGAGATCCAAACGCCAAACGCGGGGGGCAACTGAACCTTAGTGCTTTTGACTTTCCAAAGTCTTTTAATTTTATGATCGATGGGACCGTTTATTCGGCAGAGGTTTTTGAATTAGTTTATGATAACCTCATGAGCCTAAATTATAATACTTTAGAGTATGAACCTTTGATTGCAAAATCTTTGGAAACATCAGCTGATAAAAGGGAGTTTATTGTTAAAATCGATCCCCGAGCCAGATGGAACGATGAAAAACCTATCACTGCCGATGATATTCTTTATACCTTTGATGCGATTATGAACCCTAAGAATCTAACTTCGGTACAACGGATGTTTTACAGCCGTTTTAGCCGCCCGCAAAAAATCGATCGGTACACTGTTAAATTCGTTGCTAAAACAGTTCATTACAACAATTTAATTGCAGTTGCTACTTTTACAGTTTTACCGAAACATCTTTTTGAAGGCAAAGATTTTAATAAAGGTTTTAGCACGAGTCTCCCCGCGGGGAGTGGTCCTTATATTTTAAGTGAGGTTAAAGAAGGCCGGTATTATGTTTTAACACGCCGTAAAAATTATTGGGCTGATAAGCTGCCGAATCATCGAGGGATGTATAATTTTACGCGTATCAAATATAAAGTGATCCGGGATGATAACGTAGCTTTTGAGGCTTTTAAACGGGGAGATTTTGATATTTTTGACAGCATTGACGGCAAACGTTGGGCAACTGAAACCAATTCAGAGCAATTTAAGAAAAATTGGATTGTAAAACAAAAGATTTATAACCATGCGGCTTATGGATTTTTCGGATTGGCTATTAACATGCGAAAACCGATGTTTCAGGACCTCCGGGTACGCCAGGCGCTTGCCTACTTATTCGACAGGAAAACGATTGTCGCTAAATTGGAATATAATGAGTACAAGCCGCTAACTTCTTATTGGCCATATTTATATGGATCCAATCAAGCAAATTATCCCATTGAATATAATCCGGCTAAGGCTAAACAATTGCTGAAAGAAGCTGGATATACCCGTTTGGACAAAAACGGTTATTTAGTAAACCAAAAGGGAGAAAGATTGGAGTTTACGATTTATTATGCCAAGGATACGCTTGAAAAACGTTACACTCTCTATGCTGAAACTTGTAAAAAAGCCGGAGTTAAAGTGAATTTAGAATTATTGTCATTGGCAGCGTTAACGAAGAAAATGGATGAATATAAATTTGATATGGTATCCATGGGATGGAGCGGTGCCTTGTTTGGTGAACCTGAACAGTTATGGCATTCGAAGCACGCCGATGAAGCCGGCGGGAGCAATTTGGCGGGGTATAAAAATCCCGATGTGGACCGTTTGATTGATTCGATGCCCTCAATATATAATGTAAATGAGCGTAATAAGGTTATTAAAAAGATTGATAGTATCATTTATCGGGATGTTCCCTATATTTTAACTTGGACCGATGATAGTTCGCGGTTATTCTATAAAAATATCTTCGGTATGCCCAAAACGGTGTTCCCTAAATACACCAGCGGCATTATCAGCTATTGGTGGTGCGATCCGGTCAAATTGAAACATTATCACAAAGCGGTAAAAAAGAAAATAGCTTTAGCGGCTGAACCGGTTGAAATATATTATGACAAACTTGCAAAGTAGTGGAGAAAGTCTATGCGAGCTTATTTTATCAAACGGTTTTTGTTGATCATTCCTACGCTTTTCGGGATAACCATCGCCTGCTTTCTCATTATGCAGATGGTCCCTGGCGGTCCGGTGGAACAGGCGGTCCAAAGATTGAAGCAGGCTGCCCACAGTCAGCGTTCAGCCGGGATAAACGTAGATATGAATTCCAGCATGACCCGGGATGAGATTGAAAATATCAAAAAATATTACGGTTTCGATAAGCCGGTCTTGGTTCGTTATTTTAATTGGCTCGGTAAATTGCTCCGGCTAGATCTCGGCACCTCTTATGCTTACGAAAAGCCGGTCTTGGAAGTCATTGTCAGCCGTTTTCCGGTATCACTCACTTTTGGACTGGTCGGAATGTTTTTTACCTATTTAGTTTGTATTCCTTTGGGAATTAAAAAAGCCTTGGTCCACGATCAGCCTTTCGACCATTGGAGCAGTGTGCTGATATTTTTGGGCTATTCCATACCTTCTTTTGTATTGGCTGTGGTTTTGATTGTGCTTTTGGGCGGCGGCAGTTTTTGGAACCTTTTTCCCATCAGTGGAATGGTTTCCGATAACTTTGAAGACTTATCGCTGATGGCCAAGATTTTCGATTATATTCACCATATGGTTTTGCCGATTCTTTGTTACACCATCGGCGGTTTTGCCACCTTGACCTTGCTGATGAAAAATTCCTTGATGGAACAGCTTAATCAGGATTATATCCGGACCGCTCTTGCCAAGGGGCTTACTTATCAACAGGCGGTTTTCCGGCATGGTCTCAGAAACGCATTGATACCAATTGTCACCAATATCGGGATGATTATCGGGGTGATTCTTTCCGGGTCAATGCTGATTGAAACGATTTTCACCATCGACGGCATGGGTCTGCTCGGTTATGAATCCATTGTAAACCGCGATTATCCGGTGGCTTTGGGACTGATTGTGATATCCAGTTTATTGGTTTTACTGGGGCGGATTATTTCCGACTTTTGTTTGGTGATGGTAGATCCACGAATAAAACTTCAGTAGTCATCCACCCCGGCATTTGCCGGGGCAGTCAAAAGGATGAAAATGAGTCTAAACCCGACCCTAGCCCTTAAAGGGTATTAGCCCAACTTTCGGGTTCTATTATTGGCCTTCGTTGGCATGTTATAGCCTTTAGGCCTGCAATTCCAACGAATTCCCTTTAAGTGGAATTGTGGAACAATTCCTAAAAAAACGCTAAGCGTTTTTAGGGGAAGGGTAGAAGCATTTGGGCAAGAGGATTTTCTAGATAGGTGGTCTTAGCTTGCGAATCTCTCCCATTACCTTACGGCGTTTTGAAAAGTTTAAGCGGATGAAACGGGCGTATGTTTCATTTTGGATATTGCTGATCACCTATATTTTATCTTTGGGAGCCAATTTTATTGCCAATGATCAGCCGCTCATCGTCGGATACCATGGGAAATTATTTTTTCCGGTAGTCCGTTTTTATGACGGGAGTCATTTCGGATTGGGCGCAACCGATATCCCCAATTATAAAGAGCTTCAGAAAAGCAAAAATTTTAACAAGGATAAGGGGGATTTTATGCTTTTTCCTCCGATTCCTTATGGCCCTAATGAAGCTTTATTGGAATTGCCCGGTAATCCTCCAACGCCTCCCACGATGAAAAACTGGCTCGGTACGGATGATCGGGGCCGGGATATTTTAACCCGGTTATTGTACGGTTACCGGATAAGTTTCAGTTTCGCCTTGTTGATTACTTTCGTCAGCATGGTCTTGGGAGTCATGATGGGCGCCCTGCAGGGATATATCGGCGGCTTTTTCGACTTAACCATGCAGAGATTGATTGAGATCATATCGGCGTTACCTTTTTTATATATTGTGATTATCATTGGCAGCTCCCTGGGAACCAGTTTTGTAACTTTATTAGTTATATTCGCACTCTTTGATTGGATTGGGATTTCTTTCTTCATCCGCTCCGAGTTTTTAAAATTGAGAGAGACCCAATTTGTCGAGGCTGCCAAGGCTTTAGGGGTTAAAGACTGGAAGATTATGTTCCGGCATATTCTCCCGAATGCTCTCACACCGATTATCACTTTTTTGCCTTTTGACTTGATCGGTGCGATTTTCTCCCTATCGGCTCTTGATTATTTGGGATTTGGCTTGCCGGCCCCCACTCCCAGTTGGGGAGAACTTATGCATCAGGGAATGGGTAACCTTTCTTCGTATTGGCTTTCTCTTTATCCGGCCCTTGCATTGTTTAGCGTTTTATTATTGATTGCTTTCGTCGGAGAGGGGATCCGGGATGCTTTCGATCCCCGGGAATATAGCAAACTGGAATAACTATAAACCTATATTGGCAATTCATAACTGGTTTTGATTATAATCAGGAGCTTTTTTCAAGGTCGGGATTGGCTTATATTGATACACCATTTATGGTCTTGGGGGTTATGGAAGCAGGATGGAGCAGCCGATTTTAGAAATACAAAATCTCAATATTCGTTTCGCGACCGGCGCAGGTTTGATAAAAGCAGTCGATGGAGTTTCTTTTAGCCTTGGACAAGGTGAAACCTTGGGCCTTGTCGGAGAATCAGGTTGCGGCAAATCGGTCACTGCGCTTTCCATCTTGAAACTTATTCCTTCCCCGCCCGGGAATATCACGGCGGATAAACTTTTTTGGAAAAACCGCGATTTATTGAAAATGCCCTTACCCGATTTAACTCGGTTGCGGGGCCAGGAAATCGGCATTATCTTTCAGGAACCCTTGACCAGTTTTAATCCGGTGCAGAAAATCGGCGCCCAAATCAGTGAATCGCTCCTGATTCATCATCATCCGGCTAACAAGGAAGAAGTCAAAGAACGTGTGATTCAGGCTTTGGCAAAGGTCGGAATCTCCAACCCCTCCCGCCAATATGGGGCATATCCTCATGAACTTTCCGGCGGCATGCGGCAGCGAGCCATGATCGCAATGGCCCTTCTTTGCAGACCCCAATTATTAATCGCTGATGAACCGACCACTGCTTTGGATGTAACCATTCAAGCTCAGATTTTGGAATTGCTGCAGCAATTGCAAGCGGAAAATCAAATGTCATTATTGATGATTACTCATAATTTGGGTATCGTGGTCGAAACCGCCCAAAGAGTAGCGGTGATGTATGCCGGAAAAATAGTGGAAATTGCATCGGTGCGGGAAATATTCAAGAACCCGATGCATCCCTATACGGAAGGATTGTTACGGTCGATTCCAAGCCCGCATCATACCGGAGAGCTCTATGCGATACCGGGAATGGTTCCCGATCTTTTTTCTTTGCCGCGGGGATGCTATTTTGCGCCCCGCTGCGAAAAAGCGATGGATGTTTGTAGCAAAGAGACACCGAAGTTAATCGCTAAAAAGGATGGACATGCGGTGGCGTGTTGGGTGTGGGAATAGAGAGGTAAGTAAATTATTAGAAGCCTATTCAAATGCAATAATTCCTGGAAAAAAGAAATTATGAAAAGATAGATTGGAATTGAGTATTGAAAGAAACAAATGGTTAAGTCTTTGATTTTATTCTGGCTTCTGACTTCTAATTACTTGGTGGTGTTCCTATGAACAGCATATTGCAAGTCTCCAATTTAAAAAAATATTATCCTGTCCGTACCGGCTTGATGGGGAGGATTACCAAGTGGGTCCGGGCGGTTGACCGGGTGAGTTTTGAAATCCGTCCCGGAGAAACATTAGGGCTGGTTGGAGAATCCGGTTGCGGAAAAACGACGGTCGGGCGAAGCATTCTCCAATTGATTAAGCCAACCGGTGGTTCTGTCGTTTTTGAAGGAGCCGAACTGGTAGGAATGCCAAAGCGTGAATTACTGAAATGCCGCACCCGGATGCAGATTATTTTCCAGGATCCTTATTCCTCCTTGAATCCCCGCCGCGTGGTGCTGGACCTTGTCGGAGAAGGTCTGGCTGAACATGGCCTTGTAAATAGTTTGGAAGAAAAAAAGGAAAGAGTTGTTTCGCTCTTGGAACGGGTTGGGTTATCTTCGCAATTTCTTTACCGGTACCCCCATGAGTTTTCCGGAGGCCAAAGGCAGCGGATTGCTATTGCCCGGGCGATTTCTTTAAGCCCGGTATTGCTGGTTTGCGACGAACCGGTTTCAGCACTCGATGTGTCAATTCAGGCTCAAATTATTAATTTATTGATTGAATTGCGGAATGAACTCCGAATGGCTTACCTTTTCATCGCTCACGACCTGGCTGTGGTCAAGCATATCTCTCATCGTATCGCAGTGATGTATCTTGGACAAATTGTGGAGCTGTCGCCTGGGGCTGAATTATTTGAAAAGCCTTTGCACCCATATACAACAGCATTATTATCGGCGATACCGGTTCCAAACCCGGATTATTCCAGAAAAAGAATTGTTTTAACCGGAGAGATCGATAATACGGCGGATTTTAGTAATGGTTGCTGTTTTGCGGCGCGTTGCCCCATCGTGATGGATATTTGCCGTCATCAAGAACCACCGGCGGTTTTTCACGGCAGCGAACATTTTGTAAAATGTTTTCGAGCAGGAGAAACGAATGTCTGAATCTATTCTTAAACTCACAGACCATTTTTTAAAACCCAAAGATTGGTACCAGTTTTCAGAACCGGTTTTGCAAGGGTTTGTATTGATTGGATCGAAAGATGACCAAAAATATGCCGGGCTGATTACAAAACCGAACCTTCCGAAAGCAAATCATCGCGGCCCGAATCCCATCAAATTGTACCGTGATTATTACGGCTTTTTTAAATTGCGTACCAAATTGCTGCCTGAGGAATTAACCGTTAAATTTGCCATCGGGTATACGATGCACTCCAAAGTGGTTACTGTGGATGATTATTCTAATTTTGGCTGGTTACGCCTGGCTACCGGAATCGAAGATTATCTTTACCCCAATCTATGCCACCATAAACAATTGCTGGAATACTTGATGACCCATTCCAAACACGCTAAATTTGTAATTACCCGGGTTTATTTTTATTTGCAGAATGATATTTATGAATGCTTAACGGCAGAAATTTCAAAACGGGAATCCCTCTAAAACGGAGATAATTTGTGAAAAAATGAACTTATCCAAATACAAAAGGTATTTTTCGAAATCTGGCCAATAATATTATTATAAAAATGATACTCGACAGCATCCGTGGCGCATGTCCCTTAAACAGGGAGTGGAAAGGGTTTGCCGGGTATTTATTGGATAAGGGAGGGATACCAAATGAAGGTTGCAGACTTACTAAAGGACAAAGGCAAGAGTGTGATTACCATTACTCCGGATGAACCTGCTTTTTTCGCAATGGGCAAATTAATCGAAAATCAAATCGGTTCGTTGGTGGTAATTGATGCCGAAAAGAAGCTGGTGGGAATCATCTCCGAACGGGATATTATGCGTGCGGCTTATTCTGATTTTGATACCTTGAAATCGAAAAAAGTGTCTCAATTAATGAGTACGAATATTATTATCGCAATCCCAGAAGATGATATTGATTATATCATGGGAATTATGACGCAAAACAGGATCCGGCATGTGCCGATTGTTACGAAAGACGGAATTATCGGTATTGTTTCAATTGGTGATATCGTTAAGTATCAGCTGGAGGAATTTCAGGTTAAAAATCGTTATCTCGAAGAATATATGTATGGGCAAACGTTATGATGGATGTCTTAAGCCGGGTGTTACAACCCGGCTTTTGAATTGAATGAAGCGGGTGCTTTTTCATTCAAACTATAAATTATAATAATCGTTTCACAGACACAAGATGTCTAAGAGCGACTTACCCCCTTAGTCCCTCTCTCTCTTGAGACTCTTGAGAGAGGGGGAAGGCTTGAGAGTCACGATATGCTAAATTTATCGCAGGGGGTGAGTCGTAGTTAGGCATTCAAAATACTTTTTTCAACCTATATAGTTTTTTTCAATCCGAAACCAATGTCACGGGAGCGTAAGGGATGACGAGAAACCGGGATGGAGTTGTAACATTTGGATAAATATTTGGCCCATGGAAGAAGGCAACTAGATCGGATTGGGTTTTTAATAAATGGAATGTTTCCGGGAAAAGGCTTTCGAATTCATCACAGGTGGTCCTGGGGGAAAATATTCCGACGGTAAAATCACCCAATTGTTTTTGATAGGCTATTTTCTGCTCGCTAATGATTTGGGCTTGCGTGCGCCAATGATGAAACCCGATTCCTTGCGGGGCTTCATTGAAAAGAAGAACGCTACCGCCCGGCTTAAGCAGTTTGGTAATTTGGTGGAAAGATTTGCAGGTGCCGATTAAGTTTTGATTGAAAGGCCGGCATCCTAAAAGTAAAAAGTCCGCCAACTGTTCAGGTTTACAGACAGTGACGATTTTTAAGAGTTCCGTTGCCGCTTGATGAAAAGAATCCAGCATATCTCCACCGATGATTTTATAAATTTCCCCATCCGGATTGGAAAGCAAGTGCCAGCTATGGGAAATAGGCAGCATGCCAAGGATTTCATTGATTAAATTTCGCATGGGTGAATGCTCTGTTCCGGGTGTTCCCCCAGGAAGGCCGTGAAAAGCTTCGATTGTTTTCAAACCGGCCACTCCCGGTAGTAATATTTTTGCGCCGCCTGATAGTCCAGCTAAAGGGTGGATGTTCATCGTAGAGATGGTCATTCTGAAATCGGCCTGGACGACCTTTTGATTAAACAGGAGTGGAATTCCGGACTGACTGGTTCCGATGGGTTTGTTGTTCTGAAGACAGTCGTGAATCGACACCGGCCAATGGGAGGAGCCGATCTTTTCTAATAAATCGGCCTGCCGGGCGTGAAAATGAGCTCCCGAAGCAATGACAATTTCAAAACCCCAAGGGCTGCCGCGAAATTCTTGAACGGTTTGACAGATTGTATTGACAATAATTCCGGTTCGACTCACCCGGGAAGGATCCTCAAGGATTAAGACGATTTCTTTGGCTTTTTTGAGTTCCGTCCGGAAGGTGTTTAAATGGTTTTGGATCAAGGATGGTATTTCTTCAATCGGGATCGATGGAGGATAAAAAGGTTCTAAGCGGCTCAAATGAGCGGTATCAGGGAGAGGAAGAACTATATTCTCGGTATACCAAGGGATCACTACCATAATGACCTCTAAATGAGTTGAGTTTATAGACTCAATTATATCCAATTTATTGTTTTGATAATCTTTGAAGACTTTGTGTTTACACAGGGTTATTCGTTAGGGTAATCCATTGTCCCGGGTAAAAGGAGTGGCTGTCAATCCTGTCTGAAAATCAATGGCTTTATTAGACAGGATTGATAGTTTTAGGGGTTTTTTAAAAAATCTAGCGGCAATTTACAGCCAATCGGAGGCATTGCCGTCGCGATTTGATTTATCCTTGTTTTTGGTTTTCGGTGAGGGGGTAGGAGTTGCAGTAGGAGATGGACTGGGCTCCAGCTTTGATTCTACTTTTGCATTCACGGCGATTTCACCATTTTGAGATTCAATTCGGCAGATGGAAGCCTTTTCTTTGACTTCGACGACGGTCAATATGGCTACATCATCACTAAGCTCAGCAATGAC
This sequence comes from Bacillota bacterium, assembly GCA_023426245.1. Lineage (GTDB taxonomy): Bacteria > Bacillota > UBA4882 > UBA8346 > UBA8346 > UBA8346. The sequence goes on from JAFABB010000051.1 coordinate 223,182, forward strand.
TTCTCTTGTCTTCGGATCGCGTATGGTTTGGGTATTGCCTTTCACGATGAAGGTCATACCCGGTTCAACGCCGTGTTCGCTGCCGACATTAATGATGATGGTGGATGGCGAAGTATAAGCGATGAGGCCTTCGATAGGTTTATCGGCGCCAGACTCATATGCTTTCTGAGCAAATTGAGTTGCCACCGAATTGACGGCGTCACGTAAAGCCAGGCCCAGATCGGACTTGGCAAAGTTTCCGCCCAGCATCATGGCTCCGCCGCCACTGGCAATACCCAGATTGGTTCGCTTTTTTTCACCAATCCCGGTCACTCCCCAAAAAATTTCGGCCGTTGTTGTTTCGACCATCCTGGCGTCAATAGCCACCCGGGCGGTCTTTGTTTTAAAAGCAAGGCCAAGTCGGCTTCGGGGATCAACAAAAGCGCTGCCTTGATCATCCAATGTAAATTCGGTCACATGTCCCATAACCAGAAATTTCACACCCAACATTTTGCCGAACTCAATGGCGGTATTGGAGTCTACATTGACTGCGGACAATTTCTGTTCCGACAAAACGCGGTCGACTTCTTCACGTTCGATTAACCGGAATTGATTGGTGTTCATCAGCGCAGTCACCAATTCACTGGAAACTTCCTGACCGACATCCAATTGATTCCCCCACCAGCGATTTCGGATGGAGCGGTCGTCAAATGGCAATACTGCGATTTTATAGAGCTGTTTGGCACTATAGGTCGGTGCTGTAAAACTGATAGCCATCATCAGGAGAAGGAAGAAAATTAAACCTTTGTGCTTCACCGCGTTATACCTCCATTGCAAATAAAACTAAAACCATCCATCTTTGGTGATCTTTTCGGCAAGATCTTTAGCGAGTTCGGGAATTTGATTTTGAAAGTCCTCCATTTCCTTATCGTTAAAGCTCTCGGAAATTTTAATTTCCTTAATGACTTCCCCACCGGGAACCTTCAAGACCCGGGCGGTGATTTTAAATTTATTGGATTTGCTTCCCTCTGAGACGATTTCGCCGACCACCACTTGGCCTGCTCCGAGGATGCGCCCGAGATCCATTGCCAGGCTGTCATTGAGAGTATCACTAAGACCTTTGGCTTGTTCATTGATAACTTGTTGCACTTTTTTATAGTCGACCATTGCAAATTTGCCGGAAGCTGATTTTGCCACTAGTTCCGATTGTAAAGCCTGAATGAGCGGTGTCTCTATCCCCAGTTGGGTACTGCGGTTTATGAAAAACAATACGGCCCGCAGCGGAATATTGCCTTGCAATTGGACTTTAACTCTTGTATAACGATCGCTTAAGTCCTGATAATTTGGATTGTATGTATAAGCTTTTTCATAGGCATCCAAAGCGGATTCCAGCTGGTTCTGGCTTTCATATGTCCGCCCCAGGTTATAATACCGGGCCACCATATCTTGGGAGAGTTTGTCCAGCTGGGATTTGGCTTCTACCGAAGTAGGATTGTAGAAGAGAGCTTTTTTATATAAGGCTAAAGCTTCTTCATACTTCTCTTTTGACTTGGATTCGTCACCCATTTGAACTAACATAGTACAAGCTTGCACTTTGGCGCCGGCCAATTTTTGCTGAACATCTTTATATTTCGGATATTCTTTGGCGGCTTGACCATAGGCATCGGCTGCCAGATCCCATCGGCCTTCCTCGGCGTAGTTTTTCGCTTGCTCATAAAATTGTTGGGCTTTGCCCTTGGATGCAAAGATAGGGGCGGAAGTCACCAAAAGTGAAATGGCTATGAACAACAGCAATCCGGTTTTCAATGATTGAAGATACTTCATCGGGGAACCTCCTTATCCATTGGAAAATCAGTTGATAATAATAGCGACCGCAGCGTTGGCACAAATTTCCTCCCGGTTTTTTGATTGACGGAAGGTCTTGGAATCCTCGCTGCTGATGATGACGTCGGTGGCCTCACCCTTTACTTTAACGGCCCCGACGGCTTTGACAATGAGTGGATTGTTGCCCAGCCGGTCGACATTATCTTCTTTCACTTTATCGATGGAACGTGAATAGATCACAATGGATTTATCGACTTTAACCATGTAGGGGCCATAAATTAACAGATTGGTACCGGCCTCGAAAACCTGGGGAGCCAGGGCACCTTTCACACTAAAATTGCGGGCATCGATGATTAAACCGGTATAGTCGGGAGCATTGTTGATGGCTGAATCATCCGGAGCGATATCCGGTGCGATCTCAGAGGGCGTGGCCAGTGAAGACATTGATGAACTTTGTTTCATTTGATCCAGAACCAATGAGGTCAGGGTACCGACCGGGACCAATAATGTCACGGTGCAGACGCCCGAGGAATATGTCGATGAGCCCAGTTGGGCGCCTTTAAGCATTCCTTCAACTTCAGTGCGGATCATATCGTTTTCGAGTTCCATATCTTTGACAAAAGTGTTGGAACGAACCCGGACGCCTTCTACAACTTCCAGCGCATTCCGTTGGGCGACGGCGATAGCGGCTCTTTCGGCCAGGATTGGGGCTACAGCGGGATTGGCGCCTTGTTTGGCAGCCCCCCGGCCCATAACCGTAATCAACCCTTTTTCCCAGCTGATTTGGCCCCTGTTACTCGCTACATTTTCTTCCAACATGCCGGGATATCCAAAAACCGCAACCCCTGTAAAGCATAAAATAGCTGCTAAACCTAAAGTTAATATCCGTGTTTTCATGAGTGTTTACCTCCATTTTATCGAAAAAATGATGATTTGAGATATCGGGTAAAATATGTTGACCGTTTATCCCCCCCTTCATGGATATGGTTTTATTGATGGTGAAGAATAATTTTACTTCCTGAAATGCTTGTAATATCCAAATGCAATTCTTTCCAGCCGGAAATGAAATCGGCCAGTTGGTCCGTTAACAATCCGGTCTCCACATCCAGCGCGGCGCTGCCGTTGTTGAAGTTGCGCAAAAATACGTTGTCTACGTTGGGAGTGGCTTTCAAACGGCGCTGCAATTGTTGCAAATCCGAATAGCTGGTGTTATTTACCGCGATTTGGATGGTTCGCTGATTATCAATGAATTGTTTGGGAAGTTGCTCTTGTAGAAAACCGGCTGCCTGATCGGCAGCATCGTTTAAAGCTTTTTGAAAGGCGATGTCAACACTGAGATCGACGCCACGGGCATTAAAGGTTTGGGAAAGGAGAGCGGCGCCGCTATCGGCGCGGAGGGCCCGGATAGTCAAATAAGCCCGCTCGGCATGAATGCCTTGGGTTTCTCCAATGGGCTCCTTTCGAATGTCGCCGATGATAAGTATTTCTGCCTGTGAACTTGCGGCAAGTTTGGAAAGGGCTTTCGGGTCTTCGGTAAAAATTTTTGTCCCCATCCCGGCTCTTTGAAACTCCGAGGCGCGCTGCGGATCGACGACAGGAAACCCGGCATCTTTCAAGCTTTCCATAAGTTTCGCAGCCGCATCCGGATTGGGAATCAAAATCATCAGCCGCGGTTTTCCGGCTTTCAATAAGGTGAGTTTAAGTGCGTCAACGCTTTGCCGGATGTCAGCCCTTTTAACCGTCAACCTTGCCCAAACCTTGTAATAACCGTTATCTTCCCAGCTGTTCAAAATTTCCTGATAGGATACATAGCCGTTGGCCTGGGTCTTGATGGTGTCCTGAATGAATTGAAAGTCTTTGACATCGGTTTCGCTGGATACCATGGTACCAATCACCTGTTCCACGGCTTTGCGGGATGCGTCGAGTAATGCCATTTGTTCAGCTTGAAGTTTGTCGCCGTTTAAGATCGGACTGACTCCTTCGACTTCGACAGTAACGCCTTTTTCCTCAAGGGCCAAGAGGGGCTTGCTTTGGAAACAGGCCGTGATCAAAATGAGTAACAAGATGATTGAAAATAACTGCAATCGTTTTCCAACCACGAGGAAACCTCCTAGTAAAAATGCTTCGGCTTGGCGTTGCCAGTTAGAAAAGCCGTGTATGAGTACGAACGACCGCCAGAACGGTACTCTACAGTGAGTGTAAAGACGAAAATTCCTCAAATTACCATAATGAATTCGCTTTAAAGGGGTAAATTCCTGCCGTAATTCATTATTTAAGAGAGTGTCAGTTTAAACTTTAATTTGGTTAAAAGAGTTTTATTCAAGGAATATCATATTTCATGATAATAGTATAATAAAAATAGTTTTTGCGATAATTTAATATACGCAATAGGGGAAAAGTGATAAGATAAAATTGGTAATGATATGCCCGAGATTGTTCAAGGAGGATGAAGGAAAAATGAAAAAAATCAGTATAGCATTGTTGGTTACTTTGGTTTTGGTCTTGGGATTTACGATGACTGTTTCGGCAGCGGCTGACGATATTAGCGCGAAGGTATATTTTGATAACTGGATCGGGGGAAATACGCATTACGAGGATATTAATACTTACGATTATGATACCCAATGTTCTTTTTTTGGCTTTGAATTAAATGCCGCTCAAATTAAATTTGGTGCTGAATTCGGTATGAATGCTTCCACGAAAGATGATTCCGGCGCCAATTACGATTATGATATGACGAATTACAAGATCGGATTTCGTGTCGTCGACGGTAGACGAAATAAACTTGATGTTACTCTGAGTACTCTAAAATTTGATGGCGACGCTTTTGGAGGAGATGCATGTACTGGTACTTTATTGGGTGCAGATTTGAATCTTGCTTTATCAAAACAAATTTTTTTCCAAGCTTCATATGCTTTTTCTCTGGATGCTTCTTGGAGCGGCGTGGATTCAGTGAAAATGTCTTCTTTAAACTGTAAAGTTGGGGACCTTGTAACAGAAAATATAGCTATAACTGCGGGATACCGTTTATACAGAGTCGATGGAGAAATGCCTGGTTATGATTTAACTAGAGAACTGAGCGGATTGACTTTAGGAGTCATGTGCAAATTTTAAGTGGAAAGAAAAATAACAGATAATCGAAAAAACCACCGTTAAGTCTTCGCTTTCCCGGTGGTTTTGATTTTTGCCACGAAAGAATGTATCCTCAAAGGGTGGAACATTTAATATTTGGTTTAGACTTGACAAGCAATATTTTCTATATTAAAATTTAACTAGGTTAACAATTATCGTTCAACTTTTTGAATGCCGTTGGTTATACTATTTCAGAATCGAAGGAGGTTATGTGGAATGAAATGGCAATGTACGATTTGCGGTTATATTTATGACCCGGCGGTGGGTGACCCGGAAAATGGCATTAAAGCCGGAACTGCATTTGAGGATCTTCCGGATAGCTGGGTATGTCCCGACTGCGGAGTTGGCAAGGACTCGTTTGAGCCGGTAGACTGATTGCCCAAAACCGGTTGCGTGGCCGCCCGAAACGGGGGGTTGATGGTTTTGGCAAATATTTTAAAGAAAAAGCTTCCATTCATTTGGAGCTTTTTCTTTATGAAGTCTTTTAGAACAATGCTCCTTCAGCTGAATTTAAATAAACATGGCGACTTTCGACTGGATGGCGTGTTTAAGAAAAATATCCACTCCGGCAACTTCCAGGTGGTTGTAGGCGATGAGTTCTTCCCTGGAAATGCCCAGCAATTGCAAGGACGCTTCACAGGCAATAAACCGGACGTTCCTTTTCATGGCCATATTAAAAAGATCTGCGGCTGTTTGCCCTTTTTTTTGGCGGATTAACTTTTTCATCATCCAAGGGCCCAGTCCCAGAAAATTCATTTTGGAAAGGCCAATCCTATCGACACCGACAGGCATCATTTTTTTGAACATGTTCTCCAGAAACAGTTTCCGCTGGATTACACTTCGGCGTAATAGGTTAATCCCCCAAAAGGTAAAAAAGATGGTTACTTCCATTCCCTCACCGGCAGCCCCGTTGGCAAGGGTTAGGGCGGCCATTGCCTTATCGAAATCGCCGCTAAAAAGGATTAAAGTGAATTTTTCCGGCTCTGCCATGAACGAACCTCCATTTTGTTGTTCTATTGTATCCGGCATAAAATAATGTTAATCTGGTAGTTTCAGTAAACCATGAATTTTAAATAACAAAAGGGATTTTTAGGAGGTTTGAAGGTTTGCGCCTAGAATTAAAGTTTTAAGAGGGGGAAAGCTGTCATTCAAATTGGGTTAAGCTATAAAGCTGGCGTTGAAACTGGGATAAGCTATTTGAAATTGGGTTTTCACTAATTGAAGAATGGGTGTAAGGTATGGAAACATTTCGAGAGCTAAGGATGGAAGATAAGCCGATGATTGACCGGATGCTGCATGAGTTGCAACCCGAAGTCTCCGACTTAACGTTTACAAATTTGTTTATGTGGCAAAAAAGTTATGGCCTTCATGTTTTTTATCATCCGAGTTTGGATTATTGGTTTTTGTGGTGCAAACCGCCTAAATGGATTCATTTTTTTCTACCCCCTATCGGCGATTGGCACAATCCGGAAAGATTAAAGGAAGCCGTTCATTTTATGGAAGCGTGGGCCAGGGACGAAAAATTCCCCTTTTTGATGCGGCGCACCCCAAAAGTTTTGGCTGAGGGTATGAGCAAGGCGGATCCTGATCTCCAGATTGAAGAGGATCGGAACACGGCCGATTATTTATACAGTTCCAGTGAATTGATTAACCTGGCGGGGCGGAAATTTCACGGCAAGCGCAATCATTTAAATCAGTTTTTACGGAAGTACCAGTGGGAATATTTGCCGATGGACCCCGGGCTCGCTGCGGAGTGTCTGCATTTACAGGCCGACTGGTTTAATTTGACTTCCAAAGCGGACGAGGAATCATTCGAGGAAAATGAAGCCATGGCTTTGGTGCTGTCCAATTTTGAAGCCCTGAAAATCATTGGCGGGGTCATCAAGGTTGACGGTAAAATATCAGCCTTGGCTGTGGGTGAAGAATTAAATGCCAATACGGCGGTGATCCATATCGAAAAGGCCAACACCGAGTTTGACGGGATGTTTCCCGCCATCAACCAGCAATTTGCCGCCAACTGCTGGAGCGGATACGAATTTTTAAACAGGGAAGAAGATATGGGACTGGAAGGACTCCGGAAAGCCAAATTATCCTATAATCCGGTCAGGCTGGTGGAAAAGTTCTGTGTGAAAGAGAAGTAGGACCGGTATTGGTATTTACAACCAAAGAAAAGATCCCAGGCTGGACTTGGCGGTCTTTTTTATTTGGTTAATGGTCAAAACTGTGAGGGAAATAATTCATTGAATAATGGAAAGAATGATTTCTGTGATAAAAGAGTGAATCGGTAAAATCCTGAGCCGACGATGAACCACGAAACCTACGAAAGGGCACGAAAAGAGGATGGCCGGAGAGGTGGGGCTTTGATTTCGAAAATCCGTTAAATCCGGCGCTCTTGAAAATAGCGATCAATCCGTGGAATCCTGGTCAAAATTGTTGATGAAGATGAATCTTGCTGTTTTTGGGGATAAAAATTGGCCGATTTGTCTTAAAGTAGTTTAAAATCATAATGTATGCTCTCAAAGGATAAACCGGATTAAAGAATTGCCGTATAGACGCCACAAGATTTCAAAGGGCGTTTTTTTATGTCTTGAAAAGGGGGCTGTCCCAAAAGCATGAAGTTGTTAAAAATTATTAATCCAGAATATGCTATCCGATTGCGGTTTTTGTCAATCCCGGATGAAAAAATCGTGAATTTCAGCCCCAATAAAAAGAACATAGACAACAGTACTGTAAGCAAAAACAGGCAATGTGCTTTTGACGCCGGAAAAGCGGGACAAGACGGGAGCTTGGGTTGAGAGGGAGCAAGCACTCCGCACGGGCTGGAGGTTTTTCAAGGCATGGTTGCCGCAATTCTATAATAATTATTAACGGTAACGAATATTTAAGTAATTAAAATATTTTTAGAGGAAAACAAAATATTATGGCGAATTTTTTTTAAATTGATTTTCGAAGGAGTGTGCAAACTTGGTTTGCAGTCAAAGTAAAAAGAACATCAATCCAATGGACCTGGCCCGATGAGGGCCGGGTCTTTCTATTTCATTCGTCAAAATTCGACAAAATTTGTGATATTTTGACATTTGTTGTGCAAGTCTCTGAAAATAATTCAAAGGGAATGAAATATAATTTTTTAGTTGCTTGAGTGAACCAGGAATTCGCTGCTTTTGGATGATATAGATAAATAAAGCTGGGTTTGGGGGAATTATGATGAAAAAAAAATTATTGGTTTTTGGAATGGGAATGTTACTTCTAACCTGGATACTTGGAAATACATTCGCCCAGAAGGCCGAGAAAACGAGCGCGTTTGAAAGATTACAGGCGGCTATAGGGAAAATGGAACCCAAGAATGAGCTGATCAAACAACGTACCCTTAACCGGCGCGTTTTTAAAAAGAAAGACGGGAAAATTGTCAGCTTTATTACAACCGACCCCTTAAATTATCTGGATGACGATAATCAATGGAATCCTATCGATGTGAAGTTAATTTCGGAAGCTCAAGTAAAATCGAATAAAAAAGGCAAAACCGGTATTGCCGATCGATTTCCCCATCATGTCCTGAAGAATTCGATTAAGGCCCGTTTTAGCAATCAATCCGATGGCGGAGTGCAATTAGAGTATAAAAAACATGCTATCGAATTTGTATTGGGACATAAGAACAAACGCCAGGCATCCATCGATAATAATAAGATCCAATATAAAAAGGTCTTTGATAACGGTGATCTGGTCTATACAATCCTTCCAGGAAAGGTTAAAGATGAGATCATCTTTTATTCCCTCCCCAAAACTCCGGTTATCACTTATAAGGTCACGATGTCCGAGAAGTTGGTTCCCCAAACCGGGCCGGAGGGTTCAGTCAATTTAACCGATAGTACGGGGAATGCCATCTTCCAGCTGTTACCGGCTGAGATGTTCGAAAAAGCGGATCAAAGCCAAAGCAAAATTGTGGAAACTAAGTTTCACTGGGAGAAAAATGAGCTTTACTGCGATATGATCCTGGATATGAGCTGGTTGAAGGACAAAAGACGGCATTATCCGGTGGTGGTGGATCCGATCGTAAGCCCGGCTCCGACCAGTAGTGGAAAGACTAAAAACCGCACCTTAATCCATTGTCCGGAAAACTATGGCGAGATTAAATGTACAATCGACCTTGATGGTCCCGGATGGCACGGCCATTTATCGGATTATGAAAATGCCCGGGTTTATTTTAAAGATCGAACTTCCGGTCAAGTTTATTTGAATTATGATGACATTAATGATTATCATCCCGGATCTTGTGAAGTGAATATGATTGCTAATCATGACTATGAAGTTTATCTTTACGGCGGGAGAGCCAGACATGATCTTGACGGCGCCAAATACAACGGTTATGCATGGGCCATGCTCGAATACGGCGGTTTAAAAGACTTTGAAAATGGCCATCTTTTTTCCGACTTGCCGGATGGCTACCATTTTACCGGTATCAACACTTATGTTGTTATAAAAAATATCTATCTTAAATATCCCCAAACCATTCATTATAAATATAGCCGCGAGTCCTCCAAGGGAGATATATCCGATCCGGTGATCCCGTATTTTCGAATCAGTCCGGGGCCTAATTTGGGTTTGGGCAGCGGTGACATCCAATTGAACCCGGGATATTATCAATTGGAACTTAGCCCATCCAACCGTGAGCATTACCAGGCGGAATTGGAATTTCCTTTGGGCACCGGATATTATGAAAAAAAGATTGTCTTACGAACCGATCCCGGATCCATCGAATCTACCTTTACACTGCCCTCCAGCCGGGAAGTTCTCATGGAGTATCAGACCATTCGCAATGGAGATCCAAGCAGCCAAGCTTATCCCCAGATTAAAATCGCTTCAGGTTCGGAAATCAAATTCTTGAAGAACTTTGCGCTTGACTATTGGAATGTTTATGACGGCGGCGATAAAGTTTATCTGGAAAAAGATAAACTCTACACCTTAACCGTGAGCCGCGGCAAATCCGGCGGTAACGGATGGGGCGAGGTTTATTTGGATTTCTTCTTTCCGCTCAATAAATTTTGCCGGGCCCAAGACATCCAGCTTGTTGATAAGAATGGCCAAACGGCCGGATCCTATGCCGGCGACGACTATCAACTGCGTTTCAATTACCAGGACGACCCTTCGGAAAATCATACCTTAAAGTCATATACTTTAATGATCAATGATACACAATACCAGTTTAACAATGTCAACGCCGGAAACGGCTGGGTAACCATTCCATACTCGATCAAAGATTTCAAGCTTCATTCCGGAGTCACTTTTCATTGTAGCGTGAAAGTTTATGACGGGTTTGACTTTGCCGACTCCGCTCTGGGGAATTTCACTGTGGATACGACTCCACCGGAGATCCAGAGTTTCAGTGGCGAAGTGGTTGCAGAAAATGGCGTCAACAATATCAATCTCCTGTTACAAGCCCAAGATAAATTAAGTTCCCTGCAAAGAGGCGAACTCTCCTGGAAGATTAACGGTGAAGCGGCGGGATCCCGCTCCTGGACCAATCAGTCTCAGAAAGAGACGTTGAGTGATCTACCGGATAGCGCAAAAGTGGATGTCAGCTTCACAGTCACCGATCAAGTCAACAACAGCCAAACATTGACCAAGACTTTTTATACCAAGCCGGAAGAGTCGAATCTGGTTGCTCCCAAGGATATCTATACCACCAAGCCGGGTAAATACCACCCGACCCTGAAATTTGCCAAGACCCATGCCGGCGAATACCGGATTCAACGTTACCTCCGGCGGGAGGCTCAATCGGACTTACTGGAATATGATACCGGATACATGGATGCCAGTACTCTATCTACAGTTACTGTTCTACCGCCGGGTTTGAATATCGTCAGCCCTGTCAGCGGAACCAGTTTCGGCCGGCCGGCTTATATCACTTTGACCGCATTTACCGACAGTGACACCCCCATGTATCAAGTGGAGTTTTATGCCAACGGTCAATTCATTGGTCGCGACACCAGCAGCCCCTTCCGGTTTCTCTGGAGCAACGTCCCGCCGGGACAATATACTTTAACCGCAGTGGCTACCGATGTGGATGGCTTGTCTCAAACTTCGCCGCCGGTGACGGTGGAGGTTACGAATATATATCCAACCGTCCGGATCATCACTCCGGTCAGCGGAGATTCATACGCCCAGCCCGGAAACATCTATATTCGGGTGGATGCCACCGACAGTGACAGTGAAATCTCCCAAGTGGATTTTTATAACGGGGATCAAATCATCGGCAGTGATACCACCAATCCTTACTCCATGGTTTGGTATAACATACCGTATGGTGATTATAATCTAACCGCCAAAGCAACGGATAGTGATAATGCCACTTCCACTTCGGATCCGGTGACGGTTCACGTGACCAATCAGAAACCGAATGTGGTGATCACCAGTCCGAGTAATGACTTTGTTTATGCCCCACCTGCCAATATCAAGATCGATGCGACGGCTAGTGATAATGACGGAACCATCAGCAGGGTGGAGTTTTATGCAAATGATATCTTGAAGGGTTCGGCCACCGGTAGTCCTTACAGCTTTACATGGTCCGGAGCAACAGTCGGAACCTATGCCCTAAAGGCGAAAGCGATAGATAACGATGGTGAAGGAACATGGTCCAACCCTGTTTATGTTCAGGTGATAGAAACTCCGGATGATAAATGGTATGGTCAGATATCCAATGGAATTAGCTGGAGCGATTTACCAATATCAGATAATGTAAACGACTCAGGCGCTCAGGCTTTTTTCCATGTCCATGGGTATAGTGCGGCGAGATTCACCACCTATTATTGGGTTCCCAGGGATACAACCATAACGAATACGGCTTCACATGATGATGGTTTGACAGTCTATGTTAACGGTGTTCAGGTATATTCTTCATCCAGAGCCGGGTCGGGTACATTTACAGTTAAGTTTAATGGCAAACAGTGGAACCAAGTGTACATGACTGCGGATAATAGAGAGGGACACACTTTTGCTCTTTCGTTGAGTCATAACTTTAAGTATTTAATTCAGCAAGCGTTGGGGAGTGACGGCGTAGTCTATATGAGTTCGCGAAGGAATCAGACTAGCGCCAGTTCCATGAATTTAACGGATAATGAAAGGGTTCTTGCAACCAATCAGGTTCAACAGTCATCCGGGAATCAAAACGCAACGATGAACGGGTCCGGGACAAACGTCCAGGAATGTTACGCCTTCATGGATTTATTACCGGTAGACTCCCATCAGACTTATGTCTATAAGATTAGTACCCGCAATGGCGATCAGATTACCGAAACCACCAGCGAACCGGTGAAGGTGATGAACAACATTCCGGAACTCAATGGGGTGGAACCGAATCCCGGTACCAAGTCTTACAGCAACGGCGCATTCAGTATCAGAGTCACCGGAGCCGTGGACTATGATCAGGATCCGCTCCAGTATCATTTCACCATCAATGGTCCGGTAAGTCTGGAATCCAAAGATCCCAACCAGAAAGAATTCACTGGGAACAATCTCCCGGATGGCAATTACACCTGGAGCGTCAAGGTTAACGACGGTCTAGGCGGCGAGAGCAGCGTTAACGGCACCATGGTAGTAGATAAGGAAATCCCGACTGCTTTATTCAGTATTAACAATAGTAGTTTGTATAGTACAAGCCGGGCAGTTCATTTGAAAGTAAGCGACGCCTCAAGTAACGTCGATAAGATTCGGATCTCCAACGACAAACTCACCTGGAGTGAATTTATAAGCGGCAATCAGGAAATAGACTGGAACTTGATCGACGGTGACGGCCGGAAAGTAGTTTACCTGCAAGCCCATAAAGAAGCAGGGGACAGTTGGGGCCCGGTGGTTGAACGGAGTATTACCCTGGATAGTACAGCCCCGGAAGTCAGTAACTTATCCATCAGCAACGAAGGAGACACCGGTAAAGTAACCTTCTACTGGGTGGGCGGCAAAGACGCCACCAGCGGTCTGACCGGAAATCTCAATATCCAGATCTGGCAAAACGGTGATTGGACTGACTATCAAAACGGTTATCAGGAAAACAAGATCGAAATCCCGGCCAGTGGATATGGCACTCCGGTCAAGATTAGGGTGCAGCTTTCCGATAACGCCGGGAACCTGTCGGATTGGTCCGCCCCTTCGGAAGGGTTTACCAAAGCCGCGCCGGGGAGATTTGACTTGACAGCCAGCGGTAGTGGTTACTCGGAGAGTGAAGGCCATTTTCTGAACCTCAAACTCAACGCCGCAGAGGGTGCGGTTCAATATAAAATTGAATGCACCGGGAATCCCGGAGGGGGCGATATTGCTTTTGTCAGTGGGGATCTGGTTTACCGGGATAAAGCTTTAATCCCGCATCAAACCTATAAATACCGCATTTTATCCTATAACAGCAATGATGAGATCACCATAGGCGATGAGGTGGAGTTTTCCATCACCAACAACTTGCCGTCAAAACCGGTGGGAACAGGCCCTAAGGGGTTGTTGAACCATCAAGACGGCCTTCAATTTGCCTTTGACCGGATGATAGAGACTCTGGATCCGGATGGGGACTCTTTGGATGTCACTTATCAGCTTAGCACGGATGGTGAGAACTATAGCGATTTAAGCACCAACATCCCCGGTAATTTAAGGGAGGGAGTGACTTATTGGTGGAAAGCCGTTATTAGCGATAATTATGGCGGGACCGTCACCACAGAGCCGGTGGAGTTCAGTATCGATGCTACGCCGCCTACCATTATCGTGGACAACCTTTCTGCGGGATACGCACAGGAACAACGGGTGCGGATCAATGTTTCCGATAATAACGGCAGCGGGATTAAGGTTTTGAAGATTAATGGGGTAATAACGACGGATTTAAACAGTGAAGTCGTTTTGAATACCCATGGCGCCAATGATTTGTTGGTCGAAGCCACTGACCAGGCGGGGAATTCAGCCGTTTTCTCCCATACATACTATGTTGATCGGGAACCGCCTGTTTGCAGTGACATTCATTTTGGATTACCCGACCGGAACGGTATTTATCTGGCAAGCAGCAACATCATTCCGGTAATTTGGCAGGCGGGGGATCCGGAATCAGGCGTAGCCAAATTCAAATACAGCTGGTCAAACAACCCCAATACCGTTCAGGAAGCCGGCAATGTTAGTGTTATTGGAGAAGGGCTCTATCAGGCCGATGTTCTCGGTAGTTTCACCGATGGCCAAATCTATTATCTCAATCTCCAGGCTGAAAATTATCTAGGCCTTACCGGTTGGCCGGTAACAAGTCTGCCGGTACTCTATGATCATACCGGCCCTTTGCTTACCATCGGCTCAATTTCGAGCGGGACATTGTTTAACGGTCTTCGATATCTTCAGTCAATTCAACAAATAAGCATTACTGTGAATGCAGCCGACCCGCATACCGGGATTAGCAGGACGGAATACGCCCTGGTGGAGACCGCGGCCAACGATAGCAACACCTTATGGTATGACTCTTTGGATCGTTTAAAAGAAAACTGCCAAGTAAACAATGGCAAGATATACTACTTAGCAGTACGGGTTATTAACGGAACAAATCTCATGACTACGGCTTATTCCGAACCATTCATTATCGATGGTTCGGAGCCGGTATTAACCCTCACCGCTCAAAACGAACAGCAAGACAGGCAGACCTATCTGGCGCAAGTAGCAGTGTCGGATCCCGATACAATGGTGGTTCAACTGGAATACGGCATCGGTAACGAACCCGGCAAGGCTAATCTCTCAAAAGGATTACCTGGAGCGGATGCCAATGGGTGGTTTACCATCGACTATCCCGGCAGCTTTATGGAACTCCGCAATTATGCCAATATACCCTTGGAAACTGTTTATTATGTGACGGTGAAAGCAATTAATATTGCAGGAGTTACGGCGATTAAGACTTCAAACGGCACTAAAGTCATAGGCGGCAATTGCCCGGTGGTTCGCGATGATGGAAACTATACCTCGGATAATACCCGATTATACTTTGAATGGAGTTTCCCCGACAATACCCGGTCCATTCGGGAATTTCAATACAAGATCCGGACTGCAGACGGAACCATCGTTCGCGATTGGCAGAGCGCTGCCGGAGCTCAAACGCTCCTGGTTGAGGGCCTTGCTTTGACAAACAACACCCGCTATTATTGCGAAATACAAGCTATATTTGAAGACGGAAGCGTCTCCGGGACCGGAATCAGCGACGGTATCCTAGTTGACACCACTTTGCCGGAGATCGCGGCATTCACTGTACCGCAGTATGCCAACGGCGAAGGTATTGATCTCACTTGGGAAGCTAACGATCCGGAATCCGGAGTCAAGGGTTATGCCGGAGTCGGAGTGAATCCCGGAGAGACCGGAGTCACTAAAGGGTGGATTTACCTTGGAAACATGAAGCGGTTCAGGATCACTCACGATACGGCCGGACAAGCCATCGAATTCACCCATAACCAAAAGTATTATTTGACCCTGATGGTTCAAAACGGAGCAGGCGCCACCATTCAACAGATTGGTTCACCGGTGCTCATCGACTCGACTCCCCCGGAACCGCCGGTGGTGATCGATGAAGGAAAGTATAGCAACAGGAATGATCAACTAAAATTCAGCTGGAAGTGGCCGATTGGCGATCCGGAATCCGGGATTCGGGAATACCAGTTTTGTTTAACCCCTCAGCCTGCACTCAGCGGCGGCGAACAATGGTATCCGGCTGAACTGGCAAAAGAAATCCTGCGTACTGATTTGGAATTGGTACAAGGCGCCAGCTATTATCTGGCGGTGAAAGCAATTAACAATGCCGGTGCCGAGAGTGTCGGATTCAGCGATGGAATTTTAATTGATACGACTGCGCCAACTCCGCCGGTGGTCGTGGATCACGGTGATTACTCTCTTTCCAATAGCGCGCTTAAAGTTAGTATGGTTGCCAGCGATGCTGAGTCGGGGATAGCCGGCTATACCCTCTCATTGGGTACCATCGATAACCTGGCCGGAGTGATTCAAAACCGGACCGTATTGTCAGGTACCGGCCAGGAAGATTTATCCTTGGATGGCCTGAACCTAAAAGACGGCGGGATCTATTACTTTACCATATCCGCCACGGACAATGCGGGCAACGAATCAATGCAAAGCGCCAGCGACGGTGTGATGATTGATTCCAAATCACCGGAAGTTCAATCCGTTACCGTGCAGGGAAAATATTTGGCTGATTCCAGCCGGCTGGTCTTCGACTGGACCGCCAAGCCCGCTCCATCAGGGATTATTGATGCCCAGTACGCAATCAGCAACGATCCGAATGGTACCAACCTAACCTGGCAATCGGCGGATCTCTCCGGTAGTCAGATTGTGACCGGTTTGAGTTTGGAAGAGGGAAAGACTTACTATGTGTTTGTGCGGATCCAAAACCGGGCTTTGGCTGAGAATACTCCTCAAACTTGGTCGGTGGCCGTCCGATCGAATCCAGTGGTAATCGATAAGACTCCGCCGGAGATATTAAATGTCCACGCCCCGGAATTCATGAGCAAGCATTTTCTGTTGCAATGGGAGGCCCGGGATGGGGTATCCGGTATCGCCGAATACCGTTACGCCGTGGGCAGCTATCGCGGGGGCACGGATGTCACCGACGGCTGGATTTCGGTGGTCACTGATAAAGCTAACTATAGTAAGTACCGGGATGACTTAGCGCTGTTGGACAATCATGCTTATTATATTTCGTTGATTGCTAAAAACGGGGCCGGGCTTTGGTCCGGGATCTATAAGAGCGAGGCGATTAAAACCGATCTGACGCCTCCGGTGGTTTCCAAATTGTTTTATGGGTCTCAATATCTTAATATCAAAGACAAAAAAGACGGTATCCGTATTGAATGGACCGCCAATGATGAACAATCCGGAATCGGAGCTTACCGCATAAAACTGGTCAGCGCGAAAGATAATCAAGATTTGGAAACGGCGGTAACCTTAACCAATCAAACCAACGGGAATATTAATCTGACCGATCTAAACGTCAGGGATGGCGAAATTTGTTATATCGCTTTTCAGGCTCAAAACCAATTGGGGCAATGGTCCAAAGTCAGTTATACCGAGGCTGTCCGGGTCGATCTAACGGCTCCTACGGTTACTGTCGTCAATGCCCGGCCGGAGATGGTCATCAATGAGGGCCGGTTGCAAATCGCTTATATAGTGTCGGAGACCAGCACAGTGGCAGTTAAACTCGTTTATCCATCGAAACGAGAAGATACTCCTGCTCCCCAAGTTGTGACGGGTGAAAATATTTACGATTTCAATCCCCAACCGGATGGAAGCGGCCAACAGGAAGAAGGACGGTATCAGCTATTCCTGGCACCGACCGACTTGGCAGGAAATCCCGGAATAATGAATGGAACTCCGGGTGTAACGGTTCCACAGATCATCCGGATCAATGCCCGGCCTTTGGCTACTATCGGCCCGGATTTAATTATCACCAAAGGGAGCACCGTTCATTTTCAGCCGGAAGTCTCCGATAGCGACGGCTATGTGGATGAGTATGACTGGCGCTTTGGCAATGGCCAAACCAGTGCAGAAGCGAACCCAAGCTGTACCTATAAAGAAGTCGGGCGCTATGCCGTCACTTTGAAAGTTAAGGATAATGAGGATAAATGGTCCGAGCTTTCCACCCAGAACATTACCGTCACGAACACCGGTTCCGGTAGTTTATTGATGGATGAAGAATGGGATGGCTCGATGGTGATCACCGGAGACGTGACCGTGCCTCAAGGCATCATTTTGACCATTAAAGCCGGGACAGTGGTAACCTTTACCGGAAACTACCAAATCAAAGTCCTTGGTAAACTGATAATCAATGGTACCCGCTCTATGCCGGTGACCATCGGAGAGACAGCTACGCTCTGGAATGGCATTCGGATGGAACAAGCGGAGTCCGGCTCTCAGATCCAATATGCGATCATCCAGGGGGCATCGGTGGGACTGGTATTATCCCAAAGTGAGGTTCAGGTTGCCAACTCCACCTTTAAGAATAACCGGATTGGCTTACATGTTTTAAATTGTAGCCCGGAGGTGCAAAACAGCACCTTCCAGGATAATCTGATATACGGTATCAAGGAAGACGACAATGCCGGCCCGGTCGTAACCGGTTGCGGTTTCAGCAACAACCAGGTGGCCGACTACTATGAGGACAAGCTGGGGATTATCGGGATGGAGACCCTGAATCAGCTGGGGAGTAACAAAGGAAATATTAAGTAATAGAAGCGATAGCAAACATGAGAAAAGAAAACTAGACAGGATTAACAGGAATTACCGGATTACAAAAAATCAAATGCAATGAATTAAATGATATGGGTTTAATAATATAAAAATCCTGTTAATCCCGTAAATCCTGTCAAAGAAGACCTTGTGTTAGACAACATAGAATGTGGATATTCGGGTGAGAAAAGAAAACTAGACAGGATTAACAGGAATTACCGGATTACGAAAAACCAAATGCAATGTATTGAATGATATGGGTTTAATAATATAAAAAACCTGTTAATCCCGTAAATCCTGTCAAAGAAAACCTTGTGTTAGACAACATAGAATGTGGATATTCGGGTGATGCAAGAAAAATAGATAGGACTTACAAGAGTGATAGTTATATGCATGGGGTTGATTTCAAATGTTGGAAGAGCAGATAACGGAGAGAATTATTGGTTGTGCATATAAAGTGCATAATGTCTTGGGTCCTGGATTTTTAGAGAAGGTTTATGAAAATGCTTTAAAAATTGAATTGGAACGGGCTGGTTTAGAAGTGGAACAACAAGAGCCTATTACAGTATATTACGAAGGACAAATTGTAGGGGAGTATTATGCTGATTTATGGGTTGAAAACAGAGTAATAGTGGAATTAAAAGCGATTCAAGCCCTTGGAAAAGAAAGCGAAATTCAGTTAGTTAATTATCTTGTAGCTACCGGAATAGATGTGGGTTTACTCATTAATTTCGGTTCTGCTTCAGTTCAGATAAAACGACGCTTACGAGAAATAAAAAATCCTGTTAATCCCGTAAATCCTGTCAAAGAAGACCTTGTGTTAGACAACATAGAATGCCAATATTCAGGCGATAAAAGAAAAATAGACAGGATTAACAGGGTTTACCGGATTAAAAAAACCAAAATGGAACGCAACAAATGATACAGTTTAATAATTTAAAAATCCTGATAATCCCGTAAATCCTGTCTAAGTAAACCTTGTTTTAGACAACATTGACGGCCAATAAAATGCAATGCATAAGAATGGTGGGAGGAATTACAATGAGATCGAAAATGATGAAGGGAATTTTTATTCTGGCAGTCATGATGGTATTTTTATCTTTGCCGGGTATCCACATTACAGCTCAGAATAGCTCATACTTGGCTGTTACCGACACGTCAACCGGGTCCAACATCGACCCGCTCCAGCCGGTCAGTAATTTGCTGGATGGGGACATCAATACATACTGGGGCTTAACAGCCAATTCCGGGGAAGCCTGGGCCGAATTTACCCTGGCCGGACCGTCATTAATTTACGGTTTGGAACTAAACGGGACCCTCGGAAATAACACCGAGTTGGTACTGGAATACCTAAGCGATGAGCGTTGGATTCCTTTCCTCACCGGAGATCTTCAAAACATACCCGCCAGTGGAACCGTCGATTTATCCTATGACCGGGTGGTTACCACCGCCATCCGAATCCATTTAAGCGGTAAGAATGTTGAAGAAACCAAACTTAGCGGGTTGAAGATTATTGGCTGTGATTCAAACCAAATTTTCCAGCGAATCCAGCCCCAGGCGGTGACCGCTTCGGAGAACACTTCCCCCACGGCTTCGGCTGAGTTTTTAAACGACGGCAATACCTATACCCGCTGGCAGATCAAACCAAGCTGGTACCCAAGTCTTTTTTATGATTCCAATATCGATTGTTTATTTAAAAATAGCCATGTCTTTGAAGATCTGGCCAAAATGTTTATCGGCCGTAACTGCCTTTTCAGCAAAACATGGTTGAATCAAGGACAGGTTCTGTTTGAACTGGGTGAGCAAAAGGTTCTTCAAAGTATTAACCTGTACTTAACCAAAGACGTCAAAGGCGATTTCAGCATCAGGATTCCCAAAGGAACCGGCTGGCAAGAGATTGGAACGATTCCCTCCGGTCAACCGGTGGGATGGTACCGGCTGAATTTAAGTGAAAAATCGATTACCACCAGTAAAGTCCTGGTAACCGTCAGCGGAAAAAGTGAAGTGCTGGGCGGTATCGGTGAAGTTGAATTTTGGGGTTTCGGCGCTTGTGAAGGCGATGGGCATTTGCCCCTCATTCTAAAATCAGCGACTCTCAACCAACCGTTAAATTATCAATTTAACCTGACCGCGGCCCAAATTCCCGGTAGTTATCTGGAATTGGTTTTGGAGGGTCAGATTGACCAGCCCTTGACTGCCGAATTGAATGGGGAGCCCCTTACTTTCCTCCCTACGGTAAGTTCGGGGGGATTGACAATTTACAGTTATCCCTTGCCCGGCGATGAGCTACGTGAAGGGACCAATTTCATCCGGATAAGACCACAAGAGCAGGTTCGGACTTTACGGATGGCCCAGATCCGACAAAGGATTTCCGACGGGAGCATTCCTCTTGGTCTAACCGGTTTAAATGACGGTTTCCTGTTGACGCCGGCTACAGAGTCCCGCCAGTTGAACCTCCCCTTGAACCGTCAGGTTTTAGTGGAAGCGGCGGCGGTCTACCATCCAAATGAAATTCCTTTGCAACTCTATGCTCAGAATGGGTGGACCGGTGTGCCCCTGGTATCCAGCCCAATTCCCGGCGGGGGAGATCTTTTTAAAGGGCCGGCAACTACCAATGAACTTAGCTTAGAAAACCCAAGCGGCAGTCATTTGAATGAAATTCGGGTTTTTGGAAGCCAAACCACCGACCAGGCGCCCACCATCCGCATTGTTTGGCCCCAAGACGGCCAAGTTGTGAATTATTATAACACCAACCGGGAACTGATCGGTTTCATCGATAATCCGGAGGCAGTGGTCAAGGTCAACGGGACGGCGGTTTACCAAAATGGACACTATTTCCGGATCAGCCTCAAGGATCTCCAATTGCAACTTTGGGAGAGCGCCGAGATCACGGCTGTGGCCCGAGACCCTCAAGACAGGGAGAGTTCCCAAAGGATCGAATTTGTTTATGGTGAACTGCCTGTATTGGCCTTGGATCAGGAAGATACCGTCAAGTATACCGCTGAAAGCAGCGCTACCGTCAACGGTACCGTCCGGGTCAAATGTTCCGAAGTCGTCGTGAATGGGAAGGCAGTCCCGGTCAATAACTACCGTTTCCAAACAACGGTCCCGCTGGAAGAAGGCTATAACGCCGTTAAAGTTCACTGCAGCTTTACAGTATACCCCGGTAAAAAGGAATATACCACCACGGCTCAGCGGGAAATTATCCGCTGCAGCCAGCCCTTGAATCTAACCATTGATTCCCCGCTCTCCGGCGCTTATTTAAATACCGGAACCGCAGCGGTAGGAGGCACGGTCACCGGGATGACCCCTTTGAAAGTGACAGTCAACGGTTATCCGGCCGCTGTCGACGGGATGTATTACCGGGCCAGGTCTGTTTTGTTACCGACGGAGGGAAAAAATACCCTTACCATAAAAGCCACCGACGCCAGGGGCCAAAGCATCACCAAGCAACTGGTTCTTTACAGGGATACCAAGGCGCCGGTTTTAAGCCAGCTTACCCCGGTCAATGGCTTCATGACCAACGATCTAACTGTCAAAATTACCGGAAAAGTCAATGACGCCAATACCAGCTGGGTTTATATCAATGACAAACTTGTCGATGCCGCAGGCGGCAACTTCAGTTCGGATGTTACTTTTGCGCAAGAGGGTAATCAAAAAGTTACGGTGAAGGCAATCGATATTGCGGGTAACAATACGGTTGCAAATATTAATATCATGAATGATCTTACCCCGCCGCTGGCCTTCACCCCGGTTGCAAACCCGGCGGGCTGGAGCACCAATAACAGGCCGATCATTACCTTTGCCACCACCGATAAAATTTCCGGTATCGACCATTACGAACTGGCTGTGGATGCCGGAAGCTTTATCAAGGTCACCAGCCCTTACAAATTACCGGTGACCGCTGACGGGGAGCATCTCATTACGGTCAAAGCCTTTGATAAAGTCGGCTGGTTCACTGCCGGCACCACCAAAGTGTTTATCGATACGACGGCGCCGGTTCTCTCGGAATTTAAAGCCATACCGGGCAAAAAGAAAATCATTGTCAGTTGGAAAACTGCCGATACCGATGTGAAGACCTATACTCTAAAACGGCTGCCCGCCTTTAAGAATGGCGGTCAAAAAGAGTTTGGACCGGAGACTTTGAAATATGTCGATACCGAAGTCGATAATTCCAGAAAATATACATATTCCATCCAAGCCAGTGATAAGGTTGGCAATGTCAATAAGGTGATTCAAGCTCCGGCGGTAAAACCGGGGGTGAGCGAGGCCGTAGCCAATCCGGCGGTAGAAACGAAGATCGAATATGAAAACATCGTAGTGGGAATTCCGGTGGGCGCTTTATCCCAATCGAAGACCATTACCGTGAGGGAAATGGACCAAGAGCAAGCGCAACCCTTGATCGACAAAACAAAAGCGATTAATGTTTCGCCGGTTTATACCTTTAACGCAGTAAATAGCCAAGGAACTGTCGATCCCGCCGGGGTTACCTTTAATAAACCGGTGCTGGTGGGAGTCCATTTTGAGCTGAAAGATGCCTATTCCATTCTTAAAAAGAACAATCTCCGGGCTTACTATTACAACTATAAAGCCAACAACTGGGAAGTGGTGCCCGAGAGTTATGTGGACGGCGAGAAGGATATGGTCTATTTCTTTACCAAGCACTTCTCGATGTTTTCGGTCCAAGCTTCAGTGGCCTCTCCGTCGTCACCGGAGCAGATCGGCAACATGGGCATTTCCCCCGGGAAATCCTATTTTCAAAATAATGATGTCAGCATCTCCTATGGTGGCGGTACCGCGGCGGTGACTGCCAAAGATTTTACATTGCCGGGCCGGGGCGGTCTCGACCTGACCATCTCGCGTACCTACGACAGTTCCACGGCTTCGGGAGACTGGGGCCTTGAAGAAAAGAATATTTTCCAGGCAGCCTGCGGTTTTATCAACTTTGGCAATCCTTTCTTTAGTTTCATTGCCAACCTGGTTGCCTCCAAGCTTGACCACTATTTGTCGGAACCGTCAGGCAGCTGTGGCTTTGGCCGGGGCTGGCGCATGAATTTCGTCTGGGTGGAAAAAAATGATGACGGACAGTTCGTCCATTTGCCGGGCGGCAGTTTGAAGAAGATCAATTGGACCATGGACGGCTCCGGATGGGGCGGTCAGGGCCATGGCCGGTTTGAGTGTCATGCCGGCGAGCACTTTGTATTGGAACAGACGCAGGAATTTGTAAGTAATATTTATGCTGACGATCCCAACAGTGCGGGCGGTAATACGGCCGATAATCCGAAGATCGGTGAAAACTGGCGGAATACCGGTTATATTCTGGTTACCAAAGATGGCACCAAGTATTATATGGATGGTAGCGGCCGAATCAGCAAAATCGTAAACCGTTTAGGCACCAGTGAAATTAAATTCTACTATAACAGCAGCAACAAATTGGATTACATCAT
The DNA here is from genome assembly GCA_023426245.1 of Bacillota bacterium. Taxonomy (GTDB): domain Bacteria; phylum Bacillota; class UBA4882; order UBA8346; family UBA8346; genus UBA8346. The sequence goes on from JAFABB010000051.1 coordinate 246,791, forward strand.
GGACTCGGTTAACCGGAAAATCCAATTTACTTATCAGGGCAAATTTATCAGTTCCATCAGCGGTGCGGGAAAAACCGTCAATTATTATTACAACGGGGATCTCCAGGAGTTGGAACGGGTTGTCGACGGTGGAATTCAGGAGACCAAGTATCACTACACCCGTGAAGAATTGCATATGGGGTCCCAAACGGTCAGTCTGATCAGCATTGTTACCAACCTTTTATCCGGGCCCGCGGGATGGGTGAGCCTTTTCCTGAGCTTATTGCCGGCGGAGCGGACTGACGAGGTCTATTATCTTGATAATGTAACCACCCCTTTTAATGGGGAATATCAGATTACCTATAGCAAATACGATGGGATACGTTATGGCAAGGTATTTGCCGGATTCAGCATCATGGGGTACGAGTTTTGCAAGGCCACCCGTTTACAGGAAATTGGTTCAGCCTACAGCAAAGATGTCACCATCCATTACAATTTGACATTTGACAATGATAAACCGCCGACGGTGTTTACCTGTGACGTTATTGAAGGAATTTCACCTTTCCGGCCCGCTGGGCGCAAAAAGACCAACATGCTTTTTGACCGTTATTCCAACAGCATCGATGAGGATACCTCCACCGTCAGGCAGCAGGTGGTGACCGGTGAGGATGGCCGGGTCATCTCATCCCACGCGGTGGAAGAATTTGATACTGAACTGGAAGCGCCCACGCTGGTGGCGGATACGAGCCATGGTCAACGGACGGTCCAGCAATTTAAATATGACAACTGGGGAAATGTTGTCTACCAAAAGAACTCCCATACCAAGGTGGAGGCCTATTATAGTTATGCCAATACCAACACTCCGGCGATTAATAATGGACAGGCCTTAACCTCTCCCTATGGCAGTCAGACCCTGGATGGCAATATTCATGACGCCAAAACCGGGGAATTAATCTTGAATTACAACGGAAACCAATGCATCCCGCAACAAACCGGTTTTAAATACAACTCCAACGGTAATTTGCTGGAAAAGGCGGTCCGTTCCAACGGATCCTGGCCGGTCATTACCAAGTACCAGTATGACGACTACGGCAATATCACCACCATGACCAGCCCATCAGGGGTCAAGACCTACTATGCATATTCGCCGGATTATGGGCAAGCGCTGTTAACCAAGGTAACCTTGGACAAGCTCACCGATGCTGACGGTAGACTTCAGTCCAATGTGGCGCTGAAAGAACTGGGTTACGAACCGGAGACTTACCGGAAACGCTGGGAGAAAGACGCCCGCGGTTATGTCACCGAATATCAATACGACGCCATCGGCCGCGAGGTGAAGACGGTCCTGCCGGATGACGACGATGATCCCGGCTACCGGCCGGCGGTATTGAGCGGCAGCATTGAACAGTCCGGTTCCCGCGGCAATAACCCGGTCCAACAGGTCAGCTACTATGACAGCGCCAAAAAGACCACAGTCATTGATCCTTTGGGCAATCAAACCGATTATTTATATGACTCCTTCGAACATTTGATGGAGATCGCCAAGTTCCGCAAATTGCTGGGGATACCTTATGCTTACTCCCGGGTACAGGTCGGCTATGATGCTCAGGGGAATATCGCCTCCATTATCAGTCCGGAGGGTTCCCAAAACCCCAATGAGGTTGAAAAGTATACCACCAATTATCAATATGACGAGATCAACCGGCTGACCAAGATCAGCTATCCCAAGACCCATGAGACGGATAATCTGAATCCATGCAAGGTTTATTTTTACAACGATCTCACCAACGAGACGACCGTTACCGATGAGAATATGAATTTCACGGTGATTAAGAAAGATCCGGTGGACCGGGTGATCGAGCAGATCGCCGGTTCCCAAAGTGAAGATGAGGTCTCCACCCATTATAGCTATGATTCACTGGGGAATAAAACCTCGGAGACCATCGCCGGTAAGATCACATCTACCTATGTTTATGATGATCTGAACCGTCTGACCCAAAAGATCCTGCCCCGGGAGAAGGTTCTGAACAATCCCGACGGCGGGCCGGAGGAGAAAAGTCCGGTGTACCGCTATGAATATGACACGGAAGGGAACTTGGTCAAAGAGATCTCTCCGTTAGGGACTGTCGTTACTCACGTATTCGATGAGATGAACCGGGAAATTCGCACTGAAACCAAGATTACCGGTATGAACAATGCCAAAAAGGCCGTGATAGCTAAAACCTTTTATGACCTGGCCGGCAATAAGGTGAAAACGGTTGATCCCAACGGAAAGATATCTGAATTCGTTTATACGGCCCGGGGTTGGCTGGCTACTCAAAAAGATCCTTCAGGCGGGGTTACTTCCTTTACCTATGACAAGGTCGGGAATAAGATCAGTGAGACCGACCCCCGGGGGAACGCTCCCGGAGCACCGGCCAATTCCTATACCGCCTGGTATTATTATGATGACCTCTACCGGGTGGTAAAAGGGGTGTTGCCGGATTTGACTCCCCCGGCTAATCCGGATAGTCCCGGCGATAACCCGGTGGTTGGGTTTGAATATGATCGCAACGGCAATTGCGTCAAGGAAACCAAGGCTAACGGGCAGATTACCGAATATGTCTATCACGGCCGCAACTGGGTGCTTTCCCAGACCCAACAATTAAACGGCAAGAGTTATGAGACCCGCTTCGATTATTATGATAACGGCAATCAGCGGTATGTTTATGACAACAAAGATAACAAGACCGAGTATCTTTACGATCATTTAAACCGGTTGCTCCTTGAGGTGTATCCGGAGGGGAATACGACCGAGTACCAGTATGACATCCTGGGCAATAAGCATATCATTAAGGATGGCAAACATAATCCGACGACATATGATTATGACAATCTAAACCGCCTCTATCAAGTTACCGACGCCAAAAACGGAATTACCACCAATTGGTACAATGAGGAAGGAAGGTTGACCAAGACCGTATCGCCGACGGGGCTGGTAACCAAGATTTATCCCAATGAGATGGGGTTGCCTTTGGAGGTGGTTGATTCTTTAGGCCAACGGCGTACCTTCGACTATGACGCCGCCGGGAATGGAATTTATAAGAAAGACCCCCGGGGCACCGAGACCCGGTTCGTTTATGACGATCTCTACCGGGTGTTGCAACAGAACTTGCAGAACGGCAGTAGAACCCAATCCTTGAGTTACGAGTACGATCCGGCGGGCAATGTCAAACGGTCATCCAACGGCCAGGTGGATCTGGTATACAATGACGCGGATGGAAGCTATGTTTCCGATCCCTTCAACCGGATTCAAAAGGTTAAACAGGTTATGCCGGATGGCAGGAGTTATGCCACCCAGTACCAGTATGACATCATGGGACAGATGACCGGAATCCGTTATCCGGGCAGCAAGGAGTGGCTGAATTACGAATACGATAAAATGGGCAGGCTGCTGGCCATCCCCGGCTTTGCCGGAACCAAGAACAACCCCGGTTTTGATTATGATGAAAACAGCGCTTTAAAGATGATCAAGACCGACAACGGCATTACCACCACCATCCCGGATATCGGCGGCCGGGACACAAACGGCCGGATCAAGAATATGGCGGTGACCAAGAAAAACGGGGATCCTATTTTAAGTCTCAGTTACGACTATGATAACGCCAACAACATCATTCGGCGCAACGATAATGTCTATACCTACAATGAACTAAACCGCCTGGATAAAGCGATCGTCCACGGGGCTTTCCAGGATCAGTTCACCAAGGCGGACATGCGGGTGGCTACGGTGAACCAGGACTATGCCGGATCGAAGGAACAAGAGGAAGACGTCACCGACCAGACGCAGGTGAAACTTGATAATTCCGCCCGGAGCCTGATCTTTAACCTCCAGACCGATGCCGAGAATGTCTCCAAGATCGAGTTGACGCCGGCGGCAACCGGCCACCGGGTGCCTGTGGAGCAAATCGAGGTCTATTACAAGCAGCGGGAAAACGACTTCGCCTATAGCAAACTGGAGCGAAGCGCCTGGAGCGGGGTTAAAGACAACCAAGGAAGGATCATCATCCGGTTTAAGCCGGTACTTAACGCCCATTTATTGAAGATACACTGCAACTATGATGATTTGGACTTATTCCAGATGCCGGTGGACCGCTCCGAGTTTTATAACAGTCCGGAAAAATTAGTGACGGTGTATCAAAAACTGATCTCCAGGACGGAGAGTTACCAGTATGATGAGATGGGAAACCGGAAAACGGAGAAGATCTTGCTCCGTAAGGAGTATGGGTATACCTATTCATACTATTCAAATTCAAATCGTCTTCAATCAAAGGTCAAGGATGACGGGTCGGTTAAGTATGACTATACTTATGATGAGAACGGCAATTTGACCACGAAAGTCGTTACAAAAGAGAATGCCGTTGATACATGGGAGTATTCCTATGATCTCTTGAATCAACTGGAGCAGGTTAAGAAAAACGGAGTTATCGTAAGTAGTTACGTATACGATCCTAACGGGTTCAGGGTTGAGAAGGACGGTAGCCAAGGGAGGATTGATTACGTACCCTTATTAAACGGCGAGGTCGGGTACAGGAAAGAGTTCGGCAGCAGCAAGGAATGTTCGTTCATTTATACCGGCGGCCAGCATTTGGCGAGGGTGAATGGTGTGATCGGAGATGATAACGCCAAGAAATTTTATTACCATAACGACCATCAGGGTTCGGCCTTGGCTGTTACCGACGAAAACGGCAATAAAGTTGTCGAGAGGGATTTTACGCCTTTCGGCGAACGGATCAATACCGATATTTATGATGAAACGGAACGGGACGTTGACGAGGACGACAGCGGGTTTACCGGGAAGGACTGGGATCAGGATGTAGAGCTGTATTATTACAATGCCCGGTGGTATGATCCAGAGGTGGGAAGGTTTACCACCGAGGACTCGGAAACAGATCCCAATAATCCGAATGAGTATGCTTATTGTTATGATAATCCGGTAAATAATATCGATCCAACCGGCCACTTTAATGTCAGTGTTGCAAGAGGCACTGCATTAATATCTTCTTCAATTAATGCCCTTAGCGCCATAAATCCCAATGCAGGAAAGGCTTTAAGCGCATTTAATACACTTTTAAGCGTTTGTAGTGCTGTAAAGTCGGTAGAAGACTTTTATCTTAATCATGTTGTCAAGAATTATACAAAGACTTCGTCGTGGAGCGCAAAGACAGATATTCCTGGGGTTTCTTATTCTGAGACTTCTACTAAAACAGTTATTGACGGTAAAAGTCAATCGGATACTTTAGCACAAAAATTCGAGAACAAAGATAAAAATATATCGATTGAAATCACGACCACTTCTACAGCAGATGGTAAAACCAATCAGTACTATACCATAACTACGGCAGATGAGGTCAAAATAGTTCCACTAGAATATGGCAAAGATGGGGTAGCCGATATAATAGGCGTGGAAGGTTTTACTTCCGACCCGAAATTTGGTGCCATAATGATTGCTACAACTCAAAAAGATGGCGCTGTATCTGCTTTGGCGGGGAGTAGTAAGCCAAATATTAATCCAGAGACTGGTAAACCTAAAGGAGGTGAAATTGTAGATACAGATACTTTTGGACGAGCTTACGAAATGACTTATGGTACTCGTAATAATTGGCCAGCATTAGTATTAGAAGGTGGCGGAAAGATACCAACAAGAACAGAAAACACTAATCCTGGCACCAAGGATAAGCCAAATCCAAATGTTGGTACATTTTATGCCTCAGAAATAATGATACATTATGGTTATCACAATTCGTGGAGAGGTTCTCTAGGATGTCAAACAATTAAACCAGGAAGCACTATTCCTTACGATAAAGCAGGCTTTAGAGGATATCCTGATTATGTTGATTTTATGAATTATGTAGTACCTGACAACAAAAGGGCAGATGGGGCTTTTATAGGATATTATTACTTGGAAAGGTTGTGATTACACTTGAATAGGCGAGTACCGATATTAATTTTATTAGTTTTTCTATTGTCAGGCATTTGTTTTTCCGAGGTAAATAAAAAACAATTATTTATTAATTCAGTAAAAAAAGCCGAATCATATTATTCTCAAGGAGAATATCAAAGGATAATAGAGGTATTAAAACCGTTTCAAGTTTATGTTGCGGATTTTCCCGTGGACCGATACTATAAAGCTCTTACATTAAGAGGAAATTCTTATATAAATATTAATCAGTTTTTAGATGGCATGTCAGATTTTCGCGAAATTAATGGGATGTCTGTAAATCAAGAGCCATATCCTATTTATATGTGTGAACTTTTTGAAGCTTTATGTGGACATTATAAAGAAGCTAAAGGATTTAATAGTAATTTGCCTGCAATATATGTCAATATCCCAGATTATTACCTTGTAGGGGATTATTTGTTGGCTTTTCTTATGAGTGATAACAGGGATAGGATTTTTAAAGAAATAGTAAGGGTAACAAATTTGCCGTTTTATCAAAAATCCTCTTCAGAATTTTGGGGACAACTAAAGCTATTTGTGAATGGAAAAATTGACTATCAACAATTGTTAAATGTCACACCTCAAACAGAAATAATTTCGATAAATTTGTTAGCAGGATTACGATTAGAAAAAATGGAGGGTTCGTTTTATAAAGCACAACAATATTATTTTGATGTATACAATAGTTCTAGTGATTTATATCATTGGCTAGCAGGTAAGCAATTGGGACTTAATTATCTCTTTAATTTACCTTTAATCATTAAAGACGGGAAGGTTCAGCAGCGAGAAAAGAATTATAAATTCGTAGCCAGTTCGGCTTTATATGATGACAATCAAAAATACCCCGTGGAGAACATTTTCGACAACAATCCCAATAGTGCCTGGGTTAAAGGAAAACCGGGAGATGGTATCGGAGAATGGATTGAGGTGGGTTTTGAACCTGAATTCAACTTATCACAAATCAAAATCATTAACGGTTATGCAAAGTCAAAAGAGATTTACTCTGCCAACAACCGGGTAAAAAAAGTCGTTGTTAATTTTTCCAATGGTAAGCCTCAAGAATTTATTTTGCAGGACAATATTTTAGGGTTTCAAACACTGAAATTGCCAAAACCGGTTAAAGTAGATTCTCTGAAGATCACAATTAAAGATATTTATCAGGGAACAAAGTATAATGATACTTGTATTTCGGAAATTCAATTTTTTTAAATAAAGCTTAAACCCATGCAGAAGCAAAAACGTAATTGGTAAAGGTACAATTGCGTTTTTGTTTTTTAAGAAACATTTAGGGGATGTTACTGTACAAAATCGCGAGGGAAAGATGCTTACTTTTAAAGATGCAATATTAAATGTTCCAAGACCGGCAAGGCATTGAAAGCTCAGCGACTTATAATGGTTGGATGAATAAAGAAGGTTGGCGACCCGTTTATGCTAATATATTAAATCCATTATTAGCTAAATAATTAAAGGAGAAAATTTAGATGAGATTTCAAAAAAAATTTGTATTTATCTTTTGTATTCTCTTAGTTACTGTATTTTTGTTAGTAGAATACTATTCATTTGGGGAGAAAAAAGTATCAAGTAAAATAGAACCATATGTTTCAGAGGACTTTTCCATAGGGGGAGTTATAGCCGAGGAACTACTTACAGAACAAAATATTATTAATAAGCTTGGGAAACCCATTGACAAAAAAATTGAGATTCCTTCAGCCGGAGACAAGAGAAAACATTATATTTATTCTGATTTTCTTATTAAAACGGACATTGATGAAGAAAGTGGAAAAGAGTTGGTGACTTGGATTGAAATAACAGACAAAAAGGTGAAAACAAAACGTGGTATAAAAATTGGAGATAAAGCAGAACTTGTTTTACAAAAGTATGGTCCGCCAACCAATAAAGGTAAAACATATTTTTATAGTGTTTTAACAGACTCGGGATATGATCAACCAGACTCCCACAAGATATGATTTGACATTGAAAATGGCGAGGTCACCAGAATTTCTATGGAATAATTTGCAGCTTTCAATAATCCAGCCAGAGATCGACTATAATATTTATCTGATTTAGAGCTGCAAAGAAGAGGATGTTTGTATTGCTATGGGCAGAATGTAGGGCAGATAATCCGTTAATTTATGAAACATATCTTCCTGATACTGTTGTCCATGCCATTTGCTTTGCTATTTATTGATGGTAAAGTAAAAAGTATTGAGATTTATACTGCTGAAAAATTATTTTTTCGGAATTTCCATCCATGGAGGCTTTGCCGGTTTTGGTTCTGAACTCGACTGAATGAGGATGATTTAACATCAAAGGCTGCGCAACCGCCATCAGTAGAGGAACTGCCCAAGATATTGGAGAGATCATTGAATAAAGGAAAAGTGTAAAGAATGTTTACTGTAAAAAGAATACCGGTTTATTTAACAATTTTATTGGTATGTGGCCTTTTGTTTATGAAATTTATGCAACCCACAAGCTTATCTGCAAATATTGATAATGAAAATAATCTAACAAGGCAAATCCAATCTGTAAAAGTGTCTTCTGCGTTAGAAACATGGATTGAAAAATATTCATTTTCAGAATATGCACCTCCCAATCAAAACCGGGGTTATTTCATTACCATATATTCCGAAAATAATAATTTCTTCGCTAAAATTAATATCGACGGGTTTCAAACGATGGACAGACTATTGACAAAAGTTTCTGGGAATGCAAATTCCATCAAATTAGAGTTTGTAAAGTATTTGCCTGATAATATGTCTGAATCTTATAATGAAGGAGATATTTTAATTCGTTTTGAAAAAAGAGATTCCAAATTGATTACTAATTGGGGTAAAATTCAACCGCTTTTATTAAAAAATAATAGAGTTGGTGAGTATTTTAAGATAGATTAACCAATAAATTATCCAGAGTATGAAGCACTATAAGCATAAGAAATAATTTTAGCCTATTTTCTCCATTCGGACCGCTAGCTTCCGGCAAAGTCGAGCAAGAAGCCGGAACTACCTGCCGGAGTCGATCGCCGCCTTTACTGCGAAGGAAAAGTTTGTATTTGTGACGTCTCTGTAGTTTAGAGAGGCGTTTTCTTGCCTCAGAAACCGGGAAAGGTTCACATTTTGTTGCTTATGGAAAAGACAGAAAACAGCATCCTAACAAGCCTTTAATCCTGTAAATCTGAGAAAGCCATGAGCTTAGGCCCAAATGAAGGAACGAGAACAGGATTAACAAGATTAACAGGATGAACAGGATTAAAAAAGATAGCAAATAGTGGTAACTAGAATATGAATCTCTGCGATTAGGGCACGCAAATCATATTCATGTTGGTTATTGAAAGGAGTGACTTCTATGATTCGAAAAAAGTTAAAAATTATTCTACTGTTGTTAATACTTGTTTTGTGTAATGGAAATATTATTGCATCAGAAGCTCAAGTTAAAATTAAGGATATTAAATATATTTTCTATACTGAAATTACTAAGCCCGGAACCTCTCCACCAAGATCTCTTGTACAAGGTAAAGAGTTAACAGCTTGGCCTGACTCTGATTTTGACGTTCAGCCTAATGTTTTTGATATAATTGTAGTTTTAAGTAATTCAAATTCATTTAACATTAAATCAGAGAAACTTAAGATCGAATTTTTTTTAGCAGAGTCTCTGGAATTTTATATTGAAGAAGATGTTTATGATATTGAAAAGATGCGTTCTTTAGCAAAATGGTGTAAATTATGGGAAAAAGAAATAGATATCCAGAATTTAAAACCAAATGAGATACGAAAAATTAAAATTGGGCGAGTAAAGATAATGGATATAGGTCAAGGTATCTACGAAAAAAAACAATTAGTTGAAACAGGATGGCTTTGTAAAGCTACTATTGGAAAATCAAAGTTAGAAAAGAAATTCTTATCAGATTTTCTAGATTAATAAAAACTATTACTTAGTTTGTATATAAAATATGTTAATTATATAAATCCTGCCTAAAAATTTAAATAGACAGGATTTTGGTTTATCAAAACAGCTTGAACGGATTTGACTTACCAGAGCAGACCAAAGAAGAGATTATTCGGACATTGACGAAAGTACCATGTTAATCCGCGCCTTCAATGAAGACGATTAATCCTGTCGATGTTCTTTTACTTGGCCATATCATCGGCGGAATGACAGAGGTCTTTCTAAAATCCCCGAATCCTGTAAATCATGTAAATCCTGTCTAAGAAAGCCATGAACTTAGGCCCAAATGAAGGAACGAGAACAGGATTAATTTCAGTTATTTTTCTATACTTCATGACAAAATTCTCTTAGTGATATTCTCGCTAAAATCCAATATTCAATAAATTGTTATGTTATGATGAGTTTGGGTTTTTTCATGAATTCAAGAACGAACAATCAAGGATTCAAAATGAATCAAAAGAAGGCGGAATAATGAAATCCATTTTGGAAGAATTGTATAACGGGCGGATATTTCCCGAGGAATTGATCGTTCCCCGAAATCCCGAATACCGTCCGTTGAACCAAAAAATATCCGGCCTCAAGGAGAAATGGAAAAAGAAACTCTCCAGTGATGATTATACAGAGCTGGAAACGCTGCTGGATTTACGCTATTACTCATGCGCCATGGAATCCTCCGCTTCTTTTGGATACGGTTTTAAACTTGGCGCATTGGTGATGCTGGAAGTGTTAACCGGAAAAGAAGAGCTGGCCAGGGGAGAAGATTCATGAATAGGAATACCGGTAGATAGCCGCCAGCGATTTTACGTATATATATTGCATTAAATTTTTTTAGAAAAAGTCGGGTCTAAAAAAGTTAACTGAGACAGGATTTACCGGATTAAAACCTGGTAAAAACGGGCTTGCAAAAAACAGATAATTCAGAGGGCTTTAAAAAAATCCAGTCAATCCATAAAATCCAGTTAATCCCGTTTAAGTTCTTTTCACTTGGGTTTGCGTTCATCCTCTAGTATTCAAAAATTTATTTCATCTATATTGACCAATCATTAGCTTTTCTCTGCGCCTCGCGCCTTGGCGGGAGATTATTTTGTGGATAAGACTTGTCCGGGACCTCCGGGCAAGTTTTTGGTTTGTCAATTTGAAACTTAATCTATGGTATAATATCAATAGATAATTTAGAAAGTTGAGGTCGGGTTGATGGAAATAACTTCGGCATTAGAACATATGTCAATCGAAGAAAAAATCCGGGCGATGGAAACCATTTGGGATGATCTTTGCAAAAAAGCGGATAGCATTTCATCACCTTCCTGGCATAAGGATGTTTTAGCGGATAGGGAAGAACAGGTTCAAAACGGTAACGATCAATTCATCGACTGGAATCAGGCAAAAGACTATATTCGAAATAAAGCGTTATGAGAATTCAGATTTTAAATTCTGCAAACCAGGATTTGATTGAGGGTTTTCGCTTCTATGAAAAACAGGCGGAGGGGTTGGGCGTATATTTTTTAGATACGCTTTTCTCTGATATTGATTCCTTAATAATTTATGCCGGTATTCATCCCTTATTTTTCGAAAAATATCACCGCTTATTGTCGAAGAGGTTTCCTTTTGCGGTTTATTACCGTATTGAGGATGATTTGATATTAGTTTATGCCGTTCTTGATTGCCGGCAAAACCCGGCGTGGGTAAGAAAGAAATTAAAATAGAACCAAAGATCTCCGTCACTTTTTGGTGCGACGCCTTGGCGGGAGATTATTTTGTGGATAAGGCTTGTCCGGGACCCCGGGCAAGTTTTTTTGTTTATCAATTAGAAACTTGATCATTCAATAGATAATTTAGAAACTCAACTTTCGCCGTTCGAATTTGTCGGAAAATCCTGGAAAGCGTTAGGTCTAGTGCCATACCAATACCTGTGTTTACATATTTGAAATTTTACGTCTCTAAAAAATTTCGATGAATTCAGGGTCTAAAGGCGACCCTTTCCCTTAAAGGGAACTGGCTCAAATTGAGGGCCAATCGCGGTATTTCAAACTTCGAAGCTCAACCGTCAAAACCTGGAAGTCGGGCGAATACCCTTAAAAAAACGCAAAGCGTTTTTTAGGGCTCGGGTAGTGGTTTTAGGCTATTTGTCAATCTATTTTCTAATTTTACTTTATGCTTAGGTATTCATTATTTTCAACGACTTTTTTCTTTGCGAAAGGCGAGTTAGAAACTTGAGGTCGGGTTGATGGAAATAACTTCGGCATTAGAACATATGTCAATCGAAGAAAAAAATCCGGGCGATGGAAACCATTTGGGATGATCTATGGCTTTTTCGGAATTTGAAATCAAACAAATCGCAAAACAACCTCAAACATTTCTTGATAAAAGACGGCCACCCGTTCATATCAGGAAAGAATTGGATATCGATTATCGTATCGATGGAAATAGTATCTTTAAAATCAGACCTTTAGGAACGGGAGAAAGGATTTCATCTGCGGGAGATAAGATTTTGGAAACGCGAGATGAGGTCTTACCTCAAAGAGTCCTTTTTGACTCATTGGAAAATGCGGATTGATTTGGGTTGTCTGGAATTTCTTCGTGATTGAAAAGTTGAGAAGTGAATCGCTCCCTCATCGCCATATCGTAAAAGATAAAATTGAAAAGCGAAAAGGTAAAATTAAGGCCCTTGAAATGTTGGAGGGAATACCGTTGTTATATTATTATTTTACCCGTTTGAGTTGTACGACTTCCGTATCCAATCTTTGGACATCGGCGTTTAAGTCGGTGAGTATACCGGAGGAGGTTGAGAAAATGGTTACCAATATGGAGCGTACCTTCCCCTCCCTTTCACGAAAATCTGCGGCTTTCAGTCAAAGGGAGGGGAGCGGTAAACGGGCAGCTACAGGTAGCCAAGTAACTGGAGGGGCGAGTCGAAACAGGAAAATCGACTCATGAAAACCCCTTCAGTAATTCGCCGGAGTGAGCAATCCGGTTGCAATTCCCTTTCTTTGACTGGAGGCGATAAAAATAGGAACGGGAAGGGAAGGATGGTCGAAGTTTCCGGCAAATTGGTGTTACATCACTCGATGATGGGTCTACATCAGAAAATTTCGGTGCTGGATCATATCATCATGGTGCTGCATCGAATAAACCCGAAATTGCATCACCCGGCGGCGAGCCCAGTTACAGTAAAGAGCTTGGCAATGATAAGGAAGATTCTCTTATTTACGTGCGCAGCATTTTTCAATGTTTTACATAGTATTGGTTAGAATTTAATTTTGAATTAAAACATGGTTAACCTCATAATCAACTTTCTCCGGTACGATGGTTATAAAATATTTTGGAGGTGTTGATGATTGGGTAATCTTTCATTACGGAGCTTTGCGTTCCGGATCATTCGGAAGGGATTGATGGTGGCGCTCGTTTTGGCACTGGCGTTGACCGAAAGTGCGGTTTTTGCCGCTCCTTCCACACCGAATTTCCCTTATCATGCCATTACCATCCTGCCGATTGATGCCGCCAAGTTTTTAGCGGGTCAAAGATTTGATTTTGCAGTTGAGGTCAAGGATGTTGGAACGGTGAAGTCCGTGGATGTTTTGGTGAACGGCCAATCCGCTTCAAATTTTTTTGGCAAAACAGCCAATATTAAATTGGATCCCGGTATGAGCACGTTCCGGATCGATCAAGTCAGTTTTTCAAAACCGGGTGCCATCAAAGTTGCAGTCAATGTATTAACCGAAAAAGGCAAGGTTTCCCGGGAAGTAGCTTACCATGTAGTACTGGAGAAAGCCGCTCAGCAAGCAAAGAATGTGATCCTCTTTATCGGTGACGGCATGAGTTTGCAGGCGCGCCAGATGGCCCGGATCCTTTCCAAAGGAATCACCGAAGGCCGTTACAATGATTTGCTGGAAATGGAAAAAATGTCGAATCTGGCCTTGATTACCACATCCGGATATGATTCGCTGGTTACCGATTCGGCCAACAGCGCTTCAGCGTATGCCACCGGAAACAAGAGCGTAGTCAATGCCATGGGTGTCTACGCCGATTCGACCAAAGATCCCTTTGATGATCCCAAGGTTGAAAACATTATCGAATTGACCAAACGGACTCGGGGAATGGCTACCGGCATCGTATCCACCGCCTTTATCACCGATGCCACACCGGCGGCGATGTTAGCCCATACGCGCCGGCGCAGCGAATCCAATTTAATCGCCGCCAGCATGCTGGATCCCCTTCATCGTCCCGATGTTATCCTGGGTGGCGGTTCCGAACACTTCTTGCCCAAAAGCATTCCCGGCTCCAAACGGATCGATGACCGTAATTTGATTCAAGAGTTTCAAGATCAAGGGTATGCTTTCGTCAGCAATAAAACCGAATTGAATCAAGTGAATAATGCCAATAAACTATTGGGATTTTTCCATCTGGATAATATGAACGTTTACCTGGACCGTGAAGTGACCAAAAATCCCGCGGTACTCGGCGATTTCACCGATCAACCGACTTTAATCGATATGACCCGACAGGCGATTGGTGTTTTAAGTAAAAATCCTAACGGTTTCTTCCTGATGGTCGAAGGAGCCTCCATCGATAAGCAATTGCATACCATGGACTGGGAACGGGCGACCTACGACACAATCGAGATGGACAAAGCGATTGGCGTTGCCAAAGAGTTTGCTAAAAAGAACGGAAACACCTTAATCATTGTCGTGGCCGACCACGCTCATAGCGCCAGCATCACCGGAACCTATCATGAACTGGACGGCAAGACGGGACGTTCGGGAGTCCGGACATACGCCGAAGCGGGCTTCCCGACCTTTGAAGATCAGAATAAGGACGGTTTCCCCGACAATCCCGCTCCCGATGTTACACTGGCTATCCAATACGCCAATCATCCCGAGTACAATGAGGATTATAAATTTAATCCCGAGCCCATCGCTCCGGCGATAGCCGCGGACGGCAAAACCATCGCCAATCCCAAAAAGGATTCCAAGGGCGATCTTTATAACGGCAATCTTCCCAACAACGAAACCCAGGAAGTTCATACTGCCGATGATATCCCGCTTACCGCCGATGGTCCCGGCGCCGATTATTTCCACGGGATCATGGATAACACCGAAGTGTTTTTCGGAATCGCGAGAGCTTTGGGGCTTAATCCCACCAAAAAATAAGCGGGAGGGAAAAGTGATGACACAGCGGGCCATGCTTGCAATGGGAATCGCCTTGGGAATGTTGTTGATTCCTGGATTGAAGCCATGGAACGAAACATCGGAAAGGACGGCTTCAAATTGGAAGCCGTCCCTTCTTGATTGCCGGGTTGAAGCGGCCTCTCCGTTTGAGTGGCTCAATGAAGAAGCAACGGTTCTGGGGTTTAATGAATTGTACAGCGGGGTTTCGCCCCTGGGTATTCAGTTTTCTTCCAAGCTCAAAACGTTGAACGGCCACCGGGTGAAAATGACGGGATTTATGGCACCGCCGCTCAAACCGACTCTGGCCTTTTTTGTATTGACGAAAGTGCCGATGGCGATCTGCCCGTTCTGCTCTACCGATGCCAATTGGCCCAACGACATTGTCGTCGTAAGATTGAGTAAGCCGGCGACGGCGCTACCTTATGATCAACCGATTCAAGTCATTGGAAAGCTGGAGGTTGGCAGCCAGATCGACCAGGAAACCGGGTTTGTCAGCTTGGTTCGATTGAACGCCGAACGTTTGGAACGGAGTAAGGAATGATGGGAGGCATCAAAAGATGCTGGTCATGAAGAATCTCTCAAAACAATACCGGAGTCCGGAAGGGCAATCCATTACCGCCCTTTATCTTCAGGAACTTCAGCTGGAAAGCGGGGAACAGGTGGCCCTGGCGGGTCCCAGCGGTTCCGGAAAAACCACTTTACTGCATCTTATTTCCGGACTGATTACGCCAACGACCGGAGAAATTCGCCTCGACGGGGAGCGCATTGATGATCTGAAAGGAAAAAAACAGGACATTTGGCGGGGCAAAAACGTTGGCTATATCTTTCAAAACTATAATTTATTAAATAGTCTCAACGCTTTGGAGAATATTTTGGCGGCGATGGCTTTTGGCGGGGTGATTCCCAAATCTCTTCAGCGGAAACGGGCAGAGACCTTGCTCAGAGAAGTTGGGCTAGCCGGCCGGTTTTATCACCATCCGCATCAATTAAGCGGCGGGGAGCAGCAACGGGTGGCTGTTGCACGGGCCCTGGCCAATGAACCCCGGATCGTTTTGGCCGATGAACCGACAGCCAGTTTAGATAGGGAGAATAGTCAAAAGGTCTTGGAATTATTAACCCGGCTTTGCCGCGAACAGAACAGCCTATTTGTCTTGGCTACTCACGATCAGGAAGTGATTAGCCGGTTTACCCGAATTGTCAAATTACAGCGGCTGGAGGGAACCCCGAATGAAACTGCGCATAGTGTGGCGTAATTTGCTGGCGAAACCATTGCAAAATTCCATCATTACGGGCATTGTGGCTTTAGCGATAGCTTTAACCGTGACATTACTGCTAGTGGCCGAAGGACTCCATCAGGGATTCGTCCGGGCCACCGAACCATTCGATTTAATCGTCGGCGCCAAGGGCAGTCCGGTTCAACTGGTTCTCAATACTGTATTTCTTCAGGACAATCCGATTGGCAATATCCCCGAAGAAATCCTGGAAGAATTAAAAAGGCAGCCGGGAGTTGCCGCGGCGATTCCTCTGGGCTTCGGCGACAATTACCGGGGCTACCGGATTGTCGGTACTACGGGCGATATTTTTGCACAACCCGGAATCGCTAAAGCTCCCCGGTGGTTTCAATTGGAAGTAGGCAAATTTTTTTCGGCCCCTTATGAAGCGGTGATCGGAACCAAAGTGGCTCAAGAACTGGGCTTAAAAGTAGGGGATCGTTTTACTTCCATCCATGGCTTGTCCCTTAGGGAACAGGGCGAGCAACACCGGGAACACCCCTATCAAGTCGTGGGGATTTTGAAAGCGGTTGAGGGTCCGTACGACCAGGCCATTCTGGTTCCTTTGAAGAGCATTTGGGAAATCCACCAATTCTCTAAAGTTTTATTCAAAGAGCAGCACCAGCACGAACATGGCGTTACTGCGATTCTGGTTAGGCCAAAAGGATATGTGGACGCGATGCGTTTATATCAACAGTTTCAAGGCGAACAGCGGGCGCAATTGATCTTTCCGGCCCAGATCATTATCGGATTTTTTGCCCTGATGGGCCAGGGGGAACAGGTTTTGCAGATGATTACCTATATCGTGATCGCGATCACCTTATTGACGGTGGCATTAACTTTATATGGGTCATCGCTTAACCGAAGCCGGGATCAGGCGATTCTCCGAGCCATTGGAGCCAATGCCGGCGACCTTTTTCAAGTCATCGTCATGGAAGGAGTCCTATTGGTGGGATTGGGAGTCATCGTCGGTTTGGCGGCCGGACACGGATTGTTCTTAACTTTCGCAGGGATATTGCAGCAAAAAACCGCTATTACCGTCAGCATAGGGTGGTCTTGGCATGAGTTACCCGTCGGACTGGGAACCCTCTTGCTGGGGATACTGGCTTGTGTGGTTCCGGCATTGCTTGCTTACCGCTTCGATGTTTCCAAAAATCTGTGATCCTTTTTAATTGAGTAGGATCTAGAGTTCCCGGTACCCAATCGAATGGATAACCCGATGAAAGGATTGCCATAAGAACGTCACCGGATTTCGGAGGGCGTTTTTTCCTTTGCTCAAAAATCCTCTCATCAAAACCTAGAAGTCCTGTAATCATACCGGGGTTGATCCGGTAATTCCCAAATACCGTCCATTTAACCCCAAAATATCCGGGCGAAAGGGCTTAGCGATTGCTTTTTGAACGATTATTGGTCGGCCGGAGCAGGGAATGTGCAGAAAAAACCAGCCACAGCCGTTAAAGTTTATGATAAAATAGATGTAACCGTATCAAAAGCAGTCCAATAAACCGTAAAGTAATTCATTACCAAACAGATGATGACGAATTTGCAAAAGAAAATAATTTCAGCAATGATTCAGATTTTCGTCCACTTGATGGTAATTTATTATTACTATCAACAGGAAAATTTCACGCGGATTTTCCCCAACGAGTGGTCGGAACAGTTTGTGATCGCCATTTTATTGCAAATGGCCTTATCCCTTTTGATGGTGTTCATCCCTTGGAAGAATATCCGTAAAGGGCTTTTCTTCATTCGAATGTTTTTTTTATTAGCGATTTCCCTGCCTTTTATCGGAAAGTCCGGTAATTTGGGGCTGTTATACTTTCTTCAAGCATTTGAAGGCTATTTTTATTTTCAAAGCAAGACTGCCTTTGGAATTATTTTGTTCGATATCCTCTTCCTTTTTTGGCTGATGCAGCGGAAAATGATATTATGGGATTTTTATCAACCCGCTCTATCTTCGAAGATTTTTACCTACCTGATTCTTACTTTCCATTGTATCTTGGGAAGCGTCATCGGATACTTCGCCCATAAGGACCAATGCGAACGGGTTAAGAAAAAACAATTATATGATCAATTGTATATCTCGAACCGTTATTTAGCCGAAGCGAACATCGGTTTACAAACGGTGGCGGCGGAAGCGGAGCTGTCTTCGATTTTCAAGGAAAGAACCCGGATCGCACGGGAAATTCATGATTCCCTCGCCTATACCTTTACCAATTTAATTGCCCTGTTGAATGCCTTTTTGGTCCAAAAACAAGCCACCGGGCAAGAAGTCCCGGCCGAAATCGAGAAAGCCAGAAATCTGGCCCTGGATGGTTTGCGGGACTTGCGGCAGGCGCTTCATACCTTGCGGCCCCGGGAGAATGAAGATTATAACGGATTGGGAGCGATTCTCCGGTTAACCAAGGTCTTTAAACAAGCGACCGGGATCGAGGTCAGTTTAAATTTCGGGGATGTGCCGCAGTATATCGGCAAGCCATTGGAAAAGGTGATTTACCGCGCCGTTCAGGAAGGATTGACCAATTCCTTTCGCCATGGCAAAGCAACGGAAGTGTATATTTCTTTTTATCTTGTGGGCGAAGGCGTGGAAGTGAACATAAAAGACAACGGGCGCGGCACCGACTCTCCCACAGGCGGTTATGGATTGCTGGGCATTCAAGAACGGGTGGACGAATTGGCCGGAAAAGTTAACATTTCCTCTAGACCGGGAAACGGTTTTCTATTGTGTATCTGGTTGCCATTTCAAGAAGAGGGCGGGGCTCATGGAAACATTACAAATTATCATTGTGGATGATCAAATCCTTTTTCGCGAAAATCTCAAAATCGTGATTGAATTATTGATTCCCGAAGCGAAGGTGGTTGCCATCGCCAGCAATGGAATTGAGGCCCTGGAAATTTGCCGCACTCAACCCCACAATTTAATCCTGCTGGATGTGCGGATGCCGCAAATGGACGGGGTCGAATTTATCCGCCATTATCGCGAAGAAGGATACACCGCCAAAGTAATTATGTTGACTACCTTTGAAGATGATGAATATGTTTTTGAAGCATTGCGTTATGGGGCCGCGGGATATTTACTCAAAGAGATCCAACCGGATGAATTGGCGAAAGCTTTGGTTCATGTTCATCAGGGAGGAATGCTTATTTCACCGCGAATTACCGCCAAATTGGTGAAGGAAGTCAATCGTTACCGGGCAGTGGATACCATTGCTCCCAATGAAATATTGTCTCATTTGACTCCGCGGGAGATTGAAGTATTACGCCACGTGGCCATGGGTGAAGACAACCAGCAAATTGCCAAAAGCCTGCAACTGGCTGAAGGCACGGTAAAAAATTATATTAGTAGTATTTATGAAAAACTTGAGTTGAAGGATCGTTCCCAAGCCACCCGTTTCGCTATTTTGCGGGGATTGGTATAAACTTGCGCTATGACTTTAAGGATCGGAGATATGACTGCCGTCATACTTCAAAAAATTATCATGTGACCAAAATACGACTGGCTGCACTGGCGGGTCGTATTTCTTTTGTGTTACATTATGATTAAATCAAATGCAACATCCGGTGAATCCATTGGGATGATTGTTCCGGATTTCCTTAAGAAATGTCAATTGGGTAAGGAGGTGAGGGTCGGCTCAAAAAACACCCGGAAGCGGGAAAAACAGTTTTTACAATTCGTAATGAGGGGGAGCTAAATGTTTAAAAAGATATTGTTGGTTGCGCTGTTAAGTATGGTTTTCATCTCGACCGTGAGCGTTTCCGCTAAAACGGTGATCCGTTTTCAAGATTGGCATATGACGGAAGATGTGTGGCTAAAATGCCTCAAAGAAGTCACGGCGGACTATGAAAAAGCCCATCCGGAAGTGGAAATCAAGTTTGAACCGGTTTCCCAAGCCGATAAAGCCAAAAAATTCATCATCGCTTCCGAGGCTTACAATGCTCCGGATGTGGTCCATTGCGAGATCCAGGATATACCGCCTTTTATTGCCAAGGGTTATTTGCTGGATTTAAATCCCTTTATTAAAAAAGAGAAAAAGGGTTTTATGGATCAGTGGGCGCCGCTACCCAGAAAAATCGGCAGTTATTACGGCCAGGTCCGCGCTATCCCGGATGCCGCCCAATCCATGGTCATTTACTACAACCCCGAGATTTTCAAAGCGGCCGGGTTAGATCCCAATAAACCACCGGAAACCTGGGAGCAATTCCGGGAATATGCCAAGAAGATGACCAACAGTAAAGATCAATGGGGTTTTGGAATGGTCGCCAATAAAAGCGCTTCCTTGATCAGCCGCTATTTCCCAATTTTGTGGTCCTTCGGCGGGGATGTTTTTAATGATAAGATGACCAAATGCACCCTGGATTCCCCGGATTCCCTGGCAGCCTTTAAATATTTCGTGGAATTATATACCAAGGATCAAGTGACGCCTCCGGCGCCTAACGAAATGTCGGCTCAAGACGTCCGGACCTTCTTTGCCCAAAAGAAAGTGGGCATGGTCATTGGTTCCGGTTTTACCATTCCGATTGTCGATGCTTTGAATCCCAGCCTGAAAGCGAGAGAAACTTTAATGGTCGCTCCGTTGCCGGTGGGCAAAAAGAAAGCCACTTTCGCCCAAATTGATTTCTGGGGCATCAGCCGCTCCACCAAGGCGAAGAACGAAGCTTGGAATTTTGTAAAATATCTGACCAGCAAGGATGTTCAGATTAAATTCTTCAAGGATAACGGCGTCACTTCTTCCCGTACCGATGTCGGTGAGTCGCCGATGATCAAAAACGATAAATTCGGCGGGGTGGTTTCGGCCCAGATCCCTTACGGTAAAGCAATGCCGATGTTTATCGGGATGACCGAAGTCAATGACGCGATTATCGTTGCAACCCAGGAAGCCATGACCGGACAAAAAACTCCGGAACAAGCCATGAAAGATTGTACCGCAAAAGTCAACGCGATTATTAAACGCTATAAAAAATAAGATTACCTGGAACCTCGGGGGATGAAAAATTCATCCCCCAATTGAGGAGGAAAAATGACTAAAGCACGCCAAAATGATTCCGTTCTTGCCTATCTGTTGCTTTTGCCCGCTTCATTGGTGCTTTTTTTTGTACTGTTGTTTCCGATATTTTCTACTTTATTACAAAGTTTCGGTATTAGTTTCGACAGTTATAACTTTACCTTTTCCAACTACACACGCTTATTTCTGGACACGGAATTTTGGCAAAGTTTAAAAAATACGATTCTATTTGTGGCTTTATCGATTTCCGGCGACTTACTGATCGGGTTAGCCGCGGCTTTGCTTCTCAATCAGGCCATTCGCGGAAAAGCCTTTTTCCGGGTTTTGTTCATGTTGCCTTGGATGATTCCCAGCGTAGTAACTGGCGCCACTTGGCGCTGGATGTATAACTCAACTTCGGGGATTATCAATTCGGTCTTTTCTTCGGCCGGTTTAATCGATAAACCCATCTTGTGGCTGAGTTCCCAATCAACAGCCATGTTCAGCATCATCTTAGCGAATATTTGGAGGGGATTCCCCTATGTGATGTTAATCCTGCTGACCGGATTGCAAACCATCCCCCATGATATTTATGAAGCCGGATCCATTGATGGAACCAGCGCCTGGCAGCGTTTTTTCTATCTGACCTTGCCCAATTTGAAAAAACAAATCGTGATCGTGCTGGCTTTGACCACTGTATGGGAGTTCCGGCAAATTGATTTGGTGATGACCATGACCGGCGGGGGTCCCGGCAATCTGACGGATGTTTTGGTGACGACCGTGTATAAGCAGTATTTTCAATTCTTCCAATTTGATTATGCTTCAGCCATTGCTATTGTGATGAGTTTATTCATGCTCGTGGTTAGTATTCCCTATATTAAAAGCATTCTTGAAGATTAGGTAGGTGTAGCTGGATGTTTAAGACCAACGAAAGCCGTAAAGCTTGGTATATCCGATTTGTTTACGGAATGTCTTTCATACTGTCGTTATTTGTAATCATTCCGGTAATCTGGATGATCCTGACCGCCCTTAAAACCGAACAGGAGGCGTTAGCCATACCTCCCACTTGGTTGCCCGAGCAATGGACGATTTTTGGCTTTAAGTATATGTGGCAGATGAAACCGTTTTTACTATACTTCCGCAATAGTTTGATTACCGCCGGCCCGACAGCGGTGTTGGCCACCTTTTTCGGCGGTTTGGCAGCTTATAGCATATCCCGGTTCCGTTTTAAGTTGCGGAAAGCGTTTATGGTGATCATCCTTTGTACCCAGATGATCCCGGGCGTTTTATTGGTCGGCCCTTATTTTAAAGTTTTGAATAGCTTTGGACTCTATGATACCCATTTGGGCCTGATTTTCGGTTATATCGCCGTGGCGTTGCCCTTTTGCACCTGGATGCTGAAGGGATACTATGACAGCATCCCCAGAGAGCTGGATGAAGCCGCTTTGGTTGATGGTTGCAGTAAATTATGGACCTATTTCCGGGTGATCTTGCCGCTTTCGGCGCCGGGAATGGTGGCCACGGGAATTTTCGGCTTTCTGTTGGCGTGGGGCGACCTATTATGGGCTCTTTGCTTAACCTCGTCGGAAAATGTCGTTACCGTAACCTTGGGAATCGCCAACAGTGTCGGCGAGTACCGGGTGGTCTGGCCGGCGCTGATGGCGGCCGCTTTAATCGCCTGCGTCCCTTCGGTCGTCTTTTATTCGTTTTTACAAAAATATATTGTGGGCGGAATGACCACCGGAAGCGTCAAAGGATGAGACGTGAATTAAACATAAGGAAAAGGAGTTAGCCATGGAGACAAGTATTACAATTTCAGCCAATGGTTCCAAATTTGCGCCCATCCTTCTAAGCGGCGATTATGTCCAACAGATCCAAATCGCTGCTTCCTTAGGATTTAAAGCGGCGGAATTGCACATTCAAGATCCCAATACCATCAACCGTTCCGAAATTTTTGAGGCGTTGTGCCGGAACAATATGAGGGTGTCAACCATCGGCACGGGCCAGGCTTATGTGGATGAAGGATTAAGTTTTTCAAGCCCTGATGCCTCCATCCGTGAACGGGCCGTCCAACGGATCAAGGATCATATCGTACTGGCCGGAGAGTGGCAAGCCAAAGTCATTATCGGCACCATTAAGGGGAGAATGCCTGAAAACGCGGAGGATAAAGCCGCCGCCCTCAACCATGTCCG
Organism: Bacillota bacterium; assembly: GCA_023426245.1. Taxonomy (GTDB): domain Bacteria; phylum Bacillota; class UBA4882; order UBA8346; family UBA8346; genus UBA8346. Next base: position 270,302 of record JAFABB010000051.1, read on the forward strand.
TTCCTGTTTTAAAGAATGCCTGGCATTCGCGGAAAAATATCAAACGGATCTTACCCTGGAGGCTATCAACCGGTATGAAACCAATTTTTTAAATACCGCCCAAGAGACCGTCGCTTTTATTAAAGAAATGGCTTCACCCCGTCTCGGTCTGCATCTGGATACCTTTCATATGAATATTGAAGAAGCATCCATGGAAGACACTTTAAGAGAATATGCCCCTTACCTGGTCCACGTCCATGTGGCCGACAGTAACCGCTGGGCGCCGGGCCTGGGCCATCTGGACTTTGAGCGCATTGTCCAAGTTTTGAATGATCTCAATTATCAGGGAGTCTTGGGGATTGAGTGTCTGCCGAAACCTGACCCGCTTACTGCGGCAAAACAAGGGTTTGCTTGTTTTAAATCCATTTTTGAATCGACTATCAACTAATATGTTGTTTGAGAATGAAGTAATATTTCAATCCGGCGGAGATAAGCGCCGGGTTTTTATTATGCTTCAGCAAGTTTCAGGTGTGAAAACAGCTGAAACAAAAAACCGCCCGCTATGCGGGAGGGATTAAAGGTAAGCAAATGAAATGGACTTGTCCGGGACCTCGGGCAAGTTTTTTGGTTTTGTCAATCAAAGATCCACAGTTATTGAGATTAATCCTGTAAATCATGTTCATCTTGTCTAGATACTTATGAATTTGGGCCTAAGTAAAAGAACATAGGCAAAAATGGATCTTGTTGGAATTCCAATCAATACCGGTGACTTTTCCGCAACCCCTATTTCAGGCAATGGATTGGCCGGAGCCGATCATTTATAAAGTTTTGCCACATCGTTCCGGCAACATTTATATAAGCTCTGCGTCTTGAAATGCGGGGATTTACTGCTTATAATCTAAACAACCGGTAAGAACAATAAATAAATACATTTCCACAAGACTTGTGGCTGGAGGTTAAGGAATATGGATCGCCCGAAAATGATCATCACCCTATTACTGAAAAGTAAAACACCTGTCACAATTGATGCCATTGCGGAACAACTGGAAGTATCGAATCGGACCATTCGAAATGACTTGACCGTTGTGGAAAATCTTATCCACGATAAAGGCTTGACTTTAAAGAAAAAACCGGGCATCGGAATTCAATTGGAAGGTCCGGAAGAAAGCTTCAATACCCTCAATGAAATGAAAATGAGTACCTATATTTCGGAGCCCTTTTCTCCCCGGGATCGAAAAGACAATATTTTGAAGCGGCTGTTTATGAGTGAAAACACTATTACCATCAATGACTTGGCGAAAGAATTGTATGTCAGCGACATTACCATCCGGAAGGACTTGGAGGATGTCGAGCAGTGGCTGGCCAAATTTAAGTTGAAGTTAATGCGGAGGCAAAATTACGGCATCAAAATCACCGGCTCCGAAGAAAACTGCAGAAATGCCCTGGCCAACTTGATTGTTACCCAAATTGGATTTGATAAATTAAAGGGCATGTTGCATTACGACGCCAGCGCCAAACTTGATTATCATACTTTGAATCAATTAACGGGATTAATCAATATCGACTATATCAAATTGGAGAACATTGTAAATCAGGCGGAAAAATCACTGGGATATAAATTTACCGATGAAGCCTTTGGGAGTCTGGTCATTCATATCGCGATTGCCATTAAAAGACTACAGGATGGTAAAGATATTTTGTTAGCCCATTGTGTACTGGCGGACTTGAAAATAAAAGATGAATATCGGATTGCAAAACAAATCGCCGATAGTATTGAGAGTCATTACTGCGTTAAACTTCCTGAACAAGAGATAGGTTACATTCTGCTTCATATATTAGGCAGTAAACTGCAGGAAAACAATATTGATGACTTGGACCTCAAGAATGAGGGAGAACATGAGTTGGCAGTGATCATGGCCAAGGAAATTATTCATATTGCTCAGAAAACGCTGGGGATCGATTTGAGCAAGGATAAACAGGCTCTGAACGGTTTGATATTGCACTTGAGGCCGACAATCAAACGCCTGGAATATGGTTTGAACCTTAGAAATCCGCTATTGGATCAAATAAAGGAAAATTATCCGGAAATTTTTGGCGTAGCCTGGATATCCAATACTGTTTTTGAAAGATATTTGGGGAAAAAAATTACCGAAGAGGAAATCGGTTATATTGCATTGCATCTTGGAGCTGCGATTGAAAGACAAAAAAAAGGCCTGCAGGCTTTGGTGGTTTGTACCAGCGGTATGGGAACATCTCAGTTTCTCGCCGTCAAGCTTGAAAATCATTTTAAGGAAATCAAGATCAAACAGGTTATTTCGGCGATTGCTTTAAAAGATTATTGCCTTGATGATGTCGATATCGTTATTTCCACGGTACCCCTCATGGCGCAAAAACCGGTGTTGCATATCAGCCCTTTGCTTACCCAAAAGGATGTCTTGAAAATCAGCAGTTATATCGATAGCCTTAACAAGCGGCCTACCCATTCCATTATCAATGAAGATAGTATTCAAATCGCTATCCGTTATCAAGATAGGGAAAGCGCAATCCATGATATGTGCTCGAGACTTATTGAGAAGGGTTACGTTACGGAAGATTTTGAGAAGAGCGTTTTGAAAAGAGAAAATATCCAATCCACTGAAATCGGCAAGGGTGTGGCGATTCCCCACGGCTTTCCTGAGAACGTTCACCGGTCGCAAATTGCCCTTTCCATATTAAAGGAACCCATCCCATGGGGTAACGAGTCCGTGGATATCATTTTCCTGATTGCCTTATCGGATATCGACGCCTTAAACAGCGCCGAAGTGCTGAAAAAGTTATATCAAAAAGTCGATTCGGATGATTTTTTGGAACGTTTAAAAAAAACCCAAGCTAAAGACCAAGTAAAGAAAGCAATTGAAACCATTAATCAATAAAACTACTTTTTATCGTCAATCGGAAGGGGACATATCTATGGATTTTGTTGAAGTGTTAAGGCCGGCCATCGTTGATTTGCAGATGGAGGCCAATGACAAACAAGAGGTCATTACCAAGCTGGCGGAATTACTTTTTGCCGACGGAGCAATCGTATCCCGCGAGGAGTACATCAACGATGTTAATGAGAGAGAACAAGAGGGACCGACAGGAATCGGAAACTTCGTGGCGATACCTCACGGAAAGTCGGATAGCGTTGTTAAGATCAGCGTCGCCATGGCTAAATTACAAAGCCCGATTCCCTGGGAAACGCTGGATGGCAACCCTGTAAAAATAGTTTTTTTATTCGCCGTTCCCAAACAAAACAGTAGCAATGAGCATTTAAAATTGCTTTCCCAATTAGCCGCGGTGCTGGCCCATGATGATTCAATCCAACTGTTACTGGAAGTTAAGAATCCTGAAGATATTTTTGAAGTCTTTAAATCCCAAAAGACTTCCGTATGAACGGTGTGAAACAAACATCACTCAATGCAGCTTCATGCAGCTTGAGGCAGCTTTTAGCAGGGTGAGAATCTTGCTATCACTTTCTGCAGTCTACATAGTTGGCCAAGCTGAAATTGAAATTTTCCCCAAAAGGAGGTGAGACGATGAATATTATTGGAGTCACAGCATGCACCGCGGGAATCGCCCACACTTATATCGCCAAGGAAAAGCTGGTAAAAGCAGCGCTGGAATTGGGACATACGGTGAAAATTGAAACGCAGGGAACCATTGGAACAGAAGATGAATTGACCAGGCAAGATGTTGAAAAGGCCGATATTGTCATTATTGCGGCAGATATCAAGGTAGGCGGCAAGGAAAGATTTACAGGAAAGAAAGTTATTGAAGTCCCGATGCAGACGGTTATTAAATCACCCAAAGCGTTACTCCAAAAAATCGAAGAGAAATTAAAGGGTTAGCAATTTCTTAAAAGTAAATTATGAGGGGGGACTCTAATGAAATTTGGATGGTCGGTTATTAAACAGCATTTGATGACGGGTATTTCCTATATGATTCCGGTGGTAGTAGTTGGCGGCTTGTGTATGGCGCTTGCAAAAATCTTCGGCGGCGCTATGGTAGGGGATCAAGTCAATACCATTCCGTGGATGATTAACGAAATCGGGAAAGCCGCGATGACTTTTGTTGTACCGGTGCTTGCAGCGGGAATAGCATATTCCATTGCAGACCGTCCCGGTATTGCCCCCGGCTTGGTGATGGGTTTTATTGCCACCAATATTAAAGCCGGATTCATAGGTGGCCTGGTAGGAGCGTTACTGGTTGGTTATTTAATTGTCTTTCTGCGGACAAAGCTAAAAGTCCCCAACAGTTTCAGGGGACTGATGCCGATTATGGTGCTGCCGCTGCTCTCATCTTTTATCGTCGGCTTAATGATGATTGGTTTCCTGGGAGAGCCGATAGCCTATTTGCAACAAGGAATTCTGGAATGGATGAAGTCTATGCAGGGTGGGTCCAAGTTTATTTTGGGCGCCATTATTGGAGCAATGATGGGATTTGATATGGGCGGTCCTGTCAATAAAACCGCCGGCCTATTTGCAAAAGGATTAATGGCAGACAAAATATTCGGTCCTGCCTCCGCCATGATTATCGGGGGAATGGTACCTGCGCTGGGTGTTGCTTTGTCGGTTTTCGTAGCCAAGAAAAAATACACCCGAGCGGAAAATGAAGCCGCCAAAGCTGCTTTTCCTTTAGGATTGTGTTATATCACCGAGGGAGTTCTACCTTTTGCCGCAAGTGATCCGTTTCGAGTTATACCAGCTTGTTCCATAGGCGCCGGCGTTGCCGGAGGTTTGACATTGATGTGGGGGACTGCTTCTCCGGTGCCCCATGGAGGAATTTTTGTCGTTCCGTTAATGGATCATCCTTTAATGTTCTTATTGGCTTTACTCATCGGCACCATTGTCACGGCCACAATCCTAACCTTGATTAAGCCGAATCTCAAGGGAGAGGAAGAAGCAGAGGCTGAAGCGGAAATCGGTTTAAATGATTTGGATATAAAGATTGGTTAATGTTGCCCTTTTGAGACAACATCCAATTAAGTCCATGGTACGTTTGGTTTCAATCCGACCGATATCTTGATAAATTGCCGCAACGGCTTTAGGGAGGAATTTTACTGCATGAGTAATGAAAAGGTAAAAATGAACGAAGCTTTTGGAAAATTCGGTCCTATAAAGCAAACTGATGTAGATAATGAACTTCAAAGTTGTTTGCGGCAGTTTGACAAGAAAATAATTGTTTTGGATGATGACCCAACCGGCGTACAGACAGTTCATGATATATCGGTGTATACCGATTGGTCGGTTGAAAGTATTGAAGCGGGTTTCAATGAAAGTAATTCCATGTTTTTTATCTTGACCAATTCCAGGGGACTCATGCCCAAAGAGACGGCAAAAGCACATCGGGAAATAGCGCTGAACATTTTAAAGACAGCGCAGAAATTGAAAAAAGAATTCATCATTATCAGTCGCGGCGATTCTACGTTGCGAGGCCATTATCCATTAGAAACAAAAATTATCAAGGAAACCATCGAGTCAAATTCCACAATCCGTTTTGATGGTGAGGTCTTGTTTCCTTTTTTTATGGAGGGCGGGCGGTTTACCATCGACGGCGTACATTACGTACAGGAAGGAGACTATTTGATACCCGTGGGAAAAACTGAATTTGCCCGGGATAAAAGCTTTGGCTTTACTCAGTCTCATCTGGCCAAATGGATTGAGGAGAAATCCGAGGGGCAATTCAAGGCTGAGAATGTCCAACATATAACCCATGAAGATCTTCGAAAGACAGGCAGCGATGGCATCGTCGAAAAATTAATGAAGGTGGAAAACTTTAATAAAGTCATCGTGGATGCCATAGCCTATGTTGACGTTAAAATATTTGCGATTGCTTTGATAAAGGCTATGCGATCCGGAAAAAAATTTATGTTTCGCACGGCTGCTGCATTTCCAAAGGTTCTCGGCGGCATAAACGATCAAGATTTATTACAAGAAGCGGATATCGTCAAAAAAGAGAATCACCATGGGGGTCTTGTTATTGTCGGCTCCCATGTGCAAAAGACTTCCGAGCAACTGAATGAGTTAAGGCAGCATAGTATGGTTGAATTTGTTGAATTTAATCAGCATCTAGTTTTAAAACCTGCCGAACTTGAGGCCGAAGTCGACAGGGTCGTGGCTCTTTGTGAAAAGGATATCCGTTTGGGCAAAACTGTCGTTGTTTACACGAAGAGAGAACGGCTTGATGTTGGGAAGGAAAACAAGGAGGAAGAGCTAAAGGTTGCAGTCAGGATTTCGGATGCAGTGACCCGTATTGTTCAAAAGCTGCAAGTAAGGCCCAATTACATGATTGCCAAAGGTGGCATTACCTCAAGCGATATCGGGACTAAAGGGCTTCAAGTGAAGAAAGCGGTGGTTGCAGGACAAATTAAGCCCGGAGTTCCGGTATGGATTACCGGTCTTGAAAGTAAGTTTCCTGAAATTCCTTATATTATTTTCCCTGGTAACGTTGGGACAAGGAATACCCTAAGGGAAGTTGTGGAGATTTTGAATGGTCATAAAATATAGCCCAAGGAGCGAGCAAAAGTCATGGCAAAGAAAGTTGCGGTTATCCATACTAGTTTTGTATCGGTTAACGATTTAAAAGAATTATTCAAGGAAATTATGCCCCAGGTTGAAATGGTGAATATCGTGGATGATAGTCTGCTTGCCGAAGTAAAGGCTCATGGATCGATAACGCCCGGAATCGTAAAAAGAATCTGTACCTATGCTATGCAGGCGGAAGCACTTGGCGCGGATGCGATTTTAAATCAATGTTCTTCGGTTGGGGAAGCGGTTGATGTGGCCAGAAATATGATCCGAATCCCTTATATTAAAGTGGATGAAGCAATGGCTGAAGAAGCGGTTAAAATAGGGGGAAAAGTTTCGGTTATTGCTACCGTGGCATCAACAATGGGTCCCAGTGTAAGGTTGATTAAAAATACCGCCATAAAAATGGATAAGAAGATAGAAGTTAAAGAGTGCCTGGTGGACGGGGCATTGGATGTTTTAATGAAAGAAGGCAATCAGGAAAAGCATAACCGGATGGTGCTCGGCGAAATCGAGAAGGTTGAAGCGGAAAGCGATGTTGTTGTACTTGCACAGGGAAGTATGACTGTCTTGCTGCCTCAATTGCAACATATTCAAAAGCCGGTTCTTACAAGCCCGAGATTAGGTGTGCAGCATGTAAAAAGGGTATTGGGAATTTAGTGATCGATATTCAATGAAATCAAAAAGCACTCAGGAGGAGAAAAATGGCCTTAGTAACACTGGAAGAAGTGTTGAAAGTGCATGATGGTGCTGTTGGCGCTTTTAGTACTTATGATCTTTTTACTCTACAAGGAATTATCGGCGCCGCCGAACAAACCGGTCTGCCGGTCATTGCGATGATTGGCGCGCCGATTCTCAATAAACCCGGAAATGATGATATTGGCGAAATGATGGTCTCTTTGGCTAAACGTTCTAGTGCCAAGGTATGTATTTTTTTAGATCATTCCAAAGACTATGCAACTTGCCTGAAAGCTATCCGTCTGGGGTTTAGCGCGGTCATGATAGACGGTTCTTATCTTAGCCTGGAAGAAAACATTGCGCTAACCAATAAAGTCGCCGAAACGGCACACAGTTTAGGCGTGTCGGTAGAGGCTGAAGTTGGTGCTCTGGCGGGTCTTGAAGACGGTGAAGAGGTTAAAAGCGCCAAGATGGCTAAGCCGGAACATGTGGCGCAATTCCTGACCGGCGCAAAAGTGGAAGCGCTGGCCGTATCTATCGGCAATGCCCATGGCCTTTATAAAGGCGAACCGAAGTTGGATTTTGATCTCCTGCAAAAAATTAATCAGATAGCGAGTGTACCTCTGGTATTACACGGTGGCACGGGTTTAACCCAAAAACAGTTTGCAACCGGTGTCAAATTTGGTATCAAGAAGATCAATATCGGCACTGAAGTCAGGCGTACTTATATTGAAGCCTTTCATAAAACCCACCAAATGGATGTCGACAGTTGGGATATGGCAACAATGTCCCAGGCGGGTAAAATTGCTGTCAATGGTATGGTAAAGGAAAATCTACAATTCTTTGCCGAAACCTGGAAGGAGTTTTATTGATAATGTAGGATCGTCCTTGCAAATGGGGAGGTGTGAGAGTGGAAGCGTCCAAAGAATTTTTAGTCGCCTGTGCGGAAGGTATTCACGCCAGACCTGCGGCTTGCTTAGTCAAACTGGCCAATGATTATGCCGGGGAAGTTTTAATTCACTATCAGGAGCAGGTCATTAATGCGAAAAGTATTATGCGCATATTGGCTGCGGGGATTAAGGCCGGAGCACGGATTAAAGTAGTTGTTTCCGGTGATTCCCCTCAATCGGTTTTAAAGGAGATTGAAGAACTGCTGGGGGGAGAAGCATCGTGAGTATAATCCGAAAAGGGATCGGCGTTTCCAGCGGCCTCGCCAGCGGGGTTGTTAAGTTGTTAGTATCGGCCGTCGTAAGTGTAGAAAAACGCATTATTGGTGTACACGAGGTCGGCCTGGAGATGGAGAAATTTAAAACCGGCCTTGAACAATGTATCCAGTCGATCGAAGCACTCATTGGCAAGGCCGTTCAAGAAGTTTCCAAGGAAGAAGTGGCCATACTGGAGGCACACTTATTGATGGCGAAAGATCCGGCTTTGATTGGTGAAGTGATCCAAAAAATTAATGTTGAACGTAAATGCTCGGCTTGGGCCGCAGCGGAAGTGCTGGATTCTTATATTGCGATGCTTGAAAATTTAGACGACCCATATTTGCGCCAGCGGGTTACTGATGTTGCCGAACTTCGGAAAAATTTGCTCGGTATATTGGCCGGCTCTGAGCCGGAAGAAACTATGCTTGAAAAAAACAGCGTGATTATTGCGGAAGATCTTGGACCTGCGGAGACGTTGTCGCTTGATCGGACAAGGATCGCCGCGTTTGTGACTGAAAAAGGCGGCAGGACAAGCCATACTTCCATACTGGCGCGGGCTTTGGGTATTCCGGCGGTTGTCGGTGTACCGGGAATTTTGGAAGCCTGCGGTGGAAATAATGTGCCGATCATAGTCGACGCCGATAATAGTCTGGTTATCGTAAATCCTAATCAAGAACAGCGTGTGGAATACGAGCAAAAGATTGAAATTTTGGCCAAAGAGAAAGCCGGTTTAAAGGAAAATGCTCACCAGCCCGCTGTTACACACGACGGAAAAAGAATCGGCTTATGGGCTAATATCGGCAATGCCGATGAAGTCGCCGAGGCACTGGCTAACGGAGCGGAAGGGATTGGACTGTTCCGGACGGAATTTTTATACATGGATAGAATGGAACTGCCTTCCGAAGAAGAGCAGGAAAATGTCTACCGTCAAGTGCTAACTGCAATGGAAGGACGGCCGGTCGTTATTCGAACTTTGGATCTGGGAGCGGATAAAAAGTTGCCGTATATGCCCCTCGAGCAGGAAGAAAATCCGGCAATGGGCTGCCGGGCCATTCGTTTTTGTCTTAAAGAAAAAGGGTTGCTGAGAATTCAGTTAAGAGCATTGCTGAAGGCATCCGGAAGCGGCAATCTTTGGATTATGTTTCCCATGATCGCTGTTTTGGAGGAACTTTGTGCCGCGAAAGATTTGTTGCGCCAGGTTCGTCAGGAGTTAATCCGGGATGGAGTTGTCATTGCCGAAAATATCCGTATAGGAATGATGATTGAAGTTCCAGCTGCGGCCATTAATGCCGGTTTGTTTGCCGGAGAGGTCGATTTTTTTAGTATTGGCAGTAACGATTTAATCCAATATACATTTGCGGCCGACCGGCAGAACCGGGAAGTTGACTATTTATATCAACCGGTAAATCCCGCAATTTTGCGGCTGATTGATCATACGGTGAGAGCGGCGCATTCTGCCGGAATAACAGTAGGTATGTGCGGGGAAATGGCGGGAGACAGCAGCAATGTAGAGATGTTAATTGGGTTGGGGCTGGACGAATTGAGCATGGCCAGCGGCAGCCTTTTGAAAATGAAAAAGGAAATCTGTCGGAGCATTTTCAAAGATGCATCCGATCAGCTAAATTTGATACTCAATTAACATAGGAGATGCATCCCCATTGATCAAAAATGGTTCCAAATTAACCGGCATATATTGAGTTTTACCTTTTTTGGGAGTTGTAAATTGTTGAAGTTTCGTTCGTACGGTATTCGATGCTGAAAGAAGTTTTTTTACCCCCTAATCAGCTTGCAGGTTTTTTCCGATAATGAAAGAAATAATTCATAGATTTGGATGCATTTATGCCAAAGATACATACGGATGTAAGTTGAAAAGGAGTTTACGATGGGCTCGTTTAAAGTAAATGACGATTCACCGGGGTTTATTCCAATCAAAGTTTCCGAAACCGATTCCAACACCAATGCCATCAACGGTAATGTAAATATCGACCCCCAGTTTCAAAAGATACTGAGTGACTTGGTGCAAAGTCTATCCGGGAACGCCAAGGAACGGGATTCATCGCTTGACCTTGAATCTCTCACAGCTATGATAGGGAATTTAAAAGGGAAAAATGTTTCGTCTTTAAATCAGTTGCTTCAGGCTAGTGCCTCATTGGGCCAAAGGGAAGAAAGCGATCCTTTAAGCGATTTCGCCAATGCCCAAATGATAGCTAGATATAAAGTCGCCATGGCAAATTTTGAAAAGGCAATGCAGATGTCCCCTAAAGCATTATCTGATTTTAATCTTGATGCCTTAAACCGGTTACCGAGCGGTGCTTTAAAACCGATGGGGAAAATTTCCGATGCCCGAGAAGCAAGTTTTCCAGGAGTCAATCCCAATAGGCAAGAAGTGGCTGAGTTCATTGTCAATGAATGCAGGGCAATCGGTCTTCCTGAACAACTTGGACTTGCCACTGCCGTGACCGAGAGTGAAATGACTCAGTTTTATAAAGACGGCACTCCGCTTGGCCATGGTAACGCCGATTCAACCGATTGGGGTATTATGCAGGTGAACGATAAAGCCTGGGGCGATCGCTATGACTTAAATTTGTTGAAAACGGATTGGAAATATAACATTCGAGCAGGTCTGCTAATACTAAAACATTCTTATGCTGCCGCAATGAAAAATAATGAGGGCCTGAAGGGACCGGGTGATGCCAATCAAAACCTGGTCCGGGCTGCTTACTCCGGCTATAATGCCGGGGCTGCCAATATTTGGCGTTATCGGACCCCGGTTCATGAGGCCTCCCGGACCGGCCTTTATGATGTGATTGATAATCAAGGTTACGATATGCGGGATATCCGCTTTTGGGATAATTACCGGAATTTTTCGTAAAGCGGAGAAGGCATAGGTTTTAATCCTTGTCTCGGTGGCTTATTGATTGAGCCACAGAGTCACGGAGACACAAAGAAAAAACAAGATAAAGCCTCTATGGCAAAAGATATAGGCTACAGAGACTCAAAGAAAGAATCTATGATTTTATTTCAAAAAGCCTTTTCATTCGGTCCGGTTGACTGAATGAAAAGGCTTTTTCGTTAAAAGAGTTATTCTATCTCCCGTATCGATTACCGGTGCCTTACGGCGCAACGGTTGCATAAGCCCCGACATGCTGATAATTGGACAAGAAAATATAATTTTCGTCGGATTTAAGCTCTTGGAGGCCCAGCTGATTTGCAATTTTACGCGAGGCGTAATTTTCAAAGTCTGTGCGCCAGCAGGGTATTCGTCCGAATTGTTCATATTGCAAACGACTCAGAGTCTGGCAACAATGAAGCCCCAAACCCCTTCCCCGGTATTCCGGACGGGTGGCTACCCCTAACTCACAATAATTTTCAGTGAAAGCGAGGGTAGTTGCAACACAGGCAATTTCACCATTAATAAAGGCAGCTACAGCTTGTCCTTCGGTTAATAAACGTTCCGGGGAGAAAAAGAATTCCCATAACCAGGGGTCATTATAAAAAGCTTCGCCTAACTTTGGGGCATCAAGGGGATTAAGCAGTCGTACTCTGGGGTCATCGGTATATTTTGGGTTCCAGTCTTCCCTGCGGGCCGCTAAGAAAAGCACTGGTATTGAAAACCGGATGGGCCAATAATTGCCGATTATGGGCAACATTGAATCGGGTATTACCAAATCGGTAGGTTGGTGATTCAGTTCTCTCAAAATTCGCTGGATGAATGAAATCCGATCGGCTTTTCCATAAAAGAAATTCATCGATGGAAAAAGAGAAGGATATGTGACAACTAAAAGTTTGGGGTTTAACGGATTATCAACCGTAATAGTACTGGTACCACGGTGCAATAAAAAATTAGTTGAACAATTTTCAGGCAGATCTTCTACCGGGAAATTGATTGTTTCAAACTTATCTGGGGCTAGCCTACGCATTATGTCATCTCCCATGCGCTTTTGGCGCAAGCGCTCTTTGGCGCAATATCAATGCTAAGCAATCGAGGCCGCCCCTATCCTGTAGGTACTAAAATAAAAATTCCCCCCTTATTACTCTTTTTTAAAAGAATACACCCAAAACCCATTCTCTGTAAATTGCAAATTACTGTAAATATCCTGTTTGAACTGCAAATTCTCGCTTAAAAGCGAAACGCATCAAAATAGCCTATATTATTATATGATTCCTGCGAGTTTACTGAGTTTATTACTATGTAACATTTTTGTAACATTGATTATACTTTTTAAACCGGTGGGGAGAGAGGTGATGTGTAAAATCCCTATAGTTTCATCATAAAAATTGAGTTTTTCGATAAAATAATCGTAATCTTGCAGGATTATGAAGTTCTGATGCAAAATTATATGTAGCAATTCTAATCTAAAACAAAGACGATCTTTTTGGGGCCTGTTTTGAAAACAACGATTATTCAAATTGATAACCAGCAATATGAGCTGTTAGAGTCGGCTGCCAGTTCACTGAAAGCGGGAGGCCTGGTGGCTTTTCCCACTGAAACCGTGTATGGGTTAGGTGCGGTATACTCCAATGAAAGTGCACTTTTAAAAGTGTTTGCCGTTAAAGGCAGACCGGCGGACAATCCATTGATTTTGCACATCTGGCGTCAGGAGCAACTTGAAGAATTGGTAAGTGAGATTTCTCCAAAAGCTGAACGTTTGATCAAAGCTTTTTGGCCGGGGCCACTTACTTTAATTTTTCCAAAGCAGTCTCATGTATCTCCAATTGTTACGGCGGGTTTGGATACGGTGGCGGTACGGATGCCATCCCATTCGGCAGCTAGGGAATTGCTTCGCCGGACGAATATTGCCGTAGCAGCACCGAGTGCCAACCTTTCAGGACGTCCCAGCCCTACCCGGGGTTCTCATGTGATCGAAGATTTAGATACCAAAATTGATTTCATCATTGACGCCGGGCCATGCAGTGAAGGAGTTGAATCTACTGTGCTTTCCCTTCAAACTCAAACTCCGATTATTTTACGGCCGGGTTCGGTGACCCTTGAAATGTTGGAAGGGGTTTTACATGAAAAGGTCGATGTAGTCAAACCAGGAGAAGTAAACCGCCCCCAAGCACCGGGCATGAAATATCGTCATTATGCTCCGAAAGCACCGGCAATATTAATCGAAGGAGATAATGACCGGGTTGTTCGGGAGATTAATCGTTTATTGACTTTAAATCCTCCCCAACTGAAAGTAGCTGTTCTTAGCACCACCAATAATGTTACCCGATATGCTAATGAATGGGTTCTGGATATGGGACCCATTGATGAACCTGCGATTACAGCAAGACGGATCTATGATTTATTACGCTTTTGCGATACCTTGGCCGTCGAACAGATATATATTGAGGGTATTCCGCCAGATGGTATTGGAATGGCAATTTTAAACCGGCTTCGAAAAGCCGCAGGAGGTCATATTGTTCATGTTACGTAAATTATTTCCTTGCTTTTGTTTAGCTTTCGTGCTTTGTTTTGGAAGCTTCGGATATGCAGAGAATGCTCCATTTAAGGTTGGAGAAGTATTAGAATATAAATTGTATGCTAAATCCGCTATTTACGGAGCCAATGAAATTATCAAAGTTGTTTCCAAAAACACTTTGAATGGCCGGGAGGTATATCGTGTCCATGCCGAAATGACGACAGTAGGCATTGTGAAGGGGCTTTATGAGTATACGCAAATTGAAGACTTAGTTATGGACGCCGAAGAATTTTATCCTTATTGGATTCGGCTGGAGACAAAAGACCGCTCGAAAAATCAATTGGAAGAAATCCATTTTGATTACGTTAGTAAAAAGGCTACTCGGGTTTTAACCAAAAATGGTGAAACCAAAACTTCAGAAATAGAACTTCCGGGCTTTGTTCAAGATGGTTTATCATTGCAATTTTTCTTGCGGCATAATCAGATTACGGAAAAACCTCGCAAGATTTATTTTTACGGGAATGGAAAGATTAATGAAAGTAATTTTGATATCAAACCGATTTCAAAACCGATCAAGATGGAAAGCGGCATTTATTCAAAATATCTGCAAATTATCGATAATGATAACGATATAACGGTTCTAATTGCCGAAGATCAGTGCAGATTGCCGATTTATGTTAAAAAAATCGCCAAATTTGGATCCATGGAAATGAAACTGTCAAAGGTTAATTGAATTCTGAGCGACATGCCCCGTTTTTGGATAGTAACGGCACTAATCTTAGCGAAGCATGATGATTGCACGATATGCAATTCCAAACTATTTGACCCTGAAAATTAACGGCTTGAAATTGGAAGCGATTTTGACAAACCGGGCACTCTAAAAGGTAAAGATCCCCAAATTCATTTTTTAAAGGCCAAACCATTTTTTAGTCCTTTTTCTTGACTAATTTTATATTAGTGTCAACATTTGAATTTAATTTATGTGGTTTCCAGAAAAAAATTTTTGGGAGAGATTCTGATTAATGATTAAGCAAGTTTTGTTTGTTTGTACGGGTAATACTTGCCGAAGCAGTATGGCTGAGGCTTTGCTCCGAAAAATGTTGAGCGAGGATTTGGCTGAAGAGGCTGCCAAAATTAGAGTGGTTTCGGCGGGAACCGGTGCGATATCCGGAGAAACCGCCGCCCAAAACGCTATTGAAGTCATGGCCGGAGAAGGTATTGATTTGCGCTCTCATCGGGCCAAAAGGTTATCGGTAGAACTGATTAATGGAGCGGACTTGGTTTTGACAATGACCTTAGAGCAGAAAAATACCGTCATGCATATGATGCCGGCCTCTAAAAACAAGGTTTTTACATTAAGCGAATTTGCTGAAGGCGTGAAGGAAATCGAATCTTTGATGGCTAAGGCTGAAAAGATTCGTGAAAATTTAGAAGAAAAGCGCAGAAGATATTTGGAAAAGGAAGGCCCAAAACTTGAGCAGCTGCGCCGGCGTAACCTGGAATTGAGCCGTCAGATGCGGGCCTTGGATGAAGAATTACGCCAATTCGAACAAAAAATGGACCAAGAGTTGGCCTTTGAAAAACGTGATTTGGAGGGGATTCAGTCCCGGCTTACCGCTTTGGAAATTTTGGACCCTTATGGCCAGAATATTGAAATGTATAAAATTTGCGCCAATGAAATTAAAGAAAAGTTAAAGGCCGTTGTTAACCGGATTAAAGAATCCTTGGAAGAATGAAAAGCCAACGTCTCATCAATGGGGTATGAAAATTGGAAGAGACGCTTTCCTTAAGAAAAGTGCTTAATTGCCCGCATCGAGCCTGCCTTCCTCTTTTGTTTGCGAAATTTTTTAGAAGGATTTGGCGTGCGCTCGACGCGCGTTTTTATAAAAACAGATGAGGAGATGAACCTTGTGTCAAAAGTTTGTGTTATTGATCACCCTTTAATCCAACATAAGTTGTCGATAATCCGTGATTCAAACACCGGAGCCAAAGAATTCCGGGAGCTCGTTGAAGAAGTCTCAATGTTAATGGCCTATGAGGTGACCCGTAATTTTTCCCTGGAAGATGTTGATGTGGAAACCCCGGTTGCTACAGCCCATTGTCGGACGATCGCCGGGAAAAAAATCGCCGTAATTCCAATTTTACGGGCAGGCCTTGGGATGGTGGGCGGTATTCTCAAGTTAATTCCTACCGCAAAAGTTGGACATATTGGGGTTTACCGGGATCCTGAGACTTTACAGCCGATTGAATATTATTGCAAACTGCCTCAGGATATTGTGGAACGGGAATTAATCTTGGTCGATCCGATGCTGGCTACTGGAGGTTCGGCAGTCGCCGGAATTCATTTTTTGAAACAAAGAGGAGCCACCCAAATTCGTTTAATGTGCTTAATAGCTGCTCCGGAAGGAATTCAAAATGTCCAGGAAAAGCACCCGGATGTTGATATTTATGTGGCGGCGGTTGATGAACGCTTGAATTCCCATGGATATATCGTTCCGGGGTTAGGGGATGCCGGGGACCGGTTATTCGGCACCAAATAAAAATTCATAAAATGATCAATGATTAAAAGGTTGTCTCAAAGAAAGTCGCCGAGAATCTGGACAGGCAATATTGCTTTGCATTTTGACGATGTTGCATATTGGCCGTCTCCGATTCAAACTTTACTTTGAGACAACTTTTTATAGATTCCAAAAGATGATACTTGAGTAATATTTAATATCATCAAGCTTATTGAACTAAAATGTTTCTAAATTTGCTAGGACAACCTTATCAGGCGAATTTGGAATAATTGGTTTGGAAATCGTTCTTGCATTAATAATACCATCGCGGTAATCTTTAGATGAATGATAATGGGGGAAAATTTTTATTTTGACTCACTCTTTCAAATCAGGGACGAAAAAAATTATGGTGGTCTTCGGCACACGGCCGGAAGCAATCAAAATGGCTCCAGTCGTCAATATGCTTAAAAGTACCCCGGATTTTGAAGTCAAAACTGTTGTTACGGCTCAACATCGTGAAATGTTGGATCAAGTTCTAAAGCTTTTTAAAATTAAGCCCGATTATGATCTTAATATTATGTCCCCCGGTCAAAGCTTGACAGAGATAACATGCAGGGTCTTAAAAGGATTAGAACCGGTTTTGAAAGCGGAATCTCCCGATTTACTGCTTGTTCACGGGGATACAACTACTACTTTCGCCGGTGGTTTGGCTGCATTTTATCAACATATTACGGTAGGACATGTTGAAGCCGGTTTAAGGACTGGGGATAAAAAGCAACCCTATCCTGAAGAAATTAACCGCTTACTTACAGGAAGAATCGCTGATCTTCATTTTGCACCGACTTCGGCGGCAAAGGAAAATCTGCTGAAGGAAAATATAGCGACGGGAACTATTTTTATTACAGGCAATACGGTAATTGACGCTTTGCATTATTGCTTGAACGATATTGAAGTGATTGGCCGAAATGAACGGCGGTTGATACTGGTTACCGCCCACCGCCGTGAGAGCTGGGGGCAGCCGCTGCAAGACATTATCAAGGCTTTAGAGAATATTATAAAAACAAATCCGTTGGTTAATCTAATGATACCGGTGCACTTAAACCCCTTGGTCCGACAAGCCTTTTACAATGCTTTTCAATCCGAACCCCGGGTTCAATTGGTTGAGCCGTTGGATTACCAATCCATGATTAAAGCGATAGCCGAATCCTATTTAGTGATTACCGATTCCGGAGGCATCCAGGAAGAAGCGCCGTCGCTTGGAAAACCGGTTTTGGTCTTACGGGAAAAAACCGAACGGCCTGAGGCGGTTGCTGCCGGAACAGTAAGGCTGGTTGGCACGGATACTGAAAAGATTACCGGCGCTGTAAACTTGCTCTTAAATGAACCGGAAGAATATTCAAAAATGTCAAGGGCAGTCAATCCTTATGGTGATGGGAAAGCCACGAAGAGAATTTTAGACGCTTTATATTTTCATTTCGGTTATACTGCTCAAAAGCCTGAAGATTTTGTGCCTCAGCCGATAAATGGAAAATAGTGAATGATGTTAACCAAACTTAACAAAAAGTTTATTTACCTTTATTGAATCTTTATGTTATATTTAAAGTTGTATTCAATTTCTGAAAACCTTAGTCAGGGAGGAAGTAGCATCAAAAAGGGTAAAAATAACACACCGGAAATGTGGAGAAGTTTATCCTTATATGGTTTCCTTAGCCTTAATTTGGGATTTATGACCGTGGGAGGTTATTTTTTAGGGAAATTGGCGGGAGATTTCTTCCATGTTCAAAACCTAAAAATTGTCGGGGCAATAGTTGGCATCTTTCTTGGGTTTTATGAATTAATCCGAATTGCATTGAAAGCTGGAACCAAAAAATGATTTGGCTTATTCTATTGATTCTAACTGCTATTGCTTCTTTATCTGTTTTATTTTTCGGCAATCTACATGGATACCCAGGTGCTGTTATTCTGGGGCTGAATGGTGTCTTCTTCGACGTAGTTTGGCAATGGTTGCGCTTTAAAGTTGTTTCCAAAGGGAAGGTTAGTTTGATCGCTGGAGGAATTTTAGGCGGATTGGCCATTCGAGTCATCAGCGTTTTTATCTTCATTAAAATCAGCCAGTGGTGGCTAGGCAAATCCTCACCTTATTTTCTTGCTTTTGCTGTTTGCCTTTTAACGATTCCGCTATGGAGTCTGCTTATCGCCTATAAAGCGCGACTGCGCGTGTAAAATGGAGAGAACCTGCAATGGAGATATCGCACAACATCGTAAAGTTGTTCGGGATTGAGTTTAATTTATGGATGGCCATCATGTCTTGGGTGGTAATGGCGGTTTTAATCTTGATCGCTTGGTTTGCCTCCCGTAACCTCAGCTGGATTCCTAAGGGTTGGCAAAATGTTATGGAATACTTTATTGAGTTCATTCAAAACTTGATAAAGGGAAGCTTTGGTGAATCCGGCGTCAAATACACTTATTTTTTCGGTTCGTTGTTTTTGTTCATTCTCATCTCGAATATGTTGGGATTAGTTCCTGGATTTCAGTCGCCGACCCGTGATATAAACATTACTGCCAGTCTGGCAATTATATGGTTGGTCTGGATGCAATATGTAGCAATTCGCGAGAATGGAATCAAAGGATATTTTAAGCATTACATCGAACCGTTCCCACCTTTTGTCCTCATTCACCTTTTGGAAATGTGTACCCGTCCACTGACTCTTGCAATGCGGTTGTTTGGAAATATTTTTGCCGGTGAGATCCTGCTGGAGACTTTAACCAAGCAATTCAAGTATATCGTGCCTGATTTATGGATTTTTATCAGTATTGCGATTGGAGCGATTCAGGCTTTTATTTTTACCGTATTAACTGTATCCTATACGGGTCTATCCGTATCACACGAGGATAAATCAGCACACTAATTAAATTAAACAGGGGTGATTTTCTTGACAGCAAGTATGATTTTTGCAATTGTAGTAGGAGTTATTTGTCTGGGTTCAAGTTTTGCAGCAGCATTTGGCGATGCTAAAGTTATTTCTACCGCTATCGAAGGGATGGCTCGTCAACCTGAAGTACAAGGCCAATTATTGGTATCCATGTTAATTGGTAGCGGCTTGGTTGAAGCTGTTCCGATTATTTCCATTGTTATGGCATTTATCTTATTGGGCAGAATTTAAACTGTTTCACAAAAGTTTAAACCAAACTTGACAGCAAATTATTTACCTATTGTAAAACATTAGGTAAGGAGGTCTTTTGATGGAAATCCGAATAATTCCCGGGACATTTATCATCATGGTCATTAATTTTATCATATTGATGATTGTCCTGGTACGCCTCCTTTACCGGCCCCTTCAGGGTATGCTGGAGCAGCGTAAACAAAAAATAAGCAACGATTTAAACGAAGCTCAAAAATCCAAGGAAATCTGGGAACAGAAACAACGGGAAGCTAAATTGGTTCTTGAGAAGGCTAGCGCTGAAGCATCTCAAATGGTTGATAATGCCCGGGCTGAGGCAGAACATGTGCGGGAAGGAATTATCAATAAAGCCCGTCAGGAAGCCGAAGATTTGCGTCAACGGAACCAAGCCGAGATTGAACGGGCCAAGAAAGCCGCTCAGGATGAATTGCGGGATGGAGCGGTCAAGTTAGCTATTTCAGCTGCCTCAAAGGTAATCGGTGATAAAATGACCGTTGATATTAACGAATCCTTGGTTCGTGGGGTCCTTAACTCAATCGAGAAAGGGGCTTAACAATGCATTCTCAGGCAGCCTTAAATTATGGCCGGGCTATGGTGGAACTCGCCAAAGAGAAAAATATTATCGACCCGTTACTCGTTGTTGCCGGAGATTTGATCGAAAATTTACAATTGGTTGAATTACGGGATTTTCTAAAACATCCTAATGTACCGGTAACTGCGAAAAGGGAAATTTTACAACGCTTGATGGCTAAAAATAAACCTCCCAAAGAGTTTGTTAACTTTTTAAATTTGATTTTCGAGCGACGGCGGGAAAATTTATTATTACCGATTTTAGAATCCGTTGTGGATCAGGCCTTAAAGGTCCAAGGATATCAAGTTGTAGAATTAATTTCGGCTTTACCTTTCTCGGAAGAAAAACGTAATTCTATCGGTCAGGCTTTGGAAAAAGCTTGGCATACCAAGGTTTCTCTACAATATAGGGAAAACCCCAATTTAATTGGTGGGATTATTATTAGACGCGGTGATGAGTTGATTGATGGTTCGTTGTCAGGGCAATTGAATGCCTTGAAGCGTTTGTTAATTACGGAAACTGATATCGCTGCGGAATTATCTTAGTAAAGGACGATAACCATGCGCTTTGCTACTGACGAAATCATTGCAGTTCTAAAGGAACAAATAGACAAGTATCAACTTGATTTTGAGGCCCAGGAAACCGGTACTGTACTTGAAGTTGGAGATGGTATCGCCCGTATTTACGGCTTGGAAAAGGCGATGATGGGCGAGCTCTTGGAATTTCCAAACCAGGTTTATGGAATGGCTTTAAATCTTGAAGAAGATAATGTGGGATGTGTCTTATTCGGATCGGAGACTCTCATCAAAGAGGGCGATCTGGTTAAGAGGACCAATCGTGTTGTGGAAGTCCCGGTCGGTGATGCGATGATTGGACGGGTAGTCAATCCGCTGGGTGAGTCCATCGACGGAAAGGGACCTGTAAAAACCACACAGACACGTCCGGCAGAACGGATAGCTCCCGGTATCTCCAAAAGGGAACCGGTTAAGGTCCCGCTTCAAACCGGACTGAAGGCAATCGATGCCTTAATCCCGATTGGTCGCGGCCAACGTGAGTTAATCATTGGAGACCGTCAAACTGGGAAAACGGCCATTGCTATTGATGCGATCCTAAACCAAAAAGATACCGGCGTCATTTGTATTTATGTATGTATCGGACAGAAAACTTCAACATTAGCTCAGATTGTTCAGACTTTAGAGAGTAAAGGGGCTATGAAATATTCGCTTGTGGTGGCGGCTACAGCCAGTGATACGGCTCCCTTGCAGTATTTGGCTCCTTTTTCAGGATGCGCCATTGGTGAATATTTTATGGAACAGGGTAAAGATGTTTTAGTCATTTATGATGACTTATCAAAGCATGCGATTGCTTATCGTTCCATGTCTTTGCTGCTAAGACGTCCCCCAGGACGTGAAGCTTATCCTGGGGATGTATTCTATTTGCATTCCCGTTTGCTGGAACGGGCCGTTAAGTTGAATGCAGCCAATGGCGGTGGTTCTCTAACGGCGCTACCGATTGTCGAGACTCAGGCGGGAGATGTTTCCGCTTATATTCCGACCAACGTTATCTCTATTACCGATGGTCAGATTATTTTGGGAACCGAATTGTTCTTCAGTGGTGTGCGACCAGCTGTGAATGTGGGTTTGTCCGTTTCCCGCGTTGGCGGTGATGCGCAAATCAAGGCCGTAAAACAAGTGGCAGGCCGTTTACGGTTGGACTTGGCGCAGTACCGCGCTTTGGAAGCTTTCGCTTCCTTTGGCGCCGATTTGGATAAAGTATCCAAGGCCCAATTGGCACGGGGTGCCCGGATTATTGAAGTGTTGAAGCAAGAACAATATAAGCCAATGAACGTTTTCCAACAAGTTGCGGTTATTTATGCAGTGACCAACGGTTACATGGATGATGTGGAAATTCCTGAAATTAAGCGTTTTGAAAAGGACTTTTTACACTTTATGCAATCGGAAGGAGAATCTTTCTATCAAAAGATATCCGAAAAACTGGCTTTCAATGACGAACTCACGGCTGAATTGAAAAATTTAATTTGCCGGTTTAAAGAACGTTTTAAAGCTACTTCCTAATTGCTATTCATTATGGGTGATAGTATTTTGAATGATTGTTTACTCAGTTATTGAGTTGCTCTTTTGAGATTGCCATTCTCGAAGCCAAATAGTAAAAAGCTTTTAAAATAATTTTTGACTGAAGGTATGTTGATGGCAACGATTCGTGATCTGCGTATTAAGATTAAATCCACTAAAAATATTCAGCAAATAACGAAGGCGATGAAAATGGTTGCAACGGCCCGCCTCAAAAGGGCTCAGCAACAATTAGAATCTACACGCCCTTATGCGCGTAAAATTGCTGAAGTAACTTTAGATTTGGCTTCTCTGACTCCTTGGTCCTTTAACCCTCTACTCAGACAGCATCGAAAAGCAAAGCGGGTATTAATTCTCGTTTTTACCGGAGATCGGGGCATGGCTGGCGGTTTTCACCAAAAAATTGCCGACGGTGCCTATCAGTTCAGTCTAAAGTTTCAGGACCAGGCGGAAGTTTCTTTTTATCTTTTGGGTTCAAAAGGGTATCAACGGTTTGCCTCACGGAAAATTGGGGTTTATAAAAGATTTCCTTTAGGGGTAACAGGAATTCCCTATACAGAAGTTCAAAAATTGGCCAGGGAATTATCGGAGTTTTATTTGAATGAAGAATTTGACCAAATTTATCTCTATTATTCGAAATTTTATTCGACTGTTACTCAAAAACCTAGAGCTTTTCAACTTCTGCCGATTGATCCGTCAAAGGCCCGTTTAAAAGAGGAACATGGTCTGTTTATTTTCGAACCGAATCAGGAAAGCATCTTGGATAATATATTGCCGCGTTATATCGAAAGCGAGATCTACCGGGCTTTCCTGGAGACTGAGGTCGGTGAATTAGGGGCCAGAATGACGGCTATGTCTTCAGCCACGGATAATGCCGGCGAGTTGATTGAACGTTATCAACTTCAAATGAACCGGATTCGACAAAGCCAGATTACCACGGAAATTGCTGAAATCGTTGGCGGAGCCGAGGCGCTTAAAGCTTAACATCATCATGCGGTATTGAATTTTTGCCGGAGTGTTCGGCTTTCCTCAAAAATATATTCAAGATAATATATTAAATTTCTCAAAATAGGGGGCTTTTTTGATGGCAACTGGCCGCATCGTTCAAATTATCGGACCTGTTCTAGACATTGAGTTTCTGCCGGAAGAGATTCCCGATATTAATACTGCTGTAACTGTAAAATATCAGGTGGGCAATGATACAAGAAATGTTGTATCCGAAGTTATGCATCAATTGGGGAACAATCAAGTCCGTTGTGTGGCCTTAAGTTCAACGGACGGTTTAATCCGGGGCATGGAAGCCTATAGTGATAATAAACCGATTACGGTTCCGGTTGGCCGCGAGGTACTGGGAAGAATCTTCAATGTGGTCGGCGACGTTGTCGATGATGGTCCGGCAGTAAAAGCTTCCCATAGCTTGCCGATTCACCGAAAAGCTCCAAGCTATGAAGAACAAGCCACGGCACAACAAATGCTGGAAACAGGAATCAAAGTTGTCGACTTGCTCGCTCCTTATCCAAAAGGCGGTAAGGTTGGGTTATTTGGCGGCGCCGGCGTTGGAAAAACCGTTATTATTATGGAATTAATTCATAATATTGCGACTCAACACGGTGGATATTCTGTTTTCACAGGAGTTGGCGAACGGACCCGTGAAGGAAACAGTCTGTGGCTTGAAATGAAGGAATCAGGCGTTATCGACAAGACCGCTCTGGTTTTCGGCCAGATGAATGAACCACCTGGAGCCAGACTCCGGGTCGCCTTAACCGGACTCACCATGGCAGAATATTTCCGTGATAGTGAAAATCAGGATGTTTTGCTTTTTATCGATAATATTTTCCGTTTCACTCAGGCGGGATCGGAAGTTTCGGCGCTTCTTGGCCGGATTCCCTCGGCGGTTGGTTATCAACCGACTCTGGCAACGGAAATGGGCGCTTTACAGGAACGGATTACATCAACCAAAAACGGTTCCATCACTTCTATTCAGGCAATTTATGTTCCGGCTGATGACTACACCGATCCGGCGCCGGCTACGGCTTTTACCCATCTTGATGCCACAACTAACCTTGAGCGGCGTATCGTGGATAAGGGAATTTATCCGGCGGTAGATCCTTTGGCTTCCACATCGCGTCTGCTGACACCGGAAGCTGTTGGTGAAGAACATTATCAAGTAGCCCGGAGAGTGCAGGAAACATTACAGCGGTACAATGAATTACAGGATGTTATCGCGATTTTGGGCATGGATGAGCTTAGCGATGTCGATAAGTTGACAGTTTCCAGAGCCAGAAAGCTGGAACGTTTCTTATCCCAGCCCTTCCATGTTGCGGAACAATTCACCCAAATACCCGGGAAATATGTACCGATTGCCGAAACCATCCGTGGATTTAAAGAGATTTTAGACGGTAAACATGATGATCTTCCGGAAGCCGCTTTTTATATGGTAGGAACAATTGAAGAAGCGGTGGAACAAGGCAAGAAAATGATGGCAGATTCTGCTGGAGCTGGGGAGAAGAAATAATGAGCAATCAAATTATGCTCGAAGTCGTCACTCCGCACCGACTTGAATTGCAAAAAAAAGTGGATTATGTTGTGGCTCCCACAATCGATGGAATCGTCGGGGTATTGCCCGGGCATATTCGGTTGATTACCCAACTTGCTACCGGTGTACTCCGCTATGAAATTGACGGCAAAAATAGCTTTATGGCGGTCAGTGAAGGATTTATGGAGGTAACTCCTGAAAAAGTTATCATTCTTGCTGAGGCCGCCGACTTGCCGGAGAATGTCGATGTTGAGCAGGCCCTGGAGGAAAAACGTCGGGCTGAGGAGGCACTTCGTCATTCGTTAACCGAAAAAATCAATTATAATCAGACCGAGATTACCTTGGCCAGAGCTATTAATAAAATTGAAGTGGCCAAAAAATATGGTGAAAATAAATAGTCTTTTTGGACAGCATTTTAGGTTTGACAAACAACGAGCGGTTGGTTATAATTTTATTGAAATTGATCAACTTAATACTCATCCAGAGAGGTGGAGGGAAACGGCCCGATGAAACCCGACAACCCGATTGGTATTGCTTCCTTTGATTGTTTGGAGGCAATAACAGTGTTTGGGTGCCAATTCCCCAGAAATTTCTGGAAGATGAGAATGATTTTAACCCCTTCATCTTCGGAGGGGTATTTATTTTATATGGAGGTGTTTGAAGATGGAAAGACGTTTATTTACATCCGAGTCGGTAACGGAGGGGCATCCCGATAAGATCTGCGATCAAATTTCCGATGCCGTTCTTGATGCTATTTTTGCGGAAGATCCACAGTCGCGGGTCGCCTGTGAATGTGCCGTTACCACCGGTATGGTGTTGGTCATGGGGGAAATTACCACCAATTGTTATGTGGATATACCGAAAGTAGTGCGGCAAACCATCCGGGAGATTGGCTATACCCGGGCGAAATACGGTTTTGATTGCGACACTTGCGCGATTTTAACCTCTATTGACGAACAATCGGCTGATATCGCTTTAGGAGTTGATAAAGCTCTTGAAGCCAAAAACGGTGAGATGAACGATAAGGAGATCGAAGCAATAGGAGCAGGGGATCAGGGCATGGTCTTTGGTTATGCTTGTGATGAGACGCCGGAATATATGCCGATGCCGATCGCTCTGGCCCACCAATTGACACGGAAACTGTCCGAAGTCAGGAAAAGTGGAGAGCTTAATTATTTACGGCCTGACGGTAAGAGCCAGGTTACAGTGGAATACGATGATGGAGTGCCGGTTCGCGTCGATACCGTTATTATTTCCAGCCAGCATGACTCGGCAGTCACTCATGACCAAATTGAAAAAGATATTATCGAAACGGTAATTAAAAAGGTAATACCAGGGAAGATGATCGATGGAAACAGCCGGTTTTTAGTAAATCCCACCGGACGTTTTGTTGTGGGAGGACCCCAAGGGGATTCCGGACTGACCGGCCGAAAAATCATTGTTGATACATATGGTGGTATGGCCCGCCATGGTGGAGGAGCATTTTCCGGAAAAGATCCGACGAAGGTCGACCGCTCAGCCGCCTATGCCGCCCGTCACGCTGCTAAGAATGTAGTAGCCGCGGGACTTGCTAAAAAATGCGAAATTCAGATTGCCTATGCCATTGGAGTGGCTAAGCCCGTATCGATCCTGGTCGATACTTTTGGTACTGGGAAAAAATCCGATGAAGAGATTGCGGAATTAGTCAAACAAACCTTTGATTTCAGACCGGCTGCAATTATTCGCGATTTAAATTTGCGCCGACCGATTTATAAACAAACAGCCGCTTATGGACATTTTGGCAGAAACGATCTGGATCTACCGTGGGAATGTTTAGATAAAGTGGAGATGCTTAAGCGATAGACAATAGTGATATAAAAAAACCGGTTCTTCCGGTTTTTTTATTTTGGAGAGTTTGTAAATTTTGGATCAGCTAAGGATGGTAAATGTTTTTGAAAAGTATAAAGTTCGGAACTGACATTGCCGAAGTTTAATGAGATGAAAGTTTTTTGTAGATGTGATGGACAATTCGAGGTGCGTTTGGATGGCAGTTTATAGACTGTTTATTGTAGTTGATCTTGTTTCGGGAGGTCAGGGCGTAAAAGAAATACTCAGTTCTCAAAAGGACTTTATGATTCTTGGTGAAGCCCAATTTGGTTTGGAAACATTGGATAGAATAATCGCTTTGAAACCCGATGTGGTCTTGATTGATACTAATTTGATTGCGGATGACGGATTAGAATTAACGGCTGGGTTGAAACAGAAATCACCCTCAGCGAAAGTACTGATCATAACTACAGATACCAACCAGCACCATTTATCAAAAAGTATTAGGGCTGGAGCTCTGGGATATGTTCTCAAGGATTGTGATTTTTCTGTTCTTTGCGAAGCTATACGGACCGTAGCCCGGGGTGATGCTTATATCCAACCCCGTCTGCTGTCGACTTTGCTGGCTGAATTTCGGCAATTTTTGTCTGAAGAGAAACAGGTGGTTTTACCGGAACAGTTAGGTTTAACGAATCGGGAATTTGAAATCGTGAACCACATCGCTTGCGGCTCCAGTAATAAAGAAATTGCCGAACAACTATTTATTAGTGAGAAGACTGTGAAAAATCATGTCAGTAATATTTTGCGCAAAATGGAACTGGAAGATCGTACTCAAGTTGCGGTTTATGCCTATCGCAAAGGGCTGATTGCTAAATAGTGTATTTTCTAAAGAATGAAGTGGGCATTAATAAAATAATTAACATGGCTCTAATTTAGAGGCAAATTTTCAATATGGATACTGATTGAAAGGCTTTACCCTTCCGGGTAAAGTCTTACTCGTATTTTTGCATATAATGGATGACGGTGGAACTGGGGAATGAATGGAAACAATGGACTATAAAACTGTGACAATTTTCCGGAAAGGAAAACAATGGGTCCGGGTTGGGCAAGTATTTGCATTGGAGAAACTTTTGGCCCGATCCTTACGGGGGTTATTTGTGTTTCGCAAGTTGCCATCCGGCGAAGGGATTAATGGATTGCTATGCTATCCTTGCAAATTTGTTTATATGTTTGGAAAAGGTTTTGCCATTGATATCGTGTATTGCAACCGCGATAAAGAAATCATTTATATTATGGAATGCCTGGTCCCTCATAAAACCGGGCCATACCTTGAAGATTCTTGCTTTATCTTGGTGTTCCCGGCGGAAACAGTATTTCGTTCCGGCTTGAGAGTCGGAGAAAGTTTGAAGTGGTAAATACTTGTACTTGAGCTTTGTTTTTGCTTTCTTTATAATTTTATCTACCATAGCTCGTTGTTGACGGGAGTTGGTTGTCTCAACAACGGCTTAGGTCCGGTAGGGATGGAGTTAAAAATTCCGGGGGTGGCAAAATGGCTGAAATTTTAAGTTTTGAATTACCGGATGGAACAACTTGTTCCTATTCCTCGGGGACCACTTTCAAGGAAATGGCCCGTGATTTACAGTCAGGACATATTTCTCCGGTTGTTGCCATGAGGTTGAATTATGAAATTCGCGATCTCTATCATGCTCCTGTGATAGGCGGAAAGTTGGAGCCAATTGACCTGAGTCAGGAGGATGGCGTGCGGATTTATTCCCGTAGTCTATCTTTGGTTATGCTGCGGGCTGCCGAAGAGCTGTACCCAGGTTGCAAGATACGTTTTGAACATTCATTAAGCAAAGGCCTTTACGGGGAGATCTATTTCCAAAATAACAATACTTTCACGGAAAAAGAACTCCACTTGATTGCTACCCGGATGCAAGACATTATTGACGCTGATGAACCGATTACCAAAGAAACGATGCCCTTGAACAAAGCGATCGAGCTTTTTAGGCAGCAAGGGCAAATGGATAAAGTCCGGTTACTGCAGTTTAAAAAAAATCCGGAGACTCATATCTATCATTGTGGGAGTTATTCAGATTATTTTTACGGTTACATGGTACCCTCGACAGGCTATTTGAAACAGTTTGACTTGAAATTTTATTTGCCTGGTTTTATTTTACGTTTTCCCACCAAGAGCAGTCCGAAAGGTTTACCCCGTTTTGAAGAGCAGCGGAAACTGGCCAGGATTTTTTATGAGTTTGAAAAATGGGGCCAAATCATGGAGATTGAGGATGTTGGCGCCCTCAATCAACAGATAGCCGCCGGCCGGTCCGGAGAATTAATCAGGATTGCCGAAGCCCTGCATGAAAAGAAAATTGGCCAAATTGCCGACCAGATCACTGCGGACCGGGAGCGGATTAAACTGGTCTTAATTGCCGGGCCTTCATCTTCCGGTAAAACAACATTTGCGCAGCGTCTAGCGGTACAACTTAAAGTGAACGGTTTGCGGCCAGTTCCTATTTCCATTGATGATTACTTTGTGGACCGGCATCAGACACCGCTTGGCCCAGATGGCTTACCCGATTTTGAATGCATCGAGGCCTTAAATGTCGATCTTTTCAATGAACATTTGACCGCACTCATCCAGGGTCGGCCGGTGGTTTTGCCCCGTTATGATTTCCAAAAAGGGCGCAGCGAAAGCAGTGGAGTTACCTTGCAGATTACCAAAGAGCAACCGATTATTATTGAGGGAATTCACGGCCTCAATGACAAGTTGACTTCGAATATCCCCAAGGATAACAAGTTTAAAATCTATATCAGTGCCTTAACACAGTTAAACATTGATGACCATAACCGGATTCCGACAACCGATAACCGGGTTATCCGCAGGATAGTGCGGGATAATCAATTCCGGGGGCATGATGCTTTAAAGACTATTGGGATGTGGCCGATGGTTCGCAGAGGGGAAGAAGCGCATATTTTTCCTTTTCAGGAAGAAGCGGATGTGATGTTCAACTCGGCGTTGATTTACGAGTTGGCGGTTTTAAAAAAGTATGCCGAACCCTTATTGCGACAGATAACCAACGAGCAACCGGAATTTTCGGAAGCAAAACGGCTCCTGAAATTCCTGAGTTACTTTATACCAATGGATGACTGCGAAGTTCCCTTAAATTCAATCATCCGGGAATTTATCGGCAGCAGTTGCTTTCGGGTATGAATGATTTTCAATGTTTAAAGAGTCTTTTCAATACATTGAAAACCTTATTTCCGGTATTTTTTACAGTAGAAGAAACAGAATTCCCGATTTCATCCAAATTAAGTTTGTCACGAAGGCTTTTGGCAACAGCCTGAATAATTCGGAATTTTACATTGACTCTTAAATCGGTTAAGCGGCCGGAAACGTTAAAGTCGAAATTTAATCTGCCTTTGCCGTCTTGGATGCCTTTTATTAAGAGATTGGCGGGTGCGCCCATGAGAGTCCCGGTGAAGGTGGGGCCGCTTTTCGGGGCAAGTTCCAGTCTTCTGATTACTACGTGATGATAACTGTTTAAATAATCGTTATGGCAATTCATATCCGAGTTGATAGTAGCTTGGCCGGATTTGACGGTAGCTTTGGAATCGGGAACCAGGTAAGTATAGTCAGTTAAAAACAAACCGGTGATCCGGCTTTTTGCGGAAAAGCTGAGCTTATTTCCGCCAAAAAGTCCGGTTCCGTAAAAATTGATTTGAGCAGGATGGTTTGTTCCGAGCAAAGCCGAGCCGGAAAATTCGGTCGCAATTTTATCGGGATTGGGCATGACCAGTTTGTTCAAAGTAAGATTTGCCCTGTTGAAGACCAGGGTAGGTTGATGGTTATGGCTGATGGCATAGCTTTTAAAAATAATTTTGCTCTTGACCAGGTTAAAACGATCGAGCCTGACCGGTATACTTGATTCGTGCGAAGATACCCAAGAGGTGTTTCCGCTGAACTTAGTCAGATAATAATCAATATTCATATCGCCGTTTTGATACTGAATAATTTCAATTTCAGGCCGGACAACAGTGATATTTTTAATTACCAGCCGTTTTTGGAGCAGGGGAATAAGCGCTACTCGTAAATTGATGTTGTCTGCCTGGAGCAAGTTTCCCTTACCAAAACCCGGCGCCTGTGCCAGGGCGATCTGATTAACCTGGACTACGGTTCCGTTAAAAAATGAAATCCGGGCCGAACCGATGTGGAGTTTATCGCCAAATTCCGCAGCTACTTGTTCTTTCACGAGCAGGGTTGCGATAGGATTGAGAAGCAAAGGCAGAATCGCGCCGGCAAACAAAATGCATATCAATAAGGCTAAAGTAATCGAAAGTATGACAGTTTTTTTCTTAATCATCGGCTTTTTGGGCGCGGGAAATTCCCTCTCCATCGGATTGCCTCCAGTATGAATCGTTTTTTTTATGATCAATATGGTTTATCTTGAGTTTAGGAAAAAATATGGCCGTATCTTAAAGCATTGCATTCCAATTATACTATAAAATTGTCATTGCCGGGATACGAAATTCAGGGAAATGGAAAAATATGCACATATAGGCAGGAACAGTTCAAAAATAATTATTGACAACCCCCCTGTATCTTTGGTATTATATTAAATGTTCACTGAGTTACGTCATGAATGAAGAAAGTAACTCAGCAAACGGGCTTGTAGCTCAGTTGGGAGAGCGCTTGAATGGCATTCAAGAGGTCAAGGGTTCGATTCCCTTCAGGTCCACCAAATAAAACAAATCAAAACTCGCTTAAAAGGCGAGTTTTTTGTTTTATTTGGGAAATTGCAATGATTTAGTTTAATTCTTATTCCAAAATCCTTTTTTAAGAAAACATGAATTCCGACTCAAGGAAATTAATCTTAGCTCTTAAGAATTAATCTTAGGCTCCGGATTTCATTTCCGGGACATAAAACATGAATTCCGGCTCAAGGAAATTAATCTTAGTTCCGAACTTTAATTTTCCAAGGCAAGATATGAAATTTAACTTTAAAACAATATTCTTTGCGCATAAGAATCATTCTTTGGCGGTAAATTTCGTTCCAAAAGAGGAAATGAATAAATTTACCATCGGAAAATTAAATCCTGGTATAAAAGTCATTTTCTGGTGTTTTGGGGATTAAATTTATTTGTTGTTGGTATAGGTTTGGTATGTTTTCCCGTCTTATAAATTGTAATTTTCCTTGCGTTTTCCATTATGATTCCCTGCGCAGGATTATAGCTATTTTTAAAGAAGGCAGATGAAATGTTTAGTCCTAGAAAACCAGGACCTGTTAGCGCAATGTAACAAGTTTAGTCCTAAAAAAAACAGGACTAACTTTCCTAATAATTCCTGATATAATTTAAATTAAGAATTTTCACGAACTATTTTTAAATAGATTGGTTCTCCGTGAAATATTAAAAAATATCGAGTGGATAAATACAGAAAATAAGGGAATTTGTTAAATAAGCTTGGTATCCACATTTTACGATAGGTATAGTCTAGTTTTTTTCAATTTTAGCGTATTATATTGCCGATGAATTGTAAATTTTTGTATGATTATGCAATAACCTTTAAAATTCGACATTATTCGGTAAATCTGGATATAAAGAAGAAATAATTTGACGATTTTTGTTAATAATCAGTAAATTGATTTTTAAATTTATATTACAAGTAATAATTATTAGAGTAAAATTGAATATGGATATGCTACTCGATATAATGGTGTTTTGACTCATAACAATGGGAGAATATGTAAATGAGACCGGAATAATGATCAACATATTATTATCAAAATAACGGTAATAGTTAATATAAGTTAAATTTCGACAAAGGATTTTTTTAATTTTTTCTTGAATTAATTTTTATTAATTATTTTTTAGCTTTGAAAGCCCAATTTTATCTTTGTTCTTTCTTTTAATTACTATAAATAGCCAAATAGTAGTAAAGATGGTGTTTCGGCCCAATTCAACATTATTTGAGCTTATAGATTTTCACTAATGATAATTGGTTTTTGATTTC
Organism: Bacillota bacterium; assembly: GCA_023426245.1. Classification (GTDB taxonomy): domain Bacteria; phylum Bacillota; class UBA4882; order UBA8346; family UBA8346; genus UBA8346. The sequence continues at coordinate 302,819 of JAFABB010000051.1, forward strand.
GGCATTCTTTGCGGTTTAGTAAAGAATTTCAATGGATTTGCCGAATCGAATCTTTTCGCATCAGTGGCAAACTTTGCCCATTATTAAGAAGCAATTCTTAAAAAATGGGTATTTTTTTTGGAATTAAAAATAAATGCTTTTATTCAAAGATAACCATATCCTGGAAATAATAACACTTTAAGTGAGTGATCATCATGAATTGGTATTGTTTATTTGTATATTCCGGCAAAGAGGAATATATCGTCAAATGCCTCAGGTTACATTTTGATGAGTCTATCATGACGTTGTTAATTCCAAAACGGAAATTAAAAGAGAGAAAATCCGGTAAAACGCATCATGTTTTAAAGAAAATGTTTCCGGGATACATATTAATACGAACTCAAATGAGTTCGGAAATTAACCATACAATTAACAGTATCCCCAATGTAATCTCCATGTTGAACACGGGGGATGTGTATACCAAAATACCGGATGAAGAGTTAAAGTATATTCTTCATCTGTTGGGCGGAGGCGATATCGTGGATTTTTCCAAAGTTTGTTTAGTAAATTCGAAAGTGGTGGTTAAATCAGGGCCGCTTTTGGGATTGGAAGATTTGATTCAGAAGGTGGATAGACGGAAAAGCCGGGTAAAGATCCTGTTGCCATTTATGGGACTCCGGCAAGAAATTGATGTCGGGATAGAAGTTATTGAATCCAAAATTTGAGAGTGAAAACACCAACCGGTGGAGATGTTTGATTGAATACGAAGGGGAAAGGGATGTTTAAAATTGTTTGATTATGAAACTTTAGTCGATGTGATTCAAGCTAAAAACAACATGAAGGACATCAAAGGCATCACCTTTATTAACGGGGAAAAGGATGAGAGTTTTATATCTTATCAAGACTTGTATCGTAAGGCGTTGGGCTATTTGGATAATTTTCAGAGTAATGGTTTAAAACCAGGCATGGAGTTAATTTTACAGTTAAATGACAATGAAACGTTTCTTTATACTTTTTGGGCGTGCTTATTGGGTGGAATCATTCCTGTACCTGTAAGTATGGGGAATAATGAAGAACACCGGCTTAAAATCGTAAAAATATGGAATATCTTGAATCAACCTTACTTAATTACGGATAACAAAAGTTTTTCAGTATTGGAAAAATTTATTTCCGATCAGGGTTTGGTTGGAACGATCGGTGACATAAAAAACCGGACTTTATTAACAGAGGATATTACCAATGTAGCAACTCCCGGATCAATCCATAAAGCGAGCCCTGAGGATATCGCCTTTATTCAATTTTCCTCCGGATCAACCGGGGATCCCAAAGGAGTTGTTTTAACCCATGAAAATCTCGTAACCAATATCCGGGCGATGTTTCGTTGTGCAGAATGCGGTCAGCAAGATTCTTTCCTGAGCTGGATGCCATTAACCCATGATATGGGCATGAACGGATTTCATCTGCTTCCTGTCGTCTTCCATTTAAACCAATTTATAATGCCAACAGCCTTATTTGTGAGAAGGCCGGCCCTATGGCTGAAAAAAGCGACTGAACATCAAATCACGATCCTGGCATCACCAAATTTTGGATATCAATATGTGCTTTCTTCTTTAAAACCGGAAACTGCTGCCGGGTGGGACTTGTCCAATGTCCGTTTGATTTTAAATGGCGCTGAGCCTATCTCGGCAGATGTATGCCATAAGTTTTTAAACGAAATGGCGAAGTATGGCTTAAAGAAAAATACCATGTTTACCGTCTATGGGCTGGCTGAGGCCAGCCTGGGTGTGGCCTTTCCAACTGTAGGGGAAGAATTTGTCACGGTACATTTAAACCGGGAATCGTTGCATCTTTTCGGTCAAGTACAGGAAATCGATAGCCGGGATCGACGTTGTGTACCATTTGTTGAGGAAGGGTATTCGATTGATGATTGCAACATCAGAATTTGCAATGATAATGGCCAGGAATTAAACGATAACATTATAGGCTATATCCAAATTAAAGGGAAAAATGTAACTGGCGGTTACTATAATAATCCGGAGGCCACCGCAGAAATCATTACCGCAGAAGGTTGGCTCAATACCGGCGACCTGGGCTTTATGCGAAAGGACCGTTTGGTCGTTACCGGCCGATTGAAGGATATTATCTTTGTCAATGGCCAGAATTATTACCCTTACGATATTGAACGGGTTGCCGAAGAGGTAGCCGGAATTGAACTGGGAAAAATTGCAGTATGTGCTGTTCCGGACCTGGTAACCAAAGAAGAAGCGATCGTTGCCTTTGTAATGTTTAAACATAACGTCAAAGAGTTTATACCGTTAATGATCAATTTAAAAAAATGGATCAGCGCCAAGATGGGAATTACCATCAAGGACGTTGTGCCGGTCAGGAATATTCCCAAAACCACCAGTGGGAAGATACAACGGTATAAGCTGGGAGAGGATTATTTTAACGGTAAATTTAGCGAGGTTCTCAAGGAGATTCAACAGTCCCTGAACAGAGAAATTGCAGAAAAACCATTTGAGGATCCTGCAAGTCAAATCGAAAAAAATCTTTTAACGCTCTGCCGGGAAGTTTTGAAGATTGAAAAAGTGGGCCTAGATGACAGCTTTTTGGAAATGGGTATCAACTCATTGCAATTGGGTCAAATCGCTGAGAAACTGGATGAAATATATCCCAATAAAGTAGCGGTCACTGATTTTTTTGCTTATCCCACCATCAAAAAATTGGCAGAGTTTATTGAAAAACAGGGAAGCGATCGTAAACCCAATCGATTGAAAGAAGATCGCAGCAATAAAAAAGATATCGCGATCATCGGTATTTCTTTAAAGTTTCCAATGGCTGAAAATGTAACGGAGTTCTGGAGCAATCTTCAAGAAGGCAGAGATTGTATTACAAACTTAAGCCAGGAACGTCAAAAAGATGCGGCAGACTTTTTAAGCCGTCTCAATATGCAAGGAAGGGATAACCGGTTCATCCAAGGGGGTTATTTGGACGAAATCGATAAATTCGACTATGGTTTCTTTCGTCTGTCGCCCAAGGAAGCTGCTTTGATGGATCCCAACCAGAGATTGTTTTTACAGACAGTATGGAATGCCATTGAAGATGCCGGCTATGGTGGAGAGAAATTAGCAGGTGCTAATACCGGCGTGTACGTCGGATTTTCCAAAACAAGCTTTGATTATGAACGGCTGGTTTCGGAAGTTGACCCGGCTGAAATACCGAATTTTGTGGTTGGCAATCTTCCGTCGATTATTGCCAGCAGAATTGCTTATTGGCTTGACCTTCAAGGCCCTACGATGGTGGTGGATACGGCCTGCTCTTCTTCTTTGGTCGCCATCCATTTGGCATGCCAGGGAATTAAAAACGGTGATTGTGAGATGGCGATTGCCGGTGGAGTCAAAACCATTCCGCTTCCTGTCAAAGTAGGACTGGGGATGGAATCATCGGATGACAGAACCAGGTCGTTTGATGATGCTTCGGATGGGACCGGCTTAGGAGAAGGTGTGGCAGCGCTGCTTTTAAAGCCGCTTTCCAAAGCAATTGAAGATGGCGATCATATCTATGCAGTCATTAAAGGCAGCGCCATCAACCAGGATGGCGCTACAGTTGGTATTACCGCTCCCAACCCGATAGCCCAGTCGAAAGTGATTGTGAAAGCTTGGGAAGATGCCGGAGTAAATCCGGAAACCATCACCTATATCGAAGCTCATGGCACGGGAACCAAACTGGGGGATCCGGTGGAAGTCGCCGGTTTGCAAAAGGCATTTCGAAAATATACCCTAAAAACAGGATTTTGCGCGCTAGGTTCTGTCAAATCCAATATTGGCCATCTTTATGAAGCGGCAGGGATAGCGGGAGTCATTAAGGCTGTTTTGGCTTTAAAGTATCAAAAAATTCCGCCAACGATTCACTTCCAGACTCCGAACCGTAATATTGATTTTAGGCAATCACCGGTATATGTGAACGATCGGTTGATTGATTGGGAATCTTTGAGCTCCCCACGGAGATGCGGTGTGAGTTCTTTTGGATTTAGCGGGACCAATTGTCATCTGGTTTTGGAAGAAGCGCCGCCCGAAGTTGAGGGTTTATCCATGAATAATGCTCAGAAAATGGAGCTGTTAACCCTGTCGGCGAAAAGCCGGGAGTCACTTAGGACGTTAATCAGCCGCTACCGGAGCTTTCTTGGCCGCGAAACCGGTTTATCATGCAGTGAACTTTGTTATACCGGAAATACCGGTAGAGGGCATTACAATTACAGATTGGCAATGCTCATCCAAGATGAAGCCGATTTAAAGCGAAAAATTGATCATCTGGACTGTTTGACAGACTTAGCAAAAGTTGATTTGGATGGAGTTTTCTACGGCAGTCATAAGATTACAGTGGCGGACAGCAAAATTGAAGGGGAGATCACTGAGACTGAAAAAAGAGAACTCAGTCAGGCTGCCAATCGTATACTTGCAGAATTTATTGAAACGAGCGATGAAAGTCTGTTGCTTGATGTAAGCAAACTTTATATTCAAGGCGCCGAAGTCCAGTGGGAAACCCTTTATAAAGGAAAAAAATTAAAAAAGATCGGCCTTCCGGTTTATCCCTTTGAGAGGAAAAGATGCTGGATCGACGTACCTCGGATTGGCCTTGGGAATGAAACAGAACCCTATTATTCCATCGAGTGGCGGCGGGAGGATTTTCAATCCCCGGGCAGGGGTATTATCAATCAGGGTACTACTGTAATTTTCGGGGATGAAACTGGAATTAGCCGGGAGATAACGGATAAATTGAGGAAAGAGGGCTTGGAGGTTGTTGAAGTTCACTCCGGGTCAAAATTCGAGTCCCTTGGCGGTAATATCTATCGGGTAGGAAATTGCGAAGAAGATTATCTTAAATTATTTGGAGCGATGCGGGATAAGCGCTTGACCCGGATCATCCATTTGGCTTCCGTTACCAATCAAAAAGGACTTTGTGACCTGGCTGAATTGAAAGAAAGTCAGGAAAACGGTGTTTTAAGTTTATTCTTTTTAACTCGGGCTCTCATCAAAACAGGCATTCAATCGGATTTGGAAATCAATGTGATATCAAAATACGGGAATCCGGTAACCGGAACGGAAGAAAGAATTCAACCTGAAAATGCTACTTTATTTGGACTGGGGAAAGCGATTGGACGTGAATTTCCCCAATTAAGAGTGAAGGGTATTGATGTCGATGATTTTACCCCTGGCGATACCATAATCGGGGAGTTAAAGGAAGCCTGCGGGACTTATTTGATAGCATACCGTAATGGTGAGAGATACATAGAAGATGTTAATCCGGCCTGGTTGGATAAGGAGAACGATGCCAAAGTTTCCATCAAGTCAAATGGTGTCTATGTGATTACCGGGGGAACCGGTGGGATTGGCCTGGAGGTCGCCAAATTTTTAGCAGCGAAGACCCTTGTTAATCTGGCGCTGATCAACCGTTCCCCAATGCCGGAGCCTGAAAGTTGGAATGATATTCTCCAAGAAGCGACCGACCCCAAGTTATGCCACAAGATAAGGGTTATTCAAGAAATCCAGGCCGCAGGTTCGAACGTGACATGCTATCGCGCGGATATATCCGATCCTAATCAAGTCGGGCTTTTGATGGAAGAGTTACGGGCTAAATATGGAAAGATCAACGGCTTAATTCATGCGGCAGGAAGCGCCGGTCATGAGCTGCTCGTTAATGAAGAGGAAGCAGATTTTAAGAACATATTGGCGCCAAAGGTTAACGGGACCTGGGTTCTTGATACAGCGACCCAAGAAGATGATTTAGATTTCTTTGTAGTGTTTTCATCGATAGCCACTGTGTTCAGTGCACCGGCTCAAGGAGGTTACATCGCTGCCAATGCGTATTTGGACTCTTTTGCAGCCCAGCGAAGCCAAAAAAATAAACGGACTTTAGCCATCAATTGGGTGGCCTGGAAAGATACCGGGATGGCCGTCGAAAGCGGTTTGGTATCCGATACCGCTTTTAAGGCCATAGCCACTTCGGAGGCGATCAAAGCCTTTGAAATGGTCTTAAATAAGGATATCACCAGAATCATTATTGGAGAAATCAACTATCAGAGCGGGATGGCTCAGCTTCTTCTAAAACAGCCCATTAAACTGGCTGAGGTTCTTAGCGATAAGATCACCAAGATTCACGGCAAAGAAGCCGTAACACCGGTACTTCAGACGGAAAACCGCCTGGAAAAGGTTATTTTACAGGGCCGGGAAAATGATGAATATACGGAAACCGAGCGTCAACTTGGCCAAATTTGGAGCGAGGCGCTAGGCTATAAAGAAATTAATGTCACGGATGATTTTTACGATTTAGGCGGAGATTCCATACTGGCCACCACTATCGTCAATCAACTCGAAAAGCTGGGAAAGAGCGTCAAAATAGTGGATGCATTGAATTATTTAACTGTCGAGAGTTTTGCCAAATATTTGGATGAAAATCAACCGAACCAGGAGGACTCCGCTTTATTATTGAAGCCGGTTGAAAAAAGCGAATATTATCCAACCTCTTCTGCACAAAAAAGGTTACTGTTCCTGGATAAGCTGGAGGATTTGGGGATCAGCTATAATTTACCTTCGGTCCGAGTCATTCAGGGACCTTTGGATAAGCAACGCTTTGAAGATGTCTTTCGAGCTCTGATTCAAAGACATGAATCGCTTCGAACCTCATTTGAATTCATCGATGGAATTCCGGTTCAGAGAGTCCATCCGGATGTTGATTTTCAAGTAGTATACCAGACGGGGGATGAAGCGGAAATTGATAATCTGGCGCGGCAATTCATCAAACCCTTTGACGTAAGCCAAACGCCGCTCTTCCGGGTGGGACTAATCAAACTATCTGAAAACAAGCATCTATTTCTTTTTGATATGCATCATACAATATCCGACGGCATATCCATGACGGTTTTGGTCAAGGAATTCTCTCGGCTGTATCAGGGTGAAAATTTGCCGGAATTGCCCATCCAATACAAGGATTTCGCAGTGTGGCAAAACGAGCTCTTTAAAAAGGGTCAAATTAAAAATCAAGAAAACTATTGGCTGGATGTATTTAAAGGTGAGATTCCTGTGCTCAATCTGCCTACAGATTACCAGAGGCCTTCCATTCAAAGTTTTGCGGGCGATAAATTTACATTTCAGGCCGGCAGGGAATTGACCCAAAAATTAAATGCTTTAGCATCGGAAACCGGAACAACCCTTTATATGGTCTTGCTTGCCGCCTATAATGTGCTGCTTGCCAGATATTCCGGGCAGGAAGACATTATTGTCGGCTCACCGATTGCCGGAAGGCGTCACGCTGATCTGGAGAATATCGTCGGTATATTTGTAAACACCTTGGCCATGAGGAATTATCCTCAATTTAGCGAGAAATTCCATGATTTCTTAATGAAAGTTAAAGTCAATGCCCTGAACGCCTATGAAAATCAGGATTATCCTTTTGAAGAATTAGTTGAACATCTTGGCTTATCAAGGAATGTCAGCCGGAACCCTTTGACGGATACGGTATTTGTTCTTCAAAATGTGGGGAATCAGGATATTCAAATCGCTAGTTTGGATTTTACGGCTTACGATTATAAAACTCAAATCGCCCAATTTGATCTGGTTCTTAATGCGCGGGAAAGTGCGGACGATATCGGATTTACTCTGGAGTACGGCACTCAATTATACCGCAAAGAGACGATTGTGAAAATGGCCGGACATTTTCTGAATATTTTAAAGGAAGTGTCCAGCCATCCTGAAATCAGCCTAGGGCAGATTGATGTTCTTTCAGCAGTCGAAAAGAAACAGTTATTGGTGGATTTCAACCAAACTCAAGCGGAATATCCGAAAGAGAAGACCATTCAAGAACTCTTTGAAGAACAAGTATCAAAGAAGCCGGATCAGATCGCGGTGGTATTCGAGGACCAACAACTCACCTACCGGGAACTGAATGAAAAGGCCAACCAATTAGCCCGGGTATTGAGGAAAAAAGGGGTAGGACAAGATATTGTCGTTGGGTTGTTAGTTCGGCCCTCCTTGGAAATGTTAATCGGAGTTTTAGGGATCTTAAAGAGCGGCGGAGCCTATTTGCCTATCGACCATGAATATCCCCAAGAGCGTATTCGCTATATGCTGGAAGATAGCCATACGAATATTTTAGTAACTCAAAAAGAATTCAACACTGGCTTTAATTTTTCCACGGAGACCCTCGACTTGGAGGATGAAACTCTCTATCAAGGGAAAAAAGAAAACCTTTCGAATCCCAATCATTCCAATAACCTGGCATATATCATTTATACCTCGGGATCCACCGGGAAACCCAAAGGGGTAATGATTGAACACCGCTCATTAATCAACCTCTGCCAATGGCACATAAACGACTATCAGGTAACAAACTCCGACAAAAGCACTAAATATGCCGGATTTGGATTTGATGCCTCGGTATGGGAGATCTTTCCCTACCTTCTGTCAGGTAGCACCATCCATGTGATTCCGGAAGAGCTGCGGCTGGATGTTGGAGAACTGAACCGCTACTATGAAGCCCATGGAATCACCATCAGCTTTTTACCAACCCAAATCTGTGAAGAGTTTTTAAAAACCGGAAACCGTTCTCTGCGGAAACTGTTGACCGGCGGAGACAAACTCCGTCAGTATGTCAATACCAACTTCCAATTGGTAAACAACTACGGACCGACTGAGAATACAGTGGTCACCACCAGCTTTGTAACAAACCAGATCTATTCGAACATCCCCATCGGCAAACCGGTATCCAACAGCCGGATTTACATACTAGGAGAGAACCAGCAGTTACAACCGGTGGGAGTAGCGGGAGAACTTTGTATCTCCGGTGATGGACTGGCCCGGGGATATCTGAACCGCCCTGAATTGACAGCAGAGAAATTTGTAGCCAATCCCTACGAACCGGGCGAGAGGATGTACCGGACCGGAGATCTAGCCCGTTGGCTGCCGGATGGCAACATCGAGTTTTTAGGGAGAATCGATCAACAAGTCAAAGTGAGAGGATATCGTATTGAGCTGGGCGAGATTGAAAATGAGTTATTGGACTACGAATCGGTCAAAGAGGCTGTGGTCATCGATAAAGAAGATAACACCGGTAACAAATATCTCTGCGCTTACTTGGTCTCTGATCAGGAATTGTCAGTATTCGACTTACGGAAGCATTTAGCCAGGAAATTGCCGGATTACATGGTTCCATCCTATTACATACCAGTAGAAAAAATACCGCTGACCCCTAATGGGAAGGTTGATCGGAAAGCATTGCCCCAGCCGGAAGGGGCATTATACGCCGCAGCAAGTTATGAAGCACCGGGCAGCCCCAGTGAAGAAATACTGGCAAACATCTGGCAGGAAGTATTGGGTGTCGAGAAAATCGGCGTTCATGACAACTTCTTTAACCTGGGAGGGCATTCCCTTAAAGCAACAGTACTGGCCTCCAGAATTCACAAAGAAACGAACGTGGAAATCCCGTTGCGGGAGATCTTTCGGCGGGCCACCATCCGGGAATTGGCAGAATATATGGACGGAGCCGACGAAAATATCTACGCGGCAATTCAACCAGTGGCGGAACAAGAAGATTATCCGGTATCGGCCGCCCAGAAAAGATTGTATATCCTGAATCAGTTGGACAGGGAAAGCACCGGCTATAACATACCCGGCGTAATGGTCATCGAAGGCGAACTGAACCGGGAACGCCTGGCGGAAGCTTTTTACAAGTTAGTCCAAAGACATGAAGCGTTACGAACCTCCTTTCAGTTGAAAGAGGGGGAACCGGTTCAGATTATCCATCAACATACAGATTTCAAAGTAACATATCAGGAAGCTGCATCCGGTGAAATCGAGCGTATCGTTGCCGAGTTTATCAAACCGTTTGATTTAAGTCAGGCACCGTTGTTTCGGGTAGGATTAATCCGGCTCTCGAAGATGAAGCATGTTCTAATGCTGGACATCCATCACATCATCGCTGATGGCGTATCGATGAATATTTTAACCGAAGAATTCACCCGGTTGTATGAGGGGAAAGATCTGCCGGAGCTGCGGATCCAATACAAGGACTATGCAGTCTGGCAACATCAGTCATATGCAGGAGAGAGTTTCCGGGCAGGAGAGAGGGCCAAACAGGAAGAGTATTGGCTTAAAGCATTTAGCGGTGAAATCCCGGTCTTGAACCTGCCCACCGATTATGCCCGGCCGACCGTGCAAAGCTTTGACGGCGACCGGATAACTTTCAATGCAGGACCGAAGTTGGCTGAAGAGTTAAAAACCCTGGCAGCAGACACCGGAGGGACGTTATATATGGTGCTGCTGGCAGCGTACAACGTTTTACTATCGAAGTATGCCGGACAGGAAGACATCATTGTGGGTTCGCCGATCGCCGGAAGACCCCATGCCGACCTGGAAGGGATCATCGGAATGTTTGTTAACACGCTGGCCATGAGGAATCAGCCGGATCCTGGCAAGACCTTTCAAGAATTTTTACTGGAAGTCAAGGCCAATGCTCTAAGCGCCTATGAGAATCAGGATTACCAGTTTGAAGAACTGGTGGAGAAGTTAAATCTCCGGCGGGATATCAGCAGGAATCCCTTGTTTGATGTGATGTTCGCCTTGCAAAATGTAGGACATATTGAAGCAAAGCTAGCCGATATTCAGCTCACCCCTTATGAATTTGAAAACCGGATCGCCAAATTTGACTTGATGCTGGAAGCAACCGAAACCGGGGAAGAAATCGGCTTTAGCCTGGAATATTGCACTAAACTATTCCGCAAAGAAACCATTCAAAGAATGGCTGGACATTTTCTGAATATCTTACAGCAAGCGGCGGCCAACCCGAATGTTCAACTAGCCGGAATGGACATGCTTTCGGAAGCGGAGAAGGAACAGTTATTACTGGAGTTCAACCAGACCGAAACGGAATATCCGAAAGGCCAGACGATTCAAGAACTCTTTGAAAATCAAGCATTCCAGCGGCCGGATCAGATCGCGGTTGTCTATGGGGAGCAGCAGTTAACTTACAGAGAATTGAATGCTAAAGCGAACCAACTGGCACGTGTGTTAAGGAAAAAAGGCGTAGAGGCGGACACGATTGTCGGGCTGATGGTCGAACGTTCCCTGGAAATGATTGTAGGAATCATGGCGATTTTGAAGGCAGGAGGGGCTTATCTGCCGGTCGATCCCGAATATCCCGAAGGCCGGATTCAATATATGCTGGAGAACAGCCGTACCAGTATATTGTTAACCCAAGAATCCCTACTCGCCAAAATCAAGTTTAGCGGAGAGCTGTTGAATATCCAAGACCCGGCTATCTACAAGGGAAGCTCCGCTAATTTGAAGGTAATGAATACTCCGGATAATCTGGCCTACACCATATACACTTCGGGCACTACCGGACATCCCAAGGGAGTGATGATTGAACATAAGAACGTAGCTGCTTTGGTAACTGGATTGTCACGGGCGATATACGAATCCTATCCGGCTTCTCAAAGAGTGGCACTGGTAGCGCCTTATGTCTTCGACGCTTCGGTCAAACAGATCTTCGCAGCTTTGCTATTGGGACACAGCTTATATATAGTTCCGCAAGAAATCAGGGTAGATGGAAAGGCCTTAAAGGAATATTACCGCCAATATGCGATCGATATTTCCGATGGAACACCGGCGCATATCAGTATGTTAACCGCTGCTTCGGCAGATACGGTGGATGATTTAAAAATAAAACATTTTTTGATCGGCGGAGAGGCGCTGGGAACCAAGCTGATCCAGGAATTTTATCAGGGATTGAAGGGTGCCAAGCCCAAGATTACCAATGTTTATGGCCCGACAGAGTGCTGTGTGGACTCGGCTACCTACTTGGTGAATCCGGAAAAGGTGGATGAACTCAATTCAATCCCTATCGGCAAGCCGTTGGCCAATTGGAAACTCTATGTGTTGGGTAAGAGTAAGGAAATTTTGCCGGTGGGAATCGCGGGAGAATTATATATCGGTGGGTCGGGAGTCGGCAGAGGGTACTTAAACAATGCCGAACTGACAGCGGAAAAATTTATAGACAATCCGTTTATAGCGGGTGAAAAAATCTACCGGACGGGAGACTTGGTCAAATGGCTGCCGGATGGAAACATCGAGTTTATAGGAAGAATCGATGAGCAGGTTAAGGTGAGGGGCTATCGGATTGAACTGGGTGAGATCGAGAGCCAATTATTGAAATATGAACCGGTCCAGAAGGCAGTGGTTGTGGCCAGAGAAGAGGAAAACGGCAACAAGTATCTGTGCGCTTATATCGTAGTGGAACAACAGCTAAACGTATCCGATTTGCGGAAACATCTGACCAGGGAATTGCCGGATTATATGATACCCTCTTATTTTGTACCGTTGGAGAGAATACCGCTTACCTCTAACGGAAAGGTGGACCGGAAGGTTTTACCGGAACCCGATGGCAGTTTGCATGCTGCGGCGGCCTATGAAGCACCGGGGAATCGTACTGAGGAAGCTTTGGTCTTCATTTGGCAGGAATTATTGGGAATCGATCAAGTCGGTGTCCATGATAATTTCTTTCATCTGGGGGGACATTCCTTAAAAGCGACAGTACTGGTATCCAGAATCCATAAGGTAATGGATGTGGAAGTCCCGCTACGGGAAGTGTTCCAACGTCCCAGCATTCGGGAACTGGCTGAATATATCGACGGAGCCCGCAAAAATATTTACGCAGCCATATCGCAAGTGGTGGAGCAAGAGGATTATCCGGTATCTGCGGCTCAAAAGCGATTGTTTATCCTGAATCAGCTTGAGGGTGAAAGCACTGGATATAATATGCCGGCTGCATTATTTATCGAAGGAGAACTGAACCGGGGACGGTTGGAAGAAACTTTTCAGCAATTGATTGAGCGGCATGAAGCGTTCCGGACTACTTTTCAGTTGAACCCCGAGGCGGAACCGGTCCAAGTGATTCATCAAAAGGTCGATTTTAAAGTGGATTATTTGGAGGCGGAAACGAAACAAGTCCAGAGTATTATTACCGGATATATCCGGGCGTTTCATTTAAACAAGGCCCCGCTACTGAGGGCTGGGCTGATCAGACTATCCGAGAATAAGCACATTCTGATTATCGATATGCATCACATTATCTCGGATGGTGTATCCATGAATATTTTCATCGCCGAGTTTATGAGTTTATATGAAGAGAAGAAACTGCCCGGGTTGCGGATTCAATACAAGGATTATTCCGTTTGGCAGAACAACCTGTTTGCCGGTGAGAGTATCCGCAAGCAGGAAGAGTATTGGCTTAACGTATTCAGTGCTGGAGTTCCAGTATTAAACCTGCCCACTGACTATCCCAGACCCACCATACAGAGCTTTGAAGGAAATCGGATCACGTTTGGCATAGAAAGGGAATTGGCCGGAAAACTGAACACCCTTGCTGCTGCAGCCGGTGGAACGTTATACATGGTGTTACTGGCGGCATTTAACGTAATGCTATCGAAATATACGGGCCAGGAAGATATTGTCATAGGTTCGCCCATCGCCGGACGGCCTCATGCCGACCTGGAGAGCATCATCGGGATGTTCGTAAATACTCTGGCTATGCGGAATCAACCGCAATCCCACAAGACCTTTCAAGAATTTTTATTGGAAGTCAAGGCCAATGCCTTAAACGCTTATGAAAACCAGGATTATCAGTTTGAGGAACTGGTTGATAAACTCAACTTAACCAGGGATATTAGCCGTAATCCATTGTTTGATATCATGTTTGTGCTCCAGAATACCCGGGATACCGAATTAAGCCTTGCCAAACTCAAACTGAGCCCCTATGAGTTTGAAAACCGGATTGCCAAATTCGATCTGACCTTGACCGCAGTCGAAAATAAGGCCGGAATCGAGTTCAGTTTGGAATATTGCTCCAAACTATACAAGAAAGAAACCATTACCAGAATGGCCGGGCATTTTATGAATATCTTGCGGGAAGTAGCAGCACGGCCGGATACCGTTTTAGATGAAATCGAAATGATTTCCGCTGCGGAAAAGCGGCAACTATTGGTGGAGTTTAATGATACCAAGGCGGAATATCCGTATGGTAAGACCATCCAGGAATTTTTTGAAGAGCAGGTTGTCCGGATACCGGATCATGTCGCCGTGGTATTCGAAGATCGGCAATTGACCTACAGGGAATTAAACGGAAAAGTAAACCAACTGGCATGGGTGCTGCGGTCAAAAGGAGTTCATTCCGACAGTATTGTGGGAATATTGGCAGAACGTTCCCTGGAAATGATCATCGCCATCCTGGGAGTCTTGAAGGCTGGCGGGGCCTATTTGCCGATTGATCCTGATTATCCCCTCGACCGTATTAACTATACTTTGGAGGATAGCGGCACTAAAATTCTGTTAACCCAAAGCCGTTTGGAGAATCAGACTTCATTTACGGGGGAAACCATTGATTTAGATAATGAAGCCTTATACCGGGGTGATGATACCAATCCGCCCTCTATCAATAAACCAGCGGATTTGGCTTATATCATTTATACCTCAGGCACCACCGGAAGACCCAAAGGAGTCATGATTGAACATCGCAACGTTGTCAGACTTCTCTTCAACGAGAAAATGCAATTTGACTTCACCCATGGGGATGTCTGGACGATGTTTCATTCCTATTGTTTTGACTTTTCGGTCTGGGAAATGTACGGAGCTTTGTTATATGGCGGGAAATTAGTGGTCGTTGCCAAATCAACCGCCCGGGATCCCCAGAGGTATTTACAGTTGATGAAACAGGAAAAAGTAACTGTATTAAACCAAACTCCGACAGCATTTTATGGTTTGATTCATGAAGAATTGAACTTACCCCAGAGGGAGCTGGGTCTTCGATATGTGGTATTCGGTGGAGAAGCTTTAAATCCCATCATGCTGAAGGATTGGAAGGAAAAATATCCCGGCACCAAGTTAATTAACATGTACGGAATTACCGAAACAACTGTCCATGTTACATTCAAAGAAATAACCGAATATGAAATCAATTTAAATATCAGTAATATCGGTAAACCCATTCCAACGCTAACAACCTATATTATGGATCGAAACTTGCGGCTGCTTCCCATTGGAGTGGCGGGAGAATTATGTGTCGGCGGAGACGGAGTCGGGCGTGGTTATCTCAACCGGCCTGATTTGACGGGAGAAAAATTTGTTCAAAATCCCTATCAGCCTTCAGAAAGGCTTTACCGCTCAGGAGATTTGGCCAGGATGTTGCCAAACGGCGATATGGAATATTTGGGCCGTATTGATCATCAGGTAAAGATCAGAGGTTTCCGAATCGAATTGGGCGAGATTGAGTCGCAATTACTGAAATATGAACCGGTAAAAGAAGTGGTGGTACTAGCCAGGGAAGATGCGAACAAAAATAAGTATCTTTGTGCCTATATTGTGACCGACCGGGTTGTTACAGTATCCGAACTCCGAACTCATTTATCCAAGGAGTTACCGGACTATATGATTCCAGCATATTTCGTACCACTCGCCAAGATGCCTTCGACTTCCAACGGGAAGATCGACCGGAAAGCATTGCCGGAACCCGATGGCCAACTGGATGCGGGAGTGGAGTATGTAGCACCGCAAAATGAGAAACAGGAAATACTGGTCCAAGTCTGGCAGGAAGTATTGAAAGCGGAAAAAGTCGGCATCAAGGATAACTTTTTCAATCTAGGCGGAGACTCCATCAAGGCGATCCAGGTATTGGCGAGGCTTAACGGCTACGGCTATAAGCTGGAAATGAAAGAACTGTTTAAAAATCCGGTCCTTGAGGAATTGAGTGAACTTCTTCAATCGGCAAACCGGGAGATAGAACAAGGATTGGTTACGGGTGAAGTGCGATTGACCCCCATTCAAAGTTGGTTGTTTAAACAATCCTTTACTGAAAAGCACCACTTCAATCAGGCAGTGATGTTATACCGGAAGCAAGGATTTGATGAAAAAACGTTACAAACCGTATTTTCCAAGTTGGTGGAACACCATGACGCCTTACGAATGGTGGTTAGGACTGTTGATGAAAGAATAACCCTTTTGAACCGGGGGTTGGAAGGAGAGCTTTATTCCTTGGAGGTACAAGATTTAACCGGGGTTGACAAATATATTCCGGCAATCGAAATTGCGGTGGAACGGATTCAAAGAAGTATCGATTTATTTGACGGCCCTTTGGTCAAAGCCGGCTTGTTTAAGACGAAAGAAGGCGACCATTTACTGATCGTTATTCACCATCTGGTTGTCGACGGAATCTCCTGGCGGGTCCTGTTTGAAGATATTGCGGCCGGATATCAACAGGCGGCGAATGGGGAAGAAATCCGCTTCAAAGCAAAGACCGACTCCTTTAAAGACTGGTCGGAAAAGCTCTATGAATATGCAAACAGTAATGATTTGTTGCAGGAGATCGAGTATTGGCAGGGCCTTGAAAGTTTGGATATCAAGTCATTACCAAAAGATACAGCAGTGGCAGTGAGAACTGATAGAAACAGCATCCGGATGGAGCTGACTGCGGAAGATAGTGAGAAATTGCTTAAACAGGTCAATAAAGCCTATAATACCGAGATCAATGATATTCTGTTGACTGCTTTGGGTCTTGCTGTAAAGAAATGGACTGGTGAAAACAGAGTGTTGATCAATTTGGAGGGACACGGCAGAGAAGCTATTCTAAAAGATATCGATATCAGCAGGACGGTAGGCTGGTTTACCGCTCAGTACCCGGTGGTGCTGGATATGAATGGACAAAAGGAGCTCGGGAATTGGATAAAATCTGTGAAAGAAAGCTTGAGGAGTATCCCTAACAAGGGTATCGGGCATGGGATGATTCAATATCTGACATCTCCGGAGCATAAGGAGACGATAAAGTTTCAACTGCAGCCTGAGATGAGCTTCAATTATCTTGGACAATTTGATCGGGATATCGATACAGGCGCCTTTGCAATATCAACACTTTCCGCCGGAAGGCAGATATCAGAGGCGATGGCAAGCCCTTATGCCTTATCCATCACCGGGATGGTTATCGCCGGCAAATTAACATTGGATATTACCTACGATCAAAATGAATACCGGCAAGCAACGGTTCAAGAAATTGTCCATGATTTGCGGGAATTTTTAGTCGCTATTATCCAGCATTGTGCTGCTATGAATCACACCGAGAATACCCTGAGCGATTTTAGCGCCAGTCATTTAACAGATGAAAAGTTAGACGATATTGCGGCTCTGGTAGAGGATGTTGAGTAATAACAATCGTTTTGGATCACGAAAGAACAATGACAGGAGGGTTCATTATGAGTTCTACAGCCAAGAAAAATATCAAGGACATTTATAATTTATCACCGATGCAAGGTGGAATGCTTTATCATTCATTGTTGGATGCTGATTCTCAAGCATACTTTGAACAGACATTGTTATTCATTCAAGGGGATTTACAAGTTGAATGCCTCGGGGAAAGTTTTAAAAGACTGATCGAACGCTTTGATATATTTAGGACTGTCTTTGTTTACAAAAAGGTAGGGAAACCCGTTCAGGTTGTGATGAAAGAGCGGAAGACCAAGTTGCAATTGGAAGATATTACAAATCTGTCAGAAACAGAGCAAAAAAAGTTTTTGGAAGAATTCAAAGTCCAAGACCGGAAACGCGGTTTTGATTTAACGGCGGATCTGCCGATTCGCTTGGCAGTCATTAAGCTTAAAGATGATCAGTATGGCATGGTTTGGAGTTTTCATCACATCATCATGGATGGCTGGTGCCTAGGGATTATATTTAAGGACTTTTTTGAGATTTATGGCGCTCTAAAAAACGGGAATATGCCCAAACTGGAAGTTACTTATCCCTACGGCAGTTATATCCAGTGGTTGGAGAAACAAAACAGTAAGGAAGCGGCTGAATATTGGGATGATTATCTCAAGGATTATGAAGAACAAGCGGTACTGCCCAGATATAGAACTTCATCAGAAAACCCGGTTTATAAACCGGCCGATGATAGCTTTACCATTGAAGGGCTGACCAAGGAAAGGTTAGAGGATATTGCCAAGAAGAATCATACGACTTTAAGTACAATATTTCAGGCAATATGGGGAATATTGCTGCAAAGGTACAATAATACCGAAGATGTGGTATTCGGGGCGGTTATCTCCGGGAGACCGTCGGAAGTCAAAGGAATCGAGAAAATGGTGGGCTTGTTTATCAATGCGGTTCCGGTCCGAGTCAAATCCGGCTCGGATCAGCGCTTCTCCGAATTGTTGGAAGAGCTCACGCAATCTGCTGTCGGGGCTGAAAAATATGGTTATTACCCCCTCGCCGAGATTCAGTCCCGGACAAGCTTAAAACAGGGCTTAATCGATAATATCTTAGTTTTTGAAAATTATCCGGTAACCGAAGGGCTTAATTACGATAGAGGTCAACAGAATCAATTTCAGATCGTTCGGGTCGAATCCTTCGAACAGACCAACTATGGCTTTAATACCGTCATCGTACCGGGTAAGGAATTAAACGTTAAGTTCAAATACAATGAAGCGATTTACGATAAAAGTGTAATTGCTAAGATTGAAGAGCATTTTAAAGGGATTATCCAGGCCGTTATCGCCAATAGCAACATCCGGGTACAGGATATCGAAATATTGTCGGCCAGCGAAAAGAAACAGGTACTGGTGGATTTCAACCAGACGCAAGCGGAATATCCGATAGAGAAGACCGTCCAAGAACTCTTTGAAGAGCAAGTTTCAAAAGGGCCGGATCAGATGGCGGTGGTATTTAAGGACCAACATCTGACCTACCGGGAATTGAACGAAAAAGCCAACAGGTTAGCTCAGGTGTTAAGGAAAAGAGGGGTGGGGCAGGATACCGTGGTCGGGTTGTTGGTCCGGCCCTCTTTGGAGATGTTGATCGGAGTTTTAGGGATCTTAAAGAGCGGTGGAGCCTACCTGCCTATCGACCATGAATACCCCCAAGAACGGATTCGCTATATGCTGGAGGACAGTAACAGTACACTGTTGCTGGCACAGAGCGACCTCATTACCAGGATTGATTATTCAGGAGAAGTGATTGATCTCCAAAACGAGGAACTCTATCGTGGAAAAGGCGAAAACCTTCCGAACCTCAATCGTCCGGCTGACTTGGCATACATCATTTATACCTCGGGATCCACCGGGAAACCCAAGGGGGTAATGATTGAACACCGCTCATTAATCAATCTTTGCCAATGGCACAGGAACTACTATCAAGTGACAAGCTCGGATCGAAGCACCAAATATGCCGGGTTTGGATTTGATGCCTCAGTATGGGAGATCTTCCCGTACCTGCTTTCAGGCAGCGCCATCCATGTGATCCCGGAAGAAATGCGGCTGGATGTCGGGGAATTGAACCAGTACTATGAAGCCCATGGAATCACCATCAGTTTTTTACCGACCCAAATCTGCGAAGAGTTTTTGAAAACCAGGAACCGTTCCCTACGGAAACTGCTGACCGGTGGAGACAAACTCCGTCAGTATGTCAATACCAACTTCGAATTGGTAAACAACTATGGACCGACAGAGAATACGGTGGTTACCACCAGCTTTGTAACAAACCAGTCCTATCCGAACATCCCCATCGGCAAACCGGTATCGAACAGCCGCATCTACATACTGGGGAAGAACCATCAGTTACAACCGGTGGGAGTTGCGGGAGAACTTTGTATCTCCGGTGATGGACTGGCCCGGGGATATTTGAACCGCCCCGAATTAACGGCAGAGAAATTTGTAGCCAACCCCTACGAAGTTGGGGAAAAGATGTACCGCACCGGAGACCTGGCCCGCTGGCTGCCGGATGGCAACATCGAGTTTTTAGGGCGAATCGATGATCAGGTTAAGGTAAGAGGATACCGAATTGAGTTGGGCGAGATTGAAAGTGAAATATTGAAATACGGACCGGTTAAAGAGGCGGTGGTGGTAGCCAGGGAAGAGGAGAACGGCGGTAAGTATCTTTGCGCCTACATCGTTTCAGCAGCAGAAGAAATCAAAGTATCTGAGTTGCGGGAATATCTGGCCAAGGCATTGCCGGATTATATGGTTCCATCCTATTACATACCTGTGGAAAGAATACCGCTGACCCCTAACGGAAAGATTGATAGGAAAGCATTGCCACTGCCGGAAGGAGCATTGTACGCTGCGGCAAGTTATGAGGCGCCGAGTAACCCTACTGAAGAGATATTGGCAGGCATCTGGCAGGAAATTTTGGGAGTTGAGAAAATCGGCGTTCACGACAACTTCTTTAACCTGGGAGGACATTCTCTTAAGGCAACAGTGCTGGCTTCGAGAATTCACAAAGAAATGAATGTGGAAATTCCGCTGCGGGAGATCTTTCAGCGGGCTAGCATCCGGGAATTAGCGGAATATATAAATGGAGCGGGTGAAAACTTCTATGCGGCAATCCAGCCGGTGGCGTCTCAAGAGTATTATCCAGTATCAGCCGCTCAGAAAAGGATTTACGTTCTGAATCAGTTAAATGCTGAAAGTACCGGATACAACATGCCGGCAGTGTTAGTGGTTGACGGAGCAATCGATCAGCGAAAGTTGAAAGAGGCATTTAAAAAATTGATCCAACGGCATGAAGCTCTGCGAACCTCTTTTGAACTCAGGGACGGCCAACCAGTCCAGATTATCCATGAAGATAATGATTTTATAATCGATTATCGAGAAGCAGCTCCAGATCAAGTGAAAAATATGATCGCAGCGTTTATCCGGCCGTTTGACTTAAGTCAGGCGCCGTTACTCCGAGTTGGGTTGATTAGGTTGTCAACGGTTAAACATATTTTGATGGTAGACATGCACCATATTATCTCGGATGGTGTGTCCGCCAATATCTTGACCGCTGAATTCCTCAGTTTGTATGAAGGAGAGGAGTTACCCAAACTACGGATTCAATACCGTGATTACTCGGTCTGGCAGCAACAATTGTTTACAAGCGAACGCCTACGGGAACAGGAAAATTACTGGCTTAAAGCGTTTAACGGGGAGATTCCGGTGCTAAATTTGCCCATCGATTATCCCAGACCGACAATTCAGAGTTTTGAAGGCGACCGGATGACTTTCAGTGTCGACCGGGAGATGACTGAAGCTCTAAACAACATCGCCAGGAAAACTGGAGCAACTTTATATATGGTTTTGTTGGCGGCATATAACACTTTACTAGCCAAGTATGCCGGACAGGAAGATATCATTGTGGGATCGCCGATTGCCGGAAGGCCCCATGCCGACCTGGAAAGAATCATGGGTATGTTTGTAAATACCCTGGCGTTGCGCAATAATCCCGTATCAAACAAGACTTTTAGCGAATTCTTATTGGAAGTCAAGACCAATGCGTTAAACGTTTACGACAATCAGGATTACCAGTTTGAGGAGCTGGTTGAAAAGCTGAATTTAACGCGGGATATCAGCCGTAATCCTTTGTTTGATACCGTCTTTACCTTACAAAATATGAAAGACAATGCTTTAAAGACTACCAGCCTTCAATTTACCCCGTATGAGTTTGTAAACAAGATTGCCAAATTTGATCTGACGTTAACTGCAATGGAGACAATGAATGGAATTGACTTTAGTCTGGAATACTGCACCAAACTATTCCGGCCGGAAACCATTTCCAGAATGGCCGGGCATTTTCAGACGATATTGCAGGAAGTAACCAGGAATCCAGAAGTCAGATTAGCTCAACTTGAGATGATGTCGGATGTTGAAAAACATCAGTTATTAGAGGAGTTTAACAATACAGGGACTGAGTATCCCAAAGATCAGACCATTCAAGCGCTCTTTGAAAAACAGGTTATCCAGAGAGCGGAGCAGATGGCCGTCGTCTTCGAAGATCAACAATTAACTTATGGCGAGCTAAACCGGAAAGCGAACCAACTGGCACGGGTATTAAGGAAAAAAGGAGTCAAGGCTGACACGATTGTCGGGTTGATGGTTAAACCCTCCCTGGAGATGTTAATCGGGGTCCTGGGGATCATCAAGAGTGGCGGGGCTTACCTTCCGATTGATCATGAATATCCCCAGGACCGGGTCCGGTATATGCTGGAGGATAGCAACAGTAGAATTCTCTTAACCCAAAAAGACTTGATTTCCGGACTTGAATTCTCCGGCGAAATACTCGATCTCCAAAATGAGCAGCTTTACCGGGGTGATCACCAAAATCTTTCAAATATCAACCAACCTTGTGACCTTGCTTATGTGATATACACCTCCGGTTCGACCGGGCAGCCCAAAGGGGTGATGATCGAACACCGGTCCTTAATGAATCTCTGTCAATGGCATATTCGATACTATCAAGTGAGCGAATCCGATAAAAGCAGCAAATATGCAGGTTTTGGCTTTGACGCCTCAGTTTGGGAGATCTTCCCCTATTTGCTGGCGGGAAGTACCATCCATGTAATCCCGGAAGAGCTCCGGTTGGATCCGGAACAACTCAATCGATACTTTGAAACGCAGGGCATCACCATGAGCTTCTTACCGACCCAGATCTGTGAAGAATTTCTGAAATTGGGGAACCGTTCCTTACGGAAATTGCTGACCGGTGGGGACAAACTCCGGCAGTATGTCCGAAACGGCTTTGAATTGATCAATAACTACGGGCCGACAGAAAATACCGTAGTTACCACTAGTTTCATTACAAATCAAGCCTATCCGAACATACCCATCGGTAAGCCGGTCGCCAACTGCCGGATATATATACTGGCTCCAAACATGCAACTGCAACCTATCGGGATAGCCGGAGAACTGTGTATTGCCGGCGACGGTCTGGCCCGAGGCTATCTCAACCGCCCGGAATTAACCTCCGAGAAGTTCGTGGTGAATCCGTTTGTTCCCGGCGAAAGAATGTACCGCACCGGTGACCTGGCACGGTGGCTGCCGGATGGCAACATTGAATTTTTGGGTCGAATCGATCAACAGGTCAAAGTCAGAGGATACCGGATAGAACTCGGCGAGATCGAAGCCCAGTTATTAAAATATGAACCGGTCAAGGAAGCGGTAGTGGTAGCTAAAGAGGACCAAAGCGGCAATAATTATCTCTGCGGTTATATAGTAGCTGAACAGGAACTGAGCATATCCGATTTACGGGCTCAGTTAGGCAGAGAATTACCGGATTATATGGTTCCAGCTTATTTCGTGCCGTTAACCAAGATTCCGCTTACACCCAACGGGAAGATCGACCGGAAAGCGCTGCCGGAACCGGATGGAGCCTTGTATGCGGCGGCAACCTATGAGGCGCCGCGCGGCAGAATCGAGGAAACATTAGCAAACATTTGGCAGGAGACACTGGGCCTTGCCCAAGTGGGTATTCATGATAATTTCTTCAATCTGGGCGGCCATTCCTTAAAAGCGACGGTCCTGGCCTCCAGAATCCATAAAGAAATGAACGTGGAAGTACCGTTACGGGAAATATTTCAACGCCCCACCATCCGGGAGAT